>NZ_JAOPHT010000004.1 GCF_025515305.1 Roseicyclus sediminis
GAACCGGCCGCCGCCGCCGCCCCGGCAGAGGCCAGTGGCGCCGCAGCGCCCCGAACGGGGACCGAGGGGACATGAGCGCCGAAGACCCCATCGAGGACAGCTCCGCCCCGCTGATCGAGCACCTGGCCGAGCTTCGGACCCGGCTGATCCGGTCGGTGCTGGCCTTCGTGATCGCCATGGTCGCCTGCTTCACCGTGGCCGAGCCGATCCTCAACTTCATCTCCCAGCCGCTCGCCGATGTCCTGCGCGCCCGTGGCGAGGATGCGCGCCTGATCTTCACCGCGCCGCAGGAGAAGTTCTTCGTCCTGATCCGGATCTCGATCGTGGCGGGCTTCGCGGTGTCCTTCCCGATCATCGCGCACCAGCTCTGGCGCTTCGTGGCACCCGGTCTCTACCGGTCCGAGAAATCGGCGATCCTGCCCTTTCTCGTCGCCTCGCCCTTGCTGTTCATGATGGGTGCGGCCTTCGCCCACTACGTCGTGACGCCGCTGGCGATGAACTTCTTCATCGGCTTCTCCGATGCGATCCCCGCGCTCGCCAACCTCGTGGCGGGTGACGGGACCTTCAGCAATCCCGATGCCGGCGCCAATGAGCTGCAGACGGTCTTCCTCGGGTCGATCCGGGAATCGCTCGATCTCGCGCTCAAGTTCATCTTCGCCTTCGGGCTCTGCTTCCAGCTTCCTGTCCTGCTGACGCTGCTCGGCAAGGCGGGGCTGGTTTCGGCCGAGGGGCTGGGGAACGTGCGCAAATACGCGGTCGTCGGCATTCTCGTGCTCGCCGCGCTCGTGACGCCGCCCGACGTCATCACGCAGATCATCCTCTTCACGGTCGTCTACGCGCTCTACGAGGTGTCGATCCAGCTTGTGCGCATGGTCGAACGCAGCCGCAACCGCCGCCTGCGCGAAGAAGGCATCCTCGAAGAGGGCGAGGAGTTCTGAGCCAGCCCATGACCGAGGACGCGCTGACCCGCATCGCCGAGGCGCTGGAGCGCCTGCGCCCGCCGCCCGCCCGCACGCCCGAATGGGCGGACGCGGAGGCCTTCGTCTGGCACGCGGACCCCGACCG
This sequence comes from Roseicyclus sediminis, assembly GCF_025515305.1. Taxonomy (GTDB): domain Bacteria; phylum Pseudomonadota; class Alphaproteobacteria; order Rhodobacterales; family Rhodobacteraceae; genus Roseibacterium; species Roseibacterium sediminis. Next base: position 1,066 of record NZ_JAOPHT010000004.1, read on the forward strand.
GCTGGACCCCGTGCCCCGGGTGAACCGGGTAGAGCTGCCGCTGCTTCTGGGGATCGACCGGTCGCGCGACACGCTGCTGCAGAACACCCGCCAGTTCGCCGCCGGCCTGCCCGCGAACAACGCGCTTCTCTGGGGCGCGCGCGGGATGGGAAAATCCTCGCTCGTGAAGGCCGTGCACGCGGCGGTCGCCGCCGAGACGCCCGGCCTCGTGCTGGTGGAAATGCAGCGCGAGGATCTGCCGTCGATCGCGCGGCTGCTGACGCTCCTGCGCGCCGCACCGGCGCGGGTGATCCTTTTCTGCGACGATCTCTCGTTCAGCCACGACGACCAGCACTACAAGTCGCTGAAGGCCGTTCTTGACGGCGGCGTGGAGGGGCGGCCCGAGAACGTGGTGTTCTACGCAACCTCGAACCGGCGCCACCTGATGCCGCGCGACATGATCGAGAACGAGCGTTCCTCGGCGATCAATCCCTCGGAGGCGGTGGAGGAAAAGGTCTCGCTTTCGGATCGGTTCGGCCTCTGGCTGGGGTTCCACCCCTGCAGCCAGGACGAATACCTCGACATGATCCGGGGCTATTGCGAGGCCTACGGGGTGGACGTGGACGACGAGACGATGCGCGCCGAGGCGATCGAATGGCAGGCGACACGGGGCGCCCGTTCGGGGCGCGTGGCCTGGCAGTTCTTCACCGATCTGGCCGGCCGGCACGGGGTGCGGATCTAGCGGAATCGCGCAGCCCCTCCGGGGCCGCATTCCCCTTGCCTCGCCTTCGGCTCGGCTATTGAAGCATCCCCTGGACCCGCGCGATCAGCGCGGCATCGTCCGAGGCTGTCTCAACGGGGGGCAGGGGGGCTGCTCCGGCCCGAGGGGGCGGCGTCGGTGACGCCTGGGTTTCGATCTCCTCCGGCACGGAAGGTGCCACGGCCGGTGCCGCCGGCTCCGGCGTCTGCCCGATCTCGCCCGCAGCGATGCGTGCCTCCACGGCCTCCATCACCTTCAGCGCACGGCGGTCCATGACCCGGTGCCAGACCGGCGGGATCGTCGCCAGCATCGCCATGACGGGCAGCGACCAGGGCAGGATGGGGCCCTCGGCGCGCGCCGTCAGCCGGTCGTAGGGCCGGTCCGGATGCAGGTGATGCTCGGAATGGGCGGGCGCGTTCATCATGAGGTAGCTGGAAAACCCGCGCGGCGCGTTCCAGCTGTGGTGCGGGCCGACCGGCTCGCGGCGCCCGGACGGAAGTTCCAGCCGCTGCAGGCCGTAGTGCTGGACATAGTCGGACATGAGGATCTGCCCGCCGGACAGAACCACGAGACCAAGATATGCCAGCAGACCCACGGGCCCCGCGATCAGCGCGGCGAGGATCAGGGCGAGGACCGTCCCGCCGACCCAGGCCCAGTACGGGTTGCGCCAGTGTCGCGGCGGGAGGCCCCGCGCCTCCAGCCGATCCTCCTCGCAGTCTAGGCCGGCGTGGAAGCCTTCGCGCCAGGCGCGGGGCAGGTAGCCCCAGAAGCTCTCGCCGGGCAGGGGCGTGTTGGGGTCGTCCGGTGTCCCGACATGGCGGTGGTGGACGAGGCGGTGGGCCGAGACATGGTGACCGAACCCCACCGAGACGTAGACCGCGGCTCCAAGTCGCCGGAGCCAGGGCTCGCGCCGGTGGATGAGTTCGTGCGCGTTGGGGTGGCTGACCTGGCCCATGAAGGAGGCCGTCGCGAAGAAGAGGGCGATCTTCTGCCCGATGCCGAGACCGGGCGCGGCCAGCGCGACGAGAACCAGCGGCAAAAGCAGAAGGTGCCCGGCCGCGAGCGTGACGGACAGGCGGTTCGGCCAGGGCGCATGATCGGCATCGTCCGGCGCGGGCGGGGCCAGCAGCCCGTCGAGCAGCGCCGCCACCAGCGTCAGCCAGACCAGCGCCATCACGGCGAAACCGCCCCAGGCCGTCGCCCCCAGCAACAGGAGCGCAAGCGGCGTCAGCGTCACGATGGCATAGCGGGCGATCAAGGGCATTCGCGCGGGCTCCCTTCAAGGCGAGAGGATAGCTGCACCGGCAATCCGGCGAAAGCGTGGCGGCAACCGTTTGATCGACGGGCGAATGCCTGCACTTCCATCGCCGGGCGCGGCGTATTAGGTCAGGTCCATCCGAGATCGAAAGGGTCCTCCGCGCATGTCCTTCTTCCGCAAGCTCAAGGATCGCATGTTCAGGTCCTCCTCGAAACTCGACGAGGGGCTCGACGCGATCATCGAGGAAGGCGCTGTCGAGGAGGGAGATGCGCCCGAAGCGCCGCCCGTGGCCCAGCCTGCGATGCCGCCGGAGAGGACCGAGGACAGCGCCCCAGCCGCCGAGACCCCGACCGCGTCGGAGGAGCCTCCCGCATCCGCCGCGCCGCCGCCGCCCGCCGAGCCTGCGCCGCCGGCACCGTCCCGGACCGAGCCAGGCGTCGAGGCCGAACCCGCCCCGCAGCCGGAGCCCGAGCCGACCGCCGCCGATGCAAGACCCCCGCTCGCCGCGCCCGACCTCGTGCCCGAGGACCTGCGCCTGGAGCCACAGGAAGCGCCCGCCGCGGAAACCCCGCGTCCGGGTCTCCTCGGCCGCCTGATGGGGCGAAGCGCCCCCGCCGCGCCGCGCCGGGCGCTCGACGACGATATGCTGGAGCAGCTCGAGGAGTTGCTCATCGCCGCCGACATGGGCGTTGAGACGGCCATGCGCGTCACCGCGAACATGGCCGAAGGCCGTTATGGCCGCCTGATGAGCGCGCGCGACATCAAGGAGCTTCTCGCCCGCGAGGTCGCCCGCGTGATGGAGCCGGTGGCCCGGCCCATGCCGCTCTACCCCAAGAAACCGCAGGTCGTGCTGGTCGTGGGCGTGAACGGCTCGGGCAAGACCACCACCATCGGTAAGCTCGCCAGCCAGTTCCGCGCCGCGGGCAAGACGGTCGTGATCGCCGCGGGCGACACCTTCCGTGCCGCCGCCGTCGAGCAGCTCCAGGTGTGGGGCGAGCGCGCGGGCGTGCCCGTCCTGACCGCGCCCGAAGGTTCGGACCCCGCCGCGCTCGCCTTCGACGCGATGGGCAAGGCCGAGGCGGACGGCGCCGACCTGCTGATGATCGACACCGCCGGGCGGCTGCAGAACCGGGCCGACCTGATGGAGGAACTGGCCAAGATCGTGCGCGTGATCCGCAAGAAGGACCCCGACGCGCCGCACAACACGCTCCTCGTGCTTGACGCCACGACGGGTCAGAACGCGCTGAGCCAGGTCAAGACCTTCCAGGAGATGGCAGATGTCACGGGCCTCGTGATGACAAAGCTCGACGGCACGGCGAAGGGCGGCGTGCTCGTGGCGCTCGCCGACCGCTTCGGCCTGCCGATCCATGCCATCGGCGTGGGCGAGCAGATCGACGACCTCGCCCCCTTCGACCCCGAGGAATTCGCCGCCGCGCTGGTGGGCCTCGAGGACTGAGGCGGCGCGGGCGGGGTAGACGCTATTGGGTGACTGGATCGTCTCCATCGAGGGGACCGAGGCTGGCGCGCGCCTGGCGCTCGTCCTCGCGCTTCTCGCGGCCGTGCTTCACGCGGTCTTCGGCGCGTTGCAGAAGGGGCGGCATGACCCGCTGCTTGCGCGCGGCGTGATCGACGCGTCCTATGGCCTTATGGCCGCTCCCTTCGCCCTGTTCGTGGTGCCCTGGCCCGAGCCGCACATGTGGCCCATCTTCGCCGGCGCCTTCGTGATCCATGCGTTCTACAAGTGGACGACGCTGGCCGCCTATCGGCGCGGCGCCTACACCGTGGTCTATCCCGTGATGCGCGGGACGGGACCGCTTTTCACCGTGATCGGCGCCTGGCTCGTCTTCGGCGAGACCTTCGCCGGCGTCCAATGGCTGGGGGTCGCGGTTCTGCTCGCGGGGCTCTATGGCCTTGCACTCTACAACATGGCGCGCATCACGGTCGCGCGAGAGACGCTGGTGCCCGCCTTGTGGTTCGCGGTACTGACGGGCCTCTTCGTGGCGCTCTACACGACCTACGACGCCTACGGCATCCGGGCCACCGCCGACCCGTTCACGTTCCTCGCATGGTTCTTCTTCATCGACGGGATGCTCTACCCGTTCCTCGCCTGGGCTTTCTGGCGGCGCCTGCCGGAGAAGCCGCCATTGGGGCCGCTGGCCCTGCGTGGCGTCTTCGGTGGCCTCGTGGCCTTCGCCTCCTTCGGCTCGGTCATGCTGGCCACCCGTCTCGACCAGGTGGGCGAGGCCGCCGTCCTGCGCGAGACCTCGACGGTTTTCGCCGCCGGCATCGGCTGGTTGTTCCTGAAGGAGAGCATCGGACCGGTCCGCCTCGTGCTCATGGGGTTGATCGCGGCGGGTGCGGTGATAGTTGAGGCAGGGGGATAAGGGGTCCACATGTCCGACAAACCGCTCAATCCGTGGCTGAAGACCGGGCTCGAACTCGGACCGCCGATCCTGTTCTTCATCGCCTACATGCGGCTGCAGGACACGACGCTGACGATCGGGGGGACCGAATACGACGGCTTCATCATCGTCACGGCCGCTTTCGTGCCGATCCTGCTGGCCTCCATCGCCGTGCTGTGGAAGCTCACCGGCCAGATCAGCCGCATCCAGGTCTTCACCGCCATCATGGTCGTCGTCTTCGGCGGCCTGACCGTCTGGCTGAACGACGAGCGCTTCTTCAAGATGAAGACGACGCTGGTCTACGGCTTCTTCGCGGTCATGCTCGGGATCGGGCTCTTGCGCGGACAATCGTGGCTGAAGTTCCTGATGGGAGAGCTTCTGCCGATGCGCCACGAGGGGTGGATGATCCTGACCAGGCGGATCGCCGGGGCCTTCGCGTTCATGGCCACCGCCAACGAGGTCGTCTGGCGCACGCAATCGACGGAGTTCTGGGTGACCTTCGAGACCTTCGGGCTGCCCGCCTTCCTCTTCGCCGTCTTCATGAGCCAGGCCAAGCTGATCGAGCGCTACGCCCTCACTTCGGGCGACGGGGGGCAGGACGGCCCGGGGACGACCTAGACGCGCCCCTTGCCGCCGGTTTCCCGCCGGTCTTCTGGCCCGGTTTCTGGCTCGGTTTCTGGCCTTGCCTCGACCCCGGTGCCCGCGCTCCGGCGTGGCCCTCCACAAGCTCGGGCATCCCCAACTGGTCGGCCATGACGCGGGGGCGGACCTCCTCCACCTCGCCGGCCTTCAGCTCGCCCAGCCGGAAAGGCCCGTAGGAAACGCGCAGAAGCCGGCTCACCTCGAAGCCAAGCTCGCCGAGCGCGCGGCGGATCTCGCGGTTCTTGCCCTCGCGCAATCCGATCGTCAGCCAGGCATTCGCCCCCTGCTGGCGGTCCATCGTCACCTGCATCGGCTGGTAGCGCACGCCCTCGACCTCGATCCCCCGCCGCAGCGGTTCGAGAGCGGCATCGTCCGGCGTGCCCTTGATCCGCACCCGGTACTTGCGCAGCCAGCCTGTGCTGGGCAGTTCCAGCCGCCGCTTGATCTCCCCGTCATTGGTCAGGAGGAGGAGACCCTCGGACGTGAGGTCGAGGCGACCGATGCTCATCACCCGCGGCATCCCTTCGGGCAGCGCGTCGAACACCGTCTTGCGCCCCTTCTCGTCGGAGGTCGTCGTCACCAGCCCCGCGGGCTTGTGGTAGAGCCACAGGCGCGGACGGTCGGGTGCGGCGAGCGCCTTGCCGTCGACGGTGACCTTGTCCGAGGCCGTCACGTTCAGCGCGGGACTTGCGATCACCTTGCCGTTCACCGTGACGCGGCCCGCCTCGATCATGCGCTCCGCCTCCCGGCGCGAGGCGATCCCGGCGCGGCTCAGAACCTTGGCGATGCGGTCTCCGTCGGTCATGGGCCTGCCCTAGCGGTTTGACAGCGCCGGGAAAAGCGGCAAGTGGAGGCGCATGAGCGGATTTGTGAGCTTCATGGACGCAGCGCTTGCCGAGGCGCGGGCCGCCGCATCCCGCGGCGAGGTTCCGGTCGGCGCGGTCGTGGTGAAGGACGGCACGGTGATCGCACGCGCCGGCAACCGGATGCGCGAGCTGACCGATCCGACGGCGCATGCCGAAATGCTGGCGATCCGCGCGGCCTGCGCGGCGCTTGGCACGGAACGGCTGACGGGCTGCGATCTCTGGGTCACGTTGGAGCCCTGCCCGGCCTGCGCGGGGGCCATAGCCGCGGCGCGCCTCTCGCGGCTCTATTACGGTGCGGGTGATCCGAAGTCGGGCGGTGTCGCCCACGGGCCCCGCGTCTTCGACCACCCTCAGGCCCATTGGTCCCCGGAGGTCTATGGCGGGATCGGGGAGGAGGCTTCGGCGTCCCTCATGCGAGACTTCTTTTCGGGGCGGCGGGGGTAGCGCGCGTCCGGGGGCCCCCTCCGGGGACCGCCCGGCCACGCGCTTCGGGGGCTCTGCCCCCGGCGCCGCGTGGCGGCGCTCCCCCGGAGTTTCTGGCCAGGATGAAGGAGAGCGTAGGGTTTTCTTAACCACGATCTGCGAGTCTGTTTCTGCGCCGGAAGCTGGAGAGCGATCCGGCGTCCAGGGTGAAGCCCCCTGCTGCGGTTGCGGTCCGCGACGAGGATACGGCCGCAGCGGGGGGTGAGCCCCGCGTTGCGTTCATCCTGGCCGAAAACTCCCGCCGGAGGAATGTCTGAGCCCGCGCCTCCAGGCGCTGGCGAGGTAAACGGAACACGCCGCAGGCGTTCGCCTGAAACAGATATGCGCGGAGGGCCTGTAAGCCGGATTCTGTCCAAGGGGTTTCCCCCTCTGGATGGCCATTCCTCTGGACGTCCCGTTGCCGGGCGCCTCGAGCTGCCAACCCGGACCGCAGGGGTGAAGCGCCCCATAGCGCGGTCCCTATTCGGCATTGCTCCCGGTGGGGCTTGCCGTGCCGCTCCTGTTGCCAGTCGCGCGGTGGGCTCTTACCCCACCGTTTCACCGTCGCCCTGCATGCAGGGCGGTCTCTTCTCTGTGGCGCTTTCCGTCGGATCGCTCCGCCCGGGCGTTACCCGGCACCGTTGCTTCAGGGAGTCCGGACTTTCCTCGGACCTTTCGGCCCGCGGCCATCCGGCCCTCCGCGCCACCGCGACATAGGGTCTGCGGGGTGCCGCGTCAATCGCGGAGCAGAGCCGCAGCGAGCGCGCAGTCGATGCCGTCCAGGGGGCCCTTCGCACCGGGGCGGAAGCGCAGGCGGAACGTCTCGAGGAGAAGTGCATCCTCCACCTCGGGGTAGCCGAAGGCCCGCGCATGGCGCCGGAAGGCATCGGCGTCGGGACAGGTGGGGGCTTCGCATTCCGGCCAGACCGCCATCCCCTGCCGCGCGAGGCGCAACCAGTCGAAGCGGGGGCCCGGATCGCGCTTGCGTCCCGGCGCCATGTCGGAATGGGCGATGACGCCGGAGGGCGGGATCGACCAGCGCGCGAGAATGCCGGCGAGGAGTCCTTCCAGCGCGTCCATGAGAGCTGCCGCGAATGGTGAGGCCCCGTCATTGTCGAGCTCGATCCCGATCGAGCGCGAGTTCACGTCGCCCCGGCCGCGCCATTGCCCGGCCCCCGCGTGCCAGGCGCGCAACTCTTCATCGACGAGTTGGACCACTTGTCCGTCGCGGGCGATCAGCCAATGGGCCGAGACCTCGCGCGCCGGATCGCACAGCGCCCGTTTTGCCGAAGCGGCGTCGGGCATGGCCGTGTAGTGCAGGACCACGAGTTCGGGCCGCAGTCCATCCCTGCGCGGCCCGTGGTTGGGCGAGAGGTTCACCCGTCGGTGGCCGGGAAGCCGCCGGGCGCCTGGCCGGGTGGAAAGTCCAGCGGATCGGGGATCGCCGCGGCCCGCGCCTGGGCCCGGTAGCGCTCGGGGTCCCAGTTGCAGGCAAAACCGTCTCCATCAGGGTCGAGGCCCGCGCGGTCGCGCTCGGGGCCTTCGTTCTCGAGGAACCAGTCCTGCGCGAGGTCTGTCGTCCGGAAGTCGCCGCAGCGAACCTCGGGCCGGCCGAGGCGCAGGTTGAACCGGGGATAGACGCGTTGTCCGACCGGGTGCGACGTGGACAGGGCGAAGGCCACCACGTTGGCACCGAGCACCACCATTCCCTCGGGCAGGGGCGGCGCGACGAAATCGTCGCCGCTCGCGGCGATGGCGGGTTGCGCGGGGCCGGTGGGGGGCACGCGCTCGGCCTCGGCGATGGCCGCTGCCGCGATGCTCGCCACATCCGTGGGTCCCGTCGCCTGCGCCGGACCGGGTCCGCGTGCGACGGCTCCGGGAAGGGGCGGTGCCAACGGGTCGGCGGTGACATCCGCCGGAGGCAGGACCGTCTGCGGCGTCGCGTTGCGCAGTGCGGCGCGGCGCGCCTGGTATTGCTGGTAGTCCTGGAAGCCCACGCCTTCGGAGACGTCGTTGGGAGAGGACGTCGTCCCGCAAGCGGCCAGTACCAGAAGTGTAGTGGCGCAACCAAGAAGGCGCACCCGGCCCGTCCAGTTCATCGCTCGGCCCCGTTTTCGTTTGTTGACGGACCTTCTACCACCATTTCCCGGGCTTCGCCACAAAGCCTGCAGCCTGTTCCAGCGCATAGGCGGTGTTCAGCAGATCGCCCTCTTCCCAGGGCCGCCCGATGAGCTGCAGCCCGAGCGGCAGGCCGCGTCCATCGAGGCCGGTGGGAACCGCGACGCCAGGCAGGCCGGCGAGGTTCACCGTCACCGTGAAGACGTCGTTGAGATACATCTCCACGGGGTCGGTGTGTTCCTTGCCCAGCTCGAAGGCGGCCGAGGGCGTGGCGGGCGTCAGGATCCCGTCGATCCCGGCGGCGAAGACCTCGTCGAAGTCGCGTTTGATCAGCGCCCGGACCTTTCGCGCGCGGTTGTAGTAGGCGTCGTAGAAACCGGCGGACAGGACATAGGTCCCGATCATCACGCGGCGTTTCACCTCGGCGCCGAAGCCCTCGGCGCGGGTCTTCTCGTACATCTCGGTCACGCCATCGCCCTGTTCGAGCTTCGCGCGGTAGCCGAAACGCACCCCGTCGTAGCGCGCGAGGTTCGACGACGCCTCGGCGGGCGCGATCACGTAGTAGGCGGGCAGCGCGTATTTCGTGTGCGGCAGCGAGATGTCGCGCAATTCCGCGCCCGCGTCCTTCAGCATCGCGGCGCCGTCGGTCCAGAGCTTCTCGATCTCGGCCGGCATGCCGTCCATGCGGTATTCGCGCGGGATGCCGATGACCTTGCCGCGAATGTCGCCGGTCAGCATCGCCTCGAAGTCGGGGACGGCGAGGTCGGCCGAAGTCGAGTCCTTCGGGTCGTGCCCCATCATCGCGGCGCCCATTATCGCAGCGTCACGCACGGTCTTCGTCATCGGCCCCGCCTGGTCGAGCGAGGAGGCGAAGGCGACGATGCCCCAGCGCGAGCAGCGGCCATAGGTGGGCTTCAGGCCCACGGTTCCGGTGAAGGCGGCGGGCTGGCGGATCGAGCCGCCGGTGTCGGTGCCGGTCGCGGCGAGGCAGAGGTCGGCCGCCACCGCCGAGGCCGAGCCCCCCGAGGAGCCGCCGGGGGTGAGCGCCGCGTCCGATCCTTCCGCGCGCCACGGGTTCACGGCGGGTCCGTAGACGCTGGTCTCGTTGGAGCTTCCCATGGCGAATTCGTCCATGTTGAGCTTGCCCAGCATCACCGCGCCCGCATCGCGAAGCTGGCCCGAGACGGTCGATTCGTATTCCGGGCGGAAACCTTCGAGAATGCGCGAGGCGGCCTGGCTCGGCACGCCCTCGGTGCAGAAGAGGTCCTTGATGCCCACGGGGATGCCGCACATCGCGGGCGCGTTTCCGTCCTTCAGACGGGCATCGGCGGCGCGCGCGCGCTCCATCGCAAGGTCGGGGGTGTGGTGCACGAAGGCGCCGAGCGCGCCGGCGCCCGCGATGGCCGACAGGCAGGCCTCGGTCAGCTCGACGCTCGTCACATCGCCCTTGCGCAGCGCGTCGCGCGCCTCGGCGATGGTCATCCGGTTCAGTTCGCTCATCTCATCGGCCTTTCAGGGCTACGCCCGCACGCACGTCACTCGACCACCTTCGGCACCGCGAAGAAGCCCTCGCGCGCGTCAGGCGCGTTCGCCAGAACCTTCGCCTGCTGATTTCCGTCCGTCACCACGTCCTCTCGCCGCTTCAGCCGCATGGGTGTGACGCTGGTCATCGGCTCGACGTCGTCGACGTCGAGCTCGTTCAGCTGCTCGATGAAGCCGAGGATGGCGTTGAAGTCCTGCGCGAGGGCCGCGAGGTCCTCTTCCTCGACGCGGATCCGCGCGAGCTTGGCCACCTTGGCCGCGGTGGTGATGTCGATGGACATGGGCGCTCTCCGTCGCTGGCCGGCCGTTCCGATCCCGGCGCGGTTTAGCCCTGTGGCGGTGTGGCTGCAAGCGGCTCGGACGTGCAGGCGCGCCGGTAGGTCTCGATCATCCAGAACAGCATCGCCGCGTTGAGGATATGCCACAGGAAGTGCGTGCCGAGCGGTAGGGCCGCGCAGGCCGCCATGTCTGCGGACCGCGCCACCAGCGACAGGCCCAGGAGGGCTGCGCCGATCAGAAGCCCGCGTGCGAAGGCCGGGCGACGCCGCAGGAGCGCGGCGCCGTAGAGCGCGATGAGGAGCGCGATGGGCCAGTAGCCGGCCGAGACAGCGAAGCCTGGCAGACGGGCAAAGCCCGCGCCGGCGAGCGCCGCATAGGGAAAGAAGGCCGCGACCCCGGCAAGTGCCGCAACCCGGCCACAGCCCAGCACGTGGCGGTTCACGGCGTAGAGATAGACAAGCACGAAGGCCGCGATCGATACGACGTCGAGCAGTGCCGTGAGGCCGTTCGCGAAGGTGTGGAACAGGCCCGAGCCGATCCCGATCGAGCCGAGGATGAGAGCGAGCGCCGGGACCAGGGGCGGGGCGGGTCGGCCCATGCGGACCCACGCGAGTGCCGCCGCGACAAGGAAGGCGAGGTTCGTCGCGGCGTTCACCGGCTCCGCCCAGAGGCCCGGTCCGAGCCGTTCGCAATAGGCGTCCAGCGGGTCGAAAAACGTCCTGTCCATGCCTTATTTCGGTCCCCTTTGCCCGACAAATCTGCCCTCAGAGCATTGATTAACCAGAATGCAAGGAAGTGACATGGAACGTTCGATCAAGATTTGGCTCTCGATCATTTTCCCGGGGCTCCTCGGTTTCGTGGCGTCCTGCCTCGTGATTCTCCCGCAACTGACCATGCGCGGCCTTGGCGCCCCCTGGGACGTGGTCGCGGGCGTGTTCTTCGCCGGTCTTTTCTCGGTGTTGTTCTCGCGGCTGCTGTCTCGCCACCTCGACGACGACATCGCGGAAGAGCCGAAGGCGGCCACGTCCAAGAACTCCCCCTTCGCCGTCCCGGCGGAGTAACGTCGCCACCCATCGCCGCCCGCGCTTCGCCCTTTGCGTTGCGCGGACGGCCTGCGGTATGCTCCGTCCCGTCATGACAGGGAAGGGGACACTGCGATGAAATACACCTGGCTCGGCCATGCCGGCATCCGGCTCGAGATCGCGGGCGAGGTCCTGCTGATCGACCCATGGATCGAGGGCAACCCGATGTTCCCGGCGGACCGCCGCGATGCGGTCCTCGGCGGCGCCACGGCGATCCTCGTCACCCACGGACATTTCGACCATATCAGCGGCGTGCCCGAGCTGGCGCGCGAGCTTGGCGTGCCGATCTACGGCATCGCCGATCTGATGGGCTGGTGGGGTGCCTCCGAGCAGGGCGTCGAGACCGTCGGTTTCAACAAGGGCGGCACGGTCCGGATCGGCGACGTCGCCGTGACCATGGTGAACGCCACCCATTCCTCCTCGGTCATGACGGAGGCCGGCCCGGTCTATACCGGCGCTGAAGCCGGATTCATGATCGCGGGCGAGGGGCGGACGGTCTACGTGTCCGGCGACACGGACGTGATGGCCGACATGGGCGTCTGGCAGGACCTGCATGCGCCCGAAATCGGCATCCTCTGCGCCGGCGGCCATTTCACCATGGACATGGCCCGCGCTGCCTACGCGGCCTCGAAGCTCTTCCGCTTCTCGACGGTGATCCCGGTCCACTACAAGACCTTCCCGCTTCTGGAGCAGTCTGCCGACCCGCTCAGGGCGGCCCTGCCGGGGGTGCGCGTCCTCGATCCCGCGCCGGGCGAAACGGTCGAGCTCTGAACCCGCCCAGGGTCTTGCAAGACCCTGGGCAGAGCCTTGCAAGGCTCTCGCGAGATCCTTCGAAGGATCTCGCGCCGCCGCCTCAGAGCCCGCGCGCCATCTCCACCGCGGGAAAGCCGATGCCGGGGCGGAGCATGACCTCGATCTCCGCGCGTTCCTCGAAGCCCATCGCCCGGTAGAACGGCACCGCCGTACGCGTGGATTGCGCCATCATCCAGGTGATGCCCGCCGCCCGCGCCTCGGAAAAGCAGCGCTCGAGTATCGCGCCGGCCAGGCCCCTCCGCGTGGCCGAGGGGTGGGTGACGACGTGCCGGACATGACCCAGATCGCGCGGGCCGACGCCTCCCTGCGGTCCCGAATGGCTCCAGCCGCCGGCGGCCAGCACGCGGTCGTCGCCGTCCTCGGCCATGTAGTAGCTGCCCGAGCGCAGGAGCGCAGGGTTCGCCCGTGCGATCAGCGGCAGGGCCGTCACCAGCACCGAGGGCGGGTAGTCCGCCTTCAGGAGTTTCGGGTAGCTCTCGCGGAGCAGTGCATCGACCTGGGGCAGGTCGCGCGACGTGGTGGGACGGATCGTGATCTGGGACGTCATTTTGGGGCCCTCCGGCGCCTCGGAAACGAAAAAGGCCGCGCAATCTCTTGCGCGGCCTCGCCAGTCGGAATGTGAAAAGCAGATTACTTGATCTTGCCTTCCTTGTATTCGACGTGCTTGCGCGCGACCGGATCGTACTTTCGTACGGTCATCTTCTCGGTCATCGTGCGGGCGTTCTTCTTGGTGACGTAGAAATGCCCGGTCCCCGCGGTCGAGTTCAGGCGGATCTTGATGGTGGTCGGCTTTGCCATGTCCGGGCTCCTGCGAATTTCGGGGCGTGCGGACGTCCTGCGTCGCGCGCTTCAATTCCTTGAGACTGCGCCTTCTACCCGACCGATGCCCCGAGTCAACCGTCAAAACGCGCCCTCATGGAAGTCCGGCCGCGTAACTCCACGCCAGCCCCGCAAGCGCCATGAGCGGCAGCACGAGGAGGAGGTCGAGGCGCCGCCAGAAGATCAGGCCACCGGCGAGGATCGTGAGCAGGAGGGCGCCCGGATCGACGGTCGCGGGGACGGGCAGCCACAGGCCGGCCTCTCCCATGCGCACGACCTCCCCGAAAAGGACATGGAGCGCGAACCAGAGCGACAGGTTGGCGATGACGCCCACGACCGCCGCCGTGATCGCGTCGAGCGCGCCCTGCAGGCGCGGGCGCGTCGCGATCCACTCGACGTAAGGGGCGCCCGCGAAGATCCAGAGAAAGCAGGGGGCGAAGGTGACCCAGAGAGTGACGGCAGCGGCGGCGAGGCCCAGCCAGAAGCCGCCTGCCTGCGCGCCTGCGAGAAAGCCCACGAACTCGGTGACGAGGATGAGAGGACCGGGTGTCGTCTCGGCAAGCCCGAGGGCGTCCATCATCTGCGCCGTGGTGAGCCAGCCGAAGTCCTGCACGACCTCCTGCACCATCCAGGCGAGGACGGCGTAGGCCCCCCCGAAGGTGACCACCGCGAGCTTGGAAAAGAACAGGCCGACCTCTGCCAGCAGCCCGCCGGGGGCCGCGAGCCAGAGCGCGGCCAGCGGCAGGAGCCAGATCGCCCCCCAGAGAGCCACGGTGCGGGCCGTGTCCCTCGTGGCGACGCGGGGGGCGGGGGCGATGTCGGCCGCGCCCCCCGCCGCGGCCACGGCTCCGACGAGGGCGGCGGCAAGCACGATCAGCGGGAAGGGAAGGCCGAAGACGAAAAGCCCGAGGAAGGCCCCGGCGGCAAGTGCCCAGGCCAGCGGCCTGTTGAGCGCCCTGCGGCTGACCCGGAGGAGCGCCTGCGCCACGATCACGATGACGGTCGCCTTGATGCCCAGAAAGAGCGCCTGCGCCAGCGGCACGCTGCCATAGGCGGCATAGAGGGAGGCGAGGGCGAGGATCACCAGCGCGCCCGGGATCACGAAGAGCAGCCCGCCGATCAATCCGCCCTTGACGCCGGCGACGCGCCATCCGGCATAGGTGGCCAGCTGCATCGCCTCCGGGCCGGGCAGGAGCATGCAGAACGACAGTGCCTGCAGGAACTGTTTCTCCGTCAGCCAGGGCCGCGCTTCAACGAGTTCCCGGTGCATGAGCGCGATCTGCGCCGCAGGTCCTCCGAAGGACAGAAGGCCGATGCGACCGAAGACGCGGAACACCTCGCCCGTCTCGGGCGCGGCCCGGGGGCCCGTGGCTGCGTCGGTGTCGGTCATGGGGTGTCATGCCTCCGGTATCTGCCGCTCTATGGCGCAGGGACCGGCGCTGCGCACGTGAAGACTGCATGACAGCGCGGCGGCGCATCCCCAAAAGAAAAGGGCCGGGATGATCCCGGCCCTCTCCTACAATGCCACTCGGTCTGGCGGCGTTATTCCTGTTGCCCCATGAACATCAGCAGGAACTGGAACAGGTTCAGGAAGCTGATGTAGAGGCTGAGCGCGCCGTCGATGGCGGCCTTCTCCAGCCATTCCTGGTCGCCATGTGCGGCGTGGGCCACGTAGGTCGACTTGATCTCCTGCGTGTAGAAGGCCGTCAGGCCCGCGAAGATCAGGATGCCGATCGCGGAGATCGCGAACATCATCGCCGGCGACTGCAGGAAGATGTTGATCACCATCGCCACGAGCAGGCCGATCACGCCCATGATGAGGAACGTGCCCATGCCGCTGAGGTTGCGCTTCGTGGTGTAGCCCCAGAGGCTGAGGGCCGCGAAGGCGATGGCGGTCACGAGGAAGGTCTGCACGATCGAGTAGGACGTGAAGACGAGGAAGATCGAGCTCATCGACACGCCCATGACGGCGGCGAACGCGAAGAAGCCGAAGCTGACCGCCGCGGCCGATCCGCGACGCATCAGGGCGCCCCAGCCGAACAGGATGAACGCGAGGGGCGCGAACATCACGACCCAGCGCAGCGGCGTGGCATAAAGCGCCTCGCCCAGCCCGGTCAGGTACTGGCCTTCGCGGAGCGCGATCGTCGCGCCGGTCGGATCGCTGGTGACGGCAAGGTTTGCGATCGCCCAGGCGGCGGCCGCCGTGATCAGCATGCCACCCGACATGGTGGCATAGACCTTGTTCATGTGGGCGCGCAGGCCCTCGTCGATCTGGGCCGTGACGGCGCCGGCGCGGGCCTGCATCGTCTGATAGTCAGCCATGGGATTCCTCCAGTGAAAACACGTCGGCTCGGACATCGCGGCGTTGGTGCCGCTGAGCCCGCCTCCCGCGGGATATTGGCAGGGATATCGGCATTTTCAAGAAAGACACGCCGGGGAGAGGTCTCCGGCGCGATAGTTTTTTACTATTGAAGCCCGCGACGGGGCACGTCTGGCCCTTCCAGCGGCGTCAGCTGCGCCAGAGTTCGGGCGCGTCCCAGATGGGGCGCCGGCTCTCGCGGAGCACTTGCGACTGCGTCAGGCCCAGGTCCTCGCGCAGATAGGCCGGAAGTTCGGCGAGGTTGCGGCGCTGGCGCCAGATGGCGAGCGCCGATGCGACACGGGCCGCAAGAGAAGTGGACGATGCGCGGCGGGTTTCGGCCGCTCTACGCACTGCGATGTAACCTGCCATGGCGTTTCCTTTCATTTTCTTGAACGCAACTCGGTACATGATTTCGATACTTGATATATGCTGCGCTGCAGCTCATGTTGAAAACGAATGCTTTTGATAAACTGAATCACGGAATCTGATATGCCGCGCAATCTCGATCTGACCGCCATCCGCGCCTTCGTGGCCGTCGTGGATGCCGGTGGCGTGACCAAGGCCTCGGGGTTTCTGAACCTCACGCAATCGGCCGTTTCCATGCAGCTCAAGCGGCTGGAAGAGATGCTGGGCGTCTCGCTTTTCGACCGGTCGACGCGGCGGCTGCTGCTGACCGGGGCGGGCGAGCAGATGCTGGGTTACGCGCGGCGCATGCTGGATCTCAACGACGAGGTGCTCGGCCGGCTGACCGCACCCGACTACACGGGGCAGATCACGCTCGGGGTGCCGCACGACATCGTCTATCCCGCCATCCCGCAGGTGTTGCAGCGCTTCGCCACGGATTTTCCGCGTATGCGCGTGCAGCTCGTCTCCTCGTACACTTCGCGCCTGAAGGAGCTTTTTGACCGGGGGGAGATCGACGTCATCCTGACGACCGAGGACGACGTCGACCACGGCGGCGAAACCCTGATCGAGCGGGGGCTCGTCTGGGTCGGTGCGGAGAACGGGCAGGTCTGGAAGCAGCGGCCCCTTCGGCTCGCCTTCGAACATGCCTGCATTTTCCGTCGTGGCGTCCAGGACGCGCTCGACCGGGCCGCGATCTCCTGGGAGATGGCGGTCGAAAGCGACTCGATCCGCACCGTGGAGGCCTCGGTCTCGGCCGATCTCGCGGTCCATTCCTGCATCGAGGGGACCGAACCGCCCTACGTGGAGCGTATCGCCCACAACGGCGCCTTGCCCGACCTGCCGCGGGTGAAGGTGAACCTCTATCGTGCGGAACTGGCGCGCGGCACGCCGATCGACGCGCTGACCGACGCGATCCGACATGCCTTTCGCAACATGTGAGGCGCAAGCGGCCTATCCGGGGATGGTCACCACGACCTTCCCGGCCACGCCGCGGTCCTTCAGAAGGGCCAGCGCCTCGTCCGCCAGGGCCAGCGGCCGCGTTGCCCCGACATGCGGGCGAAGCCGCCCCTCGGCGTACATCGCCATGAGCTCGGCGAGGCTGCCGGTCAGGACATCCGGCGCGAACCGCATGTAGCCGCCCCAGTAGAAGCCGATGACGTCGACGTTCTTGACCAGCAGGTGATTCGCCGGGATCTGCGGCACCTCACCGCTGGCAAAGCCGATCGCCAGAATGCGCCCCTCGGGGTTGGTGGCCCGGAGCGCCTCGTTGAACATGCCCCCGCCGACCGCGTCGTAGACCACGTCGGCCCCGCCGAGCGCCTTGACCTCTGACCTTATGTCGGCCGTGCGCGCGTCGATCAGGTGACGGGCGCCCGCCGCCTGCGCCGCCTGAAGCTTGTCCGGTCCGCGCGCCACCGCGATCACCTCGGCGCCCATGGCCGCGCCAAGCTCGACCGCCGTCAGGCCGACCCCACCCGCCGCGCCCAGAACGAGAAGGCGCTCGCCCTCGCGCAATCGTGCGCGGCGGGTCAGCGCAAGGTGGCTCGTGCCGTAGGCCACGAGAAAACCCGCCGCCTCCTCGAAGGGCATGGTGTCGGGGATGGGCACGCAGCGCGCCGCCGGGAAGACCCCGAACTCGGCCAGCCCGCCCGCGCCGGCGAACACCGCGACGCGCGTGCCCGGCGCGGGCGCGGTCACGCCCGGACCCGTCGCCTCGACGGTGCCCGCGATTTCCATGCCCATCGTGAACGGGGGCGGAGGCGTGTCCTGGTACTTTCCCTGCATCATGAGGAGGTCGGCGAAATTGAGACCGCAGGCGGCGATCCGAACGAGCACTTCGCCCGGCCCGGCCTCGGGCTGCTCGACCTCGGCAAGCGCCGGCGCCTGCGAAAATGCCGTGACACGGAACGCCTTCATCCTCCGTTTCCTCCCCTATCGAGTTCGCCCGACCCTAGCGCGCGCCACCCCGCCGGGCCAGATGCCGCGCTGCTGCGTTGCAATGCACGCTTTGGGCGAGTAAGGTGACGGGGTACGCACGTTCAGATGTATCGAGACTGACTTGTCGGGGAAAGCGTTCCACTTGGGATTGATCCCGGGACGCGCCGCGCTACCTCCCCAACTGTCGCGTGAGTTGAGCGGTACTCGCCACAGGGTATTGCTCCAGGGACCAGGACGGCATGACAAGGTTTGACATCACATGAGGAGAGCTTCGTGAAGCACCCAGTGGACGTTCACGTCGGCAAGCGGGTTCGCCATCGCCGTTGGATGGTTGGCATGACCCAGCAGCAATTGGCCGAAAAGGTCGGGATCAAGTTCCAGCAGATCCAGAAATACGAGACGGGCATGAACCGC
Organism: Roseicyclus sediminis; assembly: GCF_025515305.1. Taxonomy (GTDB): domain Bacteria; phylum Pseudomonadota; class Alphaproteobacteria; order Rhodobacterales; family Rhodobacteraceae; genus Roseibacterium; species Roseibacterium sediminis. The sequence continues at coordinate 19,207 of NZ_JAOPHT010000004.1, forward strand.
GTGAGCGCGTCCAGGCTGTGGGATATCTCCGAGGCGCTCTCGGTGCCGGTCAGCTACTTCTTCGAAGGCATGGAGAAGGGCGAGGCGGCGGAACCCGCTCAGGACGGCGCCGACGCGGCACTCCCCGGCGACATCCTCGCCGACAAGGAAGCGCTCGAGCTTATCCGCTCCTACTACGCGATCCCCGAAAACCAGCGCCGCCGCCTGTTCGAACTGGCGCGCGTCCTGTCCGAGGCCGCCGCCTGAGGCAGCCCCCGGCTTGACCCCGCGCCGGGGTCATGCAACTTCGACCGGTGCCGCCTCCAGACCGGCGGCCCCGCCGAAGGACGTCAAGGGCCCGTTCATGTCATCCCAATCCCGTGACACCGGCGCCTTTCGCCTGCCCGATCGCGACATCCCCTCCGTCATCGCCACCGCCCACGCCCTTGCCGAAGCCGCGCGGCGCGAGACCTTGCGCCATTTCCGCGCCGAGGGGCTCGAAACCCGGGACAAGAGCCTTCTCGGAGCAGGCCGTTTCGATCCCGTGACCGAGGCAGACCGCGCAGCCGAGGCCGCGATGCGCGCGATTCTCGCCGAACGCCGCCCAGCGGACGGCATCCTCGGCGAAGAGGCGGAGGACGTTCCCGGCACCTCGGGTCTGACCTGGGTGCTCGACCCGATCGACGGGACGCGGGGCTTCATCACCGGCACGCCGACCTGGGGTGTCCTGATCGCGCTATGCGATGCCGTGGGGCCGCTTTATGGCATCATCGACCAGCCCTATATCGGCGAGCGGTTCGAGGGCGGCCTTGGGCGGGCGCGCCTGACCGGCCCTCGGGGTGGGCGCGGGCTTGGCGCCCGTCCTGCCGCGGCGCTCGATGCCGCAACGCTCTTTTCCACCTTCCCCGAGGTCGGATCCGCCGCCGAGCGCGCGGGCTTCGAGGCCGTGCGCGATGCGGTGAAGCTCACGCGCTACGGCATGGACTGCTACGCCTATGCTCTGATCGCGGCGGGGCAGGTCGATCTCGTGATCGAGGCGGGACTGCACCCTTACGACATCTGCGCGCCGATCGCGGTGATCGAGGCGGCGGGCGGCATCGTCACCGACTGGCAGGGCGGGCCGGCCCATGGCGGCGGCCGGGTCCTGGCGGCCTCGGGCCCGGCGGTTCACGCCGAGGCGCTGGAGATCCTGCGGCAGGTGCCGCAGTGAGCGAGGTCCTGATCCGCGGTGCGGCCTGCATCGTCACCATGGACGATGCCGGGACGGAGCTGCGGGACGCCGATATCCTGGTCCGGAACGGACAGATAATCGAGGTCGGCCAAGGGCTTGAGGGCGGTGCACGTGTCGTCGACGCACGCGGTTGCCTGGTGACGCCGGGCCTTGTGAACACCCATCACCACCTGTTCCAGACGCTGACGCGTGCCGTGCCCGCGGCACAGGACGCGGAGTTGTTCGGCTGGCTGCAGGCGCTCTACCCGATCTGGGCGCGCTTCACGCCCGAGCATTTCCATGTCTCCGCCCTGTCGGGGCTGGCCGAGCTCGCCTTGTCGGGCTGCACGATGACGTCGGATCACATGTACCTCTTTCCCAACGGGGCGCGGCTCGACGACACGATCGCGGCGGCGGGCGAGATCGGCCTGCGGTTCCATGCCACCCGTGGCGCGATGTCGATCGGGCAGTCGGCCGGGGGGCTGCCGCCCGACGCGCTGGTCGAGGACGAGGCGGCGATCCTGAGGGACTGCGTCCGCGTGATCGATGCATTCCACGATCCCGCGCCCGGCGCGATGGTGCGGGTCGGCGTCGCGCCCTGTTCGCCCTTCTCGGTCAGCCGCGAGTTGATGCGCGACGCCGCGCTTCTGGCGCGGGACAAGGGCGTGATGCTGCATACTCATCTCGCCGAGAACGACGAGGACGTGGCCTATTCGCTCGAGAAATTCGGCTGCCGGCCCGGGCAATACGCCGAGGATCTCGGTTGGACCGGTCCTGATGTCTGGCATGCCCATTGCGTGAAGCTCGACGCGCAAGAGATTGATCTTTTTGCCAGAACCTCCACCGGAGTCGCCCATTGCCCCTGTTCCAACTGCCGCCTCGCCTCGGGTATCGCGCCCGTGGCCGCGATGCGGCGCGCAGGTGTGCGCGTGGGGCTCGGCGTCGATGGTTCCGCTTCCAACGACAGCGGCAATCTCGTGGCCGAGGCCCGGCAGGCGATGCTGCTTCAGCGCGTCGCCTCGGGTGCCGGGGCATTCTCGCCCCGCGCCGCACTGCGGCTTGCCACACGTGGCGGCGCCGAAATCCTTGGGCGGGGGACGGAATGTGGGCAGATCGTGCAGGGGTTCCGCGCCGATCTGGCGATCTGGGACATGACCGGGGTAGAGGCCGCTGGCTCCTGGGACCCTGCCGCGCTCCTGCTGGCGGGGCCGAGCCGGGTGCGCGACCTCTTCGTCGAGGGACGTCCTGTCGTGCGGGGCGGCCAACTCGTCACGACCGATCTCGACACGATCCTGCATCGTCAGCGGGCCCTTGCCGAGGCCTTGGCTGCGGGTTGAGGCTTGTGTAATTGCAATGTTTGCGGCTGTGAAGTGCGGAAAAATCGGCCAATAGTTTTCCACTTTCCCGCATTCATTCAATTCGATCCACAAGCGACCGTCGGCGAGGCCCCGGTGATCGGTGGCATTCGAGTCACCCTGCCCTTGCCGTCAGGGGCGGCGTCGCGCATCCTGCGGCCGAGGCAGTTTCACGGCAAGGAGCCCCGACATGCGCCGCTTCACGCTCCCCTTTCTGTTCGCGGCCGCCCTTGCGGCCTGCACGCCCGCGCCCGGGACCGAGCGCGTCTCGGCGGGTGAGACCGTAGATATCGCTTCGGCGGGCACGCAACTGTCGCTGCAGCGGGCGCAAAACGGGATCGTCCGGCCGCTCGGCTATTCGCCGGCGCTTCAGGCCGCGGCCGAGACGCATGCCGAGTACCTCAGCCGCACCGGCAACTTCAGCCATGCGGGCCCCGGGGGATCGACCCCGCGCAGCCGCGCGGCGCGCGCCGGATACCGCTCCTGCCTGACGGCGGAGAACATCGCGCGCGGTCAGCCGGACATCCGCAGCGTAGTCGCCGAATGGATGAACAGCCCCGGCCACCGAGCGAACATCCTGAACGCGCAGGTGACGCAATACGGCTTCGCGCGGGCGGGATCGGTCTGGGTCCTCGTGCTCGCAAGGCCCTGCTGAAACAAGAAAAAAGGCCCCGGGCTCCTCCTCCCGGGACCTTCCATTCCACGCCTCGGCGCGGTCTCAGTTCTTGGACTTGTCCACCATCTTGCCGGCGGTGATCCAGGGCATCATGCCACGCAGTTTCTCGCCCACGGCCTCGATCTGGTGGGCGTCGTTGTTGCGCCGGATCGCCTTGAAGCTCGGCTGACCGACACTGCATTCCGCCATCCAGTCGCGCACGAAGCGGCCCTGCTGGATGTCGTCGAGCACCGCCTTCATCCGCGCCTTGGTCTCGTCGTAGGGCAGGATGCGCGGGCCCGAGACGTATTCGCCGTACTCGGCCGTGTTCGAGATCGAGTAGTTCATGTTGGCGATGCCGCCTTCGTAGATCAGGTCCACGATCAGCTTCACTTCGTGGAGGCACTCGAAATAGGCCATCTCGGGGGCATAACCCGCCTCGACCAGCGTCTCAAAGCCCATGCGGATCAGTTCGACGAGGCCGCCGCACAGCACCGCCTGCTCACCGAAAAGGTCGGTTTCGCACTCTTCCTTGAAGTTCGTCTCGATGATGCCCGAGCGCCCGCCGCCGATGGCCGAGCAATAGGACAGGCCGATTTCCAGCGCCTTGCCGGTGGCGTCGTTGTGCACGGCCACGAGGCAGGGCACGCCGCCGCCCTTGGTGTATTCGCCGCGCACCGTGTGGCCGGGGCCCTTGGGCGCCATCATCAGGACGTCGACGCCTGCCTTCGGCTCGATCAGGCCGAAATGCACGTTCAGGCCGTGAGCGAAGGCAATGGCGGCACCCTCGCGCAGGTTGTCGTGCACGTACTTGCGGTAGGTCTCGGCCTGAAGTTCGTCGGGCATGGTGAACATGATGAGGTCGCACCACGCGGCGGCCTCGGCGATCCCCATGACCTGCAGGCCCTCGGCCGTGGCCTTGGCGGCGCTGGGCGAGCCTTCGCGCAGCGCGACGACCACGTTCTTCGCGCCCGAATCCCGCAGGTTCAGCGCATGGGCATGCCCCTGGGAGCCGTAGCCCAGGATCGCCACTTTCTTGTCCTTGATCAGGTTCACGTCGCAATCGCGATCATAATAGACGCGCATGTCTCTCTCCTCCTGGCAACTGCCGGTCATTCCGGGCGCACCATGGCGGATCCGGGCGGGGATGGCTGCACGGATGTTGCAGCTTTTTGCCGCCTGCTCTAGAAAATCACTCACCATTAGACCAAAATCGAGAAAAATCATGCTCGACGACCGCGACCGGCGCATCCTGCGGCGACTTCAGGCGGATCCCGCCCAACCCATCGCGGAGCTGGCCGAGGCGGTGCGGCTGCCGCTGGCCACCTGTTACGCGCGGCTTGAGCGGTTGCAGGCGCAGGGCGTGCTCAAGGGGCAGCGGATGGAGATCGACTGGCCCGCGCTCGGCTACTCGGTGCTGGTCTCCCTGCGTATCACGCTCGACAAGACGGCGCCGCGGTCCTTCGACGAGTTCATCGCCGCCGCGCGCGAGATCCCGGAGGTGACCGAGATCCAGACCTTCCTCGGCCGGGTGGACACGCGTCTCGCCGTGATTGCCCGCACGATGGGGCATTACCAGGAGATCTACCGCGAGCGCATCCTGACCCTGCCGCACATCGCCGACATCGAGGCGCTGATGCACGTCGCCCCGATCAAGAACGAGCAGACCCTGCCGCTATGAGCCTGGATCTCGACGCCACCGACCGCGCGATCCTGCGCGCGCTGAGCGAGGATGCGACGCTGAAGGCGAGCGCGCTTGGGCGGCGCGTGGGACTCAGCCAGTCGGCGGCCTGGCGGCGGGTCCGGCGACTGACGGAGGCGGGTATCCTCGGCCCGCGGCGACTCGACCTCGACCTCGAGGCGCTGGGCTTCGGTGTGACCGTGTTCCTGGGCGTGAAGCTCGCCGCGAAGGGGCGCGTCAGCCTCGAGGATTTCGAGCGCGCAGTCTCGGCTATTCCCGAGGTCCAGACCGTCGAGCATGTCCTCGGCCTATATGACTACCGGCTACGCGTCGTGGCGCGCGACCTGCCGGATTTCGAGCGCGTGCTGAGGCGGCGGATCATGACATTGCCGGGCGTGGGCGGTGTCGAGGCGAACGTACTTTTGTCCGAAGAAAGGCGGCCCGGCCCAATTGGCTAAGCATTTCGGCCATACAGCCGCCAACATCATCTGCTCAGACTCACCTCATGAAACACGAGCAGAACATTCCGCCCCAGCGCCCCGTCCGCGTCGCGTCCGGTGGCCCGTTCCATCGCCTTGTCGAAGAGGCCTACCGCCGTTTCGACCGACCCGCGCCGCGTCATGCGCCGGGATGTTCCTGTGCGCTCTGCGCAGATCGGGCGCAGGCCCGGCTGCTTTCTGGGCGTGCCGCGCGCGACTGGACATCCGAGGACGTGACCGCCTGGCTGGCCCGTGCCGCGGGAGAAGAGCGCGGACGCTCCGGTATCCAGGTCGTCTCGCGGACCGATCGTGCGGTCTTCCGTTTCCTTCTGCCGCGCATCCTCGAGATGCTGGCCGCGGGCCACCTTCCACAGGGTGAGGACCTTGGCCGGGCCATGGCGCAGTTCGCCCCGGGTCGTGCCGACAGCTGGCCCGAGGCCGAGTGGGCCTTCCTGCAGCGGTTTGCGGGCCAGATGCTCGACCGGGCTATCATCGACGAGGACTGGCCGCTCGGTCTTTTCGAGACGATGCAGCTATTGTCCGATGGCGGCTGGCCGCTTCAGCGTTTGCTGCGGCAGGCGATGGCCGATCCCGAGCTTCCCGCCGCGCTGTCGCGTCTGTGGGGGCGTGCGGGGCGCCGTGACACGCTGTTCCCCGGCACCTGGTCCACCGGTGCGGGGCGGATGCTGTGCGAGACTTTCGTTTCGCCGCTGATGGTCGAGCGGATCATGAACTTCGCCATGGCTGACGGCACGACGGCTGACGAATACGATGCCGCGATGCGGGCGGCCGACCGTCTGCTGCGCGGTCTCTGACGGAAATCAGCCCCGGGCGCCGAGCCCGGTCTGCATCAGGACCCGACGGACGGGCGCCACGCGATAGATCGCGTCGAGCGCGCGCATCCGCATGTCCCTCAATCCTTGCGCCTCGACCATCGAGGCGCGGTTCAGCGCGTCGATCCCGGTCACGCGGGCGACGACCTCGGCATGCCGCGCGCGGGCGTAGCGCTGCAGGAGCGGGCGGGCGCCCGGGTCGTCCCGATGCGCCTCCGCGAGATCCAGAAGCGTCCGCAGGTCGGCGAGGCTCATGTTCAGGCCCTGTGCGCCGATGGGTGGCAGTACATGTGCCGCCTCGGCGATAAGTGCGGTCCGCTCGCCCTCCATCCGGTCGGCGATCTGGCTGATGATCGGCCAGACGGTGCGTTGCGACACCAGTTTCAGCGGACCGAAGAGATGCGCGGAGCGTTCCGTCATCGCCGCCTCGAATTCGGGAATATCCAGCGCCAACAGGCGCTTGATCTCTGGCCCGCGCTCCATCCAGACGATGGCGGAGGAGGGGCGCGCGATCCCGTCCTCGCCGGTCCAGTCCGGCAGCGGCACCAGCGTGAAGGGGCCGCCCGAGCGGTGGATCTCGGTCGAGACATTTTCATGCGGGATCGGGTGGGTGACGGCGAAGGCCAGCGCCTTCTGCCCGTAACGCAGCGTCCGCACCCCGATCCCCGCGGCCTCCCGCACGGGCGATGTGCGTCCGTCCGCCCCCACGATCAGCTTCGCGCGCAGGCGCGTTCCATCGCTGAGCGTCACGCGCGCCTCCTCGGCGCGGGTCAGGACATGCGCGGTCCCCGTGCCGGGGCGGAACTCGGCGAGCGGGAGCGTGGCGAGGTGCGCCACCATCTCGCGCCGGAGCAGCCAGTTGGGAAGGTTCCAGCCAAAGGGTTTGTCCGAGATGTCCGCGGCGTCGAAGTCGTGCGCCACGCGCGGCTCCGGCACTTCGCCGCCCGCGTCCACGATGCGCATGACCTGCAGAGGCATGGCGTGGGGCGCCAGACGATCCCACAGGCCGATCCGGTCGAGGAAGGCCTGGCTGGGCTGCAGGAAGGCCGTGGTGCGCAGGTCGGCACCCTTGGCCTCGCGGTTGGTCACGGGCGGGGCCGGGTCGGCGCAAAGCGTGCGGAAGCCCGCCTGTGCGAAGGCGATGGCCGCGGTCAACCCGGCGACACCGCCACCGGACACGAAGACGTCGATATCCACGATCTCGTTCATGGGCGGGAAGATAGGGCGGGGGCCCATGCGCTTCGACGCGGCACTCTGTCCTGCCGGGGGCTCAGGGCCTTAGAAGCCCGAGGAACGCCGCGAGGTCGTCCGTGTGGTGGTGGATATGCTCGGCCGGTTCCGGTTCCGGCGCGACATGGACCGTGCGCATCCCCATGGCGTGGGGCGCGGCGAGGTTGCGGGGATCGTCCTCGAACATCGCGGCGCGCGCGGGGTTCAGCCCGTCGCGGGCGAAGACCGTCTCGAAGGCGTCGCGCCGCGGCTTGGGCCGGTATCCCGCGTGCTCCACCCCGTAGACCGCGTCGAACAGGCCCGAGAAACCGCGCGCCGCCAGCACCCGCGCGGCATAGGGCGCGCTGCCGTTGGTGTAGACGATCCGGCGCCCCGGCAGGGCGGCGATGCGATCCGCCAGCACTTCGTCGGGGCTCAGCACGCTGAAGTCGATCTCGTGCACTTCCTCCAGGTAAGGCTCGGGATCGACGCCGTGATGCTCGATCAGGCCTGCCAGCGTCGTGCCGTGGATGCGCCAGTAGTCGTGGCGCAGCCGGTCGGCCTCCTCCGCGCCGACGCCGGCCACGCGCATGACATAGGCCGTCATCCGGGCATTGATCTGCTCGAACAACGCCGTCTCGGGCGGGTAGAGCGTGTTGTCGAGGTCGAAGACCCAGGTCTCGACATGGGAAAAGCGTTCTGCGGGCATGGTCACGACCTAGGGCCTTGTGTCGCCCTTTGTCCAGTCTGGACAAGGGGGTGCGCGCTCCATAGCGTGACGGAATGCAAAGGGATACCGAGATATGAAGCCAAAGGCCCTGCCGCACCGCGACGCCTACGACCTGATCCTCGATGCGATCGACCAGGGGATCTACCGCCCCGGCGACCGGCTGGTGGAAAGCGAACTGGCCGACCGCTTCGGCGTGAGCCGCACGCCGATCCGCGAGGCGTTGCAGCGTCTGGAGACCCAGAGCCTTCTGACCCGCGATGGCCGCTCGCTGATCGTGGCCTCGCTCGACCACGCGCAGATGGCCGAGCTTTATGCCGTCCGGCAGGAGCTGGAGGGGCTGGCCGCGCGCCTCGCCGCCCAGCACGCCGCGGAAGAGGAGGTCCAGGTCCTGCGCGACATGGTTGAGGCCGACCACGCGCTTCTCGGCGATCCCGAGGCGCTGGCACGCGCCAACCGGCGGTTCCATCACCAGATCCATCTCGCCTCGCACAACCGCTTCCTCGTGCAGCAGCTCGACCTCGTCTACCGCTCCATGGCGCTGATGGCGCGCACGTCGCTTGCCGCCGCGGGGCGGGGTGAGAAGGCGCTGCAGGAACATGCGGCGATCGTGGACGCCATCGGCGAGCGCGACGGGGCGCGCGCGGCGCAGGCGCTGAAGGACCATCTGTCGATCGCTTTCGTCGTCCGGCTGAAGGAAGAGGCGGGCACCACCGGCGGCTGAGGCTCAGGTGTCTTCCGGCGGTTCTCCGTGTGTATCCACGGGCGGCGCCCCGTAGACACCGTGCTGCGTCTTGGCCCAGAAGAATGGCCGCGCCGTCAGCTCCAGCGCGCCGAGCCAGGCTGCGAATGTTCCGAGCGTGTAGTAGACCTCCACCAGCGGCGCGAGCTTGCGCAAATGGCGCAGGTGCGGCGCGGCGCAGGCATGGACGGAGACGGCGACCGACAGCACGAAGGACAAGATCATCAGGACGCCGAGCCAAAGGTACTGCTCCGGTGCCAGCACCGCGTCGAGCGGGTGGGGCATCCCGAACGGCACGAACGCGAGGCTCCACAGAAGCGGGGCGAGGAAGAAACCGAGAACCGCGGTCAGGAACTGCGCCTGCAGCCCGAAGAACCGCCAGGCCCCGAGGTCGCGCCAGAGCGCGCGCGGCCGGCGCATCGCCGTCGCCCAGGTGATGAGGTACCCCTTCAGCCAGCGCGAACGCTGCCGCACCCAGGGCAGGACCGCTGCATTCGCCTCCTCGAAGGTCGTGGTGTCGATGAGTTCCGTCCGGTAGCCCGCCCTTGCGAGCCGCAGACCCAGCTCGGCATCCTCGGTCACGTTGTGGGCGTCCCAGCCACCTACCTCCTCCAGGGCGTCGCGGCGCAGGAAAACGGTCGTTCCGCCCAGGGGCACGACCAGCCCGAGGCGCTGAACGCCGGGCAGGAGGACGCGGAACCACGAGGCGTATTCGATGGTGAAGAGGCGGGCCATCAGGTTGTGGTCGGCATTGTAGTAGTCGAGCCGTCCCTGCAGGCAGGCAACGTCGCGCGGCACCTCGTCGAAACGGCGCACCACGTCAGCGACCTGGTTGGGGTCTGGGTGATCTTCGGCGTCGTAGATGCCCACGATCTCGCCGCGCGCGAAATTCAATGCGTAGTTCAGCGCCCGGGGCTTGGTCCTCGGATGGCCGGGCGGCACCGTGATCGCGCGCATCCAGGGCGGCAGATCGGCGTCGCGCAGCGCCTCGGCCGTCACGTCGTCGTCGGCCTCCAGAAGCAGGATCACGTCCAGCCGTTCGGGCGGATACCGCAGGCGCGCGAGCAGCCGCACGAGGCGGCCGGCGATCTCCGCCTCGCGGTAGAGCGGCACGAGAAGGCTGACGACGGGCGGGCGCAGCAGACGGGGGGCGATGTCGGGGCGTGCGACCTGTCGCGGCCGTCCGCCGGACAGGAGCATGGTCGCGAAGGCCGCTGCCTTCAGCGTGATGTTGGCGAAGAAGGCGAGGATCGCCACGGCGAAGACGACGATGGAGACCTCGAGCGGTGCGAGAACCTCGGCCACGGCGAACGCCATCAGGGTCAGGACGGCGATGGCCAGGACCCGCGCGGGTTTCCAGGTCCGGCACGACAGGTGCTCCGGCGCGCGGGTCTCGGCCTCCCGCGCCATCTCCGGGCCCCAGAGCAGCGTCTGCGCCGCCAGGATCTCGTCCCGCCGGGCGAGGGCCGGGATGATCCGGGTCCCCTCGGGCGCGGCCTCGGCCAGGATCGAGGCGAGGTCGGGCCGGGCCGTTGCCACCACCACCGCGCCGCCCGCGTCGTGCCACGGCACCGCCTCGGCGGCCAGCGCGATGTCGCGGGGCAGGAGGGCGGCGAGGGCCGGGTCGGGCGGGCGGGACGAAAGATCTGCGCAGCCCGTGTGATGGACCTCCGCCAGCGCGGACAACAGCGCTTCTTCCCCGATCGCGCCCCGGGCGTGAAGGACGTGGCCGAGCGGCAGATCGAGTTCCCGGGCGGTGCCCAGGGCCGCACGTGCCTGCGCCACCTCAACGAGGCCGCGCCGCACGAGGACACGGGCCAGGCGCGCGTCCGACGACATCCGGTCGTCGAACGGATCCTCCTGTCGCACCACGACACGGAGTTTCCTTGCCGCGCGTGCCGCCGGCGGTCGCCCAAGCGGCACGACATCGGGACCGGTCTCTCCCGTCGAGAGACGCAACGAACCCGTGTCGGCATCGCCGACCAGGCCGTCCGTGGGCTCACCGTCCATCTTGCGCCACAACCTCTAGGCGTTTGGCGCAACTTGAACGAAAGCTGTTAACGGTCGGTTAACGGTTGGCGTGTGGGCCTCAGGCCTCGGCCGTGGCGCGGGCCTGCATCGCCTCGGTGAAGCGCCGGAAGAGATAGAAGCTGTCCTGCGGACCCGGGCTGGCCTCGGGGTGGTACTGCACCGAGAAGACCGGGCGATCCTTCAGCCGGATGCCGCAGTTGGAGCCGTCGAAAAGGCTGACATGCGTCTCCAGCACGCCGTCGGGAAGCGTCTGGCTGTCGACGGTGAAGCCGTGGTTCATCGAGGTGATCTCGACCTTGCCGGTCTCGAGATCCTTCACGGGGTGGTTCGCGCCGTGATGTCCGTGGTTCATTTTGATCGTCTTCGCGCCGAGCGCCAGCGCCAGCATCTGGTGGCCAAGGCAGATGCCGAACACCGGCAGCTCCCGGTCGAGGATGCCGCGGATCATCGGCACGGCATAGGCGCCGGTCGCCGCCGGATCGCCGGGGCCATTGGAGAGGAACACGCCATCGGGGTTTTGGGCCAGAACCTCCTCCGCGGTCGTCGTGGCGGGCATCACGGTCACGTCGCAGCCCGCCGAGGCGAGGCAACGCAGAATGTTCCGCTTTGCCCCGTAGTCGAGGGCGACGACCTTCGGCGCGGGGATGGCGGGATCGCGGCGCAGGTATCCCTCGGGCCAGGCCCACCGCATCTCGTCCCAGCGGTAGGATTGCGCGCAGGTGACGTCGCGGGCGAGGTCGAGGCCGACAAGACCGCGGAACCCGCGCGCGGCCGCCACCAGCGCCTCGATGTCGAAGCGGCCCTCGGGGTCGTGGGCGATGGCGACGTGGGGCGCACCCTGCTGGCGGATCGCGCGCGTCAGCCGGCGGGTGTCGAGCCCGCCGATCCCGATCCGTCCGGTCCGTTCGAGCCAGCTCACCAGATCTCCGGTCGCGCGCCAGTTCGAGGGCTCCGTCGGATCCCATTTCACGACCATGCCCTCGGCGACCGGTTCCCCCGTCTCGTCATCTTCCGGCGTGACGCCGGTATTGCCGATATGGGGAAAGGTGAAGGTCACGACCTGCCCGGCATAGGAGGGGTCGGTCATGATCTCCTGGTAGCCCGTCATCGCGGTGTTGAAGCAGAGTTCCGCCACGCGCGTGCCCGTGGCGCCGAAGCCTTGGCCGAAGAAAAGGGTTCCGTCGGCAAGGGCGAGGCAGGCGGTGGGTGTCTTCGGCATGGTGCTCTCCCGGGGCAGCTTGGGGGCGCGGTGGCGCGCCCGCGCGCGCCCGATCCCGCCGGGGTTTACGGAGCGCGCCGGGCGCGGTCAAGCGGCGGCGCCCCGCGCGGTTTCGCTGCAACGCGGCGGAACCGTTGTCGTTGCGCCCAAGCTACCTTATCTAGGGCCATCCGGAACCGGGATGGGCCGGCAACGGCCTTCGGGTCAGCATCGGGGACATGCGCCATGGGAATGGGACTGAGAGAACGGATCGGCAATGGCCTCAAGGAGGCGATGCGCGACAAGGACGCCACGCGGCTGTCGACGTTGCGGCTGATCAGTGCCGCCGTGAAGGACCAGGATATCGCCGCCCGCGGCAAAGGCGAGACCGAGGGCGTCGGCGAGGCCGAGGTGCTGGCGATCCTGGGCAAGATGGTCAAGCAGCGCCAGGAGAGCGCGCGCGCCTACGAGGAAGGCGGGCGACTTGAACTGGCCGAGAAGGAACTCGCGGAAATTTCGGTGATCGAGGAATATCTGCCCCGGCGACTGGGCGCGTCCGAGGTTACGGCCGCGATCGAGGCCGCGATCGCGGAAACCGGCGCCGAGGGCCTGCGCGACATGGGCCGGGTCATGGGCGTTCTCAAGTCGAAATACACGGGCCAGATGGATTTCGGCGCTGTCGGTCCCGCTGTGAAGGCGCGGCTGGGGTAGACCCCGGCCGCGTTGCCCGTCGGCCACGTCTTCGGAGAGCTGGCCCGGCAGGGGGGTGACCGATCGGGTCTTGTCGGGTTTCGGTGTCGTCTCCGGGGACGAACACGGGAGGCCCGAATGAAATGCACGGCACTCGCAGCGGCGTTCGGTGTCGGTCTGGCCGCGATGGCCGCGGCCCACACCGGTGTCCGGAATACAGCGGTTCTCGCGCGCATGGACAACATGACGGCGATGGCGCGGCAGATGGAGGTTCTCGTGCCGATGGTGCGCGGAACCTCCTCCTTCGATGTGGAACGGGCGCGCGCCGCGCTGAACGAGCTTGCGGCCCTTTCCGAGGCCTCGGTCGACCTTTTCCGAGCCCCCGAGACAGATCCCCGGACTGAGGCGCGCCCCGAGATCTGGGAGAATTTCGACGATTTCGAGGGGCGTGCGCTGGAGCTCGCGGCGCTGGCCCGTGCCGAGGCGGTGGGCCTGCCCGACACGCGCGCCGCACTCAGCCCCGTCGTGGCCCGGATCGGCGAGAGCTGCTCGGGCTGCCACGAGATCTACCGGCTGGAGAACTGAGCAGGCCGGACGCCGGGTCAGGCGCTCCGGAGAACGCGTTCGAGACGGTCCTTCAGCTCGACCCGTTCCACCGGTGTCAGGAAGGCCCCGAGTTCCACCTCGCGGCCGCCGCCCGACAGCGTCAGGTAGTTCGGGACCGGCCCACCCTTGGAGTGGAGCGCGACGCGCACCCAGTAGGGGTTCGCTTCCCAGTCCAGCGGCGTGCGCCTCCGCGGCTCGTGCCGCTCGATCCGGATGAGGTCGTCCCACAGCGTGACTTCCTCGTAGAGCTCCCGGTCGCGCCACGACCGTTTCAGCGCCACCCAGATGGCCCAGACCGCGGCGACGATGAAGGGGAGAAGCGCCCAGAATACCGCGGTTCCGAGGATCGAGAAGAGCGGCACGGAAATCAGCGCCGCCGTCACGCCGATGAACCAGACGAAGCCCTCGGGCGTGAGCGACTTGTGCGGAGTCAGCCTGAGCCGCAGCCGCGGCGCGCCGCGCCCGTCCGCCTCAGGCGAAGAGGCCCCGGGCGATGCCGGGGCCTCTGTCGTTTCGGTCAGGATCGGCATGGGCCCATCAGTGGTGCGGTTGCCTGTCCCACATCTCGCGCGTCGGAAGCTCTTCGAAGGTGTGCTCCGGCGGCGGGTTGGGCAGCGTCCATTCCAGCGTGTCGGCATGCTCGCCCCAGTAGGCCGGCTCTTCCACGCGGCGGCCGTACTTCAGGGCATAGAAGACGACGCCGATGAAGAAGATGAACGAGGCGAAGGAGATGAATGCGCCGATCGACGAGACGTAGTTCCAGAGCGCGAAGGCGTCCGGATAGTCGATGTAGCGGCGCGGCATGCCCTGGCGGCCGAGGAAGTGCTGCGGGAAGAACGTCAGGTTCGCACCGATGAAGAACGTCCAGAAGTGCAGCTTGCCCGCCCATTCGGGATAGGCCCGCCCGCTCATCTTGGTGAACCAGTAGTAGACCGCCGCGAAGATGCCGAAGACGGCGCCGAGGCTCATCACGTAGTGGAAGTGCGCCACGACGTAGTAGGTGTCGTGATAGGCCCGGTCCACGCCCGCCTGGGACAGGATGATCCCGGTCACGCCACCCAGCGTGAAGAGGAAGATGAACCCGATGGCGAACAGCATCGGCGTCTTGAAGCTGATGGAGCCCTGCCACATCGTGGCGATCCACGAGAAGATCTTGATGCCCGTCGGCACCGCGATCACCATCGTGGCGACCATGAAGTAGGCCTGCTGGGTCAGGGTCATGCCCACCGTGTACATGTGGTGCGCCCACACGACGAAGCCGAGGCCGCCGATCGCCACCAGCGCGTAGACCATCGGCAGGTAGCCGAAGATCGGCTTCTTCGAGAAGGTCGAGACCACGTGGCTGATCACGCCGAAGGCCGGCAGGATCACGATGTAGACCTCGGGGTGCCCGAAGAACCAGAAGATGTGCTGGAACAGGACCGGGTCGCCGCCGCCCGAGACGTCGAAGAACGTCGTCCCGAAGTTGCGGTCCGTGAGCAGCATGGTGATCGCGCCCGCCAGAACCGGCAGTGACAGGAGCAGAAGCCACGCGGTGACGAAGATCGACCATGCGAAGAGCGGCACCTTGTGCAGCGTCATGCCCGGCGCACGCATGTTGAGGAAGGTCGTGATGAAGTTGATCGACCCGAGGATCGACGAGGCGCCCGAGACGTGGACGGCGAAGATCGCGAAGTCCACGGCGCGGCTGGTCGGTGCGTCCTGCCAGGAAAGCGGCGGGTAGAACGTCCAGCCCGGACCCGCGCCGCCGTCGATGAAGACCGCGCAGAAGGCGAGCGCGGTGCCGGCGACATACATCCAGTACGACAGGTTGTTCAGCCGCGGGAAGGCCATGTCCGGCGCGCCGATCATCAGCGGCATGAAGTAGTTGCCGAAGCCGCCGAAGAGGGCGGGGATGACGACGAAGAACATCATCAGGACGCCGTGGCCGGTGATCAGCACGTTCCAGAGGTGCCCGTCCGCCTGACCGTCGAGCTGGTCCTTGAGCCCCAGCAGCGCCGAGGCTTCGCCCGGGTTCGCGCTGGCTGCCAAGGTGTCGAGGGTCTGGATCACGTCGGCACGAAGTGCGCCGTCCACCACGAGACGCGCCTCCTCGCCGGCGCCCGACACGGCCGCCATGAGCGTGCCCTGCAAGGCCGAGAGCTGGTCGGCGAAGGCGTTGGTTCCGCCGCCCGCGGTGGCGAGTGCCTCGCCCACGCGGGTGAAGAGGTTTTCAAGCGCGGCCGGCGAGCTTTCGAAGGCGAGGTACATGTACTGCACCCCCGGCTCCATCAGCTCCATCCGCATGTACACCGTGAAGGCGACCGAGATGAGGCCCACGAGGCCGGCCGTGAAGAGGTAGAGGATGCCGATGTCCTTGTGGTTCGTGGACATGAACCACCGGGTGAAGAACCCCGGCCGCTCGTGATCATGTCCCGACAGCGTGGCGTCTGCCATGGTCGTCTCCTGTTCTGCTGTTGAGCAGGGGAGCCTTGACGGACTCCTCCCTCGCGTTCTTGGATAGTTATTAGAAGGCGGTGGTTGACATGGCAACGCGGTCCGCGTCGGAAAGCCGCGACACAAGGTGGGAAAAATTGTCCCAGATCAATGTGAAGGCGGGGTTTTTGGGGCTTCGGGTGGTCCGTGCGGCGCAGGGTCGCACGAGGTCCGGCGAAGCGCTGTTCGCGATCAGTCGGGCCCGAACACTTCGTTGAAGCCCCGTTTCAGCGCCACATCGAGGTCTGCCATCGTCACCGGCAGTCCGAGATCGACCAGACTTGTCACCCCGTGCCCCTCGATTCCGCAAGGAACGATTCCCTCGAAATGGTTCAGGTCCGGTTCCACGTTGACCGAGATCCCGTGGAAGGTGACCCACCGCCGGATGCGCACGCCGATGGCCGCGATCTTGTCCTCGCGCGGTGTGCCGTCGGGCAGGGGTGGCTTGTCGGGGCGGGCGACCCAGACCCCGACGCGCCCCGGCCGCACCTCGCCCCGCAGGTTGAACTCCGCCAGGGCCGCTATGACCCAGGCTTCGAGCCGCTGGACGAAGGCGCGCACGTCGCGGCCGCGTGTGTTCAGGTCCAGCATCACGTAGGCCACCCGCTGCCCCGGGCCGTGATAGGTATACTGACCGCCGCGCCGGGTCTCGAAGACGGGGAAGCGGTCGGGGTCGCGCAGATCGGCGGGGTCGGCGGAGGTGCCCGCGGTATAAAGTGGCGGATGCTCCAGCAGCCAGATCGCCTCGCCGGCCTCGCCCCGCGCGATGGCCTCGGCGCGCGCCTCCATGAACGCCACCGCCTCGGCGTAGGGCACGGGCGTGTCTGAGGTGATCCATTCCACCATGCGGGCGTCCTCTGGCCTCAGCGGGGCAGCAGGCCCGCGTCCTTCACGGCGGGCATATGCGACCGGCTGACGGGAATGTCACCCCCGGCGCTCATCGAAAGGATCGCGCGGTCGCCCTCGCGCCTGGCCGCCCGCACCGCAGCCGTTGCCACCCAGTGCGAGCGGTGGACCCGAAGGCCCGGCTCAGGCGCGGTCTCCCGGATGGCGTCGGACAGGCGCATGAGCAGCATGTCCTCGCCCTTCACGGTCCTGACGCGGACATAGTGATCCTCCACCGACAGAGCCACGAGCGCGCCGCGCTTGTCCAGCGGCAGGCGGTCGAGGATGGCGGGCGCTGCCGTCTCGGGCGCAGAGCGGCTGCGGTCCATGACGCCCGAGACCATCTGGACCGCGCCTGCCGCGAGTGCGGCGACGGCGAAGATCGTCAGCACATCGCCGATCCGGCCGTCGCCGTCCGGAAAGCTGCCGAAGGCGAACCGGTTCACGCCGATCACGATCAGGGTCACGGCAAGCGCGATGGCCAGCGGAAGGACGGCCTGCGCGACGCGGTGCGCAAGACGCGGGCGCAGCGCGACATCGACCGCGTAGCCGGTGGCGTATGTCGCCAGCACCAGCGCGCTCCAGTAGAGCGCGCGCCCGCCGAGCGGGAGACTGGCATCGGTGCCGAAAGGGGCGACGAGCGTCAGCATCGCCGAGATGGCGAGAAGCGTGCCCAGGGTCACGGGACTGGCGAAATGGCGCCGCAACTCGCGAAGCGCGGTCTGCGGTTGGCGTCCGTTCACGAAGTCTCTCCGTTGGTTGCGCATGGACACTGGCGCCCGGGCGCCGCCGTCGACGAGGAGAGTGGCATCCCCCGGCGCAACGCACAACCGCGCCGCCGGGACAGGACCGACAGGACAGTATCAGGAAAGGAGACGCGCCATGTTCGATCCCGCACCGCTCGCTGGGCTGCCGCCCGCCATTGCCCTGCATCTGGGGGGCGCCATGGCCGCACTCCTTATCGGTCCCATCAGCATCTACCGGCAGCGGCGCGACCGGTTGCACCGCATCGCCGGATACGCCTGGGTCCTCGCGATGGCGGGCACGGCGGTGTCATCTTTCCTGATCGACGCGTTCGTCCTGCCGATCGCGGGCGGGTTCGGCGCGATCCACCTGCTTTCGGTCTGGGTCCTGTTGAACCTCTTGCATGGCGTTTGCGACGCGCGGGCCGGCCGGATCGCCGCGCACCGGGCGCGGATGCACGGCCTCTACTGGCAGGGGCTCGGCCTTGCCGGTGTCCTGACGATCCTGCCCGGGCGGACCCTGAACGAGGTCTTCCTGCCCGACCGGCCCGATGCCGGCGTCTGGATCGCCGCGCTCGGCGTGGCGGCCCTTCTTGCCGGGCCCTCGCTTGCCAGGCGGCTGCGGCGCAGGCCTTCCGCGGGGTAGGGTTTTCCTGATCCCGGCCATTTTTTTCTCGGCCTGACCGGAGCCTGTGATAGACTTTGAGCAGTATTGAAGTTGACCGAGTTTACCTGGAGGGAAACATGATCGGCAAATTCCTGACATCCGCGAGCCTCGTTGCCGCGCTCGCGCTCGTGCCGGCCGAGAGAGCCGAGGCCGATGCCGGCGAATTCATCGGCGGCGCCATCATCGGTGGCATCATCGGCTATGCCGCCGGCCAGAACCAGGGGCAGCGCACCCGCACCACCGGCACCCGCGTCGTGCGTCCGGGCATCCCCGCGACCCAGCAGGGCCGCGAGACGCAGGCCGCGCTGAACTACTTCGGTTACAATGCCGGAACCGTCGACGGCCAAGTCGGCCCCGGCACGCGCTCCGCGATCGAGCGCTACCAGGCCTCGATGGGCTACCCGGTGAACGGGCGCGAATTCGCGAGCTACCAGTTCGACTTCCTGATGGACGCCTACTACTGGGCGACCCAGCAGGGCGGCGCGCAGCAGACCGGCCTCAGCGGCCAGTCGCTCCTGTTCGCCTACCGCAACAGCCTGCAGGGCGGCCCGGTCCAGAGCGTATCGCCCGCGCCTCAGGTGCAACAGCCCGGCACGACCGTGATCGTGAACCCCGGTCCGCAGACGCCGGTGCAGCCCGGTACGACCGTCGTCGCCGCGCCGGCTGCGCCCTCCGCCGGGGCGACCGGTGGCCAGTTGCCCAACCTCTTCGCCAACAGCCAGCCGCGCATGTCGCTGGCCAATGCTTGCAACGCGGTCATGCTGCAGACGTCGTCGAACGGCGGCTACGTCACGCTGGCCACGATGAACGATCCCGGCCAGGCGCTGGGCGAGCAGTTCTGCGTCGCGCGGACCTACGCCATGGCGCGCGGGGAAGAGCTCATGGGCCAGATCACCGGCCTCACCCAGGCCCAGATCGCCGAACAGTGCGGCGCCTTCTCGTCGATGCTCTCCGGCGAAGTCGACCGTGTCTCGCTGATCGAGCAGGCGGCGCTGACGGCCGAGATGCAGGAATTCGCGGTGGGCACCGGAATCGCGCCGGGCGATCTGGCCGCGACGAGCCGCGTCTGTCTGGCCGTGGGCTACGCCCAGGACGACATGCGGATGGCCGTGGGCTCCGCCCTGATGCTGGTCGCGCTGGGCGAGCCGGCCTACGGCGAGCTGCTGGGCCACCACCTGCGCGAGGGCTTCGGCACCAACAGCCGCCGCGATCTCGCCATGCAGTGGTACGAGGCCTCGATCTCGGCGCTGGAGCAGGGGGCGGAGCCCGCCTTCATGCCGGGTCAGCCCGAGCGTCCCGCGCTCCTGCGGGCGGCCACCATGCAGCTTGGCCAGGGAGCGGCGATGCCTCAGCCGGTTCAGGCGCAGCAGCCCGCCGCGGCGCTGCCGACGTTCCGCGTCAACCAGTAAGGCCCTTTCGAAGTGCCATGGAGGGGCGGGTCCGATGCGACCCGCCCCTTCTTTTTCGCGCGGATTCCGGTGCCCTGCGATTTTTGTTCCGACCCCCTTCACAAGGCCATTCGCCTCGGCTAAAGACCGCCCGACTACCTGATCACGTGCGGTCGTGGCGGAATTGGTAGACGCGCAGCGTTGAGGTCGCTGTGGGGTAACTCCCGTGGAAGTTCGAGTCTTCTCGACCGCACCATTCTTCTCGCAGAGCCAGTGACACGGCCACCTGTCGAACGGGTGGCGATCCCCCGTCCTCGCCCGCCATGGATGTCCTGTGGCGCCACGAGCGGGAGGCGGCGCGCGCGTCCCGGATCGGGCGCATCCTCGATGATCGCCAGGCGTCGCAAACCGGCGGCAAGGCCGGTCGATCGCATGGAAAGCCGCCGCTCCCTCGCCACTTTATTCATCCTGAACAGACACTTGTCGCCGGTCACGGCGTCTTCGCGACCCTGTCCGAGAAGGACGGTTGCACAGGAACCCCATGCTTGTTTTACTAAGCGCAGCCGAAGGACACATTCGGCACCACAACAGGGGGAGTGAGGCTTGACCTCCCAATCCAACGACGCGTTCGTTCAATTCGACCGCGTGCAGAAGAGCTACGACGGCGAAACGCTGGTCGTGAAGGACCTGAACCTTTCGATCGGCAAGGGCGAGTTCCTGACGATGCTGGGGCCCTCGGGTTCCGGCAAGACGACCTGTCTGATGATGCTGGCCGGGTTCGAGACAGCGACCCACGGCGAGATCACGCTCGACGGAAAGCCCATCAACAACATCCCGCCGCACAAGCGCGGCATCGGGATGGTGTTCCAGAACTACGCGCTGTTCCCGCACATGACGGTGGCCGAGAACCTCGCCTTCCCGCTCGAAGTGCGCGGCATGGGCAAGTCCGATCGCGAGGAGAAGATCACCCGCGCGCTCGACATGGTGCAGATGGGTCAGTTCGCGGGCCGCCGTCCTGCGCAGCTTTCGGGCGGGCAGCAGCAGCGCATCGCGCTTGCACGAGCGCTCGTCTTCGAGCCGGAACTCGTCTTGATGGATGAACCGCTCGGCGCGCTCGACAAGCAGTTGCGCGAGCATATGCAGTTCGAGATCACCAACCTTGCCCACCGGCTGGGGATCACCGTTGTCTACGTGACCCACGACCAGACCGAGGCGCTGACGATGTCCGACCGCGTCGCGGTGTTCGATGACGGCCGCATCCAGCAGCTCGACCCGCCAGACATCCTTTACGAACAGCCGCAGAACAGTTTCGTCGCGCAGTTCATCGGCGAGAACAACACGCTGCACGGCACCGTCTCGAAGATCGAGAACGGCCGCGCCGAGGTGACGCTCGACGATGGCGAGGTGATCGACGCAGTGCCGGTGAACGTGGGTTCCGTGGGAGAGCGCACGCTCATCTCGATCCGGCCGGAGCGGGTGGAATACAACCGCGACCGCCTGAGCCCGGATGCGCACACGATCCAGGCCGAGGTGGCGGAGTTCATCTACATGGGCGACATCTACCGCACCCGCCTGAAGGTGGCGGGCCGGGACGATTTCATCATCAAGACGCGCAACGCCCCCGATCAGCGCCGGCTGCAACCCGGTGAGAGGATCGAGATCGGCTGGCGCCCGCAGGATTGCCGGGCGCTCGACGCATGAGCCTGGTTCGGCCGCGTCGAAAAACTGCGTCGCGGCCAGCCCAAGACCAACAAGAACGATCCCGAATTCGGGGGACCCAACAAAGTGCAACAAAAAGAGGTACTGTAATGAAACTCAAGAGCCTTATGCTTTTGACCACCGGTGCGGCGCTCGCGGCACCCGGCGCGATGGCCCAGGACATGGCCGACAGCATGACCCTGGTCAGCTGGGGCGGCGCATACCAGTCGAGCCAGATCAACGCCTATTCCAACCCCTACCAGGAGGCGAATGAAGGCCTCGAGGTCATCTGGGACGAAAGCTCGTCCGAAGCAGTGGCCCGCCTGCGCGCCATGAACGAGGCCGGCAACGTGACCTGGGACCTCGTCGACGTCGAGGCAGCAGACGCCATCCGTCTTTGCGACGAAGGCCTGGCGATGGAAGTCGATCACGACGAGATTCTGGCCCCCGCGCCCGACGGCACCTCTGCCAGCGACGATTTCGGCGACATGATCGTGTCGGACTGCTTCATCCCGCAGATCGTGTTCTCGACCGCCGTCGCCTACCGCACCGACCTCATGCCCGAGGGCGTTGCCGCGCCGACCGGCGCCTGCGATCTGTTCGATCTCGAGACCTATCCGGGTCGCCGTGCGCTCAACCGCAACCCGATCGCGAACATGGAATGGGCGCTTCTGTGCGACGGCGTCGCCTACGAGGATGTCTACGACATGCTCGAGACCGAAGAGGGCATCGCCCGCGCCTTCGAGATGCTCGACGCGATCAAGGACGAGACCATCTGGTGGACCTCCGCCGCCGAGGCGGTGCAGCTGCTCGCCGACGGCGAGGTGGTGATGGGCACCTCCTACAACGGCCGTTGGTTCTCGGCCATCGCCGAGCAGGGCCAGCCCATCGCGATGGCCTGGGAATGGCAGATGCTCGACCTCGACGGCTGGGTGATCCCCGAGGATCTGCCGGAGGACCGTCTCGCACGCGTGCTGGACTTCCTCTACTTCGCCACGGACACGCAGCGTCTCGCCGACCAGGCGGCCTACATCTCGTACGGCCCCGCTCGGGCGTCCTCGGCGCCGCTCGTCGGCAACCACGCCACGCTGGGCATCCCGATGGCGCCGCACATGCCGACCGATCCGGCGAACGCCGAGAACACCTTCGTCAACAACTACAACTGGTGGGCGGATTACCGGGACGATCTCGATTCCCGCTTCCAGGCGTGGCTGGCTCAGTGATCGCCGCAAGGTGACTTGAAAAGCGGGGTGGGCGGACGCGCCCACCCCAAGCAAACCGCACTGCAGGGGGCAATCCGCCCACCGCCACCCGACACCCGCCACGCAACAGGACGAGGCCCCGGATGCCAAAAGGCTACATCATCGGACAGATCACCGTAACGGACCCCGAGGGCTATCCCGAGTACGTCCGGCGCGACACGCCGATCCTCGAGAGCCACGGCGCGAAGTTCGTGATCCGGGGCGGACGCTCGGTGGTGAAGGAAGGCAAGGCCGGCGATCGCCACGTCGTCATCGAGTTCCCCAGCTACGAGGCAGCCCTGGCCGCCTACGACGACCCCGATTACCAGGAGGTCGCCGAGATCCGCCGCCGCTGCGCCGAGAGCACCATAATCATCGTCGAGGGTGTCTGAATGAGTGACGCGGCCGCAGGGACCGGCACCGGCAGCATCGGACAGGCCGCCGCACAGGCGCGCCGGGCGGAGGCGGAGGCCACCGGCCCTATGCTCGCCGCCGACGGCCGACCGCTGAAGGTAAGCCTGAACCGCGCGCTGCGGGCCCAGAAGCTTCGGGCGCTGGCGCTCATCGCGCCACTTCTTCTGTTCATCCTCGTGACCTTCGTGGCGCCCATCGTCGACATGCTGTTCCGCTCGGTCGAGAACCAGATCGTCAGCGAGACGCTGCCGCGCACGGTCGTGGCGCTGGAGGAGTGGGAAGACCATTCCGAGTTGCCGCCCGAAAACGCCTTCGCGGCCCTCGCCTACGACTTCATGGAAGCCGCCGAAAAGCGCAACCACACCCGTCTCGGCAGCCGCCTGAACTACGAGACGACGGGACTTTCCTCGATCTTCCGCCGCTCGGGCCGCGGGATCGACGACGTCGGCGAGACCTATGCCGAGCAGTTCATCGACCTCGACGCGGCCTGGGAAGAGCCCGCCACATGGGTCTCGCTCATGGCCGATCCGGAATGGATCGAGGCACAGGCGGAGTGGGCGGCCGAGGATGACCGCGACGCGGCCGAGCCCCGGTTCCGCCTGGCCCCCGGCGTTGCAGACCTGCTGCCCGAGACCGCCAGCGCCTATCGCGGCTTCGCCCTGACGATCCAGAGCGAGGACGAGGACAGTCCGACCGCGGAAGAGCCGTGGAACACGGTCTACCTCGCGCTTTACCGCGACCTGTCGATGGGGGCGGACGTGTCCGGCTATACCGGACCCGGCGCCGACCTCCTGAGCGAGGCCTCGGCCGCCGTCGCGGGTTTCGAGACGCTCGATCTCCGCGGCGCCTTCGCCGATCTCGATGACGGCTGGGTGGAGCTGCCCGTCTGGGAGACGATCGAAGCCTTCTCGGACCCCTACACCGCCGGTTATTTCCTTGCGGCCGTCGACCTTCAGCTGACGCCTCAGGGCATCGAGGTGCAGCCCGAGGAACAGCGGATCTACATTCTGCTCTTCCAGCGCACGATCTTCATGTCGCTGATGATCACGATCAGTTGCGTCCTGCTTGGTTATCCGATCGCCTACCTTCTCTCGAACCTGCCGATGCGGGCGTCGAACCTGCTGCTGATCCTCGTCCTGCTGCCGTTCTGGACCTCGCTCCTTGTGCGCACCTCAGCGTGGAAGGTGCTCTTGCAGAACGAGGGCGTGATCAACGATCTCCTGGTCTGGTCCGGGTTGATCGCGGACGACGCCCGGCTTGCCCTGATCAACAATCAGACCGGCACGATCATCGCGATGACGCATATCCTGCTGCCGTTCATGATCCTGCCGCTCTACTCGGTGATGAAGACCATTCCGCCGTCCTACGTGCGCGCGGCCAAGTCGCTCGGCGCCAACAACTGGACGGCCTTCTGGCGGGTCTACTTCCCGCAGTCGGTGCCTGGTATCGGGGCGGGCTGCATCCTCGTGTTCATCCTCGCCATCGGCTACTACATCACGCCGGAACTGGTGGGCGGACGCACCGGCACGTTCATCTCCAACCGGATCGCCTTCCATATCTCCGACAGCCTCAACTGGGGTCTCGCGGCGGCGCTGGGCTCGATCCTGCTCGCGCTCGTCCTCGTGCTCTACTGGCTCTACGACCGGCTTGTGGGCATCGACAACGTGAAGCTGGGGTAGAGACATGGATCACAAGCTTCCCCCCTACGCCTCGACCGGCCACAAGCTGTGGTTCTACGGGTTCCGCGTTCTCTGCGGGCTGATCTTCTTCTTCCTGATCGCCCCGATCCTGATCATCATCCCGCTGAGCTTCAACGCCGAGAACTTCTTCACCTTCACGCCCGGGATGCTGGCCTTCGACCCGGACGCCTATTCGCTGCGCCACTACCAGGATTTCTTTACCAACCCCGACTGGCAGCAGGCGCTGTGGAACTCGGTGCGGATCGCGCCGGTGGCCACGGTCATCTCGGTGACGCTGGGAACGTTGGCGGCCATCGGGCTCAGCCAGTCGCACGTGCCCTTCAAGGGCGCGATCATGGCCATCCTGATCTCGCCGATGATCGTGCCGCTGATCATCTCGGCGTCGGGGATGTACTTCTTCTACTCGCGCGTCGGGCTTCAGGGGACCTACTGGGGCGTCGTGCTGGCCCATGCGGCGCTGGGCATCCCCTTCGTCATCATTACCGTGACGGCGACCCTTGTGGGCTTCGACCGCTCGCTGACGCGGGCCGCGGCCTCGCTCGGGGCGAACCCGGTGACGACCTTCTTCCGCATCCAGATGCCGTTGATCCTGCCGGGCGTGATCTCGGGCGGGCTGTTTGCCTTCATCACCTCCTTCGACGAGGTGGTGGTGGTGATCTTCGTGGGCTCGGCCAGCCAGCAGACGCTGCCGTGGCAGATGTTCACCGGCCTGCGCGAACAGATCAGCCCCACGATCCTCGCGGTCGCGACGATCCTCGTGGTGGTGTCGATCATGCTCCTGACGGCGGTCGAACTTCTCCGCCGGCGGTCCGAGCGCCTTCGGGGCATGTCGCCGGGCTGATCCCTTAAAAATCCGAACCGGGCGTCACGACGGCGACCCAATTCGTCCCTGTGGCGGCCAAGATCGGCCCTTACAGCCGGACCCGTGGAAAGCGGCGAACGGTGTAATGGCCTACACGATCTACATGCTCCCGGAAGGGCAGATGACCATCTCGGGCGGGGTGCTCGATGGCGTCACGCAGGGCGACGGCAGTCACCTTTTGGGGGCGAGCATCACGCTCAACTCGAACGACTGGATGGCGATCGACGTCACCGACAACGACCCCGATTTCGATGACAACGATGGGAACCAGCGTCTCGGCACCTCGGTTACCGTGGATGGCGTCACCTATTCGGCCGGTTCGCGCGTGGAGGCCGAATATTCGCTGACCGTGAGCGACGGGACCAACAGCTATACGCTGGTCGCGTTCAACTTCGCCACGACAAGCCCGGCCTACGCCACCATCGAGGGGTTGGCCTTCATCGGTCCTACCGGGGGGTTCCCGCCCATTGGCGTCCCCCTCAACGTGACCGCGTCACAGGAGTTCCCCTCCTTCGCCGCGCCGGAATACGCCAGTCCGATCTGTTTCGCCGCCGGGACGCGCATTGCGGTTCCGGGCGGAGAGGCGGCTGTCGAGACGCTGGCCCCCGGCGACCTCGTCCTGACGCGGGCGGGCGGGCCGCTTCCGGTTCTCTGGATCGCGTCGACCACCGTCCCCGCACAGGGTGCCTTCGCCCCGGTCGAGTTCGCCCCGGGCGCGGTCGGCAATACCCGGACGTTGCGGTTGTCGCGGCAGCATCGGCTGCGCTATTCCGGCTGGCGCGCCGAGCTTCTGTTTGGAGAGGAAGCGGTGCTGATCCCGGCGGCCCATTTCGTCGACGGGCGGAACGTGCGCGTGATCGAGGGCGGCTTCGTCACCTACTTCCACCTCATGCTGGACCGGCACTCGATCGTCTTCGCCGATGGCGCCGAGGCCGAAAGCTTCCTGCCCACGGCCGAGAACCTCGCCCGCATCGGACCTGCCGCGCGGGCGAGCCTTCTGTCGATCCGGCCCGACCTGGCGCGCGGAGCGGCCGGGTCCCTCGCGCATCCCGCCGTCGGGCGCCGCGAGGCACGCGCGCTTCTGGCTTCCTGAGCCGCAGCGCGCTTTCCGCCGGCGGACCTGCGTCCGGGAGTGGGGGGGCTGCAGTTGCCGGCCGCGCTCGTTTGATCTCAGTCATTCCCGCGCGCCCGCTGCTCGGCAAGTCTGACGCCATGCGAGTCTTCAGGCTTCAGGTTTCGGACGTCGGCGAGGTTCCGCCCGATCAGTTGGATAGGATCCTGAGCCGCTCCCTCGCCATCGCTTTCCTTGTGGGTTTCGTCAGCGATATCGTTTACAAGGTGCGGGCGGATCCGACGGCTGGGGTCCCCGGCCAACCCATTTCCGCCTTCCTCGCCATCTTCGAACTGGTGGCACTGTTTCTCGCCATGGGGCTTGGCATCAACCTGCTCCCTTCCCGCATCGCTCAGTCCCTTCGACACGGTTTCCTGGGGTATGGCGCGGCCGTGCTCGCCGGTGGCCTCGTCGGTGCCCTTCTCGGAGGTGTGTTTGGCTTCATGCTCGGCGGCTTCTCCCCGGATCGCGCCGCCTTGGTGGGCATAGCCGCGGGACACGGCGCCATCGTGTTCGGCATTCCCGCGTCCGTGCTCGTATGGTCGGGGCTTTGCGGTGCACGGCCCGATATCGCGAAGGCGGCACTGGGACGGGCTGCGTGGCTACGCTGGCCTCTCACGCTCCTTCCCTTCGCCACGCTGCCCTTGTGGGAGCCGTGGTTCTGGCCGATCATGTTCCAGTTCTGACTGTGCCGGCCCCCTCAGGGCAGGAGCGCGATCCACGCGGAGGCCGTCAGCACCGACAGGGCCGTCCCGGCCAGAACCGTCGTCGCCGCCACGCGCCGGGCCACGCCGTACATGTCCGCGAAGAGGTAGGAGTTTATCCCCGGCGCCATGGCCGCCGTCACAACGGCCGAGCGCAGTTGCGCCTCGCTCAGCCCGGCGACGGTGCTGCCCAGCGTGTAGGCGACTGCGGGGTGCAGAAGCAGCGCCAGCGCGCAGACGAAGGCGACGATCAGGGCGTCTCCCTCGGGCTTGTAGCGGTAGAGGATGCCGCCGAGCCCGAAGAGGGCGGCGGGCAGAGCCGCGCGGATCATGAGGTCGAGCGCGTCCTGCATGACGCCGGGAACCACGAGGCCGGAGAGGTTCACGATGAACCCGAGGCCCACCCCGATCATCAGTGCGTTGCGGAACATCGCGCGCACCACGAGACGCAGCGTGGCGAGCCCACGGACCCCGCCCGATTTCACGATCTCCATCGTGGTGATGCCCACGAGATAGCAGAACGGCGCATGCACCGAGACGATGGCGAAGTTCGCCGCCAGCGCATCGGCGCCATAGGCGCGTTCGGTGATGGGCAGGCCCAGCAGCACGCTGTTGGCGAACATCGGCACGAATCCGATGGCCACGCAGTCGGGCCAGGGCCGTCCGAAAAGGAACCGCGCGCCCAGCATTCCGAGAATGAAATTCACGGCCGAGCCGGCATAGAAGGCGCCCATCAGCGCGAAATCGAACTCCTCGCCGAGGTCCAGGCTGGCGACGCCCGAGAACAGGAGACAGGGAATGGCGAACTTCTGCGTGAAGACCATCAGCCCGTCGACCGCCGTGTCGGGGAAGAGCCTGCGCCAGACCGCGAGGTAACCGGCCCCGATCAAGAGGAAGACCGGCAGGACGACGCTTAGGATGCCGATCATCGGATGCGGTCAGACATCGTAGGAGATCACCATCCCGTCATGGGCGGGAACCACGTTTGCGGGCGTCTCCTCGAGAACGGTGCGGTAGTCGAGGTCGATATGCATGTTCGTCAGGACCGCCCGTCGCGGCGCGGCGCGTTCGATCCATTCGAGCGACTTCTCGAGATGGGCATGGCTCGGATGCGGCGTCCGGCGCAGCGCGTCCAGCACCCAGCAATCCAGGCCGTCCAGCGCAGCCCACGCCGCTTCGGGGATGTCGGAGACGTCCGGCAGGTAGGCGAGGTCGCCCACCCGGAAGCCGAGCGCGTCGATATTGCCGTGCTCGACCTCGAAGGGCCGGAGGGTGATCGGCCCGCCGTCGCCCTCGATCGTCACGTCGCCCTCGATCGCGTGAAGCGTCAGGATCGGGGGATAGGCGCTGCCCTTGGGCTGGACGAAGGCATAGCCGAACCGGTTCAGAAGGTCGTTCTGCGTCGGGCCGTCGGCCCAGACCGGCAGGCGGCGGCGCATGTTGAAGACGACCATGCGCAGGTCGTCGAGCCCGTGCACGTGGTCGGCATGGGCATGGGTGTAGATCACCGCGTCGAGCCGTCCGATGCCTGCGTCGAGAAGCTGTTGGCGGAGGTCCGGCGATGTGTCGATCAGGACAGACGTCACGCCGTCCTCCCCGAAACGCTGCACGAGGAGCGAGCAGCGCCGCCGCGTGTTCTTCGGCTCGTCCGGGTCGCAATCGCCCCAATGACCGCCGAGGCGCGGAACACCGCCGGAGGAGCCGCATCCCAGGATGGTGAAGCGCATCTCTCCCATGCTCAGGCCGCCTTCGTCCATGCGGCGGCCTTCCAGAAGAGCCGGTCGAAATTGGCCGTCGTCGTCGCCGCGAACTCCGCCTCGGACAGTCCGAAGACCTCGGCGCCGACGCGCGCGGTGTGCACGGTATGGGCCGGTTCGTTGCGCTTGCCGCGGAAGGGCGGGGGGGCGAGATAGGGGCTGTCGGTCTCCAGCAGGATGCGGTCGACCGGCGCGGCGGCGAAGATGTCGCGCAATTCGCCGCTCTTGGGGAAGGCCGCGATCCCCGACATCGAAAGGTAGAAGCCCAGATCGAGCGCGGCCCTGGCCAGTGCCGCCCCGGACGAGAAGCAGTGCATGACGCAGGTATAGGCACCGGCGCGATGCTCCTCGGTCAGGATGCGGGCCATGTCCTCGTCGGCGTCGCGGGAATGGATGATGAGAGGCAGGCCTGTCTGCCGCGCCGCCGCGATGTGGATGCGCAGGCTTTCCTGCTGCACCGACTTGCTCTCGGCGGTGTAGTGGTAGTCAAGGCCGCTCTCGCCGATGCCCACGAACTTCGGGTGCCGCGCGAGGGCCACGAGGTCCTCGACCGTCGCCATCGGTTCCTCGGCGGCGCTCATGGGATGGGTGCCTGCGGCCCAGAAGACGGGATCGTGCGCTTCGGCGATGGCGCGAACCTGCGGCGCGTTCCGCAGCCTCGTGCAGATCGTGACCATGCGCGTGACGCCCGCGGCCACGGCGCGCTCGACAAGCGCCGCGCGCTCCCCCTCGAAGTCGGGAAAGTCGAGGTGGCAATGGCTGTCGACGATGTGTGGCGGCAGATCGGGCATGGGTCCGGAACGGCGGTGGCTCGGGCTTGGGGTCAGGAGGCGGGCACGGCCAGCCGCGCGGCGGTCCGGTCGAGATCGAGGAACATATCGAAGATGAGCGCGGCAGGGTCAAGGTTGACCGCCCGCCCGCGCCGCGCCCGCGCGGTCAGCGTCGCGGCAAGCTCGGCCCAGTCCCGCGCGGCCCTTGCGTCCGGCGCGAGACGCGTAAGCATCCGGTCTTCGCCCGGCACGATGGGCTCGGGCGGTGCGCCCGTGGCCCCGGTCCGTGCGATCCGCGCCAGCGCCGTATCCAGAAGCGCGAGCGTCAGCTCGAAGCGCTCGTCGGCGCCGCGCGCCCCGGCGGCGTCCGAAAGCTTGAGCGCCGCCTGACGGTCCATTTCCGGCAGCCCCGCCAGAAGCGCCACGAGCGCGCCATAGAGACCGGCCCCGTCCCCCGAGAGGAGACGCACGGCCGCCCCGACCGATCCGCCCGACAGGGCCGCGACCGCCTTCGCCTCCGCCCCGTCGCCCGGGCTCTGGCCCGCGCCTTCCAGCGCCGCGGCGAGATCGGGGGGCGAAAGCGCGTCGAACCGCAGCGTCCGGCAGCGCGAGCGGATCGTCGGCAGGAGCGCCGAGGGTTGGTGCGCGACGAGGAACAGAACGGTATTCGCGGGCGGTTCCTCCAGCTCCTTCAGCAGCGCGTTCGCCGCGCTCGGGTTCATCTCGTCGGCGGCGTCCACGATCACGACCCGGCGCTGCCCGGCCTCGGGGGCCATGGAGAAGAAGCGTTTCACGCGCCGCACGTCATCGATACGGATCACGTCGGAAAGCGCCTTGCCGTCGTCGCGGGCGCTCCGCCGGATGAGGCAGATCGACGGCTCGGAGAGGGCCTGGATCCGTCGCGCCACGGGGTGCGCGGGGTCCACGTCGAGGCTGTTGGCGGGGGGCGGCGCGAAGAGCGCGCCCGCGGTCTCGAGCGGAGTGGCCACGAGATACCGCGCGGCCCGCCAGGCGAAGCTCGCCTTGCCCACGCCCTTCGGTCCGGTCAGCAGCCAGCCATGGGGCAGGCGGCCCGAGTTCAACGCGTCGAGAAAGGTCGCCTCGGCGGTGGCCTGACCGAAGAGCCGCAGGGTCTCGCGCGGGTGCGGCGCGCCGGGAACGCGGTCCGGTTCGGGGAGGGTGTCGTCGCTCATGGCCGAGATGTAGCACGGGCGCGGAGGGCGGGCGAGGGGCGTGGACCCGCGCGTCCCAGGGCATGGAAAGGCCCGCGTTTCCGGCCTGTTTTCCGCGTGGAAGACTCGCCCGTCAGAGGCGCGCGTTCACCGCTTCGCAGACGTGGCGCGCCACGGTGTCGGGGTCCTCCGACGCGTCGATCACGACGCATCGCTCCGGCGCCCCGCGCGCCAGCGCCAGGAACCCCGCGCGCAGTTTTTCCTGGAAGGGCAGGCCGAATTCCTCGAACCGGTCCTCGCCCGAGGCCCGCGCAAGCCCGCGCTCCAGCGCCACTTCGGGGTCCATGTCGAGGATCAGGGTCAGGTCCGGCTCCACCCCGATGGCGGCGGCGTGGATCTCGTCGACCAGCCCGCGCAGGTCGCCCCGCGTCGCGCCCTGGTAGACGCGCGTGGAGTCCGCGAACCGGTCGGTCACCACGTCGCGCCCGGCCGCCAGCGCCGGCCGGATCGTGCGCTCGAGGTGATCGCGCCGCGCGGCGGTGAAAAGCAGGATCTCCGTTTCCGGCGACCAGCGCGCGGGATCGCCCTCGACCAGCAGGCGGCGGATCTCCTCGGCGCCGGGCGCGCCGCCGGGTTCGCGCGTCAGGACCGGGTCGCGGCCGCGCGCACGCATGTGCTCGGCCAGCCGGCGCGCCTGCGTGGACTTGCCCGACCCGTCGATCCCTTCGAGACTGATGAAGAGCGCGCGGCCCGCCGTCATCCGTCCGCCGCCACGGGTTCCGCGGCGGCGTCGTCCTCGCCCAGCACCTCGCCGAGGATCATGCCGGTCGCCGTCCGGAGCCGAACCATCAGCCCGCCGCGTGCCATGTCCTCGGTGGCGACGAGCGGTACGCTCTGGGTGACGTCGCGGACGCCCTGGCGGATCACGAGCTCGCCCACCACGTCGCCCGCGGCGATGGGGGCGGGCAGGGGACTCTGGTAGGTGATCTCGGCCGTGATCTCGGGATCGAGCAGCGCGGGAACCAGCATCTCGACACTCTCGGCCGCGGCGAGGCCGACGGTCTCCCCCGTTCCCATGAAGACGGGTGCGCGGGCGATCTCGACACCCCCGCGCACGACCTCCTCCATCACGAACTGGCGGAAGGCCCAGGTGACGAT
Organism: Roseicyclus sediminis; assembly: GCF_025515305.1. Taxonomy (GTDB): domain Bacteria; phylum Pseudomonadota; class Alphaproteobacteria; order Rhodobacterales; family Rhodobacteraceae; genus Roseibacterium; species Roseibacterium sediminis. The sequence goes on from NZ_JAOPHT010000004.1 coordinate 51,347, forward strand.
GCGCTCGGATTCGCGTGCGCGCGCCTCGGCGCTGTCGAGGCCGGAGATCACGAAGGTCACGCGCCGGTCACCCTGCACCGCCGAGCCGACGAGGCCGTATCCCGCCTCCTGCGTGTGGCCTGTCTTCAGGCCGTCCGCGCCGATGCCGAGCCCGAGGATCGGGTTGCGGTTGAAGCGGTTGGCGGGCGCGCGGTTCTCGTAATCGAACTCGGTCTGGGCGAAATAGGTATAGTATTCCGGGTGTTCGGTGATGATGCGCTCGGCCAGGATGCCGAGGTCGTGCATCGACATCACGTGCCCCTCGGCCGGCCAGCCGCTGGCATTGCGCAGCGTCGTCTGCGCCATCCCGAGTTGGCGGGCGCGTTCCGTGGCGATGCGGGCGAACCCTTCCTCGGTTCCGTCCGGGCTGAGCGCTTCGGCGAGCACGACGGAGGCGTCGTTGCCGGAGACGACGATGACGCCGCGGATCAGATCCTCGACCGTCGGGCGGTCGGCCGTCGTCAGGAACATCGTGGAGCCGCCGAAGCTCATTGCGTGCGCGCTGACGGGCAGGCGCGTGTCGAGCGTAAGCCGCCCGTCGTCGAGCGCCTCGAACGCCATCAGAAGCGTCATGAGCTTCGACATCGAGGCCGGCGGCAGCGGCACGTCGGCATTGTGCGACAGGAGGATCTGTCCGGTGTTGTGGTCGATCACCCAGGCCGATCCGGCCGCGGTCTCGAAGGCGCGCGCACCCGGCGCGGCAAGGGCAAGGACCGCAACGGCGAAGGCTGCGGCGGTGCGCCGCAAAATGTCGAATGTCCCGGTTTTCATAAGGAGAAGCCCGTGCTCCTAGCGGGTCACGAAATAGGCATCCTCGAAGCCGAGCCCGCGTACCGTCTCGAGGACGGCCGCCCGGTCCTCGGCGGTAGGGGCAGGGCCCACGACCACACGCCAGAACTGGCGGCCATTGCTGGTCTGGTCGTAGATCGTGGGCACAAGTCCCGCGTTGCGCAAGGCCTGCCCGGTGTTGTTGGCGTTTTCCTGCACGGAGAAGATGCCGATCTGGACGAAAGGCTGGTCCATGGGGGTCCCGGCGGGCGCCGCCGCGCGCCGGGGCGCCGGGGCCGAGACGGGAATAGGCGCAGGCGCGGCAACCGCCACCGCTTCGCTTTCGGCAATGGCGGCGCTTGCCACGGCGGCGATCGGGTCAAGACGCTCCGACACGATCTCGCCTGGCCGGATGCCGGCGGCGATCTCTTCGGCGCTCATGTCCATCGTGGCGACGGGTTCAGCGGCAGGCGCCGTGGCCCGGCGCGGCGCGCCGAAGAGCCGCCCGAAGAAGGACCGTCGCTCCGGCGCAGGGGCGGCGGCGGGCTCTGCAGTTGGCAACTCGGCGCCGTCCACCGCGGGCAGTGCCGCAGTCTCGACCTCGGGAAGATCTTCCGTGTCGGCCGGGGCCGGCGCCGCCGCAAGCTCCTCGCTCAGGGGCATATCCTCTTCCGCGGACACTTCCTCGCGCCGCAGCGCCGTGATCTGGACCACGGCCGGGGCGCCGGCGAGGATGTCCAGGGCTGCCGCGGCCTCCGAGGAAACCTGGATCGGCGGCCCGGGATTCTCGCGTTCGCGCCGGAAGAGCGCGCCGATCACGAAACGGCCGGTCTCGGTGTTGCGGATGATGACGCGCTCGGGGTCGGTCGCATCGGAATGCGCCACCCAGACACCGCCGAGCGAGGGCCGCCCGTCCCAGAGCCCTTCGGCGGTGACGTCGAAGACCTCGGGCGCCTCGACATCGCGTTCCACGAGGCGCGTGGCCCCGATGGGGGCCGGCCCGTCGGCGGCAGCGTTTCGCGAACCGAAGGCGAATTCGCCGGTGTCGGTGCAGGCCGTGACGGTCAGAAGAGCGCCCAGGGCAAGGGCGACGGAACCGTTGCGGCGGCGGACCTCTGTCCGCGAAGGGGAGGTTTGGGTCATCTGCTGCTCTTTCCGCGCTCAATAATCGCCCGGGTTGTCCCGGTGCATGTCGTCTTTTGGTCGTCGTCGTGGTTCGCCGAACCACACCATTTTTCCATACACTACCCGGTTCCGAACCGTCTGAAAACCCGCCGCGCGAAGCGGACCCGTGACGGGATGCCAAAGCGACACGTCTTTCAGAATCGCACGGCCCGGCCTATCCCGGTCCGCGGCCCGGAGGAGTGGCAGAGTGGTCGAATGCACCGGTCTTGAAAACCGGCGTGCGTGAAAGCGTACCGTGGGTTCGAATCCCACCTCCTCCGCCACTGCATATATATATTATATATTTATTTGAGGCATTTAGAGGTGACCTAGGGGAGAGTCTGGCTCTGTCAGAGGAACTTGGCTTGAGGCGAGGCAGGGGGCTCGGTAGCGTCGGCGCATGACCCGACCCAGCCCCTTCAAGTGGTTCAAGACGAGCCCCGAGATCATCCGCCTGGCAGTGATGATGTATGTCCGCTTCCCGCTCTCGCTTCGGAATGTCGAGGACCTGCTGCACGAGCGCGGCGTCGAGATCAGCCACGAGACGGTGCGGTTCTGGTGGTATCGCTTTGGGCCGACCTTCGCTTCCGAGATCCGGAAGCGCCGGATCGAGGGTATGCGATCAAGTCGTTGGCGGTGGCATCTCGACGAGATGTTCGTGAAGATCAACGGCGAGCGGCACTACCTCTTGCGTGCCGTTGATCACGAGGGCGAGGTGCTGGAGAGCTTCGTCACGAAGACGCGGGACAAGAAGGCGGCTCTGAAATTCCTGAAGAAAGCCATGAAGAAGCATGGTCGGGCAGGGGTGTTCGTGACGGACAAGCTGCGCTCCTACGGCGCGGCTCTGAAGGATCTCTGTGTCGAGCATCGGCAGGAGACCGGTCGCTGGCTGAACAACCGCGCGGAGAATTCCCACCTGCCGTTCCGACGACGGGAGCGGGCGATGCTCCGCTTCCGGCGCATGCGAAGTCTGCAGAAGTTCGCCTCCGTCCATGCCTGCGTCAGCAACCACTTCAATCTGGATCGCAGCCTCTCAAGTCGACCCCTCTTCAAGGCCAACCGCGCCGCCCCTCTCGCTGAGTGGCGCGGTCTCTGCACGGCATAAGGTACAGCGTCACTGTCCTAGCTGAGACTGGCTCGAATTAGTATGCCAGCACCGCCAAGTGACTTTGTTTTTAAAGGAAATAATACAATCCTTTTTGAATTACCCAACATAAGGCCCAACATCCCAAAAAATGCTTGTTGGGGCGCTTCCTTGAGGCCATGCGGTATCTACTTCCTGCCTGCTATTAGGTTCGACAGGCGCGCTCCCATGTCCTGCATCAGGATCAAGGCACATTCTACCGTCTCGCCTGTCGCCGTCAGCTGAAGCTGGCCAGCTGGCACCGCTTGATCCCAGGAAAAGTTCTGTGTCAGGAAATCCAGCAGATCGCGTTTGCAATCGGTGTCGGGGTTTTGAAGGTGGTCTCCTTTAGTTTCTAGAACCACGATTCGCCCGCTGCCAGCTTGGCTAGTCGCAGCAAAGATGAAGTCGGGGTATATGCGCCCTCGCTTCCAACCCTGCAGCCCGTAGTTCGCCTCCCCCCCCCATCCTTTTTCCAGTTAACACCGTTCTCAACCGCCAATGCGTATCCGCGCCCAACCCAGTAGAGCAAGTCCAAGTCAGGCGCCAAAAGCGGGGCGCCCGCCAGTTCCGCTGGAAAGTGCTTCTTCACGTCCCACAGGCGACAGCGCAAACTAATGAATCAAGGCTGCATGGTTGACGTAGAGCGAGCCTTGCGCCGAGGATAAAGTTGACTGGGGTCGAAGGAGAGGCGCCATGCCGATGAGCTGGCTCACGACTGCTTTGATGGTGGAGCCGAACACGGCGGCGGCCGCCATCGCGTGCTCGATCGTTGCTGATGCTTCGGTCAAGGTGGTCCAGGTTTGCGGCCGCAGCGCGCGGGACGAGTTCGTGCGCAGGCGGATCGAGCAGGCCCTTCTCAATGGCAAACTCCCTTTCAACCACACTGTCGAGCGCGCAGTACATCGGGCGGCGGTGCTGGCGGCCTTGAACGTCCTAACACCCGATCGTTGTGAAAAAGCAGTCGCCGCAGCCGACAAGGGACCGCAGGGCGCACGAAACAAGCTTGCTAAAGCTGTCGCCAGCTTCGAGTTTGAAGCCAAGTCGCTCCGGTTCGACAGAGCCAACAAAAAAGACGGGCGCATGACCCTTGAGGACCCGGCGTTGAAGGACGTAGACGTCCATCAAGCGGTCCAAAAAGCCATCGCGCGTTTGGCGGGCAACGGCGGCACTGGAGGTGACCCGCTTGAGATTGCGGTCCTGGACCGAATTTGCGACCCGCGTGAGTGGGATGTAGAGCCTGCGCGTGTACAAGTTCACGAGCATCTGACTCCATTCTTCAAGAGCACGGAGAACAAATCGAGCGATTGGGCGAAGGCATTCGCGCTTCATTTCGCGCAGGAGCTGAAGGAAGACTCGGCCCTAAGCACATTCCTCCTACACCTGCGCCTCGCTTGGATCGATTCCAAACTGGACGTCATTGCCGACGAGACGGCGGAGCGTGATCGGCAGGCCCAAGAGACGCTGGCGGAAGTGGCAGGCCACGTCGGACCAATAGCTCAAGCCGTACAGCAACTGCGAAGTGGCATCGACTTGCTCGTGGCCGAACAAACTCGTCGCGACGAAGTGCGGCGTCAGTTTATCGAGCAAGGTATGTTCATCGGTGAGAACGCGCCAAAACGCGATGGTGCCTTTGACCGATTTCATTTCCGCGCCGAAGGCTTCACGTTTCAAGGCCGCACCGAAGAGATCGAAGCCATAGAGCGTGACTTCCTCGCTCCGGTCGATGCCTGCGATGAGGCGGGACGGTTCCGCTGGATGGCGCTGTGCGGTTCGGGTGGCACGGGCAAGAGTCGGCTGGCGCAATGCCTCGTCGACCGCCAGCGCGCATACGGAACGTTCTCTTTTGCGGGTTTCGCAACCCCGGAATTGTTGAACCGTAAAGATTTTATCGCGCAGCATGGTCACTGTCTCCCTGCGGCGACGCTGATTGTCGTCGATTACGCCTTCGCAGCCGCAGCGGACCTACCAGCCTTCATGCGAAGGGTGGCAAGGGACACCAGGTTGTTGCGCCAGCCCCTGCGCGTCCTTGTCGTGGTGCGCCGTTCTGACGATCGTGTTCTGTTGGACATAGTGGAGCCACCACGTGGCGGAGATGACCTCGATCTCAAACAATTGGAGGTGACCCCTACGGTCAGCGGGGCCAAGACGTCCGGCCTAGTACGCTCGCGCCTGACGCTCGAGCCTTTGGGTCAAGACGAAACTGTCGCAATAATGCGCGAGAGGATGCTCTCAGCCGCTGCCGGTGCAGCGGTTCGTGCGGAGTTCGACGATCCGAAATACCTGCTCGCAACCCTTCGCCGCTTCGACGAGCGCATGCGCCCGCTTTTTGCAGGCGTTGTCGCAGATGCCCTTCAGCGCGGGCAGTTGCCGGAGACCGACAAGGATGGGAGCCAAGAAGAAGCACGCAAGACGCTTTTCACAGCTTACATGAAAGAGGAGTCGCTCAGGGTTTGGCATAAGCGTGCCCAGCATTTAGCAAGGATCGAGGCCGACGCATGCGTGGTGCGCCACGTCAACCTTGTACGCGTGGTAACCTGTGCGGGCGGCGCGAGGCGCGACGACCTTCAGAAAAGCCTAAACGGCAAGCTTGATAGTGACACGGAAGAGGCGCTTCCCGGCTTGGGTCGCAAAGACGGTGGAACCAACATACACCGGCGGTTGCTGCGCGCGATCGTTCCAGTTGCTGACGACGACGAAATCGGTCCGGTTCAGCCGGACCTGCTCGCGGAATGCCTGCTGCTCGCGGACGGAAAGTCACACGGCTCCTTCACGCAGCCAGGCGAGCAGGGTGACCATACCAATCTCTGGCTGTCGCCGCAAAAGGCGATCGAACTAGCATGGCACGTCGATCCTTTGCACTCAGCGGCTTTTGTTCGCTTGGCAGCTCAGGATTTCCCGATGACAGTGCAAAATACCCGGTGCCTACCCGCAACCTACAATGACAAGGAGGCTGCACGCGCTGGTGCACGTGCCCTCCGCAATATCTGTGCCGACATTGCTGCCGATGTCCTGCCGCGACTGCCGAGCGTGGCCCAGATGATGCGCCTGTTCGACATCGTGCAGGCCTTCGACGGCAGCTTGGTAGAATGGGCTTGGCGCGACGAACGGGTGCACGAATACTACGGCGACACGCTATTCCAAGTGTCCCAGATTGCCGGGTTCGTGCTCAACAGCAACACGCCTCTGGCCGACGCGATCACCGTCGTTGGGGAGATCGAGACCGCGAAGGACAAGGAGGCCCGCCGAACCGGTTTAAGCCGCGCGTTCGATCGCGAGCGGGATACGCAGACGATTTCGTCATTGGGAAATGGTTCAAACGCCACCTATGGAAACCCAAAACGGTCGATCATCGACGAGACTGCGACGCCTGCTTCGGAGGATCTTATCGAGGTCGTTCTCGATCGCTTCCCCAAATTGGCCGAGCGTGCCGAGTTGTTCGTCTGGAATGACCGCCCTCCAACTGAAACGGGCAACGATGTCGAGGATCGACCCTACTCCGAACGGGAACGCTTTGTCACAGCCCTATCACGGTACTATACTGGAGTGTTTTGGGAACGCCGCGATGACCTGCGAGAGGGCGGGCGTGTTGGTCGTCCCCTATCCGAGGTGGAACTTGCTGCCCGAATGGATGCTCGCAAGAAAGTGCTGGCGCGCCTAAATGCCCATCCACACTTCAACGAAGTTGCGACGATTGCAGTCCTGCTCCACGCGCTGATCTATGCTGAATTGGGTTCTAATGTTTCAGCGTATCGTGACGCCCTGGTTCGCGTCGTTAACTCAATCGATAGCACGCAGGTGTCTGTGCGTGGTGCCACAGCCGTTTTGAAGTTCGCAAGGAATCAGTTGATTTCTGTTGCGAAGGTGGTGAGCCAGCGCGCGTCTGAGACACTTTCAAAAACCGAGCGTTCGAGCATGCTTGCCGACCTCGAAGCCGCTGATAGGCTGCTCGTCTTCGGTGCGGAACATGTAGTGGGGGCTGCCGATATATCGCGCGACGAGATAAAAAATTGGGCGTCGGCGCTCATAGACCTTCATGCTATTCGCACGAGTGACGAGTTACGCGCACTCCGGCCGTGCGCGAACCCGCCTGGAGAAATTCTCCAGATAGTCAAGCGTTTCGGCAACCAGATGGATCTAACCCCAACAGTGTTGAATGGACTGCTTCACGCGATTTCCTTGGCTGAGCACCCAATAGCGCCGGTACACGATCTCGTCGAGCGCCAGTTCATCGACTGGATGGACAACGGCGCGATTGACGTTGAGAGCTTCCGCCCGCCCAGCGTGGACATTGATGGTGCTCTCGTCTGGCTTGTTGTTGGAACCAGTAAAAGACCCGCGGTCTTGACCGGCGAGACGGCTCAGCGCCTCGTGGAGTGGCTCGGTGCGGAGGCACGCGGCGCAACGCTGCGCGCCATCGCGAATGCAGTAGATTGGGTTGGTAGTGATCTACAGTCTCGCTCGCCAGTAATCCTGCGCGCCGCGCTGCGGAAGATCCGTGATGATGTCGGGCTTAGTGGCGAGGGTAGGCTGGGAGCGGCATTCCTCTCGCTTTGGGCGAGGCAGCTCTTCGACGGCGAAACGGAAGCCGTCCTCGACGACATCGAGGCCTTTTGGTCCGAAGGTTCTGACGCTGAAGGCATGCGTTCTCGCGCCCTCGCCATGCGCGGCTATGCCCTTGTCGGCGCGATGGCCAATGTTCTCCCGCCCGACCTTGAACGGCTGCGGATTCGCCTGACATCGTCCGATCTCGGTATGGGGACGGTCGGCAGTGCAATGTCCGAGGAGCGCAACCTGGAACGGATGCTCGACGAGGCGAGAGTGGAGGCGCTTGCTTCATTCGCGGAACTGGTGATCCGACTTGGTGGTGATCCGATGGGATGGAGCGTGACGGGTCAGTACGCCCAGCAGTACGGAGGATCTATGGCATGAACCGCGACGATGCTGAACGGTTGGACCGCAGGTTGACTATGGCTCTTCTGACACGGATGCGGACTGCCGAGGAGCCGGACGCCCTACGCGACGACCTGCGGCGGATGCAGATCCTAATCGAGCGTGCGCGGGGCCGACCAAGTGACGCGGATGAAGTGTTGGCCGAGGGACATCGTCGTCTGGCCAAGCACTTGCCCGAAGGTGACCCAGAGCGCGAGGCCTTGGAAAAGGAGGCGGAAAGACTGGAGAGGGCACAGGAAGAACGGCGCAAGGGGCATAACAATCAGACCTATCAGCTGCCTCGCCCCTATGACGAGAGCCGCTTAACGCTGGAGCACCTCAACGAGATCCGCATCGACCCCGAACGCGACTGGCCGCTGCCGCCGCCATTTCCCGGCGATTGGCGAGATCTTGACCAAGAAGCGCTGGTTCGGATGATTGTGAGGGCTGAGGCTGCGTACGGCTCGATCATTAATATCAAGATATTCCTGAATCTCACGGCTGGTCGTTGCACCGCCGTGCCGTGTTATCCGGGCTTCGAGTTGGTGGAATTACTTTGGGTGCGCCCTGATGGCGAGGCGGAGGGTTTACTATTCCTCTTGGGCGAGGAGATCGCTCTTTGGTTGACCGGCACCTCGCCCGGGATACACGCGTTGAACAAGGGTACAACGGGAAGCGATGACGAGAGTGTCTCGCAAGCCTCGTGCCTCGACATTTCCGATGCCACTAAGGCGGAAAACTATATGCGCTTCTTCTGCGCAATGGTCGCGGGAGAAGGGGGGCCGTTCCATGTTTTGGGCTCGGCGACCGAGCTAGAACGCTTCTGGTTGGAGGACGCAGTCCCTCAGAGTGTGTCGGACATCATCGCACCACTCGAGATTGAGAAGGTCGAACTGGCGCCTACCTCCAGCAGTGAGGAAGCAGTCGGCGCCGTGATCTGGCGTGTCGAGACCTGCGTGCTCTACGCCCGCGTCTTGTTCCGGTCCAGCTTTTGCATCCAGCGCGGTGGCATGATTGAAATGACCGACGACGATCCTCTGGCGGCTGAGGAGATGCCGGTCCTCGCTGAACGCTACGAAGATGGGGGGCGCGTCGCAGTGCGGCCCGAGAAGCGTTCCAGAGGTGATGACAGAACCAGCGCGGTCATCGATCATGAGCCCGCCGTTCCTGCAAACCACGCTCTCGCAGCCAAGCTGATGCGAGACGCCGCAATTTTCTTCAGTCACATCGCGCGAGAGAACTCAGAGCTTGCGCCACAAATGAGCGAGAACGAGAACGTGTTCCTTCAGGTTGCAGATCTCGTCGAGTCCGATCCTCTGGGGAAGATCGGTGAAGAGCCTTATCCTACCCATGCGGACCTGGCGGCCTCGTTGTTGCTGGATGCAGCCGAGTTCTTCACGTCTATCGCGGGTCAGAATCCTGAAATGTCCAGCCAGATGACGGAAAACGCGAATGTGTTTAGGGAGGTGGCGGCACTGGTTCGAGATGATCCGACAGGAACTCCCTAACCAACATCGGCATTCACCCGCAAGATCGTTAGGACGTTAAGGGCCGGGCGCGCCGCCAGCAGAGAGCAGAATGTTCCGCTTGCCGCCTGAATGGGTCAGGCGCTCCGTCTAAAAAGCGCAGATCCTGCAGAATGCCATCCTACATCTTACCCCAAATAGGGAAAGTAAGCGGATGAATCGGATCGCACAAGCTGGCAAAGGCTAGATATGGGATAAAGCCGGATTTCTTAGGAGATTTCGAACCGATATGCATATGGTGGCAAACGGAAATACCCGGATCATGGCGGGCACCTCCTCCGCCACTTGCCCCCGCGAAAGTGTTCTCCCGATCCGGCCGCGGTCGGATTTTCCCGTTTTATTCGAGGGTTATGCGGGACGGGCTGAAAACTGGCCCCAGCGACCAGAGGCCCGGAAACGGTCTCACAGGGCCGATGCTCTCCGGACCTCATGACCGCGCGGCTTTGGTGAATGGCTCGATAAGATATTGGTAGACATAGTTTTTCCTCTGCGACGACCTGAACACTTCGATTGGGCTCCCACTTGGCGAATGGAACCGTGATCGAACGCGCGGTTGCTGCGGTGGGTAAACGGCTCTCTCGGACGGATTTCGGGCTGACAGTACTGATACATACTTCCAACTGTATGTATTCTCTCAGTTTGCGTTGATGTGTTCTCTAGGGGCGCAGGCTCATTTCGGCATCCGCATGACATGAAGACGTTCCATTCGAAGAAGCACGCACTTCGACGACCACCGTTGGAGTATTTTCGGGGGCAGTTGGTGCCTGCCTTCGAACACCCCGGCCGCATTGACATGATCCTCGACCGGATGGGTCAGCTATACCCGGGAACGGTCAGCGAGCCCGACGATTTCGGCATGGCGCCTGTCGAGGCGGTTCATGACCCGGCCTATCTCGACTTTCTTCGTACCTGCTGGGATGACTGGCAGGCGTCCGGCCGCACGGGCGACGCGGTGCCCGTTTGCTGGCCAGCCCGACGGAGCAGTGACAAGGCACCAACGGATATCGGTGGCAAGATGGGGTACTACGGCATTGCCATCGATACCAGCATCGATCAGGGGACCTGGGAAGCCGCGCTCTCCAGCAAGGACGCGGCGCTTTCGGCACTGCGTGCCGTTCTCGGGGGTGAAAGGGCCGCGTTTGGCTTATGTCGTCCTCCGGGTCATCACGCGGCCAGAGATCAGTTCGGCGGATACTGCTTCTTGAACAATGCTGCCATCGCCGCACAGTATGCACGCGACCAAGGGGTCGGGAAGGTGGCGATATTCGATGTCGACTTTCACCATGGGAACGGCACCCAAGACATCTTTTATGCCCGTGACGACGTACTGTTTCTGTCTATCCATGGCGATCCCAAGCTGGTGTTCCCTTATTTTATCGGGCACGAGGACGAGATCGGGGAAGGGGCAGGTGTCGGCTTCAACCGCAATTACGTGTTCCCACGGGACACAGCCTATGGTCCCTGGCGGGACGCGCTTGTCGCAGGGCTTTCCCGCGTTCGCGACTTTGGTGCGGATCTGCTGATCGTATCGCTTGGCGTCGATACCTTCGAACAAGATCCGATCAGCTTCTTCCGACTTCATTCGGAGGATTTCACCGATATGGGCCGGGTCATCGCATGGGCCGGATTGCCCACTGTTTTCGTACTAGAGGGCGGCTACGCGGTCGCGGACATCGGCGTCAACGTAGTTAACGTCCTGACCGGGTTTGAGTCTGCGGCCGAAATGACGGCGCACGGACTTGACGTCCGCGATCGCGCCTGAACCGCCTCAAGCGGGGCGATCATGTGCCAACGATAGGGGCCACCGATATGCGGGACACGCTATTCATCGACGGAAAATGGGTGGCTTCGACAGGCGCAGATTCGTTCGACGTGACCGACCCCTGGAACCGCGAGGTCTTCCACAGGGTCGCTCGCGGATCTCCCGATGATGTCGATGCGGCCGTAAGAGCGGCACGCAGGGCGTTCGATACCGGCCCCTGGCGCCGGATGAGCGGGCTGGAGAGGGCGGGTATTCTGCGCAAGATGGCTGACCTGATCGCTGCGGATACCGACCGCTTGGCTCGGCTCGAGGTGCGCGACAATGGAAAACCCCTGCCCGAAGCCATCTGGGATATCGAGGACACTGCGGGGTGTTTCCATTTCTACGCTGATCTCGCGGAGCGATTGGACGTTGACGGCGAGCAGGAGATCGCGCTCACGCACGACTCGTTTTCATGCAAGGCGGTGCGCGAGCCGGTCGGCGTGGCGGGTGCCATCATCCCTTGGAACTTCCCCATGCTTATGGCCGCCTGGAAGGTTGCGCCTGCACTTGCAGCTGGTTGCACGATGGTGCTGAAACCCTCGGAACTGACTCCGCTGACGGCGCTCGAACTGGGTGCGGTGGCCGAGGCGGCGGGCCTGCCACGCGGTGTCCTCAACATCGTCTCGGGGTTTGGTCCGGAGGCGGGCCAGGCCCTCGTCGAGCATCCCCTGGTCGACAAGCTGGCTTTCACTGGTTCCATGCCGACTGGCGCGAAGCTCATGGCCGCGGCAGCGCGGGACATCAAGGCCGTCAGCCTGGAGCTTGGCGGCAAATCCCCCATGATCGTCTTCGCCGATACTCCGATCGAGGAAGTGGTCGAATGGATCATGTTCGGCATCTTCTGGAACCAGGGCGAAGTTTGCTCGGCGACATCCCGGGTACTCATCGAAAAGCCGATCTATGACGCCGTCGTCGGCCGACTCGCCGAGGAAGCCCAGAAAATTCCCGTCGGGCATGGTCTTGCCGACGGGGTATTGCTCGGACCGCTCGTCAGCTCCGCGCAGCAAGAGAAGGTTCTTGCCGCCATCGCGCGGGGTCGCGACGAGGGCGCGCGCGTCGTCACAGGCGGCGGCGTTCCCGCGGGACTAGAGAAAGGTTGCTTCGTCGAGCCGACGATCCTCGCGGATGCGCCGCTGGACAGCTGGGTCTGGACGGAGGAAATCTTTGGCCCGGTGGTCTGCGTTCGACCGTTCGAGACCGAGGCTGAGGCGGTTGCACTCGCCAACGACTCCCCGTTCGGTTTGGCCGCCGCGGTCATGTCTGCGGATACGGTGCGCGCCGAGCGCGTCGCCCGCGCCCTGAGGGCCGGTATCTTGTGGGTCAATTGCTCGCAACCCACGTTCACCGAAGCGCCGTGGGGCGGGTACAAGCGTTCGGGCATCGGCCGTGAACTGGGCGAATGGGGTCTGAACAACTACCTCGAAGTCAAGCAGATCACGGCCTATGACCGGTCGAAGCCATGGGGGTGGTATCTTAAGGACGACGCCTGAACCCTGCACGCGCCCAATCCTGAAGGTCGGGCACGGCGGCCGCGCCGCTGCCGGTTGTCAGGACGGGAAGACCGTTCCCAAAGCCGTATCGACCGTCGCCACTATGGCGTCGATGTCGCTTTCGGTTGCGGTCAGGGCCGGCGCGGTGACCAGGACGTTGTTCGCGCCCGGCATGGATCGGTTCATCACGCCTATGATGACACCCATCTCTGCGCAGCGATTGACGACGTGTCGCACCATGGATTCTGGCGCGGGCTCCTTGGTGGAGCGGTCAGACACCAGTTCGATTCCGGTGAAAAGCCCCTTGCCTCGAACGTCGCCGATCACCCGGTGCCGGTCTTTCAGCGCGGCAAGGCCCGCCAACAGCCGTTCGCCCATCGCTGTGCAATTTTCTAGAAGCGCTTCGTCCCGAATGATGCCGAGGTTTTCCAGCGCCGCGACAGGGCCTGCGGCGCAGCCACCGTAGCTCGAGATGTCGCGAAAATGGTCGAGTGGATCGTTCGGGTCGGACCTGAACATGTCGAAAACCTTCTCGCTCGTTACCAGGCACGCAATAGCAGCGTATCCCGAGGCCAGACCCTTTGCCATCGTCACGAAGTCCGGCTCGACACCGTAATGCTGATAGCCGAACCACTGGCCGGTTCGACCGGCGCCGCAAACGACCTCGTCAATGATCAACAGAATCTCGTGTTTTCGGCAGATATCGCCTACGCTTTCCCAGTATCCTGAAGGCGGGGGTATCACGCCGCCGCCCGCGGTAATCGGCTCGAGGCACAGGGCGCCGACGGTGTCCGGCCCCTCGCGCAGGATGACCTTCTCGATCTGCTCGGCCGCCCACTCGCCGTAAGCGTCGGTCTCGACTTGTGCGCGATATTCGAAACAATGCGGAACCTGCACGAAACCTGGCGTCAGAGGGCCGTATTGCAGGTGTCGCTCTGGCTGGCCACTTGCCGATAGCGCGCTGATCGTGGAGCCGTGATAGTCGCGGTCTCGAAAGAGGATCTTGTATTTGCGCCCGCCGTGCTGCTTGTGCGAGATCTGGCGGACCATCTTGAACGCTTTCTCGATCGCCTCCGAACCCGAGCTGCAATGGTAAACGCGGCTCATGCCCGGCATCACGTCGATCAGCGCTTCGGAGAACAGGGCGGCGGGCACAGAGCCTGACGAACTTACGAAATAGTGCATCCGCTGCATTTGTTCCGACACGGCGTCGACGATCCGCTTCCGTCCGTATCCGACGTTCACGACCCAGCAATTGCCCGAGTTCGCGTCGAGATACTCCTTGCCGTGGATGTCCCACAGCCTCAGTCCCTGGGCCTCGACGAAGATCCTGGGATCGGCTTTCGCCAGCGACCTGTGCTGCAGCATGTGATGCCAGACATGGGCGCGGTCGGCGCCGAGCACCGGGCCGGGATCTCCGTTGAAACGTTCGAAGGTCAAGTTACGGCTCCATCATGATCGGACGTGTCGCTGCGCAGAGTATGCGCGCCCGTGAGAACCCAAAGGGTCACATGCGCACGACCGATCCATACAGCGCGGTGGCGAAGCCGCACGGTGCATCCTCAAGCCGTTGCAATCTGTATGCATCCAAATGGGAAACTGTGAGTTTCAGGCATTCCGCACGGTACAACACAATACTGTTGGAATTTTCACGCGGTTGGTCCCCGGGACCAGATTTGACCGCGCTTTGCAATGGATCGGGGAGAGCGCGCTATGAAAATCAGGAAGATATTTGCCATCGAGGAACTCGTCTTCCGCGATGAAAGAGGAGTCGAGGATGGACGGCTCAGTCGTGTGACCGCCGTGGCGGTCGTGGAGAACCCCCTTGCGGGCAGCGCCGACGACGATCTGTCGGTGCTGTTCGACTACGGGGCGGAACTTGGGGCTATGCTCGCCGACTTCGCGCTCAAGCGTCTCGACGGCGCCCCGACCAGCTATGGAAAAGGCGCAATCGTCGGTAGCGACGGAAGCGCCGAGCATGGCGCCGCGATACTTCATCCGCGTCTTGGAAAACCCGTTCGCGCTGCCATCGGCGGCGGCAAGGCGCTCATGCCATCGAACGTGAAGGTCGGCGGCATCGGAGCGGTCCTGGATTTGCCGATTGGACACAAGGACGATCCGTGGTTGTTTGATTACATTGACACCATAACCATCGGTTTGCCGGATGCGCCCAGATCCAACGAGATCGCCGTGTACCTCGGTCTCGCCAACGGAGGTCGGCCGCGCGCCCGTTCCGGGTCGGGACCATCGTAGCGGCACGATGCCCATCGGACGCCGATCACGGACGCTGCGGTCTCAGGGGCTAGTCCGCCATGCTGGCTGATCAGATAACGATCGACCGAGACGCGCCGGAGAGCCTGCAGAAACAGATCCGGCGTCAGATCGCCTACGCAGTGGTCAGTCGCCGTATCGCTCCCAATCAAAGGTTGCCGTCCATAAGGGCGCTCGCGCGAGGCCTCGGCGTCAGCACGACGACGGTCGTTCTGGCCTACGAACTGTTGCAGATGGACGGCTTCATCACGAGCCGCAACAGATCCGGATTTTATGTCGACCCTGACGCAACGCCCGCACTTCTTAACAGCGACGAAACGCCCCTCGCGGAGGAGCCATCGCGGATCGATTTCACGAAGGTATTCAGTAACAAGCGGTTCGACATCTCGGTAAGGGTCGATCCGCCCGGAAGCCTTGGGCGGTACGAGTATCCCTTTGTCCCAGGGGCGATGGATCCCAAGCTGTTTCCGACAGCGCAATGGCGCGAATGCGCGCTCGATGCGGCCAGCACCTTGGAGCTGCAGAGCTGGACGGGTGATTTCACGCTTCACGATGACCCGCTGCTGATCGAGCAGTTGATCCAGGTAGTGCTGCCCGATCGGGGAATCTTCGCGCGCCCCGATCAGATACTCGTCACCGCAGGCAGCCAGAACGCGGCCTATCTCTCGATCAAGCTGCTTCTCCAGCCGGGAGACCGGCTTGCGATCGAGGATCCCGGTTACACCGATGCGATGAACATGGCGCGGATCGAGGGCGTCGATCTGGTGGCTTTAAGATACGGAAAGGAGAGCTTCGCCTACGACGAGCGTATCGCGACCTGCAACTGCCTTTACGTGACCCCGAGCCATCAGGTCCCGACAAACCGGACCTTGTCTTTGGACGCCCGGAAGGCGTTGGTGGCCGCCGCCGCCGAGCACGGTCAGTTCCTCATAGAAGATGACTACGGCTGGGATGTCGCCTTCCGCGCCCCCTTGCCACAGGCGATCCGTAGTCTCGGACCGTCAGGAAACGTGGTCTATCTCGGGTCTCCGAGCGACATGCTCGTTGCTGGGCTGAGGATCGGTTACATGGTAGCAGATCGCGAGATCATCAGGCGTGCGCGTGGACTTCGGCAGTTCATCCTGCGCCACCCACCCGTGGCGAACCAACGCAGCCTCGCGCTCTTCATCCAGCGAGGATACCTTTCCCGCCTGCAGGTCACGCTCAACAAGGCGTTCCGTCTACGGTCCGATATCGCGCTCGAGGCGCTCGAAGACTTCTTTCCAAGCCTTCCGGAAGCCCCTGCCACGGGAGGAACGTCGCTGTGGCTTCGCTTGCCGGAGGCTGTCTCCTCTTTTGGCTTGCAGCAGAGGTTGCTTGCCCAGGGGATCTACGTCGAAACCGGCGCGGATTGCTTCCTCGAAGAATCGAGCCGCGACAACTTCATACGGCTTGGCTTCACGGCGATCGAGGTCAACAAGATACGGCCCGGCATCGAGAAGATCGCAAGGACGCTTCGAGAGATGATGTGAGTCACTGCGTCCGGTCTAGTACTCAACATCTGATGACCTGGATTTCGCGTCCGATGCGGCTACAGAATTCGGCCGCTTCCGTGTCGAAGATGATTGCCTCGATCGTGGAGGACTGTCCCGTTCCCCTTGGTCCGTAGAAATTGCACTCGTGATTGATGACGGTCATCGGCTCGAAAACATCGCCGGGTTTCGTGAAATGTAGATCATATAGGAGCGATCCGACCCAGTCAGGCGGAAACGCGATGCCCGTCTCGTATCCTCCGGACCAGTAGATATCCTGCTTGACCCCTACGGACTTGTAGTAGTCGTCGATGGCTTCGAGCATCGGGCGGATTTCCATGCCAGGCCTGAGCATCTCGGCTATGATTTCGAAGGCGCCAATTGTCTTGTTGTGAAATTCCGTGACATCGTCAGGTGGATCGCCGACCCAGAACGTTCGCGCTGTGTTGGTGTGGTATCGCTTGAATACACCGCTGCAATCTACCCAGACCCGCTCGCCCTTGCGGATTTCCTTCCGGCTTGAGAGAGGGTGGAGGCAGTTGCTCCGAATGCCGGATGCCACGGGCGGCAGGATGCCGGGGAACTCGCCTCCGGCAAGCGCCATTGCATGGATCATGGCGCCGAAGACCTCGAGTTCGGTAACCCCCGGCGATATGGCCTCGCGCGCGGCATTGAGCCCAATATCAGCGAGAATGCCGGCTTGTCTGTGTGCCTCGAGTTCGGCCGGCGACTTTTTCCGCCGAACGGCCGCCATCCGGTCGGTGATATCCACGACTTCCAGGCCGTGCGCCGCTATCTTGGCCTGAAATTGCGCTGATACGACTGGATTTGGCCGGTAGTTGCGCAATTCCAGCCCCACAGGCCCCGCGAGCCAGCCCTCTGCCTGCAATTCGGACAGGATGAAACTCTGCCCGTCGCGGACAGCTGCGTTCGGGTAGAAGCGCATGTCGGCCCCCGGAACGCATTCCAGAGTGGCTAGGATCGCCTCGCGCGGGGTTTCGAAGAAGATAAACCTGTCATGGTCGACGTGGACCGCCACGCCGCTGGCCGGTGGCGAGTGGGCGGGACTCTGACCTTGGTAGTATTCGCAGGAAAACCCGGTAATGTAGCAGATCATCTCGGGTGAACTAAAGAACACCAGCGGTACGCCGGCCGCTTCCATCGCTGTCCGAAGAGCTGAAAGGCGGCGGGCATACTCCTCGGGCGGGAAGGGTGGATGGTTGTGCTGCCGAGCGATGTCCAGGGCGATGTCGGCGTTATTCATCATCAGGGCGTTCCTCGATCTCTATACACAGCAATACCAACTTGGTCCGGGGCCTCTAAGACGCTTCGGTTCGAAAGATCAGATCGGCAGCCGGCACGTCGAGTTCACGCGCCCATCTGTGCCCCTCGTACACGGCCGCAGCGATTGTCGACGGCGCCACGCAGTCACCGATGCGAGACACTGACCGGATGCCGTGGTCAGCCCATCGCGATTGCATCGCGACGATCGCGTCGAAAAGGGCGGTGCGCGGCGCGCGCGAGGTTACCGGCACGAAGCTCCGGCATGGAATCCTCGGAGATCGCGACCTGTCGAGGACATGTGCAAGGTGCACCGCGCCGTCCTCGCCTCGCACACAGGCATGGCGCTCGATCAGGCTCACGCCGCACTCGAGAAGCCGTGTTTCGATCAGGGACCGGTCCAGGGTGAGTTCCGAGAAAGCGCTCACGACGCTTTCCGGCGTCACGAGCGTCACCTCAAGGCCGTCCAAGGCCAGCTTTTCGGCAATCACCGAACCCATGTAGTAATGGTCGTCGTCGAAGATCACGACAGGGCCGTCGGGCCGCCCGCCGCCCATGATGTCATCGGGTGTCAGGATGGAGATGCTGTTGTCAACGGGCAGGTGGGTTCGATGGGTCCGGCCCAGTCCGTCAGCGCGCCAGGCCGAACCGGTTGCGATGACGATATGATCGCACCCGACCACCAGCGTCTCATCCGCCGAAAGCTCGCTTTGCTCGAAGAGCGAAACCGAGCCGCTCTGTTGCAGTTGGTAAAGCCTGTAATCGAGGACGCGTTTCCATGTAGCCAGCCCCGGCAGCCTCGACTCGCGTGCTACGCGGCCGCCGAATTCCGACGCTCGCTCACTCAGTATGACATCATATCCTCGCTTCATGAGCGTCGTAGCGCATTCGAGGCCGGCCGGACCGCTTCCAATGACAAGTACGGATGCGCTGGCGCCCTTGTCCGGAACGATCTCGGGATGCCAGCCCTTGCGGAATTCCTCGCCCATCGTCGGGTTTTGCGTGCACCGCAGAGGCACCATAGTTTCGTCGGCGGACGCGCAGATGTTGCAGCCGATGCACTCGCGAATGCTGTCGATCGCGCCCGCTTCGACCTTCTTGGGAAGGAAGGGGTCGGCGATCGAGGGTCGTGCGGCGCCAATCAGATCAAGCACGCCCCGCCGGATCTGCGAGGCCATCATGTCGGGTGATGTGAACCGCCCGACCCCGACGACGGGAACCTCCACGAGTCGTTTCACATAACCGATCCGATCCTCCTGGTGCCCTTCGGGTCCGAAGCGGGAGGTGAGCGAGTCGAGCCTCCACTCGCGGACGTTCACATCCCAGAGGTCCGGCACATGCGACAGGAGGCCGACTGTATCTTCGCTTTCGGCGAGATCATGGTTGCCTTCGCGATCGCGCGCATCGTCCGCGGTGAAGCGGACAGCGATGGCGCAGCGGTCCCCCACGGCTGATTTCGTATCCTCCAGTACTTCGCGCAGCAGCCGCACGCGGTTCTCGAGGGCCCCGCCGTACTCGTCGCTTCTGTCGTTCAACTGCCGCGACAGGAACATCCCGTTCAGGTTGGAATGCGCGCGGCAATAGACATAGACGATGTCGAACCCGGCATCAGCGGCCCGCAGCGCGGCCTCGCGGTGCCACCGGCGGTAGTCCCGTATGTCCTGCTTGTCCATTTGCCGGGACTGAAGCGGATAGTTGAAAGCGTTGACTGGATGGGACGTGACCGAAAACGGCGCTTCGCGGCTGTAAAGCCCGGCATCGCGATGCCCGGAATGCGACAGTTGGACTGCGGCTAGCGCGCCTTCGGCATGCACGGCGTCCGTCATCCGTTCGAACGCGCGGCGGTCGCCGTCCGTCCAGATACTCCCTTCGTTCAAGGGGCGAAAGTCCGAGTTGCGGTGGATCTCGGTTTCCTCGGTGCTCACCACCGCCCAGCCGCCCTTGGCCTTCATCGCGCGCATCGCCGCCATGCTTTCGGGGTAGCGCACGCCCATGCCGTTGCAGTGCGGCACCTGGTAGAACCGGTTCTTTGCGACATGCGGGCCAATTCTGATCGGCTCGAACAGGATGTCGTACCTCGCGTCCCGTACCATCGGTCGTTACCGGGCCTTGCGGGCGAATGGAGTGGCGTGGGCGCGTTCTGACTGGATGAATTTCTGTTGAGTCCTTGAAGCGCATCGCCCGGCCGTCCCAGATGGCTTACGGGGTGTTCCCGGCCGGGAACCGGTTCCTGTCAATTCGCCTCGCATGCCAATTCCCTTCGGCATCTGACCTGAAAAGCCTGCTCCGGAAGACTATCCGCCGGGACAGGCTCTGGAATACGCACAGCGCCCATAAGTGATCTGTACAGGTGAAGACGGCCAGCTTCTCGCACCGCCCGAGGCGGCCGGACGGAAACCGTCGAGACAGTGCGTGGGGAGGGTGCCCGCGGGCGCGCAGGATTAGTGCCCGAGTGCGTCCGGCCTTCCCGTGCAACAGCAACGCCTAAGAATTGGGCGGCCGCGGATCGGCAATATAGGAACGCCCGTCGACATGATGGCTGTATGCATCGATTGGGTAAACTGCACGTTTCAAGGCGTCCGCCGCTGCGAAACAGTTCGCCGGTACGGCGCGAAAGACGCGGTCGGGCCAAAGTCTCAAAGCGACGTAGTCGACCTAGAAAGGAGAAAAGATGAAGGCTCTTTCTGTATGCACGGTCCTCGTTGGTCTTACCGGCACTGCGGCGTTCGCCGATTGCGGCGAGATCGAGATTACCGAATTCGATTTCTCGTCCGCGCAAGTGAATGCGGAGATCGCGAAGTTCATTCTGGAACAGGGTTACGGCTGCGACGTCGCTTTGGTACCGTCCAGCACGACATCTGCGATCGCGTCGATCTCCGCCACCGGAAGTCCGGACGTCCTAACGGAGATTTGGGAAAATGCCGCGGGCGTCCTGCGAGAGATGCAGGGTAACGGCGAGGTAACCTTCCTCCAGAATGTGTTGAGTGAAGGCGGCCAACAAGGCTGGTGGGTGCCGCAGTACCTTGTTGACGAACATCCCGAGCTGGCGACGATTGAGGGCATTCTGGCAAATCCCGATCTGGTCGGCGGTCGTTTCTATTCCTGTCCGGATGGCTGGACCTGCAACTTCACCAACGGACACATAGCGGAGGCCTATGATCTCGAGGGCGCGGGTATCGAGGTTTTCGTACCTGGCAGTGGCGAAGTCCTCGCCACGTCGTTGGCGTCGGCCTATGCTGACCGCCAACCGTGGCTAGGCTACTACTGGGCGCCCTCACCACTGCTCGGCGAAAATCCTATGGTTCTGGTGGATCTGGGCCCCTACGATCCAGAGGCGTTTTCCTGCAACGCATCGGAAGACTGCCAAACGCCTGGCCCAACGTCTTATCCTCGGGACGAGGTCTGGACCATCGTCACAACGGCGCTGACCGAGCGCGAACCGGAAGCGACGGCAATGCTCTCGCGGATGGCCTTCACAAATCAGGAACTCGGTGCTGTATTGGCTTGGCAGGAAGCCAATGGCGCATCGGCCGAAGAAGCTGCTGTTTACTTCCTGACGAACTTTCCGGATGTTTGGGGCGGCTGGCTGAATGACAGCGCGCGTGAGAATCTCTCGGCGCTTCTTCAGTAAGGACTGTCCGACTGCCCCGTGCCGGCGAAGAGGCCGGGGCGGGGCAGGACGGCCCCGGGGGATCTTTGCATGGCGGCTTATGACTGGTTCTTCGATGCCGTTGGCCTGCGCGCCTGGTGCGACGCAGACGCAGTCGATACGCCAATGTCGATGGCGGAGTTGCTGGCAACAACCCGGGGCGGCGATGCCGCCAATGCCGAAGAGGGCGGCTTCCTCTTTCCCTCTTTGGACGTCTTGCACGGTGCATGTCCTGCCATCGGCCAGACCCGTGATCTGACTGCCTTTCTGGAGGAGGGTTTTCTCGCCGCCCGAGACGAGCTGAGGATCGTGTTGGACCCGATCACGCAGCCGCTGAGCTGGATGCTCGATGGCGCGTTGGCCCTGTTTCAGGCCACGCCTTGGTGGCTCATGATTCCGATCCTGCTTTTCGCCGCTTGGTTCGCGAGCCGGTCCCGCCCGGTGACTGCATTCGTAGCGGCAGTCCTGATCTTCTTCGCGGCCATCGATCACTACGATGTGGCGATGCAAACCTTAGCTATCGTGTTTGTCTGCACCAGCCTGTCGGTTGCAATCGGCGTGCCGATCGGGATCGGCATGTCGCGGTCGGACCTCGCGCAGCGGCTCATCGTTCCCATCCTGGATCTGCTTCAGACACTGCCGACTTTCGTCTATCTGATCCCACTGATCTTTCTGTTCTCGGTCACCGAGTCGAAGCTCTACGGAATTGCCATCATTCTCTATGCAATCGTGCCGGTGATCCGCCTGACCGATCTCGGCATCCGGCTTGTCGATCGCGATGTCATCGAAGCCGCCGACGCCTTTGGCATGACAAAACGGCAGAAGCTGTGGCAGGTGCAGTTGCCGCTGGCACTTCCCAATATCATGGCGGGCGTCAATCAGACGATCATGATGAGCCTTGCGATGGTCGTGATCGCCTCGCTCGTGTCGGCGCCTGGCCTCGGCGTGCTTGTGCTGCGCGGGATTCGCAATCTTGAGCTTGGTGTGGGCATCGTCGCGGGGATCGGCATCGTGTTGCTTGCCGTGATCCTCGACCGTGTCTCGAAGGCCGCGCTGAGCCGCGTCGACAAGCAGGGCAAGGCACGCTGACCGATGCCCGGTGCCAAGATCGCAATTCGAAACCTCTACAAAATCTTCGGCCCTCGCGATCGGGAGATGGTAGCCCGCGTTAAAGGCGGAACGGGCAAGCGCGACCTGCTTGAAAACCATGCCCACGTGCTGGGTCTGCAGGACATCAACGTCGACATGCAGCCGGGCGAAATAACCGTCATCATGGGGCTGTCTGGCTCGGGGAAGTCGACGCTCATTCGACATCTCAATCGCCTCATCGAACCGAGCGCGGGCGAGGTTCTGGTCGATGGGCAAGACGTTCTGAAACTGGGGCCGGCCGAACTCCAGAAACTGCGCCGGAAGACGATGTCTATGGTCTTCCAGAAGTTCGCACTGTTGCCGCACCGCACGGTCGCACAGAATGCTGCGATGCCGCTTTTTGTGCAGGGGGCGCCGGAGGGCATGCGGGTCCGGGAAGCCGAGAAATGGCTGCAACGGGTCGGCCTTGGCGGCTATGGCGACCGCTATCCGTCGCAATTGTCCGGCGGGATGCAGCAACGGGTTGGCATCGCGAGGGCGCTCGCGGCCAATACCGATATCATGCTGATGGACGAGGCGTTCTCAGCGCTCGACCCGCTCATTCGCACGGACATGCAGGACCTACTGCTGGAGTTGCAGCGAGAACTACACAAGACCATCGTCTTCATCACCCACGACCTCGACGAGGCGCTGAAACTCGCCGATCATCTGGTGATACTGAACGACGGCGCAGTTGTGCAGCAGGGCGACCCGCAACATATCCTGCTCAACCCCGCCGATCCCTACATCGAGGACTTCGTGAGCGACATCAATCGGGCGCGTGTGTTGCGTGTGCGCTCCATCGCCACGCCCGTGCAGGCCGCGCGGTTCGATGGCGAGGTCGAGGCTGATGCTAATCTCGAGAGCCTGATCGCTACGTCAGATGGCGACACGGCGCGTATCTACAGGGTGAGAGACAACGGCGAGATCATTGGCCAAGTGGACATGAAAGACCTCGTCAAGGCTTTGGTGCCGAGCGTACGGACCGAAAAGGGCGAGAAGTGATAAGCAAAGCGGTCGTTCGAACCATGCTGGATAAACCAAATCGGAACAGGCCGTTCGCTGCGCACCCGCCTGACGTATCACATGCGGACTTTACAGCCATGGAATTGCGTGGGTCCTTTGACGGCTCGCCACGGTAGAGCGGCCATTTGATGGAGGGGACGGGACCGGGATCAGAAAGCGAAAGGAGATTAAAGAACAGACCATCGCGAGGCGCCGCTTGCTGCATCGCCAGACAGCGGCATGAACTGCAACAGCAACGAGCCAGAGCCTCCGCTCATCAAACGGCCCGCATGTTCCAAATCATCTGACGACGGACAGATCGCTCACTATCCGTCAATTCTACTTCGACACCGTCTCTCGGATAACCGAGAGAACGTTGAGAAACGCTCGCACGGTCTCCCTCTCCTTGACGTCGTCGAGTGTGTAGACGCCAATCTCGACTTTTTCCCTTGGGCGGTCTTTCACATCGAGCACCGTGACGCCGGCTCGCTCGAATTCCGGTTTCACTGAAACGGGATACACGAGATACGCGTCGCAGTCCTTCAGCAGATCGAGGCCCGCGGCGACCGAGTTGCTGGACAAGGGCGTACGCGAGGGATGACTCCAGTCGGGATCCTTTAGGCCGGCCGGTGCTTCAACAATGCCGAGATGGCGGTTCACCAAAGGGGCAACGTCAAGCCTTGGGAATGCCGCGAGGTCCTGCCGCAACACGGTCTTGCCCGCGAGAGGATGCCCCGACCTCACGAAATATGCATCCTCGACTTGGAAGAGCTGCTCGAACGAAAACGCAAGCCCTTCGCTGATCGCGCCAACGCGCGAGCCGATGAAGCAATGCACATCGCCCGACATGAGATGTCTAAGGCCGTCGAAGCTGCTGCAGATTTCGACATGCAGAAGTGTATCGGGGTTCTCGCGGCGGAACTCGCCCACCGTCTGCCGGACGAAAAGCGGCCACCAGGCATGGCCGCAGCCGATCTTCAACGACGGTCGATCGAGGAGTTTTCGCGCCTGGATCTCCGCCGCCGCGTGGGCATCGAGGCGGGCCATGACGCGCGCGTATTCGTAGAGGATCCGGCCGTAATCGGTCAGAACCACGCCGCGCGAACTTCGCCGAAACAACGCGACGCCATGGGCTTCCTCCAACTTGCGGAGGTTCACTGACACCGTCGGCTGCGAGACGTTCATGGCCTCGGCGGCGAGTGAGACATTCCCGGTTTCCGCAACCGCTAGGAACTGACGAAGGCGGCGTTCCATCGGATCTCCGATCATAGCTTTCGTCTATATTACGGGCCGAAGTTCGTATTTCAATAATGACAATTTATCCAATACCCCAACCTGGACGGGCGCAACGACGCCGGATCAAGGGAGGAAAGACCCAGATGACTTCGACGACATCAACATTCGCCATCCTCGCCGCAACGCTGGCCGCTCCGGCTTTCGCGCAGGACCAACTGCCGTTCACGCCCGGCGAAGGTCCGTTTTCCTGGGAAAGCCTCGCCGAATTCGCTGCTGCGCACGACTATACCGGCGAGCAAGTCACAATCGCCGCGCCCTGGCTTGGCCCGGATGCGGATGCCGCCGTGCTCGTCCTGCGCTATTTCGAGCAGGCCACCGGCGCCACCGTGCGCGTCAATGGCTCGGACGCGTTCGAGCAGCAGATCGTCATCGACGTCGAGGCTGGCTCGCCGCCGAACATCGCCGTTTTCCCCCAACCGGGCCTGATGTGCGACCTTGCACGCCGGGGGCGGTTGGCCGATCTGGGCGAAGATACAGCGGCTTGGATGACCGAGACTTATGCCGCCGGACCTTCCTGGACCGCACTGGGAAGTTGCGCCGGCCTGGAGGGTTTTTTCGGGTTTTCCTACAATGTGAACGTGAAGTCCCTGGTCTGGTACAACCCCGAAAACTTCGCGGATCAGGGCTATGTCGTGCCAACCTCGATGGAGGACTTGCGCGCCTTGACCGAGCGGATGGTCGAGGACGGTGTCACGCCCTGGTGTATCGGGCTGGGGTCGGGCGCCGCGACAGGTTGGCCTGCGACCGACTGGGTCGAGGACATGCTGCTGCGAACCCAGCCGCCCGAGGTATACGACGCGTGGGTCGTGGGAGAGATCCCCTTCGACGATCCGCGTATCGTGGCCGCGATCGAGGAATTCGGTTGGTTTGCCCGCAATGACGCCTTCGTCAGCGGTGGCGCAAGCGCTGTCTCCTCTACCGATTTTCGCGACAGCCCCCTCGGCCTGTTTTCCGCCCCGCCGCAATGCATGATGCACCGTCAGGCCTCTTTCATTCCCGCCTTTTTCCCCGAGGGTACGGTCGTCGGCGAGGATGTCGATTTCTTCTACTTCCCGGCCTATGCCCAAGCCGATCTGGGCAATCCTGTCCTCGGCGCGGGGACGCTGGTGTCGATCACAGATGACACGCCCGCAGCCCGTGGCCTGATCGAGTTCCTGAAGACGCCGATGGCTCATGAGCTTTGGATGGCCATCGAGACGCAGGGCTTTCTGACCCCTCATACCGGTGTCGCGCTCGAGGCGTATCACAATGACAGTCTTCTGCGGCAAGGCCGGATCCTGCAAGAGGCGACCACCTTCCGCTTCGACGGATCCGACCTGATGCCCGGTGCGATCGGCGCGGGCAGCTTCTGGACCGGCATGGTGGACTATACCGGCGGCGCCGATGCCGCATCCGTCGCCCGGTCGATCGCGCAAAGCTGGGATGCGCTCAACTGAGCAAGCCCGGCGTCGGCCCGGCCTTCCTCCCGGCCGGGCCGAGGTTTTCTCGGGGTCGTTTGAGGCCGGCGCGAAGGTAGAGCCATCCGGTGAACCAATCTCGCCCAGCCGCTCGCGATGACCGCTACCATGCCGCGTGCGCTCGTTCGCGGGCGGCTTGTCCCGTCGTAATGACCAGTCCGCTTGCACGTCAGTGCCGCGACATCCCCAACGGCACAGCCGACGACCACGCCAGCCACATAGCCCAGGACCAACGACCAGATGACAGACAGCAACACCCCATGGTGGAAGACCGCGACGGGCTATCAGATCTACCCCCGCAGTTTCTGCGACAGCAATGGCGATGGGATCGGCGACATTCCCGGGATCGTTTCCAGGCTCGACCACCTTGCCGATCTCGGGATCGGGTTCGTCTGGCTTTCGCCGGTCTATGCCTCGCCCATGCGGGACAACGGATATGACATCGCGGACTACTACGCGATCGCACCGGAATTCGGGACGCTCGACGATTTCGACGCGCTTGTGGCCGAGGCCGCGGCGCGCCAGATCCGGATCGTCATGGACCTCGTCGTCAACCACTGCTCTTCGGATCATACGTGGTTTCGCAAGGCTTGCGAGTCGCGCGATTGTCCCGAGCACGAGTATTTCTACTGGCGCGATCCCCGCCCCGATGGTTCCCCCCCGGACGATCAGCGTGCCTGTTTCGGCGGCTCCGCCTGGCACTGGGTGCCTGCCATTGGCCGTTACTGCTACTGCCATTTCGGCCCGCAGCAGCCGGATCTGAACTGGCACAATCCCGCGCTGCGCACCGAGATCTACAACATGATGAACTGGTGGCTCGACCGGGGCATCGGCGGGTTCCGCATGGATGTGATCGAGCTTGTCGGCAAGGATATCGACGCCCGGCACTACTATGAAGGCCCGGACATGCACCGGTTCATTCAGGAAATGCACCGCGAATGCCTCGCCGGGCGCGATATCGTCACCATCGGCGAAAGCTGGTCCGTCACGCCCGGCACGGCGCTCGACTATTGCGGGCGCGACCGGGGCGAACTGAACATGGTGTTCAGCTTCAACCATATCCAGGCGGCGTGGGATCCCGCCAAGGGCCGCTTCGGCCCCAACCTGTTCGATCTGCCAACGCACAAGAAGATCTTGGCAGACTGGCAGAGCGCACTCGCCGAGGATGGGTGGAATTCGCTCTACCTGTCGAACCATGACCTGCCGCGACCGGTCTCGCACTACGCCGACGACGGGGTCCATCGTGTCCGATCTGCAAAGATGCTCGCTGCTGTCACCTACTTGATGAAGGGCACGCCCTTCATTTTCCAGGGCGAAGAGATCGGCATGACGAACGCCCGGTTCGAGCGGCTCGACCAGTTTCAGGATATCGAGACCCTCGGACAATTCCGGGAAGTGATGGCTGCCGGCGGCAGTGTGGAGGAATTCCTCGCGGGCGCGAACGCCAATGCGCGAGATCACGCGCGCACGCCTGTTCAATGGACCGCGGATACATGGGCAGGGTTTTCGACCAGCGAACCGTGGATGGCCCTGAACCCGAACTATCGTGAGATCAACGTCGCCGCCGACAGGGCGGACCCGGATGGGGTTTTCGCGTGGTATCGCAAGCTTGTCAGGCTTCGCAGGGCGCTTCCAGTCGTCGTCGAGGGCACGTTCGAGATGTTGCTGCCAGAGCACCCCTCCGTTCTGTGCTATGTCCGTACCCTTGGGCCGACGCGATTGCTCGTTCTCGGAAGCTACAGCGCAGATCCGGTGACGCTTCCACCCGCGGCCCTGCCCGAGGGCAACTGGGATCTGCTGCTGACCAACGTGGGCGACATTGCCCATGTCGCGATACCCACGTCGTTGCCGCCCTTCTTCGCCGGGGTATGGCTGGACGTGTCAGCGAGGAAAACCACCCCCACCCGGCAGGCCGCCGAGTCTGCGTTGCCGTCATGAATGACCTCGCGCGCCTGATACTGCTGCAGGATGTCCTCACGGTGCTCATGGCAGGGCATATCCTGTGGGTCCTGCGGCGAGCCTTTGGCAGATCGTCGGTGTCGCCCGTCATTCTGCTTTTGCCCGTTTGCGTGCTGGCATGGGGTGCGGCCTGGTCTTACGTGCCAGCCCTCTCGGCAACGCGATTGACGCCGCTGCCCCTTGGACAGGCGGGAGTGATGCTCCTGGCGCTGGCCGGTCTCACAGCGTTCTGGCTCAGCCCACAGTTATCCGGACTTGGCATGACGTGAGCCTTGCCCGGAACAACACCGCGCCTTTCGTCATTTGGCGACCCGCACACGTGCGACAGCACCCGTGGGAGGCCGTGTTCCCGAACAGGACCTTCCGACGGTGATCTTCAATCCCAGGCCGTCCTGAGGCGGCGCGCAAAGTCCCGCTCGGATAGAGCGCGAACACCTACCCGGGGCCCGCCCTCCACGTAGCCGACGAAGGAGAAAGGCATCCTGCCAGAAAGCGCCGCGGCCGCCACCGCATCGATCAGGATCGTCTGCCGGCCGTAGACCTCGACCGTGGGCACCCGGGCATGCGGATAGATCGCGTCTATCAACTCTGCGCAGAAGAGGCGCGAGGGGTCCGATGCATCGAAGGCGGTGTCGAATGGCGTGCCGATCAAGGGCATGCTGCGTGCCAGAAGACGACGGTGGTCCATGCCTTGCGGACGCAGGATGAGGGCAGCATCGCCGTCGAGCACGATCTCCGGGCGCTTGAGCTGGACGCCGCCATCATGGGCTTCGAGGAACGTGGAGCCCGCGGAAATTGCCGCGCGATGTGGCGCCAGCGCCGGATGATCCCATAGGCCGGATGCCCGCAGTTGCTCCTCGGTGCCGAGATAGGTCGCGGAATGGCTGAAGTGTCCGGCAAACATGAGGCCGGTCGCCCGGTTGTTGGAGTTGATCAACACGAGGTCGAATGGCTGCAAGGCACCGGTGAAAAGCGCCATCGCCTCGGGGGACCCTGTCAGTCGGCCGGGGCGGAAACGAATAAGTGCGAAAGGCCGGACGATTCCGGCGTTGGCCTCGAGAACGTCGAGGGCCCAGTCGGGAAGCGGCTCCAGCCCGCCTTCGCAGCAGCCCGACACGATCTCTGCCGGGCCCGCCTCGGGGTCGGGCGGATCGACAAGCGGGGGAAGGCCGCCGCATCCGGCCAGAAGAAGCGGCATGGCGAGAATAACTCCCAAGAAGAGCGCTCGAACATCTGCCATGAACGCGAAACCGGCGACCAAAGGGCGATGCTTGCCATTTCTGCCGATGCTTCGGAGGACAAATGCCTTCAAGTTTCGTCTCCCGTTCGGCGGCTGACGGGAAACTTTCCTCGACACGGTCCCGTCCCCACATCCCGTCGCCCATCGAACAAGGTAGTCCATGCATCCCCTCGTTCCGGTCCACGCTCCGGCATGGGTTTGGTCGCGTCAATCGCATGCTCTGTCGCAGGATCCGAGGCCGGACAGGCGTATTCGCCCGGACCGTTCCCGGAAAACGTCAATCCGGGAAAGCCCATCCGCAGCGCATACTCCAAGGGGGACACCATTATCTTGACGGAGCTGAATAATGACGATGAATAGCATCATGGAGACGGGTGGTCCGATTTGAAAGACGTGTTGGGGGGAGGACGGCATGTCTTCGTCGGCGGCGGGATCGCGTCGCTTGCCGGGGCGGCCCTGCTGTTGCGGGACCACGGTGTGCGCGGGACGGACATCGTCATTCTCGAGGCCTCGCCCCAGATCGGCGGCAGCCTCGATGCCACGCCTTATGCCAACGATCTCTATTTGATGCGTGGCGCCCGCATGTTCGAGGCGCATTACGTCTGCATGCTGGACCTCCTGGGGGCAATTCCTTCGCCGGACGGCAGCGGCAACAGCCTGAGGGACGACCTGATCGCCTTCAACGAGGAGCACCGGGTGCCCTATGCCTTCGACCAGCTCGTCGACGGCCGGATCCTGGGCAGGCACAGCGGCGGCCTCAGATCGGGTCAGTTGGCCGCTTTCCTCCGCATGATGGTGGCGCCCGAAGGCCGTCTTGATGGACTGAAGATATCGCAGTGCCTGCCACGAAGTTATTTCGACAGCGAGCACTGGCTGGCGGCATCGACAGTCTTCGCTTTCCAGCCCTGGCATTCAGCGGCCGAGTTTCGCCGTTACATGCGCCGCTTCCTCCATTTCGTCATGCCGCCCGAGGTGCGAACGCCCGTGTTTTCGACCCGGTACAACCAGAGGGACTCGATCATCGCGCCCCTTCATGACTGGCTGCTGCGTTCAGGGGTCGAAATCCGGACCGCTTCCCGTGCGACCGACGCCAGGTTCGAGCAGGAAGGTTCCGGCCGGCGCATCGTCGAGATCCTGACCGAGGCAGGGCCGTTCACACTGGGCGGGGATGACCGCGCATACCTCACGCTTGGGTCGATGATCGACGGGGCGGCGATCGGGGCGCCCAATGAGCCACCACCCGCTCCGCCTGGCACGCTTCCAGCGTGGGAGTTCTGGGAACAGGTGTCGCGCCGTGCCCCCGGTTTCGGACGCCCGGACGCTTTCCGCGCCGACCGGCGGCGGACGGAATGGCAGTCCTTCACGATCACGCTTCATGACGGCAACCTCGGCGCCCACCTGGCCGGTTTGCGCCCGGCCGGGGCCCATCCGAGTGCTCTTGTCGCGCTGGCGGGCTCGCCGTGGCGGCTTTCGATCCTGCAAGTCGAGCAACCCCATTTCCGCGATCAGGCTGCCGGCACGGAGGTGATCTGGGGCTATGGCTTGCGTCCGGATCTCCCCGGGCGCTTCTGCGGCGTGCCCATGACCGAGGCAACGGGCCGCCAGATCCTGGACGAAATCGCCGGTTTCCTTCGGCTCGATGGCGGCGAACGCAGTCGCGTCTTTGGCGACGCGACCGTCATCGGCTGCCGCATGCCCATGATCACCAGCCAGTTCCTTCCGCGCAGGCGCGGGGACAGACCGGCCGTGCACCCGGAAGGCGCGCTCAACTACGCCTGTATCGGCCAGTTCGTCGAACTCCCCGACGACACCGTCTTCACGGTCGAATACTCTGTTCGCAGCGCATGGCATGCCGTCGCGAGCCTGAACAAGGGCGGCCCGGAGCCGCCGGGGGTTGTGCACCCGGATCGCGACCTCGCGCTGATCGCGCGCGCGTTGCGATATGCGCTTCGGCCTGCGCCGTCGAGCGGCAAAGGCTGAGCGGGCGCGATGGGACACCGTTTGCGCATCGGACGGCGGGGAGGTCGAATGGCCTCATTGCCCTCAATGGCGCCGATCCCGGCAGCAGCGTCAGCCATTTGCCAGGGCATCGAGAAACCCGAGACCGTTCGGGAAACCGGGATCGAAGCGGGACACCATCGTTTCGTGCCGGCTGCAGTCCTGCCGCTGCTCCTGTCTGTTCTTCTTCTTTCCGGCTGCGCGGCCCCGGGAAGGACCGGCGCATCGGGCCGTGAAGGCGAGGCCTTGATCCCGATAACGATGGAGGGCCCCGAGCGGTCCGCGGCCCGGTTCATTCTGCCCGACCCACTGGCCCGGAGGATCGCGGTTCGCATCGCGCCCGACTGGAGCGGGCCGCGGCCGGTTCGCATCGCATGCGACGGGCGCGCCTTCGTTCGGACGCCGGAGCAGCGCGTGCCCCTGGCACCGCGGGCCCCGCGGACGGTGCTGCTCTCGCGAGAGGTGGCGGCAGACCTCGATTGGCAGCCCGAAAGCGGTGATTGCGAGCTGAGCTGGGGAACAGGCCACAGTCTAAGTCTCGTCTCCGAGACCGCACTCTCCCCGTCGTTGTCTTCGCCCGCCCTCCGAGACGATCCCTGTCCGCCATCGCGAAGTGCGGACGGCGATCCCTTGGCCGCCGTATTCCTTGCCGAAACCGGCATGATGACGACGTGCGCCTTTTCGGCGACCACGCCGCCACGACTCCTCAGCGACGGTGTCGATGCGCTCAATGCGCGAATGGCGGCCCTGCTCGGGCGCCCCCTGCCGCGCGCCGCGCTCCTGTCGGGCGATCCGAACCTTCCGCTCGACTTCTCCGATGCTCCCGACCTCGACCTCGTCGTGATCTCGTCCCTCAACTTCCGCGCGGATTTCCAGAGCGCGCTTCTGACGCGGGCGCTGGCCTATCATGCGCAGCGAGGGACGCCCGTCCGCATCCTCGTATCGGCAACGCTGGTGCGCGGACGCGACCGCGCGTTCCTGACGGAGTTCGCGGCGCGCTATCCCTCCGTGCAACTGCAGTTCTATGTCTGGAGGCAAGACAGGCCGGGCCGCGCGGTCGACCGGCTTCAAAGGGCCCAGCACACCAAATTCTTTCTGACGCTTTCACCGGACCCGGGCGCGACCCGCGTCATCCTCGGCGGTCGCAACCTGCACGACGGATACTTCTTCGACCGCCCCTTCGACCTGACCCGATGGCCGGCCCTGCGCGACCATATCGAGGAGAGGCTCTGGCAGCGCGGCTATTTCTCGATCTTCGAAGACCTCGACGTCGAGATCCGTGATCCCGCGATGGCGCGGTCCATCGCGGCGCAAGCGGTCGCATACTGGCACCGAGACGCGCAGTCGCTCGCGCCTCTGGGCCCGGCACGGATCGGGCCCGAGCCGTCGATTGCCGGTGCCGGGGCACAAATGCGGCACGCGATCTCGCTGCCATGGGAGGATGGCAGGGGCCTCGAACGCTGGGTCGCGGCCATGATCGACGCGGCGCGGCAGGACATCACGATCGTGTCGGAGTTCTTCTATCCCCCCGACCGCATTCTCGACGCGCTCCTGAGGGCGGAGGCGCGGGGCGTTCGGGTGCGCATCCTGTTTCAGCTGGGCTCGCCCGAGCCGTCCGATGTCGTGGTCCGTCCCCTGAACAGTCTTTCGGTGTCGCGCTGGGGCGACCGGTTCGAGTTCTTCGCGTATCGGGGGCCGGCCCAGTTGCTGCACGTCAAGATCCTGGTCATCGACGGCGCGCTGTCCGTGCTCGGCAGTTCCAACTTCAACCAGAGAAGCTATCTCCACGACAGCGAGAACGTCCTGGCGGTACTCGACCGGCGGTTCGCGCGGCAAGTGATGGACCTCGCCGATGACCTCATTGCGTCGAGCGAGCCAATTCCTCCCGGCCAACCGACGCCGCGTCTTGGGCAACTGATCGAGCGTTTGCCATGGGTCCTGGGCTGGTTCTAGGCCATGGGCCTTGAAGGGCCCTCGATTGAGGGGGGGCGACTTGTGGTCGGAGCCGTCGATCGATGCGCTTGGCCTGAAGATCTGTGCCCGGCTCGACGACTGGAAGCGGGGGCGGCGGCGTTCGGCGGGCCCTTCGCCGCGCTCGCCGGGTCGGCATGGTCCCGCACCGCGCTCTGCTCCGGTGTCACTGCCCTGCCGATCCTTCTGTTTCTGCCAGCACTTCCGCGTCTGCGCCTTCGCCCCGATCCGGACGACCCTTCATTTCAGAATGCGCCCGGCTTCAATATGTCCCATGCGAAAGCTTTTCGGGGGCACCCCGGTCTTCGCCTTGAAAAACCTTGTGAAATGCCCCTGGGCCGAAAACCCGATCCGATCCGAGATCTCCGCGATCGTGACGCTCGGGTCGCTGAGCAGAAGCGCGGCACGTTCACAGCACAACGTATCCAGATACGTGCCCGGAGATAGACCCGTGCACAGTCGGAAGCGTTCGTAGAATTGTGAACGGGACAACCCTATGGTCCGGGCGACATCGTTCAGGTCGAGATCCTTGGCGGGTTGCTCGTGGAAGAGCTTGATGGCCTTTCGAATACGATAGTCGCTGACGAAGGACCGTTCGGTACTTTGCAGCGACCTGGCGTTGGTTTTCGACGAATGCAGAACCATCCCGAACAGGTCGCGCAGGGACGTGTCGAAATGTTCTTCGTCGCTTTGCATGGACGTCATCTGATCGGCGAGTTGAATGGCCTGATCGCGCAGCTGCGGGCTGACCGTCGCGGTGGTCTCGGCAAAGGGCAGGTCGTTTGAGCCCATGAGGACCTGCGAGCCCAGGTCACCGAACCAAAGGGTGTCGAGGTAAAGCGCCAGAAGCACCGTCGGCTCGTTGCCGGCCGCACGTGCGTTGGAATGCACGACCCACGGATTGACCAACACCATCTGGGTGTCGCTGAGCTTCGCACTGCGCCCGTCGACCTCGTAGACCGTGTCGGGGCCGGACAGCTTGATCAGGGCATGCACCTTGGAATGCGCGTGGTCCATCACAGGTTGCGTCGCCGAGAGCAGAGCGACACGCCCGAAGGTTCCCACGGCGATTCCAAGTGCCTCGGCCATCGTGCCTTTCTCCAAACGCCCACGACTTAATCGGACAAATAGGTAAATAGCAAGACGTCTGGGCAAAGACTGAGCGCCGCGTCCATGTGAACCTGCCCGAACACCAAGGCGTGGACGACGCGCAGATCAGGAAGAGGCCCTACCGTGGCGAAACTGCCGGAATTTCTGAAGATGGACTGCTATGTCGGCGGCGCCTGGGTCGCGGCGGGCTCGGCCGAACGTCTCGATGTCGTCGACCCTGCCACGGGGGAGAGCCTCGGCTCGGTGCCGCGGATGGGCGCAAGCGACACGCAAGCCGCGATTGCCGCTGCACAGGCCGCCCATGAGGACTGGAGCGGTCGGACAGCCGGGGACCGTGCCCGCGTTCTGAACGCCTGGGCTTCGGCCATGCGCGACCACGCCGAGGACCTCGCGCAACTGATGACGCTCGAGCAGGGAAAACCCCTGTCCGAGGCGCGGGTCGAAGTGGAATACGCTGCCAGTTTCTTCAGCTGGTTCGCCGAGGAAGGGCGCAGGCTTTACGGCGACATCATCCCGTCCCACCGCCAGGATGCGCGCATTCTGGTGACGCGCAACTCCCTGGGGGTCGTCGGGGGCATCACGCCCTGGAACTTCCCGTCTGCGATGGTGACGCGCAAGGCCGCCCCGGCGCTGGCGGCGGGCAATTGCATGGTTCTGAAACCGGCCGAGGCGACACCCCTGTCCGCGCTGGCCATTGCGTCCCTCGCGGACATGGTGGGCGTGCCGCCGGGGGTCTTCAACGTGGTCACCGGCGGGCGTGAGGACGCCCCGGTGATCGGCAAGGCCATGATCGACAGTCCGCTGGTGCGCAAGATCGGCTTCACCGGCTCGACTGCCGTGGGCAAGCAGTTGATGCGTGACTGTGCAGGCGACCTGACAAAGGTGAGCCTCGAACTCGGCGGCAATGCGGCCTTCATCGTTTTCGAGGATGCCGATTTCGACGCCGCGCTGGAAGGCGTGCAGATCTGCAAGTTCCGCAATGCCGGTCAGACCTGCATCGCCGCCAACCGCATTCTTGTACAAGAAAGCATCCACGACTCCTTTGTTGCAGCGCTGACGGCCAAGGCGGAACAGATCAGGGTCGGTCACGGGCTGGATGCGGGTGTCTCCCAGGGCCCCTTGATCGACACCCGCGGGCTGGAGAAGGTCGAGCTCCTTGTCGCGGATGCCCTGGAAAAAGGGGCCACGATCCACACCGGCGGCGCAAGGCACGCGGCCGGTGGCACCTATTACCAGCCCACGATCCTGACCGGCGTGACATCGGCGATGGATATCTCCCATCAGGAGGTCTTTGGCCCGGTCGCCGCGATCGGCAGTTTCCGGGACGAGGCGGAGGCCATCGCCATGGCCAACGACACCCCCTATGGGCTCGCCGGCTACTTCTACAGCCGCGATGTCGGGCGGATCTTCCGGGTCGCCGACGCGCTCAAGACCGGCATCGTCGGCGTGAACACGGGACTGATTTCCACCGAGGTCGCCCCCTTCGGCGGGGTAAAGGAAAGCGGTATCGGCCGCGAGGGTTCGAAGTACGGAATCGAGGACTGGACCGAGCTGAAGTACATCTGCCTGGCCGGTCTGGGGGCAGTCGCATGATCGTCGAAGAGCGGATCTACACCCTGCATATCGGAAAGGTTCCCGAATACCTGAGGCTTTACGAGGCCGAGGGGCTCGCGGTGCAGACACGGATCCTTGGCGGGCTTGTCGGTTACTACCAGGTCGAGTTCGGCCCCCAGAACCAGGTCGTTCATCTTTGGTCCTACACTGACCTGGCCGATCGACAAGCGCGCCGGCAAGACCTGCTGCGCGATCCCGAATGGCAGGCCTACGTTCCGAAGATCAGGCCCCTTGTCCGGTACCAGGAAAACAAGCTGCTGCTGCCCGCGCCCTTCATGCGCGAGCAGGGATCACGGTGACGGAGGCACTGGCCATGAATTTGCATCTGTTCGAAGACACTCTCCTGGATGGGCAGGAGGTCCGCTTCGGCGACACGGTCGCCCGCGCGATCTTTGTCACCGGGGGGGATGTCACGGTCGACGGCACGGTTCATTCCACCGATGACGGCTTCATGACCGACGGACCGGTGACCCTGCGGGCGGGCGCGGCCGGCGCGTCGCTATGGCGCTGGGATCTGTCGGGCGATCTGCCGCCCATGCCGCCCGAACGGACGGTTGCGAAACTGGCGGGGCCGGTGCCAGCGCATCTGGCCGGTCCGGGCAGTTTCCTGCGGCTTGACAGCGTCAGCTTTCCACCCGGCGGAACCGCGATGCTGCACACCCACCAGGGGCCGGGTATCCGCTGCCTGCGCGAAGGCGGCATCCGGATCGACACGGACGGTCATTCGACATCCTACGGTCCCGGCGGCGCATGGTTCGAAGATGGTCCGATCCCTGTTTTCGCCCAGGCGGATCTCGTGCTGCACAGCCGGTTCATCCGAGCGATGGTTCTGCCGGACGCGCTGCGGGGCAAGTCCTCGATCAACTACGAGAACGAAGAGGACCGCGCGAAGCCCAAGTCCCAGAGCTACCGCAGCTTCGGCGAGATCGGGTTGTCGCTTTGAACGCGCCTTTTCACGACGTGCCCCTGACCGGTGCGCAGAGCCTCGTCGCATGCCTGAGGCAACAGGGGGTCGACCACTGCTTCCTGGTGCCGGGCGAAAGCTACCTCGCGGTACTGGATGCGCTGACC
This sequence comes from Roseicyclus sediminis, assembly GCF_025515305.1. GTDB lineage: Bacteria > Pseudomonadota > Alphaproteobacteria > Rhodobacterales > Rhodobacteraceae > Roseibacterium > Roseibacterium sediminis. Next base: position 88,754 of record NZ_JAOPHT010000004.1, read on the forward strand.
GATGCGCCCGAGGTCGCCGTCACGGTCTGCCGACAGGAAGGCGGCGCGGCGATGATGGCCGACGCCTATGGCAAGCTGACGGGCCGTCCCGGCATCTGCATGGTGACGCGTGGCCCGGGGGCGACCAACGCGTCGGCCGGGTTGCACGTGGCCCGTCAGGACGCGACGCCGATGATCCTGTTCGTCGGACAGGTCGCGCGGCACATGCGCGAACGCGAAGCCTTCCAGGAAGTCGACTATCGCCGCATGTTCGGGCAGGTCGCCAAGTGGGTGGCCGAGGTGGACAGCGCGGACCGTGTGCCGGAAATGGTCTCGCGGGCCTTTCACGTCGCGATGTCGGGACGCCCCGGGCCCGTCGTTCTCGCGCTGCCCGAGGATATGCTCGTGGAAGCCAGCAGCAGGGTCTCGCCGTCCTTGCCACTCGCGCGTCCGGCGATCGCGGGGCCGACGGATCACGATTTGCGGCGGCTGCAGAACCTTCTGGCAAACGCAACGGCACCGATGATCGTCGTGGGCGGCGGCGCGTGGTCGGACGCGGCGCGGCAAGAGCTGCAGGCCGTCGCCGAGCGCTGGGCGGTGCCGGTCGCTGCCTCGTTCCGCTGTCAGGATTTCTTCGACAACACGCATCCCAACTATGCGGGCGATGTCGGGATCGGGATCAACCCGAAGCTGGCGGCCCGGATCAGGTCGGCCGATGTGCTGGTCTTGCTGGGCACGCGGTTCAGCGAGATGGAATCGAGCGGCTATAGCCTGATCGACATCCCCAAGCCTGCAGAAACCCTCGTTCACGTCTATCCCGACCCTGAAGAGATCGGTCGGGTCTACATGCCTGATCTCGGCATCGCGGCGCCGGCTGCGGAAACCGTCGCTGCATTGGCAAGGTGTGACGCGCCACGGCAGATCCCGCAGGCGCGGCTGGCCCATGTCGCGGCGTGCAATGCCGACTATCGGGCGTGGTCGAGCTTGCCCGAGGGCAGGGGTGCATTGGCCATGGCCGAGGTTATGGGCCATGTGAAGAAGACTTTGCGCGCTGACGCGATCGTGACCAACGGGGCGGGCAACTACACCGTCTGGGTGCACCGGTTCCTGACCTATCGCCGTCACCGTACCCAGTTGGCTCCGATCTCGGGGTCGATGGGGTATGGCCTTCCGGCTGCGGTGGCGGCGGCGCGCATGTATCCCGACCGCGAGGTGGTTTGCTTCGCGGGAGACGGGTGTTTTCTGATGCATGGGCAGGAACTGGCGACGGCCGCGAAATACAAGGTCAACCTGACCGTGATCGTGGTGAACAACGGCATGTACGGCACGATCAGGATGCACCAGGAACGGAGCTATCCGGGGCGGGTCAGCGCGACGGATCTCACGAATCCCGATTTCGCGATGCTGGCGCGCGCCTATGGTTGCCACGGTGAAACCGTGACCCGTACAGATCAGTTCGTGGCCGCCTGGGACCGTGCCCTTGCCTGTGCCGGGCCCAGCCTGATCGAGCTTCAGGTCGACCCCGATCTGATCACCCCGACACAAACGATCGCAGACCTGCGTCGCGTCTCGCAACGCGATTGAGGGCCTCGGCGACTATTGAGGATATACAAGGTGGAAGAGAAAAAAGTCGTTATCGTTACCGGCGGCGCGATGGGTATCGGCCGCGCAATCGCCGAGCGTTTTGCCGCGGACGGCGCGGCGGTTGTCATCGCCGATGTCCAGGGCGCCGACGAGGCGGCCGCGATGCTCGCGGCGACCGGGGCGGCCGTCCTCGGCGTGGTCTGCGATATCTCGGACCCGGAGTCCTGCAAGCACATGGCGGCCAGGGCGGTTCAGGCGTTCGGACGGATCGACACGCTGGTGAACAACGCCGGGCTTTATTCGACGCTGCACCTGACCGAATTCTCCGAGATCACCGCCGAAGAGTGGCAGCGTGTCCTGAACGTCAACGTGATGGGGCAGGCCTTCGCCACGGCGGCGGTGGTGCCGGTGATGCGGGCCCAGGGGGGCGGCTCGATCGTCAACATGTCTTCGGGAACCCCGTTCAAGGGGGTGCCGTACCTGCTGCACTACGTGGCCAGCAAGGGGGCGGTCAACGCCATGACGAAGGCTCTCGCCAAGGAACTCGGCGGGTCCGGCATTCGTGTCAACGCCGTCGCGCCGGGCTTCACCCTGTCGGACGGGGTCAAGGCGAACCCGCATCAGCTCGAGAAACTGCGGGACATCTCGCAAAAGGCCCGGGTCATCGCACGCGACCAGCTTCCCGAAGATGTGGTTGGCGCCGTGGCCTTCCTGGCATCGCAGGACGCGGCATTCATGACCGGCCAGACGCTGGTGGTGGATGGCGGAGCCTATTTTCACTGACCCAAGAAGAACTGAAAACGGGAGGAAGACAATGAAACGACGTGGTTTTCTGAAAACGACTTGCCTTGCCGCGGCCGCCCTGGCCGCGCCGGGCCTGCTCCGTGCCGCGACCGACAGGACGCTGCGCATCGGCACGATCACCCCGGCCAGCCATTTCTGGACGCAGACCATGGAACGGGTCGGCGTCTCGTTGGCCGAGCGCAGCGGTGGCGCCTTCGAGACGCAGATCTTTCCGTCGGGCCAGTTGGGCAACGAGGCGGCGATGATCCAGCAGCTTCAGACCGGCGGTCTGGACATGGGTTTTCTGACCGTGGCCGAGTTCTCCAACCGACTGGACGACATGGCCGCGTTGTTCACGCCATACCTCGTGCCCGATGTCGCTCGGGCCTCGCAACTGCTGACCGGGCCGACGGCCACGGCGATGCTGGACCAGTTCACGAGCCTCGGCATGAAGGGCCTCGGCTTCGGCCTCGGCGGGATGCGGCACCTGATTTCCCGCGATCCGGTCACATCCTCGGCCGATCTGGCCGGACGGAAATACCGCATCACGCCGTTTGCCCCGCTCCGGGATTTCTACGAGTTGATGGATGTCGCACCGACGCCCATTCCGTTGCCCGGTCTCTTCGATGCGCTGGCCAATGGCCAGGTCGACGGTGCGGACATCGACCTCGAACTGGCCTGGAACCTCAATCTCTACAACCAGGCGCCGCACCTGACCGTCACCAACCAGATGATGTTCCCCGTGGTCGCGGTGGTGTCGGGCAGCTATTGGGCCGGGCTGGACGACAGTGAAAAGGAGATGCTGTCGAGCACGGTATCCGGCGAGATCGACTGGCTTTTCGCGCGATACATGGAGTTCGAGCCGACCTGGCTGGACAACCTCAGGGGCTCCGGCATGACCGTGACCGAGGCAAGCCCAGATTTCTTCGGCGAGACCCTGAACAGGTGGCACGAGATCTGGGACGCGCGGGCGCCCTCCATCGCCGCGCTGCGCGCCGAGGCCTAGGCCCGGCCCAAGACACCGAGCCGCCCGCGCAGAGCCGCGGGCGGCCTCCGCATCGCCATGGGGCCGGGCACAATGACCTTAATCCTGACAGCCTCGGACTGGATCGCGAAGATCGAAGCGGTCCTTCTGAAGGCGCTGATGGCAGCGGTGACGTTGCTTCTGATCCTCAACGTGATCACGCGCGCGATCAACTGGTCCCTGTACTGGGTGGACGAGCTGGCCGTGAACCTGATGGTGGTCTTCGCCTTCGTCGGTTCCAGCCTCATGTTCGCCCAAAGGCGCAACTTCTGCGTGACGCTGGTGTCGGATGCCGTGTCCGACGCAACCCGCCGCTGGATGTCCATCGGGGTGCAAAGCGTGAATCTCGGTTTCGCGCTTTTCCTGGCCTATGCGTGCTGGGCCTGGTTCGATCCGCTGAGCCTGGCGGGCTACGGGTTCGACCTGCGGCAGTTCTTCGAGAATACTTTCAACAGTGTTTACCAGGAAGTGACCGACACGATCGGGATACGCCGTCTGTGGTTCTTCCTGGTGATGCCGTGGTTCGCTTTCACGCTGACGGTGCACAGCGCGGCCTGCCTTCTCCGCGACATCCGCCGGATACCGGAACCGGGAACACAGCCATGATGACCGCCATTGTCTTTGCCGTCCTGCTGTTCCTCGGTGCGCCGATCGGGATCGTGCTTGCGATCGCTGCGGCCGTCTTCGTGATTGACAGCGGCAATACCGCCCTCATCGGATCATTCGCGCTGCAATTGCAGTCGGGCATCGGCAAGTACGGTCTGCTGGCGATCCCCCTGTTCATGGTGGTCGGCGAGATGATGAACGGCAGCGGCATCACGAGCCGATTGATCGGGATGGCTCGGGCGGTCGTCGGCACGATGAAGGGCGGGCTGGTCTATGTGAACATCCTCGCCAACATGATGATGGCCTCGATCCTCGGTTCCGCCACGGCCCAGATTTCGGTGATGTCGAAGGTGATGGTCCCCGAGATGGAGCGTGCCGGCTACCAAAAGACATTTGCCGTCGCGACCACGACCGCGGGCGGCCTGCTGTCGCCGATCATACCACCCTCGATGATGTTCGTCGTCTACGGGGTTCTGGCCCAGATCTCCATCGGTGATCTCTTCATCGCGGGCATCGTGCCGGGGTTGATGATGGCCGCAGGATTCATGGGCGTGATCTTCGTAATCGGCCTGTTCAATCCCTTTCCGGTCGCGCCGCCCCTGACACGGGGGGAGCGTATCGGATTGTTGCGCGATGGCATCCTGACGCTGGTCATCCCCGCGTCCATCATCGGGAGCATCCTGCTCGGCTTTGCCACCCCGACCGAATCCGCGGCGATTGCCGCAGTCATGGCCTATCTCATCGGCAAGTTCGTGACCCGCGAGTTGTCGGATCGGGACATCCCCAAGATGCTGCTGACGGCGGGGTCGAATGCCGCTCTCGTCCTGTTCATGGTGGCCACGGCCAACGTATTCAGCTGGGTGCTGATCTATGGCCAGGTGCCCCAGAATCTTGCGGAATGGGTCGTGCTTGTGTCCGACAATCCCATCCTGTTCCTGCTGCTCGTCAACCTGATCATGCTTGCGGTCGGAATGATCATCGACGGGATTCCGGCGCTCATCATGGTCGTGCCCATCATCCTGCCGGTCGCCACGGCGGTTTACGGCATCGACCCCTATCACCTGGGTGTCGTCCTGTGCCTGAACCTGACGCTTGGCCTGGTCACGCCGCCTGTCGGCGTCGCTCTCTATGTCGCGGCAACGGTCTCGAACGTCAAAGCGGGGGCAATATTCAAGGCCGCCATGCCCTTTCTCGGCGTCACGGCGATGGTCGTCATCTTGCTCAGTGTCTTTCCCGGGCTGGTGATCCGTTGAGGCCTTTCGAACGACCCGGAACGATGTTCTGACAGGGGTCCTGTCAGAGAAACCTGGCTTCAGGCGGGGCGGGGGGCTGGCCGGCTCCGGAGAACGACGAAACTCAAACCTTTCACGCGGTTCGAGACGAGCTTCGAGATCTTCCGCCTTTCAGGGATGATTTGCGTGCGTTTTCAATCCGTCCGACAACGCCCTCTCGCCACTTCGACGTCCACGAGGACCGGAGACCTTTGCATCTTGGCCCCGTCCTCTCCACTACCTGTCGCGACTGCGATCCAAGACGTCTTTTCCCGGCGCGGCTCTGATCCCTGCGGCTCGCAAGTTCTGCCTGGCGATTGTCCGGCAGACTGACGTCAGCTCCGCATCAAGTCCTTGATCTCGCCTATGAACGTCGCGTCGTCCTTTGCCTTTCGGTCTTCGAGCAAGGCATGGGCATCCTGGCCGGCGCGGAAGCGGAGGCGGTCCCCGGTTTCGTTGACGGCCTGCCAGATGACCTCGGCGACGACCTCGGGGGCCGACGGGTTCGCGGCCAGCTTGCCGAACAACCGCCCCATGGCCTCGGCGGTCGGAGCGTAGTCCGACAGCGTTTCGTCCATCGCGAAATCGAAGGACCGGCCGCCGAAGTCTGTCTTGATCATGCCCGGCTCGACGATGCGTACCCGGATGCCGAGCGGTTCGAGTTCATAATGCAGCGCCTCCGACAGGCCTTCGACGGCGAACTTGGTGCCGTGGTAGAGCGTACCGAGCGGGAACGTGATCTGCCCGCCGATGGACGAGATGTTGACGATGGTGCCCGAGCGGTTCGCCCGCATATGCGGCAATACCGCCTTCGTCACCTCCAGAAGACCGATCACGTTGGTGTCGAACTGACGACGGATGCGCTCCGTCGAAAAGGCCTCGAGCGGGCCGTAGGCGCCATAGCCTGCGTTGTTCAGGAGCGAGTCGATCCGGCCGAACCGGGACAGCCCGTCAGCCACCGCGGCTGCGACGGTGCCCGCATCGGTCACGTCCAGCGGGGTGACAAGGACATTGTCCAGTTCGGCGAGGTCTGAACCGGCGGACGGGTCCCGCATGGTGGCGATGACGTTCCATCCCTCGGACTGAAAGCGTAGCGCGGTGGCCTTGCCGATTCCGGAGGAAGCGCCGGTGATCAGAATTGTTTTCATGGGGCGCTCCTCAGGCGTTCAGGTCGAGCATCCGCTCGATGCCGAAATTCGTCAGGACGGTGCGGGTCACGTCGTGCAGCACGTCGTTGTAGCGCTCGATCTCGGGACCGACGCCGGTATGGTCGACGACGGTGCGGAACGGCTTGCGGCCGTGGGGCAGCTCCAGCAGGGCGACCACCGCCTCGGCGATGCGTTCGGGCCGCTGGGCGGGCGTCGCGTCGAGCATCTGGGCAAGGCCCGCCGCCGACATCCCCGGCACCTGCGCGAACTCGCCGTAACCGGCCTCCCGCCCGGGATCGTCGGGCGCCACCATGCCGTCGAAGAAGGCCGTCGGCATCGCGCCGGGCTCGATGATGCAGGATTCGATGCCGAAGCCCGACAGCTCCGTGCGGTAGCATTCCACGATGGCTTCCAGCGCCCATTTCGAAGCCGAATAGGTGCCGTAGAAGGGCGTGGCGATCCGGCCGATCAGACTGGACGTGTAGAGGACGGTGCCGTGCCCCTGCGCGCGCAGATGGGGCAGGGACGCGCGCATCACCCGCTGAACGCCCGTGACGTTCACGTCGAAGACGCGGGTCATGTCCTCGGGCGACATCAGTTCCTGGATGCCGTAGGAGCCGATCCCGGCATTGTTGAACAGCACGTCCAGTCCGCCGAGCGCGGCGATCGCGGCGGACACGCCGGCGTCGGAGCTGGCCGTGTCGGTCACGTCCATCTCGACGATTCGCGCACCGGCGGCCTCGAGTTCGGCGACCGCCGCGGCATTCCGCCCGGCGCGGCTACGCACGCTGCCTGCCACCTCGTGCCCGCGGTCTAGCAGCGCAAGGGCCGTGGGCTTGCCAAAGCCACCCGCAATTCCGGTAATCAGAACCTTTGCCATGGTCGTCCTCTCCGTGTTCTGGTCAGATCGACCCTAGTGCGGCGGTGGTGTCTATTCTTTCCCGATTGACTGAATTTCTTGTCTGATCCTCCGCGATTGCGAAATTTCATGCAAAGTCGGGAGGTCCCTGTGGTAGACGGGGCGCAAGGAGGAAAGCATGGCCCACGGAGCGCTTCTGGATCATTTGTCAGCGTTGCTCGACCGGGAAGGGCCTGCGCAAGGCGCGCTCGCGCACTCGCCAAGCGGTCTGCATTTCCTGCGGTTCACGGCTCCGACCGGGCAGGACGCGACCGTCTATCGGCCGCTTCTCTGCCTTGTTCTGCAAGGCGCCAAGGAGGTCGCCACAAGCAGGAGGACCCTGCGGGTGGCCGACGGACAATCGCTCGTGGTGAGCCACGCCCTTCCGGTCGTCTCGCGCATCACCGAGGCCGCGCCGGGCCGTCCTTACGTGGCGCTTGTCTTCCCGATCGACCTCGATCTGCTGCGCTCGATGGCCGCCGACGTGGCGCCCGCCCGTGCCGCCAGCCAGCATGACCCCTTCTCGATCTCGCTCTGCCAGACCGACCTTGAGTTGGAGGGTGCGCTTCTGCGATATCTCGGGCAATGCGATCACGAAGACTCCCGCCGCCTGCTCGCCTCGATCACTGCGCGCGAAATCCATGCCCGGCTCCTGTTGGGTCCACATGGCGAACCGCTACGAAAGCTGCTTTGGCACGAGACGCGGGGCAGCCGCATCTTCGAGGCCACGCGAGAGATCCAGTCGGACCTGGCGCGACCGCTCGTGGTCGGCGATCTTGCGGACCGGGTCGGCATGAGCAGTTCGGCCTTCTTCGAGCACTTCAAGGCGGTCACGGGGACGTCGCCGCTGCAATACCAGAAGGATTTGCGTCTCCTGCGCGCCCGCGAGGCGTTGCGCAGCACGAACGAAAAGGTCTCCGAGATTGCGTTCGGGGTTGGATACGAAAGCTCGGCCCAGTTTTCGCGGGAATACGCCCGCAAATTCGGTGTGCCCCCAAGACAGGACCGATCGGTCCATGCGGCGGAGTAGCCGAGCGGAACCCTGAGGAAACCGACGATTTCCCCACCTGGCCACCAAGACCCACAACAACAAAGGACAGCAGCACATGAAATTCATTCGGATCGGGGAGACCGGCGCGGAGCGGCCTGCGGTTCTGGCCGCGGACGGCACGGCGCGGGATATTTCGGATATCGTGCCCGACATTGACCCCGGCACCATCGAGGGGCTCCTTACGGCATTGGCCGACGTCGATCTGGGCGCCCTCCCGGTCCTGCCCACGGAGGGGATGCGGATCGGGGCGCCCATCGCCCGGCCGCGCAACGTCTGGTGCATCGGGCTCAACTATTCCGAACATGCCGAAGAGGCCGGAATGCCGATCCCGAAAGAGCCGATCCTGTTCACCAAGCCTTCCAGCACAGTATGCGGCCCCAACGATCCGATCTTCAAGTCCAAGTCCATGACGCGGCTGGATTGGGAGGTCGAACTGGGTGTGGTCATCGGTGCATCCGCGCTCGAGATCGGGGCAGAAGCCGCGATGGATCACGTGTTCGGCTACACGGTGGTCAACGACGTGTCCGAGCGCGCCTGGCAACTGGATCGGGGCGGCCAGTGGTCCAAGGGCAAGGGATATCCGAACTTCTGTCCAACCGGTCCCTTGCTGGTGACGCGCGATGAAGTCGCCGATCCGGGCGACCTGGCGATATGGCTAAGCGTCAATGGGCGCCGCTATCAGGACGGCTCGACGCGGACGATGATCTTCTCGGTCGGCGAGATCGTGCACTACCTGAGCCAGTTCTGCCTGTTGGAACCGGGTGATCTGATCTGCACCGGAACACCATCTGGTGTCGGCATGGGGCAAAACCCGCAGCAATACCTCGAGATCGGCGATGAGGTCGTCTTGTCGGTGACGGGATTGGGCGAACAGCGGCAGCAGGTCGTCGCCTCGGGTGGGGCATGATCGGCGGTCGGCTGGAAGGAAAGACCGCCGTTTATCTGTCACATGGCATACGGGCCAATGCCGTCTGCCCCGGCACGGTCGACTGCCCTTCGCGTCGTGAACGGATTGCCGAGTTGAGCGAGGCGTTCGGCAGCCGCGAGGAGGCCGAAAAGGTTTTTCTCAGCCGGCAGGCCACCGGCCGCCTTGGAACCGCCGGGGAGGTCGCATACCTCTCCGGCGAGGATGCCGCCGTAATCACCGGACAGACGGTCAATGTCGATGGAGGCATCACGATTTGATCCGGTTCCGCTGGCGCGGATCGAATTTGAGGCGGCCGCACGCCGCGCCGCACGGTCCCCGGGTAGTCATCATGGAACTCGGCGTAGGGCTCAGTAGGTCGCTGGCTCGCGTTGGCGCGTGACGTAGAAGATTTTACGGTGATTTGCCCTCTGCCAAGGTAATCGGCCTGGCCGTGGCGTCGGCACTGTCAGACAACCCTGGCCTTGGGCTGGGCAGGGCGGTCACGTAACCTTCTCGAATGACCGGTCGCGGGCCTTGCGCGGCGGCGTCATTTTCACCGACGATCGTGCATCAGTTTTCAATGGGGCGCCCCATGCCGTCATCCGCCTTAGGTTCATCGCGCAGGATCGCCGCGAGCGTCGTCTTGAGCGCGGTGTCGCTGGTCGCTTCGCTGCCCGCCGGGGCGCAGTCTCCGGCCGATACGCTTTCCGGCGTCGCGGATGGCGAGGTTCCGTTCGTGACGCTGAGAAACCTGACCGGCTCGGACGATCCCGGCCAGATCTACGGAGACGAGCGCAACGGTCTTACCGCCGGGCGCTGCGAGGTCCGAAATCTCGATTTCCGTGGGCTGGCGCCGTTGGCGGACGCAGCTCCGACCTTCATTCGCGAGGAATTCCTGCGCGTCGAAGCGGTCACCCGCATGGAGCCGGATGCGGTCCTCGAGGGCCTGAGGGAGACGGCCGGCGGGCAGGCGCCGGCGATCTACGTCCACGGCTACTACATCGGCTTCGAGAAAGGCTGCCGCCGTGCCGCCCTTCTGCAGCAGAACGCAGGGCTTGCCGGCCGCTTTCTGTGGTTCAGCTGGCCCTCCGACGGCGCGCTCGCGTCCTATGTGCAGGACGAGGCGGATCTCTACTGGAGCGTGCCCGACCTGGCCGACACGATCATCGATCTCGAACGCCGGTTCGGCAGCGGCGCCGTGGATGTCGTGGGGCACAGCCTGGGCGCGCGCGGCGTGGTGCTCGCGCTCTACGAGGTTGCGAACCGTCACCCGGACATCCGCCTCGACCAGGTCGCGCTGCTCGCGCCCGACATGGACTTCGCGATCTTCCAGCGCATCCTCCCGCGCATCTTGCCGATCGTGCGGAACGTCACGGTCTACGTCACGACGGGCGACCGCCCGCTGGCCCTTTCGGCCCAGCTTCACGGATACCCGAGGCTCGGGGAGGCCGGTAACGACGTGTCCGCGCTGGAGGGTGTCGAAGTGGTCGACCTGAGCGACCTTCCGAGCGAAAGCCCGACGGGCCATCTCTACCATATCTACAGCGAGGAGGTCGGGGGCGACCTGAGCCAGCTTCTGAACGAGGGGCTCGGCGCCGAGGCGCGGCGGAACCTCATCCGGTTCGGCCCGAATGCCTGGAGGCTGCAGCAGGGGACAGGCGACGGTACCGACTGACGGCAGACAGCTGCCGCCCTGACGGCGCCATCCCGTCCGGGGAAAGCGATCTATTTCGGCTCATGCCGTCATTCCATTTTTTGCGGCAACGGTAACCTGGATCAAGGCGATCATCCGAAAGTCTTGCCAGACGAGGCGTAATCCCGCTGCGATTCCCGCCGGCTGATTCAAACCGGTCGGGATGGCGGCATCGGAGAGACCGTCGCATCTGCATTGGACAGGCCGAGATGACCAAGCGCCCGCCGAAACCCAGGACACCCGTGAAGGACGTGCAGAATGTCCGGCTTCCCGCCCGGACCACCGCCGCGTCGCAGCCCAAGGCCGAGCCGCGCTCGGCGCATCCGCACGAAAACCTCGATCGCGCGTCACGGGCAGCGGTCGCCTACCTGTCGGCCGGCGTATCGCCAAACGCGTTCATCCAGGCCTGGAGCGATTGGGCCCTGCACCTGGCCCGGGCGCCGGGACGTCAGCTTGAACTGGCCGAGCGCGCACAGGAAAACATGGCCAAACTGATGGCGCAGTCCCTCCTGCCGAGCACCGAAGGCGCACCGGCCTTCGAGCCGAAACCCTACGATCATCGCTTCCGGCATCCGGGATGGGAGAAGCCGCCTTTCCGCAACCTGCAACAGGGGTTCCTCGCGGTGCAGGACTGGTGGGATTATGCAACCGACCATCTGCGTGGATTGCGTCCCGATGATGCCGACAGGACCCGGTTCATGGCCCGCCAGATACTGGATCTGTGGTCGCCGTCCAATTTTCCCGCCCTCAACCCGGAGATCATCGAGGCGACGCGCAAGAGCCAGGGCAAGAACCTGGGCGAGGGCGCGCGCAACTTCGTGCATGATTTCGTCAACACCTTCGCCCAGATCCACGAACCCGCCCCGGAGGGCTTTCAGATCGGCAAGGACCTGGCCTGCACGCCCGGCGAGGTGGTGTTCCGCAACGATCTTTTCGAGTTGATCCAGTATGCGCCTGCGACCGCGGAGGTGCAGGCCGAGCCGGTCCTGATCGTTCCGGCCTGGATCATGAAATACTATATCCTCGACCTCTCGCCGCACAATTCGATGGTCAGGTACCTGGTGGAGCAGGGCTTTACCGTGTTCATGATCTCGTGGTGCAACCCGACCGCAGAGCAAGCGGAGCTGTCTTTGGAGGACTACCGCGAACATGGCGTGATCGCGGCCCTCGATGCGGTGAACGCCATTTTGCCGGAGCGCAAGGTCCACGCGGTCGGCTATTGCCTTGGCGGCACGATCCTGTCCATCGCGGCGGCCACGATGGCGCGCGACAAGGACGAACGGCTTGCGTCGATCTCGCTGATGGCGGCCCAGGTCGACTTCGCGGAAGCGGGCGAGTTGCTGTTGTTCCTGGATGAAAGCCAGGTCGCCTTCCTCGAGGACATGATGTGGGAAAAGGGATACCTTGACCGCCCGCAGATGGCCCGCGCCTTTTCCGCCATCAGGTCGGAGGACTTGATCTACTCCCGTGGCGTGCGGCGCTACTGGCTCGGAAAGGAGGATCTGCCGACCGACATGGGGGTCTGGGTCTCGGATACCACCCGGATGCCTGCCCGAATGCACTCGGAGTACCTGCGCGGCCTGTTCCTTGAAAACCGGCTGTCGGCCGGCCGGTTCGCCGTCGCGGGCCGGGTCATCGCGCTCAAGGACATCGCAGTCCCGATTTTCGCGGTTGGAACCGAAACCGATCACATCGCGCCGTGGAAGTCCGTCTACAAGACGCAACTGTTCACCGATGGCGATATGACCTTTGTCCTTACAAGCGGCGGCCACAACAGCGGGATCGTCAACGAGCCGGGGCTGGAGCGAGGTCATCACCGGATCGCACATCGGCCGGCCGGCGCGCTGTATGTCGGTCCAGATGCCTGGCTTGCAAAAAATGCACCCCAACCAGGGTCGTGGTGGCCCGCCTGGACGACCTGGCTGAAGGAAAAAAGCTCCGGCGTCGTGCCGCCCCCCGGCATGGGTGCCCCTGAGAAGGGCCTGGCCCCGATCATGGCGGCGCCAGGCTCCTACGTTCACCAGACCTGATCGGTGCCGCCGATGGGCCTCGTGAAGCGGTCCTGCGACAGCGCCGGTCGATGACCGGGCGAACCGCGCAGCGTCGACCGGCCTTGCCGGGGCAACACGGGTCAGTCTGGCGACGCTAGCTTTGCCGCGCACGCCTCCCGAACCAAATCCCCGATGTGGCCGGCGAGGTCCTCGCCACCGAACCGCTTTCCGGCGCAGCGAGGCAAACGGGTCATCCCGTCACCACGCCGTCGCCCACCTCGATCTGCCGCCGGCACGCCGCCGCGATTTTTTCGTCATGGGTCGAGATCAGGAACGTTGTGCCTTCTTCGCGGTTGATCTCTCCGATCAGGTCCATCACCTGCATGGCCGAGGCGCGGTCGAGGTTTCCGGTGGGTTCATCCGCAAGCACAAGCTCCGGTCCGTTCATGAGGGCGCGGGCGACGGCGACGCGCTGTTTCTGCCCGCCGGACAGGTTGGCGGTCGGGAAATCGATCCGGTCCGCCAATCCCATGCGCACCAGCAGATCGCGGCCCCGCCTGCGGGCGGCGGGCGTCTCGCGCCCCTCGCGCACGGCGGTGGGAAAGATCACGTTCTCCAGCGCAGTGAAATCGGGCAGGAGGTTGTGGAACTGGAACACGAAGCCGATGTGGGCGTTGCGAAAGTCCGTGAGCGCGCGGTCGTCGGCCGAGATCATGTCCTGGCCCAACATCTCGTAGCTGCCCGAAGTGGGTTTCATCAACGTGCCGAGGATCGTCAGCAACGTGCTTTTCCCCGCGCCCGAAGGCCCCAGAAGGGCGGCCATCTCGCCCGCCTCGAGGCGCAGCGAAAGGCCACGCAGCACGCGGGTCGCGGCCTCGCCCGTGCCGTAGGTCATGACCAGGTCGCGGACTTGCAGAAGCGTGCTCATTGGCCGATCGCCGTGACCGGATCGACCCGGGAGGCGGCGCGCGCGGGAAGGATCGAGGCGAGGACGGCGCCGATCACCGTCAGTGTGATGGCAAGCCCGTAGGAACCTTGTGTGATGTCCATCGGCAGGGTGCCCGGCTCGAAGGCATCGCGGGAGGGAAAGGGCAGCAGGGCAACGTATCCCAGCGCGGCGCCCATGACGCCCCCCATCAGCCCGATCAGCGCCCCTTGCGCGACGAAGACGAAAACGACGAAATTCCGCCCCGCGCCCATCGCCCGCATGATCCCGATCTCCGGCCGCCGCCGATAGGTGGACAGCATGAGTGCCGAGGCAACGCCGATGACGATGGTGATGAGCGCGAAAGTCTTCAGGAAATACCCTGTCTGCGCCTGCGCGTTCAGCGCCTCCCTCAGCTGTTCCGCCCCGTCTGTCCACGGCACGGCATCGAGGCCGGTCAGGGCGCGGATGCGCAGGGCCGTTGCGTCCGCGGCGTTCAGGTCGTCGAGCTTGATCTCGATCCGGGTGACACCCTGCGGCATGGCGAAGAGCGTCCGGGCCACAGGCAGGCTGACGAAGGCGCGGGCCCCGTCCATCGCGCCGTTCCCGGTCTCGAAGATGCCAGACAACGTCAGAAGCGCGGTGACGCCGCCCGAGCTCTGGAGGCGTACCGTCTGGCCCAGCGATAGGGACAGGTCGTCGGCGAGGTCGCGGCCCAGAACGATCAGGCCGGATCCGAGCCGGGCGGAGCCTTCGACGATGTAGCCGTCGAGGTCGAGGATCGCGGATTCCCGCCCCGGCATGACGCCCGTGACGCTGACCTGCGATACCTGCGCCCCGCGGGTGAGAAAGCCCGCGCCAGCGATCTGCGGCGACACGGCCCGGACGCCGGGCACCGCCTCGATCAGTGGAAGCCAAGTCTCGGCTTCGGCCAGTGTCGCGTTTCGCGTGCGCCCCCGTTCCGTCACCGTCAGAACGTGACCCGCAGGAGCGATCAGCAAGGGCGGATCGGGGTCCTCGGCCTCGATCGTGACATGGCTGAGGTCGCCCACGGTGCGCGACAGGATGAACTCGGCCAGCCCGCCGATCAGGGCCGACATGAAGATGAAGATGAATACGCCCACCGCGACGCCCGTGATCAGAAGCGCCGTCTGCGCCTTGTTCGTCGTCAGGTAGCGGGTCGCGATCTTGAGCGCATAGAGCATCAGGGCCGATCCACGGTGACGGTCTGTCCTTCGACGATGCCCGCCGCATCGGTGATCACCACGTCGCCTTCGGTCAGGCCCGATGTGACGATCAGGCGTGCGGCAGGCCAGTCGACGACCGTCACGTGCAGGAAGCGCGCCGCGCCCTCCCGGACGACGAAAACGCCGGTCCCGTCCCCGGCGGAATCGAGGGCGGTCCGGGGTACGGTCAGCGCCGCGTCGCGCGCGTCCACGATGATGTTGGCGGCCACGGTCAGTCCCACCGGGGCGGTGACTGGATCGTCGAAGCCGATCCTGGCGGCAAGCCCGCCGGTCGTCACGTCCACCAACCGCGAAACGAAACTGACATGGCCGTCCCGGGTGTCCGTCTCGCCCGCAAGCCGCAGCACGGCGCGCTGACCCGGTGCGATCTGCGTCGCATAGGCCTCGTCGACATCGGCCTCGACCACGAGTGCGCTCAGGTCGGCGAGGGTCAGCAGCTGCGTGGCCGTGTCGACGATCTGCCCGATCTCGCTCTCCAGGACCAGGACGGTGCCACGCATCGGGGCACGGATCGTGTGATCGCGCAACGCGACCTGCGCCTGTTCCAGAACGGCGGTCAGGCGCGCGACTTCCTGCTCGGCGGATTGCACCGCGCGTGCCTGGGTCTCGAGCACGCTGCGCGCGACGTTGGCGCCGAGGGCAAGCGAGCGGTCATAGGTCTCGCGCGCTTCGTCCCGCGCGATGAGCGCGGCATCGAGCGCCGCCATCGCCTGCCGGACGACGGCGTTCTGGGCCTCGGCGTCGATCCGGGCGAGAACCTGTCCTTCCTCGACCAGATCGCCCTCGGCCACGGGCAGTGCCACGAGAGCGCCGCCGACCGCCGGGCGCACGTCCACCGAATGCAAGGCGGCGATCCGGCCGTTGACCGCGAGGACACGGGTCACCGGGGCGGACGTGGCGACCTCCACCGCAACCGGCGTCGGCCGCGGCATCCAGAATTGGGACCAGGCAACGGCGGCGAGTGCGAGCCCAAGCAATCCGGCCAGCCCCCACAGCCACCAACGCCGCTTGCGCGAGGGCGTTGGCGGGACCGGTCGCAGGGCCGGAACGCGTGCATCCTCCGCGACCGTCTCTTGTTGAGATCGATCACGGTTCGCTTGAGCAGTCGGTTGCTCAGGGATCGACAAGAAGGGGCATCCTTTCGAATTCGGCGGCGCGACCGGCACGGACCGTCGTCTCCGGCCGGACCACCGCTTGGGCAGCATATGGGCGGGCGGCATGCCCGCGTTGATGTGGATCAGCGACGCAACCCGCGCCGCCGTTGTAGGTCCCTGACATTGACGTCGCCTGCGTGCCATTCCTCCGTCGCGCGCGGGCGCGGACGGGAAGGAGCCTGGATGCTCAACGATCCATACGAAGTCCTCGGCCTCGAGAAGACAGCCACGGCAGACGACATAAAGAAGGCATATCGCAAGCTGGTGCGGACCAGCCACCCCGACCTGCATCCGGACGACGCGGGCGCCGAGGCACGGTTCAAGGCGATCTCCGCCGCCTACGACATCCTGAAAGATCCCGAGACGCGTGCACGCTTCGATGCCGGGGAGATCGACGGCCTCGGCGCCGAGCGTCCGCAGCGCCGGTATTACCGGGACTTCGCCGATGCGACGGACAACACGTATCGGCAAGGGCGTGGCTTCGGGCCCGATGCCGACCCGGCGGATATCTTCGCGGAAATCCTCCGCAATCGGGGGCGGTCGTCCGGACGCGATTTCGGCGACGGCGGGTTTTCGGCTGCGGGCCCGGATGCGCGTTACACGCTGGAGGTGCCGTTTCTGGACGCGGTGCGCGGTGCCGAAACCCGGATCACGCTGCCCGATGGACAGGGCCTCGCGGTCAAGATCCCCCACGGCACCGAGGACGGGCAGACCTTGCGATTGCGTGGCAAGGGGATGCCGGGCTACGGCGGCGGGCCTGCCGGGGATGCGCTCATCACCGTCTTCGTGCGACCTCACCCGGTGTTCCGGCGCGAGGGCGACGATATCCTCCTGACGCTGCCGATCACCATCGACGAGGCCGTCCTCGGCGGCAAGGTGACGGTTCCCACCATCGATGGGCCCGTGAGCCTGACGGTCCCACCGGGCGCAAGTTCCGGCCAGGTTCTCAGGCTGCGCGGACGCGGCGTCGCGCGTAAGGGGAGCAAGACGAAAGGCGATCAGAAGGTCGAATTGCGGATCGTCGCCCCGCGCGAGACCGATTCCGACCTGCGCGATTTTCTTGCGGAATGGCGCAAAACGCATGCCTACGACCCTCGGGTCGACCTGATGAAGAGGGCCGGGACATGACAGACCTGTTTACCGAGGAAGACGTCGTTGCCACGGTCACACGGCTGACGCGCACCCAGCTTTACCAGTTCGTCGACAGCGACCTCGTCCGGCCGCAGCGAGACGCCGGCCGCTATGTCTTCCGCCACGTCGACATCGCGCGGCTGGAGCTGCTGTGCGACCTGTCCCAGGACCTCGACCTGGACGAGACGGCCCTTGGGGTCGTGATCTCGCTCATCGACCAGTTGCACGCCGCACGCCAGGAACTCGCGGCCGTTGCCCAGGCGATAGATGCCCTTCCGACCGATCTGCAGGCCCGGCTCAGGGCCGAGCCAAGGCGAGAGTGAATGGCCCTTTCCAGTCTCCAGGTTGATGACAGGGCCCTTGGCCGGGGAAGGGCCGGCCTGACCTCGGCGCGGCCCGATGCCGGGCTGGCGATCTCGGGCGGGTGGTGTCGTCGGGGCGCGGCGCTGGCGTCGCCGCGCGGTCTCGACGCGCCGTTTCTTCTGCGTGATGATGACGCGATGGCAGGGTTCGCGGGTGTCGCTAGCCTGCATTCCCTGGCGCCCGGGACAAGCGCCCGGGCCGGGGGAAGATGAACGGGATGGAAAAACCCCAAACCGATCGCCTGAAGACCGCGATCCTTCTGTTGGCGGTGACGGGCCTGGTCGTCGGACTGGCGGCCTGGTTCGCGGGGCGGGCCGATATCGCGTCAATCGTCTGGGCCGCCGGCGTCGTTCCCGCGCTCGCCGCCCTCGTGGTCGAGATCCTTCGGAGCATCGGGCGCGGCGAGGTCGGTCTCGATATCGTCGCAGCGCTGTCCATGTCGGCGGCGCTTGTCTTCGGCGAGACCCTCGCCGCGGCGGTCGTCGCGGTGATGTATTCGGGCGGCACCTTCCTCGAAGCCTTCGCCGAGGGCCGCGCCCGGCGCTCGATGCAGGACCTCCTGTCCCGCGTGCCCCGGACCGCGACCCGGCACCGCGACGGCGGGCTGGAGGAGGTGCCTCTCGACGAGATCGCGCCCGGCGACCGCTTGCTGATCCGGCAGGGCGACGTGGTGCCGGTGGACGGCACGGTCGCCTCCGGCACGGCCTTCCTCGACACGTCGGCGCTGACGGGCGAGTCGCTGCCGGTGCGGCTGTCGCCCGGGGCCGATGCCATGAGCGGCTCGACCAACGCGGCCGAGGCCTTCGACCTGATCGCGACCCGGGAGGCCAGAGACAGCACCTATGCCGGGATCGTGCGCCTGGTGGAGGCGGCGCAGGCGTCCAAGGCGCCGATGTCCCGGCTGGCGGACCGCTGGTCGCTGGGCTTTCTGGCCGTCACCGTCGCCCTGGCCTTCGCGGCCTGGTGGTTCACCGGCGATCCGATCCGGGCCGTCGCGGTGCTCGTGGTCGCCACGCCCTGTCCGCTGATCCTGGCCGTGCCCGTCGCGCTGGTGGCGGGCCTGTCGCGCGCGGCGCATTTCGGGGTGCTGATCAAGGGCGCGGGTCCACTGGAGACGATGGCGCGCATCCGCACGCTGATCCTCGACAAGACCGGCACCCTGACGGATGGCCGCCCGCAGATCATGTCGGTCGACAGCGCCGGCGACTTGGCCGAGGACGACATCCTGCGTCTTGCCGCGGCCCTCGACCAGGCCTCGAAGCATCCCGTGGCGCAAGCCATCGTCGAGGCCGCGAAAGCGCGCGGTTTCACGCTGCCCGTTCCGTCGGACGTGGCCGAGATCCCGGGCGAAGGGGTCGTGGGGCATGTCGAGGGCCGGCGCGTGATCGTGGGCGGCGACGGCTTCGTCGCGGCCCGGGTGGGGCGGATGGCGGGCGATCATCCCGCCACGGTCGCGGGGTCGGTCCTCGTTGCCGTGGCGGTCGATGGACACATGGCGGGGCACCTCGTCATGTCCGACCCGCTGCGCGAGGGCGCGGGCGCGATGCTGGAGGGGCTGCGGCGAGAGGGGATCGCGCGCATCCTTCTGGCCACCGGCGACCGCGCGGACGTGGCCGAGCGGGTGACCGAGGGGCTTGGCCTCGACGGGTTGCGGGCCGGGCTGACGCCGGATCAGAAGGTCCTGCTGGTCCTGACCGAGCGCAAGCACGGGCCGGTCATGATGGTGGGTGACGGCGTGAACGACGCGCCTGCGCTGGCCGCGGCCGACGTGGGCGTCGCGATGGGCGCACGGGGGGCGGCCGCCTCCGCCGAGGCCGCCGACGTGGTGCTGCTGGTCGACCGGATCGACCGGCTGGGTCCGGGTATCGAGATCGCGCGGGCCTCGCGCCGGATCGCCGTCGAAAGTGTCGTCGCAGGGATCGGCCTGTCCGCAATGGGCATGATCGCCGCCGCCTTCGGCTACCTCACGCCGGTGCAGGGTGCCCTGTTGCAGGAGGTGATCGACGTCGCCGTGATCCTGAACGCGCTCCGCGCCCTGCGCATCGCGCCACATGAGCCCGCATTGCCGAACCCGCGGGCTGTTACGTCGGGGCCGGCCGACATCTCCCAAGGAGCCACGCCATGAGCCGCCTTTCGCATTCCGAAATCCACATGGTCCACCGCATCGGGTGGCTCCGCGCCGCCGTCCTCGGGGCCAACGACGGTCTCGTCTCGACCGCGAGCCTCGTGGTCGGCGTCGCCGCGGCGGGGTCCGGCAAGCCCGAGGTCCTGATCGCGGGGCTGGCCGGGCTCGTGGCCGGTGCGATGTCCATGGCGGCGGGGGAATACGTTTCCGTCAGTTCCCAGACCGACGCCGAACAGGCCGACCTCGCCCGCGAGACGAAGGAGCTGGAGGAAACACCCGAGGCCGAACTCGAGGAATTGACCGGGATCTATGTGGAGCGAGGGCTGGACCGCGATCTGGCGGAGCAGGTGGCCATCCAATTGACGGAACGCGACGCGCTGGGGTCGCATGCGCGCGACGAACTCGGCATCTCGGAAACCGTGACGGCCCGTCCGATCCAGGCGGCGCTGGTGTCCGCGCTGACCTTCGCCTTGGGCGCGGTGCTTCCACTGATCGTGGCGCTGCTTGTCCCGGAGGCGCGGATCGCTCTGCTGGTGGCGGCATCGACGATCCTTGGCCTCGCGGTTCTCGGTGGACTGGGCGCGTCCGCCGGGGGCGCAGGCGTGGTTCGTGGCGCCGCGAGGGTCACCCTCTGGGGAGCGCTTGCGATGGGCGCGACCGCGGCGGTCGGGGCGCTGTTCGGGGTCACCGTGGGGTAGGGTGAACCTGCATGGGAAGCGGACCCCGCAGGAGCGTGCGCCGCCCCGACGAAGAGGCCGAGGAGGTCGTCCACGAGGCTCGACGACTGGTCGCGTCTGCCGTGGAGGAGTTCGTCCTCGGCCGCTTCCCGGGCGAGCAGCTGCCTGATTTCGCCCATTTCGGTGAGGCCGAGCACCGAGCCCATGTCCGTTGGGTCGATCCCGTATTCCGCCGGCAGGTAGACGCCGACCCCGATGAAGGCCGCGCCGATCACTCCGGCAATTGTCGAGCGCCGCAATTGCCTCGGCGTCGGAAGAAGTGCTGGTTCACCATGTGCTTGGCGCCGAGATAGATGAAGGGGATGACGTCCACCCCACAGATTTTTGGACGTATCCCGCGTCACCGGGCGTGACGTCATGGGCGAGCGCCTGCGCGGCACTGGACGCGTAGAGGGCCAGGACCGTGAGCATGAGGGCTGTCGCGCGGCGCGGTGCGGACCGCCGGGCGAGGCCCTCAGCCGCCAGGCATCCCTGTAGGCGGATTTGGGATGGCTTTGGTCGCCGCGCGCCAGAAACGCATGGCCATGATCGTGGTCGGCCGCGTCGTGGCCGTGTCCGTGCATGGCCCGGTCGAGGTCCTCGTTGAGCCTGTGCGAATGCCCGTGGTCGGCCATCATCCCCATGTGGCCCGGGATCGTCTCGAAGATCTCAGGCGCATGGGTCGCAGCGGGCATGATGGACCAGATCAGCAACGACAGGCAGAGAAGCGCCGCGAAGGCTTGTCTCCCGGATGTCGCCTAGGTTCGCATCGGTGCCGCCTGTCTGCCCGTTCGTGTCTGCAGCCCGTTGTCGGGCCATCTTGTTTTATCCCCCCGGGGAGGATAGCGTCTTTCCATGGCAAAGCCCGACGTCCACGTAACCCACCCCGCCGTGATCGCCCGGCTGAAACGCGCCGACGGCCATCTGCGGGCGGTGATCGGCATGATCGAGGAAGGCAGGCCCTGCCTTGAGATCGCGCAGCAGCTTCAGGCGGTCGAAAAGGCCGTGTCGAATGCCAAGCGGGCGCTGATCCACGATCACGTGGACCATTGCCTGGACGCGGATCACTCGCCCGCCGACCGCAATGAGCTCAAGGCCATCGCCCGCTACCTTTGAGATCGACCATGCTGGAGATCCTTGCCGACCGCACCTACCGCCACCTGTTCGCGGCACAGGTCGTCGCGCTTCTCGGCACGGGCCTTGCCACGGTGGCGCTCGGACTGCTGGCCTACGATCTCGCGGGGGACGGCGCGTCCATGGTGCTGGGCACGGTCTTCACCATCAAGATGGTCGCCTATGTCGGCATCGCACCGATCGCGGGCGCCTTCGCGGACAGGGTGAACCGGCGCGCCTTGCTGGTGGGGCTGGACCTGGTACGCGCCTTTGCGGCGCTCTGCCTGCCCTTCGTCACCGAGGTGTGGCAGGTCTACGTCCTGATCTTCCTGCTGCAATCGGCGTCCGCGGCCTTCACGCCGACCTTCCAGGCGACGATCCCGGACGTCCTGCCCGAAGAGGCGCGCTATACCCGCGCGCTGTCGCTGTCGCGGCTGGCCTACGATCTGGAGAACATCGTGAGCCCCACGCTCGCCGCGCTGCTGCTGGCGGTCATGAGCTACAATTCGCTGTTCCTCGGCACTGTGGCGGGCTTCGTCGCGTCGGCGCTTCTGGTGGTCTCCGTGCTCCTGCCCAGCCCGAAGGCCTCCCAGCCGCGCGGGATCTACGACCGGACGACGCGCGGCATCCGCATCTACCTCGCCACGCCGCGGCTGCGCGGGCTTCTGGCGTTGAACCTCGCCGCCGCGGCGGCAGGCGCGATGGTGCTGGTGAATTCGGTGGTGCTGGTGCGCGGGACGCTGGGCCTGCCTGAAAGCGCGCTGGCCTGGACGATGTTCGCCTTCGGCGCGGGCTCGATGCTGGCGGCGCTGGCGCTGCCGCGGCTGCTGGACCGGGTGGCGGACCGCAACTTGATGGTCGGGGGCGCCGCGCTCATGGTGCTGACGCTGCTGGCGCTGGCCGGGGAGGTCGCCACCCTCGGCCTCGAATGGCCCTTCCTTCTCGGCGCATGGCTGCTGGTGGGCTTGGGGTATTCGGCCGTGCTCACGCCCGCAGGCCGTCTCCTGCGTCGCTCTGCCCATGCCGAGGATCGGCCCACGCTCTTCGCGGGCCAGTTTGCCCTCAGTCACGCCTGTTGGCTGGTGACCTACCCGCTGTCGGGCTGGCTGATGACGCAGCACGGGCCGGTCGTCGCGCTGGGGCTACTGGCGGCGCTGGCGGGAGCGGGTGCACTCTTCGCCCTTCGCCTCTGGCCGAGGGAAGACCCCGAGATCCTCGAGCACACCCACGACAACCTGCCGCTCGACCATCCCCACCTCAGGGGCGAGCGCCGCCACGCGCATCCCTTCGTCGTGGACGACGAGCATCCACGATGGTCGTCACACCTCTGACCGGCCGCCCTGGGCCGATCGTGCCGCCGCGCGCCCGAGGGGCGCGGCCTCGGGGCGGCACATGCGACAGCCTCAAGGGTCTGTCGCGGACCGTTCGAATTGGTCCGGCACCACCGTCCAGGCGTCGGCGGTCCGGCACATGGCGAAGTCTTGCGTTCGACATGGCGATCGCTTGCCATGGAATTCGCTTCCCAAAGCAGATAATCATCCCCCTGCACCGGCAAGTCTGAAAGCCTGTGGTCGTCGCGGGAGGAACGCGTGACGACATGATGACAGTTCTGTCTTGGGAGGACAGCATGCGAGATACTCTTCTTCGCGGGCCGAAAGGCCTGATCGGAACGGCTGCGCTGATCGCGCTCGGTCTCGGCGCTCCGGCGCTGGCACAGGACCAGCTTTCCATCGCCACTGGCGGCACCGGCGGGGTCTACTTCCCCATGGGCGGCGGTCTGGCGGAGATCATCAATACCCACGTGGACGGCTATTCCGCCACGGCCGAGGTGACCGGCGCATCGGTCGAGAACATGGGCCTGATCGCCACCGGCGATGCGGACCTTGCCATCGGTCTGGCCGACACAGTGGCGCAGGCCTATGGCGGCACGGGCCGTTTCGAAGGTCAGCAGTTGCCGATGGTGCGCGGGCTGGCGTCGCTCTATGCCAACATGGTGCATATTGTGGCGCTCGAAAGCAGCGGGATCACCTCGCTGGATGACCTGCGCGGCATGCGCGTTTCGATCGGGGCGCCCGGCTCGGGGACCGAGGTCAATACCGCCGCCATCCTCGAGGCGAACGGCATCACCTATGACGATATCGAGGAACAGCGCCTGAACTTCAACGAAACCGCGGATGCGCTGGCCAACGGCGACATCGATGCGGGTTTCTGGAGCGTGGGCGCGCCCACGTCGTCGATCCTGAACCTCGCGACGACGCAGGACATCGTCATCATCGCCCTCACCGAAGAGCAACTGGCCGCAGCCATGGCCGCCGACAGCACCTTCGCGACGACCACCCTGCCCGCGGGGACCTACAACGGCGTCGACGAAGACATCACGGTCCTCGGTATCCCCAACGTGCTGACCGTGTCTTCGGAAATGTCCGACGACCTGGCCTATGCCATCACCAGCGCGATGTTCGAGAATATCGCCGAGCTGCGGGCGGTCCACCCGGCGGCCAACCAGACCACGGTCGAATTCACGCTCGATGCCACGCCGGTTCCGCTGCACCCCGGTGCAATCCGGTACTACGAGGAAATCGGCGCGACCGTGCCGGATGCGTTGCGTCCGTGAACCGCTGGATGCGAGGAGGGCTTGCCGCCCTCCTCCTGTCCGGTTCCACGTCCGTCATGGCGGACACGCTTGTCGCCATGCGGGCGGATGACCAGACGATCGCGCGTTTCGACATGCCGGAAGGCAGCGGCTGGTGCGTGCTCTGGAACCACTCGGTCGAGGGCTTTCCGGTAACGGATTGCTACGAGAACCGCGGCGGGCAAATGGTACTGGTGCGCTCGCACCAGCCCGATTTCGCCGCGGGCCTCGGGCATATCCCGGGCCGCGGGCGGCAGGTCTCGGACGGGGCGGGCGGATACTGGATTCTCGACATCGACGAACCCGTGCCGGGCAATGCCTACGTGCTGCGCCCCGGGGCAGGGCCGGTCGATCATCGGCTGCAGGTGGGTGACACGGTCGTGTCCCTCTCCGCGGTCGCCGCGCGCCAGCGGGTGCGCATCGAACTGACGGGAGAGTGACGCGATGGTGATGGACACCGAGGTGCCGCGGCAGGAACATCCGCAACCCTGGATCGTGCTGCGCGTGATCGCCGTTGTCGGCATCGCGCTGTCGCTGTTC
This sequence comes from Roseicyclus sediminis, assembly GCF_025515305.1. Classification (GTDB taxonomy): domain Bacteria; phylum Pseudomonadota; class Alphaproteobacteria; order Rhodobacterales; family Rhodobacteraceae; genus Roseibacterium; species Roseibacterium sediminis. Next base: position 113,635 of record NZ_JAOPHT010000004.1, read on the forward strand.
CAGCTCTGGGCGGCGGGCGTTCAGCCGCTGGGCCTGTTCTACCAGCGGCCCATTCACCTCGGCTTCATCCTCGTGCTGTGTTTCCTGATCTACCCGGTCTGGGGCCGCAGCCGCCCGCGCGGCGCGCTGGGCTGGGCCATCGACGGCCCGCTGATCGCGGCATCGGTCCTCGTGGGGGCCTGGCTGCCGGTCAATATCGACACCATCGCCAACCAGATCTTCCCCCGCCAGATCGACGTCTGGGTGGGCGTGCTGACCATCCTCGTGGTGCTGGAGGGCGCACGCCGCGCCGTGGGCCTCGGCATGACGATCATCGGTGCGATCTTCATCGCCTATGCCTTCGCGGGCAGCCGGGGAGAGCTGCCCTTTCTCGCCGACTGGATGCCCGGCATCCTCAATCATCGCGGCTATTCGCTGGACCGGCTGGCCAGCCAGATGACGCTGGGGGCAGAAGGCATTTTCGGCATTCCCCTGGGCGTCGCGGCGACCTTCGTCTTCATCTTCGTCCTCTTCGGCGCCTTCCTCGAGGTAACCGGCGCGGGGAAATTCTTCATCGATCTCGCCTATGCCGCCACCGGCCGGCAGCGCGGCGGCCCGGCGAAGGCGGCCGTCATCGCCTCGGCCGGCATGGGCTCGATCTCGGGGTCGGCCATCGCCAACGTGGTGACCACGGGGGCCTTCACCATCCCGCTGATGAAGAAACTGGGCTACCGGCCCGCGCAGGCCGGGGGCATCGAGGCCGCGGCCTCGACCGGCGGGCAGATCATGCCGCCGCTCATGGGCGCGGGCGCGTTCCTCATGTCCGAATTCACCCGGGTTCCCTACGTCGACATCGTGCTGGTCTCGATCTTCCCGGCCATCCTCTATTTCGGCGCGGTCTACCTGCTGGTCCATATCGCCGCCGTAAAGCAGGGCATGACCGGTTTGAGCGCCGCCGAACTGCCGAGCGTGCGCGGCGTGCTGGCCGAGGGCTGGCATTTCCTTCTGCCGCTGGTGGCGCTGGTGGCGCTTCTGGTGGCGGGCTATTCGCCGATGCGCGTGGGCTTCTATGCCATCCTGTCGATCGTCGCCGCGGCCTCGGCCCGCGCGCTCTGGGTGTTCTTCGCAAATGGCCCGACGGCCGCGGGCTTCGCGGCGCTGTGCCGCCGGGGGATCGACCTGACGCTCCAGGCGCTGGAACTGGGCGCGCGCAACGCGGTCGCCGTCTCCATGGCCTGCGCGGTGGCGGGCATAATCGTGGGTGTCGTGGGCCTCACCGGGCTCGGCCTGAAATTCTCGGCCATGATGATCGCCTTCTCGGGCGGCAACCTGATCCTCGCGCTGCTTCTGGTGGCGATCGCGAGCCTTATCCTGGGCATGGGCCTGCCGGTGACGGCGGCCTACATCGTGCTCATAATCCTCGTCGGCCCCGCCCTGACGGAGGAGTTCGGCATCCCGATCCTGATCGCCCACCTGCTGGTCTTCTGGTATTCGCAAGACAGCAACGTGACCCCACCCGTTGCGCTTGCGGGGTTCGCGGGCGCGGCCATCGCGGGGTCGAAACCGATGGAGACGAGCATTCAGGCATGGAAATATGCCAAGGGCCTCTACCTGATCCCGCTTTTCATGGTCTTCAACGAGGAGATCATCCTCGGCGGCCCCCTGCCGCTGGTGCTCTGGAGCGGAGCCATCGCCATCGTCGCGCTGATTGGGTTCGCCGCCGCGCTGGAAGGGTTCCTGTTCCGCCCGATGTCGCTCTGGCAGCGGGCCCTGATCGTGCCCGCGGTCATCGCCTGCTTCTGGCCGGACCTGTGGTTGGAAATCGCGGGAGTGATCGTGCTTGTCGCCGTGTTCTTGCTCAACTGGGTGCAGGCCAAGCGCGATGGCGACCGCCCGGGCGCGCCTGCACCCCGCTTCGATCCCGGCCCGCCCACGGCGTCATGACACGGCTCGGCACCGGAGCGCGCACTTGTCGCCCGTGCCCTGTGCGGGGGAGGCGATGACGTTCGCGCGTCCCTTTCTGCTCGCTTGTCTTTCGGCCCTGCTCGTCTGGCTCCTTGCGCAGTCACTGGCACTCGGCGCGGCCCGGAACGCGCTGGACCAGACCCTGCTGCTGACCACCCGCGCGGTGGAGGCCGAAGTGGACCGCCTGCGCGCCTTGCCCGCCGTCGCGGCTGAAGACGCCCGCATCCGGGCCGCGCTTGCGGGCACCGGCCCCCTGCAGGATGCCAACATCTATCTCGAGACGGTCGCCGCCCATGCCGGGGCGGATGAACTGTTCCTGATCGATGCGCAGGGCGAGACCATCGCGGCGTCGAACTGGAACAGCCCGGGGAGTTTCGTGGGCGAGAACTACGCCTTTCGCCCGTATTTCCAGGATGCGCTCGCCACGGGTCGCGGCCAGTTCTATGCCATCGGCGTGACCACGGGCGTGCCGGGCTATTTCCTGTCGGTCCGTGTCGCGGTCGGGGACACGCTCGGCGTCATGGTGGTCAAGCTGGACCTGCGCCCGCTGCAAGATACATGGCGCGCCGCCGAGGCGGATGTCGCGCTGGCCGACGAGCATGGGGTCGTGTTCCTTTCCGCGCGTCCCGACTGGCAGTATCGCCCGCTCTTGGAGCTTTCGCCGGAAACGCTGGATCACCTGGCGGCCACCCGCGCCTACGAGGGCGTCGGCCTCGGCCGGACCGCGCCGCTTCTGTCAGGGCTGCCCAGCGGGGTCGACGCGGCGGGCGCCGGCTGGATCGCGCGGCTGGGCCCGGTGCCGGCAACCGGCGGGCAGGTCATCGCCGTCCGCCCGACGCGCGGCTTGCAGCTGATGGCGCTGGGATGGGCGGTGCTCGCGGCGCTGACCACGCTTGCCATTGCCGCCGCCGCCAAGACATTTGAGCAGCGCCGCCAGATCGTCGCCCTGCGCCTGTCCCAGTCCGAAAAGCTCGAAGCCATGGTCATCGCCCGAACCGCCGACCTCGCGCGCGAGGTCGAGGCCCGCGCTCAGGCCGAGGCCGATCTGCGCGCCACGCAGGAAGCCCTGATCCACACCGAGAAGATGGCCGCCATGGGCCGCATGTCCGCCGCCATCGTCCACGAGATCAGCCAGCCGCTCGCCGCGATGGAGGCGACGTTGTCGGCGGCGGAACTGGGGATGCAGCCCGGCGATACCGGCACAGCCGGCCGGATCGGCAAGGCCCGTGACATGATCCGGCGGATGCAGCGGACGACCAGGCACCTGAAGAGCTTTGCGCGGAAGGAAGCGGTCGAACTGACCCTGATCGACCTGCGCGCATCCCTGCAGTCGGCGCTCGAGCTCGTTTTGCCCCGCGCGAAGGTGGTCGGCGTGACACCGTCTCTCGACATGCCCGGGACCGCGGTACAGGTCATGGCCGGCGCGGTGCGGATCGAACAGGTGGTCGCCAACCTCCTGCTGAACGCTCTCGATGCGGTCGAGGGGGTTCCGGATGCCCGGGTCGGTGTGACGCTGACGGTCGTCGACGGAGAGGCTCGTATCGACGTGCACGACAACGGGGCCGGTATCGCGGAAGGCGATCTGCCGCGCGTGACCGAGCCGTTCTTCTCCACCAAGCTGACCGGCGAGGGCCTTGGCCTCGGCCTTGCCATCTGCAAGGCGATCCTTGCCGATTTCCGCGGAAGGCTCGATATCCGGTCGGAGGCAGGGCAGGGCACCCATGTGACCGTGACCCTGCCGCTGGCAGAGACGGAGGATCGGGCACGATGACCGCCCGCATTCACATCGTGGACGACGACGCGGATCACCTGTCGGCATTGTGCGACCTGGTGGAGACCGCGGGCTATGACGCCCGCGCCTTCAGCTCGGCCGCTGACCTGCTGGCCGCCCTTCCGGACCGGCCCGACATGGTGATCAGCGATCTGCGCATGCCGGACATGGATGGCTTCGGCCTGCTCGGCGCGCTCCGCGAGCGGACGATTTCGGTGCCCGTCGTATTGCTTACGGGCCATGGCGACGTCGCCCATGCGGTCGAGGCGATCCGGGCAGGGGCCGAGGATTTCCTGGAAAAACCCTACGAGTCCGGGCATCTGCTCTCGGTCATTCGGCGAACGCTGGACGCTCAGGCCGCCCGGAACGAGGTCGCGCGCCTGCAACAGGTTCTCGCCGAGCGGGACAAGGTCGGCATCCTTGGCAAATCGCGCGCCATGCGCGGTTTCCGCGACCGCATCGCCGCTTTGGCCTCCGTCGATCTCGACGTCGTCATCACCGGCGAGACCGGCACCGGCAAGGAACTGGCCGCGCGGGCGATCCATGCCGGCAGCGCCCGTGCAGATGGGCCCTTCGTCGCGCTCAATTGCGCGGCTCTGCCCGAGGCGATGGCCGAGACCATCCTGTTCGGTCACGCGGCGGGCGTCTTCGCCCATGACGCGGAGGGGCGCGCGGGCAAGCTCGAAGCCGCCGATGGTGGCACGCTGATGCTGGACGAGGTCGAGACGATGCCCGCCTCCATCCAGCCAAAGCTCCTGCGCGTCCTGCAGGAACGCATGGTCGAGCGGATCGGGGAGACCACGCCCAGGCCGCTCGATATCCGTGTGATCGCGACCACCAAGACGCCGCTGCGACTGCTCGAAGGGTTCCGTGCGGACCTCTATTTCAGGTTGGCAGGGACCGACCTTGCCACGCCGACCCTGCGGGAGGCCGGTGAGGACATCCCGCTGATCTTCGCGCATTACGCCCAGCTTGCCGCGCGCAGATACGGCCGCCCCGACCCCGAACTGCCCTGGTCGCTGCAGCAGAGGCTCAAACGCCTGGCCTGGCCCGGAAATGTCCGCGAACTTAAGGCCAGCGCGGAGGCCTACGCCCTCGGACTGTTCGAGATATCCGGCACCACGCCGGTGGCCGGCCCGGTGACGCTGGCCGATCGTGTCGCCGAATTCGAGGCGCGCGAGATCGCGGCGGTGCTGGATGCCCATTCAGGAAACACCCTGCGCGCCGCCGAAACGCTGGGGATCCCGCGCCGCACGCTCAACGACAAGATGCGCCGCTACGGCCTGTCCTCGGATCCGGGGGCAAGGTGGGACCGGACCTGAACCCCGGTGAACGCCCGTTGCCGTGAGTTGGCAGATCCCTGGGGGCGCGCGCGCCGCGCGGCATTTGTGGCGATGTCCCGGCCCGGGACGGGACTGCGTCGGATTAGTCCGCCGGCACCTCGGGCGGTGCTTCGCCAAGGCTCGCGTTGCATTCCGTCTCTGGGCCGAGGTAGCTCGATTCCAGCGCGCCACCGATCATCTCGAGCCGCCCCGGTTCCAGGGGACGCAACAGGACGTGGCTGCCCTCCATCCGCGCAAAGGGCACCGACCAATGGATCGTCGTGCCCTCAGCCAGCGGCACTTCACCGAGGTTAATCAGCGCGACGTCATATCCCTCCACCCTGCAGATCACGCCGGGCGCCGTGTCGTCGGCAAGAACCGCCGACGACAGGATCAGGGCGAGGGCTCCGACGGATGGTGGCCGCGCCCCCCTCATGGCTCGGGCGAGATCACGATATGCCCAAGTTCCCAGGCATCCGCCGACAACTCCTCCTCCCCCGGCGGAGCGCCCGTGACCGACAGCATATGCGCGATGATCGCCGCGTAGTCTTCGGGCGGCATGAAGCCCGGATTGGACTGGGGCATGGTGGACATCGTGTAGGTGAACAGCATCCCCAGCGACCGTCCGTCCCAGTTGCGCAGGAAGTTCTGCCGCGCCAGCACCGGGGCGGGCACCATGTCGCTGTCGTCCGGCGCCCCGTTCAGCCTTCTGCCATGGCACAAGCCACAGGGCGCCCTGTAGACGTCCTGGCCATGCTGGGCCTGCTCCTGCGTGTAGACACCGTCCCAGATCGTGCGCACGTCCATCGGGGGATCGAACTCGGCGAGGATTTCCTCGACCTCACCCTGGCCGGGTCCGCCAAAGCTGTTGCCCCAGGCGGTGCCGATATAGTTCGTGATCGCGGTGATCTCTTCCGCCGACAGGGTTGGAAAGGGCGGCATGTTTCCCAACCCCTGGGATATCTTGGAGACCACCAGGTACGGATCGGCCAGCAGGTCGTTGCCGCGCAGGTCCGGGAAGGTCGGCGGCCGTCCGGCACCGCTCGCCTGATGGCACATCGCGCAATTGGCTTCGTAGAGGACCTGGCCCGCTTCAAGGATCGCGGACGCATTTTCAGTGCTCTGGGCGTGGGCAGCCCCGCTGCCCAACAGGGCCGCCGTGGCTGCAAGCCGCATCAATTTCAGGCCCATTCGTCTACCTCGTCATAAGCGCGGTCCACATGCATCTCGGCGACGATCTCGACATCGCCCTGCTGCGCCAGGTCTGCGGTTTGCCGGAACGCGAAGTATTGATGGCCCGATACGAAGACGGTGTATGCGCCCGCCGGAACGGCGATCTCGGCGCGGCCCTCGGCATCGGTCATCGTCCGAAACGGATGCGCGACGACCTTGGCGCGTGCCACGGGTTCACGGCTGAGCGCGTCGAGCGCCAGCACGCGGATCACGTGATCGGGCTTGCGGACGACATTGAGGTGCAGATCCGCCGCGGCAGGCGCATGGGGCAGATCCAGTCCGGGATCGACCGGTCGGACGCGCCAGACGTATCTTCCGTCATGATCGGGCGCGCGAAGTTCGACCTCGGCAAAGTGCAGCGCATCGGTTCCGGGGGCTGGCGTGGACCCCATGACGCCGGAATGAAGCTCTTGTCCGTCCGCGTCTTCCACGACGAACCCCCAGTTCTCGGAAACGCAGGCCGATGAGCATCTGAGCCCGACGTGGAAGCGAAACATCTCGCCTGCGGATATGGCCGAGGGCACGTTCCAGACGATCGGCGCGATCGCATGCGCACGGACTTCGAACGTCACGTCCGCCTGTGCCAGCGTCTCCTCGCCCGCGCGCAGGGCCAGGCTCCAGCGGCATTCCCCGACCGAGGCCGGCGCGGTCACGTTCAGCGACGCGCGGCCTGTTCCATCGGTTTCATCGATGTCGACCGTGGCAGTGGCCAACGTCTGCATCCGTGCATCCAGCAATACGGCCTCCAGCCCCTCCGCGGGCAATGGCGTGCCGTCTTTCGTGCTCATCTTGATTGCGAGCGATGCGCCGGCATCCGGCGTTGGGGGATCGATGCCGATGTCCAGGCTCGTCGTCGGTTCCACCAGAAATTCTTCAGTCATGTCAGGTCTTGCTCTCTTGCAGTTGCCTCATGCGGGCGGCTGGATCGCCGCCCGCACTCGCGTGATTGGCTCAGCCGAGCTCGGCTGCGGCGTGGGTTCCGGCGATGAAGCCGTGAACGTGGCCCTTGCCCAGACCGTGCTTGTTGAAGCCGCCGACAGCCTCGCCTCCGGCATAGAGGCCCGGGATCGGCTGACCCTTCATGTCGATCACCTGCTGGCGCCCGTTCACCCGCAACCCGCCATAGCTGTCGTGCCAGATGACCATGATCGACAGGGCATAGAACGGCGGGCGGGAGATGGCGTACATCGGCGCATCGGCTTCCCGCTCGAAGTCCGGATCGGCCCCGTCGGCGACATAGCCGTTCCAGGTTGCGACCGTCTCCGGGAGGTAGGTGAGCGGAACCCGCTGGAACGGGTGGTCACGGTACATCTTGTGCGCCAGCTCTTCGAGCGTGTCCGCCTTGAAGTAGTAGCCGTTTTCCTCGTTCACGAAGGGGAAGCGCAATTCCCACCCGGTTCTCTGGATCGTCTCCTCATCGAAGATCGCCCAGATCGGCCCCGAGAAGTAATCGGGCGCCGCCGACCCCTCGTTCATCGCGAGCGCCGCGTCGACGCCGTGGTCGTAGCTGTACATCTCACGGACCCATTCATGCCGGCAATTCCGCCAATCGAGGGGCTTGTGATCCAGACCGCGGTTCGGTGCGCCACCATCGCCGGGATACCGGTTCGCGCCCGGACGCTTGGGCAGCCGCACTTCGTTGAAGAAGCGTTTGCCGACCTGGTTGACCGCGATGAACTCCTCGAACCCGGCATTGCCGACCGAGAGACCGGCCGAGCCCCGGAACGCGAAGGTCGGGTGACCCGGCATCATGTCGGTATAGGCGTCCCGCGTCCCGAGCCGGGACGAGATGTGGAAGGTCGTCGGGTAGGACAGGTTCTGCTGCATGCCCGCCAGGTTCGCCCCGACCCGTAGACCGGCGATCAGCGCGCTGGCATCCTGGCCGCCGGGACCCTGAAGCGCACTCCCCGAGGTCGGGAAGGCGGGTTCACGCATGGCGGGATAGAACATGCTGCGCACCTCCGGGTTGCCGGCATGGCCGCCGCTGGCGAGGATGACCGCCTTGCGTGCCCGGATCGTGATGGTCTCCCGACGCTCGTCGATGTTACCGTTCTGCCAGAAGCTTTCGAGCCGCTGGCCGGACTCGGGGTGGATGCGGGGCGAATAGCTGGCCCGGATGCCCAGGATCCGTCCTTCGAAGGGTTCCTCGCGGATCAGGTCGTCGAAGCGGCGGTTCAGCATGAAGTGCACGCCCTTTTCACGGGCCGAGAACTCCAACGGGCGGGACAGCGCGACGCCGTTGCGCACCGCGCCGGGGCCGACGAAGGTGGTGGCGTCCTGCATCTGGACCGGCGCGAAGGCGCTGGTGCGTTCCGGATGCGCCACGCCGGCATCCTCCGGCGTGATGGTGCCGGCCCGGATGTCGGTCCTGTCGCCCAGCATCAGGAAGCAATAGGGCGCCCGCGCCCGGCTCAGACCGCCGCCGCCATGGGTGCCGTTGATCCGGGTGAAGCGCACGTAGTTCGCCATCAGGAATTCGCGGGTCGCGGGGCAATTCTCCGCCCAGGCCCGCATCAATTCGCGCTCGTTGTAGCGGTAGGGGCTCTGCGCCTTGGGATCGACGATCGACCAGTCGGTCACATCGGTGAACAGAAGGTCGATATTGTCATCCAGCTCTTCGGGGTCCTCCACCGGAGGAACGGTGATGAAGCCCTCTGCGTCGGCCTCTCCGGCCATGTCGCGTCGCTGGATTTCATCGCCGCCGCCGAGCGACAGGAACGAGCCCGAGTGCAGCATGCGCCCGCCAAGGTCGAAGTTCTGGTCGACCACAAGGACCGAGACACCGGCATCGCGCGCCCGGATCGCCGCGGTGATGCCCGCGCAGCCGCCGCCCGCGATGACCACATCCGCCTCGTAGTCCCACTCTTGCGAGGCCGATGCCATCGGCATGGTTTGGGCGGAAGCGGCGCCCCCGCCGGCAAGTGCCGCCCCTACGCCGGCCGCACCGGCCGCGGTGAAGAAATCGCGGCGACTCAGGCCGCCCTCGTCTTCGTGGACGCCGGTTTCGCCGGGTCTTTTGGTGTGCTTGGTCATGTTCATCCTCCCAAAAAATGGCATTGGCGCTGTCGCCTCGGCCGTCTCCTTCCGTCGCGCGGTTCCCGGAACAGGCACTGACCCGCCAACCGCGATCGCCCCGCATTGATGCGTGGCGCAAGCCGCGGGCCTGCGCCGCGAAGCCTGCGCTTCGCGTCGGTGGGGCGGTCTTGCGAACGCAAGGATCGGAGCCTGCAAACGCGATACGGTGGTCCTCCGCACCATGCGTATCGGCGTGATTGCTCCCGGGCTTCGATGTGGGGCGGCATTTCTGCCGACTCTCAGGCTATTGGCCTGCCGAGTTTCTTGTCCATTGCGATGATCCAATGTCTCCTTTAGGAAAAACCAAAGGACAGGTGCATCTGAAGCTGCCAAGGGAGGTTGGTAGATTCGTATTTCATTGCGCCAGCTGCAGTACCTTGTTGCCATCGTGGACGCTGGCAGCATGACCCGTGCGGCCGAATGCCTGAACATCACGCCCGCCTCGCTGAGCCTGCAGATGAAGCAGCTCGAGGACAGCGTCGGCGCGCGACTTTTCCTGCGGCATTCGCGCGGCGTGACGGCGACGGACAAGGGCGCGGTCTTTTTCGAACACGCGCAAGACATCCTTCAGCGGGTTGCCGATCTCGAACGCATGATCGTCGATGGCGGACTGGCGGCACCGAAGACGTTGCGGGTTGGCGCGGTTCCAGCGGTAACCAGAATGCTGGGGATCGAAGCGATTTCCGCCGCGGCCCAGACCCTCAAGGGCACCACCTTGCTGCTTTCGGAGGGATGGAGCTTCGAATTGCTGGAGCAACTGGCCGCGCGCACCCTCGATTTCGTGATCGCCTACGATCTGAAGCCCGACAACGACATTGATGTGGTGACCTTCTTCGATGACGAGTTCATGTTCATCTGTCATCCCGCCCGATATCCTGCCGGCCAGCCCCTGAAGCTGTCGGAAGCCATGGCGTCGGATCTGGTCTTCTACGGCAGGAACAGCGTGAGCTGGCGGGCGGTTCAAGACACGACGACCGCCCAGGCAATACCACTTCCCGGATACATGGAGGTGCAGTCGATCGCGGTCTGGCGCGGCCTGCTGTGCCGGGGCCTCGGGACGACGATTGCGCCCTTCGCTTCGGTGCGCAACGAGGTCCTTCGCGGCGAACTGGCCGCGCATCGACTGGTCGATGCCCCGATTTGCCGGAGCATCTGCATGGCGGCACACCACGAGACGCTCGCCCTTGGCCGCGAGATCGGCTTCGTCGACCTGATTTCGGACCTGATGGAAAAGATCAAACCGGCCTTCAGCATCGCGGAAGGCTTGGCGGACTAGGTCCAAGGGTCCTGCCCGGGAATACACGGCTATGGCCGGGCCGTGGCCAGAGGAGCGTTCGCCCCTTGCCGACGCCAACCCTTGCAGGGGGGCGCTGAACGGCCCGACACGATGCGCCGCCTGTCTTTCACCGGGCATCCTCAGCTTTGCAGAAGCCGCGCCTTCCGTCCCGAGAGATAGATCCGCGCGGCCGGGTCGTCCGAAAGGCCGATGGCCCGGTCAAAGGCCTCGAGCGCCGCCGCGATGTCGCCGTGCCGCGCTAGAACATGGGCGCGCGTCGCCCACCACGGCTGATAGCTGGCCCTCGCCGCTTCCGGGATCGCGTCGAGCGCGGTGAGCGCGGCCGCCGGACCTTCGGTTTCGCACAGAACCGCGGCGTGCCCGGTGAAGGCGCCGACCGTCGGCGCGATCTCCACCAGCCCGGCATAGAGAAGCGCCAGCGCGTCCCAATCGGTCGCACCCGTCCGCGCCCGCGCGGCGTGCACCGCCTGGATCGAGGCCTCGAGCTGGTAGCGCCCGAGGCTTGGCCGGCGCGCCGCGTTGCGCAGCGCCGTCTCCGCATCGCCAAGCATTCCGCCATCCCAGAGGGTGGTGTCCTGCTCCTCTAGCGGGACGAGGGCGCCGGTCGAGGCGTCGGTGCGTGCAGGGCGGCGGGCCTCGGCGAAGAGCATCAGCGCGAACAGACCATGCGCCTCGGCCGCCTGCGGAAAGCCATCGGCCAGCAGGCTCACGAGCCACAGCGCCTCCTGCGCAAGGGTGGCTGCCTTGGGGTCGCCCGCGGGCATTCCGTTGTAGCCCACGACATAGGCGCCGTAGATCGCGTTCAGGACATCGGTCATCCGGGCCTCGAAATCGCGCCCCTCGGGAAGCTCGAACGGGATCGCCGTGCTTTCGATCTTGGCTTTCACGCGGGTCAGCCGCTGGCCGAGCGTGCCGGGCGGCATAAGGAAGACCGACGCCATGCGGCGGGCATCGAGGCCGAGGACCGCCTGCAGCATCAGCGGCGCGCGCAAGGACGGGTCGATCGCGGGATGGGCGCAGACGAACATGAGCGGCAATCGCGGGTCCATCGTCGGGGCAGGGGTCTGGGAACGCTCTTCCGCCATGCGGGTCAGGTCCTGTTCGTAGGCGACCGGCAAAAGGCCGCTCCGGGCGCGATCGATGGCGCGGTTACGTGCGGTTCTGGTCAGCCAGGCCTCCGGGTTGTCGGGAACGCCCGTCCTCGGCCAGGTCTCGAGTGCGCGGGCCAGCGCGTCGGACAGGGCGTCCTCGGCGTCGGCCAGCGATCCGGCCCGCGCGGCCAGCCGGGCGACCAGCCTGCCATAGGACAGGCGGGCCACCCGTTCGACCGCGCGGACCGCGTCGCTCATGGGGTCCGCATGATGACGGGGCGGACCTCGACGGCGCCGCTCGTGGCCGCGGGGTTCCGCGCGGCCCATTCCAGTGCCGTGTCGAGGTCGGGCACGTCGATCACGTAGAAGCCGCCGAGCTGCTCCTTCGTCGCGGCATAGGGGCCGTCCTGCACCTCGCGGGCGCCGTTGGCCATGCGGATCGTGGTTGCCGTGTGCGGCGGGTGCAGCGCCTCGCCGCCGACCATGATGCCGGCGTCGATGAGGGCGCGGGTATAGGCGCCCCAGAGCTCGCCGTCCGCGGCCGCGCGCACGGCATCGGCATCGGGGTGATCGGCGGGCGGGGTGTAGTTCATGATGATGAATTGCATGTCGGATCCTCCGGGTCCCAGATTAGAAGCGTGCGACCACGGGCAGAAGTGCCGTGGGCGTGCGGTCGGGCGTGCACATGTCGTTGTCGGCGGGGCGGACGCCGAAATAGACCCCTGTCTCGTCCATCGCGAAGAGGTCGTGATCCTGGCCGCAATCCGCCACCGGAGCCCAGGCGGCACAACCCGTCTCGGAGACGTCGGTCTCCAGGTTGAAGGTCAGGCCGCACTCGGCCATGCCCATGGCGGCCACGATCTCGGGGTTGTCGATCAGAAGCGTCACATGCTTCCAGTCCTCGTGGAAGACGCCGTTGAACGCGCCCGCGACCGCCTCGGAGGGGGCGCCGATCTCGAACGGGCCGCCGGTGCGGAACTGGAAGGTGCGCATGATCATGTCCGGATCCAGCGCATGGGTGAAGATCAGCTGCCAGCGCCCGTCGGCGAAGGTGAATTCGCGGGTGCCGAAGCCGCCGTACCATGGCTCGGCCTCCGCGCTGCGGAAGGTGCCGTGCACCGATTGCAGGTCTTCGCGCGGCGCGAAGTCCTGTGCGATCGCCGGTGCCGCGCACAGGAGCGCGGTCGCGGCAAGGATGGTCGTTCTGAGTGTCATGGTCTTCTCCTCACTGTTCGGGAAGCCGGGGTGGCTTCACAAGGGAGACGAATGACGGGTCCGGCATTTCTACATGACGGCGTGAAATTTTCGCGCCTCTTCGGACGACGGCATCCTGCGTCGGGGTCGCGCCGGGGTTGTCAGACCCGGGTCCGGCGGCGAATTCGCGAGTATTGCGTGGCATGCTGAAGAACTGTGGAGAAATATTGTAAAATTGTAATCCTAGATAGGATTTTCTCCAGAAACGGCCTATTCAAATCCGAATTATGATATGCTTTGGGGCCATCATCGCTTGCCGCCATCATCCTGTTGTGCCCTTCACCAGCTCGGACCCCGCACCACAGGGGCATGAGGCGTCACGCCGCCAGGAAGAGGCGGAAGACCTTTCCATCCTGCCGCGCAGGCCGATCCGCGGGCATGACTTCGGCGTCCGGGAAATGGCGGGAACGACGCTTGTCTTGGGCGCGCGATGCGCGAGCAGGGGCGGGGGCATGCCAATACCTGTCTGCGTCTTCCGCCCAAGGGCGACGTCATGCGCCTTGACGCGTGCAGGTTCGGAACCGAAACAGCCGAGGCATCGGTAGACTTCGACCCTTGCGCCGGCGACCTTGCGATGCGTGCCGCGGTACGGATTGCGCTGGTCGCGCTGCCCGGGCGGGTATTCCACTTTCCGGCGGTCCCGCTTCCGGGCATCGTGGTCCTGCCGCAGCGCGACCGGCAGACGAAACCGGCCTTCCGAGGCCACAAAGGGAGGGAAAATCCCATGTTCAAGACCGTTCTCTTGCCCATCGACCTGGCGGAGTCCAGCAGTTGGGAAAAGGCGCTGCCCGCTGCGCTGAGGCTGTGCCAGCCCGAGGATGGCGGGGTGCTCCACGTGATGACGGTCGTGCCGGATTTCGGAATGTCGGTCGTCGGCACCTACTTCGGTGCCGAGTTCGAGGAACGCGCGATGAATCAGGTCGGCGAAACGCTCGGCCAGTGGGTGGCGGAAAACGTGCCCGAGGGCACCGAGGTGCATCGCCACGTGACCCAGGGCCGGGTCTACGACGAGATCATCCGGGCGGCGGACAGGCTGAACGTCGATGCCATCGTCATGGGCTCGCACCGGCCGGAACTGACCGACTACCTGCTCGGCCCGAACGCCGCGCGGGTCGTGCGACACGCCAACCAGTCGGTCTTCGTCGTCCGGGGCGACTAGGGGGCATGGCCTAACTCGGCGGCTCGGGCGGGGCGGTCATGAGCTGCCTCGGGCACTCCGGCGCGGGTGTCCGCGAAGTGGACGGCCGTGATGGCGGCCACGTCCTCATCGCGCCGCCCTCCATCATCGAGGATGGCCAGATCGAAGACCTGATCGACAAGCTGACCCGCGCGCGCGCGACCGTGTTCGCGCATCGAGCCTGCGTGTGACCGACCGACGAGGGTCAGCCGCGTCTGCTCGCCCGTCGATGCCACGCCTGCCACAGCGACAGAAGCAGGAGCGCGGCCGTCGCCAGCACGAAGCCCGCCGCGATGGGCCGTTCGAGGAAAACCATCGGGTCCCCCCGCGAGATCAGGAGCGCCCGGCGCAGGTTCGTCTCGATGAGCGGCCCCAGCACGAAGCCCAGAAGCAGGAGCGCGGGACTGAACCGGGCGAGCGCCAGAAGGTAGCCGGCAAGCCCGATCAGCGCGACGGCGGCGATGTCGTAGCTGAGCCCCCGCACCGAGTAGACGCCGAGGCAGAGGAAGACGAGGATCGCGGGATAGAGCCAGCGGAAGGGGATGCGCAGCATCGCGACCCAGATGCCGATGAGGGGCAGGTTCAGCACCAGCAGGATCAGGTTGCCGATCCCGAAGCTCGCCACGAGGCCCCAGAACATCTCGGGCCGCGCCTCGAGCATCAGGGGGCCCGGCTGGATGCCGTGGATAACCAGTGCGCCCAGCATCAGCGCCATGATCGGGTCGCCGGGGATGCCGAGCGTAAGCGTGGGCACGAAGGCGGTGATCGAGGCGGAGTTGTTCGCCGCTTCCGGCCCGGCGATCCCCTCGATAGCGCCGTTGCCGAAGCGTTCGGGCTGGCGTGCGACACGCCGCTCCATCGCGTAGCTGAGGAAGGAGGACAGCGTGGACCCGGTGCCGGGCAAGGCGCCGAAGAAGGCGCCGAGCGCGCTACCGCGAAGCGTCGGCCAGCCCATGCGGCGCAGGTCGTCACGCGTCGGCATCAGGCGGCGGAGGCCGATACGCTCGGACAGGCTCTGCCGCTCGGGGTCGCGGACATTGGCGATGACCTCCGCCACTCCGAAAAGACCCATGGCGAGCGCCACGAGGTTGATGCCGTCCAGAAGCTCGGTCTGCCCGAAGGTAAACCGCTGCACGCCCGAGTTCACGTCCGTGCCCACGCAACCCAGGAGAAGGCCGAGCACCACCATGGCGAAGCCTTTCGCGGGCCGCGCCGTGCCGATGGTCGAGGCCGCGACGAGGCCGAGAATCATCATCGCCGCGTAGTCCGCCGCGCCGAAGGCGACCGCCGCGCGCGACAGCCATCCCGCGAGGACCACGAGAACGACGATGCCGATGACCGAGCCCGCGAAGGAGGACGCCATCGCCGCAAAAAGCGCCACGCCCGCGCGGCCCTGCTGCGCCATCGGGTAGCCATCGAGCGTGGTGACGGCGGATTGCGGCGTGCCCGGCAGGCGCATCAGGATCGAGGCGACCGCGCCCCCGTACTGCGCGCCATAGTAGACGCCGGCCAGCATGATGAGCGCGGCCTCGGGCGTGATGTAGTAGGTGACCGGCAGCAGAAGCGAGATCGCCGCCATCGCGCCGATGCCCGGCAGGACGCCCACGAAGGTGCCGAGGACCACGCCGAGCAGGCAGTAGACCAGGACCTCGGGCTGGAGCGCGAAGCCGATGCCGTAGAGAAGGCCTTCCCAGGTCGTCACGGCAGGCGCGGCCAGAGGGGAAGGGTCATCCTGAGACCATAGCTGAAGACGACGACCGTCAGGGCCGTGACGGTCAGCGCAAGCAGGATGCGCCACGTCCAGCCCCCATGCGGCGCGGCGAGGCTCGCCACGAGGACGGATGCCGCCGTGGCGCCCGCGAGGCCAAGAAGGCGCAGGCCGAAGCCGAAGATCAGGATCGCGGCAAGGACCGCCGCCGCCGAACCCAGCTCGAATCTCGGGGTATCTCCGCTCCGGGCGAGCGCCGGCAGCGCGACGATGAGGCCGAGCCCTATGAGAAGCGCGCCGAGCACGGCCGGGAAAAAGCCCGGCCCCATCTGCCTGAGGGTGCCGAGGTCGTAGTGGACGAGGGCCCAGCCCAAGGCCAGGCCCCCGATGCCGGCGAGCGCCAGCCCGCCCAGGACGTCGGGCCAGTCGCGGTTCACGGGCGCGCGCGTTACTGCTGCGCCTGGACCCGGTCGATCACCGCGCCCCACATCGCCGTGTCCACGACGATCCGCTCGGCGAGGTCGCCGGGCGTGCCGGGTGCCGCGTTCCAGCCGATGGCCAGAAGCTGCTCCTGCACTGCCGGGTCCGACAGGATGTCGTTGATCTCGGTGTTCAGCCGCTCGACCACCGCGGGGTCCGTGCCCGCCGGTGCGATGAAGGCGTTCCACAACTCGGCCCGGAAGTCTGCGGGCAGCCCGGCCTGACCGGCCAGAACCGGCACGTCGGGCGCCTGCGGGAACGGCTCGGACGAGGTGATGCCGAGCATCCGCATGTTGCCGCCCTGGACATGGGGCAGGGCCGCCGAAGGCGCCATGAAGCCCGCGTCGATCTCGCCGCCCATGATCGAGGTCGTTACCTCGGCATAGCTCGTGAAGGGAACGTGCAGCATCTCGACGCCGGCCTCCGCGGCGAAGAGCTCCGCCGTCAGGTGCGCGCCCGAGCCCTGGCCGACCGAACCGTAGGCGATGGCCTGGGGCTCTGCGCCTGCGGCTGCGATGAAGCCCGCGACATCGGTGATCTCCGATGCCGACGAGACGGCGAGGACCAGCGGCGAGGTGGCGATGAGCGTCACGGGCAGGATGTCGGTCGATACATCGTAGCCGGTGTCGTCCATCATCCTTTGCGCGGTCGTCATCGGCCCGTTGATCGTCGTGCCGAAGGTGTGCCCGTCTCCGGCCGCGGCCAGCATTTGCTGGATGCCGATCACGCCGCCCGCACCGGGACGGTTCTCGACCACGATGGGCTGACCGAGCCGCTGGGCGAGCGGGTCGGTGATGATCCGCGCCAGCGTGTCCGGCGAGGATCCGGCCGGGAACCCGACATAGACATGCACGGGGCCCGTGGGCCAGGTGTCCTGTGCGCTGGCCGGAATGGCGACGGACGCCACGGCCAGGCCGAGCGCGACGGACCGTATGAGGTTGATGGACATGTGGTTCTCCTCCCTTTTCGTTTGCAGCGACAGGACACCATGCGCGCTGCCGTTTCAACTGTCTTGACGCCCGGCCCGGTCACCGGGGAACCGTCCGCGACCACGGGGTTCCCCCGTTCCCCGCGGCGCAAACCCGTAGCGGGCGGGATTGATCCCCTTCGCACCCATGTCTCGGCCGGGACCCGCGGGATTTCGCCCGCCGTCGATGGCCCGTTGCCATTCCCGTCCCCGTTCGGGTTAGGGTGTTTGTGGCGGCCCGGTTCCCAGCGTCGCGGCCGGGGGACGGGCGCACTCAAAAGGGACGACAGGACAGGAAGAAGGATCGGATCATGCGCATCGCCATTGGGCTCCTCGCCGCGATCGTCGTGCTGGCGGGGTGCCGCACGTCCGAATTCGACGCCGCGACCCGGGACACCGGTCAGGCCGACTACCTCGCTCTCTGCTCGGGCTGTCATGGCGCCTCCGGGATGGGGGATGGTCCGTCCGCCGCGGGCCTCGACCCGCGCCCCGCCGACCTGACGCGGCTCGCCGCCGAGAACGGAGGGGAGTTCCCGGTTCTCCTGGTGATGGCTCGGGTTGACGGCTA
This sequence comes from Roseicyclus sediminis, assembly GCF_025515305.1. Classification (GTDB taxonomy): domain Bacteria; phylum Pseudomonadota; class Alphaproteobacteria; order Rhodobacterales; family Rhodobacteraceae; genus Roseibacterium; species Roseibacterium sediminis. The sequence continues at coordinate 131,522 of NZ_JAOPHT010000004.1, forward strand.
CACCGCCGCGCCGGGCGCCATGCCGGAATTCGGGCAGCTTTTCGCGGATGAACTCGTGCCGTTCGAGACCGCTCCGGGCATCATGACCCCGACGCCGCCACGGCTGATCGCCTTGGCGCGCTACGTGGAAAGCCTGCAGCGCTAGGCGCGCACGAGGCGCCGATCAGGGTTCCGGCGCATCGCAAGGCGACAGGGACGCAAAGCCCCGGGCACGCGGAATCGGAGCCCGGAGGCCCGCGCCGCGAGGCCTTTGCGGGCGCCATGAACCGACCCGATCCATGTACTTTCCTGCGAATGACCGGACGACGCGGGCGGACGGGTTTTCCGCGAGGCCCGTCTTCATGGGTCGTCTTTCTTGTCGTCGGGTGTATTGCGAACAGATCTGACGCCGGGAGGTGTTGCCCGGAACATACGTCCTTATATCCCGCTGAATATGGCGGATTGGAAGAACGTATGTCTAAATTGGGGAGACTTGAACCGCCATCCGGACTTAAGGAACATGCAGCATTTTCCAGTCTTCATCGCCGTCGCAGGCCGCCGGATCGTGGTGTCGGGCGGCGGCGGCGCCGCGATCGCGAAGCTCCGGCTGCTGCTCAAGACCGAAGCGCGCCTGACCGTCCTTGCGGCCGATCCCGCCCCCGAGATCGAGCGCTGGGCGGCCGAGGGCCGTTTGACGTTGACGCGGCGCGCGCTTGAACCGGGCGACGTACTCTGCGCCGCGCTGTTCTATGCCGCGAACGAGGACGCAGCCGAGGATGCCCGCACCGCCGCGATCGCGCGCGCCGAAGGGGCCCTGGTCAATATCGTCGACAACCTCGAAGGCAGCGCCTTCATCACCCCGGCGATCGTCGACCGTGACCCGGTCGTCGTGGCCATCGGCACGGAGGGCGCGGCGCCGGTCCTCGCGCGGGCGATCAAGGCCGACCTCGAGGCGCGGCTGCCTGCCGCGCTCGGCCCGCTCGCACGCATCGGCAAGATGTTCCGGAAAAAGGCCGAGGACCTTCCAACGGGGCGCGCCCGGCGCGAGTTCTGGCGAGACTACTATTTCTCGGACGGCCCCCGCGCCCTTGCCGCCGGAGAGGGCGGACCCCACGCCGCGCTGCACGACCTTCTCGGACGGCACCTTGGCCGCAAGGCCCGTCCCGGCTACGTGTTCTTCGTCGGCGCTGGCCCCGGGGACCCCGAACTCCTCACGCTCAAGGCGCGCCGGGTGCTGGACGAAGCGGATGTGGTGATCCACGACCGCCTGATCGCGCCCGAGATCCTCGAACTGGCCCGGCGCGAAGCCATCGTGATCGATGCCGGCAAGGAGGGGTTCGGGGCCTCCATGCCGCAGCAGGACATCAACGCTCTGATCGTCGAACACGCGCGGGCGGGCGGGCAGGTCGTGCGCCTCAAGTCGGGCGACGCCACGGTCTTCGGACGCCTCGACGAGGAGATGGACGCCTGCGACGCGGCGGGCGTCGGTTTCCAGGTCCTGCCCGGCATCACCGCGGCCTCCGCCGCCGTCGCCGCACTCGGCCAGAGCCTGACGCGCAGGGGGCGCAATGCCTCGGTCCGGTTCCTGACCGGCCACGACATGAAGGGGTTCGCCGACCATGACTGGGCCGCGCTGGCCCGGCCGGGCGAGGTCGCCGCGATCTACATGGGACGCAAGGCCGCCCGCTTCATCCAGGGACGTCTTCTGATGCATGGCGCCGACCGCGGGACGCCGGTGAGCGTTGTCGAGAACGCCTCGCGCCCGGATCAGAGGATCCTCGCGACCGCGCTCGACCGTTTTCCCGCCGAGCTCGCCGATGCACGGATGAGCGGGCCGGTCCTCACCATCTACGGCCTCGCGCCGCGCACGGCACTGCGGGCGCTCGAGGCATTCCAGGACAACGCCGAAAAACAGGAGCTCGCCTGATGCCCCGCGAAGCCTTTTCCCAGGTCGTCACCGCGCAGGACCTTCTTGCCGGCGACGTGATCTACCTCGCCGCGGACGACACCTGGGTCCGCGACCTGTCGGAGGCCGAGATCCTCACCGACAAGGTGGTGGCCCAGGACCGCCTGATCTCGGCGGCCCGCCAGACCGGGCACGTGGTGGGCGCCTATCTGGCCGACGTGCACCCGGGACGGAACGGGCCCGAACCCGTCCATTTTCGCGAGGCCTTCCGGGCGACGGGACCTTCGAACCACGCCCACGGGAAACGCGCGGAGCGCCGGCATGTATAGGTATTCCGAATTCGACGAAGCCTTCCTGGCCGAGCGCAACGCCCAGTTCCGCGCGCAGGTCGAGCGCCGGCTGTCGGGCGCCCTGACCGAGGACGAGTTCAAGCCGCTGAGGCTGATGAACGGGCTTTACCTGCAGCTGCACGCCTACATGCTGCGCGTTGCGATCCCCTATGGCACGCTCGACGCCGCCCGGATGCGCCGCCTCGCCCTGATCGCCGAGCGCTGGGACAAGGGCTATGGCCATTTCACCACGCGCCAGAACATCCAGTTCAACTGGCCCCGCCTGCGCGACGTGCCCGACATGCTCGACGCGCTGGCCGAGGTCGGGCTGCACGCCATCCAGACCAGCGGGAACACGATCCGCAACGTGACTGCCGACCATTTCGCCGGCGCCGCGGCCGACGAGTTGTTCGACCCGCGGCCCCATGCCGAGCTGATCCGGCAATGGTCCACCGATCACCCCGAGTTCCAGTTTCTCGGCCGCAAGTTCAAGATCGCGGTCACCGGGGCCGTCGCCGACCGGGCCGTGACGCGTGCCCACGACATCGGGCTGCAGGCGGTGATGCGCGATGGCGCGCCGGGCTTCCGCGTGCTTGTCGGGGGCGGTCTCGGTCGGACGCCGATGATCGGGCAGGTGATCCGCGACTTCCTGCCCGATGCCGACCTGCTGCCCTATCTCGAGGCCGTCGTGGCGGTCTACAACCTGCTCGGGCGGCGCGACAACAAGTACAAGGCGCGCATCAAGATCACCGTACACGAGACCGGTATCGACAGGGTCCGCGCGCTGACCGAGGAGGAATTCGCGCGCCGCCGTCCGCACTTCGCGGGCGCCGATCAGGCCCTCCTGGCGGAGCTTCGCGCCGCTATCGCGCCGCCTGCGTTCCGCAAGGCCGACAGCGACGGGTTCCATGCCGCCCGTGACTCCGATCCGGTGTTCCGCAGCTGGACCGACACCAACCTCTACCCGCATCGCGCCGAGGGCTACGCCATCGTCTCGGTGTCGCTCAAGGCGCACGGGGCGACACCGGGCGATGCCACCTCCGACCAGATGCGGGCGCTTGCCGATCTCGCGGAGCGCTACGGCCATGACGAGTTGCGCATCAGCCACGAGCAGAACGTGATCCTGCCCCATGTCCACTTGGCCGACCTGCCGGCCGTTCATGAAGTGTTGCTGGCGCACGGTCTTGCGACCGCGAATATCGGCCTGATTTCGGACATCATCGCCTGCCCGGGGATGGATTACTGCGCGCTCGCCACCGCGCGGTCGATCCCCGTCGCCCGGGAGATCGCGACGCATTTCCATGCGCTGAAGCTGGAACACGACATCGGGCCGCTGAAGATCAAGATCTCCGGCTGCATCAATGCCTGCGGCCATCACCATGTGGGCCATATCGGCATTCTCGGCCTCGACCGGGCCGGGGTCGAGAACTACCAGATCACGCTGGGCGGCGACGGCACCGAGGATGCGGCGCTGGGCGAACGCGCAGGCCCCGGCTTCTCCGCCGACGAGATCGTCCCGGCCATCGAGCGGATCCTGCGCGCCTATCTCGATCTCCGGCGAGGGCCTTCGGAGACCTTCCTCGAAGCCTATCGCAGGCTGGGCCTCGCTCCGTTCCGGGCAGCGCTCTACCCGGCGCAGTCGGTCGCGGCGGAGTAGGGCGCATGGGGTACATGAACCCGGCCTCGCCCGCCCCGGGGGTGACGGATCTCGACGAACGGGTCGCCGCGCTCAACGCCCGCTACGTCGGCCAGCCGGCCACGGAGGTGCTTCGCGGCGCCCTGCGCGACACGGGCCGCGTTGCCCTTGTCTCCAGCTTCGGGGCGGAGTCGGTCGTGCTGCTGCATATGCTGGCGGTCTGCGATCCCGCGCGCCCGGTGATCTTCGTCGACACCGAGATGCTCTTTCCCGAAACGCTTGCCTATCAGCGCGAGGTGAGCGCGCGGCTCGGACTGGGAAACCTGCGCGTGGTGCGGAGCGAGGGCATCGCCGACGGCGATCCGGACGGGCTGCTGCACCGGCGCGATCCCGACGCGTGCTGCGCGCTGCGCAAGGCACGGCCACTGGACCGGGCGCTCGCCCCCTTCGATGCCTGGATCACCGGGCGCAAGCGGTTTCAGTCCGGCAGCCGCGCGAACCTGGAGCCATTCGAGGCCGAACCGGGCACGGGTCGGATCAAGGTGAACCCGCTTGCGCATTGGACGTCACGCGACGTGCAGGCCTACATGTCCGGGCACGACCTGCCGCGGCATCCGCTGGTGGCAAAGGGGTATCCGTCCATCGGTTGCGCCCCCTGCACTTCACCCGTCGCCGAGGGCGAGGCGCCGCGCGCCGGGCGCTGGCGCGACCGGGACAAGGAGGAATGCGGCATCCACTTCGTCAATGGCAAGGCCGTCCGGGCGGGAGCACCGTCATGAGTGTCATCGTCACCGATGGCGGGTTCGGCCCCGACCTTTCCGGCGGAGTGTTCGTCCCCTTCGAGCTTTCGAAGGCGGGCGACACTGCCTTGCATCTGTCCCCGGATACCGATCCGGCGCATTTGCCCGCGATAGCCGCGCGCGCCGAGGCCTTGCGGATCGGCTTTCCCTCCTTTGCGGACGGGCGTGGCTTCACGCTGGCGCGGCGATTGCGGCTGCTCGGCTTCGCGGGGCTGTTGCGCGCGCAGGGGCACGTTATCGCCGATCAGTACGCGATGGCGCGGCGCGCCGGCTTCGACGAGGTCGAGATCGGCGACGACCTGGCCCGCCGGCAGCCCGAGGAACACTGGCTCGCCCGCGCCGCCTGGCGGGCGCACGACTACCAGTCCCGTCTGCGCGCGCGCGCGCTCTAGGCCCGCGGCGTACCCTCGGAGATTTCGCGCTCTTCCGGGGCGTTGTCGTAGATGGACCATCCGTAGTCGCCACCGCTCTCGGGCAGATCGGTCTTGCGGAGGTTCTGCGCCATGTAGGTCTTGGCGATGAAGTTTGCCGTGATCGGCGCCGTCAGGAACAGGAAAAGCGTGATGAGAAGCTCATGCACGGAAATGTGCCCTGTCTCGGCGTAGAAGAAGATCATCGAAGCGATCAGGACGCCGCCAACGCCAAGCGTGGTGGCCTTGGTCGGTGCGTGCAGACGCTGAAGCGTGTTCTTCAGCTTGACCAGCCCGTAGGAGCCGACGAAGCCGAAGATGCCGCTGACGACGAGGGCGAAGGAGATGAGGATTTCTGAAAACATGCTCATGGTGTCAGCCTTATTCGATGATGTCGCCGCGCAGGAGAAAGCGGCAATAGGCGACCGTCGACACGAAGCCGACCATGGCGATCAGCATCGCGGCCTCGAAGTAGATCGCCGTGCCCCGCCAGACGCCGTAGAGCACCAGGAGCGCGATGACGTTGATTACCATGGTGTCGAGCGCAAGGATCCGGTCGGCGGCATCCGGACCGGCTGCGATGCGCCAGAGGTCCATGAGCAGGGCCACGCCGTAGCAACCGGCCGCGAAGAGAAGGGCGAGTTCGATCATGGGAAGATCTCCAGAAGGCGGCGTTCGTAGCGGGTCTTGATTTCGTCGCGGACGGCGTCGGGGTCGTCGGTGTGCAGGCAATGCACCAGGATGCACCTGCCATCGGCAGACAGCGTCGCCGAGACGGTGCCGGGCGTCATCGTGATCGTGCCCGCCAGGACCGTGATCGCCTCGGCCGAGGTCAGTTCCAGCGGGATGGGGATCCAGTGCGACCGGATATTGGGCTCGCGCCGGAACAGGATGATCATGGCCACCTGAACGTTCGCCACGACGATGTCCCACAGGACGATGACCATGTACTCGGCGATCTTCAGCGGTCGGGCGATCCTCGGGCGGTTCGGCCAGTAGGCGGCGGTCAGCATCGGGATGACGAGGCCGAAGGCCGTGCCGAGGATCAGGTTGCCGAGCGTGAAGGTGTTCACGAGCCCCAGCCAGACGAGGACGAGCGTCAGGCTCAGGAGCGGGTGGGGGATCAGGCGTGTCAGCATGGCTCAGTCCTCCTCGCCGGGGCCGAGGACGGCGGTGATGTAGCCCCCGCGATCGAACAGCTGCGCCGAGGTGTCGTCGAGATAGGCCGAGACGGGTCCGGCGAAGACCGACAGGACCGCAAGCGCCGCGATGGCGGCCATCGTCGGCGCGACCTCGGCCACGGTCGCGGGCACGGGCGCGGGCACGGGCGGCGGCGCGGCGAGGGCCGCGGGGGCTGTCTCTGCCCCGGGTCCGGCGATTGCCGTCGATTTCCAGAACAGCGCGCTGCCCGCCCGCGCGAAGCCGACGATGGTCAGGAGCGATCCCACCAGGATCGCCGACCAGGCCCAGCCGATCATCCCCGGCGCGCGCAGGGCGTCGAGCACCAGCAGCTTGCCGAGAAACCCGCTGAGCGGCGGCATGCCCGCCATGCCGATGGCGGCCGCGAAGAAGAGCGCCGCGAAAAGGCCATTCTGCACCGTCGCGGGGGCCGGGTTCAGCGTGTCGCCATTCCGACGCGTGACGACGAGATCGGCGACGAGAAACAGGCAGGCGGCCGCGAAGGTGGAGTGCACCATGTAGTAGAGCGCGGCAGAGGTCGCCGTCGGCGAGAAGGCCGCCACCGCCATGAGCAGGGTGCCCATCGATCCCACCACCGAGAACGCGATGAGGGGCATCAGGCGGCGCGCGCCCAGCACACCCAGCGCGCCGACGGCAATGGTCGCGATGGCCGCCGCGAACAGCCAGGTGCCGGCCATGCCCTCGGTGCCGGGCATCCCCGGCCCGAAGGCCGTCGTGTGGACCCGCAGGATCGCGTAGGCACCCACCTTGGTCATGATGGCGAAAAGCGCCGCGACAGGGGCGGGCGCATTCGCATAGGTCGCCGGCAGCCAGAATTGCACCGGGAAGAGCGCGGCCTTCACCGCGAAGACGATCATCAGCAGGATCGCCGCGACGCGGACCAGCGACGCCTCCTCGACAGGGATCTGGGGGATGCGCACGGCGAGGTCGGCGATGTTGAGGGTGCCCGTCGAGGCATAGAGCGTGCCGAGCGCGAACAGGAACAGCGTCGAGCCAGCGAGGTTCATGACGACGTATTGCAATCCCGCGCGGATACGCTCCCGGCCGCCGGAATGGATCATCAGACCATAGGAGGCGATCAGCAGGATCTCGAAGAAGACGAAGAGGTTGAAGATGTCGCCGGTCAGGAACGCGCCGCAGATGCCCATGAGCTGGAACTGGAAGAGCGCGTGGAAATGCCGCCCGCGCGCGTCCCAGCCCGTGGCGATGGCATGGATCAGCACGATGAGCGCGAGGCTCGACGTCAGAAGAACCATCAGCGCCGAGAGCCGGTCGAGCACCAGCACGATCCCGAAGGGCGCGGGCCAGTCGCCGAGGCGGTAGACATGCGTGGTCCCGTCGGCCGCAAGGCCCGTGAGCCCCAGCGCGATGGCCAGCAGCAGCGCCGTGCCCACGACGGACGCCGTCCGTGCCAGCACGATGTCGTGGCGCATCACGAAGCCGATCAGCGGCGCAAGCAGCGCCGGCAGGACGACGGGCAGGATGATCCAGTGCATCATGCTTGGGCATCCTTTCCGGCGTTTTCGTCCTCATCCTCCGGATCGATGTCGATACGGTCGCTGTCCGCCTCCAGGTACGCGCCGAGACCGACCATCACGAGGACGGCCGTCATGCCGAAGGAGATCACGATCGCCGTGAGGACCAGCGCCTGGGGCAGCGGGTCGGTGTAGCTCGCCTCGCCGTAGCGCGCGAGGATCGGGGACTGGTCGATCGCGAGGCCCCCGCTTGCGAACAGGAAGACGTTGACCGCGTAGGACAGCAGCGCGAGGCCGAGGATGACCGGGAAGGTCCTGAGCCGCAGGAGCAGGTAGACACCGCCCGCCGTCAGAACGCCGATCGTGCTTGCGACGATGATCTCCATGTCAGCGCTCCGCCTCGGCTTCGGCGATGCGTTGTTCGCCGGGGTCGTAATCCATGGGGTCCACGTTCACCGTTTCCCCGGCGAAGCGCGCGATGCGGCTCAGGCTGTAGAGCATCAGCATGACCGCGCCGAGCACCGTCAGGAACACGCCGAGGTCGAACAGCATCGCGGTCGCCAGCTCGAATTCCTCGATCGGCGGGAGGTGAACATAGGTGTAGGCGCTGGTGAGGAAGGGCATTCCGGCCAGCCAGGCGCCGGCCCCCGTCAGCCCAGCGATCACCACGCCGAGGCCGATCATGGTGTGATACTCGATCCGCTTGCGTTCCTGCGTCCAGGCGAAGCCCGAAGCCATGTACTGCATCAGCAGCGCGATGGCGATGACGAGGCCGGCGACGAAGCCGCCGCCCGGCTCGTTGTGGCCGCGCAGGAAGATATAGAGGCCGACGACGATCGCGATGGGCATCAGGACGCGCGTCACCACGACCATCATCAGCGGGTGGCGGTCGCGCGACCGATCCTGCGCATAGTCGGTGTTCTTCAGCCGCCGTGCCGCCGGGCCGTCGAGCAGGGCATGCATCAGCGCGTAGATCAAGAAGCCCGCGATCCCCAGCACGATGATCTCGCCGTAGGTGTCGTAGCCACGGAAGTCGACGAGGATCACGTTGACGACGTTGGTGCCGCCGCCGCCCTCGTAGCTGTTGGCGATGTGGTAGTCCGAGATCGTCTCGATGTCGCGCAGCATGAAGGCGTAGGCAAGCGCGCCGACGCCGCCGCCCGCGACAAGCGCGATGGCACCGTCGCGGAGCCGCAGGCCGAGCGGGCTTTCTGCCGGCGTCGTCTTGGGCAGGAAGTGCAGCGCGAGCAGCAGGAGCATGATCGTCACCGTCTCGACCGAGATCTGCGTCAGCGCCAGGTCGGGCGCCGAGAGATAGGCGAAGCCCGCCGAGATCGAGAGGCCGATGATGCCCAGAACCGTCAGCGCCTGGAAGCGCTGTCGATGGCGGGCCACCACTAGGAACGTCGCCACGATCAGCATGATCCAGCCCACCGCGATGACCGGCGGCACGGGCAGCAGCCCACGCGTGGGCGCCGACAGGCCGCCGCCGGAATGCGCGATCCAGCCGAGCGCGACGGCGGTCACGGTGAAGATGGCGAGATACCGGCTGATCGCCCCGTTGTGCGACCATTCCGTGATGCCCCGGCTCAGGGCGACGGAAGCCGACACAAGCCGGTCGAAGATCGCCTTGGCTTCGGGCCGGGGGGCCGCGATCCAGGCGCGGTCGAGCGGGCGGTGAAGTATCAGCAGGACTGCGCCGCCCAGAACCGCGATGCCCGACATCCAGAGCGCGGGCGTGACGCCGTGCCAGATCTTCAGGTGGGGGTGCAGATCGGCGCCCGTGACCGCGTTCGCGGCGGCCGTCACGACGCCTTCGGCGAGGAACGGCGCGACGCCGATGATGACGACGAGGACAGCCAGGAGCGCGGGCGCGGCCCACATGCCGAAGGGCGGGTCGTGGGGCTTGTGCGGGTAGTCGTCGCGCACCGGGCCGAGGAAGACATGCACCGCGAAGCGGAACGAATAGGCGACCGACAGAAGCGCGCCCAGCGTTGCCAGCACCGGCACCGCCCATTCGCTGCCCGCCCAATAGGTGTGCGAGGCCTCCTCCAGCATCATTTCTTTGGACAGGAACCCGTTGAAAAGCGGGATGCCCGCCATCGACAGGGCCGCGACCGTCCCGATCAGGAACGTGATCGGCATGAGGTGCCTGAGGCCGCCGAGCCTCTTGATGTCGCGGGTATGCGTCTCGTGGTCGATGATCCCCGCGGTCATGAAGAGCGCGGCCTTGAAGGTCAGGTGGTTGATGATGTGGAAGACGGCCGCGACCGCAGCGGCCTGCGTCCCGAAGCCGAGCAGCATCGTCAGAAGCCCGAGGTGGCTGACCGTGGAAAACGCCAGCAGCGCCTTCAGGTCATCCTTGAAGAGCGCGATGAGCGCGCCCAGCACCATCGTCACGAGGCCCGTGGTGGTGACGATGTAGAACCATGCGTCGGTCCCCGCGAGGACGGGCCACATCCGCGCCATCAGGAACACGCCCGCCTTCACCATCGTGGCCGAGTGCAGGTAGGCCGAGACAGGCGTGGGCGCGGCCATCGCGTGCGGCAGCCAGAAGTGGAACGGGAACTGCGCCGACTTGGTGAAGGCACCGAGCAGGATCAGGATCAGCGCGGGCATGTACCACTCGGAGGCGCGGATCTGGTCGCCCGCCTGCAGGATGTCGGTCAGGTTGTAGCTGCCGACGATGTTGCCGAGGATCAGCATGCCGCCGATCATGGCGAGGCCGCCAGCGCCGGTGACGGCCAGCGCCATGCGCGCGCCCTGGCGTCCCTCGGGCAGGTGCTTCCAGTATCCGATCAGCAGGAAGGAGCTGAGCGACGTGAGCTCCCAGAAGATCAGCAGAAGCAGGATGTTGTCGGACAGGACAATGCCCAGCATCGCGCCCTGGAACAGCAGGAGATAGGTGTAGAACTGCCCCATCGGGTCCTCGGCCGACAGGTAGAACCGCGCATAGAGCGTGATCAGGAGCCCGACGCCGAGGATCATCCCGGCGAACAGCAGGCCGAGGCCGTCGAGGAAGAACGAGGCCGACAACCCCAACTGCGGCAACCACTCGATTTCCGCCTGGATCACCTCGCCCCTCAGGACCGCGGGCGCGAGGATCAGCAGCATGATCAACGCCAGCGCCGTGGGCACGGCTGTCGAGAACGCGCAAACGGTCCGCCCGGCCCGGATCATGAGGCCCGGAAGCAGCGCCCCGACGAAGGGCAGCAGCGCGATCAGCAGAAGGAGGTGTCCCCCGTGGCTCATAGTCTGGCCTTATCGTGACTTGTTGTTCGCCCAATGCCTATCGGGGGCGCAAAGTCGATACAACGAAACGTTTTGCCGCGCGAAAGTCCGGTTGTCGCGGCCCGGCGCCGGCCAGGCCCCTGCCGCCTGGCCTTCCGGCCCTGGTCGGGCGCCGCAGACCTCGGCCGCTTCGAGGTCGAACCGGACCGCAAAAAAAACGACATCGCGTCGCAACTGGCAATGCAGGCCGCCCCCGGTTCTGGTTGGTGAACTCTGTCCCAGGCCGAGCAGCGCAGATGCACGAACGCCGAATTCCTGAATGGCTTCGCCATGCACCCGCGCCGGGCGTTCGCGGATTCGCGGTGCTGGCGGGAACGGAGGCCATCGCCCGGGGCATCCTGATCTCGGTCTTCCCGCTCGTCATGTACCGGGCGTTGCAGGATGCGGCGGTCGTCTCCGAGGTCTATTTCGGCGTCGGTGTCGCGTCGCTCGTCATCGGGTTGCTGGTGCCCTTCCTCGTGCGGTTCGTGCCCCGGCGATGGGTCTACGTGACCGGCAACATCATGTTCGTCGTGGGGGCGTTGCTGGCGACGGTGCCGACCCCTGCGGGTGCGATCGCAGGGCTGGCCCTCGTGACCTTCGCGGTGGTTACCACCTTCGTGTGTTTCAACGCCTATGTGCTCGACTACATCGCCAGGGTCGACCTCGGGCGGCTGGAGACCTCGCGCCTGTTCTACAGCGCGCTGGGCTGGACGGTCGGCCCGGCGCTCGGGGTGTTCCTCTACGGCTGGTGGCAGCCCGCGCCATTCCTGATCGCGGCGCTCGCGGCCTTGGCCATGCTCGTCATCTTCCTCGTCATGCGGCTGGGCAACGGCAAGCTCATCACGAAGAGCCGCGCAGCGCCGGCCAATCCCTTCGCCTACTTCCGCCGGTTCCTTGCGCAGCCGCGTCTCGTGGCCGGCTGGATCTTCGCCGTTCTGCGGTCATGCGGCTGGTGGGTCTACGTCGTCTACCTGCCGATCTTCTCGGTCCAGAACGGCCTGGGCGAGCACATGGGGGGCATCGCCCTGTCGATCTCGAATGCCACTCTCTTCGTGACGCCCCTGATGCTCAGGTACATGCAGCGCAGGTCCGTTCGGACGGCGGTGCGGACCGGGTTCGTCCTGTCGGGGATGCTGTTCCTTTTGGCCGGGCTTCAGCCGGGCATCCCGCAGATCGCCGTTCTTTGCCTCATGGCGGGGTCGTTCTTCCTGATCTTGCTGGATGTCTCGGCCGGGCTGCCGTTCCTGCTGGCGGTCAAACCCGCCGAGCGCACGGAAATGTCCGCGATCTATGCCAGCTATCGCGATGTCTCGGGCATCCTGACGCCCGGCGTGGCCTGGCTTGTGCTTCTCGTGGCGCCCGTGTCCGGGGTCTTTGTCGCGGGCGGAGTGGGATTGCTGTCGGCCTGGGTTCTCGCAGGCAAGCTGCATCCCAGGCTCGGGGCCGCACGCATCGCCATCCAGGGTTTCCCCGCGATCCCGGCCTCGTCCGAGACCGGGAAATTCCGGGAGGGCGAACTGGCCGCGGAACGTGCCGGTTCGGCCTGAGGCGATGGCATGGGGCGAAAGCCGCCGCGCCCTCCAGCGGGAATTACGATCTCGGCCGTCCCGGCCATTCCCCCGCAGTGACGCCGCGAAACGCTTGTCCTGAACCGCCCGCGTGCTTGGGCCGACCCTTCGTCGATCAGCGCATTTGCGGCGCCAGCCGGGATACCGGGCGGCGTGGGTATCGTCGGTGTTGCGGCAGGCTTCGCGGTCTGGCATAGCTGACATGTCTCTGGCACGGATGAACAAGGGCCGCGAAACCACCCGGGAACGGGAAGGGCGGCTGATCGTGCAAGGACGTCTTCGGTATTGCGAGCACTGGAACCGGGCGCCATCGGGCGGCCCGCGCCTTCTGTCGGCGGGGCGGCGCGCGGTCGGCGCCGGCTATCCGATCTTCCGGTTTCACGGGGCGGCGAGATGATGGACGAACTGGCGCAGACCATCCGCCTTCCCGGTGTCGGGGTTCCGGCAAGCCTCCTGTCGCGTCCCGATGTGTTCGGCGGCATCGGGCAGGGCGATCTGCGCTGCGGCACATTGGTGATCCGGGCCGGGCGGGTCGAGCGGCTCGACCCCGATCCCGACCTCGGGCGCCCCACGCGCATCGTGATCCCCCGGCTCGCCGAAGCTCATGTGCATCTGGACAAGTGTCACAGCGTGGAGCGCTGCACCGAGGTGGGCGGCGATCTCGCGGCCGGCATCGCGGCGCAGTTGCGGGACAAGGCCCTCTGGACCAGGGAGGATCTGCGGCAGCGCGCGGGGCGCGGGCTTGCCGAGCTCATCGCCTCGGGCTGCGGCGTGGTGCGCACGCATGTCGACTGGGCCACGGGACACGGCTATCCCGAACGTCCGCTTGCGTGGGACGTGCTGGGCGAGTTGGCGGAGCAGGTGGCCCCGCGCGGCGTTACGCTCCAGCGCGCCGCCCTGACGGGTATCGACGAGATGGCCGACCGCGCCCGCGCCGAAGCCGTGGCGCGGACGGTCGCCCAGACCGACGGCGTCCTGGGCAGTTTCCTGCTGCAGCATTCCGACCGACGCGAGGGGCTCCGCAACCTCTTCGCGCTGGCGGACCGATACGGGCTCGCGCTCGATTTCCATGTCGACGAGGGGCTGGACCCGGCGCTGGACGGGATCGAACTGATCGCGGACGTCGCCGCCGAAACCCGGTTCGAGGGGCCGGTCCTGTGCGGCCATGCCTGCAGCCTCGCCTCGCGCGAGGAGGCGGACGTGGCGCGCATCGGCGACAAGCTGGCGGCCGCCGGGATCGCGGTCGTGGCCTTGCCCGCGACCAACCTCTACCTGCAGGGGCGCCGCGACGGGACGCCGGACCGGCGCGGGATCACGCGGTTGCATGAACTGGCTGCGCGCGGTGTCGGGATCGTCATCGGAACCGACAATGTCCGCGACGCCTTCTGCCCGGTCGGACGGCACGATCCGCTCCACTCGCTTTCGCTCGCGGTTCTGGCGGCGCATCTCGATCCGCCGTTCGGGCGACACCTGCCCGCGATCACGACGACGGCGCGCCGGGCGATGGGGCTCGCGCCGCTGCACGTGGATGGCGCGGAGGTCGCCGATCTCCTCTGTTTCGAGGTGCCGAGCCTGTCCGGCCTCATCGCCGGCGCCGCGCCGCCGCTCTCCCTGGACCAGACCATCGGAGCGTCCCATGCCTGATACCGCCCCACGCACCGACGTCGACTGGTCCCGCATCGCCGACGCCCTCGCCCCCGTCGAGGTGATCGACGATCCCGTGACCGTGAAGAAGCGGAGCCGGGACTTCTTCTGGTATTCCCCGATCCTGAACGCGGAGTTGCGCCGGTCCTTCGGCGATCTCGTCGTGCGCCCGAAAACCCGGCAGGAATTGGCCCACGTTCTGGCCGTGGCCCATGCCCACGGCATCCCCGTCACGCTCCGGGGCGGCGGCACCGGCAATTACGGGCAGGCGGTGCCGCTGCAAGGCGGGCTGATCGTCGAGACCACCGCGATGAACCGCATCCTCGAGATCGGCGAGGGTTTCGTGCGGGTCGAGGCCGGCGCGCTGATGGCCGACATAAACGCCGCGCTCATCCCGAAGGGTTGGGAAATGGCCATGTTTCCCTCGACCCAGGATATCGCCACGATCGGGGGCTTCGTCGCGGGCGGTTCGGCCGGCATCGGGTCGGTCGCGAATGGCCCCCTGCGCGAGAAGGGCAACATCATCCGGCTCAAGGTCCTGTCGGTGGAGGCCGCGCCGGTCGAGCATGTCTTCGACGGGGAAGAGGCGCTGCGCGTTCACCACGCCTGGGGACTGAACGGAGCGATCACCGAGGTGACGCTGCGCACCGTGCCGACGCGGGACTGGGTCGGCTGCATCGCGGGTTTCGACAGCTACCGCGACGCCTACTCGGCCGGCTACGCCCTCGCCGCCGTCCCGGACGCCGAGATCGCGCGCAAGCTCTGCTCGGTCGTGGACGCGCGCATCGCCGACTTCTTTCCCCGTCTCGACGCCCATGTGCCCAAGGGCCGCAACCTGTTGGTAACACTCGTCCCGCGCGAGCATCTCGAGGCGCTGCGCGCACTGGTCGGCGGGCACGACGGTGTCCTGCACCTCGCCATGGACGAGGCGGAACGCCAGGCGGCGAAACTGCCCCACGTCTTCGAGTTCGCCTACAACCACACCACGCTGCAGGTGCTGAAGTCCGACCGTTCCGCCACCTATCAGCAGATCGGGGTGCCCGATCCCGCCGATGCGGACCGTGTCGCGCGGATGCGTGCCCGTCAGGGCGAGGATGTCTGGCCGCATCACGAGTTCACCCGGGGCGGCGGCACGATCTACTGCGCCGACCTGCCGATCGTCTGGTTTTCCACGCCCGAGCGCCTCGCCGAGATCAACGCGACCTACGAGGCCGACGGATTCACCGTCTACGATGCCCATGTCCACGTGATCGAGGGCAATCACATGCAACCGGACTACCGGCACCTCGCCTGGAAGAAGCGGCTCGATCCCAGGGGCCTTCTGAACCCCGGCAAGTCGCTGGAATGGGAGAAGGTGCGCCACCTCTCCGCCGACGAGATCGAACGGCTCGGCCCGTCCGGACCCAACGCCACTGAAACCTGAGGAGGCACGCGGCATGGCACATTTCGAACTGATCCCGCTCAACCCCGCCTTCGGCGTCGAGGTGAAGGGCCTCGACCTGATGACGGTGACCGCGGACAACCTTTTCCCTGAGATCCGCGCGCTGTTCGAGGAGCATTCCGCGCTGCTCTTCCGGGGGCAGGATCTGAGCCCCGAGAAGCATCTCGACCTGGCCGGTCTCTTCGGGCCGATCGAGGACCGCGAGGCGGACGAGCGCAAGCCGGGCGAAGTCTTCAGGATCCCGGAGGTATCCAACGTGCTGGAGGACGGCACCACGAGCGGCGAGATGGACCTCAAGACCCTGAACCTGAAAACGAATTTTCTCTGGCATTCCGACAGCACCTTCCTGCCGGTGCCTGCGCTGACCAACATCCTCGTGGCGCGGATCGTCACCACGTCGGGCGGTGCCACCGAACTCGCCTCGACCCGCGCCGCCTGGGCGGAGATGCCCGAAGCGCTCAGGGCGCGCATCGCGGGGCGTGGCATCTGGCACCGCTACAGCCACTCGCGCAAGAAGATCTCCGAGGAGCTTTCGCGCCTGCCGATGTTCAACAAGTGGCCCGATCAGCACTGGAGCGCGGTCTGGACCAATCCGGTGAACGGCCGCGAGGCGCTGTATCTCGCGAGCCACGCCTTCGCGGTTGACGGCTACGACGCAGCCGAGGGCGAGGCGCTCTTGGCGGAGCTGACCGATTTCTGCACCCAGGACCGATATGTCTACTCGCATCGCTGGGCGGTGGGCGACGTCCTGCTCTGGGATCAGCGGGCGGTGATGCATCGCGGCACGCCCTGGCCCTACGAGCAGCCGAGGAAGCTTGCCAGCATCTGTTCCAGCGCGCGCGAAAGCGACGGTCTGACCGGCCTGCGCGTCGCCGCCGAACCGGCCTGACGGGGACGCGGGGGATGGAGGTGATCCTGCTTCTTGTCGAGGCCGCCCTCGTCGCCGGTCTCGGAACCTGGATGGTGGTCGCGGTGGCGGACAACTGGCGTCACCCCCGCATGAACGAGGAGGCCGTGGCCATGGTCGTCCGCCTCGACCTCATGGCGCAGGAATACCCCGAGGACTACCGGCTCATCGCCCATCGGCGGATCGACGATCCGGTGAGCATCCGCCGCCTCTTCCACGCGATGCGCGCCGCCGAGACGCTTGCCGCGGTGGCGCTTTTCGCCGGCGCCATCCTGCTGGTGCTTGCCGCCGGTGGTGCGGTGCCGGCGCCGTTGGCCACGGGCACGGCGATCGTCGCCTCGGCCTTCTTCACCCTGATCTGGGGCGGCTTCATCATCGGGGGAAACTACTTCGCCTACTGGTATTGCCACCAATGGGCGCAGTCCAACCACTTCATGCTGATGTTCTGGGGCTTCTTCGTTCTGATCGTGCTGATGATCTGAAGCAGAGAAGCGGGGCCGCGCAATGGCGGCCCCTGGTCCGTGCGGGTCTCACGCCTCCCAGTAGAGGGCGCGCGGATCGATGACCTGCGACAGGTGGATCTCGCCGCCGCGAAGCCCCGTCTTCTGCGCGTTGAAGATCGACCGCCAGTAGGGCTGAATCGTGACGCCTTCTTCCTGCATGATCTGCTGCGCCCGGAACATGAGCGCGCGCCGTGCCTCCACGTCGGGCGTCGTCAGCGCCTCGGCGACAATGCCGTCCAGTTCCTCGTTGTGGACCCCGGTTTCGTTCCAGACCGCGCCCGAGACATAGGCGACGGCAAAGGTCTGCACCGCGAGCGGGCGGTGGTTCCAGATCGTGGTCGAGAAGGCATAGCCGTCCCAGTCGTTCCAGAAGGAAGAGGACGGGATGACCGTGCGCCGGACCGAGATACCGGCATCGCGCAACTGTGCCGCGCAGGCATCCGCGCTGTCCTTCATGAAGCCCGCATCGAGCGAGATCAGTTCATGTTCGTAATCGGCCATGCCCGCCTCGGCCAGAAGCGCCATGGCCGCCTCGGGATCGCGCCGGGGCATGGGCATGGGCGTGTACTCGGGATGGACCGGCGCGACGTGGTGGTTCTCGGCCATGATGCCCTGGCCCGCCGTGCCGAGATCGAGGATCACCTGGTTGTCGACGGCGAGCGCCAGCGCCCTGCGGACACGGGCATCCTCGTAGGGGCGGATGCCGTCCACCTCCGTCAGCTGGTTGGGACGGATGACGATGGTTCCCGAGGTGGCGATCTCTTCGACCCGCCAGTCCGGGAAGGCGCCGAAGACGTCCACGAAATCCCCTTCGAGCGCATAGATATGGTCGATCTCGTCGGCCTCGGCCGCCGCGACCCAGGTCACCGGATCCTCGCCGTAATCGGCGAAGACGATCCGGTCCAGCCAGGCGCCGTTGCCCTCGTTCCACCAGCTGTGGCCGGTGTTCTTTTCCAGCACGGCGCGCACACCGACTTCGTAGGCGGTGGGGATGTAGGGGCCGGTTCCGATGGGATCGTCGAGCATCGTGGAGGCTTCGAAACTCGGGTGCACGATCGCCGCCTGGTAGTCGGAAAGGTTGGCGATGAGCGCGATGTCGGGCTCGGACAGGGTCAGGACGACGGTCAGATCGTCCACCACCTCGATCGCGTCCTCCCGCGCCTGGCCATCGGCCATGAGTGCCGCCAGCCTCGGGGCGAGGGCGTTGCCCTCGATCGAGGTGTCGCAGAAGCGGCGCAGGTTGAAGGCCACGTCCCGGGCCGTGAACGCGTCGCCATTGTTCCAGGTCACGCCCGGACGGACGTGCAGGGTATACTGCGACGCGTCGTCGGCGACGTCCCAACCCTCCAGCAATTGCGGCGTGAAGGTGCCGTCCGAATTGTAGGTGACGAGATATTCTAGCCAGCCGCGCGCGAAGTTCGCGAGCATGTTGAAATCGAAGGTCACAGGATCCTTCATCGCCCTGAGGACGCCCTGCATCCGCGCGGTGCCGCCCATCCGCGGCGTTCCTTGCGCCAAGGCGGGGGCGGCCATGCCCAGCATCCCGTAGGCGGTTGCCGCCGAGGCCCCGTAGATGCTCGCCGTGGCGAGGAATTCGCGCCGCGTCATCGCGCAATCCGACGTTCGGGCGGCCCTGGCTGCGGCATGGAGATGATCCGGCAACTCGCCGGCGGAGCGATAGGTCATGGGCATGGTTGGCCCTCCCTGGCATGTGCGCCGTGTCGCGGCGCGATGTGTCAAAAGAAACTGCGCAACGCCCGGATCATCTCGATCGCGGGGTCCGCTTGGCCCTTTTGACTGTGCCAGAGTCAGGGAAAGGCTAGTCCAGTGCGGCCACGCCTGGCAACAGGAAGGGGGCCGGGCGGGGCGCAGGCCCCCCTGCCAGCCGCGAAATGACTATTCGTTGTGCGTTTTCCCGCCCCGCGAGACCGTTTCGATGAACCGGACCGCGTGGTCCGCGACCAATCCGGGCAGATCGCCCTCAAGGTCGTGGCCCATTCCCTCGATCTCGACCAGGCGGGCGCCGGGCACCCTTCGGGCGATGTCGCGGCCATGCTCGGGCGGCAGGAGGGTGTCCTCGGTCCCGTGAATGACGAGGAGCGGTGTCCTGATGGCATCGATCCGCGCAAGGTCGGGCTCGGAGGCCACCATGGCGCCGTATTGCCGCGACACGCCCTCGGGGCAGTAGCACCGGTCCCAGAGCCGCCCGATCAACGCCGCGCGCCCGGCCGTGTCGAAGGGCCAGCGGGGGCTTTGCCACAGCCTGCCGGTGGATAGCCCGTGGGCGACAACGTCCTCCCGCCGTCCGCTTGGTGCCGAGGACAGAAGGGCCGCCTGCACCTCGGGGCGCGCCTTCGGCAGGTAGGGCGCGCGGCTTGACGACATCACGGCGATGCCGCTCAGAAGACGTGCGGGATGCTCCAGCGCCATGATCTGCAGGATCGTGCCCCCCATCGACATGCCGAGCACATGCGCCCGCCCGATGCCGAGGGCATCCATCACGCCCACCGTGTCGGCCGCCATGTCCGTCAGGGTGTAGGCGGGAGCGCCTTCGAATTTCTGCGACAGGCCCGCGTCGCGGTTGTCGAAGGTGACGACCTGGAGCCCGGCGGCCAGAAGATCCCCGATCAGGCGGTCCGGCCACTGGATCAGCTGCGAACCGAGACCTCGGATCAGGACGATCGGCACGGCGTGCGGGTCGCCGTGACACTCCACCTCCAGCATGATCCCGTTGGCCTCGACCCGTGCCATGCAACCACTCCGCGCGAAGGCCGCTAGCGCCCGAAGGACCGTCCCAGAAGGACGCCGGCCGCAAGCGCCGCGCCGACGATGATCGCGCCCGGTTCCTCGGTGCGATCCTTCTCGTCCGAGGCGTCCGGCTGCCGCGACAGCAGTCCCAGCGCCTGCAGGCTGGAGAGCGCGTCGTCCTGCCTCCTGCGGGCCTTGCGCCGCAGAAGCGACCGGCCCACCAGCAACAGGACGGCGGCGACCGCCAGCGCAACCGCCGCCACGATCAGCGCGGCGAGCCACATGTCCAGCCGGGCCGACAGCCACAGGTACATCGCCACGAAGACAAACAAGATCGCCAGCCCGATCATGCCGAAGGCGGCAAGTTCGAGCATCGCCCCTGTCGTCCGCCGCCGGACATCGCCGAACTGCGACCGGACGAAGGCGCCGATGAGATCCTCCAGCATGCCGGACCTCAGCGACGCGACATGAGGCCGACGAAGAAGCCGACCCCCAGCGCGATGAGGGCGGACTGCACCGGCTTTTCCCTGATGTAGCCTTCGACCGAAGCCGTGGCCTGCCGGGCCTTGAGACGTCCCTCGTCGAGGGTGGCGCGCGAACGCTCGAGGAGTTCGGCAGCCTCGGCCAGCGCCGCGTCCCGCGCCTCGCCGGCCTTCGCCTCGCCAATCTCCCGCAGGAGGCCGGTCAGTTTCGTGATGTCGTCGCGGATGACCTGGAACTGGCGCTCGAGGTCTTCGCTGCCGGAGCCGTGAGAAGACGTGTCGGTCATGTCGGGGTCCTTTCGACTTGGGTTCGATACTCTGGTCGGAATGTTACGGATCGGGTTGCGGCGCATCCAGAGCGCGGTGACGGCGTCCTTCTTCACCCGGCCAGGAAAGGGTCCGGACGAGGCCCTGCGCGCAGATGCCGGCGAGGCCCCGGACACGCAATCCGGCGGCCGCGCCGAGGAGGACGAGGATCGCGGCCAGGTTCAGGCCGATCCGCTCGGGCCCGCCATCCGCGGTCAGCGCCGTGGCGAGGCCACGCCATCTGCCGCAACCTTCGGCCAGACGGGCATGGAAGGTCAGCAGGGCCACCAAGACGAGGATTGAACAGGGAAGGGCAGCCGCGAAGGGGCCGAGGGCGGGCGCGCTGAACAGGAAGACCGTGACGATCACGCCGACGGGCAGCGCCTTTTCCGAGATGTCTTTCGCGCACGAATGCATGTCGGTCTCCGGCGGCGTCCGCCGCTCGTCGGCCCTTTGGTCCCGCCGGCGCCTCGGGCCGCCTGCGAGGGTTTGAAATCCGCCTCGCGATGCCGGGGAGCCCCGCGCCGATCCACGCCGACAAGAAGATTGTTAGTGCAAATCTTCTCTCCGATCCATCGGAATGGGGCAGGGTCCGGCGCCCTTCGCGGCCCGGTCCCCCGATCCGAGGGCGAGGGAGGCGGTCCGACCCGCCGCGCCACCCCTCAAGAAAAATCCGCCCGCGTGTCGATTGGAGAGAGGCCCGTTCGTCAGGGATACGAGGGCGCTTCTGCCCTCGGTCAGATAGAAAGGACCTCGACGTGACCCTGATCCAATTCCTCGGCGCGGGCGCCGCCTTCTTCGTTGTGCTGGGGGCCGGCACGCTGCTTCTGCCGCGGCACGTGCATGTCCAGCGCGCGGCGGTCATCGACGCCGATCCCGGACTTGTCCTGAGCCTTGCCGCCTCCGGACAGGGCTACCAGCGCTTCAACCCCTATCGTGACACCGACCCCGAACTGGCGATCACGCTCTTCGGTCCCGAAACCGGCATCGGCTCGGGGTTCCGTTTCGAGGGCCGGGAGGGGCGCGGAACTCAGACCGTGACCGGGCTTGCCGGCGACGCGGTGCATTACCGGATCGACCTCGGAGCCATGGGCACGCCCGCCCAGACAATCCGCGCCGAACCGCATGACGGCGGCGCACGCGTGACCTGGTCGATGGAGGCCGACATGGGTTTCAACCCCGTCGCCCGGATCATCGGTCTCTTCATGGACCGCAGGGTGGGGCCGACCTTCGAACGCGGCCTTGCCAACCTCGAAGCCGCTGCCTAACCCTCGAACCAAGGAGACAGATCAATGCGCTATACCTTCCTTCTCTACTCCGATCCCGCCGATTTCGCCGACATGACCCAGGACGACTGGGCCGCCATGCAGCAGGTCTACGGCGCCTATATCGGCGCGCTGCGGGAGGCGGGGGTCTTCGTCGATACCGACTGGCTGCAGCCCGTCGGGACCGCGACGACGCTCAGCCTGAAGGGCGGGACGAAGACGGTCCAGGACGGGCCCTTCGCCGATACCAAGGAGACGCTCGGCGGCTTCTTCGTGATCGACGTCCCCGACCTGGACGCCGCGATGGCCTGGGCCGAGAAATGCCCGGCCGCACGCACCGGCAAGGTCGAGATCCGCGCCTCGGCGATGGGCGGGATGTGACCGAGACGACGACGGCCCGCGCCGCGGAAGCGGCGGCGCGGACCTCCTACGGCAAGCTGCTGGCGATCCTGGCCCGGCGCACCGGCGACATTTCCGCGGCCGAGGACGCGCTTGCCGAGGCTTTCGCCAAGGCGTTGGAAACCTGGCCACGCAGCGGCGTGCCGAAGAACCCCGACGCCTGGCTGATGACGACGGCCCGCAATCGCGTCACGGACGCGCAGCGCCGCCTGACGCGGTTCCCCCAAACCGACGCGGTCCCCGACATGCCCATTTCCGATGCCGCCGCCGATCTCGATTTCCCCGATGACCGCCTGGCGCTGATGATGGTCTGCGCGCACCCCGCGCTGCCCTCGGACATCCATGCGCCGCTCATCTTGCAGACGGTGCTCGGGGTCGAGGCGATCGACATCGCCCGCGCCTTCGCGACGGCGCCCTCGGCCATGGCGCAACGGCTGGTCCGGGCCAAGCGCAAGATCCGGGACGCGGCCATTCCCTTCACCCTTCCGGGCGGGTCCGACCTGTCCGAAAGGCTGGACGCATTGCGCGAGGCCGTCTACGCGGCCCACGCGCTCGACTGGCTCGCGCCGAGCGACGCGCTGGGTCAGGAGGCGCTCTACCTTGCGGATCTCCTGTGCCACCTCCTGCCCCGGGACGCGGAGGCGCATGGCCTCGCCGCGCTGATCGCTTTCGGCCAGGCGCGCCGGCACGCGCGCGTGCGCGACGGCGTGCTCGTGCCGCTCGACGAGCAGGACCCCCGGCTCTGGGATGCCCGTCTCATCAACTTCGGCCAGCGTGCCCTGTCGCGGGCGCAGTCCCTGTCCAGTCCGGGCCGGTTCCAGATCGAGGCCGCCATCGACGGGTTGCATCTCGACCGCGCCAAGACGGGGCGCATCGACTGGCTCGCGCTGGACCAGCTCTATTTCGCGCTGGAGCGTCTCGCGCCCTCGCTCGGGGCCGCAGTCGCGCGCGCGGTCGTGCAGGGCGAACGGCATGGCCCGGCCACGGGGCTCGAGGCATTGTCGCGTCTCGACGGCAAGGCCACCCGAGGTTTCCAGCCCTACTGGGCGGCGCGGGCCCGTCTGCTCGCGCGTCTCGGACAGGCCCTCCCCGCGCGGGAGGCCTATGGCAAGGCGATTTCGCTCACGACCGAACCGCCGTTGCGCAGATACCTCGAGGCGAGACTGCGGGAGCTTGCGTCGTCGCCCTGACTGGCGCGCGCCGCGGAGTGTCACGCATCCGGACGTTCCGGAAATCCGGCCATCTTCAGGCGGCTCCGGAACTCCTCCATCTTCGCCATGTCCTTGAGCGGCACGCGGTCGGTGTCGGACACCGCGAAATCGGGAAAGACGGCGCGGCAGGCGGCCACCGCATCGCGCGCCTCCCCGTTTCTTCCCATTGCGACGAGGCTCGCGGCGCGGATGAAATGGGCAAGAAACCAGCGCGGCATCCGGTGGATCGCGCGTTCCGACCATTCGATCGCCGTGTCGAAGCGACCGGCCATGTAGTTGGCCAGCGCGAGGCCCGAGAACCGGAAGAAGATGCTGGGGTCCCGGGGGTTCATCCGGATCGCGATTTCCTGGTTCGCGATGGCCTCCTCCGTCCGGCCCACCAGCCCGAGGGCGGTGCCGAGGCTGCCGCGCGCGACCGAGCAATTCGGGTTCAGCTCGACGGCGCGCTCCAGCGCGGCGATCCCTTCCTCGTGCCGGAGCAGGCCCCAGCAACTGATCCCGAAGGCCCAGTGCGCGTATTCGTTCCGGTCGTCGAGCTGCGTCGCGCGGCGTCCGAGCGCGTAGGCGGCTTCCATCGCCGGACGTGGATCGGACAGATTGCCCATCATGGCGACGTGGTGGTTCACCAGGGAAAGGACCATGTTGGCCTCGGCGCTTGCGGGGTCGAGCGCGAGGGCCCGCTCCAGCAACGTCTTGGCCGCCGCAAAGGCCTCCGGCGTGAAATCGTAGAGCAGGTGCCACGCCCGCATGGTCAGTTCCCACACCGTGAGGTCCGGGCGGCTGAGACGCTCGACCGGTTCCTCGATGGTGCTGCGATGCACGATGGTCTGGATCGAGGCGACGACCTGCCGCGTGATCGCGTCCTGCAGGTCGAAGACGTCCCGCGTCTCGCCGTCATAGCGGTCGGACCATACATGTCCGCCGGTCACGCCGTCGATCAGCTGCGCCGTCACGCGGACCCTGTCGCCGGCCCGCCGCACACTGCCCTCCAGCACGAAGCGCACGCCCAGCTCCGCCGAGACGCGCCGCACGTCGACGCTCTGGCCCTTGTAGGTGAAGGTGGTGTTCCGGGCGATGATGAACAGCCACGGCGACCGCGACAGCGCGGTGATGATCTCGTCCGTGATCCCGTCCGAAAAGAACTCCTGCTCGGGATCGCCGGACATGTTCTCGAAGGCGAGCACGGCGATGGACGGTTTGTCGGGGCGCGGCGGAAGACCCTCGGGCGGTTCGGGATGCGGCGCGCCCACGATGCGTTTGCGCAGGTCCAGCTTCGAGGACACCCCGAGCTTCCGGTAGATCGTCGCGAGGTGCGTGCGCACCGTGGACGGCGCGAGGTTCAGCCGCTCGGCGATCTGCTGATACGTCTCTCCCTCGGAGAAGGCCTCGGCGATCTGAAGCTCCCGCGGGCTCAGCGCTTCGGGATCGACGATCATGGCGAGGTCGCGCGGTCGCGAAGGGCGCCAATCATGCGGGCGTTTTCCAGCGCGATGACGCTCTGGTCGGCAAAGGTCTGCGCCAGCGCGGTCGCCTGCGCACCGAAGGGACGCACGCTCTGGCGGTAGATCGTGAACGCGCCGGCCAGCACGTCACCCGACATCATCGGGATGGCCACGAAGGACCGCGCGCCGCCGAGGGTCGCGGTCGCCTGCCGCAACGGGTCGTCGCCGTGAAAGACTTCTTCCGCCCGGACGTCGTAGATGTTGACGATGCCATGGCCGGCCGCGACGCGTCCGAGCCCGGTGCGCGGGCCGACCGCGAAGATACCCTGCGCCTCGAACCACTGCCGGAACCGCTGCGGGATGCCCAGGCAGTGACTTGCCGCGAA
This sequence comes from Roseicyclus sediminis, assembly GCF_025515305.1. Lineage (GTDB taxonomy): Bacteria > Pseudomonadota > Alphaproteobacteria > Rhodobacterales > Rhodobacteraceae > Roseibacterium > Roseibacterium sediminis. The sequence goes on from NZ_JAOPHT010000004.1 coordinate 156,832, forward strand.
ACGGCCGCCTCCATGATGTTCGAAGAGTATGCCGAACTCCGCCTCGCACAGCTCGAGCGCGAAGCCCAGGATCGCGGACATGACCGCGTCGATATCCCCGCGCGACCGGCTGATGATGCGCAGGACCTCGGCAAAGACCTGTTCGCGACGCAGGGATTCCTCGAGGCTGAGGGCCAGTTCCGAGATGACCGCGGCGTGGTCCGTCGCGATCTCGGTCGCAGGGGACGCACCGCTCAGCCGCGCGTGAAGGTCCAGCTTGGAGGACACTTCCAGCTTCCGGTAGATCGTCGAGAGATGCGTGCGCACCGTGGACGGCGCAATGCAGAGCCGTTCGGCGATTGCCTGATACGTGTCTCCCTGCGCGTATGCGCTTGCGATCTCGATCTCGCGCGGGCTGAGGAGTTCGTCGGGCTTCACGGGTCCGGTCATGTCCCTTGCAGTGGTCCTTGCACCCTCCCGCACCGGGGCGGATCGGGCAATCCTGCAAATGCATTAGCCGAATACTGCACGATCCGGAGCAGAATACTGCAGCTGCCCGATTTCGCGCGTCCGGCATCCCCCGCATTCTCGGGACACAGCAGCACGTAGGACCGGCGGATGAACATGGTACACACGGCACGCGCCTTTTTCGAGGCCTGCGAAACCGGGGGTGGATGGGACGCCTGCAAGGCCTATTGCCACGAAGGCGCCAGTTTCGCCTGTCAGGCCGACGCGCTGGCCGGGACAACCACGCTGGCGGAGTATGCCGAATGGATGAAGGGCCTCCTCGTGCCGATCCCCGACGGGTCGTACGAGCTGACGGCGTTCGCGGCGGACGAGCCGCGCGGAACCGTCGCCGCGGCGGCGGTGTTTCACGGCACCCAGACCGGACAGGGCGGGCCGGGCGATCCGACCGGACGGACCGTGGCCTCGGACTACGCCTACGTCATGGTCTTCGACGGTGACCGCATCTCGCACATGACGAAGATCTGGAACGACGGGCAGGCGCTCCGTCAACTGGGGTGGGCGTCATGACCGCGCTTCACGATCAGCCGGCAGGGCGCGTCTCGCCCTCGGCGGGCACCGTCTCCGCCTACCGGGTCACCTGCGTGACGGAGGTGACGGACCGGGCCGCGCTCGATGATCTTCTGCTCGAATACTACGGGGTCATCCTGAAAAAGCTCGCCTTTGCCGGAGTGCCCCACAGCTACACGGCGCATGATCTGAAAGCGTCGTTCTGGCCCAACCTGCACCGGTTCCTGCCGCCGACCGGGCGTCTTGTCCTGGTGCATGATGCGGCCGACCGGCTGGTCGGGTGCGGGACCCTGCATCAGGTCCGTCCCGACGCGGGCGAACTTAAACGGCTCTACGTCCGTCCCGAGGCCAAGGGACACCGGCTGGGGCGCGCCATCGTCGATGCCCGGATCGAGGCGGCGCGCGACATGGGCTGGCGCACGCTTCTGGTGAACGCGATCCGTGGCAACACCGACATGACCCGGATTTACGAGAGTATCGGCTTCCGCTATGTCCCGCGTTACCCGGAATGCTCGGACCCGATCGAAGTGGACCCCTGGTTCGTTTACATGCAGTACGAGCTCGGATGATGCGCTGGCGCATCCTGGCGCTTCTTTTCCTTGCCCGAGTGGGGCTGGGTTTCCAGTTCCAGACCATGGGATCGGTCAGCGCGGAGATCTCGGGGATCTTCGGTCTCGACAACGCCCGGATCGGCCTGATGATCGGGCTGTTCATGGCGCCCGGACTGGTTCTTGTGCTGCCTGCCGGCGTTCTGGGGCGGTTCGCCCCCGACCGCATCCTGACCGGGCTGGGCTTTGGCGGCCTCGCGCTCGGCGGGCTCGTCTCGGCGCTCGCGCCGTCGGCCGAGATCATCGGGATCGGGCGCATGCTTGCCGGCGCGGGGTCGGTAATGGCGATGCTCTACCTGTCGAAGATGGTCGTGGACTGGTTCGACGGCCGCGAGATCGCGACGGCGATGAGCATCTTCGTTACGAGCTGGCCGCTCGGCATCGCGATGGGCCAAGTGGGCCATGCCTTCCTCCTCGAGATGATCGGCTGGCGCGCGCCCTTCATGGTGGCGTCGCTCTATTGCGCGCTGGCGGCACTGGTCATCCTGGCCTTCTACCGCCCGCCGCATGACCTGCCGTCTCATGGCGCGGCCCGCGCGAAGGGCCTCCTGCCGGTGGAGTGGAGCCTGGTGATCCTCGCGGGCTTCGCCTGGGGTGTCTTCAACGCGGGCTACATCGTCTATCTCAGCTTCGGCCCCGCCACGCTGGAGGCGCAAGGCATGGGCAGCCTCGCCGCCGCCTCGGTCATCAGCCTCGGCAGCTGGGTGATGATGGGGTCGGGGGCGGCCTGCGGCCTGATCGTGGACCGGTTCGGCCGGCGCGACCTGGTCCTTCTGATCTGCATGGCGAGCGCGGCGGTGGCCCTTCTGCTCCTGCGCATTCCGGATGCGGGCCTGGCCGCCAGTCTGATCTTCGGCCTCATAGGCATGGCCCCGGCCGGTGTCATCATGGCGCTGGCCGGCCAGGCCGTGGCGCCCGAGCGGCGTGCCTTCGGGATGGGCGTCTTTTTCACCGTGTACTATGCCGCGCTGACCGCGGCGCCGCCCATGGCAGGCTGGGTCGTCGACCGGGCTGGCGAACCGGGCGCCGCGATCCTGTTCGGTGCCGTCCTCTTCGTCCTGGTGGTTCCGGCGACGCTCCTGTTCAGGGCGACGCGGCAACGGGCCTTCGGCATGCCTTGAAGTCCGGTGCCCTCAGTCGCCGGCGGCCAGCCTTGCCTGCGATCTGAGCCATTCGGTCTGCGGGTCGGCGTCGTTCCTGCGGTGCCAGAAGACCGAGACGGGAAAGCGCCGGATCTCGAGCGGAGGCTCGGCGAGGGCGAGGCCGAAACCGGGGGCGAAGGCGCGGGCAACGCGGGCGGGCAGTGTCACGATCGCCGGCGCGGCCGCCACGGCGGCGAGGGCCGGAAGGAAAGCCGGCAGACCCAGCACGACGCGCCGTTCGAGACCCATTTCGGCAAGCCGCCGATCGACGATCCCGCGCAGATCCGCGCCGGGTGAGACGAGGACGTGGTCGGCCGCGCAATAGGCGTCGAGGCTGATCCGCGGCGCCGCCGGAAGCACCTCCGGACGCCCGGCGACGAGGAAACCCTCGTCGAACAGCCGCTCGCCCGAAATCCAGTCGGGCGTGTCCCAGAGAAATCCAAGCGACAGGTCCGCGCGTCCCGCGGCCAGGGCGTCCACGGCCTCGGCTCGTCCAAGCGGCTGGACCGACAGGCGCAGCCCCGGCGCCGCCTCGCGCAGCCTTGCGGCGAGGCCCGGGATCAGCACCGCCTGTTCCGCGTCGAGCGCGGCGATGCGCACGATCCCGCTTGCGTCCGCCGGGTCGAAGCGCCGCGCGGCGCCGAGCGCGCCCCGCAACGCCTCGACGGCCCGGGCAATCGGCGCCTCGAGGGCAAGCGCGGTCGCCGTCGGTTCCATCCCGTGCGGGCGGCGCAGGAACAGTTCGTCTCCGAAGATGTCGCGCAGCCGCTTGAGCGCCTGGCTGATCGCCGATTGCGTCAGGCCCAGTTCGGCGGCGACGGAGGCCGCCTTGCGATGGCGAAGCAGCCCCAGGAACACCAGCAAAAGCGTAAGGTCGAGACGCCTGATTTCCGAATCTCTTAACTCAGACATGATGCTTATTCGTTTTTCCTTCTGTCGGGCCCGGCATATCCGGGCTGCGGACACCGAAGCAAGGGAAAGCGGATGCGGATCGCGATCGTCGGAACCGGACATGTCGGCGCGGCATTGGCGCGCGGACTGAGCGGCAAGGGGCACGCCGTCACCCTGGGCGCGAGAAACCCCGGCTCGGACGCGGCAAGCGCGCTGGCGGCGGAAACCGGCAGCGCGGTCACGAGCCCCTCCGCCGCCGCCGCATCCGCCGATCTCGTCATCCTTGCGCTGCCCTGGGCCGCAGTCGACGCCGTGTTGGAGGATCTCGGCGGCCTGGACGGAAAGATCGTCGTCGACTGCACCAATCCGCTGGGCATGGTCGACGGGGCGCTGGGCCTCGCGGTTGGTCACACGTCGTCGGGTGGCGAGATGGTGCAGCGCCGGTTGCCACAGGCCCGCGTCGTCAAGACGCTGAACCAGGTCGGTGCGGAAGTCATGGCGCGGAACGCCCACTTCGCGCGTCGCCCCGCGATGCTCATGGCGGGCGACGATCCGGCGGCGAAGGCGACGGTCGCGGAGCTGCTCCGCGATCTCGGCTTCGACCCGCTCGACGCCGGTGACATCACGAAATCACGGCTTCTCGAACCCTTCGCCCTTGTCTGGATCAACCAGGCGCTTGCCCGTGGCAAGGGCCGGGACTGGGCCTTCGCAATCGTCTGACAACCCGGAGAACACGTTCATGACGCGCACCCTTCATGCCTCCTGCCACTGCGGCGCCGTGCATATCGACCTGCCTGCCGAGGCGGCCGGCATTCTTGCCTGCCATTGCGGCGACTGCCAGAAGATGCACGGCAATTTCAACGCCTTCCTCGCCGCACCGGTCGCCGCCATCGCGTTGTCCGGCGGCGATGCGCTGATCTGGTACCAGTCTTCCGAGACCGCGCGCCGTGCCTTCTGCGGCACCTGCGGCGCGCGGGTGCTGAAGGAGGTGACGGACGCGGGCCGCTGGCTGATCTCGGCGGGCCTGATCGACGGGCCGACGGGCAAGCGCATCGTCAGGAACCTCTGGGAACAGTCGAAACCCGACTGGTACGACCTGCCCGAGGTGGCGCGGTGAGCGATCCCGTCACCGTCGTGGTGCGCCGGCGCGTGAGGGCAGGGCGCGAGGCCGACTACGAGGCTTGGCTCGGGCGCCTCACCAGTGCCGCGGCGCGCGAGGCGCCGGGCTATCTCGGCGCCGAGCTTCACCGCCCCGGTGTGCCGGGCGCGGCCTATGTCTCGGTCTTCCGCTTCGACAGCCTCGCGCATCTCGACGCGTTCGAGCGATCGGACTTCCGGGCACGGATGCTGGCGGAGGGGGCGAAGTTCTTCGACGGCGACGCCGCATGGGAACGGCTTACCGGTCTCGAGGTCTGGTTCGACCCGCCGCCGGGCACCCGCGTGCCGCAGCCTTCGCCGCACCGGATGGCGCTGGTTCTCGTGGCCGTCGTTTTCGTCCTCGTCCTGGCCCTCAACCTTGCCCTCGGCCCGCTCATGGAGGGCTGGCCGCTGGCGCTCAGGGTGCTTGTCACCGTCGTCATCCAGATCGCGCTGATGACCTACGTCGTCATGCCGTGGCTCACGCCCCGGATCGCGCGCTTCGTCTACCCCACATCCCGAACCCTCTGAAACGGAGCATTTCATGACCGCCTCGATCGACATCCATTCGAAGAAACGTGTTCTCCTGATCGCAGGAAACCCGGCGACGTCACCGACCACCGGCTGGCCCGTGGGCTTCTGGTGGGCCGAGTTGACCCATCCCTACTGGGTCTTCAAAGAGGCCGGCTACGAGGTCGACATCGTCAGCCCCAAGGGTGGGGATCTGCAGGCCGACGGCTATTCCGACCCCGAGGATGCCTCGGGCTATTCGGCACACGACCTCATCTCGCTCGGCTTCAAGAAGTCCGAAAGCCACGCCGGACTTCTCAAGGGCACGACGTCCATCGCCGAGGTCGATCTCGACCTCTATGACGCGATCTTCCTTGCGGGTGGACAGTCGCCCATGACCACGATGATCGACGACACCGACCTTCACGCCTTCGTCGCCCGCGCCTACGAGGGCGGGAAGATCGTGGCGATCGTCTGCCACGGCACCTGCGTCCTGCTGAAGACGCGGCTGTCCGACGGCGAGCTTTTGGTGAAGGGCAAGACCTGGACCGGGTTCGCGGACAGCGAGGAGGCCTTCGCCGATGCCTTCGCGGGCATGAAGATCCAGCCCTTCTGGATCGAGGAGGAGGCGCGCAAGCTGCCCGACACGAACTTCGTCGTGGCGGGCCTGTTCAAGCGTTTCGCCGTGCGCGACGGCAACCTCATCACCGGTCAGCAGCAATATTCCGGCGGTGCCGCCGCCGAGCTGGTGGTGGAGACGCTGGGCCGCTGAAGGGCAGGGCGGGGCGCGTGCGCGGGTCTTACGCGCCGGCGGTGTAGGCCGCGAGCGTGGGCGCCGTCCCGTCCCGCCATATCCGCGAGAGCCAGCCCTCGAAGGCCGAGCGGAAGGCGGGGTCGCGGGCCAGGTCGCCGTAGATCGCGGCCTGCTCCAGCCACGCGGCCGGGCGCTCGCGCGCCGCGCGCGCCACTTTTGTCAGCGCCTCCCATTCGGGGTCGTTCGGCTCGATCTTCGTGCCGTCCTCGCGCGTGCCCTCGCACATCCGGGCCCAGAGCGCCTCGACCAGCGCGAGACCTGACAGGCTGGTGCCGGAGGCCTGCGCGCTGCGAACGATCGGAAGGACGAACCCCGGGTGGCGAGAATGCCCGTCGAAGGCGACGCGCCGCGTGGTGTCCCGGATCTCGGGATTGGCGAAGCGGCCTTCGATGAGCTCGAGGTAGGCCTCGGGCGTCATCCCCGGCACTGCGTGGACGTGGGGCAGGATCTCCTCGGTCTGCACCCTGCGGAAGAAGGCGGCGATGGTCGGGTCCGCCATACAATCCGAGATCGTGGCCAGCGACAGCAGCTCGCCCGCATTGGCCAGCACCTGGTGGCCCGCGTTCAGGACCCGGATCTTCATCATCTCGTAGGAGTGCACGTCGTCGGTGAAGATCGCGCCGACCTCGTCCCAGTCGGGGCGTCCCGCGCAGAAGTCGTCCTCGAGCACCCATTGGCGGAAGGCCTCGTGACTGACGGGGGCCGGGTCCGCGATGCCGAAGCCCCGCGCCAGCGCCAGTTCGGCGGGCCCGGTGGCCGGAACGATGCAATCGACCATGGAATTCGGGAAGGCGCCCTCGGTGTCGATCCAGTCCGCCAGGGCCGGATCGGAGAGGCGGGCGAGCCCCACCACCGCCTGCCGCAGGATCGTGCCGTTGCCCCGGAGATTGTCGCAGCAGAGCCCCGTGAACGGCCCGAGTCCTTCGGCCTTGCGCCGCGCGAGTGCCGCGACCATCGCGCCGAAGGCCGTCTTCGGCTTGTCGGGATGGGCGGCGTCATGGGCGATGTCCGGGTGCGCTGTATCGAGCCCGCCGGTCGTGGGGTCGGTGTAATAGCCGCCTTCCGTCACCGTCAGGGCGACGATGCGGATCGCGGGGTCCGCCATCGCGCGGATCAGGGGTCCGTTGCCCTCCTCGATGGGCAGGTAGTCGATCATCGGGCCGATCACCTCGGCCGACCTGTGCCCGGGGGCCAGTTCGATCAGCGTGGTCAGGCAGTCCTGTGCGATGAGTTTCTCGCGCATGGCCGCATCATAGGGTCGGACGCCGGCTCCGATGATCGCCCAGTCCATCGCGTGGCCCGCCTGCATCAGGCGGTGCAGGTACCAGGCCTGGTGCGCCCGATGGAAGTTGCCAAGACCGATATGGACGATGCCGGGCGTCAGCGCGGCGCGGTCGTAGATCGGCCGGGCGACGCCCTTCGGCAGGCGGCCGAGCGTGGCGTTCGACAGGGGCACAGGGCCCTGAAACATATTCCCCATCAGCTCATCCATTGCCCGCCATCGACATTGTAGCATTGCGCGACGATGTACTCGGCCTCGTCGGAGGCGAGGAACACCGCCATCCCGGTCAGGTCCTCGGCCCGGCCCATGCGGCCGTAGGGGACGGCCTCGCCCACCTCGCGCTTCTTCTGTCCCGGCGCCTTGCCCTCGTATTTCGCGAAAAAGGCGTCGACGCCGTCCCAATGTTCGCCATCCACCACGCCCGGCGCGATCGCGTTCACGTTGATGCCATGCGCGATGAGGTTCAGGCCGGCCGATTGCGTCAGGCTGATCACCGCGGCCTTCGTCGCGCAGTAGACCGCGACGAGCGGCTCGCCCCGGCGCCCCGCCTGGCTGGCCATGTTGATGATGCGGCCCTTGATGCCGCGTTCGATCATGTGGCGGGCCACCGCCTGCAGGGTGAAGAGTGTGCCCGCCACGTTGATGTCGAAGGTACGCGCATAGTCGGCGCGGTCGATCTCGACGATGGGCGCTGCGGTGAAGATCGCGGCGTTGTTGATGAGGATGTCGATCTGACCGAGGGCGGCGACGGTCTCGGCCACGGCGGCGTCGATGCTGTCCTGCCGGGTCACGTCAAGCTCCACCGCGATGGCGGCGTCCCCGATCTCCGCCGCCGTTTCCCGCGCCCGGGCAATGTCGATGTCCGCGATGGCCACGCGCGCGCCCTCGCGCACGTAGGCCTCGGCGAAGGCGCGGCCGATCCCGCGCGCGGCGCCCGTGATGAGGGCGGATTTGCCGCCGAGCCGTCTCATGGAAGGCGCAGCCCCTCGGCGTCGAACCGGTGCAGGTGCTCGGGATCGGGGCTGAGGTGGATCCTGTCGCCGTAATGCAGGTCGACCTCGCCGCCCACGCGCACCGTCAGCGGATCGGGGATGCCCTCGCAGTTGACGTGAAAGAACGTGTCGGATCCGAGGTGTTCCGACACCCCGACCGTCCCTGTCCAATCGCCGGCCTCGTCCGAGACGCGGATATGTTCAGGGCGGATGCCGATGGTCGCGGCATCATGGGCGGAGGCGACCGCGCCGCCGATCAGGTTCATCTTCGGGCTGCCGATGAAGCCCGCCACGAAGAGGTTGCGCGGCGTGCGGTAGAGTTCCAGCGGGCTGCCGACCTGCTCGATATGGCCCGCGCGCAGCACGACGATCTTGTCGGCCATCGTCATCGCCTCGACCTGGTCGTGGGTGACGTAGATCATCGTGGTGTTGAGGCGCTTGTGCAGTTCCGAGATCTCGAGCCGCATCCCCACGCGCAGCGCCGCGTCGAGGTTCGAGAGCGGCTCGTCGAAGAGGAAGGCCGCGGGCTCCCGCACGATGGCCCGCCCGATGGCGACGCGCTGACGCTGGCCCCCGGAAAGCTGCCCGGGCCGCCGGTCGAGATAGTCCGTCAGGTTCAGCACATCGGCGGCCGACTTCACGCGGCGCTCCTGCTCGGCGGCATCCATCCCGGCCATCCGCAGCGGGAAGGCGATGTTCTTCCTGACCGACATGTGCGGGTAGAGGGCGTAAGACTGGAACACCATCGCCAGGCCCCGCTTGGCGGGCGGCACCATGGTGGCGTCCTGGCCGTCGATCCGGATCTCGCCGCCCGACACGTCCTCCAGCCCCGCGATCAGCCGCAGGAGCGTGGACTTGCCGCAGCCCGACGGGCCGACGAAGACCACGAATTCCCCGTCCTCGATGGTCAGGTCCAGCGGCGGAATGACTTCGACTTCGCCGAAAGCCTTGCGAACCTTGTCGAGCGTGATGCGTCCCATGGTCTTGCTTCCCTATTTCACCGCGCCGAAGGTCAGGCCGCGGACGAGTTGTTTCTGGCTGAACCAGCCAAGGATAAGGATCGGAGCGATGGCCATGGTCGAGGCCGCCGACAGCTTGGCGAAGAAGAGGCCCTCGGGGCTGGAGTAGCTGGCGATGAAGGCCGTCAGAGGGGCCGCGTCGACCGATGTGAGGTTCAGCGTCCAGAACGCCTCGTTCCAGGCGAGGATGAAGTTCAGAAGGATGGTCGAGGCGATGCCGGGCACGGCCATCGGCGTCAGGACGTAGAGAAGCTCTTCCTTCAGGCCCGCACCGTCCATCCGTGCGGCCTCGAGGATCTCGCCGGGGATTTCCTTGAAGTAGGTGTAGAGCATCCAGACGATGATCGGCAGGTTGATCAGCATCAGGATCACGACCAGCGCGATGCGGTTGTCCAGGACGCCCAGCTGGATGCACAGCAGGTAGATCGGGTAAAGCACGCCGACGGCCGGAAGCATCTTGGTCGAGAGCATCCACAGAAGGATGTCCTTGGTCCGCCTGGAGGGCACGAAGGCCATCGACCAGGCGGCGGGAATGGCGATGAGGATGCCCAGAAGGGTGGAGCCGCCCGCGATGATGACCGAGTTCCACAAGAAGCGTACGTAGTTCGAGCGTTCCTGCACCACGCCGTAGTTTTCCAGCGTCCAGTCGAAGAACAGGATGATGGGCGGGTTGGCGATCGCCTCGGCCTCGGTCTTGAAGGAGGTCAGGATCGTCCAGAGGATCGGGAAGAAAATCACGAGGCCGACCAGCCAAGCGAGGGCGGTGTTGAGGGCCTTGCGTTGTGTCGTGACGGCGCGTGCCATGGTCAGTCCCTCCTCAGCGATCCAGGTTCTTGCCGACGATGCGCATCAGGAAGAGCGCGACGATATTGGCAAGGATGATGGCGTAGACACCGCCCGCCGAGCCGAGGCCGACGTTCTGGCTTTCCAGCACCCGCTGGTAGATCAGGTAGGTGAGCGTCCGTGTCCCGAAGGCGCCGCCGGTGGTGACGAAGATCTCGGCGAAGACGGCCAGCAGGAAGATCGTCTGGATCAGGATCACGATGGTGATGGCGCGGCTCAGGTGCGGCAGCGCGATGAAGAAGAAGCGGGCCAGCGGGCCTGCGCCGTCCATCTCGGCGGCTTCCAGCTGCTCGCTGTCGAGCGACTGGAACGCGGTCAGAAGGATGAGCGTGGCGAAGGGCAGCCACTGCCAGGAGACGATCATGATCAGCGACAGGATCGGAACATCCGTCAGCCAGACCACGGGGTCAGCCCCGAAGGCGCGCCATATATGGGCGAAGACGCCGTTCGTGGGGTCCATGAACATGTTCTTCCACACGAGCGCCGAAACGGTCGGCATCACGAAGAAGGGCGCGATCACGAGGATGCGGACAACGCCCTGGCCCCACATTGGCTGGTCCAGAAGCATCGCCAGCAACACGCCGAAGATGATCGAGACCAGAAGCACCCCGCCCACGATCAGCATCGTGGTGAAGACGGCGGGCCAGAACGAGGAGGAGGACACGAAGCGGACGAAATTCTCGAGCCCCACGAAGCCCAGGTCACCGCCGCGCAGCGGGCGGTAGTCGCGGAGCGAGAACCAGAGCGTCATGCACAGCGGCACCAGCATCCAAACGAGAAGCAGGAAGACCGCGGGGGCCATCATGATCCTTGCCGCTGATCGGGAAGACTGGGTTGCCATGACGCAATTCCTCTTCGTTCAGGCGCGCGGGCCCGGTGAACCGACACTGTGACGCTGAAGCAAAAACGAGGGGGGTGGAAGGCGGCGGCGCGCGCCGCCTTCCGTGCCTTGGCCTGCGGCTTACTGGTAGCCGGCCGCTTCCAGGGCTTCGTTGACGATGTCCTGGGCACGGGCCAGCGCCTCTTCGACGGTCTGCTGACCAGCGTAGGCGTTGGAGAATTCCTGGCTCACTTCAGTCCAGAAGCCAGCGAATTCGGGGATCGCCATGAACTGGATGCCCGTGTACGGAACCGGATCAACGGTCGGTTCGCTCGGGTTGGCAGACAGGATCGAGTCCAGCGTCATCTGAGCGAAGGGAACAGCCGCGTAGTTTGGGTTGTCATAAAGCGACTGACGCGCGCCCGGGGGCACGTTGGCCCAGCCTTCGTTTTCGGCGACCAGCTCGATGTAGTCGGCCGACGTGGCCCACTCGATGAACTGAAGCGCCGCGTCGGACTGCTGCGTGCCGGCGGGGATCGCCAGGGCCCAGGCCCAGAGCCAGTTCGACCGCGGGCCGAGGCCGTTGTCGGGAGCAAGAGCAAAGCCAACGCTGTCGGCCACTTCCGAGTCGTTGGGGTTGGTCACGAACGATGCTGCCACCGTTGCGTCGATCCACATGCCGCACAGACCCTGGTTGAACAGCGAGAGGTTCTCGTTGAAGCCATTGGTCGCGAAGGCGGCGGGGCCGCTTTCCTGCATCATGCCGTTGAAGAAGTTGAGCGTGTTGGCCCAAGCTTCGCTGTCAAGCTGTGCCTGCCAGTTTTCGTCGACGACGCGTGCACCGAAGGAGTTGGCCATCGCGTTGATGAAGGCGCCGCCTTCACCCCAGCCCGGCTTGCCGCGCAGGCAGATGCCGTTGATGTCGTTCTCACGGTCGGTCATGGCCGCTGCCGCTTCACGGATGAAGTCCCAGGTGGGGGCGGCGGGCATTTCGAGGCCGGCGGCTTCCATCAGGTCGGTGCGGTACATCACCATCGACGATTCGCCGTAGAACGGAGCCGCGTAGAGCGTGCCGTCATGGGAAAGGCCGCCGCGCATTGCGGGCAGGATATCATCGACGTTGTAGTCTTCCGACAGGTTGTCGAGCGGGACGAGCCAGCCGTTCGCACCCCAGATCGGCGCTTCGTACATGCCGATCGTCATGATGTCGAACTGGCCGCCGTTGGTGGTGATGTCCGTCGTCACGCGCTGGCGCAGGACGTTCTCCTCCAGCGTCACCCATTCGACGTTGATTCCGGTCTCTTCGGTGAAACGGTCGGTGTAGCCCTGCATCCGGATCATGTCGCCGTTGTTCACGGTGGCGATGGTGATCGTGGTGTCCTGTGCCATGGCGGCAGAGGTGGAAATGCAGAGCGCAAGCGCGGTCGACGCGCGAAGCACGGTCTTCGGGGACATCCGTATCCTCCCTGGTTGGATGTTGTGGAGGCAGACTGTGCCCGAATCATGCGCGCGTCAATAAAATTTTTACTCGCGTAAAAAATATGCGATCACGCCGAAGCCCGAACGACGAGTTGAGCAGGCAGGAGGGTCTCGGTCCGGTTGCGCAGATGCCCGCCGTTCTCGATCACTTCGAACAGGGTCTTCACGCTGCGCTCGGCCACTGCGGAATAATTGTGTGCGGCCGTGGTCAGGGCGGGGCAGGTGAAGCGGGAAAACGGGTGGTCGTCATGCGAGGCGACCCGGAACGCGCAGCCCGGACCGCGCCCGACGCGGAGGCCGCGCTCGTAGCAGGCCGCCAGCACGCCGATGGCGAGGCGATCGTTGCTGCACAGGATCGTGTCGGTCTTGAAATCGCCGGCCGCGATGGCCGAATGCGCGCCCTGTCTGCCGATTTCCTCGAAGCCCCAGCCGTCGCCCTCGACGCTGACGACGACGGGCTCCTGTCCGTGGCGCTCCATGGCCTGGATATAGGCGATGCGGCGCTTGTTGGCGTTCGGGTTGGCGGGCGTGCGCATCTCGAAGAAGCACGGCGTCTCGCCGCTGCGGCACAGGTAATCCACCGTCTGATTGACGAAGCTGGCATTGTCCGAACCGATGAAGGCCTCGCCCATCCCCTCGATATTGCTGTCGAAAAGGACGGTCGGCACGTCCCGGCAGAAGCGCTCGATCTCGCTTCTGTCCGAGGCCCGCCCGAGCGGCGCCAGCAGAACGCCCGCCGGTTTCAGAGCACGAAGGCTGTCGAGGTTCTCGCGCTCCTGGTCGCTGCCGCCGTGGGAGCTGAGCAGGATCGAGCGGAACCCGGCATCGTTGCACAATTTCTCGATGCTGCGGGCGTGCTCGGCGAAAACCGGGTCGGCCAGGTAGGGCACCACGATGCCGATGTTCTTTGTCAGGCGCCGGTTCTGGTTGACGGCGTAGATGTTCGGCCGGAAATCGTAACGTTCGAGCGCGGCCTCGATCCGCGCCCGGGTTGTGGACCGGACGCTGTCGGGGTCGTTGAAGTATTTCGAGACGGTCGGCCGGGACAGGCCGCTTACCGCCGCGAATTCCTCCATGTTGCGTATCTTCTGCTCACTCATCGTGCCGCTTCTGGATCGTTCGTCGCCAACGAGGCGCGGGGTCCGCTCCGCCCTCACGCGATAAAACCTGCATTAGATTGCGCGAGTAAAGTTCAAATAGGCTCGGGGTGTCCGAAACGCCAGCGGCCGTGACACCGTTTCGCCCTGCAAACGGGCTGCGACGCGCCCCGGGCCCGGCCGCTGGCCCTGCGAGGGAGCGACGCGCCTGGCATAATCCCGAGGTTATCCGATCGCGCATTACCGGACGTTTTTCTGCCGTCCGGTGCGGACTAACCTCCCCCTGCGAACAGCGTCGCAGGCGTCGAAAGGACAGGGCATGTTGAGGACCGGCACGGAGTACCTGGAAAGCCTGAGGGACGGGCGGGTCGTCTATCTCGGGGGCGAGCGGATCGAGGACGTGACCACCCATCCCGCCTTCCGCAACGCCGCCCGCACCATCGCCGAGTTCTACGACGCCAAGGCAGATCCCGCCCGCCGGGACGTGATGGCCTACGAGGAGGATGGTGAGCTCTTCTCGATGTACTACAAGCGCGCGACATCGGCGGGGGACCTCGCCGCGCGCACGCGCTGCCACCGGGAACTGGCCGAACTCAGCTACGGCTTTCTCGGACGCTCTCCGGACTACATCGCAAGTTTCGTCACCGGCATGTCGATCCTGCCCGGCTTCTTCGAGGAGCGGGCGGAGAACCTGACCGCCTTCTACGAGCACATGCGCAAGACCGACATGTACGCCGCCCACGCCATCGTCTCGCCGCAGGGCTCGCGCGACGCCAGCGCCTACCAGCAGGCGAATTACGAGAACCCGTCCTGTCGGGTGGTGGCCGAGACCGACGAGGGCGTGATCGTGTCGGGCATGAAGATGCTGGCCACCGGCGGTGTGCTGGCCGACGAGATCTGGGTCGGCAATATCCTGCCCCTCTCGCCCGAGGCCCAGGCGGAATCGATCACCTTCTCGATGCCTGTCGCGACGCCGGGCCTGTCGCTCTGGTCGCGGAAATCCTACGAGCGCGAGGCGGTTTCGGAGTTCGAGGCGCCGATGGCCGCGCGCTTCGACGAGACCGACGCGATGGTCCTGTTCGAGAATGTCCTCGTCCCCTGGGAGCGCGTCTTCGTCCACAACGATCCCATGCGTTCGCGCGGGCTCTATATCCAGACGCCGGCGCACAGCTACGGCAACCACCACTCCAACGTCCGCTTCGCGGTCAAGCTGCAGCTTCTGGTGGGGCTGGCCAGCCGGGTCGCGCAGGCCAACGGCGCCCACAAGGTGCCCGCCGTGGCCGAGACGCTGGGCCGCCTCGCCGCGATGGAGGCGCTGATCGACGCGGTGATCGCCGGGCAGATCCAGGCCTGCGAGGAATGGCCGGTGCCGGGCTACGTCACCTACAACCGGCGCATGATGTATGCCGGGCTGAACTGGGGCGTGGAGAGCTATTCTGCGATCATCGACACGGTGCGCACGCTCTGCGGCGGGGGCGTGTTGCAGATGCCCGCCGACGGCACGATCGCGCAGAACCCGGAGCTCTTCGAGAAATTCCGCACCTACTGGCACTCGCCAAACGGCTCGGCGCTCGACCGGATGAAGCTCTTCAAGCTGGCCTGGGACCTCGTCGGCTCGGAATTCGCGGGGCGGCACCAGCAATACGAGAAGTTCTTCCCCGGCGCCTCCTTCATCGTGCGCGGCCACAGCTTCCGCGAGGCGCCGTGGGACAGGTTCCACGCCATGGTCGACGGTATCCTCGACCGGATGGAATTGCCTGGCCCCGTGGCGGGCGTTCCCGAAGCCGCCGAGTAGGCCCGCCCGCTCCGACTGGGCGCGGTCGAGGTCCGGGAGACGCGTCAGGCGCCCGCGCCGCCCAGCCGGAAGAAGGCGCCATGCCGGTAGATCAGCGCGCCCGCACCCGCGCGCCCGAACGAGACGGCAACGACGTCACAGATCAGGATCGCGTGGCTGGCGGCGTCGACGATCTCGGCGACATCGCATTCGAAGCGGCAGGCGGCGGCGCGCAGGATGGGCAACCCGCCGATGCCCGCCTCCCAGCCGCCGCCGTCGAACCGGTCGCCCCCACCGCCGTCCATGCCGGCAAAGCGCATCGCCGTCTCGGCCTGGTCGTCGGTCAGGACGTTGATGGCGAGCGCCCGGCTCCGGCGGAGTGCGTCGAAGGTCGTCCCGCGCTGGTTCACGCAGGCCAGAAGGCGGGGCGGCTCGGCCGAGAGCGCGCAGACCGATGTCGCCGTCAGCCCGTAGCGCTCGCCTCCGGTGCAGGTGGTCAGTACGTTCACCCCGCCGGCCATGTGGCGCATGCCCGCGCGGAAGTCGTCGGCCTCCACGCAATCAGCGGCCGCATTGCGTGTCACGGAATGAGAGAAGGGCAGATGCGCCTCTTCGTCCGGCCCGGCGCCCTGCGCCTTCCGCTTCGGACGACTGTCTTCCATGGATCAGCCTCCGGGACGGCCCGGGTTCACATGCCCGCAATTGTCGCAGACCTGGTTCTGCGGGTCGGAATAGTATTCCTCGAAGATCGGCGGCATGTCGCGTTCGAGGTTCTCGATGAAGGCCGTCTTTTCCCACAGGACCGCATTGCAGTTCTGGCAGTACCAGCGGTGCTTGTCGGTCATGCCGCCCTTGCGGATGCGCTCGACGATGATGCCCACGGTGTCCGGGCCCCGCATCGGCGCGTGGGGGACGTGCGCGGGCAGAAGATAGACGCAGCCCTCGCCGATCTTCACGGCCTCGGCCTTGCCGTCCACTTGCAGACCCAGCGTCATCTCGCCCTTGAGCTGGAAGAAGAATTCCTCGGTCTGGTTGATGTGGTAGTCGGTGCGGCTGTTGGGGCCGCCCACGACCGTGACCATGAAATCGTCCTGCGCGAAGATGGTCTTCGCGGCGGTCGGCGGCTTCAGCTTGTCGCGGTTCTCGTCGATCCACTTCATCAGGTTGAAGCTCTGCAGCGCCGGCGCGAATTTCGGCGTTCCTGACTGATCGTTCATGGTGCCATCCTCCTTCTTTGGGGCGGTGCGGGTCTCAGGCCTTGGCGAAGCGGGTGGGATCGACCCCCTCGGGCAGGTGTTCGGCCGGGTCCCAGGCGGATTTCTCGTGTAACCCGAAGGCTTCCGCCCAGTCCAGATTGTGCTCTTCCAGCGCGGTGCGCAGGGTGTCGTTGAACCGGTTCAGCCATCCGAAGAGCGAAATCACGGACAGGATCTCGACGATCTGCGGCGTGGTGAAATGCGCCTTCAGACGCTCGATGTCGGCGTCGGTCGTGGCGTTCGGCGTGAGCGAGGCGCCGCGGGCGAGGTCGAAGGCCGCGCGCTCGGCCTCGGTGAAGAGGGGGCTTTCCTCGTAGTCCCAGATCGCGTTGAGCTTTTCCTCCGGAACGCCCCATCTCGCCGCCGACTGGATGTTGTGCGCCTGGCAGAACTGGCAGCCCGCGGTGGAGGAGGAGATGTAGGCCACCAGGAACCGGAAGCCGCGGTCGAGCGTGCCCTCGTCGCGGATCACGGCCTTGGACAGCGCCATGAAGGCCATCAGGATCTCGGGACGGTGCGCGAGGATGCGGTAACTGTTGGGAATGTAGCCGTTGGAGGCGCGGATCACGTCGAGCGGCGCTCGGTATTCCTCGGAAAGATCGTCGAGATCTGCGGTTGGCAGCCGTGACACGTGCGTTTCCTCCTTGGGCGTCTTGTCCCGTTCCTCCCCCGAGACTGGCAAATCGCACTCGCGATTTCCAATCAGGATCGCCCCGCGTCGCATGTTGTTTCGGTTATGCGAGGCCTTCTAGGGCGGCGATGGTCCGATCGGTGTCATTCCGCCTTGCCCGCTGTCAGGCGCCGGGCCTCGCGCCGCAGAAGCCGGGCGAACTCGGTCGCGGCCGGCGGTGCCGGACGTCCGGCGGGCGTGACGAAGGCGATTTCGCGCGGGGCGGGCGAGCCTGCAAGGTCCACCGCCCGGATCGCCCGTGCGCCGAGGCCCGTCGCGGCATAGCTCGGCAGGATCGCGGCACCGAGGCCGGCCTCCACCATGGCCAGCACGGTCATGACGTTGACCACCTCGTGGCGCGGCTGGAGCGTGACCCCCTCGCGGGCCGCCTGCGCATCGACGAGACCGCGGATCCCGCTCGGCGGGCGCAACAGGATCAGATCGGCCTCCGCGAGGTCCGCCCAGCCGAGCGCGCCGCGGCGGGACAGCGGATTGTCGGCGGGGACGAAGGCCATCAGCCGGTCGCGGAGCACCTGCAACCGGGTCGCTGTGGGAATGCCCGGGTCGAAGGTGCCGACCGCGGCATCAACCCGGCCCGCCGCCAGCGCCTCGCGCATCGCCCCGGTCGGCACGTCGAGCAGGCTCAACCGCACTTCCGGCCGGATCCCGGCGAAGCGCGCCATCACCGGCGGCAGGAGCGTGGCGGCCAGAACCGGTGGCGCGGCGATGACGAGGCGCGCGGCGCGCGTCTCGGCGAGCAGGCGCACCCGCGCGCGCGCCTGCTCCAGCCGGTCCAGCACCACGCAGACCTCCGCGAGATAGGCGCGCCCTTCCTCCGTCAGCGCGATCTTCCGCGTCGTCCGGGTGAGGAGCGGCAGACCGAGCGTCGTCTCCAGGTCGCGGACATGGCCCGAGACCACCGGCTGCGACAGGCCCAGGCCCTGTGCGGCCTCGGTGAAGCTTCCGGTTTCGGCCACGCTGCGGAAGCTGCGCAGTTGCTTGAGGGTTTCGGCCATAGATTTTCCAAATGAATTGATCTGACTTTCTGTGATTATCATATCAATCATGGCCGGCTAGAAAGGGAAAACGACCCCGATTGCGAGCGTCATGCCGGACCCCATCGCCCCAGAGACCCGCCGCGAGGATGCGCCGCTTCTGCGCGGCGCAGGCCGGTTCGTGGACGATCTCGGCGGTCCGGAGGCGCTGTTTCTGCACGTGCTCAGGGCCGATGCGGGGCCGGGGCGGATCGTCTCGCTCGACGTTTCGGCGGCGTCGGGCGCGACGCTGATCCTGACGGCGGCCGATCTCGAGGGGCTGGGACGCGCCGGTGTGAACCCGCTCGTTCCCGGCATGGTGCCCCATCCGTCGCCCATCCTGGCGGCGGGCCGGGTCGCCGCGGCGGGGGAGCCCGTCGCCGCGATCCTGCATCCCGACCGAGAGCGGGCCGCCGACCTGGCCGAGGCGATCGTGCTGGAGATCGAGGAGGAGGCCGGGGAAGGCGCCGATGCGCTGTCATTCGACTATGCGGCGGGTGACGTGGACGCGGCCTTCGCCGCCGCGGTGCACGTGGTCTCCGCCCGGATCGCGCATCCTCGCGTCAGTCCTTTCACCCTCGAACCCCGCGCCGCGCTGGCCGTGCCACAGGCCAATGGGGAGCTGAGGGTCTGGCTTTCGACCCAGACGCCGCACCGGGCGCGCGACGATCTCGCGCGCATCCTCGGCCTGTCCCCCGACCGACTGCGCGTTATCGCCCCCGACGTCGGCGGGGCCTTCGGCGGCAAGGCCTCGATCTATCCCGAGGACGTGCTCGTGGCGCTGGCCGCGCTGCGTACCGGGCGCGCCGTTCGCTGGACGGCCCGCCGCAGCGAGGATTTCCTCGCGGCCAGCCACGGGCGCGGCGGGACGCTTTCGGGCAGGCTTGCCGTCGACGCGGAGGGGCGCTTCATCGGCCTCTGCGCCGATGTCGACTTTCCCCTCGGCTCCTGGATGCCGTTCTCGGCGGCGGTCCCCACGCGCAACGCGGCGCGCATCCTGCCGGGCCCCTACGGCATCGCCGCCATCGACATCAAGGCCCGGGCCCGCATGGGCGGCGGGGCCGCGATGAACATCTATCGAGGGGCGGGACGGCCCGAGGCCGCCATGCTGATGGAGCGGCTGGTGGAGGAGGTCGCCGCCGCGACCGGCATCGATGCGCTGGACCTGCGCCGCCGCAACGCCATTCCGCGCGCGGCCTTGCCCGCCAGGACGCCGACGGGCGAATGGCTGGATGCCTCGGATTTTCCGGGGCTCCTTGACCGGCTCGACGCCACGGCCGACCTCGCGGCCTTGCGCGCCGCCCGAGACGCCGCCCGCGCCGATGGCCGGATTGCGGGCCTTGGCCTCGCCCTCTACGCCGAGCCCTGTGGCGCGGGCTTCGAGACGGCGCGCATCGCGTTGCGGCCCGATGGACGCATCGCCGCGGTCACCGGATCGACGGCGCAGGGGCAGGGGCGGCTCTCGGCCACGGCGAGGCTGCTTGCGGGTCGTCTGCACCTCGCCCCGGACGCCATCGAGGTCCGCGCCGGCGACACCGGCCTTCTGCCCGAGGCGATCGGGGCGCTGGCCAGCCGATCCACGGCGATCGGGGCGACGGCGATGGCCGAGGCCTGCGACCTCTTTCTCGGGCTTGCCCGCGCCCGCGCCGCCGAGGCGCTGCAATGCGGCCCGGACGAGGTGGGCCTCGCCCCCGGTGGCTTCGTTTCATCGGCCGGTGCCGGTTTGTCCTGGTCCGGCCTCGCCGCCGCCGCGACCGAGCGCGGGGAGACACTGGAGATCGACCACCGGTATACCGCACCGGCCGAGGCCTGGGCCTCGGGCGCCGTCGCCGCGACGGTGGAGATCGACGTCGAGACCGGAATGCCAACGCTCGGGCCGATCCACTGGGTCGACGATGCGGGCCGCGTCCTGAACCCCCGCCTGGTCGAGGGGCAACTCGTCGGCGGCCTCGCGCAAGGCGTCGGCGAGGCGCTGATGGAGCGGATCGTCTACGAGGGCGGCCAGCTTCTGACCGGCTCGCTCATGGATTACCAGGTGCCGCGTGCCTCCGACATTCCGCCCGTCCGCCTGACAAGCGCGCCGGTTCCCTCCGCCGCGAACGCGCTGGGCGCGAAGGGGGTGGGGGAGGCTGGCAACATCGGTGTGCCCGCCGCCATCGCGAACGCCATTCACGACGCGCTCCGCCCGCTCGGCGTGACGCGCATCGACCCACCCTTCACCGCCGCCCGCATCTGGGAGGCGATCCACGACGTCAGCACGGGAGGCGAAAGGTGAGATACCGCAAATCCGAGGCCAAGGACTACGCCCGCGCGCATCTGCGCGGCATCTGGGCGGCGGCGACGCAGCCCTTCGCGCCCGATCTCTCGCTCGACGAGGCAGGGTTCCGCCGCAACCTCCGGCACTGGACCGACGATCTCGGCATCGACGGCATCTTCGTCGGGGGCAAGCAGGGCGAATATTTCTCCATGTCGCTGGAGGAGCGGAAGGCGGTCTTCGAGATCGCTGTGGACGAACTGGGGTCCGCCTCCACGGGCGGGGGCGGCACGATCCTGTCCTGTTCCGACCAGAACCTCGACACGGTGATCGAGCTGGCCCGCCATGCCGAGGCGATCGGCGCCGATTTCGTGGTCATCCACGCCCCCGTCCTGTCCTTCTTCCGCAGCCAGGACGAGACGGTCTACGAATATTACCGCCACATCGCAGAGCAGGTGGATATCGGCATCGCCATGTGGAGCCATCCCGACGCGGGCTACCTGATGTCGCCCGAGCTTTGCGCCCGGATCGCGGACATCCCCAACATCGTCGCGATCAAGTATTCCGTCCCGCGCGAGATGTATGTCCGCCTGACCGAACTGGCCGGGGACCGGATCATCGTCTCGACCGCGTCCGAGCGCGAATGGCTCGACAACGTGCTGGAGCTTGGGTGGCAGTGCTACCTCTGCTCGAACCCGCCCTACCTGTTCCAGACCGCGGCCGACCGGCGGATGAACGACTACACCGAGCGTGCCTTCGCGGGCGACGCGGCGGGCGCACGGGCGATCTGGAAGACGCTGGAGCCGGTGCGCGAGGCCTTCGAGGCGACGCGCCCGCCCGAGAAGCCGCAGGCGCACGCGAAGTACTGGCAGGAGCTTCTGGGCCAGGCCGGCGGGCCGGTGCGCCGCCCGCTCCTGGACCTCACCGAGGCCGAGAAGGTCGCGATCCTGTCGGCTTTCGAGGGCTGCGGGCTTGGCGGCATCGACAGCGGGGCGATGCGCCATGGCTGAGGCGCGGCCGCTACGGCTGGTCCTGATCGGCTGGGGTGCCATCGCGACACGTGTCGCCGCGCTCCTGTCCGAACGCGGCACGCCGGCGCGGGTGGTCGCGGTCGCCCTTCGCAATGGGTCGGTGCCACGCACGCCGCTGCCGCCGGGGGCGGTCCTGATCGACGATCCCGCCGCCCTGTCCGACCTCTCCCCCGACCTCGTGCTGGAGGCCGCGGGGCGTGAGGCGCTCCGCCAATGGGCGGGAGCCGCGCTCGACGCCGCGCCGCGCCTCGTCGTGGCCTCCACCAGCGCGCTGGCCGACGACGCCTTCCGCGAGGCGCTCATCGCCCATGCCGTCCGCGCGAGGTCCCGGATCGAGATCACGCCCGGCGCCATCGGCGGGATCGACGCGCTGCGCGCGGCCTCCGTCCTGCCGGTGGAGAGCGTGCGCCACACCATCGCCAAGCCGCCGACCGCCTGGGCCGGGACGCCCGGCGAGGCGATCCTCGCCGATGCCCCTCCGGGTGCCGTCACGCTGTTTCGGGGCAGCGCGCGCGAGGCCGCGCGGCTCTACCCGCAGAACGCGAACGCCACCGCCACGACGGCGCTTGCAGGGATCGGCCTCGACCGGACGGAAGTCGAGATCGTCTCGGACCCCGCGCTGAGCCGCAACCGCCATGTCATCGAGATCGACGGGGCGGCGGGCCGGATGCGCGTGGACCTGGAGAACGCGCCATCGGCCAGCAACCCCAAGTCGTCGGAACTGACGGCGCTCAGCCTCGTTCGCGCGGTGGAGAACGCCGTCCTGCCGCTCTGCCTCTGAGCACAAGGAGACCGCCCTTGAAGGACCTCACGACGGCCGATTTCGCCACGACCCTCGCCGCGCTGGGGCAGACGCCCGCGCTCGTCGATTTCTGGGCGCCGTGGTGCGGGCCCTGCCGCATGCTGGACCCCGCGCTTGCGCGGATCGAGGCGGCGCTGGGCGAGGATCTCGCCGTCTTCAAGGTCGATATCTCCACCGAGGAGCCATTGGCCGAGGCCTGGAACGTGAAGGCGACGCCGACCTTCCTCCTGCTCCACCGGGGAGCAGAGATCGGCCGCCGGGTCGGTGGCCTGCCCGCTACGGCGCTGGCGCAATGGGTGCACGAGACGATCGCGCGCACCTAGATCAGAGCGGTCGTGATCGCGGGCCAGTAGCTGAGCATCACGAGAACCACCATCACCACGAGGATGAAGGGCAGAAGCTCGCGGAAGATGTCGGTGGGCTTCGCCTGCGACATGGCGGCGGCGATGTAGAGGCCCGCGCCCACGGGCGGCGTCAGCAGGCCGAGCACGAGGTTGAGGCACATGATGACGCCAAGCTGGTATGGATCGATGTCGTAGATCCCCGTGGCGATGGGCAGCAGGATCGGCCCGATCAGGATCAGCGCCGAGATCCCGTCGAGGACCATCCCGATCAGCAGCAGGCCGACATTGAGGATCAGCAGGAACACGAAAGGGTTCGACGTCAGCGCCGACAGCCGCTCGGCCAGTTGCTGCGGGATCGCCTCGTAGACGATCACGAGGCCGAAGACATTGGCGGCGGCGACGAGGAAGATCACGAGGCTCGCGTTCTTCGCGGTGCGCACGAAGACCTCGGCGAGGTGGGAGAGCTTTATTTCGCCATAGAGCAGCCAGCCGATCAGAAACGCGATGAGAGAGGCGACCGCCGCCGATTCCGTGGGCGTCGCGATGCCCAGAAGGATGCCGCCCACGATCGCCACCGGGATCAGTGCCGCGGGCGCGCAGTCGCGCAGCGCGCGCAACGCCTCGGGCCGCGACATCCACCCGCCCTTGGGAAAACCGCGCGCAAGGCCGATGGCCGTGATGACCGCGCAGAAGGCGGCGCCGAGGATCAGGCCGGGCAGGATCCCCGCGAGGAACATGTCGCCGATCGGCACCTGGGCCAGCACGCCGTAAATGACGAACAGCATCGAGGGCGGGATGATCGGGGACAGCAGGCCGCCCGCCGCCGTCGTCGCCGCGGCAAAGCTGCGGTCATACCCCTCGCGCTCCATCTCCGGGACCATGGCGCGCGACATCACCGCGATCTGGCTCGCCGCCGAGCCGATGATCGCGGCCATGAACATGTTGGCCAGCAGGTTGATGTAGGCGAGGCCGCCGCGGAAGCCGCCGACGAACACCCGCGCGGCGTTGATCAGCCGCTTGGTCAGGCCGCCCTCGTTCATCAGCTCGCCCGTCAGCATGAAGAGCGGGATCGCCATGAGCCCGTAGCTCTCGACCCCCGCGAAAAGCTGCTGGGCGAAACTGTCGAACAGGACCTCGTTGCCGCTCGACTGGATGTACCAGATCGCGCTGATCACGAGGACAAGCGCGATGGGCACGGCCCCGAACAGCAGCAGGCCGAAGACGGCGGCGGTCATGGGCGGTCTCCGGGAAGAGGAATGGCCTCCGCGGTCTCGGCGCCCGAAAGCCGCGCGACGAGGTTGGCCACGGCATGCAACGTCGCGCCGAGTGCGAAAAGCGGCATGACCATCCAGACCCAGACCTTGGACACGGATATGGTCATCGTCGGCTCGGAATAGATGAAGTTGAAGGTCGCGCCCTGGAAGGCGATGACGTCGAAGCCCGCGCGGGCGAAGTCGATCGGATCGAACCAGCGCCAGCAGAAATGGACCATCGCCAGCGCGAAGCCCAGCACGACCACATCCACGAAGATATCGATCCAGCGTGCCGCGGGGGCGGGCAGCACCTCCTTCAGGAACGTGACCGAGATCGCGTCGCGATGCGCAAGCGAGGCCGAGGCGGCGAGGAACGCCATCCAGATCATCGCGTAAATGGCCAACTCGTCGATCCAGAAGATCGAGTTGTTCATCGCCCGGGTCACGACATTGGTCAGGATCAGGCCGGTGATCGCCACGGCCAGTGCGGCCGCTGCGGCAAGCTCGGCCCGGGCCCAGGCCCGGGAGATGCGTTTCAGAAACATGGGCGGCACTCTCTCGGACCGCGGGCCCCGCGAAACTCCGTCCACGGGACCGGTGCGGCCGGGGGTGCCGTGGCACCCCCCGTCGTTCGGCAGCCGCGAGCCTGGGCCACGGCTGCCGGGCTGAGGATCACTCGCGGGTGGCGTCGGCCACGGCGCGAAGCGTGGTCAGCGTATCGCCGGCGCGCTCGCTCCAGATCGCATCCCACGCCGCGGTCGCATCCGCGAAGAAATCGGCATCGACCGCCGTGTAGGTGATCCCGGTGCCCGCGATATCCGCCAGCCAGACAGGATCCTGCGCGACGTAGCTGTCGATCGTGCTGTCGATGGCCGCGCCCAGAAGCTCGGAGATCATCGCCCGGTCCTCCTCCGAAAGGCCCGCCCAGATCCGTGCCGAGACAAGCGCCACCGCCGGGAACATCATGTGGTTGGTCTCCAGCATCGTCTGCGCATGGTCGGAATAGCGCTGAAGCCAGATGATCTCGGCGTCCATGTCCACCGCGTCGACCTGTCCGTTGGCCAGCGCGTCGTAGACATCGGGAAGCGGCATCGGCGTCGGCGCCATGCCGAGCGCCACGTAGAAGTCGCGGATCGGCTCGAACGGGGTGATCCGGACCTTCAGGCCGTCGAGGTCGGCCGCGCTCTCCAGCGGGCCGCGGCCGACGATCTGGCGCAGACCCGCCATGCCGTAGCCGATGCCCACGACACCCACCGTGCCCGGCAGGCTGTCGAGGAGGGCGCGCGTCTCGTCGGTGCGCAGGATGCGGCCCGCATGGGCGATGTCGTCGGCGAGGAACGGCGCGTAGAAGGCGCCGAACTCGGGCGCGCGGTTGGAGATTTCCGCGACCGTGATGATCGCCATGTCGAGCGCGCCGGTCTGCATCAGCTGCAGCATCTCGGCTTCGTTGCCGAGTTGGCGGGCAGGGAAGACCTCCACCGAATGCGCGCCGCCCGAGGCTTCGGCCAGTTGCTCCGCGAAGCTGTTGGCGGCCAGCGTCCACATGTGTTGCGGCGGCGTGAGCAAGCCGAGGCGGAAGTCTTCGGCCGCGGCCGTGCCGGCGATGGTTGCGGTGCCCGCAAAGACCACCGCCGCGGCGGCGATGGAAGTCCTGATGGTCATGTCTCGTCTCCCTGACGGTCCGTTTTACGTTTTCCCCGCTTTTCCAGCGGTTGCATCGAGTTTTCCCCCGAAAATCGCCGGAACCAATGGCAATCTTCGGTAATTCGTATAACCTGTGACATATGCAAAAGCTACCGGAAGGAAGCGGATGGTCGCCGTTGCCTCGGTGGCGTCGCGCGGGGCCCTGTCCATGAAACCACCCGTCTCGGCGGCGCAGCTCAACAACCGGCTGAAGCTCCGTTACCTCGCCTTCCTCGTCAGCGTCGACGAGGAGCGCAGCATCTCGCGCGCGGCCGAGCGTTTCGCCATCTCCCAGCCCGCCGCGACGAAACTTCTGCGCGAGATAGAGGACCTCGTGGGCGCGCGCCTGTTCGAGCGCTCGCGCTACCACGTCGCGCCGACCGCGTCGGGGCAGATCGCGCTCAACACCGCGCGGCGCATCCTGTCGGAGGTGCGCCAGCTCGGCGAGGAGCTGAAGGCGCTCTCGGGTGGCGAGACGGGGCGGGTCAAGATCGGCTCGCTCATCTCGGCCTCGACGACGCTTCTGCCGCTGTCGCTGGGACGGCTCGCGGAGCGGTTTCCCCGGATCACCGCCTCGATTTCCGAGACGACGGAGGACGTGCTCCTGCCCGCGCTGGCGGTGGGGGATCTCGACGTGGTGCTCGGTCGTCTGCCCGCGCGGCGCGACCCGAAATTCCGGATGCGGCTGCTCTACCGGGAGGAGTTCTGCATCGTGGCCCGCCCCGACCACCCGATCTTTTCCAGTGGCGGGGACCTCGCGCGCCGTCTCAGCGACCAGAACTGGGTCCTGCCGCCGGTGACGACGATGACGCGGGTGGAGACCGAGCAGACGCTGATCGCCGCGGGCCTGGGCGCGCCCCGCGTCGTCGCGGAATCCTCGGCCGTCATGGTCAATCTGCGTCTCGTCCAGAGCGCGGATGTCCTCAGTGCGATGCCGCTCACGCTGGCGCGGACCTACGCCGCGATGGGCACGCTCGCCATGGTCGAGGGCGGGCCGGAATTCCCGAAAAGCCAGATCGGCATCGTCACGCGGGCCGAAGCCGACCTGACCCCTGCCGCGCGCCATTTCATCGCCGCGGTCGAGGAGGTGGCGGCCGAGCTCGGCTGACAGGGCGGCTAAGAGGTCGCGTGCAGCCGTGGAGCCTCGATGCCGGCCAGCCGCGCCATGTGCCAGGCGAGGACATGGTTGCTGCTTAGGACCGGCCGTCCCGTCTCGGCCGAAAGCGCGGGGAGGATCTCGCGCGTCCGCAGGTTGGTGCAGGACAGGAACACGCAATCGGCCCCTGACCCGTCGAGCGCACGGAGCGCCGCCTCCCGGATCGAGGCCGGGTCGATCCGCGCCACGCGCGCCTCCACGCGTTCGCCGAAGGAGACGGCGGAGGGCACCTCGTGGCCCGCGGCAACGAAGGCCGCGCGGATCGGCTCGGCGACCTCCGCGATATAGGGCGAGACGAGCGCGATGCGTGCCGCCCCGATCTCGGAGAAGGCGGCGAGCGCGGCTGTCAGCGGGTTCGTCACATGGGCGCAGTCGCAGCCCGCGCGGATCAGGTCGGCGACCCGGACCGCGCCGATCAGGCTGGTGCCCGAGGTGCAGGCATAGGCGACCGCGTCATGAGGCACGGCGGGCAGGAGGGCGGCGGCGCGGGTCAGGTGCCCCTCCATCTCCGCGATGGTCCCGGCGGTCAGTTCCGCGCCGGACGGCACCCGGCTGACATGAAGGCGCGCTGCATCCGGCGGGAAGGCGTGGCGCAGGTCCTCCTCCACGGTTTCGTCCACCTGCAGGACGACCGCCCCGAAGCGCGGGCGCGGATCCTCGCACAGCCGGTAGGGGAAGGTGCCGGTCATTGCCCGACCACCGGAAGTTCGGCCGGTGCGCGTGGTGACAGGAGCTCGGCGCCATCGGCGCGCAGGACGAGGTTCTCCTCGTGCACCATGATCCGGCCCGGCGCGATCTCAACGCCCGGCTCCAGCGTCAGGACCATCCCCTCTCGAAGCGGCGTGGCGTCCCAATCCGTCAGCGAGGGCCATTCCGTCAGCGCGATCCCCAGCCCGTGGCCCAGCCGCCCGCCGAGCGGGGTCTGACCCGCCGACAGAAGGCTTCGGTGCATCACGTCATGGGCCTCGCGCGCCTCCATCCCCGGGCGGAGCGCGTCGAGCGCGGCCTCCGTCGCCTCGAACAGCGCCGCGTGAGCCCGGCGGCTCGCGTCATCGGCCCGCCCGATGGAATAGTTGCGGTCGAAATCGCAGAAATAGCCCTGCCGTACGGCGCCGGTATCGAGCATCAGGACATCGCCCTGAGACAGCGCTCGCGGCTCTGCGGGCGAGATCACGTCGCCGTAGCCGCCGGGCCCCGCGCCCCCTGCAAGGTAGGACACCCAGTCGGCGCCTTCCTCCAGCAAAACCGCCTGGAACCGCCGGAATACGGCGTCGAGCGGAACGCCCGCCGCCGCGATCTCGGGCACGCGGTCGAAGGCACGGCCCGCGATGGCGCAGGCCTCGCGGATCGCGGCCACCTCGCGCGCGGACTTCACCTCGCGCACGCGGTGGAGCGGCGCGGTCCCCTCGACGAAGCAGCGCGCGCCGATCGCCGCCGCGACGCGGGCATGGTCGGCCAGCGGCATGCGCAAGTGCGTCTCGCGCCCCATCGGCAGACCGATCCGTCCGCCCTCCGCCACCGTGTCGCGCAGCGTTCCGGCCAGAAGGCTCACGCCGTCGTCCTCGGGGGCGGGCGACACCCAGGTCCGGATATCTCCGAGCCATGTCCGGCCCATCAGGTCCGCGCCGATGGCGGGGATCACGGCGATGGGGTCGCCGGAGGCGGGCACGACCACGAACCAGGGCCGCGTCGGGCTTTCCCAGAACCGGGTCAGGAAGCCGGTGACGTAGAAGATGTCCGCCGGCGTCGTCAGGAGAAGCGCGTCGAGCCCGGATTCCGCCATCGCCGCCTGAAGCCGGCGGGTGCGGTCGCGGAACTCCTCCGGCGGGAAGACGAGCGAGCGCTCAGGCATCCTCGGGGCCTTCGCTGAGGATGGCCAGCACGCGCGCGTCGGGCGGCAGCGGAGGGCGCCCGGCCAGCATCGCTGCGATCCCGGCCGCCCCCGAGGGCGTGGTCTCCAATCCCTCCGTCGACAGCCTCGCGACGGCCGTAGCGGCTTCGGCCTCGGTGACCGTCACCACCTGGTCGGCATCCCGCGCGAGACCGGCAAGCGCGATCATCGAGGGCGTCTTGCAGTCGAGCCGCCCCATGGACGAAACCGGCCCCGCTGTTGTCTTAATTGCGCCCGCACGCAGGCTTTCCAGGATCGCGGGCGCCGCCTCGGGCTCGACCACGACGATGACGGGGGCCTCACCCCAGGCCCGCCGGAAAAGCGCGGCAAGCGCCGCCGCCATGCCGCCTACGCCCGCCTGCAGGAAGATATGGGTGGGCGGTGCGTCGATCTGGTCGACGATCTCGGCGCCGATCTGCAGGTAGCCCTCCATCACGCGGAGGGGCATTTCCGTGTAGCCCGGCCAGGAACTGTCGGACAGCAGCGTCCAGCCCTGCCGCGCGGCCTCGGCCTCGGCGGCTTCCATGCTGTCCTCGTAGGTGGCGCCTGCGCGCCGCACCTCGGCCCCCTTGGCGGCCAGCCGCGCGGCGAAGGCCTCGGGCACGGTGTCGGAGAGAAAGACGACCGCGCGCGCCCCGAAGAGCCGCGCGCCCGCGGCCACGGACAGGCCGTGGTTTCCGGCGCTCGCCGTGGCGTAGACGCGCCCGTGCAACGCCTCGGACCAGTTCGAACCACGCGCCGCGCGCGCCTTGTTTGCCTCGCGGGCGATGGCATGGGCGGCCCCCAGCGCCTTGAAACTGCCCAGTCCCATCCGGTCGCGTTCGTCCTTCAGTTGCAGGGTGCCAACGCCGATCTCCCGCGCGAGGCCGGGCAGCGACAAGAGCTGCGTGGCCGCATGGGCGGGGCACAGCGAAAGAAGTGCGCCCACCGCCGTGGCGTCGTCGAGCGGCAGCGGGGCGAGGCCGGGCAGTCCCTTCCCCCGATGAGGATTTCGGTAGTCTTCAACCATGCAGTTCGGCCCCTCCCTCGGTCATCCTAACAGGGCTGGCCGGGGGCGCCACCTTTGCCGTCGCGCGAAAAAGGGCGGCGGCACGCGGGGGGTGTCCTTCCACGGGGTAGGCGGGATAGGGTCGCCAGACGCAGCGGCCGACCGCGGGGACAGGTACATGACGCTCCATCCGCTCGCGCGCGCCGCGGGCCACCTACTGGGCGACGAGGCCGTGTCCTGGACACCGCTCCATGGCGGGGATCTGTCCGAGGTCGTGCGCCTCATCACCACCTCGGGACGGAACATCGTCGCCAAGTCCGGGCCTGACCCGGAGGCCGAGGGCGCGATGCTGGCCGCGATCCGGGCCACGGGCGCGCGCGCGCCCGAACCGCTGACGGTGGGGCCGGGGGTCCTTGTCCTGGAGGATGCGGGACCGGCGGCGTCGGCGCCCGGGCCGGACCACTGGAAGAGCCTGGGCGAGACGCTTCGCCTCCTTCACGACGGCGGGGGGGCGGGCGACGGCTTTGGCTGGGACCGAGATTATGCCTTCGGCCCCGTCGTCATCCGGAACGGCCGGCATGGAAGCTGGCCGCGCTTCTGGATCGAACGGCGGCTGCTGGCCGATGCCTCGGACCTGCCGCCCGACCTCGCCGGCCGGATCGAGGCCCTGTCGCCCCGGATCGCCGCGATCCTGCCGGAGCGTCCCCGGCCGAGTCTGCTGCACGGCGATCTCTGGACCGGGAACGTGCATTTCGACGAGGCCGGCGCGGCCTGGCTGATCGACCCGGCGAGCTACCATGGCCATGCGGAGGTGGACCTCGCCATGCTCGGCCTTTTCGGTGACCCGCCGCCCGCTTTCCGCGACGCATACGGAACCGATCCGGACACATCGGAAACGGCGCTTCGCCGCGCGGTCTACCAGCTCTGGCCCGCGCTCGTGCACCTGCGCCTGTTCGGCGCGGGATACCGGGCGATGGTCGAGCGGCTCCTGGACCGGATCGCCGCCTAGCCTTAGCCTGCGATCCGCGACGGCGCGCCCACGGTCAGCTCGTTCACCGCGTTCACGATGGTCTGCCGGTCGATCCCGAAATGCCGGGCGAGGTCGCCGATGGTTCCGGTCTGGCCGAAGTGTTCGACCCCGTGCGGGATCGTCCGGTGGCCCGCCACGGCACCCAGCCACGAGAGCGTCGCGGGATGCCCGTCGATCACGGTCAGGATCGCGCAATGCCGGGGCAGGGGGTCGAGCAGGCGCTCGACATGGGCGCGGGCGGAGCGGTTGCCGCGCGCCCGCTCGCGCTGCGCGGCCGTCCAGCCCGCGTTCAGCCGGTCGGCGGAGGTCACGGCGAGCACCGCGATGTCGCGCCTGTGCTCTGCGATCATGCCGGCAGCCGCGATGGCCTCGTCGGCGACCGCGCCCTGGTAGGCGATCACGACCGAGCAGTTCGGCCCCGGCGGGCGCAGCCAGTAGGCGCCATCGATGGTGCCCTGACGGAAGGCGTCGTCGGCGCGTTTTCCGGGTTGTTCCAGCGGCTTCGTCGTGAGCCGCAGGTAGACCGAGCCGCCGGTCTCGTCGCGAAGCCACGTGCGCTCGTCCGGGTCGCCCTCGCCGTCGCGCTGCAGGTAGTCGAAAGCCCATTCCATGATGACCGCCAGCTCGTCGGCGAAGGCCGGCTCGAAGGCGGCGAGGCCGTCCTGCGCGATGCCCGTCAGGGGCGTGCCGATCGACTGGTGCGCGCCGCCCTCCGGCGCGAGCGTCACGCCGGAGGGCGTGCCCGCGATGATGAAACGCGCGTCCTGGTAGCAGGCGTAGTTCAGTGCATCGAGGCCGCGATGGACGAAGGGGTCGTAGACGGTGCCCACGGGGATCACGCGCTTGCCCCACAGACTATGGGCAAGTCCGGCGGCCCCCAGCAGGAGGAACAGGTTCATCTCGGCGATGCCGAGCTCGATATGCTGGCCCTCGGGGGCGAAGTTCCATTTCGCGGTCGAGGGGATGCGATGCTCGATGAAGGCGTCCGGCAGCGCCTCGCGGGCGAAGAGCCTGCGGCGGTTCACCCATGGGCCGAGCGACGTCGTTCCGGTCACGTCGGGCGAGGTCGTGAGGATGCGCGAGGCAAGCGAGCTGTCTCCGCGCGCCAGTTCGTCGAGGATCTTGCCGAAGGCGGTCTGCGTGGAGATCTCGCGGTCCTTCGGCGCCTCGATCCCCGGCACGGGCAGGCGGGCATCGGCATAGCGCCGCGCGCCCTTGGCGAAGAAGGGGACCGATGCGAGGAAGGCCTTCAGGCCGTCCACGTCCGCGACGCCCGCGAAGGGCTCCCATTCCTGGTTCTCCGGCACCCCCATATGGCGCTGCCACTCGGCCATCTGCGCCTTCGTCATCAGCCCGCCGTGGTTGTCCTTGTGCCCCGCGATGGGCGTGCCCCAGCCCTTGATCGTGTAGGCCAGGAAACACGTCGGCCGGTCATGGTCGATCCGCGCGAAGGTTTCGGCCATCGTCTCCACGCAGTTGCCACCGAGGTTCTCCATCAGCGCGGCCAGTTCCGCGTCCGACCGCCGGTCGATCAGCGCGGTGACATCGCCCTGGTCGCCGAGATCGTCCATCAGGCGCTTTCGCCAGACCGCGCCGCCCATGTAGGTCAGGGCCGCGTATTCCGCGTTCGGGCAGGCGTCGATCCATTCCCTCAGACGGTCGCCGCCGGGCTCGGCGAAGGCCGCGCGCTGCAGCGCGCCGTATTTCACCCGCACCACGTCCCAGCCGAAGGCGTCGAAAATCTTCTCGATCCGGCCGAAAAGCCCCTCGCGCACGATCCCGTCGAGCGACTGGCGGTTGTAGTCGATGATCCACCAGGTGTTGCGCAGGCCGTTCTTCCAGCCCTCCTGCAGGACCTCGTAGACGTTGCCCTCGTCCATCTCGGCATCGCCCACCAGTGCCACCATCCGCCCGGTGGCCACGTCGCTTCCCCAGTCCTTCGCCGCGATGAAGTCCTGCACCATCGAGGCGAGCGCGGTGATCCCCACGCCGAGGCCCACGGAGCCCGTGGAGAAATCCACATCGTCCACGTCCTTGGTGCGCGACGGATAGCTCTGCGCGCCGCCAAACCCCCGGAAAGCCTCCATCTTCTCGCGCGGGAGGTTGCCCATCAGGTATTGCATCGCGTGGAACACGGGCGAGGCGTGCGGCTTGACCGCGACCCGGTCCTCCGGGCGCAGCGCGGAGAAGTAGAGCGCGGTCATGATCGAGACCATCGAGGCGGAGGAGGCCTGGTGCCCACCCACCTTGATCCCGTCGGGGTTGGGCCGGACGTGGTTGGCGTTATGGATCATCCAGTGCGACAGCCACAGAAGCCTCTGCTCGATCGTCTTGAGATGGGACATGCACCTTTTCTCCCCGCTGCGGCCGTCTCAGCCGTCCTTGTAGTAGTAGCTGTAGCCGTTCAGCGCCGGAGCGCCACCCAGATGCGCGTAAAGGACGCGCGATCCCTTCGGGAAGAAGCCCTTTTTCGCGAGGTCGATCATGCCTTGCATGGATTTCCCCTCGTAGACGGGGTCCGTGATCATGCCTTCCGTGCGCGCGGCGAGGCGGATCGCGTCGTTCGTTTCCTCCGACGGCACCCCGTAGGCGGGGTAGGCGTAGTCGGGGTTGATGACGATCTCGTCCTCGCGGATCGCGCGGCCGAGGCCCACGAGGTCCGCCGTGTTGTCGACGATCGAGCGGACCTGAGCGCGGGTCTGGTCGAGCGTGCCGGAGGCGTCGATGCCGATCACGCGGTCGGCGCGATCCTGCGCCGCGAAGCCCACGATCATGCCGCCCTGGGTGGAGCCCGTGACGACGCAGACGATCACGTAGTCGAAGCGGAAGCCCAGCTCTTCCTCCTGCCGCGCCACTTCCTCGGCGAAGCCCACGTAACCCAGCGCGCCGTACTTGTGGACGGAGGCGCCCGCCGGGATCGGGTAGGGCTTGCCGCCCGCCTCCTCGACCGAGGCGATCGCGGCCTCCCAGCTCTCGCGGATGCCGATGTCGAAACCCGCGTCCACGAGGCGGCTGTCCGCGCCCATCAGGCGGGTCATCAGGATGTTGCCGACCCGGTCGTAGACGGCGTCGTAGTGCGGCACCCACTTTTCCTGGATCACGACGCATTTCATGCCGATCTTGGCGGCGGTCGCGGCGACCATGCGGGTGTGGTTCGACTGCACGCCCCCGATGGACACGAGCGTATCCGCGCCCGAGGCGATGGCGTCGGGCACGATGTATTCGAGCTTGCGCAGCTTGTTGCCGCCCATGGCGAGCCCCGAGTTGCAGTCGTCGCGCTTGGCCCAGACCTCGACCCCGGCGCCGATGGCTTCCGAGAGGCGGGGCAGGGGCTCGATGGGGGTCGGGCCGAACGTGAGGGGGTAACGGTCGAACTTGTCGAGCAGTGACATCAGGAAGCCTCCTTGAACGATACGCATCCAGACTAGCGGCGCGGTGCATGAAGGTGCTTCCGAAGTTCGTTCTCGGGTTGCTATGTTCTTCCGGTATTTGACCCAATAAGATCGATACGGCGCATATTTTCGTCACCTGATGAAAGGATCTTCCATGGCTGCCCTCGACCGAATCGACCGCGGCATCCTGCGCCACCTTCAGCGCGACGGGCGGCTTTCGAACGCCGATGTGGCGCGGGCCGCGAACATCAGCCCCGCGACCTGCCACAGGCGGATCCAGCGGCTGGTCGAGGAGGGACACATCACCGGCACGCACGCGCGGATCGCGCCGGCCTCGGTGGGGCTTGGCACGCTCGTCATGGTGGGCGTGGTGCTCGACCGCTCGACGCCCGAAAGCTTCGCGGAGTTCGAGGAGGCGGTGGGCGGCCTGAAGGAGCTTCTGGACTGCCACCTCGTCGCGGGCGACTTCGACTATCTGCTGAAGATCCGCGTGCGAGACATGGGCGACTTCAACATGTTGCACGGGCGGATGCTGATCGCGCTGCCGGGGGTGCGGCAGATCCGGACCTTCTTCGTCCTCAAGGAGGTGAAGGAGAACGCGCCCCTGCCGTTCTGATCGGCGCGTCACGGAGCGCGCGGACGTTCGCCCCCTTCCTTCCGGGGCCGTCACCGCCCTAGACTGCCTCTACCTTTCCCACGGGAGACGCCGATGACCGCGCAAGGCAAGACCCAGGGCGTTCCGCCCGAAAGCCTCGAGACGGCGATCGGCCGGAAGGTGCGCGCGCTCCGGCAGGGGCTCGACGTGACGCTCGCCGATCTTGCGCGCTCGGCGGAATTGTCGGTCGGCATGCTGTCGAAGATCGAGAACGGCCAGACCTCGCCCTCGCTCTCGACGCTGAAGGCGCTGGCCCAGGCGCTGAACGTGCCGATCTCGATGTTCTTCCAGGACTTCGAGGAACGCAGCGATTGCAGCTTCGTCCCCGCCGGGCAGGGGGTGCGGATCGACCGGCGCGGCACGAAGGCGGGGCATGTCTACGAGCTTCTGGGCCATTCGCTGCGCTCGGCGACCAAGATCGAGCCCTTCCTGATCACCATCGACGAGGGCGGCGCGCCGCACGCGACCTTCCAGCACCCGGGGCACGAGTTCATCTACATGCTCTCGGGCCGGATCGTGTATCGCCACGGCGACCGGCGCTATCCGCTTGGTCCGGGCGACGCGTTGTTCTTCGACGCGCTCGCGCCGCACGGGCCCGAGGAAATGCCGGACCTTCCGGCGCGCTATCTCTCCATCATCGTGACGCCGCCGCCCGACTAGTTTCCTGTCAGGAAAATTATTTCACTCCCGTTGACAGTTCTGGCGGGCCGCGACATGGTTCGCCCGAACTCCGGAGGGAATCCCCATGTGCGGAATCGTCGGCCTTTACCTGAAGGACGAGGCGCTGCAGCCGCGGCTCGGCGCGCTGATGGCGAAAATGCTCGCCGAGATGACGGAACGCGGGCCCGACAGCGCGGGATTCGCCGTCTACCGCGACGGGCCGCCTGTGCCCACGCTGTCCTGTCTCGGCCCCGTCGGCTTCGACTGGGACGCGGCCGCGGCCTCGCTCGCCTCGGCCACGGGGACCACGGTGGATGTCGAGCGCATCGCCGATCACGCGCTTCTCCGCGTCGCGGGCGACCTGCGCGCCGCGCGGGCGCACCTGATCGACGCCTTCCCCGCCATCGACGTGCTGGCCACCGGCGAGGCCATCGAAATCTTCAAGGGCGTCGGCGACCCCATGGAAGTCGCGCGCGTCTTCGGCCTCGAGGGTCGCTCGGGCACCCACGGGATCGCCCACACCCGCATGGCCACCGAAAGCGCGGTGACCATCGCGGGCTCGCACCCGTTCTCCACCGGTCCCGATACCTGCCTCGTCCACAATGGATCGCTCTCCAACCACTTCCTTCTTCGCGGTTTCCTCGAAGCCCGTGGCGAGAAACTGCAGACCGAGAACGACAGCGAGGTGGCGGCCGCCTTCCTGTCCTGGCGGATGCGCGAGGGCGACACGCTGAAGGAGGCGCTTGAAGCCGCGCTGAAACGCCTCGACGGCTTCTATACCCTGACAATCGGGACCCGCGACGGCTTCGCCGTTCTGCGCGACCCCATCGCCTGCAAGCCCGCCGTGCTGGCCGAGACCGACCAGTGGGTGGCCATGGCCAGCGAGTTCCGTGCCATCGCCCAGCTTCCCGGCGTGGAGCACGCCCGCATCTGGGAGCCGGAGCCGGGCGTGGTCTACAGCTGGGGCGGCGAAGGCATGAGGGCGGCGGCATGATGACGGCGGAAGCGATTACCAACGCGGGCGTCCTCGACCTCGCCGAGATGTCGGTGCGCGATGCGAACGCCACGCTGCAGGCAGCGACCGAAGGGGCCTTCACGCTGCGCAACCCCGGCGGGCGGCACGCGCTGGCCTGCGGGCTGATGCACCCCGTCTCGGTCACGGTCGAGGGGCACGCGGGCTACTATTGCGGCGGCATGAACAAGGAGGCCGAGATCACGATCCGCGGCAATGCGGGCACGGGCGTCGCCGAGAACATCATGTCCGGGATCGTCCGCGTCACGGGCGACGCCAGCCAGTCGGCGGGGGCCACCGGACATGGCGGCCTCGTGGTGATCGAGGGCAATGCCTCGGCGCGCTGCGGCATCTCCATGAAGGGCGTCGATATCGTCGTCGGCGGCAATGTCGGCCACATGTCGGCCTTCATGGCGCAGGCGGGCAATCTCGTGGTCCTTGGCGACGCGGGCGAGGATCTGGGCGACTCGATCTACGAGGCGCGGCTCTTCGTGCGCGGCAGCGTGAAGCGCCTCGGCACCGACTGCATCGAGAAAGAGATGCGTCCCGAACATGTGGCCATCGTCGCGGGGCTTCTGGACCGCGCGGGCCTTTTTGCCGACCCGTCCGAGTTCCGCCGCTACGGCTCGGCCCGGCGGCTTTACAACTTCAAGATCGACAATGTCGGCTCCTATTGAGGTGATGCGATGACCGAGCAACCCCGCATCCCGCGCACCGTTCCGGTGAAGTCGGCGACCTTCGACGACTACACCTTGTCCGAGATCCGTCGCGCGGCCGCCACGGGCCTCTACGACATCCGGGGCGGCGGCGCGAAGCGGCACCTGCCGCATTTCGACGACCTCCTGTTCCTCGGCGCGTCGATGTCGCGCTATCCGCTGGAAGGCTACCGCGAGAAATGCGGGACCGAGGTCGTGATCGGCGCGCGGAACGCGAAGAACCCCATCACGCTCAGGACCCCCATCACCATCGCCGGCATGTCCTTCGGCTCGCTCTCGGCGCAGGCGAAGGAGGCGCTCGGGCGCGGGGCCAATGCTGCCGGAACGTCCACGACGACGGGCGACGGCGGCATGACGCCGGAGGAGCGGGAAAGCTCCAACACGCTCGTCTACCAGCTTCTGCCGTCACGCTACGGGATGAACCCCGATCACCTGCGCATGGCCGACGCGATCGAGGTCGTCGTGGGGCAGGGGGCGAAGCCTGGCGGGGGCGGCATGCTTCTGGGCCAGAAGATCACCGAGCGGGTGGCCGAGATGCGCACCCTGCCGCAGGGAATCGACCAGCGCTCGGCCTGCCGGCATCCCGACTGGACCGGCCCCGACGACCTGGAGATCAAGATCCAGGAACTGCGCGAGATCACCGGCTGGCGCGTGCCGATCTACATCAAGGTCGGCGCCTCGCGGCCCTACTACGACGTGGCGCTCGCCGTGAAAGCGGGGGCCGATGCCGTGGTCCTCGACGGGATGCAGGGCGGCACGGCGGCGACGCAGCACGTCTTCATCGAGCATGTGGGCATCCCCACGCTCGCCGCGATCCGGCCCGCGGTGCAGGCGCTGAAGGATCTCGACATGCACCGCAAGGTGCAGCTGATCGTCTCGGGCGGCATCCGCAACGGCGCGGACGTGGCCAAGGCGCTGGCGCTCGGCGCCGACGCGGTTTCGATCGGGACGGCGGCGCTGGTGGCGCTGGGCGACAACGACCCGGCGCTGGAGGCGGAGTATCAGAAGCTCGGCACCACCGCCGGCGCCTACGACGACTGGCACGAGGGCAACGACCCCGCGGGCATCACCACGCAGGACCCGAGGCTTGCCGCGCGGCTCGACCCCGTGGCGGCAGGGCGCAGATTGGCCAATTATCTCAACGTCATGACGCTGGAGCTTCAGACCATCGCGCGGGCCTGCGGAAAAAGCCATGTGCTCAACCTCGAACCCGAGGACCTCGTGGCGCTGACGGTGGAATCGGCGGCGATGGCGGGCGTGCCGCTGGCGGGGACCAACTGGATACCGGGGCAGGGCTGAGACCCGGCCCGGAGACGCGGAAAAAGAAACGGGGGACCGACATGACCGACCTTGCGGCGATCGCGAAAGAGAAGGGCATCAAGTTCTTCCTGATTTCCTTCACCGACCTTCTGGGCGTGCAGCGCGCCAAGCTCGCGCCGGCCGAGGCCATCACCGGCATGGCGAAGGACGGCGCGGGTTTCGCGGGTTTCGCCGCCTGGCTCGACATGTCGCCCGCGGATGCCGACATCCTCGCCATTCCCGACCCCGACAGCCTGATCCAGCTGCCGTGGAAGCCCGAGGTCGGCTGGCTCGCCGCCGATGTGCATTACAAGGGCGCACCCTTCGCAAACGCCCCGCGCGTCGTGCTGAAGAACGTCATGGCGCGGGCGGCAGCGCAGGACATGTACCTCAAGCACGGGGTGGAGTGCGAATTCTTCCTCACCACCCCGGACGGCACCGCCATCTCTGACCCCGCGGATATCCAGGAAAAACCCTGCTACGACCAGGACGCGCTGATGCGGCGCTACGACGTGATCGCCGAAATCTGCACCTACATGCTGGAGCTCGGCTGGAACCCCTACCAGAACGACCACGAGGACGCGAACGGCCAGTTCGAGATGAACTGGGACTTCGACGACGCCCTTGTCACCGCCGACCGTCACGCCTTCTTCAAGTTCATGGCCCGCGCCGTGGCCGAGAAGCACGGGCTGCGCGCGACCTTCATGCCCAAGCCCTTCGCCAACCTCACCGGCAACGGCTGCCACGCGCACCTGTCGATGTGGAACAAGGCGGGCGAGAACCTTTTCGCAGGCGAGGCCGAGCTTGGGCTGTCCGAGACGGCCTATGCTTTCCTCGGCGGTCTCATCGGCCATGCGCCGGCGCTGGCGGCGGTGCTGAACCCGACGGTCAATTCATACAAACGACTGAACGCGCCCGTCACGACCTCGGGCGCGACGTGGTCGCCCAACACGATCAGCTATGGCGGCAACAACCGGACCCACATGGTGCGCATTCCGGGGCCGGGGCGGATCGAGCTCCGCCTCGCAGACGGGGCGGCGAACCCCTATCTCCTGCCCGCCGCGATCCTCGCCGCGGGTCTCGACGGGATCGCGACCAAGGCCGATCCGGGCAAGCGGCTGGATATCGACATGTATGTCGATGGCCACACCGTCGACGCGCCGAAGCTGCCCCTGAACCTGCTCGATGCCGTGCGTGCCTTCGAGGCGGACACCGCGCTCGGCGAGGCCATCGGGACCAGCGCCGCCGCGGCCTTCGCCAAGTACAAACACGCCGAGTGGACGGACTACGCCCGCCATCTGACGGAGTGGGAGCGCCGGACGACGCTGGACTGCTAGCGCGCCCGCAGGAGCGCGACCGCCGACGCCACGAACCACGCGATCGCGCCGAGGCCGAAGACCGCGCCCGCAGTGTCGCCAAGCGCGGGCACAAGCGTCGCGAGGCCGGCGGCGCCCGCCACGATGCCGATGCCCCGGGCGAGGTGACCGAGCGTGCGGCCCGCGATGCTGACACAGAGGATCCAGACGCCGCCCGCGATCTCGTTGCCGCCGCCGAGGCCCAGCTCGACCGCGTGCAGCACCTCCCACAGCTCCGCTGCGCCCGCGGGGTCGGTGGCGCCGAGGGTCGCCGCGCGTTCCACCGCCACGTTCGCGATCATGCCCGCGCCGAGGACGAGCGCCGCCCAGATCAGCCCGAAGGCCCGTGTGACTTCGGCCCATGCGGGCGCGTCGGTCTTCAGCCTGTCATGAAGCGCGACGACCAGCACCGCGAGCGCCAGCGCGTTGACGATGTAGATCGTGCTGTTCCACCCGATCAGAAGGCTCGCGCGTTCGCCGATGAAGGCCACGACGGCCTCCGCGTCGATGGCGTTCGTGCCATAGCCGAGCGGCGCCAGCACCGTCACGAGAAGGGCGAAACCCACGAGGTAGGTCGCGGCGCAGGTCAGTGCGGCGAGACCGCCGGTGCGTTGGAGTGTCATCTGGTCATCCTTTCGCGGCAAGGTCGGAGAAGTGGCGTGCGAGGCTTCTGGACCCGGTGGGCGCGCCCACCATGTCCATCGCCATCGCGGTGAGGAAGAACTGCGCGGGCCCGTGGACCTTGCGCGGTGTCACGAATGGCAGAAGCCGAAGCGCGGTTCGGCGCACCATGTCGGGCAGGCGGGTGATGCGGACCGGCTTGCCCAGGGCGGCGAAAGCAAGCGCGGCGATCTCGGACTGGGTGAAGGTCTCGGGGCCGCCCACGTCGATCCAGCCGCGTCCGGCTTCGACCGCATCGACGAGCGCCCGGGCCAGGTCCGCGCCGTGGATCGGGTTGATCCGCGCTGTTCCCGACCCGAAAAGCCAGGCACGCCCGGCCCGGGCCATGTCGAAGAAGGCCTGCATGTCGGAAAAGAAACCAGATGGCGCGACGATGGTCGAGGCGATGTCCGAGGCCTGAAGCGCCACGACGAAGTCGGCCTTGGCCGCGACGAGCGGCACCCCGGGCATGCGGCTCGCGTTCAGGACATGGACATAGGCGAAGCGGCCCACGCCAGCGCGCCGGGCCTCGGCCAGCAGGTTCAGGTTCGCGCCGTAGTCCACGTCGCGGTAGCCGAGCCCGTCGGCCTGCCGCGTGATCCCGAGGGCGGAGACGACGAGATCGGCCCCCTCCATCGCGCCCCTGAGCGTTTCGGCCCGCGTCGCCTCGGCCTCCACCAGCGTGTCGGCGTCGAGGTCACCGGCGCGGGCTGCATTCCGGACGAGCGCGGTGACATACCAGCCGCGGCGGCTGAATTCCCGGCAAAGGTGCCGGCCAAGATAGCCGGTGGCGCCTGCGACGAAGACGGATTTCATGACATTTCCATTTCTTTCAAAACATTGCGGGGCGACGTTGATGTGTTCAGATGCGCCCGACAGGCAGTGGCGGGTGCGGGTGGAACACCTGGGGAGGCCGTGGCGGCAGGTCCTCGGGCAGGCCGATGTCGCGCCTGAGCCGCGGGGATCCTGGCAGGCGGCGGGGGCCCTCGGGCCTGCTTGCACCGGTCAGAAGTTCGCGCAGCGCGACGAAGCGGCAGAGGCGGGTCTTGATGAGATCGGACATCTTTGCGCCCCTCAGCCCACGACCCGGTGGCCGCGCCCGCGCAGGCATTGGACGACGATGGCCTCGCGCCGTTCGGAGCTCTCGACCGCCGCCGCCGTGCCGCCTGCGAGCGCCCCGGCAATCGCGCCGCCGGCCACGTCCGCGCCGTCGTCGAAATGACCGAAGAGCGCGCCGGCGCCGGCCCCGAGGACCGCGGCGCCCATCGTCTCCTGGTCGAACTGCCGCTGATCGCGGGCGAGGGCCTGGCAGGCGGCGAGGTCATCCTGGAAGGCAGGCCCCGGCGGGCCGTCGAGAACAGGCGTATAGTTCGCGCCGCTGTCGGCGCAGGCGCCGAGCACGAAGGCGGCGGCGAGAAGGGGAGGAAGGGCTTTCACAGCAGTGTCTCCGGTCCGTGGTTGCGTTGGACCGCTGGCTACGGGAGGCCCTGGCCCCGCGCCATGACCGGAGGTTTCAAACGATTGACCGCCGGTTCCAGATGATCGTTTCAGCCGCCTCCGTCGCGGAACTCGCCCGGGCTCATGCCCGTCCAGCGCCGGAAGGCCCTCACGAAACTCGACGCCTCGGAGAAGCCGAGAAGATACGCGGCCTCGCCCACCGTGACCTTGCGCGCCGAGAGATAGTCGCGCGCCATGCGGCTGCGCAGGTCGTCATGCACCTGGGCGAAGGTCACGCCCTCGTCCTGCAGGCGGCGGTAAAGCGTCTGGCGGCTCATGCCGAGGTCGCGCGCGATGGCGTCCATCGACAGCGTGCCCTCGTGAAGCCGCGGCAGGATGCGCCCCTCGACCCGCGCCCGCACCGAGGCCGCGCGCTCCATCTCCTCCAGCAGCGCATCGGCGTGCCGGGTGAAGATGCCGAAGACGTAGGCGTTGCCGGGCTCGAATTCGGTATCCAGCCACGACCGGTCGATCCGGAGCGCATTGCGCGCGGCGCCGAAACGGACGGGGATCCGGAACAGTTCGGGGTATTCAGCGGCATGGGGCGGTGGCGGGTAGGTCACCTCCATCTCGATGGCGAAGACGCGCTCGGGGAAGGAACGGCGGAATTCGCTGATGAAGCGGGCGAAAGAGGCCTCGATCCCGATGTACTGACTGTCCGGCACCGGCAGGTGGTCGACGATCCAGACCTCGCCCGCGCGGTCGAGCACCTCGAACCGGTCGCGCCCGTTCAGCGTGTCGACGTCCGCCATCAGCCGTGCATAGCGATTGAGTTGCGCCATCGAGTGCACCATCGATCCCGAGGAATGCACGATCTGGCCGACGATCGACATGGTCTCGAGCCGGCTTTCGAGCGTGTGGCGCAGCAGGAGCGCGCTGTCGCCCGTGGCCGCGATCGCGGCCCCGATCAGGGCCTGGTAGGCCGCGAGCGGAATGCGCCCGTCCTGTTCGGCCAGCGCGCCCTCGGTCAGGCCGCAGGCGGCGAGAAGACCGGCGCGATCCGCCCCGCGCAGGACGGCGAAGTCAAGGAGGGCCGCGGCGAACCCCGCTGCCATGGTCGGCGTGCTCATGGAGACGGACCCTAGGGCCGGATTGTGGCACAGGTCAAACCCACTGCCCGATTTCCGGCCACTTTCGCTTCGGCCCCCGTTCCATCCCTTTGTCACAGGGGCGGAACCGCCTGCTGGATGGGGCTGCGGGGCGGGTTTGGTCCCCTCTCTCCGGGGACAGTTTCGCATTCTCGGGAAGGGTCGTTTCCGTCCCTTTGCCACGCCACGCTTTCGTCACTTTCTGAGCGCGAAAATGGTCCATTCAGTAGCTTATCAAGAGGCTTGGCGCGCGCTTGGCGCGTCGAGAAGTGTGGGAACCCGGAACGCGCCCTGATCATGCAACGCTCTGGTTCATATGGCGACGAGCTACCCCCCGGCGCACGGCTGTGCGGCGGGCAGTACACGATCGAACGTTACCTGAACTCCGGTGGCTTCGGCGTCACCTACCTGGCCCGCGACAGCCTCGGGCGCAGTGTCGTCATCAAGGAATGCTTCCCCTCCGCCATGTGCTGCCGCGTGGACGAGACGGTGCGGCTGCGGTCCTCGGGGAACGAGACCGAGTTCGGCGCGATTCTCGAACTGTTCGAGAAGGAAGCGCGCGCACTGGCCGCGCTCCAGCATCCCTACATCGTCGGCGTGCACCAGTATTTCCGCGACAATGGCACCGCCTACATGGCGATGGATTTCGTGGACGGGAAAACCCTTCTCGACGTTATCGAGAACGACCCCGACCGCCTCGCGCCCGAGGACGTGAAGGCGCTCCTGATCCAGATCCTGGAGGCGCTGAGCTACATCCACGGGCATGACATCCTGCACCGCGACATCTCGCCGGACAACATCCTGATCGATGCCGACAACCTGCCGGTGCTGATCGATTTCGGCGCCGCCCGCGAAAGCGCCACGCGCGTGTCGCGCGTTCTGTCGAAGGTGCTGACGGTCAAGGACGGCTACAGCCCGCAGGAATTCTACCTGGCGGGATCCGATCACGCCTATTCGAGCGATCTCTACGCGCTCGCCGCCACCTTCTATCACGTCGTCAGCCGCACGGCCCCGCCCTCCAGCCATTCGCGCCTCGCCGCGACCGCGCGGGAAAAGCGCGACCCGCTGGATCCCCTGGGTGAGATCGACGGCTACGACCCCTATTTCCTCGACGCGATCAACCGCTGCCTGAGCGTCTTTCCGAAGGACCGTCTGCAGAGCGCTGCCGCCTGGCGCGACATGATCGACGAGGCCCGCCGGCAGGAGCGCCTTCTGCAGCAGGCCGACGAGGACGAGGAGCTGGAGCGCCGCGTGGCCGAGCTCGTGCGCGAGTTCGAGCGCGAGTGGGAAGAGCGCGAGCGCCGTCAGCGCGAGGTGCTCGAAGCCCAGCATCAGATGACGGACGAGGAGCGCGCCGCC
Organism: Roseicyclus sediminis; assembly: GCF_025515305.1. GTDB lineage: Bacteria > Pseudomonadota > Alphaproteobacteria > Rhodobacterales > Rhodobacteraceae > Roseibacterium > Roseibacterium sediminis. The sequence goes on from NZ_JAOPHT010000004.1 coordinate 201,339, forward strand.
ATGGAGGCCGAGGCCCGCGCGCGCGCCGAGGAGGAGGAGCGCGCCCGCGCCGATGCCGCCGCCCAGGCGCAGCGCGAGGCCGAGGAGGTTCAGGCCGCCATCGCCGCCGAGCGTGCCGCCCAGTCCGCGCGCCGCGCCGCCATCGAGGCCGAGGAGGCGCGCCAGTTCCACGAGGCGATGAAGGCATTGTCCCGGCCGCTGCTCGAGGAATTCGACGAGATCGACGGTGTCGGCAGGTCGGCCGCCGCCGAAACCGGAACGAACCCCAAGGAAAGCGCCGCCACGCAGGCCGTGTCGTCGGTCCTGCCGCGCCGGGTGCAGGTCGCCCCGCAGGCCGCCAATGGCGGCGCGTCGCCTGCGCCCCGTCACGGACCGGTCCGCCGCGCGCTGTTCGGCGGCCGGCGCTCTCTCACGTTCGATGCGAAAGGATCGAAGCCATGAAACGTCTGCGCGATGTCGCCGTTCGCATGCGCCCGCTGGCGCCCCGGTCGCCCGGACAAGGGTCGGCCACGGCCGGAGATCAGGCGCCCGCCGCGTCCGCACCTGCCTCCACCCCCGACATGCCCCTACCCGGGAGGACACCCTTCATGCCATCTTCGCGCGATCTTGCCTCCGGCGAAGCGCCGCGCCGCGCGGCGGCAGAGGCGCCGCCCGTTTCCCAGCCGCGCCGCCAGATCTGGGATCTCGACCCGTCTGACGAAGCCGCGGCCGCCGCGCCCGCCCCTTCGCGCCCCCATGTCCCCGCGGCCCCCGTGTCCGACGCCCTGCCACCGCGCCGCTTCGCGCCGATCGAGCCGCGTATCGACGCCGTCCAGCCCCCCGAGGGCGAGGACATGGCCAGCCGCGCCCGCCGCGCGCTCGCCGCCGCAGAGCGTCAGGCCGCCCAGCGGGGCGCGGGAATGCCGGATGCCGGCGCGTCGCCCGCCATGCCGGACAGCGGCAAGACCAGGGTCCTGGGGTTCCATGCGCCCGAACTGGAGATGGACCCGATCTCGGCCGTCGCGCATCGATCGTCGCCGGAGGTCCGGTTTCCCGCAGGCTGGATCGTCGTCGTGGACGGCCCCGGCCGCGGCGCCTTCTTCGCGGTCACGATGAGCGTGTCCTCGATCGGGCGCGGCGACGACCAGGCGATCCGCCTCAACTTCGGCGATCCCAGCATCTCGCGACAGAACCACGCCGCCATCGCCTATGACGCCGAGCAGAACCGCTTTTTCCTCGGTCATGGCAACAAGTCGAACATCGTCCGCAGGAACGGGATGCCGGTGCTCGCCACCGAAGAGCTTTTCGACGGCGACGTGATCCGCATCGGCAAGACCAGCCTGCGTTTCGTCGCGCTGTGCGGCGAGGGTTTCACATGGGGGCCGGATGGCGGCGAGGATGGACTGGCCGATGACTGACCCCGCCGCCATCCGTTTCGATGTCGCCTCGGCGCAGGCGCAGGGCCGCCGCGAACGGCAGGAGGACGCCCTTGCCGTCTCCTGCCCGCAGGGCGCGGCCTTCGGCTTTGCCGTGGTTTCCGACGGAATGGGCGGGCACGCGGCGGGCGACCTTGCGAGCCGGATCATCGTGGCCGAGATCTTCGCCGAGCTGATCTTGCGGAGCCGCGATCCCTTCGATGCGCCCGACGAGCTTTCGGCGCTCCTGTCGGATGCGGTCGAGACCGCGAACGCCAGCCTGCGCGCGCAGATCGAGGCCTGCCCGGAACAGGCGGGCATGGGGGGCACTGTCGTCGCGGCGGCGCTCGTCGAGGGCGGCCTGCAATGGGTCTCGGTGGGCGACTCGCTTCTCTACCTCCTGCGCGATGGCGGACTGATCCGGCTCAACGACGACCACTCCATGGCGCCCGAGATCGACCTCATGGTCGCCCGCGGCATGATCGACGAGGAAGCCGCCCGCAGCCATCCGCAGCGCAATTGCCTGACCTCGGCACTGACCGGCCAGCGCATTCCGGAAGTGGATTGCCCGCCGCGCCGGATGGAGCTCAGGGACGGCGACGTACTGCTCATGGCGAGCGACGGGCTTCAGGCGCTGAGCGAGGCGCAGATCGCACATATCGCAGCTGGTGCGCCGTTCGCCGAAAGCCGCGAGATCGCCGAAGCCCTGATCGAGGCGGTCAATGCCCATGGCGATCCCGAACAGGACAACACGTCGGTCGTCGTGATCCGCGTGCTCGAACCTGCCGCAAGCGCTGCGCAAACGCTTCCGGCACCCTCGCTCTGGTCGGCCGTCGCCAATGCGATCGGCCGCCCGATGGTCCCCGCAACCGCCGCCAACGCGGCCGCGAAGACGCGGGGCTGACGCATGAGGGACACCATCCGCGATACCCAGGCCACGCTCGGACGGCTCGAGGCGCTTCTGGCGTCGGGCGTTCTGACGCAGGCCGAGGCGGTCAGCTGCGCCGGGCTTGCCGACGCGCTGCGCCGGCCTGCGCGGGTGGCGATCCTCGGTCGGGCCGCGAAAGACGTGACAGGCGTCCTGCGCGCGATGCTGGGCGAGGCCGTCGCCGGCGTCGTGCCGGGCGGTCCTGCGGTGGAACTGAGCTTCGGGCCCGCTCCGCGCCACGTCGCGACCTTCGAGGACGGAAGCTCGCTCGACCAGGACGGCTATCCGGCCGGGGACCTGATGAGCTATGGCCCGCTGTTCGTGCAGATCGAGGCTCCGATCCGCGTGCTGGACGCGATGTCGTTCCTCGCCCTGGAACTCGACGCCGGCCCCGAGGCCTGTGCGCCCGCGCTCGCCTGGGCGGCGAAGCGGTCCGAGATCGCGATCTATTGCGCCGCCGATTTCGATTCAGCGGAGGCCGCGGTCTGGGCTGCGGCGCCGGACCGGCTCAAAAACCATTGCTACCTCGTCATCACCGGCGACCGCGACGCGGCCTCGGCGCGGGCCCGCGGCCTTTTCGACGCGGTGATTCACGCGCCCGCACCGTCGGAGGCCGCCGCGACGCTGAGCGCGCTCAAGCATCGGCTGACGGCCGATATCGCTGCGGCGCGGGCCGAGGACGTGGATGCCGCCGAACTGTTCCTGCACCGGTTCCGCCGGGCCGAGCTCGATGCCGGCGCCGTCGAGGCCGATCGCCTGCCGCAGGTCGAGCCCGAGGATCACCCCCTTCCGCCGCGCGGTCCACGCACACCGGCAGAGCCGCCGCGGAGTGGCGCAGCGCCCGGGGCCGCCGCGCGTCAGGACCACGAGAAGCCGACCACGCGGGCGCCTGAAACGCAGGTCACGCCGGGCCCGTCGGACAAGGCGTCCGACAAAGCGTCCGACAGGGCCTCCGACAAGCCCTCCGACAAGGCGCTGGCAGCGGCACGCGCGCTCGTGTCGGGGCCGATCCTGCATCTCAAGCGCCGGTCGCGTGCGCTGGCCGAGCTGTTGGAATGGCGCGAGGAAACCGACGGCTGGTCCGAGGAAGTGCTGGAACACTGCGCCGAGACCGCCGAGGCGCTTCGCGAACTTGTCTCCGCCTGGCCAGACGATGATCCGCTGGCCGCGCGCCTGAGGGATGCGATCGACCAGGCGTGCGACACCGTGATCCTGCTCCAGGTCGAGTCCGGGCCGGGGCAGGCCGAGGACGCGGCGCGAGTTCTTTATCAGTTGAGGACCGATTTCGAGCAGGCAATGGCTGCATGAATTTCATCAGCCACGTTGAGGAAGAAGAGATGAAGCAGGATCGAAGCCTGACAGCACCCGCCGCACAGATGCCGGCCAACGACCGCCTGATGGCGGCTGCCTACCGTGGGCTTTCGCCACTCGTGCAGGAGCTGCGGACTGTCGACGAGGCGCTCGAGGCGCTCCTCAAGGTCGGCGATGCCGAGGCCGAGCACGCGATCAGGGACCTGCGCCGCCAGATCCGGGCCTTCGAGCCCAGCGTGACGATGATCGGGCAGGTCAAGGCGGGCAAGACCTCGCTGGTGAACGCCATGGTGGGGCGGCCGGGCCTTTTGCCCGCCGACATCAACCCATGGACCTCGGTCATCACGTCGCTCCATGTCTCGCCGCGCATCCGCGAGTCGGCCCAGCACGCCCGGTTCCGTTTCTTCAGCGAGGAGGAGTGGTCGAACCTGCTCAGTCGCGGTGGCCGGGTGGGCGAGCTTGCGCGCCGCGCGGGGGCCGACAAGGAACTCGAGACCGTGCGCGAACAGCTCGAGGCGATGCGCGAGAAATCGCGCCAGCGCCTTGGCCGCAGCTTCGAGATGCTCCTCGGGCAGGAACACGACTACGGCTATGTCGATGCGGAACTGGTGGAGCGCTACGTCTGCCTCGGTGACGAAGGCGAGGGGGAGGACGGCCTCGACAGCGGGCAGGGCCGTTTCGCGGACATCACCAAGTCGGCCGAGCTCTACCTCAGTCAGCGTGGCCTCGTCTGGCCGATCTGCGTGCGCGACACGCCGGGCGTCAACGATACTTTCCTCGTGCGTGAACAGATCACCGTGAACGCGATCCGGTCGAGCCGGGTCTGCGTCGTCGTTCTTTCGGCGCATCAGGCGCTGTCCACGGTCGACATGGCGCTGATCCGGATGATCGCCAACATCCGCGCCCGCGACGTCATCATCTTCGTGAACCGCGTCGACGAACTGGCCGATCCCGCGCGTGAGATCCCCGAAATCCGCGAGAGTATCCGCGCGACGCTCAAGGCGCAGAACGGGCCTACGGACGCCGCGATCCTCTTTGGCAGCGCGCATTGGGCGACCAACGCGCTGGCGGGAGAGTTGAACACGCTCGGCAAGGCCAGCGCCGACGCGCTCGTCAACCTGGCCGAGCACGAGGTGCGTGGCGGCCTGTCGGAGCCGAACGCCGAGGAAGTCATCTGGAACCTGTCGGGCCTGCCGGCGCTGGGCCGCGCGATTTCCGAGCGCATCCTCCAGGGCGAGGGGCGCGACATGGTCGAACAGGCCGCCCGCGCGGCCCGCAACATCGCCCGTGGCCTTACCGCCTCGCGCAGTCTCGCGGCCGAAAGGGTGGCGGGCGTCGGGACCCGGGCCGTCGCCAAGGGGGCGCTGGGCAGCGAAATCGACAAGATCCTGATCGGCGCCGAGGAAGAGCTCGAGGCCGAACTCGGCCGGCTCGTCGATGCGCTCGATGCGCGGCTCGACGGGGCGCGGCGCACGTTCCTGACCCGGGCCACCGCGGCGCTCGTGAAGCACCTGGAGGAAAACGGGGACGACAAGGTCTGGACCTATGACCCCACGGGTCTTCGGGTGCTGCTGCGGTCGGGCTACCAGGTCTTCGCGGCCAAGTCCGCCAAGGCGACTTCCGTCGTCTACGACAAGACCGCGACCGCGCTCGAGGCGCTGTTCCGCGGCACGTTCGAACTGTCCGATACCGCCTTCGCGCTGGAGCCGCCCCCGGTTCCCGACGCGCCGCCGCCCGTGACGCTGGGCCAGACCATCGCGCTCGACATCAAGGGCAACTGGTGGACCCGCTGGTGGCGCCGCCGCCGCAGCTACGCCGCTTTCGCCGAGGAATTCTCGGGCATGATCGACGCCGAGATCGCCCCCATGGTGGCCGCGCTCAAGGACGAACATGCCGAGGTCTTCCGAAAGGCCGCCCACGATGGCTTGCAGAGCTTCATCGCGGGACAGCGCCGCAGTCTTCTGGCCATGGCGGCCCAGACGGAAGAACGGCTGGACGAATTGCGGGAGAAGATGGCGCAGGACGCCGAGGCCCGTGAAAAGAGCCTGGAAAACGCCACCGCGCTGCTTGCGGGGCTGATCCGGACCGAGCAGAAGGAACAAGAACGCCATGATGCATGACGCCTTTCCCGCCATGGATGGCGGCCGCCGTCCCCGGATCGCGATCCTGGGCGAGTTTTCCTCGGGCAAGAGCACGCTGACCAACGTGCTGCTTGGACACGTGTCCTCGCCGGTCCGCGTGACCGCGACGCAGGTGCCGCCGATCTGGTATTGCCAGGGCGACAGCGACCCGGTCGTCGTGGACAGCGAGGGCGAGGAAACCGAGATTGATGCCGAGGCCATCGCCTCGGTCCCGATCGCGGGCACCCGCTATGTCCGGGTGTTCCTGCCCGCCGACATCCTTGCGGGCGTCGACCTGATCGACATGCCCGGAAGCTCGGACCCCAACATGTCCGCCGATATCTGGAACGCCGTCCTGCCCGAGGCGGACGCCGTCATCTGGTGCACGCCCGCGACCCAGGCCTGGCGCCAGTCCGAGGCCGCCATCTGGGACGGCATCGACCCCGAGATCCAGGCGCGCAGCATCCTGCTGGTCACGCGCATTGACAAGGTCCTGTCCGAGCACGACCGCGCGCGCCTGCTGAAGCGGGTGCGGCGCGAGACCTCGGGCCTGTTCCGCGACATCTTCACCGTCGATCTGCTGTCGGCGCAGAACGGGACGGAGGCGCAGAACGGGATCGAGGCCGTGCGCGCGGCGCTCGAGACACTGCGCACGGGGCTTTCCGGGGCGGCGCCCGCGGACGAGCCAGATCCATCCGACGATCGCCGCTCGGGCGAGGCCACCGTTCTGAGGCTCGAGGATCATGCGCCGGCCGCCCGCGGCGTCTCGATCGTGCCGCGCCGGGTGACCATGGGCGGCGTCACCGCCGCGCGCCGCCCGCGCCGAACCACCGGAAGCGCCGGCTCGGCGCTTTGATCCGCTATTCCGAAACACGCAAGAAAGACGCGAGACCCGAACCCCGATGACCCCCGGCACCCTGGCACAGATGCGGAAGCGGCTCCCCGATTGCGAGCTGGTGCTTTACGCCGACATCGTGTCGGGCACGGTACTGGCATCGGATTCGCGCCTCGTCTACCCGCAGGAAAACCTCGACACGCTGTGCGTCTGCGCGCGCGGCTTCCTGACCGCGCCGCGGCTTGCCTCGCACGACACGACGGGCGAGGCGGTGTTCCGAACGCCCACGGCGACCCGCGTGTTCATGCGCGCCTACGGCGATCCCTGCGAGGCGCTCGTGTGTGTCTGCGGGCCCAAGACGGACCTTGCCGCCGTGCTTGACGCCATGCGCGAGGCGCTGGCCGAGGCCGCGCCCGACAACGGTTCGAACGTGGTGGCCTTCCGCGAGGCGATGTCGAAATGACCGACCGAAATTCCGTCCGTGATATCCTGTACCGGGCCGGTGCCGAGGGCGCCTCGCTCACGGCTGCTCGGGCCTATTCCTCCCATGTGCAGGGGATTTCCGTGATCCTGCGGCAGCTGGAGGATTGTGTTCTGCCCCGGCGTGTCGAGCTCGGCTTCGACGGTGGCGCGCGGATCGCGCTGGAGGTGGCCGAGCGTCAGGTCCTGCGCCTGTGTTCGGCCGAGCTTCCGCCCGGTGCCGCCTCCGGTCTTCCGCCCGGCGCGCTCGGCTCGGACGATGCCGGTGCATTGGCCGACCTTCTCGTCGATGTGTGCCGCCGCGCGGGCTCGGTCCGGATCACGAGCCATCCCGCCGACGAGGCCGATGCCGCGGCGGGCGGCATTTCGACGGCCGCGTTGCGTCTTGCTGCCGGGGTTCCGGGTCCCGAGCCCCGCAAGCCCGGGACCTCGACATGGATCGAGGCCCTGGTCGAGCACGAGAGGATCGACGTCTTGTCCGCCGTCCTGATCGACGTGGACGAAGCGCATGTGGTCAAGGGCTCCAAGGACGAGGCGGAGGCGCTGGCCGACTGGGCGGTTGAAATGCTGGACGTGTTCCTCGCCGAGAGCTTTCCGCTCGCGCCCGAGCTGGAGACCAAGGGCGCGGTGACCTTCGCGCCGCAGCAGAACGGCTGCCATGTCCTGCTGGCGGGCCTGCGCGGGCAGTTCCTCCTCGCGTCGGTATCAGGGCCCGACAGCGCCACGACGCTCTCGGCCTGGCAGGGCGTGGCCGACCGCGAGGTGGACGGCCTCATCTCCGTTCACTGAGGCGGCGCGCCGAGGGCGGCTTCCTTCACGATCGCGCCGAGATCGCGCAACTGGCCCGCCAGCGGCGTCGAGCGGCGCCAGATCATGCCGATCGTCCGCTGCGGCCCCGGCGCCTCGAACCGCGCGATCGAGACGTCGGCCGAGCGTGTCTCGACCGCGACCGCCATCTCCGGGATGAGCGTCACGCCAAGGCCGGCGCCCACCATCTGCACCAGCGTGGACAGCGACGAGCCGTCCATCATCTCCCGCGGCGCGCTGGCGGTCATGTTGCAGAAGGACAAGGCCTGATCGCGGAAGCAATGGCCTTCCTCCAACAGGAGAAGCCGCATCTCGCGCAGCCTTTCGGGGGAGGGGACCGGTTTTCCCGCATCCGCGCCGGGTCGCACCAGCACGAAATCCTCGGTGAAGAGCGGCGCCTCCTCGAAGGCGGGCTCGGAGATCGGCAGCGCGACGATGGCGGTGTCGAGGGCGCCGTCGGAGAGTTCCCCCAACAGCCGCGAGGTCAGCGTTTCGCGCAGTTGCAAGTCGAGGCCCGGGTGCTGCGCCGCGATGGCGCCCACGACGCGGGGCAGGAGATAGGGGGCGACGGTCGGGATCACGCCGATCCGCACGCGGCCAGCCAGCCGGTCGCGGACGGCACGCGCCATGTCCTCCACCTCGTCCACCCGGCGCAGGATCTCGCGCACGCGCACCAGGAGGTCCTCGCCGAACCCGGTCAGAGCCACGGAACGCGGTCCGCGTTCGAAAAGTGCGGTGCCGAGCGTCCGCTCCATCTCGCGGATCTGCATCGAGAGGGCGGGCTGGGAGATCGCGCAGATATCCGCGGCGCGTCCGAAATGCCCCTGGCGCGCCAAGGCATCGAAATACCGCATCTGTTTCAGCGTGACTCCATTCATAAGCTGAGATTATCAAACCAATCAGGCAATTCAACTTAAACTGATTGCGATGGGGTGATACGTTCGCGCCGGGAAACAGGGAATCGATCAGGTTCCCCGCATCCGGGGCGGCGTCTCCGGGCAGGGGACGCGGACGATATGCCCGGGCGGACAACGCAAGGCACTTAGTGGAGATCGGAGAGACGAGATGATGGACGGCGACGACAGACCGGCCGGCAAATGCCCGGTGATGCACGGCGCGCTCACCACGGCGGAGACGGAAGTCACGCATTGGTGGCCCAAGACGCTGAACCTCGACATTCTGCATCAGCACGACACCAAGGTCAGCCCGCTTGGCGATTTCGACTACCGCGAGGCGGTGAAGGACCTGGACTTCGAGGCCGTGAAGGCCGACGTGAAGGCGCTGATGACCGAGAGCCAGGACTGGTGGCCGGCCGACTACGGCCATTACGGCGGCCTGATGATCCGGCTTGCGTGGCATTCCGCCGGCTCCTATCGCCTGGCCGATGGCCGCGGCGGCGGCGGGCATGGCAACATCCGCTTCGCGCCGCTGAACTCCTGGCCCGACAACGGCAACCTCGACAAGGCGCGGCGTCTGCTGTGGCCGGTCAAGAAGAAGTACGGCAACAAGCTCAGCTGGGCCGACCTCATCCTGCTCGCCGGCAACATGGCCTACGAGTCGATGGGCCTGAAGACCTACGGCTTCTCCTTCGGCCGCGAGGACATCTGGCACCCCGAGAAGGACGTCTACTGGGGCGCCGAGCAGGAATGGCTCGCGCCGTCCGAAAACCGCTACGAGAACCTCGACGATCCCTCGACGCTGGAGAACCCGCTGGCGGCGGTCCACATGGGCCTCATCTACGTCAATCCCGAGGGCGTGAACGGCAAGCCGGACCCCATCAAGACCGCGGCACAGGTGCGTGAGACCTTCGCGCGGATGGCGATGGACGACGAGGAGACCGCGGCGCTGACCTGTGGCGGCCACACCGTCGGCAAGGCCCACGGCAACGGCGATGCGGCCGCACTCGGCGCCGAGCCGGAAGGCGCGCCGATCGAGGACCAGGGTTTCGGCTGGATGAATCCGCACATGCACGGGGTCGCGTCGAATGCCGTGACCTCGGGTCTGGAAGGCGCCTGGACGACCCATCCGACCAAGTGGGACATGGGCTATTTCGACCTCCTGTTCGGCTACGAGTGGGAGCTCACGAAATCGCCCGCCGGCGCGAACCAGTGGCGGCCCATCGACATCAAGGAAGAGGACATGCCGGTCGATCCGTCCGACCCCTCCAAGCGTGTCATGCCGATGATGACCGACGCCGACATGGCGATGAAGATGGACCCGACCTACAACGCGATCTGTCAGAAGTTCATGGCCGACCCGGCCTATTTCGACGACTGCTTCGCCCGGGCCTGGTTCAAGCTGACCCACCGCGACCTCGGCCCCCGGACCCGCTACATCGGTCCGGATGCCCCGAAGGAAGACCTGATCTGGCAGGACCCGATCCCGGCCGGTTCGACCGCCTACGACGTGGCGGCGCTCAAGGCCGATATCGCGGCCTCCGGCCTTTCGGTCGCCGACATGGTGTCCACCGCATGGGACAGCGCGCGGACCTTCCGCCAGTCGGACCTGCGCGGCGGGGCCAACGGTGCCCGCATCCGTCTCGCCCCGCAGAAGGACTGGGAAGGCAACGAGCCGGCGCGGCTGGCCTCTGTCCTGGCGGTGCTGGAGCCGCTGGCGGCCAAGCACGGCGCCTCCGTCGCGGACACGATCGTGCTGGCGGGTAACGTCGGCGTCGAGCAGGCGGCGAAGGCCGCGGGCATCGACGTGACGGTTCCCTTCACCCCGGGCCGCGGCGACGCGACGGCCGAGCATACCGACGCCGAGAGCTTCTCGGTGCTGGAGCCGCTGGCCGACGGGTTCCGCAACTGGATGAAGAAGGACTACGCCGTCGCGGCGGAGGAGCTGATGCTCGACCGTGCGCAGCTTCTGGGCCTGACGGGTCCCGAGATGACCGTCCTTGTCGGCGGCATGCGGGCCATGGGCGCCAACCACGGCGGCGCGGCGCATGGCGTCTTCACCGACCGTCCCGGCGCGCTGACCACGGATTTCTTCGTGAACCTCACGGACATGTCGTGGAAGTGGCTCCCGAAGGCGTCGAACCTCTACGAGATCGCCGATCGGAAGACCGGCGAGACGAAGTGGACGGCGACGCGCGCGGACCTCGTGTTCGGTTCCAACTCGATCCTGCGCGCCTATGCCGAGGTCTACGCCCAGGACGACGCATCGGAGAAGTTCGTGAACGACTTCGTGGCTGCCTGGACGAAGGTCATGGAGAACGACCTGTTCTGAACGTTTCCGAACAGGACGCCGGGGCCGCGAGGCTCCGGCGAGGAAACGGTGGAACGGCACGGCCCGGGGGGAAACCTCCGGGCCAGTTTCGTACTGGCGCTTGCCAGCGGGGGTTTTGGGAGATCCTTTTCGCCCGGCCATGCGCATTCCGGAACACGAGGGGCGGCTTCAGATATGGGAGATGCCGACGGCGATCAGAGCCACGTTGGCCGCGTATAGCACAAGGTAGGGTATGACGAGCCGTCGGGCCCGACGATCGGGGTCCTTCGCCCAATAGATCAGAGGCCAGGCCACGACCGAGAAGATCAGGACCGGCATCATCATGGATGCCATGAATGTGGTCATCCAGACGAAGTATTCCCAGCCGGATGTATACCAGCCGTTAACTTCTTCTCTCCCGACGAAGAACACCCCTATCCAGTCGTTCCAATACCGCGCCGGCAGCTCCGACCATGCGATCGACCCGCTCGTCGCCATCACGATGACGGCGACCAGCCCAAGAACGGTGTTGTAGACGATCGCGGTCATCATGACGCCGAACAGGAAGAGCGACGTGTATTTCAGGGCGATCCGGCCGTTGCCGGTTCGCAGTCGCGATGTCCTGGTCATCCTTGCCCCCCCGTCCATCCCGCTGGCAGGGTAGCCATTACTCCGGACGCAATAATTGACCTGCATCAATGGACGGTGGTTGTCCGCCGGGCAGGGGGGCTACGGGCAGGCGCCCGGGCGATGTGACGTCGCGCACCCCGCCTCGCGCGAAACCGACGCTCGGGGGGTGCGGGGGGCACCTGCCAGAGGGCTTTCTTCACGGTCATTTGTCCGGGAATGACACGCGGAACAGGTCGGACAGGTCGCGGGATGGCGCAGGGCGCGCTACACTCACCGCAGGACTGGAGGTGTTCCATGAACCGCAGATCATTCCTGGGCTGGACCGCGAGCCTCGGCGCCGCATGGGCCGCGCTGTCCCGGCGCGCCGCCGCAGCCATTGCCGAGGGCCCCTTCGAAGTCACCCGCACCGAGGCCGAATGGCGCGCGATGCTGAGCGACCTGCAATACGCCGTGATGCGCGAGGCCGCGACGGAGCGTGCCTTCACGAGCCCGCTCAACGACGAACACCGGCAGGGCATCTTTCACTGCCGGGGCTGTGACCTCGCTCTGTATTCCTCCGAGACGAAGTATGACAGTGGTACGGGCTGGCCGAGCTTCTACGACGCGTTGCCGAATGCCATCGGCACGATGGAGGACCGCTCGCTGTTCTTTCAGGTGCGGACCGAGTGCCATTGCCGCCGCTGCGGCAGCCACCTCGGCCACGTCTTCAACGACGGCCCGCGGCCCACGGGCAAGCGACATTGCATTAACGGCGTGTCGCTGGTGTTCCGGCCGGCCTGACGCGTCTCAACTCACCCGTTCGCCATAGGGGCACACGTCGTCGTCGAAGGGGACGTGCCGTTTCCGGAAGGGCCTGTCCTCCACCACCTCGGGCGCGGCGATCCGGTCCATGCGGAAATGGCGGAAGTCCTCTCGCGCCGGGTCCCAGGCCACGAGGTACCAGAGCGGCGGCAGGATCAGGACGGCCTGAGGTTCCACTTCGCGCCGTGTCCCGGCACCCTTCGCATCGCGGTAGGCGAAGCGCAGGCACCGCTGCCCGAGGAAGGCCGCCTCGAAGGCGGGCAGCAGCGCCGCGTCCATCGCTCCCATGTCCGAGATGTCCTGCTTCGGGGAAAGCCGCCCGACGTAGAGGCAGTCGAGCATCCGCCGGAGATCCTGTACCTTCTCGCGCGGAAGCGCCCGCTCGATCTTGGCGAGGCCCGCATCGGCGAGGTCGGCGAAGGGCAGGGAGCGGGCCGCGCGCATGGCGGCCACGCTGACGAGGAGCGCGAACACCTCCGTCACGGTCAGCCGTGCGGTCGTCTGCATGGAGCTGGGGTCGAGCTGTAGCCCGCCGCCGCGCCCGCTCTCGGAATGGATGAGAAAGCCCTGCTCGCGCAGCGCACCGATGTCGCGAAGGATCGTGCGCCGCGATACCCCGACTTCGCCCGCCAGCGCCCCCACGGTGGAGGCGCCGCTGCGGCGGAGGATGCGGAGGATTGCGTCGTGCCGAAGGCGCGCGGTCATGGGTCGTGCCGAAGGCGCGCGGTCATGGGTCGTGCCGAAGGCGCGCGGGCGTGAGTCCTGCCGAAGGCGCGCTGTTGTCGTCATGTGGGAGGCGGTTTGCCATGGAAGCAGCCTAGCACTTTCGGTGCCAGATCGTGGCACCTTTTCCTTCTAGGCCCGTCCCTGTCAGTTCAGCACAGGAGACCGAAGATGACACATGACGCACGCCCGCTGGCCGTGAACCCGCCCAACCTGCCCGATCCGCGTCCCTACGGCTACAGCACCGCCGTCCTCGCCCCCGCCACCGGGCGGCTCGCCTTCATCTCCGGGCAAGGAGGGCAGGACGCGACGGGGGGGCTCTCGCCCGACTTCGCGACGCAGGTCACGCAGGCCTATGCGAACCTCGGCGCGGTGCTGGAGGCGCTCGGCGCCGGGCCCGGGCAGGTCGTGAAGCTCACCGTCTACGTCGTCGATCACGACATGTCGAAGCTCGGCGTTCTCACACAGGCCGTGACCTCCATGTTCGGCGATCACCTGCCCGCGCAGACGCTGCTGGCCGTGCCGAAGCTCGCTCTCGACCCGATGCTCTTCGAGGTCGACGCCGTGGCGCTGCTCGGGTGACTGGACGGGGCGGCGCGACCCGCCGCCCCTCTCACATCTCCACCACGCGCCCCGTCCGGATGCTCTCGTCCGCCGCGAGGCAGATGGCGAGCGACCGCACCGCGTCCGCCATGTGACGGGTCAGGTCGATGTCCTCGGCGATGGCCCGCAGCACGTAGGCCTGTTCCGCGTCGCACAGGTCCTGGTGTCCGGGCTCGTCCGCAAGCGCGATCATCTCGTCGCCCGTCGGCCGGTGCACGAGCAGCCCGCCGACCTTCGTGTGCCCGTCGATGTCCGAGGATGCCCCCTTGTCGGCGTCCGTGATCGACACCGCGCCGTTCGGGCTGATGATGTCCTTCACGAAAAACGCCGTCTCGGACATCATCGGGCCCCATCCCGCCTCGTACCAGCCGACCGATCCGTCCTCGAACACGACCTGCAACTGGCCGTAATTGTACATGTCCGGCGCGATCTCGTCCGACAGGCGCAGGCCGATCCCCTGCACGCGGACGGGGGCGGCATCGGTCACCTGGCACATCACGTCGACATAGTGGACGCCGCAGTCGACGATGGGCGAGGTCGTCGCCATCAGCGCCTTGTGCGTCGCCCATTCGGCGCCTGTCGACTGCTGGTTCAGGTTCATGCGGAAGACGTAGGGCCCGCCCAGGCGCCGCGCCTCGTCGATCATCCGCACCCAGGACGGGTGATGGCGTAGGATGTAGCCCACCACGAGCTTGCGGTTCAGCCGCGTTGCCGTCTCCACCACGCGCTCGGCATCGGCGACGGTCGTGGCCAGCGGCTTTTCCACGAAGACATGGGCGCCCGCCTCCATCGCGGCGATGGCGAGGTCGGCGTGGCTGTCGGAATAGGTGGCGATCACGACGAGGTCGGGACGGGTCTCCATTCCGGCCTCGAAGCTGTCGAACCGGGGATAGGGGGCGAGCGCGTCGGGCAGGTCGCGGGGCGATCGGTTCACGAGGCCGACGATCTCGGAGCCTTCCAGCCGATGATGGGCGAGCGCGTGGCTCACCCCCATGTTTCCAAGGCCCACCACCAGCGTTTTCGTCATTTCAGCCGCCTCCCGTTTGCGTCAGGATGGACGCCAGGGGCGGCAACGGCAAGGGCAGCAGGACATGACAGGGCAGGACACGCGGATGCGCCGCGAGGTGGCCGAGATCCCGCAGGCGGTCGAGCGGCTGCTGACGGACGGCGCGGCGGCGGTGCGTGCCGCGGCGGCTGAAATCGCACACCGCGATCCGGCCTTCTTCGTCACCGTCGCGCGCGGGTCCTCCGACCACGCCTGCACCTATTTCAAGTATGCGGCCGAGCTGCTGGCCGGCCTTCCCGTGGCCTCGGTCGGCCCCTCGGTCGCCTCGATCTACGGGGCGAAGCTGAAGATGGCGGGCGCGGTCTGCCTGTCTGTCTCGCAATCGGGCCGGAGCCCCGACATCGTGGACCTGACGCGGGCGGCGCGGACGGGCGGGGCCTACACGGTTGCGGTGACGAACGATGCGGCCTCGCCGCTGGCAGGGGCTGCGGACGCGACCCTCGACATCCACGCGGGCCCCGAACTGAGCGTGGCGGCGACCAAGACCTTCGTGACCTCCGCGCTCGCCTGTCTCTGGGTGCTGGCGGAGATGACGGGAGACACCGATCTTCTCGCCGCGATCCAGGCCTTGCCCGGCCGGCTCGCCGAAGCCGTCGAGGCCGACTGGAGCGCGGTGGCGGGCGTCGTGGGCGAGGGGTCGCTCTACACGCTGGGCCGGGGGCCGTCCTGGGCGATCTCGAACGAGGCGGCGCTGAAGTTCAAGGAGGTCTGCCAACTCCACGCCGAAAGCTATTCCTCCGCCGAGGTGCTGCATGGGCCGGTCTCGATCGTCGAGCGCGGCTTTCCCGTGCTGGCCTTCTCGGCCGCCGATGCGGCGGAAGGGCCGCTGGCGGAGGTCGCCGATGCGCTGGCCGGGAAAGGGGCCCTGGTTTTCGCCACGACCGACAGGGTGCGCGTGGCGCATGCCCTGCCGACGGTGCGCACCGGCCATCCGCTCACCGATCCGCTGTCGCTGATCGTCAGCTTCTACGCGATGATCGAACGGGTGGCCGTGTCGCGCGGTCTCGACCCCGACATGCCGCGCCATCTGCGCAAGGTGACCGAGACGACGTGAGGGGCGATGTCGCCCTGCGCTAGCTTTCCAGTCGCCGGGCTGCGCCGACCTCGACTTCCCGCCCGGTGATCCTGCTCCGGACCGCCGCGAAGGCGAGGGCGAGGCTGAAGAGGTTCTCGCGCGCCGAGTTCTCGGGCTCGCGCCCCTCCTCGATCGCGCAAAGAAGCTCGCCCATCGTACCGCGGAACCCGTCGTTGAACCACTGGCCCTCCAGCACGGGCCGCGCGATCCCCTGCGCCGTCGTCAGCGTGACCGTCTGCGCGCCGAGGTCCGGGCCATCCGACACGAGGCTGCCCTCCGTGCCCCCGACATAGGTCGTGTCGCGTGGCCCGTGGGGCGTGCCGCCGTCGAAAACGAGGCTCGCCTGCCCGCCATCCAACCGCACCAGCGCCTGCGCAAGAAGCGGCACCTTGTTGGCCTGTCCGGCCCCACGGGCCGAGGTCGCAAAGACCGAGCGCGCGCGGCGTCCCGTAAGCGAGGCCACGAAGTCGAACCAATGGACGCCGAAATCGTAGAGGACGAGATCCTCGATCTCGTCGAACGGGGTTCCGGCCGTCCAGCCGTGGTTCCAGTGCAGCGAGACATGCGCCGAGAGGACCTCGCCGATCAGTCCGCCCTTCACGGCCTCGCGCATCCAGGCCTTGTGCGGCGCCCAGCGGCCGTTCTGGTTGACGGCAAGCCTGCATCCCTTGTCCTCGGCGAGTTTCACGAGGTCCTCGCCGACACCGAGGTCGGTGACGAAAGGCTTCTGGCTCAGCACATGCTTGCCCGCCTTCAGCGCGGCTTCGATGATCGGCGCGCGGTGCTCTGGGTGGAGGGTGACGTCGATCACGTCGATCTCGCTGTCGGAGAGCATCGCCTGCCAATCGTCCTCGATCCGCGCGGCTGGGCAGTATTCGGCGGCCTTCGCCTCGGCCTTCGACCGCGTCCGGTTCCACAGCGCCGCGACCTCCCAGCCCGCCGTCCTGTAGGCGTCGAGATGGCTTGCCGAGATCCCGCCGGTCCCGATCATCCCGATCCGGGGGCGGTAGGACTTCGGCATCGGCGGCTTGTAGGGCAGGTCGGGCGCCGCGATCTCGGGCAGGGCCGCAGACTTGAGCGCGTAGGTGTCGGTATCGCCTGCGTCTTCGGTCATGGGATCAACTCCAGCGTGCGCTTCTCGGCGGCCGAACGGGCGGCGGTGTCCACGATGCGTTGCGCCGTCAGGCAGAGCGCGGGGTCGAGCGGGCCGCCCACCTTCTCGCCGCGCGCGAGACAGCCCAGCACGTATTCGATCGCGTTGCGCTCTCCCTCCTTCAGGGGGTCGACGGGGATCTCGT
This sequence comes from Roseicyclus sediminis, assembly GCF_025515305.1. Taxonomy (GTDB): domain Bacteria; phylum Pseudomonadota; class Alphaproteobacteria; order Rhodobacterales; family Rhodobacteraceae; genus Roseibacterium; species Roseibacterium sediminis. The sequence goes on from NZ_JAOPHT010000004.1 coordinate 218,617, forward strand.
GCCGCTCGGGCCGCGCGCGGGTCTGGACGGTCACGTGGCTTGCGTAATCGGGGGAGGCGATGGTCCCGTCGCTGCCCACGAAGGTGAAGCCGCACGTGGGCTGCGGCTGATGTGTCCAGGGGTCGGTGAAGGTGCCCCAGCGCGTCTCCATCCGGGAAAGCCCGGTGGCATAGCGGCAGACGGCGACGGCGTGCTGGTCGACCTCGATCCCTGGCGTCTCGTCCACCGTGCAGGTCACCTCGAGCGGTGCGCGCCCGTTCATGTACCAGGTTCCCAGCGTCGCCCCATAGCCCATGTAGTCGAGCAACGACCCGCCTCCGCTGGCCTTCTTGTACCACCAGCTGTCGGGCTTCTGGCGCTCCACTTCCTCGGGGCTGACCTCCACCTTGTCGGCGAGATGCCACAGCGGCCCGCGGTTGCCGTCGTAGAAATGCACCTCGCGCAACTCCCCGATCATCCCCTCGTCGATCAGCCGTTTCGCGGTCACGTGGCTTTCGACCCAGCGCAGCGGCCAGTTGATGGCCATTTGCCTGCCCGTGCCCTCCATCGCCGCGATCATCCGGCGCGCGTCGGCGGTGGAGGCGGCGAAGGGCTTCTCGACGAAGACGTGGACGCCATGGGGCGCGAGGCGTTCGACGTAATCCGCGTGCTCGGCGGTGGCGGCGCAGAGGATCGCCATGTCGTAGGGGCCGGACGCCATGCAGGCGTCGAAATCGGTGAAATAGCGGTCCTCGGCCACGCCGAACTTGCCCGCCACGCCTTGCATCTTCGCAAGGTCGGGGTCGTAGAGCCCCGCGATCTCCGCCTCGGGATGCTCATGCACGAGGCGCAGGAGGTCGCCCATGTGCATGTGGTCGAAACTGATGCCGACGATACGGAACTTCGACATGTCTTTCTTCCCTCAGCGTTGTTCGGTGAAGCGGACGTAGAGCGCCGTGACGGCGAGGATGATGAGCCCGAAGAGCGCGATCCGTGCGCCCTCGGGCATCCGCGCGAGCGTCAGCATGGTCTCGATCACGCGCAGGATCAGCGCGCCGACGATGGCGCCCGCGAAACTGCCCCGCCCGCCGAAGATCGAGGTGCCGCCGATCACGGCGGCCGCAACGGAAGGCAGCATCAGCGGATTGGCGAGGCTGAGGGACGGCGCGCGGATCATGCCGAGATAGAGGAGACCCGTCAGCGCCGCGATCAGGCCCGACAGCACGTAAAGCGCCATCAGCACCTGCCAGCTGCGCACGCCCGAAAGCTTCGCCGCCTTCTCGTTCGAGCCGAGCGCGAAGAGGAGCCGGCCGAAGCCGGTATACCGCATGAGCCACAGGATGAAGACCGCGAAGGGCACGAAGAGGAAAAGGCCATTGGGCAGCCCCGCCGTGCGGCCCGTGCCGAGCCATTCGAGGATGTCGGGAATGTCGGTGCCCGTGGCGATGACGTAGCGCTGGTAGACCTGCAGGCAGCCCGTGGCGATCAACCCCGTCCCCAGCGTCATGATCAGTGGATGGACCCGCGCGATCCCCACCCCGAAGCCGTTCACAAGACCCACGATCGCGCCCACGACCATGGCGGTCAGCATGGCCGGAACGGGCCCGATCAGAGGCGTCAGCGTTGCGGCGACGAAGGCCGCGCAGGTGGCCACGATCCCGGCGGACAGGTCGATCCCCCCCGTCAGCATGGTCAGCACCTGGCAGGCAGCGAGCATGGCGAGGGGGATGGCGAACTTGATCGTGTTCCCGGCCCAGAAGGGCGAGATGATGCCGGGCCGCATCAGCTCCAGCGCCCCGATCAGGAGGAACAGGAGGCCGATCAGCGGGATGACCGGGTTGTCCTTCAGGAACCGGCCGAGCCGCACCAGCGCGCGGGTTTCCGTCTCGGCCTGCGGGTGGATGTCGCTCATGTCGGTCCCCTCCCGCGCATCATCAGGAAGGCGCCGAACATCACGACGCCGACCATGATGGTGCCTTCCACGATGGTCGTCACGTTCGGGTCCACCGCCGCGAGCGTCAGGATCGTGCGGATGATCCTGAGGATGAAGACCGCGATGATCGGCCCCAGCAGTCCGCCGATCCCCCCGCCCAGTGTCACGCCGCCCAGCACGACGGCGGCGACGGCGGCCAGCAGGTATGGGCCTGGCACGGGCTCTCCGATGCCGGTCAGCGCCAGAAGGCTCAGGCCTCCGAAAGCCGAGAACAGGCCGCAGAACGCGTAGGCCGCGGCCTTGGTGCGGCCCACAGCGACGCCCGAGCGGAAGGCCGCGTTCTCGTCCGATCCGGTGGCGTAGATCGCGAGCCCGAGCTTCGAGCGTTTCAGCGGCACCCAGATCAGGGCGACGATCACCGCCATCACGATCAGCGCCTGTGGCAGCCCGTCGATCAGGACCGATCCCACGATCGCCTCGCGCAGGAAGGGCGCCGCCGCGCCGCCCGGCGAGTTCAGGATCAGAAGCGCGGTGCCTTCCCATACGAACAGCATGGCAAGCGTCACCACGATGTCGGGCACCCGCGTCACCACGATCAGCACCCCGTTGATGAGGCCCATCAGCGCGCCGACCGCCAGCGTGATGAGGATCGCGGGCACGCCCCCCATGGTCTGCATCAGGACCGCCGCGGTGACCGAACACACGGCCATCATCGAGGCCACGGACAGATCGATACCCCCGACGATGACGACGACGGCCATGGCCGCCGTGGCGAAGGCGAAGGGAAGCGCGGCGCGGGCGAGGCTTTCCAGTCCCGAGACCCCGAAGCTCGGCTGGATCAGCCGCGTCACGCCGAGCAGCACGAAGAAAAGCGCGATCAGGCCGAGCGTCCAGGCGTTCTTGCGCACGAAGCTCATGCCGCGCCCTCCGCCGTGCCGAGCCCGTAGGCCGCGCGCATCAGCCGTTCCTCGGTGGCCTCGGTGGCCTCGACGAGGTCGACGACGCGGCCGTTGAAGATGACCACCGCCCGGTCGCAGGCCAGCGGCACTTCCCCCAGTTCGGAGGTGAAATAGAGGATCGCCGCGCCCTGTTCGGCCAGTTCGCGGACAAGGGGGTAGATCTGCCGCTTGGTCCTCACGTCGATCCCGCGCGTCGGGTCGAACAGGAGCAGCGTCTTCACCCCATGGGCCAGCCAGCGGCCGATGGTGACCTTCTGCTGGTTCCCGCCCGAAAGCCGCTGAACCTCGCCCTGCGCGCGGGTGTCGATCTGGAGCCGCTCCACCGCCTCGGCCACGCGCGTCTTCTCGTGGCGGAGGCGCAGCGGACCCCAGGTGCGGGCGCGGGCGGAAAACGGCATCGCGATGTTCTCGCGGACCGAGCGCTCGCGGAACAGCGCCTCGGCCCGGTTCCCGGGGACGAAGCTGAGCCCCGCGGCGATGGCGTCGGCGGGATGGCGGAAGCGGGCGGGCGCGCCGTCGATCTCGATGGTGCCCCCGGCGGGCTTGCGGAAGCCCGCCAGCACCTCGAAGAGTTCGTCCTGCCCCTGGCCTTCGAGGGCGACGACGCCCAGCACCTCGCCGGGGTGCAGCTCGAAGCTGGCATCGGTCAGCTTCGGCGCGGCGGCAAGGTTCTGCACCCGGAGGCGCGGGCGGCCCTCCGGCCTCGGCCGTGCGGTTTCGGCCGCGCGCTTGCCCAGGTCGATCCGCGTGCCCAGCATCATCTCGACCACACGGTCCTCGACGCCTTCGGTGATCTCCACGTCGCCGACGCTTCGCCCGTCCCGCAGGACGGTGGCGCGGTCGCAGAGTTCCGCGATCTCGGCGAAGCGGTGGGAGATGTAGATGACGCCGCGCCCGTCATCGGCCTGGGCCCTCGCGACGCGAAGCACGCGCTCCACGAGGTCGGTGGGCAAGGCGGCGGTGAGTTCGTCGAGCAGCAGGACATCGGGCGTGCTCGCCAGCGCTCGGGCGAGGTCGATGATGCGGAGCGTCGCAAGCGGCAGATCGCGGATCATCGCGTCGAGCCGCAGTTCCGGGTGGCCAAGCTCGGCCGCCCAGTGGCGGAAGGCCTCGGCATCGGTATCGCCGAGACGCAGGTTGTCGGACACATCGAGATCGGGGATCAACGAGGGTTCCTGGTAGACCGGCACGAGGCCCGAGCGCCGCGCCTCGGCGGGCGAGCCGACGCGGGCCTCGGCGCCCCGGATCGTGACGCGGCCGGCATCGGGCCGGATCGCGCCCGTGAGGATCTTCACGAAGGTGGACTTGCCGGCGCCGTTGGCGCCCATCAGCGCGACGACCTCGCCACGCCGGACGGTCAGGCTTGCGTCCGTCAGCGCGCGCACGGCCCCGAAACTCTTGGCGACGTTGCGCGCGTCCAGAAGCGCGTCCGCCGTCGAGGCGGGCAGGGGATCGGGATGGGAGGTCATGCGGTCGCTGCCCGTGGGTTATGCTGCTCGAGGGTGCGGCCCCCGAACCCGCGCAGGGGTCCGGGAGCCGCGGGGAGGATACCGATCAGCCTTCGCCGGGGCCTTCGCAGGCGATGATCTGCTCCATCGTGTAGTCGGTCCATCCGGGGATCGAGACGGAGACCGGCCATTCGGGGTCGAGGTTGGGGTTCTGCGCCGCCATGATCGTGGCGCGGCCCTCGTCGGTGGTGTTCTCCCACAGGACGGGATCGACCAGCACCGTGGTGCTGTCGGGCGCCTCGCCGTTGAGGATGTCCACCGCAAGCGCGATGCCCGCGCCGCCGACGGAGCCGGGGTTCGTCACGGCCGCGCCCTGCAGCCCCTCGACCGTGGTCAGGTACTGCACGAAGCCCGCGTTGTCGGCGCCCACGATCGGCACCAGCGGCGCGCCGCTTTCCACGAAGGCGTCCACGATCACGTTGTCGATGCCCGACGTCCAGACGCCGTCGAACGGGATGCCGGTGGCCAGGAAGTCGAACATCTGCTGCTTGCCCTGGTCCTGCTGCCAGCCGGTGAAGACCTCGTGCACCACCTCGATGCCCGGGAACTCGGCCAGCGCGCGGCGGAAGCCGTTGTCGCGGTCGGTGTCGGCCGAGACGCCGGCGATGCCGCGCATGTAGACCACGTCACCCTCGCCGCCGAGCTGCTCGAACAGCCAGCGCGCGCCGAGATAGGCATATTCCTCCTGGTTGTTGGACAGGATGTAGGCGCCTTCCGCCGTCACGCCCGCGTCCACCGCCACGACCACGATGCCCGCTGCCATCGCGGCCTCGAGCGCGGAGTTCAGCGCGTCGGGGTTCGAGGGGTTGAGGACGATGGCATCGACGCCCGCCTCGATGAGGTTGTTGATGTCTTCCAGCTGGCCCGCGCTGTCGGTGTTGCGGTGGGCCACGATCAGGCCGGTGACATCCGGTTCCACCAGCGCCTGCGCCCGCATGGCGCAGATCATTTCCTCGCGCCAGCCGTTGCCCTGCACGGTGTTGGAGACGCCGATCGTGTAGCCGCCATGTGCATCGGCGAAGGCGGCGGGCGCCACGGTGACGGAGAGTGCGGCGACGGCCGCTCCCATCATCAGTCTTCTGGTCATTTCTGGTCCTCCCAGTTGGATTGGTTCATGAAGTCGGTGTTCGGGGTCTTGGCGCCCCTGTTGGTTCATGTCTGGCTCGTTCACTTGATGAACGGGCTCAGCACGTCGCGGGCGAGGCAGAAGCCGCGCTTGATCTTCTCGTCGGTCCCCTCGAAGAGCCGATCCTCGTGCTCGATGATGACCGGCCCATCGTAGCCCGCGCGGTAGAGGCCCGAGAAGAAATCGGACCAGTCCACGTCGCCAAGGCCGCAAAGCCGCGGGATCTGCCAGCCCATGCCGGCCGACAGGATGCCGCGTTCGTAAAGCCCGTCGCGGTCGATCATCAGGTCCTTGGCGTGGACATGCCCGAAACGGGGGCCGAATTCCTTGATGAACCGGTTCATGTCGATCATCTGCAGGACCAGGTGCGAGGGGTCGAAGTTCATCGCCACCGCGTCGCCCCATTCCTCGAAGATGCGCCGCCAGATGCGGGGGCTGTAGGCGATGTTGTGCCCGCCCGGCCATTCGTCGTAGCTGAAGATCATCGGGCAGTTCTCGAAGCACAGCGTCACGCCGCTGTCGGCCGCGTGCTTCACGATCGGCGCGAAGATCTCCTGCGCGCGCGTCCAGTTCTCGTCGACGTTGAGCGTCCGGTCCCCGCCGATGAAGGTGTTGACCACCTTGATCCCCATGGTGGAGGCGCCGGTGATGACCTTCCTGAGGTGGCCGATCACCTCCTCGCGGTGGTCCGCATCGGCATGGAGCGGGTTGGGATAGTAGCCGAGGCCCGAGATCGTGATGCCGCGCTCGGCCAGTCCGCCGATGATCTCCTCGCCCTGCGCCTTCGTCAGGCCGTCCACGTCGATGTGGGACGTGCCGGCATAGCGCCGCTTCTCGCCGCCGCTCGCGGGCCAGCAGGCCACCTCGAAGGCGGAGAAGCCGTTGGCGCCCGCCCAGTCGGCGACCTCCAGCAGTGGCGTGTCCTCGAAGGGGGCTGTCAGAAGGCCCAGGTGCATCGCGTCTCTCCCTCAGATCTCGTCCAGTCTCACCCAGCGGCCTTCCCGGCCAGAGCGCAGGACCGCGTCGCAGAAGACCATCTCGTAGTGTCCGTCCTCGAACGTGGCCCAGGTCGAGCCCGCCTGCCGCCCGCCCGCCGCGACGTCAGCGTAAACCGCGCGGAAGAAGGCGAAGAAGCTGTCGGCGAAGCCTTCGACATGGCCGGGCGGCAGGCTTGCCGCCGCCGTGCCCGTGGCGTTCATCAGCGTGAAGTCCCGCATCAGGACCTCGTTCGGCCCGTCGCGGTGCCCGATGAACAGGTGATCGGGCGTCTCGCTGTCCCAGGCTGCGCTCGCCTTCGAGCCTGCCACGTCCCATTGCAGCGAGTTCTTGCGGCCGATGTTGATCTGGCTCGTGCTCATCACGCCCCGTGCGCCGCCCTCGTAGCGGATCACGATCATCGCGGCGTCGTCGGTGTCGATCTTCACGGTTTCCGTGGCTCCGGCGGCGCTGGAAAAGGTCTCGACCGGGCCGGTCGGCCTCTCGCGTTCGGGCAGGAAGGTGGTGAGCTCCGCCATCACCGCCTCGGCCTTCAGCCCGGTGATGAAGCCCGTCAGGTCCACCCAGTGCGTTCCGATATCGCCGACCGAGCGTAGCGCGCCGCCCATCTCGGATTGCAGCCGCCAGTTCCAGTCGGTGGGCTTGGCCAGCCAGTCCTGGTGGTAATGCCCGGTGACGAAGCGGATGTCGCCGAGCTCCCCGGCCCGGACCATGCCATGGGCCTGCTGGTTCAGCGGATAGAAGCGGATGTTGTAGCAGACGGCGGCGACCTTTCCGCTGGCCTTCGCGATCTCCACCATCTCGGCCGATTGCTCGGATGTCATGGCGAGCGGCTTCTCGCAGATCACGTTCTTGCCGGCCGCGAGGATCGCCTTCACCTGCTCGTAGTGCGCGTGGTTGGGCGAGGTGACGTGGACCACGTCCACGGCGTCATCCGCCAGCAGTTCGTCGAGCGACGCGTAGGCATGGGCCACGCCGATGTCGGCCGCCCGCGCCGCGCCCCGTCCGGGCGAGGAGCCGAGCACGCCCCTGACCTGCACGCCAAGCCGCCTCAGCGCCTGCACATGCACCGTGCCGATGAAGCCCGTGCCGATGACCGCGGCGCCGATCCCTGCGAAATCCGTCATCTCCCCTCCTCAGACAACCGAGTATCCCCCGTCCACCGGCAGGCAGGTGCCCGTCATGAAGGCCGCGGCCGGTGAGGCGAGGAACAGGACCGCGCCGACGATGTCGCCGGGCTGGCCCCAGCGCCCCATGGGGGTCCGTGCCTCCACCCCGGCGACGAAGGCGGGGTCCTGCCGCGCGCGGGCCGATTGCTCGGTCACGATGAAGCCGGGCGCCACCGCGTTGACCCTTATCCCGTCCTGCGCCCAGGCGATGGCGAGCGACTTCGTCAGCTGCTCCACCCCCGCCTTGGACGATCCGTAGGCCGGGTTCCGGGGGCTGCCGAAGCGCGCATACATGGAGGCGATGTTCACGATCGCCCCCTTGGCGGCCTTGAGCGCCGGGTGCATCGCCTCGGCGCAGCGGAAGCTGCCGGTGAGGTTCACGTCGAGGACGTGGGAGAAGAAGTCGGGCGCCATCTCCTCGCCACGGCGCGTGATCGCGGCGCAGTTCACGAGGATGTCCACGCGGGGCAGGGTAGCGGCGAACGCGCGGACGGCCTCGGTGTCGGTCACGTCGAGCTGCGTGTAGGCAAAGCGGTCCGCATCGACCGGGTCGGGCGAGGGCTCGGCCCCGGTGATGTGAACCTCGGCGCCTGCGTCTTGAAAGGCGCGCGCGATGGCGGCGCCGATCCCGCCACGGCTCGCGCCGACGACGACCGCCGTCAGGCCCCCGAAATCGAAGGACGCCCCCGGCATCAGCCGTGCCTCCGGAACGGATGGCGCATCCTGCGACGCATCACCAAGTCAGACCTCCCTTCGCGCGGTATTCCGCGTCTGTAATCGTTTTCATGACCGGATAGATGTTTCCCGGTCCGATGAAATCGATTACATCTTCGAGGCATGATCGGATTCGAGTCAACCCGTTTGTGAGCGATACAAGAGAGATCCGCGCGGCCCAGAAATCGGCCACGATCCAGGACGTGGCCCGCGCCGCGGGCGTCTCCACGGCCACGGTCAGTCGTGCGCTCAGCAATCCCGACCTCCTGTCCGAGCGCACCCGCGCCGCGGTCATGGACGCGATCCGGACCACTGGCTACCGCGTGAACCAGGCCGCGCGGAACCTGCGGATGCAGCGCGCGGGCGCGGTCCTCGTTCTCGTGCCGAACCTCGGCAAGCCGTTCTATTCCCGCATCCTCGCCGGCATCTCCGATGGCTTCGCGGACAGCGATTATGCCGTTCTCATCGCCGACACCGAAAGCCGCCCCCTGCGCGAGGGGGAGCTTCCGGGCTACTTCCTCGACGGGCGTATCGACGGCGTGATCTCGCTCGACGGCGGGCTCGATCCGGTCGCGCTCAGGGCCTGCGTCGAGGCCGGGGTGGGCGGGCGCATCGTCTTTCTCTGCGAATGGGTGGAAGGCGCGGATTTCCCGGTCATCCGCACCGACAATGCAGAGGGCGCGCGCCTCGCCATCCGGCACCTGCATGCGCTGGGCCACCGCAAGATCGCCCATGTCACCGGGCCCGAGGGAAACGTGCTGACCGCCGCCCGGCGTCTGGGCATGCTGGAGGAACGCGCCCGTCTGGGCCTGCCGGCGCGGGAGGAATGGATCATCCGCGGCGACTTCTCGCTCGAGTCCGGCCACCGCGCGGCCGAGCTGATCCTCGGGATGGCGGAACGGCCCACGGCCGTCTTCTGCGCCGCCGACATGGTCGCCTTCGGACTGATCGCCGGGCTGCAGGCGCGGGGGCTGTCGGTGCCGGGGGACATCTCGGTGGTCGGCTTCGACGACATCGACATGTCGGAATACTACGTGCCCTCGCTCACCACGATCCGGCAGGACCGCCACCGGCTCGGCCGGGAGGCGGCCAAGGCGCTTCTGCCGCGGCTCGGTCCCGGCGCCGCGGTGGCGCCGCCGCTCCACGGCATGGTCGACGTGGAACTCGTCGTCCGCGACAGCACCGCGCCCCCGCCCTGATCCGGAATCCCATAGCCCGGAAGTCATCACGGCGCCCCGGTCACGGTCTGTTCGAGGTCGAGGCAGATGCCCGTCATCGGCGCCGAGGCCGGGCTAAGCATCCACACCGCCTGCCGCGCGCAATCCTCGGGGCTGATCAGGCGGCCGAGGGGCGTTTCCGCCGCCCGCGCATCGAGCCATCCCTCGCCCCGGCCGAGCGTCACCGCGTGCAGGTGCCGCTCCGTCTCGGTATCGGCCCAGCCGAGGTTGATCCCGTTCACCCGGATCCGGTCGGCCATGTGCGCATGCGCGGCGTTCTTCGTAAGCGTCAGGAGCGCGCCCTTGGTCGCGGAATAGACGGCGAGGTCGGGCTGCCCGCAATGGGCGTTCATCGACAGGATGTTGACGATCGATCCGGGCTGTCCGCGGCGCTTCATGTCCGCGATGGCCCCGTCCATCAGGAAGAAGGGCGCGCGCGTGTTGACCGAGAACATCCGGTTCCAGAGTTCCACCGTCGCGTCCCCGTAGCCCGCCCGCGTCGTCAGCCCCGCGGCGTTCACAAGCCCGTCGATCCGGCCGAAGCGGGCGAGTGCCGCGGCGACGACGTCCTTCGGCGCGTCGGGCAGGGCGAGGTCGGTCGTCACCGTTTCGACCGGGCAGGGCAGGTCGAAGGTCACCGGGTCGCGGTCCACCAGCACCAGCGCCTCCGCCCCGGCCTCCGCCGCCTGCCGCGCGATGGCCGCGCCGATGCCGCGGGCAGCGCCCGTGACGATGACCACCATCCCGTCGAGGCCCGCCCTCATCCGCCGATCCCTTCCATGAAGCGCGCGAATTCCTCCTCGGCTATCCCGACGAGATGCGTCTCCTCGGGGAAGGCCCCGCTTTCGACATCGGCCCGGAACTCCAAGAAGGCCGCCACGCGCTCGGCCTGCAACCGCGCGTATTCGCCGGCGAAGTCGCGGTAGACCTTGGCGTGGCGCGGCACGCGGGTCTTGCCCTCGCCCAGGATGTCCTCGGCGAAGAGATACTGCGCGTCGCAGCCGGCGCCCGCGCCCATGGACCACAGCAGGATGTCGAGCCGCTTCGAGATCTCGCTGGCCACGCGCGCCGGGACGACCTCGATCTCGACCGCGATGGCGCCCGCTTCCTGGTAGGCGCGGCATTCCTCGAAAAGCCTGATCGCGCTGCCCGCGTCCCGGCCCACGGCCCGGAAGCCCCCCGTGAAGGTCGCGCGCGAGGGGACGAGGCCCGCATGCCCCACGACCGGCACCCATTCGCGGGCCAGCATCTCGACCGTCCGCAGCGAGCCCGAGCAGTAAAGCGCGTCCGCCCCGGCCTCCAGCATCTGCCCGCAGAAGCGGAGGTAGTCGTCGGACGTGCCCGCCTCGGGATGCGCCTTGCCGGTCATCGAGAAGACCGACGGCGCGACCTCGCGGTAATGCGGATGGCCGACAAGCTCCGGCGGGACGCTGGCGATGTCGATCCCCGCCGCCTCCGCCGCCGCGGCCTCGTCGAGCGTGAAGTAGCGCAGCATCGTGAGCTGCCGCTTGCCCTTCAGCGCGCGGAGATCGGCGACGGTGGGGCGCGGCGTCATACCTGCACCTTGACGCGCCCGCCCTCGACGCGGGCCGGGTAGGTGGCCAGCGCCACGCAGACGGGACTGCGCAGTGCCGCGCCCGTCTTGTAGTTGAAGCGCCCGTTATGCTTGGGGCATTCGATCGTGTCGTCCATCACGAGACCGTCGGCCAGGTGCACCTGCTCGTGCGTGCACAGCCCGTCGGTGCACCAGACGCCATCCTCCATGTCGCGGTAGATCGCGAAGGTCCGCCCGCCATGGTCGAAGCGGATCACGTCCTCCTCCTCGATCTCGTCGAGCGCGCAGACATCCACCCAGTCGCCCATGTGCGTCTCCCTCAATGCCGTTCGTTGTCGAGCGCGTGGAACTCCGCGCGGTAGGGCCGCGCCGAGGGCGGCAGCTCCTTCCTCAGGTAGTAACCGGGCTCCCGCCTCTGGCGCAGCATCGCGCCGATCATCTCGCGGTAGCCGTCGAGGATGGAGGTGTTCGCCGCCGGCAGATCGTCGCGGATCAGCGCGTGAAGCTTCGGCAGCGCGTGGTAGGGGACCATGGGGAACATGTGATGCTCCACGTGGTAGTTCATGTTCCAGTAGATCCAGCGGCTGACCGGGTTCATGAGCACCGTTCGAGAGTTGAGCCGATGGTCGAGCACGTCCTCGGCAAGCCCTCCGTGCTGCAGAAGGCCGGTCAACACCATGTGCCAAGTCCCGTAGATGCGCGGCCCCCCGATCAGCATCAGCGGCAGAAGCGACCATGTGGCGAGCGCAAGGGCGACCGCCAGGACATGGATCGCCACGAAGGCCCGCGCCCAGGCCACGGCCTTGGGCAGCTCCGCCTCGGGAATGTAGTCCCGCTCGGCCGGGCCGAACCGGCCCATGGCGTTGCGGGCGAGGATTGCGAAGTGCTGGAACACGTCGGGGATCCCGATGAAGGCCAGCGCCTTCCGGGCGAGGTCCGGCGGGCGCATCACCGCGATCTCGGGGTCGCGGCCGACGATGATGGTGTCGGTGTGATGGCGCGCATGGCTCCAGCGCCAGCTGACGGGGTTTCGCATGACCATGAAGCTTGCCAGTGCGTAGACAGCGTCGTTCATCCAGATCGTGCGGAACGCGGTGCCGTGCCCGCATTCGTGCCAGCGCGAGTCGCAGGCCGAGCCGTAGAGGACGCCGTAGACCGCCCAGAACGGCACGGTCCACCATGTGCCCCAGGTGGCGATCCCGCCACCCGCGCACAGGATCAGGAGGCCGATCCAGATTGCCGTGTCGCGGATCGCGGGGCCATCGGTGCGGCGCATCAGGTCCTTCATGACCTTGCGCGGCACGTCGGAATGATACCACTCGGCCGAGGCAAGCCCCGCCTCGACCGCGTGGCGCGCCTCGGGGCCCGTCAGGCTGTAGTCGCGGGGCGTTCGTGTGATTTCCGCCAGTGCCATCGTGTCGCTCGTGCCTCCCGTCACCCGCGAACCAGCCGGACCATGACGGCGCGAGTCGGACATTGAAGTCAATCGGCTTTGTTGAGGTGAAATGATGTATTGCCACCAAATGGCATGGATTCGGCCATGTTTTTCTTGGCAACGATCAACCCTTGACGCGGTCTGCCATCGCGGAAAACATCAAAATACCTCAAGGAGGAGCGCGCATGTCCCCCACGCTCGCGGATGTGGCCCGGGAGGCCGGGGTTTCTACGGCGACGGTGGACCGGGTTCTGCACGACCGGCCCGGCGTCTCGATGAGGATGCGCGCGCGCGTCCTCGGCGCGGCGCGGCAGATCGGCTACCTGCCGGATGCGGACGTGGCGCCGATCCGCCCGGTGCGCCTTGCGGCGCTGCTCCCGGCGGGAACCAATGCCTTCATTGCCGATCTCGCCGCGCATCTGTCCGAGGAGGCGGCGCGGCGCGACGGTGTGGCGCTCAGGATCGAGCGGACGGCAAGCCTCGATGGCGGCGAGATGGCCGAGCGTCTCATGGCCCTTCAGGGCCGCGTCGAGGGGATCGCGGTCGTGGCCGTGAACCACCCCGGCGTGCGCGAGGCGCTGCGCAGGCTGGATCTGGCGGGCGTGCGTGTGATGACGCTCGCCTCGGACATTCCGGATGCGCCGCGGCTTGGCTACGTCGGGATCGACAACGGGCAGTCGGGCCGCCTGGCGGGCCTGATGATCGGTCGGTTCCTCGGCCCCGGCGCGCGGGGCAAGGTGGCGTTGTTCGCGGGCACGCTCGCCTATCGCGGCCACCAGGAGCGCGAGATGGGCTTTCGCCAGATCCTCGCCGAGGAGTTTCCGGGGCTGGAGATCGTCGAGTTGCGCGAAAGCCGGGAGGATCGTGACCGCGCCGAGGCCGAGACGCTTGCCCTTCTGCACCGTCATCCCGACCTTGCCGCGATCTACAACGCGGGCGGCGGGACCATGGGGATCGCACGGGGCCTGCAGGCCACCGGCCGCGCGCGCGAGGTGGTCTTCGTCGCCCACGACGCCACGGCGGAGAAGACCGCGCTTCTGCTCGACGGGACGCTCGACGCGGTGATCGACCAGGATGCGCGGGCCGAGGCGCACGAGGCGCTGTCGCGGCTGAGCGCCGAATTGCGGGGCGCGGTGCACGTGCCGAACCCGCCGCGATTGCAGCTCATCCTGCGCGAGAACCTGCCCGGCTGAGCCTCAGCCTTCGCAGGGCGCGTCGGGGGCGGCGACGCCCGGGGACACGAACAGGCGCAGGTGGACGGGCCGTCCGTTGGTATAGTCGTTGCCCCGGATCTCGGTCAGGTCCGGCACCCCCGGCGGGGCCTCGACCCCCTCGGGCAGAAGCGCGGGATCGATCCACGCGGCCCGTCCCTCTCCCTCGGCAAGCCAGGCAAGCGCCGCCCCGGCGTCCGTCAGCCGCGTGTCCGTGCCGAACTCGAAGACGACGCTGGGTGCGGAATGCCCGGCCACGGCGGGCGGGCTGTCGAGGCACGAAAGCCGCGCCATCGCCTCGCCCATCCGCGGCGTGACCCAGAAGTCGCGGGCGGCCGGCAGGCTGACCGCGGTCAGGGTCCAGGCCATGACGATGCCGGCCGCGGCGAGCGCCGCCGTGCCGCGCCCCGCCTGCCCGCGGTAGAAGAGCACCGCGCCGGCCAGCGCCAGCCCGACCAGCGCGATGCCGCCGAGCGTGGCCACGGGCGACAGGCCGTCGCCATAGGCGATCGGCGCGCCGATCGCGATGACGGCAAGCAGCGTGGTTCCCACGGCCAGCCCCGCGGCGCCTGCATGCGCGGCCCAGCCGCGGAACCGGGTTTCGCCGTCGATGAGCGAGACCAGCGGTACGGCGGCCAGCAGCATGAGCGCGGGATAGACAGGCAGCGTGTAGTGGATGAGCTTGGTCCAGATCGCCTCGAACACTATCCAGGTGGGCACGATCCAGCCCAGGAGGAACGCGCCCTCCGCCGTCCGCTTCATCCGCCAGCCGGTGACGACGGCCAGCGGCAGGAGCAGCGTCCAGGGCCAGAACGTGCCCCAGACGAACAGGAGGTAGAGGCCGGGCGGCATGCCGGAATGCTCGCCCGTGGCCGCGATCTTCTCGGCCATGTCGCCGCCGACGGACGCGGTCAGGAAGGCGCCCTCGGTCCGGATCATGATGGCGATGAACCACGGAAGTGCGAGAAGCAGCATCCAGGCGAGACCCGGCAGGGGGCGCAGTCGCTTCAGCCAGGCGAGGCTCCGGCCGCTCGCGGAGACCCAGAGCGCTGCGGTCAGGACCGGCAAAAGGATGATCGGGCCCTTCACCAGCAGCCCCGCGGCGATGGCCGTCCAGAACACCGCCGGTACGCCGATGCCCCGAACCGGCCCCAGCCAGGCCCGCGCCATGGCCCCCATCGCCAGCACCACGGTCAGCAGAAGCGTCGCGTCGGTCTTGGCCGTCCGCGCCTCGGCCGAGAGCATGTAGACGGTCGCCAGCATCACGCCCGACAGCACCGCCGCCCGCCGCCCGACAAGCGGCGTGCCCGCCCAGATCAGCGCCAGCGCGGCCAGCGCGCCCATGAGGTAGGAGGGCAGGCGATGCGGCCAGATCTCGTTGGTGCCGGTCAGGCCCGTCAGCTCCAGCACCGCGGCCTGCATCCAGTAGACGCCCACGGGCTTCACATGCCGCGCGCCTTCCTGGAAGCGGATGTCGACCCAGTCGCCGGTCTCTGCCATCTGGCGGCTGGCCTGCGCATAGCGTGCCTCGTCGCGGTCCTGCACCGGCAGCTCCGCGAGGCCCACCGAGAAGCTCAGGAGTGCCAGCAGCAGCACCCAAAGCGGTGCGAGCCGTGTCAGCAGGTTCGGGCTCGCCGCGTCGGGCATCCGGTCACCGCGGCGCTATTGCGCGGCCGGGCCCGGCCGGTGCACCGCGTCGGCCTCGGCCGCTTCGGCCAGGCGGTCGGCGCGGCGGACCTTGCGGATCAGCACGAGGTTGCGGGTATAGACGATGAGGCCCATCGACTGGCCGAGGATGAAGACCACGTCCTGCCGGTAGATCGCGTAGGACAGGAGCATCGCGCCCCCCACGATCGAGAGATACCAGAAGGCCACCGGTACGTAGGACCGCCCGGCGCGCTCCGATGCGATCCACTGCACGATGAAGCGCATCGAAAAGGCGATTTGCGCCGTGAGGCCGAGGACGACCCACCAGAACTCCACCCAGCTGTCGATGGAGAGGAAGGCGAAGATGCTTTCGGTCATGACTGCCTTTCCGCGCCGCCGTTCGGGGCGTCAATCGTCGTGTCCTGCGGGCCGAGCCTGCGGCGGCGCCGGATCAGCCAGGCGACGCCGAGAAGGTCGCTGAAGCCGACGACCGCCCTGCCGAAATTGGTGTATTTCGAGCGCCCTGCAACCCGCGGCCGGTGCGAAACATCGACATGCGCCACCTGCCAGCCGTCGCGCTGAAAGAGTGCGGGCAGGAACCGGTGCATGTGATCGAAGGCGGGCAGGGCCAGGAAGGCATCGCGGCGGAATGCCTTGAGCCCGCAGCCGGTGTCGCGCGTCCCGTCCTTCAGGAGCCATCCGCGCAGCGTGTTCGCAGCGCGCGAGGCCAGGCGCTTGGGCAGGGGGTCGTTGCGGCGCTTGCGCTGGCCCGCCACGAGGCCGAGACGCTCGGGCGCACCGGCGGCCAGCAACGGGGCGAGCACCGTTGGGATTTCCTCGGGCGGGTTCTGCCCGTCGCCGTCCAGCGTGCAGATCAGCGGTGCGCGGGCCGCGCGCACGGCGTCGTGGACCGAGTGCGACTGGCCTGCGGGCCGCGCATGGGTGACGATGGTCACCGGCAGGCCCGGATGCGCCTCGGCGAAGGCCCGGAGCGCGGCGCCCGTGCCATCGCGTGAGCCGTCATCGGTGACGCAGAACTCGAAAGGCCCGATCGGGGTGGCGGCGATGCGGCAGGCCTCGAGAAGTTCGGCCGCCGTCTCGCCCTCGTCCAGCATCGGGATCACGATGGCGAACCGCGGTGCCGTCTCGCGGTCCGCGGCGTCTTTGCCGTGTTCGCTCTGTGCGCTGGTCATACCAAGGGTCGCAGTCCGGGCCGGTTGGCGGGGGTTTATGCCGAATGCCGCGGGGAGGAAAGCCGTTTCCCCGTGACCTCGCGTCGTCGGCTTCAGCTTGCGTAGCGCGTCGTGCCGCGGCGCCGTTCGTCCAGCGGTTCGGTCAACACCATGGCGTTGTGCGCGCGCTGATCGCAGTTCACCCGCGGGCAGATGCGGCAGTTGATGCCGATGGGTACGGGGTGCGACTGACCCGCGCGAAGGTCCTCGGCATAGCCGATCTGGCCGACGTGCTCGACCGCGCAGCCCATGGCCACGGCGAGGCGCACGTCCTGTGCGTGGCGGGTGACGCTGGGGCGGTCCACCGTGCGGGCGAAGACGAAGAACTGGCTCGTGTCCGGCATCTCGACGAATTGCGGCACGATCCGGCCGGGTGTTCGAAACGAGGTGTGCACGTCCAGGCGCGGACAGGCGCCGCCGTACTCGGCCAGGTGGAAGTCGGTGGCGTTGAACCGCTTGGTCACGTTGCCGGCCTTGTCGATCCTGAGGAAGAAGAACGGCACCCCCTGCGCGCCCGAGCGCTGCAGGGTGGTGGCGCGGTGGCAGGCCTGTTCGAAGCTGACGCCGAAGCGGGTTGCGAGGTGGTCGAAGTCGTATTTCGTGGCCAGCGCCTCGGCGAGGTAGGGCCCGTAGGGCATGAGGACGGCGGCCGCGAAATAGTTCGCCAGCTCCACCCGGCACCGCGCGAGCCCATGGGCGTCGGGGATGTTGGACTGGGCGAGAAGGCCGTCGAACAGCGCCCGGTTCTCGATCAGCCCGGCGACATGAACCAGCTGGAAGACCCGGTTGGGGTGGTCGAGCGCCTCGGACAGAAGGACCTCGCGCCGGTCCTCGTCGTATTGGCGCAGCGTGTCGGGCATCTCGTCGATCCGCACGAGGCGAACCCTCAGGCCCAGCCGGTCCCGGAGCAGCGTCTTGACCTCGGCATAGACGTCGTCGGGCGCGACGTTGCGGCCATCCCAGAACCGTTCGGCGGCCCCTTCCAGCGCCTCGAAATGGTTGTGGTGACGGCGGAAGTAGTTGTGAACGGCCGCCTCGGGGGAGGTGGTCAGAAGCGCGCCGTTGGCATCGCCGCCCGCCGCCATCGTCATCAGCTGGTCCGACGCGGCGAGCCATGCGCCGTGCAGTTTCAGGAAGGCGGAGACGAGATCCGGACTGTGGATCTGGGCGGCGCGCAGCTGCGGCAGGTCCGGCCGGTCGCCGTCGAAGAGCGTGTCCTGCAGCACGGCGCGCAGGTCGGCGAGAACCGAGGTATCGTCATCCTCCGCGATATCGCGCCAGTCGACGCCGTAGACCTCGAAGAGCTTCAGGAGCACGGGCACCGAGACGCTGCGCTCGTTCTTTTCCAGAAGGTTCACGTAGGACGTAGAGATGCCGAGGGCGCGGCCCATGTCGGCCTGGGTTTGCCCCTGCTCCAGCCGAAGGCGGCGCAGGCGGGGTCCGATGAAGGTTTTCAGCATACCACAGCATCCCGTATATTTCACAAATTTACAGAATCTATAGCATGTAAATTCTCGCGTTTACAGCAGGACCCGGAAGCGTTTCGCGATTCCCGCATCTCGTGCGCATGGTCACTCCAAGCCAGAAGGCGCCGCTGCGGCGAGGAGGAGTGCTTCGATGAAAACCGGCCAGACCCACCTGTTCATTCCCGGGCCCACCAACGTGCCAGACGAGGTGCGCCGCGCCATGAACGTCGGGCAGGAGGACATGCGCGCCCCCGATTTCGGCGACCTGACGCTGGGCCTGTTTGCCGACCTCAAGCGGGTCTTCCGCACCGAGACGGGGCAGGTCTTCATCTTTCCCGGCTCCGGCACCGGCGCCTGGGAGGCCGCGATCACCAATACGCTGAACCCCGGCGACAAGGTCCTGATCGCCCGCTTCGGCCAGTTCTCGACCCTCTGGGCGCAGATGGCCGAGCGTCTGGGGCTGAACGTCGAGATCATCGACGTCGCCTGGGGCGCGGGCGTGCCCGTGGCGGAGTTCGAGCGCCGTCTCGGCGCCGACACGCACGACGAGATCAAGGCGGTCTTCGTGACCCATAACGAGACGGCGACCGGCGTCACATCGGACATTGCCGCCGTGCGCCGCGCGCTCGACAGCTGCTTCCACGACGCGCTGCTCTTCGTCGACGGCGTCAGCTCCATCGCCTCGATCGACTTCCGCATGGACGAATGGGGCGTCGACCTCGCCGTGACCGGTAGCCAGAAGGGCCTGATGTGCCCCGCGGGTCTCGGCATTCTCGGGGTCAGCGAAAAGGCGATGGAGGCGTCGAAGAGCGCCACCATGCGCCGCGCCTATTTCGAGTTCTCCGACATGGCGAACATGAACGCGGGCGGCTACTTCCCCTACACGCCGCCGACGCCGCTTCTGCGCGGCCTGCGCGCCTCGCTCGACCGGCTCTTCCGCGAGGGCCTGGACGAGGTGATCGCCCGCCATGCGCGGCTGGCCGAGGGCATCCGCCGCGGCATCCATGCCTGGGGCCTCGACCTCGTGGCGGAACACCCCTCGCTCTATTCCGACACGGTCTCGGCCATCCGCACGCCCGAGGGGGTCGATGCCCGGGACGTGCTGCGCATCGCCTACGAGGAGATGAACACGAGCTTCGGGTCGGGCCTCGCGCGGCTGAACGGACGCGTCTTCCGTATCGGGCATCTGGGCGACTTCAACGAGGGAATGGCGCTGACAGCGCTCTCGATGGCCGAGATGGCGCTCTGGCGGGCGGGCGCGGAGGTGCCTTTCGGCGCCGGCGTGGCGGCGGCGCAGCGGTTCTATACCGGCGCTGCCTCGGCCAATCCCCAGCTCCGGCTCGCGGCCGAGTAACCGACTTAAAACAAGGAAGAATCCCGTGTCTCACACGCTTCACCCGCTCCGGCGGCAACGGCTGCATCGTTCCGAACTGGCCGTCCCCGCATCGAACCCGACCATGGTCGAGAAGGCCGCCGACAGCGACGCCGACGTGGTGTTCCTCGACCTCGAGGATGCCGTCGCGCCCCCCGAGAAGGACCAGGCGCGCAAGAACGCGATCGAGGCGCTGAACGACATCGACTGGGCGGGCAAGGGCAAGACGGTCTCGGTCCGGATCAACGGGCTCGACACCCACTACATGTACCGCGACGTCGTCGACATCATGGAGAAGGCCGGCGACCGGGTGCACACGCTGCTGGTGCCCAAGGTCGGTGTGCCGGCGGACCTCTACATGGTGGAGGCGATGGTCAACCAGATCGAGCAGGGCTGCGGGCTGGAGACGCGCGTGGGGCTGGAGGCGCTGATCGAGACGGCGCTCGGCATGGCGAACGTGGAGGCCATCGCCCAGTTCGGCGGTCGGCTTGAATGCCTGCATTTCGGTGTCGCGGACTACGCCGCCTCCATGCGGGCGCGGACGGTGAACATCGGCGGCCTGAACCCCGACTACCCGGGCGACCAGTGGCATGCGTCGATCACGCGGATGGTCGTCGCCTGCCGCGCCTATGGCCTGCGTGCCGTGGACGGGCCCTTCGGCGATTTCTCGGACCCCGAGGGTTACAAGGCCGCCGCGCGCCGCGCCGCCGCCCTCGGCTGCGAGGGCAAGTGGGCGATCCACCCCAGCCAGATCGCGCTCGCCAACGAGGTCTTCAGCCCCCCCGAGGCGGAGGTGACCCGCGCCGAGCGCATCATCGAGGAACTCAGGAAGGCCGAGGCGCAGGGCAAGGGCGCGGCCAGCCTCGACGGCAAGATGATCGACGCGGCCTCCGAGAAGATGGCCCGCAACGTGATCGACATGGCCAGGGCGATCGCCGCCAAGGCCTGAGAACACGCGGCGCCGGAGGAGGGCGCCGCGAAACCCAAGGGAGGACCCCGACATGGACATCCACGAACACCAGGCCAAGGACATCCTCGCAGGCTTCGGCGTGCCGGTGCCGAAGGGTGGCCTCGCCTACAGCCCCGAACAGGCCGCCTACCGGGCGCGCGAACTCGGTCTGCCTTGCGTCGTGAAGGCGCAGATCCACTCGGGCGGGCGCGGCGAGGTCGGCGGCGTCAAGGTCTGCAAGACCGAGGCGGAAGTCCGCGACTATGCCGCCGGGCTTCTCGGCAAGACCCTGGTGACCAAGCAGACCGGTGCGAACGGCAAGGTGGTCCACCGCCTCTGGGTCGAGGAAGCCACGGACATCGCGCAGGAAATCTATCTCGGCTTCGTCCTCGACCGGAAATCCGAGCGCATCATGATCGTCGCTTCCGGCCATGGCGGCATGGAGATCGAGGATCTCGCCCACGAGGACCCCGACAGCCTGGTGCGCATGGTGATCGACCCCGCGGCGGGTCTTGTCGACTTCCAGGCGCGGGAGCTGGCCTTTCGCCTCGGGCTCAAGGGCAAGCAGATCGGCCAGATGATGACGACGCTCCGCGCCTGCTACCGCGCGTACCGGGACATGGACGCGATGATGGTGGAGATCAATCCGCTGGCCGTGACCGGCGCGGGCGACCTCGTGGCGCTCGATGCGAAGATGAGCTTCGACACCAACGCGCTGTTCCGCCGCCCGCAGGTGGCGGCGCTGCGCGACCCCGCGCAGGAGGATGCGCGCGAGGCGATGGCCGCCGACAACGGCCTCGCCTACGTGGGCCTCGACGGCGACATCGGCTGCATCATCAACGGTGCCGGCCTCGCCATGGCGACGATGGACATGATCAAGCTGGCGGGCGGCGAGCCCGCGAATTTCCTCGACATCGGCGGTGGCGCGAGCCCCGAGCGCGTCGTGACGGCCTTCCGCACGGTGCTGAGCGATCCCAACGTCGGCGTGATCCTCGTTAACATCTTCGCGGGCATCAACCGTTGCGACTGGATCGCGAAGGGCGTCGTGCAGGCCTACAAGGAAGTGGGTCTCACCATCCCCGTGGTGGTCCGCCTTTCGGGCACCAACGTGGAGGAAGGCCGCCGCATCATCAGGGACAGCGGCCTGCCGCTGATTTCCGCCGACACGCTTGCCGAAGCCGCTGAGGAGGCCGTGAAGGCCCGTCCGCAGCCCGTCGCCGCCTGAGAAAGGATCCAGAGCCATGGCAATTCTCATCACCGAAGAGACCCGCGTCCTCGTGCAGGGCATGTCCGGCCGGATCGGCCAGTTCCACACCCAGGAGATGATCGAGGCGGGCACGAACGTGGTCGCGGGCGTGACGCCGGGCAAGGGCGGGACGACCGTCCTGAACCGGCCCCAGTTCGACACCGTGCGCGAGGCGGTGGAGGCGACGGGCGCCGATGCCGCGCTTCTCTTCGTGCCGCCGCCCTTCGCCGCCGACGCGATGATGGAAGCGGCCGATGCCGGCATCAAGACCGCGGTCTGCGTCACCGACGGCCTTCCCGCGCAGGACATGATGAAGGTGAAACGCTTCCTCCGCCGCTATCCCCGCGAGAAGAAGATGCGGCTGATCGGTCCGAACTGCGCCGGCATCATCTCACCCGGCAAGGGGTTCATGGGGATCATGCCCCCGCATATCTACACGCCCGGCCGCGTCGGCATCGTCGGTCGCTCGGGCACGCTCGGCTACGAGGCGGCGAGCCAGATGTCGGCGCTGGGCATCGGCGTCTCCTCCTCCATCGGCATCGGCGGCGACCCGATCAACGGCTCCTCCTTCCGGGACATTCTCGAGCTTTTCGAGAACGACCCCGAGACCGACGCCGTCATCATGATCGGCGAGATCGGCGGCCCGCAGGAGGCCGAGGCCGCGGCCTTCGTGCGCGATCACATGACCAAGCCGGTGGCGGCCTATGTCGCGGGCCTCTCCGCGCCCAAGGGCCGCAAGATGGGCCATGCGGGCGCCATCATCTCGGCCTTCGGCGAAAGCGCGCAGGAGAAGGTCGAGATCCTGCAGGAGGCCGGCATCACCGTCGCCCCCAATCCATCCTTGATGGGCGAGACCGTCGCGCGCATCCTGTCGAGGAAACAAGCTGCATGAGCCGGGCTGAGAGGTTCCCGATGATCGACACCGCGCGGGCGGCGGAATGGGTGGGCCGCACCGAGGAGGCATGGGGAAGACTGACCCCGCAACTGGCCGGCATGCTCAAGGCCGCGGTCGGCCACAAGCGGCTGATCGACCGCGACACGCGCTGTTCGGCGCTGTTGCCGCGGCTCTGGCACTGGGCGGCCTTCCCCGAATTCGTGCCGCTGGCGGACCTCGGCGAGGACGGGCATCCCAAACTCGGGCGGTTCCTGCCGCCGCTCGATTTCAAGCGGCGGATGTGGGCGGCCGGGCGGCTCAACTTTCACGGAAGCCTGCGGATCGGCGAGCGGCTTCGGCGCAAGTCCGTCATCAAGGCGGTGACCCCGAAATCGGGCGGCACGGGCGAGATGGTCTTCGTCACCGTCGCCCACGAGATCGAAGGTGAGAACGGCGCCTTCATCGAGGAAGAGCAGGACATCGTCTACCTGCACATCCCCGACACCTATGCGCCGCCGAAACGAACGCCCGAGATCGAGGATCCCGATTTCGACGAGACCGTGCCCGTGAACGAGGCGCGGCTTTTTCGTTTCTCGGCAGCGACCTACAACGCGCACCGCATCCACTACGACCTGCCCTACGCGCGCGAGGTGGAAAAATACCCCGCCCTCGTCACGCATGGGCCGATGCAGGCGATCATGCTGATCGACGCGGCCACGCGCCATGCGGGCGAGGCGCCGAAACGCTTCAGGTTCCGGGGCGTGCACCCGATGTTCCACGACCACGACCTGCGCCTTTTGGGCAAGCGCGCGCCGGGGTCCCGGATGATGACGCTCGGGACCGCGGCGCCCGCGAAGGACGGATCGGCCGGCTACCTGGGGATGACGGCGGAAGCGGGGTGGACGTGATGGGCATTCTCTCGGGCATGCGCGTGGTGGAGGGCTCGGCCTTCGTGGCGGTGCCGCTGGCCGGCATGACGCTGGCGCAGATGGGGGCGGACGTGATCCGGTTCGACCGGCTGGAGGGCGGCCTCGACGCGGGCCGCTGGCCGGTGACCAAGGACGGAAAGAGCCTGTTCTGGGCGGGGCTGAACAAGGGCAAGCGCTCCATCGCGATCGACATGAAGAGCCCGCGCGGGCGCGAGATCATCACCGAGATCATCACCGCACCGGGCGAGGATGCGGGGCTTTTCATCACCAACCTGCGCGTGCGCGGCTGGATGGATCACGAGACGCTGTCCGCGCGCCGGCCCGACCTGTGCATGGTGACGCTCAGCGGCGACCGGCAGGGGCGTCCCGCCGTGGACTACACCGTGAACCCGTCGCTGGGCTTTCCCGACGCCACCGGGCCCGCCGGATCGGCCGACCCCGTGGCCCATGTCCTGCCTGCCTGGGACTGCATCGCGGGGGGCATGGTGGTGAACGCGCTGCTGGCGGCCGAGCGCAAGCGGCTCCGCCATGGCCAGGGCTCGGCGGTGGACATCGCGCTCAAGGACGTGGCCGCGGCGATGCTGGGGCACCTGGGGATCATCGGCGAGGTCGAGATCAACGGCACGGTTCGCGAGAAGGCGGGCAACGCGCTTTATGGCGCCTACGGGCAGGATTTCCTCTGTGCCGACGGCGAGCGGGTCATGGTGATCGGGCTGACCGACCGGCAGTGGCGCGGGCTGTTGAACGTCACCGGAACGAAGGCGGAAATGGCCGCGCTCGAGGCTGCGCTCGGTGAGAGCCTCTCGGACGAGGGCGCCCGGTTCCGGCACCGGGACGCGATCACGGCGATCCTGAAACCCTGGTTCGCCGGGCGGCGCGTGGCGGACTTCGCAAAGACCTTCGACGAGGCGGGCGTGACCTGGTCGGTTTTCCGCGATTTCGGCCGGGCGCTGGCCGAGGACCCCGATCTGTCGCTGCAGAACCCGATGTTCAGCCGGGTCGAGCAGCCGGGGATCGGGGCCTACCGGGTTCCGGGCACGCCGATGGACTTTTCCGGCGACCCGCGCGAGGCGCCGGCGCGCGCGCCGGTGCTGGGCGAGCATACCGAGGAGATCCTTGGCGAGGTGGCGGGCCTGCCCGATGGCGAGATCGCGTCGCTTTTCGATGCGGGCATCGTGCTTCAGGCCCCGAAAGCCGAGGCCCGGATGGCGTCGTGAGGGGCAGGCGCGGCCTCGGGCCCCCGGGTCCGGGAGCCGCTCGGCCGCGCCTTCGGGGGCTCTGCCCCCGGCCCGTTCCGGGCTCCCCCGGAGTTTTCAGGCCAGGATGAAGGGAGGATCAGCCGAGGTCTGCGAGGCGCGCCTCCTGCCGGGCGACCAGGATCTCGACCTCGGCGATGGTCTCGGTGCTGAGCGCGGGCGCGGGCTTGCGCACGGTCGGATGCGCGATGGCGCCGCGTTTCGCCAGCGTGTGCTTGCGGATGGCGAGACCGAGGCCGGGCTGGCCCTCGTAGCGGACAAGCGGCAGGTAGGCGTCGAAGAGGTCGCGCGCGCGCGTCTCGTCGCCCGCCGCCATCAGGCGCACGACGTCGGCCATCATCTCGGGATAGGCGAAGCCGGTCATCGCCCCGTCGGCGCCGCGCAGCATCTCCTCGAGGAGGAACTGGCCGCCATTGCCGCAGAGGATCGAGACGCGGCGTGCGCCCCCTGCCTCGGCGCGGCGGAGCGTTGAGATCTTCTCGAGCCCCGGCCAGTCCTCGTGTTTCAGCATCACGCAGGTCGGGTTTTCGGCGAAGATCCGCAGGCAGACCGAGGGCGCCATCTGGACGCCGGTGACCAGCGGGAAATCCTGCAGGACCCAGGGGATCGGGCCGAGCACTTCCGAGACGTTGCGGAAGTAGCCCGCGATCTGGTCGTCGGTCCGGAGCGCGCCGGGCGGGGCCACCATGACGCCGGCGGCCCCCTTGTCCATCGCGGTTTTCGCCAGCGCCTCGATCGCGGCGAGGCCCGGGGCGGAGACGCCGACGATGACGGGGACGGAGGCGCGCGCGGTGACGCGTTCGACCACTGTGACGGATTCCTCGGCCGAGAGCTTCCCCGCCTCGCCCATCATGCCGAGGATCGTGAGGCCGGTCGCGCCCTTCTCCTCGTAGAAATCGACCATCGTGTCGAGGCTTGCCACGTCGAGCGCGCCGTCGGGCAGGAAGGGAGTGACGGCGATGGTGAAGACGCCGCGTGCGGTTTCATCGAGCATGGTGGTCTCCGGGCCGCTGGGCCTTGGGTTGGGGGATCCGTGGTCTGTGGGTCTGGCCGAGCGCGATGCGCCCGAGTGCCATGGCGGTCGCGGCCTGACAGGGCTCCACCACGGGCACGCCGAGGGCGGCTTCGAGGCGGGCGCGGTAGCGGGCCATGCCGGCGCAGCCCAAGACGAGGACGTCTGCGCCGTCGCGATCGCGAAGCTCTGCGCCGACCTCCGTCATGCGGGCCAGCGTGGTGGCGTCGTCGGCGAGTGCCGCCACGCCGAGGCCGAGCGCGCGGTCGCCGGCGAGGCGGTCGGTCACGCCCATCGCCCCGAAGGCGCGCAGGTGGCGCGGGATCGAGGATGGCAGGATCGCGATGACGCCGAAGCGCTGGCCGAGGGTGAGCGCCGTCATCACCGCGCATTCCTGGATGCCGAGGACGGGCCTGGCGGTGCGGTCGCGGAGCGCATGGAGGCCAGGGTCGCCGAAGCAGGCGATCACGAAGCCGGCGGCCTCGGGCTCCAGCCGTTCGGCGAGTGCCAGAAGCGGGGGGATCACGGCGTCCGCCTGGGCCTGGCTCTCGATGCCGGGCGGACCCTCGGGGAGCGTGAGGCAGGCGATCTCGGTGCCCATGCCGCGCAGCGGGGCGAGGGCCGCGTCGATGGCGTCCGTCACGGTCTGCGAGGAGTTGGGGTTGATGACGAAAAGGGTACTCATGCGCCTGGCCGCGTCGCCTCCTGGATCTCGAGCTGGTAGCCCTCGGGATCGTCGAAGACGAAGGCGCGGATGCCGATCGCGTCGTTGACGAAGAGGCGGCTGAGATTTGCGACGCCCTGAGCCTGCGCATAATCGTACCATGCATCGACGTCCGGAACCCGGATACAGAGCTGCACCGGCCGCGTCTCGGCCCATTTGTGCATGCCATGGGCCTCGTCGACGAGGCCCACGTGCGCGCCGTCGCAGATCTTCATGATCTTGGCCAGCCCGCCCTGGTCGATCACGAGCGGAAAGCCCATCACGTCGCGGTAGAAGGCCTCGGCGCGGGCAAGGTCCTTGTAGTAGAGGAAGGTGATGGCGAGGACGTTGGGGCCTTCGGGGCGCGGGGTCATGCGGGTCTCCCTGTCAGGTCTGCGGGCCTTGTGCCGATGGCGGCGCGAGGGAGCCATCGGCCGGCGCCGGGCGTCCCGAGATAGTCGCCATCCGCCACGATGGTCTCGCCGCGCAGGAGCACGCGCACGGGCCAGCCTGTGATCTTGGTGCCCTCGAAGGGGTTGTAGCCCACGTTGTCGTGGAGGTCGTTCGCGCCGTAGGTGTGGGTGCGGTCAGGGTCCCAGAGGACGAGGTCCGCATCCTTGCCCGGCGCGATGGCGCCCTTGGTGTCCAGCCCGTAGAGGCGGGCAGGGGCGGTCGCCGTCATCTCCACGAAGCGGGCGAGGCCGAGGCGGCCACGGCTCACCATCGCGTCGAACAGGAGCGGCAGGCGCACCTCCAGCCCCGGCATGCCGTTGGCGATGGCGGGGAAGGGAGCGTCGGGACCGGCGGAAAGCTTGCCCGTCTCGTCGTAGCGGTAGGGGGCATGATCCGAAGAGATCACCTGGAGATCGCCGAGCGCGAGCGCGGCCCAGAGCGCGTCCTGGTCGGTTTCAGTCCGCTGCGGGGGGGAGCACATCCATTTCGCACCTTCGAGGCCCGGGCGGTCGAGGACCTCCTCGGTCTGGAAAAGGTAATGGGGGCAGGTCTCGGCCCAGACGGGCGCGCCGCGGGCACGGGCGGCACGGACCTCGGCGGCGGCCTCGGCGGTCGAGATATGGAAAATCATCACAGGCGCTTGCGCGGCCTCGGCGAGGCGGCACATCCGGGCGACGGCCTCGATCTCGGCCTCGCGGGGTCGGGAGGCGGCGTGGTCGATGGGCCGGGTGCGCCCCTCGGCCAGCAGACGCGCACGGGCGTCGGCGATGATCGCGTCGTTCTCGGCGTGAATGCAGGTCAGCGCGCCATGGTCGCGGGCGATGGTCAGCGCGCGCAGGATCTGCCCGTCGTCGAGGCCGATATTGTAGGTCGTGAAAACCTTGAGCGAGCGGTGACCTTGCCCGATGAGAGTGGCGAGGTCCGCCTCGAAGCCAGGCGCGCCGGGGTCCGCGAGGATCAGGTGGAAGGCCCAGTCCACGGCGGCCCCGCGCGCGCCCCGCGCGGCGTAGTCCGCGGCGGCGTCGCCGAGCGGCTGACCCTTCGCCTGCGCCGCGAAGGAGATGAGGCTTGTCGTGCCGCCCATCGCGGCCGAGCGTGTCGCTGTCTCGAACGTGTCGGCGTTCATCAGCCCCATGCCCGACATCTGCTCGATATGGCAGTGGGGGTCGACGCCGCCCGGCGTCACGATCAGGCCATGCGCGTCGATCGTCGCCGCCCCGGCAAGGCCCTGCCCGAGCGCCATGATCCGGCCCCCGGCGATGCCGATATCCGTCACGGTCTCACCCGCCGCGGTGGCGACAAGTCCGCCACGGATCACGAGGTCCAGCGTCATGCCCGCTCCTGTCCCCATTTCAGGGGAACCATGGGATCAGCGAAGCGGAGAGGCAAGGGCATGCGGGGTGTGAAGCGAGGCGATCGCAGGCTCGGGACCGGGCTTACTGTTTCCATTAGGCGTCAAGAAATCGCCCAAATGGCGGGAATTCGGTGCGATTGTTTCCCTATTCGAACCAATCGGCCAGCTTTCCACACCCGGCCCGCGCCTTGTCCTCATGCCCCTTCGATGATGCCCCGGAGTTCCGCGAGCTTGTCGCGCACGAGATCGGCATCGCCGCGCGACTCGATGTTCAGCCGGAGCAGCGGCTCGGTGTTCGAGGCGCGCAGGTTGAAACGCCAGGCCCCGAAGTCGAGCGACAGCCCGTCGGTGTCGTCGCGGTCCTGGGCCTTCGGGGCATACTCCGCCTCGATCCGGTCGATCACGGGCTGGGTGTTTTCGACCCGGAAGTTCACCTCGCCCGAGGAGGGGTAGGCCGCGCGCCGTTCGGCCATCACGTCCTTCAGGCTCTCGCCGCGACGGCAGAGAAGCTCCAACACGAGAAGGAACGGGATCATGCCGCTGTCGCAGGCCATGAAATCGCGGAAGTAGTGATGCGCCGACATCTCGCCTCCATAGACGGCGCCGGTGTCCCGCATGACCTGCTTGATATGGCTGTGGCCGCAGCGCGACTGAACCGCCTGGCCGCCCATCTTCGCCACGATTTCCTGCGTGGCCCAGATGACGCGCGGGTCGTGGACGATCTTTTCGCCCGGTTCCTTGGCGAGGAAGGCCTCGGCCAGAAGTCCCACGACGTATTCTCCGGGGATGAACCCGCCCTCGTGGTCGAAGAAGAAGCAGCGGTCGAAATCGCCGTCCCAGGCGACGCCGATATCGGCCCCGTGCTCCACCACGGGGCCCGCCGTCTTCGGCTGGTTCTCGTCGAGCAGCGGGTTCGGGATGCCGTTGGGGAAGCTTCCGTCGGGCTCGTGATCCACGCGGACGAACGTCAGCGGCGCGCCGGCGGCCTTGAGCGCTTCGGCGATGGCATCGAAGGTCGGACCAGCCGCGCCGTTGCCTGCGTTCACGAGCACCTTCAGAGGCGTCAGGGCCGAGACATCGACGAATTCCATCAGCTTCGCCACGTAGGCCGCGCGCGTTCCGGAGACATCCGTGACCTTGCCGCCCGCGACCTCGGGGCGGAAATTCCCGCTTTCGGCCAGCGCCTTGATCGCGGCCATCCCGTCGTCGTTGCCGATCGGGGCGGAGCCCTTCTGCACCATCTTCATCCCGTTGTAGTCCATCGGGTTGTGCGAGGCGGTGACGCAGATGCCGCCGTCCGCGCCAAGGTGCGTGACCGCGAAGTAGGTCTCCTCCGTGCCCGAAAGCCCGAGGTCCAGCACCTCGACGCCCGCGTCCACGAGGCCCTTCGCCAGTGCTTGCGCCAGCTCTTCCGAGGAGGGGCGCACGTCGCGGCCGATCACCACGCGGGACGCATCCATGACCTCTGCAAAGGCGCGGCCGACGCGATAGGCGATGTCGGTGTTGAGTTCGTCCCCGAGGCGGCCCCGGATGTCGTAGGCCTTGAAACAGGTGAGCGGGCGGGCGAGGGCGTCCATGGGACCTCCGTAAATGGACAAAGGCAATCTCGCTGTGATCTATCCGATCCTGCGCGATCCCGCCACCCGCTCGCTTGGCTGGCGGAGCGTTTGCGCTAGGCTAAGCGCCGGAAGGAGATGCGAAAGGCCCATGCTCATCGTCGCGCCCGACACGATCGCCAATGCCGGCGTACTGGAGACCCGGTCGCTGCCGAAGAAGTTTCTCGGCCGCGTTCAACTCGTGCCGAGGCGCGGGGGGATCGGCCTCTGGGCGCGGTTCATCCTCGAGATGCAACTTGTCCGCTACCTCTCGGCGCTGATCCCCTTCATGATCATTCCCTTCATGTCCTATGACCTCGCGCTTCCGGTGACGCAGGCGCCACTTGCCATGCTGGTCGTGATCGCGCTGGTGGAACTGAAGGTCCTGCGCCTCTCGCCCCGCGCGCGCGAGCGGCTGATGTCCGAGGACGAGGCCGCGCGGCGCGTCGACGCCTTCGCCTTCCGTGCGAAGGGCGCGCTGCGGCGGATCGCGGCGCGCAAGGACCTGCGGGAGGGAGAGATCATGCTGGTGCTGGAACAGTCCGAACTTGCCCGCGTGGCGCCGCTGACGCTGGTCTCGGTCCAGACGGCGATCCCCGAGCCGCATGTCGTGAACCTCGATGCGGGCGACCGCGCGATCCTCGACGAGATGCTGTTCGACGCGGACCTGACCGAGCGGATGCTTCATGCCGCGAACCTGCGGCAGGACAAGGTGATCCGCGAAGTGAAGATCGAGACGCGCGGCGTGTCCGCCCATGCCCGCCTTGCCGCCTGGATGGAGCAGAACGGCCAGGGCGCTCCGGAACCGGCGGGGGCCTGAGGCGATGGCAGTCAATGCGCGCGCGATCTCGGCGGGAGAGGCGCTGAAGGTTCTGGAACAGGGCTGGGAGGCGCAGGCGGCGGGCGCCCTTACGGCAAGCTGGATGCTCCACGGCCGCCCCGGCGTCGGCAAGACGGAGCTTGTCCAGACGCTCGCCGCGCGAAAGGGCGCGGAGCTTTACGACCTCCGCCTCACGACGATCGAGCCGCAGGACCTGCGGGGGCT
Source organism: Roseicyclus sediminis (assembly GCF_025515305.1). GTDB lineage: Bacteria > Pseudomonadota > Alphaproteobacteria > Rhodobacterales > Rhodobacteraceae > Roseibacterium > Roseibacterium sediminis. Next base: position 249,552 of record NZ_JAOPHT010000004.1, read on the forward strand.
GCCCTTCTACGACCACGACACGGGCCGCACCGTCTGGTACCGGCCGGAGGACCTGCCAGACGATCCCGCGCGCCCGGCGATCCTGTTTCTCGACGAACTGACCGCCGCCGCGCCGACGCTCCAGCCGACGGTGTATGGTCTGTTGCAGGAACGCCGGGTGGGCCGCCACCGCCTGCCCGACGGCGTCTTCATCGTGGCGGCGGGCAACACCGTCGAGGACGGGGCCATCGCCTACGAGATGGGCACCGCGCTGTCGGACCGGCTGATCCACATGATCGTTCAGGCCGATGCCGAGGACTGGTTGAAGAGCTATGCGCCGGGGGCGGGCATCCACCCGACGGTCGCGGCATTCCTCCGGACCCGGCCCGACCTTCTGGAAACGACCGAGGAGTCGCTCCGGCGCGGCCATGCCATCGCCTGCACGCCGCGAAGCTGGACACGGGTGAGCGGGATAATGACCGCCGTCCCGGATCGCGCCGCGCGCGGTGTGATGATCGCGGGCACCGTTGGCGAGGCGGCGGCGGCGGAATTCGCGCTGATCGCCGACGAGATCGAGGCGCAGGTTCAGGTCGCCGAGATGCTGGAGACCCCCCGGCGCGACCGTACGGAAATGTATCCGTCCACGCTCCACGGCCTGACCGCGCTGATCTACGGGCTGACGGGCGCGGTGGACGAGCGCAGCCTTCCGGCCGGGATCGAGGTTCTCGCCGACCTCCGCCACCTCGACGCGCCGGCCTTCCGCGCGCTGCCTTTGTCGGAACTCGCCAGCTTCGGCTTCGAGCTTCTGATCGGGCGGGCGCTCGAGAAGGGGTGGCAGGAGGTCTTCGCGCGCTCCGACGCCTATGCGGACTACGCGCGGGGGCGGGCGGCGGCGGGCCTGTGAGGCAAGGGGCGTGACGGTCCATTCCGCCCGCGCCGCCAGGGCCCTCGCGCATCTGGGCGAAGTCGATCCGGCACTTGCCGTGCTCGCGCTGTGGTGCGGGCACCGGGACGGGGAGGGGGCGACGCGGACCATGGGCGATACGGTCGTGTATGGTCCCGGCTTCGCTTCGCTCGGCCTGCCCGAGCAAGTGGGCCTCGCCGCGCATCACGTCCTGCACGTGGCACTCCGCCATGCGACCCGGCAGGCCGCACTGGCCGAGCGGCTGGGGGAGCGGTTCGACGCCTCGCTCTACGGGCTTGCCGCCGACGGAATCATCAACGAGACCCTTCTGCTGGCCGGCCACGCCCTGCCGCGACCCGCCGTGACGGTGAGCGAACTTCTGTCCGAGATCGGCCGCCCGGCGAAATCCGCCGTCGCGGCACTGGCCGACTGGGACGCGGACCGGCTTGCGATGCTTCTCCATTCCGACCCGAAACTCGCCGAGAAGGCGCGAGACTGGGGCGTGACGCGCGGCTTCGCGCAGGACCTGAGCCTTGGCGAGCCAGACGACGAAGGCGAGCGCCAGCAGACCGCCGACTGGCGCAACCAGCTGTTGCGCGCCCTGGAGGCCGGGAGGAAGGCGGGCACCGGGATCGGCCGGCTCGGCGCGATCCTCGCCGACATGGCGCCCGTGGGCACGCCATGGGAGGTGCACCTGCGTGGCCTTCTCGCGCGCGCCCTCATCGACAGGCCACGCCCCTCGCACCGCCGGCCCGCCGGGCGCTGGGCCGCGATGCTGGCGGAGGCGGGGGCGCGTGGCACGCCCGAGCCCGCCTATATCCCGGGCCAGTCGCGGCAGTCCGACCGGCCCCGCATCGCCATTTGTCTCGACACGTCCAGCTCCATCGATCCGCTGACGCTCTCGCTGTTTCTCGCCGAGGCCGAGGGCATCGTCCGTCGCACCGGGGCCGAGGCGCATCTTCTCGCCTTCGACGAGGATGTGCATGAGACGCGCCGACTGGACAGTGCTGCATGGATGGGTCTTCGCGACCTGGTCCTGCGGACCGGCGGGGGAACGGATTTCGTCCCCGCGCTGGCGGCCGCCGGCCGGCTTTCGCCCTCCATCGCGGTGATCCTGACCGACCTCGACGCGCCCTTCGGGCCACCGCCCGCCTGCCCGGTCCTCTGGGCCGTTCCGGGGCGGCAGCCGGTGGAGCCGCCGCCTTTCGGCCGGGTTCTCAGGATCGGGGAAGACTAGGCGCTTCGGACGCGGGTCTTTCCCGCTTCGCTCTCGCGCTGCGCCGTTTCCCAGTCCGGCGCAATCCAGGGGGGGCGGTTGTCGCGGGGCAGGGGATCGCGCCCAAGGATGTGGTCCGCGGCCTTCTCGCCCACCATGATCGAGGGCGCGTTCGTGTTTCCGTTCGTCACCTGCGGGAAGATGGAGCTGTCGGCGAGCCTGAGCCCCTCGATCCCGATGACCCGCGCCTGCGGGTCGACCACGGCCATCGGGTCTTCCCTCCGGCCCATCCTGCAGGTGCCGCAGGGGTGATAGGCGCTTTCGGCGTGTTCGCGGATGGCGGCGTCGATGGCGTCGTCGTCCTGCGCGTCGCCGCCCGGCAAGAGCTCGTCGCCGGCGAAGGCCTGCATCGGCGTCTGCGCCATGATCTCGCGCGTGAGGCGGATCGCGCGGCGGAACTCGATCCAGTCGTCTTCGTGGCTCATGTAGTTGAACAGGATCGAGGGCGGCGCGGCGGGATCCGGGCCGCGCAACGCCACCCGGCCCCGGCTTTTCGACCGCATCGGTCCGACATGGGCCTGGAAACCGTGGCCGCCCGCCGCAACCGCCCCGTCATAGCGCACCGCGATGGGCAGGAAGTGGAACTGGATGTCCGGGTAGTCGATCCCGGCCCGGGAACGGATGAAGCCGCAGGCCTCGAACTGGTTCGAGGCACCGAGCCCCGTGCGGGTGAACAGCCACTGCGCCCCCACGAGGGCCTTGCCCCAGAGCGACCAGTAGGGCGCGAGGCTGACGGGCTGCGTCGCGGCGTACTGGACGTAGATCTCCAGGTGATCCTGGAGGTTCTGGCCCACGCCCGGCCGGTCCGCGACAACGGGAATCCCGTTCTCCACCAGGTGGTTGGCCGGTCCAATTCCACTCGTCATGAGAATTTTGGGCGAATTGATCGCGCCCGCCGCGAGGATGACCTCGGCCCTGGCGCGGATGAGCTTGCCGCAAGACAGCCGGATCCCGGTGGCGCGGCCTTCGACGATCTCGATCCGCTCCGCCAGCCCGCGCACGACCTTCGCGTTTCCGGTCGCGAGCGCGGGCCGGAGATAGGCATCGGCGGCGGACCAGCGCCGGCCTTGCCAGATCGTTCGCTCGAAGGCGCCGAAGCCTTCCTGCCGTTCGCCGTTGTAATCCTCGGTCCGCCCATAGCCAGCGGCGGCGCCCGCCTCGATAAACGCTTGGAAAAGCGGATTTTTCTGTTCGCCCCGCGTGATGTGAAGGGGGCCGTCAGTCCCGCGCCAGGACGGATCGCCCGCATCGCCGTGCCAGGCCTCCATGCGCCGGAAGTAGGGCAGCACGTCGGCATGGGCCCATCCGTCCGCGCCCATCTCGGCCCATGTGTCATAGTCGCGGGCGTGGCCCCGCACATAGATCATCCCGTTGATCGAGGACGACCCGCCCAGAACCTTGCCGCGCGGACAGGCCATGCGGCGATTGTTCATGTGCGGCTCGGGCTCCGTCACATAGCCCCAGTCGTAGCGCGACATGCCCATCGGGTAGGACAGCGCGGCCGGCATCCGGATGAAAGGTCCCGCATCCGTGCCGCCATGCTCGATGACGATGACCGAACGCCCCGCCTCGGCCAGCCGGTAGGCGATGGCGCAGCCCGCGGACCCCGCGCCCAGGATGACGTAATCGGCTTCCATCAGCGGTTTCCCCGGACTGCTCGCTCGTGCGAAGCGTGGATCGCAACACACTGACCATGCGTTTGAAAATGAGTTATCAACATGTGGAGAAGCCTGTGGATCATCAGAAAGGCGCCTCCACGCGGCCCAGCGACACGTAGACCGCCTTCGGCTGGCTGTAGGCTTCGATCGCCGCACGGGCATTTTCGCGTCCGATGCCGCTGGATTTCACGCCGCCGAAGGGCATCTCGATCGGTGTCAGGTTGTACTGGTTGATCCAGCAGGTTCCGGCACGCAGCCTGCGGACCACGCGGTGGGCGCGCGCCAGGTCGCGGGTAAAGACCCCCGCTGCGAGGCCGAACTCGGTCGCATTCGCCCGTGCGATGACCTCCTCCTCCTCGGTGAAGTCCAGCACCGACATGACGGGGCCGAAGATCTCCTCGCGGGCGATGGCCATGGTATCGGTCACGTCGGCGAAGACGGTCGGTTCGATGAACCAGCCCGGCCCGGGGCGCGCCTTGCCCCCGACCACGAGCCTTGCGCCTTCCGAGACGCCTTTCTCTATGTAATTCAGGACGATGCCGCGCTGCCCTTCGGAAACCATCGGGCCGAGATGCGTCGCCTCGTCCATCGGATCGCCGATCACGGCGCGCGCGGTGCGCTCGGCCAGGCGGGCGAGGAAGGCCGCCTTCACGCCCGTCTGCACGAAGACCCGCGTTCCGTTCGAACAGATCTGCCCTGTGGAGTAGAAGTTCGCGTTGATCGCCGCGCTGACGGCGTCCTCAACATCGGCGTCGTCAAAGATGATGAGGGGCGACTTGCCGCCCAGTTCCATCGTGACGTGCTTCAGGCCCTCGGCCGCGGCGGCATAGACGCGCCGGCCTGTCGGCACCGACCCGGTGAGCGAGACCTTGGCGACGCGCGCGTCGGCCACCAGCGCCGCGCCGACCTCGCCCGCGCCCTGCACCACGTTGAATAGGCCCGCGGGCGCCCCGGCCTCGACCAGGATTTCCGCGAGCTTCAAGGCGCTTAGCGGCGTCTCTTCCGACGGTTTGAAGACCATCGCGTTGCCGCAGGCCAGCGCCGGGGCCGCTTTCCAGCAGGCGATCTGGATCGGGTAGTTCCACGCCCCGATGCCGACGCAGACGCCGAGAGGTTCGCGGATCGTGTAGGCGAAGTCCCCGCCGAGCTCGACCGATTCTCCGGTCAGCGTTCCGGCCATCCCGCCGAAATATTCGAGGCAGTCCGCCCCGCTCGCTGCATCGGCCACCAGCGTTTCGGAGAGCGGCTTGCCCGTGTCCATCGTCTCGAGTTCCGAGAGCGCGCGGTTGCGCTCACGCAGGATCTGCGCGGCCCGGATCAGCACGCGCCCGCGCTCGGCGCCGGTCCGCGCGGCCCAGTCGCGCTGCGCGTCTTCGGCGGCGGCGAGGGCCGCCTCGATGACCGGGGGCGTCGCCGCATGGACCTGTCCCAGACGCTCGCCCGTCGCGGGATAGATCAGGGGGATGATTGTCCCCGATGCATCCTCCATCGGGCGTCCGTTCACGAAATGGCTGGCTTTCGGCTGCACGTTCATCCCTATTCCCCCCTTGGGAAGCGCTGGTTTTCTTCCAGCACGTTCAGATCCATGTGGTTGCGCATGTAGCGATCCGATGCCGCCCGCAACGGCTGGAAATCCCATGGGAAATACGCGCCGTTTCTCAGGCTTTCGTAGACCACGAGCCGCCGCGCCTGGCTGTCGCGCACCTCGGCGTCGAACGCTTCGAGGTCCCAGCGGGCGGCGGCCATCACGCGGAACCTTTCGAGGACCTGCGCTTGGGCCGCATCCTCCGCGAGGTTGTTCATTTCGTGCGGATCGGCCGTGAGGTCGAAGAGCTGCTCGGGGTCGGCGGCGCAGTTGGTGTATTTCCAGCGCCCGGCCCGCAGCGCGATCATCGGCGAGATAGTCCCCTCGGCGGCGTATTCCATGGCGACGGGGCTTTCGCGGAGAGCTCCCTGGGCCAGCGGCAGAAGGCTCTCGCCATCGGTCCAGGGCATGACCTCGGCCAGGTCCACGCCGGCGAGTGCGCAGAGGGTCGGGCAGACGTCGAGCGTGGAAACGGGGGTCTCGATCAGCCCCGGCGCGAGGCCCGGCGCCGAGATCATCAGCGGCACGCGCGAGGAGCCTTCGAAGAAGCTCATCTTGAACCACAATCCCCGCTCGCCCAGCATGTCGCCGTGGTCAGAGACGAAGACGACGATCGCCTCCTGCCGGGTGCGGTCGAGCACGTCCAGCAGCCCCGCTATCTTCCCGTCGAGATAGGTGATGTTGGCGAAATAGGCGCGGCGGGCACGGGCGACGTGATCCTCGGTGATCTCGTAATTGCGCCAGTCGTTGGCGTCGAAGAGGCGCTGCGAATGCGGGTCGTGGCCTTCGTAGGGAAGGGCTGCGACCGCCGGCTGCAGGTGCCTGCAATCGCCGTAGAGATCCCAGAATTCCCGGCGTGCGACATAGGGGTCATGGGGATGCGTGAAGCTGACGGTGAGGCACCAGGGCCGCGCGTCGTGGCCGCGCGCGAGATCGTAAAGCTTCTGCTCGGCCAGAAAGGCGACCTCGTCGTCGTATTCCATCTGGTTGGTGATCTCGGCCACGCCAGCCCCGGTAACCGAGCCGAGGTTGTGATACCACCAGTCGATCCGCTCGCCGGGCTTGCGGTAATCCGGGGTCCAGCCGAAATCGGCGGGGTAGATGTCGGTCGTCAGACGCTCCTCGAAGCCATGGAGCTGGTCGGGCCCGACGAAATGCATCTTGCCCGACAGGCAGGTGCGGTAGCCCGCGCGGCGCAGGTGGTGGGCGAAGGTCGGGATGTCCGAGGCGAACTCGGCGGCGTTGTCGTAGACCCGCGTGCGCGAGGGGAGCCGCCCCGACATGAAGCTCGCCCGCCCGGGCGCGCAGAGGGGCGAAGCCGTGTAGGCATTGGCGAAACGCGTGGAGCGGGCCGCCAGCGCCTTGAGCGTCGGCGCATGGAGCCAGTCGGCGGGGCCGTCGGGGAAGAGCGTCCCGTTCAGCTGGTCGACCATCACGATCAGGATGTTGGGTTGTGCCATGTTCAGAACCGGTGCGCCTTCATGCGTTGCGGGAATTCGGACGCGACAGGATGGCCCGGGGACCCGACCCCGGTGCGGTGCGGGATGGACCGGGCATGGACTGCGATCAGGCCGCTCATCGCAGGATCCCGTCGAAATAGGCCTCGACCGTTGCGATGGCCGCGGTGGCGTCGGGCGGCCCAACCTCGGCCAGCGCATGGCGGATATAGAGCCCGTCGATCAGGGCCGCGGCGGTGCGCGCCACCCCGACGGGTTCCTCCGTCAAGGGGCGCAGCGCATGGGTGAGGTTCGACACCAGCCGGTGCTGGTAGACCCGCAAGAGACGCGCGGCTTCCGGCTGGGTCTGGGCCACCACGTAGAAGTTGAGCCACGCGGCCACCACCTCGGGCTGGAAATTGCGGCCACCGAAACTGGCCCGGACCAGCGCCGAAAGCCGGTCCCGAGGGCCGCGCGCACCGGCCAATTCGCGCCGAGTCTCGACGCCGTAAAGCGTGAGAATCGCACGCATCGCCGCCAGGAACAGCCGGTCCTTGCCGCCGAAGTAGTGAAAGGCGAGGGCGGGCGAGACGCCCGCGCGCTTCGCGATCTGCCCGACGGTCACATCGAGGCTGCCCGTGGCGCCGATCTCGAAGATCGCCGCCTCGACCAGTTCCTCGCGCCTCAGCGTCTCGATTCCGCGTCCCGACATGGGCCATCCTCCGCTCCGCCTTGCTGCCATTTGTTGATTGACTCGTCAATCAATCCGCATGACCGCTTGCCACGGGGCCGGTGGGGTGTTGAAACTGTCGCCAGACAAAGACTGCAAAAAACGACAGGGAGATATCGAATGACCCGCCTTCTGACCGCTACCGCCATTTCCGCTCTCGCCGCGGGGGCCGCCTTCGCCGATTGCGAGACCGTGACTTTCTCGGATGTGGGCTGGACCGACATCACCGCGACGACGGCCGCGACGACTGTCGTGCTCGAGGCACTGGGCTACGAGACCGAGACGCTCGTGCTGTCGGTGCCGGTGACCTACACCTCGCTGGCCGGGGGCGACGTGGACATCTTCCTTGGCAACTGGATGCCGACGATGGAGGCCGACATCGCGCCCTACCGCGACGCGGGCACGGTCGATACCGTTCGTGCCAACCTCGAAGGCGCGAAATACACGCTCGCCACCAACGCCGCAGGCGCGGCCATGGGGATCGCCGATTTCTCGGACATCGCCGCGGCCGCGGATGCCCTCGACAACAGCATCTACGGGATCGAGCCGGGCAACGACGGCAACCGGCTCATCATGGACATGATCGCGGCGGATGCCTTCGGCCTCGGTGCGGCCGAGTTCGACGTGGTCGAAAGCTCCGAGCAGGGGATGCTGGCGCAGGTCGCCCGCGCGAGCGACCGGAACGAGCCCATCGTCTTCCTCGGCTGGGAGCCCCACCCGATGAACGCCAATTTCGAGCTGACCTACCTCACGGGTGGCGACGACTGGTTCGGCCCCGACCTCGGCGGCGCCACGGTCTACACCAACACGCGCGCGGGTTACGTGGCCGAATGCCCGAACCTCGGGACGTTCCTCAACAACCTCGAGTTCAGCCTCGCCATGGAAAACGAGATCATGGGCGCGATCCTGAACGACGGCGAGGATCCGGAAGATGCCGCGACCGCGTGGCTTTCGGCCAACCCTGATGTCGTGATGGGCTGGCTCGACGGCGTGACGACGGTGGATGGCGGCGACGCCGCGGCGGCCGTGTCGCAAGCGCTCGGGCTTTGATCCACTGACACGTGGCTCGAACGGGCGGCTGCGATGACGTGCCGCCCGTTTGCCTGAGGGGCTGACGATCGATGCTGAACTGGCTCACCGAATGCGACGAGGGGCTGCCGGAAGGCATGGGGCCGCTTTCCCTTCTGTCCGAATGCAAGCTGCGCGTGGGCGATGCCGCCTCGGCCGGGTTCGACTGGCTTCAGGACAACCTTGCGGGCGTTTTCGACGCCATGTCCGCGGCGCTCGAGGTCATGATCGAGGCGATCCTCGCGCTGCTGCAGGAGCCGCCAAACACCGGCTGGATCTGGGACCTTCGCCGCTCGGAGGTGACGTATCTCTACCCCGAGGCGCTGCATCCCTTCTTGATCATGGCGCTTTTCGCGCTCGTGGCGTGGTGGATGCACCGGAACTGGAAGATGCCCGCGCTGATCGTCGTGGGCCTCCTCTTCGTCATCAACCAGGGATACTGGGACGAGACGACCGAAAGCCTGACGCTGGTCCTGTCGGCCTGCGTGGTCTGCATGGGCGTCGGCGTGCCGATCGGCATCGCGGCGGCGCATCGGCCGCGCCTTTATTCATGGATGCGCCCCGTCCTCGACCTGATGCAGACGCTTCCGACCTTCGTCTACCTGATCCCCGCCATCGTGTTCTTCGGCATCGGCATGGTGCCGGGCCTGATCGCCACCGTCATCTTCGTCCTGCCCGCGCCGATCCGCCTGACGCATCTGGGCATCTCCTCGACGCCCCAGGCGCTGATGGAGGCAGCCGATGCCTTCGGCGCGACCCCGCGACAGAAGCTGTGGAAGGTCGAGCTGCCCTATGCCACGCCGCAGATCATGGCCGGCCTGAACCAGACCATCATGCTGTCGCTCAGCATGGTGGTGATCGCGGCGCTGGTGGGGGCCGACGGCCTCGGCGTTCCGGTGGTGCGGGCGCTCAACCAGGTGAACACCGGCCTCGGCTTCGAGGCGGGCCTCATCATCGTGGTCGTGGCGATCCTGCTCGACCGGCTGCTCAGGGTGCCCACGAAATGACCGCCGTGCGCTTCAACGATGTCTGCATCATGTTCGGCCCGTCGCCGCAGATGGCGCTCGAGATGGCCGATGCGGGAGCCAGCCGCGAGGAGATCCAGTCCGCCACGAGCCATGTTCTGGGCGTCCACGACTGTTCGCTCGAGGTGAAGGAGGGCGAGATCCTCGTGCTCATGGGGCTTTCGGGGTCTGGCAAATCCACGCTTCTTCGGGCCGTCAACGGCCTGAACCCCGTGGCGCGCGGCTCGGTCGAGGTGGCCGCCGGAGGGCGGATGGTGGACGTCACCCATGCCGACGCCAGGACCCTGCGCGAGATCCGGCAGACCCGGGTCGCGATGGTGTTCCAGGCCTTCGGGCTTCTGCCCTGGCGCAGCGTTCGCGAGAACGTGGGCTTCGGGCTGGAACTGTCAGGAATGGCGGCCGACGAGCGCAATGAACGGGTCGAGCGTCAGCTGGCCCTCGTCGGCCTGTCTGACTGGGCCGACCGGAGGGTGGGTGAGTTGTCGGGGGGCATGCAGCAGCGTGTGGGCCTCGCCCGTGCCTTCGCCACCGACGCGCCGATCCTGCTGATGGACGAGCCCTTCTCGGCCCTCGACCCGCTGATCCGGACGAAACTCCAGGACGAGCTTCTGGACCTCCAGCGCGACCTGAAACGCACGATCATCTTCGTCAGCCACGACCTGGACGAGGCGTTCAAGATCGGCAATCGCATCGCCATCATGGAAGGCGGGCGGATCGTGCAATGCGGCACCCCGCGCGACATCTTCTCGGACCCGGCCAGCGACTACGTCGCCGAATTCGTGGCCAACATGAACCCGCTCGGCGTGCTGACGGCGCGGGACGTGATGCTGGCGGGCGTGGGCAACGCCAAGACGCTCGGGCCGCGGCACGGCGCGGAGACGCCCGTGCGCGACCTGATGGAGGTGCTGGCCGGCGGCGCGCGTCGCATCGTCGTGGAGGAGGCGGGGCACGTCATCGGGACTGTCACCACCGACAGCATCGTCGCGCGCCTCTGCCTCGACGAGACGCCCGACGAGGAGGCCATCGACGACGTCGAGGAGGAAGAGGAAACCGGCTTTTTCGAGGGGATCGTGAAGGGCGGCTAGCCCGCCTGCAGCGTTTCGATCAGCCGCTCGAGGTGGTGGTCGGTATCGCCGAACTGGTGGTCGATCATCACGAGCCGCTTTGCATAGTGGCTGACCGGGTATTCCCAGGTCATCGCGATGCCGCCATGCATCTGGATCGCCTCTTCCGCCACCTGCCGGGCAATCCGTCCCACGAGATGCTTTGCCTGGCTGGCGCGGTGCGATTGCGCGGGTCCGCCCATGGCGGCGGCCCCGGAAATGACGATGGAGCGCGCCTGCTCGATCTCGATCGAAAGGTCGACCGCACGGTGCTGCAACGCCTGGAATGCGCCGATCGGTTGCCCGAACTGCCGGCGCGTGGCGAGGTAGTCGGTCAGGAGCCCGAAAGTGGCCTTCATCGCGCCGAGCGCCTCCGCCGCAAGCGCCAGCGCGGCCCAGTCGAGCGCGTCCTGCGCCGCCGTTTCCGCATCGAGGTCGAGGCGCGTGGCCGGGGTGCCGTCGAGCAGGACCTCGCCTGCCGGGCCGCCGTCGATCATGCCGTAAGGCACGATCTGGGCATCGGAGGCGGCGACGTCGAAGAGGGCAAGGCCGTCGCCATCCCGCGCGAGGACAAGCAGCCTTTCGGCCACCCCCGCGCCGTAGACCACGGACTTGCGACCCGAAAGCGCCCAGCCATCCGTCGTCTTGGTGGCCCGTGCCGCGATGCCCGCAAGGTCATAGGGCGCATCCGTCTCGCCCATGGCGACGGCGTGGCGCACCGCGCCGGACAGCATGTCGTCGAGCGGCGCGCCCGCCGCCTCCATGAGCTTCGTCGCCATCAGGGCGGGCAGAACCGGCTCGGGGCAGAGCGCGCGGCCGATTTCCTCGAACACGACCGCGATGTCGAAACCGCTGCCGCCCATGCCGCCCGTATCCTCGCCCGCGAAGGCGTAAAGAAGCCCAAGCTCGCACAGGGCCGCCCATTGGCCGGGGTCATGGAACGGGGGCTCGTAGGCGACCCGCGTGCGGTGTTCGAACCCGTAGCCTTCCGCCAGCGCCCGGCGCAGCGTGTCGGCCAGCATTCGGCGATCGTCGCTCATCTCGAAATTCATTTTTGCATCAACCCCTTGGCAAGGATGTTGCGCTGAATCTCGTTCGATCCGCCGTAGATCGAGATCTTGCGGTTGTTGAAGTAGCTCGCCGCGTCCCGCGCATGTCCCTCGGGCGCGATGGCGAGGTTGCCTTCCAGTTCCTCCGAGGGAAAAGGCGCGGCGGCGGGGCCGAGCGCGCGTCGCGCGAGGTCGTTGATTTCCTGCCGGATCACGGTGCCCGTGATCTTCAGCATCGAGGGCTCGGAGGTCAGCCGCCCGCCCTCCGCCGCGCGTGCCAGCATCCGCAGGTTGGTGATCTTCATCGCCTCAAGTTCCGCCTCCACCCGCGCCAGCCGTGCGGCAAAAAGGGTGTTCCGGATCAGGGGCTTGCCGTTCCGCATGACGCGGTGGGCGAGGTCCTTCACCTGCTCCAGCGCCTGCAGCGAGAAGCCGACGCCGGCGATGTTCGTCCGCTCGTGGCCAAGCAGGAACTTGGCGATCGTCCAGCCCTCGTTCTCCGCGCCGACAAGGTTCGCCACGGGCACCCGGACATCGGTGAAGAAGACCTCGTTCACCTCGTAGCCGCCCTCGATCAGGCGGATCGGGCGCATCTCGATGCCGGGCGTGTCGAGGTCGACCAGCAGGAAGGATATCCCCTCTTGCGGCTTGCCTTCGGCCTTGGTGCGCACGAGGCAGAAGATGCGGTTGGCGTATTGGCCGAGCGTCGTCCAGGTCTTCTGCCCGTTCACCACGTAGGCGTCGCCGTCCCGCTCGGCCTTCGTCCTGAGGCTGGCGAGGTCCGATCCCGCGCCGGGTTCGGAATAGCCCTGGCACCACCAGTCGCGCCCGTCGAGGATACGCGGCAGGAATTCCGCCTGCTGCTCCGCCGTGCCGAACTTCATCAGGACGGGCGCCAGCATCCGCACGCCGAAGGGCACGATCCGTGGCGCGCCCGCGCGGCAGCATTCCTCCTCGAAGATATGCGCCTCGACCGGACCCCAGCCCTGGCCGCCGAATTCCTTCGGCCACGGCCCGGCGAGCCACCCCTTCTCGTTCAGGATGGCATGCCAGCGCTCCAGCTCGCCCTTGGTCAGTTCCTTCCGGGCCTGCACCGTCGCGGCGATTTCGGGCGGAAGCTTCTCGGCGAGAAACGCCCGCACCTCCGCCTCGAAGGCGCGTTCCTCGGGCGAATAGCTCAGGTCCATCGCCGTCCCCTTCCGCTCAGAAGAACGCTTGCAATCCGGTTTGCGCGCGGCCGAGGATCAGGGCGTGCACGTCATGCGTCCCCTCGTAGGTGTTCACCGTCTCGAGGTTCTGGGCGTGCCGCATCACGTGGTATTCCGCCATGATCCCGTTGCCGCCATGCATGTCGCGCGCCATCCGCGCGATATCCAGCGCCTTGCCGCAATTGTTCCGCTTTATCAGCGAGATGACCTCGGGCGCACAGGTCCCTTCCTCCAGCATCCGTCCCGCCCGCAAGGCGGCCTGGAGACCCAGCGCGATCTCCGTCTGCATGTCGGCCAGTTTCTTCTGGAACAGCTGCGTCTGCGCCAGGGGCCGCCCGAACTGCACCCGGTCGAGGCCGTATTGCCGCGCCCGGTGCCAGCAATCCTCGGCCGCGCCCATCACGCCCCAGGCGATGCCATAGCGCGCGCGGTTGAGGCAGCCGAAGGGACCCTTCAGACCCTCGACGCCGGGCAGAAGCGCGTCCTCGCCCACCTCGACGCCGTCCATCACGATCTCGCCGGTGACCGAGGCGCGGAGCGAGAGTTTGCCGCCGATCTTCGGCGCCGAAAGCCCCTTCATCCCCTTCTCGAGGACGAAGCCCCGGATCTTGCCGCCATGGGCGTCGGATTTCGCCCAGACCACGAAGACATCGGCGATGGGCGAATTCGAGATCCACATCTTCGCGCCCGAGATGCGGTATCCGCCATCTACCTGTTTCGCCACGGTTTTCATGCCTGCCGGGTCGCTGCCTGCATCGGGTTCCGTCAGCCCGAAACAGCCGATGAGCTCACCCTTGGCCAGCCCCGGCAGGTATTTCCGACGCTGCTCCTCCGACCCGTAGGCGTGGATCGGATACATCACGAGGCTCGACTGGACCGACATCATCGAGCGGTAGCCGCTGTCGACGCGCTCGATCTCGCGCGCGACGAGGCCATAGGTGACGTAGCCCGCGCCCAGGCCGCCGTATTCCTCGGGGATCGTGGTGCCAAGAAGGCCCATTTCCCCCATGAGCCCAAAGAGTTCCGGCGCGACCTTCTCGTTGAGATAAGCGTCGTTCGCGCGCGGCAGAAGCTGATCCTCGGCAAAGCTGCGGGCACTTTCCGCGACCATGCGCTCGTCCTCGCCGAGCTGGTCCGTCAGGTGAAACGGGTCGGCCCAGTCGAACGGCGCGAGCGAGGGGCCGGTGTGGCGGGTCTGACCGTCAGGCATGATGAAACTCCCTCTCCAATCCCTCCCAAGTCTCATGAATTGCCCGGCCGCTGCAAGCCTGCCTGCGCTTGCGGGTCCCTTGGGGGGCGGCTAGCTTTCCGACAAAGGCGAGGGAGGATGGCGATGGATCTTGGAATGACGGACCGCGTGCGGCCGCTGGTGGAGGCCGTGCGACGCATGGTCCGCGACGAGATCGCGCCGCTCGACGCCGAATACCACGCCGAGGTCGGGCGCCATCCCTCGGGCGACCGCTTCGCCATGACGGACAGGCAGTTGGATATTCTCAACAGCCTGAAGGAAAAAGCCCGCGCACGGGGACTTTGGAACTTCTGGCTGACCGACAGCGACAAGGGCTACGGGCTGACGACCGTCGAATATGCCTATCTCGCCGAGGAAATGGGTGCCGTCACCATCGCGCCCGAGGTGTTCAACTGCAACGCGCCCGACACCGGCAACATGGAAGTGCTCGAACGCTACGGGACCGAGGCGCAGAAGGCGCGCTGGCTGCCGGGGCTCATGGCCGGCGAAACGCGGTCGGCCTACCTGATGACGGAGCCCGATATCGCCTCCTCCGACGCCGCTCAGATTTCGCTCAAATGCGAACGGCAAGGTCAGGATTACGTTCTAAACGGCGAGAAATATTGGGCGACCGGGGCGGGGGACCCGCGCTGCTCGCTCTATATCGTCATGGCCTGCACCGATCCGGGCGCCGCGAAACACGCGCGGCACACGATGCTGTTCGTGCCGGCAGACACCGCAGGGATCGAGATCCTGCGACCCATGCAGGTCTTCGGCCATGACGACGCGCCGCACGGGCACATGCATATCCGCTTCACCGATGTGCGGGTGCCCGCCGACGCGGTGGTCCTGGGCGAGGGGCGCGGCTTCGAGGTTGCGCAGGGGCGGCTTGGACCGGGGCGTATCCATCATTGCATGCGCGCCATCGGGCGGGCCGAGTATGCCCTTGAACTCATGTGCAAAAGGGCGCTGTCGCGGTCGGCCTTCGGCAAGCCGCTGGCCGAGCTGGGCGCGAACTACGACATCATCGCCAATGCCCGGATCGAGATCGAGATGACGCGCCTTCTGTGCCTCAAGGCGGCGTACATGATGGATACCGCGGGCGTCCGTGCCGCGCAGCCCTGGATCTCGAAGATCAAGGTTCAGGCTCCGCTCATGGCGCTGAAGGTGGTGGACGAGGCGATGCAGATCTATGGCGCGACCGGCATCAGCCAGGACACGCCGCTTGCCGCACTCTGGGCTGATCTCAGGACGCTGCGTTTCGCCGATGGACCGGACGCGGTGCACCGGCGGCAGGTGGCGCGGGCCGAGCTGCGCAAGTACACGAATTCTGCGACATGAGCCTCGATGTCGCGGCCGTGTCCGCGTGGATGCGCGACCACGTTGCGGGCGCCCAACCTATTCTGCACGCAAGGAAATTCTCGGGCGGGCAGTCCAATCCGACATATCTTCTCGAAGCGGAGGACAACACCTTCGTCCTGCGTCGCAAGCCGCCCGGAACCCTCCTGAAGTCGGCCCATGCGGTCGAGCGGGAGTACCGCGTTCAGGCGGCGCTGGCCGGGAGCGACGTCCCCGTTGCCGGGATGATCGCGCTTTGCGAGGACGACACGGTCATCGGATCGCCGTTCTACGTGATGGAGCATGTCGCGGGACGCTGCTTCGACGACCCCCGCCTTCCGGAGGTTCTCAGGCAGGAAAGGTCATTTTACTTCAACGAGATGGCCCGTGTTCTTGCGGCGATCCACACGTTCGATGTCGATGCCGCCGGTCTTGGCGACTACGGGCCCCGCGGCAACTACTTCCGCCGCCAGATCGATCGCTGGACGGGGCAATACCGTGCGACGGAAACCGGGGCGATCCCGGCGATGGATCGCCTCATGACCGCGCTGGACGCCGCCTGTCCCGAGGATGACGGGCGCGTGGCGCTGGTCCACGGGGATTACCGGATCGACAACCTGCTTTTCGCGCCGGACGGGCCGGAAATCGTCGCGGTGCTCGACTGGGAGTTGTCGACTCTCGGGCACCCCTTCGCTGATCTCGCGGGCGTCGTCATGCAGTGGCAGATGCCCCCGGGAGAGCAGGGCCGCGGCCTGCGCGGCGTCGACCGTGAGGCCGAGGGCCTGATGACGGATGCCGAGTTCGTCGCCCGCTATTGCGACCTCATGGGACTGAAAAGCATAGATAATTTCGGCGTTTACGTGGCCTTCTGCTTCTTCCGGATGGCGGCGATCCTGCAGGGCGTGAAGAAGCGCGCGCTCGACGGGAATGCCTCGGACCCCGAGCGGGGCCTGCGCCTGGGAGAGTTCGTGCCACTCTATGCCGAGGCGGGACTGGAGGCGCTCGATGTCCGAACTTGACCCCCGCTTGCGGGAAGAGGCCTACGCGCTTCAGAAGCACCTGGGGTTCGCGTTGACGGGCTGGCGAGAAGGCTGGGCGCGGGTCGAGCTTCCGGTCGGGCCGCACTTTTCGAATCGACAGGGTCTGGTTCACGGCGGCATCCACGCCACGCTTCTCGACACCGCGATGGGTTACAGTGGCTGCCATACCGGCGATCCCGAGCAGCGGATCATGGCGCTGACGCTTTCGCTTACCGTGAATTACATCAACCAGGTCAGTGGCTTGCGCCTTGTCGCGGAGGCGGTTCGGACAGGCGGGGGGCGATCGACGTTCTTCGCCTCCGGCAGCCTGCGCGACGAGACCGGCGCGCAGATCGCCACGGCCACGGGCGTGTTCCGCTACCGCCGGGACACAGGCGTCACCGGTACTTGAAGCCGGCGCCCCGATGCCGTTCTCTGCGGGTGCAAAACTCCGGAGGACATTGGCATGAGCGGACCACGGCGGCACTGGCGCGAGATGACGACGCGCGACTTTTCCGAAGGAGAGACGGCCGAGTGGATCGCCGTGCTTCCGATCGCGGCGATCGAGCAGCATGGTCCGCACCTTCCCGTGGGGGTCGATGCGCTCATCGCCGAGGCCATGGTCGCACGCTGCGCCGAGGCGATGCCCGATGATCTTCCGGTGACGTTCCTGCCGGTGCAGCAGGTGTGCAAGTCCAACGAACACATCGCTTTTCCCGGCACCCTCACGCTGGACTGGGAGACGGCCATCCGCTCCTGGCTGGCCATTGGCCATAGCGTGGCGCGGGCCGGCCTGCGGAAACTGGTGATCGTCACGAGCCACGGCGGAAACGTCGCGCCGATGGAGATCGTGGCGCGCGAGTTGCGCCAGTCCCATGCGATGGCGGTCGCCACGACGTCCTGGACGCGACTGGCCGCGGCGCGGGTCTACACCTATCCCGAGGGGCCGATGGTGGACATCCATGGCGGCCTTTCGGAGACATCGATGATGCTCGCGCTCTATCCCGAGCTTGTGCGGATGGAGCATGCCGAGGACTTCGCCAGCGCGCAGACGGCGCTGCGCCAGGGGTCGGCGAAACTCGGGTTTCACATGGCCGAGGCCAATCTCGGCTGGCTGTCGCAGGATCTGAATGGAAAGGGCACCGTCGGCGATGCCTCGTCGGCCACGGCAGACCTGGGTGCGGCTGATATCGCCTCGCAGGTTGAAGGCTTCGTGGCCCTGATGCGGGACATGGTTCGGCATCGGCTTCCGCAGTCGATCTGAGCCACCTGTGGATAAGATCGACCCTCTTGGGCTTTCGATTTTCTGGTATTTATACCCGCTGACGGCCCCTTCGAAATTCTGCTTTTATTGGAGGAATGATTGCCAATTTGCAATCAATCCCCAGATTGGGTCATGTCTTCGATCATGTCCGGAATCCGGCTCTTGAAACGGAAGAACCCGTGCGTTGCGTAGGCCCAGGCCGCTCTGTCGGCAACGCGCATCACCCGGACCAGCTGCGTCCCTGAACCGGCCAGCCGGGTGTTCAGCCGGTCGAGCGCTTCGGCCGCCGGGCCTACCGGCGCATAGGCCGTGACGAGTTGTTCCAGCCCGACCGACCTTGCCCAGTCGGCGATCTCCTCGACGGTCTCCGCGTCGGGGCCGCGCGTGCCCAGCCGCTCGGACCAGCGGTCCCTCGCATCCTCGATCGCCCCCTTCGAGAACCCGTCGACCTGTGCCGAAACTCCGCGTGGCGAGCGATCCGCGACCGAAAGGAGCGTGGCATAAGACGCCACCGGATCGGCAAGCCCGCCCGGCGCGGCCAGAAGGAAACCGGGGCTCAGGTCTTCCTCCGTGAGCAGAACCCCCGTGCGCAGCCCAGGGCGAGGCGTGTCGCCCGAGGGCACCGGACCCAAGGGCGGGTGCGGCGGCCCGTCGAGCGGCAGTGGCGCCTCGTCGAGCTCGCCACGCCGGTCGAAGCGGCCATCGGTATACCGGGCGATGTTCTCGGCACGGGCCACGTAGTGCTTGCCGCGCGTCTGCAGCCCCGCCACCCAGCGCCAGCTCAACGTGTTGGAGGCCGGATCGCCGTCGAGCAGGTGCCGCAGGAACCAGTCCGCGCCGATTTCCCAAGGCAGCCGAAGCGTGAAGATCCAGATCGACGCCGTCCACATCCGCGCATGGTTGTGCAGGTAGCCGGTCTGGCGAAGCTCGTGCGCCCAGGCATCGAAGCAGGCGATCCCGGTCTCCCCGGCCTCCGCGGCGGCGACACGCGCGGCGAGGCTGGGCTCGTCCTCCATCCCTGCGAGCGCCCGCCGGACGCCGGCGCGGTAGTCCGTCCAGACCGAAGGGCGCCGTTCCAGCCAACCCTTCCAGTAGGTCCTCCAAAAGACCTCGGACACGAATTTCTCCGCGGCGGCCGGCCCATGGCGCCCCAGGACAGTTTTCAGAACTTCCTCTTCGGTGATGAGGCGATGGCGCAGGTAGGGCGAGAGACCCGACACCGCCGGATGGCCCTCGCCGGGACGGTCGTGGTTGCGCCCCGCGGCATAGGCGCGCCCGGCCCGCGGCGCGAACCGTGCAAGGCGGGAAAGCGCTTCGGCGCGGGTGGGGGCGTGTGTCGTCGTCATGCCGGGCGAGCTAGCGGCCCGGCACCGGCCGACCAGTCCCGCGGGTCGTCTCCGCCGTCCCGCCGGCAGCCTTCGGCACGCGCCCCGCGCGTCCTTGGGACGGTCGCGCCCTTGCAGCCCCCCCGGGGCGCAACTAAGACTCTGGTCGAGACAGCGGCGCATTCACCTGAGGCAGGCGACAATGAACGATCCAATCGACACCTACATGAACACGCTCGTCCCGATGGTGGTCGAGCAGACAAGCCGCGGCGAACGGGCCTACGACATCTTCTCGCGCCTCCTGAAGGAGCGGATCATCTTCGTGTCGGGCCCGATCCACGACGGCATGTCGAGCCTGATCGTCGCCCAGCTGCTGCACCTGGAGGCCGAGAATCCCTCCAAGGAAATCTCGATGTACATCAACTCGCCCGGCGGCGTGGTGACGAGCGGCCTGTCGATCTACGACACGATGCAGTACATCAAGCCGAAGGTCTCGACGCTGGTTGTGGGGCAGGCGGCCTCGATGGGCTCGCTCCTGCTGACGGCGGGCGAAAAGGGGATGCGTTTCTCGCTGCCCAACAGCCGGATCATGGTCCACCAGCCCTCGGGCGGCTACCAGGGGCAGGCGACGGACATCATGATCCACGCCCAGGAAACGCAGAAACTTAAGGACCGCCTTAACCAGATCTATGTCAAACACACCGGGCAGTCCTTCGAGGCGGTGGTCGACGCGCTGGAACGCGACAATTTCATGGATCCCGAACAGGCCAAGGCCTGGGGCCTGATCGACGAGATCGTGGAAAGCCGCGCAGCCACCGACGAGGCCGGAAAGTAACCTCCGGGCATGGGCTGCCCCGGGGCATGTGTCACAGGCCCGAGATGTCGGGAAATTGGCGATTGTGGTGGGGCGGGGGCTGATTTAGGCTGACCCGTAATTGATTGGTTAGAGTGCATGAGCGGGGCGCGCGAGGTCACCGGCGGCCTCGCCCCGACGCCCGGCAAGGGAACCCGCAAGGGGAGACGACATGGCAAGTTCATCCGGCAGCGACTCCAAGAACACGCTCTACTGCTCCTTCTGCGGCAAGAGCCAGCATGAGGTGCGCAAGCTGATCGCGGGTCCGACCGTGTTCATCTGCGACGAATGCGTCGAGCTGTGCATGGACATCATCCGCGAGGAGACGAAGACCTCCGGCCTGAAATCCACCGATGGCGTGCCGGCCCCGCAGGAAATCTGCGATGTGCTCGACGACTACGTGATCGGGCAGGAACATGCCAAGCGCGTGCTCTCGGTCGCCGTTCACAACCACTACAAGCGCCTCAACCACGCCGGCAAATCCGACATCGAACTGGCGAAGTCGAACATCCTGCTGATCGGCCCCACGGGCTGCGGCAAGACGCTTCTGGCGCAGACGCTGGCGCGCATCCTCGACGTGCCCTTCACCATGGCGGACGCCACGACCCTGACCGAGGCGGGCTATGTCGGCGAGGATGTCGAGAACATCATCCTGAAGCTTCTTCAGGCGTCCGAGTACAATGTCGACCGGGCGCAGCGCGGCATCGTCTACATCGACGAGGTCGACAAGATCACGCGGAAGTCCGACAACCCCTCGATCACCCGCGATGTGAGCGGCGAGGGCGTGCAGCAGGCGCTTCTGAAGATCATGGAGGGCACGGTCGCCTCCGTGCCGCCCCAGGGCGGGCGCAAGCATCCGCAGCAGGAATTCCTGCAGGTCGACACGACGAACATCCTGTTCATCTGCGGCGGCGCCTTCGCCGGTCTCGAGAAGATCATCGCGCAGCGCGGCAAGGGCTCGGCCATCGGCTTCGGCGCGAACGTCAAGGACAACGACAGCCGCGGCGTCGGCGAGATGTTCAAGGAGCTTGAGCCGGAGGATCTGCTGAAGTTCGGCCTGATCCCGGAATTCGTCGGCCGCCTTCCGGTCATCGCAACACTGACCGACCTCGACGAGCCCGCGCTCGTGCAGATCCTGACCGAGCCGAAGAACGCGCTTGTGAAGCAGTATCAGCGCCTCTTCGAACTCGAGGACGTGAAACTGAAGTTCACCGAGGACGCGCTGAGCGCGATCGCCAAGCGCGCCATCGCACGCAAGACCGGCGCGCGGGGCCTGCGGTCGATCATGGAGGATATCCTCCTCGACACGATGTTCGAACTGCCGAGCTCCGAGGGCGTCGAGGAAGTCGTCGTGAACGAGGAATCCGTGACCTCCGAGGGCCAGCCCCTGATGATCTACGCCGAGCGCAAGAAGGACGAGAGCGCGACGGCAGGGTGATCCGCCCGGCGGGGTTCGCCGATGCATCGCCCGAATGGAACGAGGGCCCCGTCCGGACAGGCGGGGCCTTCTCTCATCGCAGCCAGAGTTTCTCGCGTTTCAGCGTATTGCGGATCACCTGTTCCCGCCGGGGCAGCGCATCGCGGTCGAAGAGGGCGCGGGCCTTCGCGCCCTTGCCCTGGTAGATCATCCGCTTCATCGGCTCGTGCGCCTTGAGGACCTTCTTGATCCTGTTCGGCGCGGCCACAGTCTCCAGTACCTGCACCACGACGTCATCCTCCCGCGCGTAGAGAAGCGGCAGAAGCCGGTAGTGGCAGGAATGGGTCCCGTCGAGCCAACCTTCCGGCAGCGCGTCGCGTCCGCCGCCGAGGCCCTGGATCACGAGCGGCAGCGCCACCTGGTCGAGCCAGGGATCGAGTGACTGGCACACAAGCTCCGCCGGCCGGTCGTCACGGATTGAAACGGCATATTCCGTGAAGCGTGTCCCGAACACGCGCGGGCATCGGTAGTAGAAAAAGCCCGCGTTGAAATAGAGATATCGCCGCCAGTATTCGTCAGGCTGCGTGAGGTCGATCGAGCTGTCGAAATCGAGCGCGAACCGGTCGTAGAGCGATTTCCAGATCGCGGTATAGCCCGGTCCGTAGAGCTCTATCTGCGGCCATGTCCCCTCCACCTTGCGCGAGGCGGACGGGCGGTCGAAGTCGAACGGCACCTCCATGAGGTCGCCAAGGATCAGCGTGTCGGTGTCGAAGAAGACGAAAGGTTCCCCCTCGGGGAGCGCGGCCAGACACTCGATCTTGTTGCCGTAGGGGTAGCTTTCCCCGAAATGCGGGGTATTGAAGGGCAGGATCTCGGCGCCGAACTCGGCCAGCAGGTCCCTCACGCCCGCGTCGTTCATCCGCGGATCGCCCCGCCAGTTCGGTCCCGGCTGCGGTTCCGCGACGAAGAGGCGGCCGGGGAATTCCGGCATCGCCGCGCGGAACGAGGCGCAGAACAGCGCCGCCTCATATTGCAGGCGGCCCGACTGGCCCACGACGACCACGTTGAACGCGGCCACCTTGGTTTTCTTCCTGGTCTTGCGTCCTGCCATGCCTGCCCGCGCTCTGCCGCGGGTTCGCCCGCTTTGGGCGAGTTATAGCGTGGCCGGACCGGACGCGCTACGCCCCGCGCAGATCGATCACCGTGCAAATCGTGCGCCAGAAGATCCACAGGTCGAGCCGGAGCGACGCCCCCCGGATGTAGCGCAGGTCCGCCGCGGTCTTGGCGCGTGTCGCCTCGCGCCCCTCGGCATAGCCGAGTTCGACCTGCGCGAGGCCCGAGATGCCGGGGCGGACGCTGTGCCTTTGCCGGTATCCCGGGATGTCGGACACGAAGGCGCGGGCGTGTGCGAAATCGTCGGGCCGGGGGCCGATCAGGCTCATCTCCCCGCGGAAGACGTTCGCGATCTGGGGCAATTCGTCGAACCGTGCGCGGCGGAGAAGGCGTCCGAGCGTGCCGATCCTTTCCGTCTCCACCGGGTCGTCGGGGCCGCGCAGGGCGAGGCCGGTCTGCATCGTGCGGAATTTCCAGGCGTGGAACGGACGGCAGTCGCGCCCCATGCGGAGCGGACGATAGAGCAGGGGTCCGGGGTTCAGAACGGGGTTCAGGACGAGGAGGCACAGCGCGACGAACACCGCGGCGGGCAGGAGGATGGCGGCGGAAAAGCCCATGTCGAACAGGCGCTTGCCCAAGGCATCGGGCCATGCGGCGCCGTCCCGCGCCGGGCGCGGGGGCAGGACATCGTCGATATCGGGGGACAGCGTCATCCCACACCCCTTCACGGCAGTCTCGGGGGGCGAGACTAGGGGGCAGAGGTTAAGGCATCCTCTCGCCCGCGCTGGCGGAGTTGAAAAGGCCCGACCATTCCTCGCGCAGGAGGTTCTTCTGCACCTTGCCCATCGTGTTGCGCGGCAAGGTTTCGACGATGCGGATCGCCCGGGGATGCTTGAACCGCGCAAGCGAGCCCTTGAGCGCCGCGGCCAGTGCCTCCGTATCGGGGGCGGCGCCGGGTTCGGGCACCACCAGCGCCACCACGGTCTCTCCGAAATCGGGATGTGGCACGCCGATCACGGCGCTTTCCATGACGCCCGGCTGCTCGTCGAGAAGAAGCTCGATCTCCTTGGGGTAGATGTTGTAGCCGCCCGAGATGATGAGGTCCTTCTGGCGCCCGACGATCTGGACATAGCCGTCCTCGTCGATGCGCCCGAGATCGCCGGTGATGAAGAACCCGTCCTGACGCAGTTCCGCCGCCGTCTTCTCGGGCATCTGCCAGTAGCCCTTAAAGACATTGGGGCCGCGCACCTCGATCATGCCGGTTTCCCCTTGCGGCAGCTCCGCGCCGGTGTCCGGATCGGTGATCTTCAGGTCCACGCCGGGCAGGGGAAAGCCGACCGTGCCGGCCCGCCGCTCCCCGTCGTAGGGGTTGGACGTGTTCATGTTCGTCTCGGTCATGCCGTAGCGTTCGAGGATGCGGTGGCCGGTCCGCTCCTCGAAGCGCAGGTGCGTCTCGGCCAGAAGCGGTGCGGACCCGGAGACGAAAAGGCGCACGTGGGACGCGAGGTCGCGCGTGAAGCGCGGATCGTCGAGCAGGCGCGTGTAGAATGTCGGCACGCCCATCATCGCGGTGGCGCGGGGCAGGGCGCCGATCACGGCGTCGGCGTCGAATTTCGGCAGGAAGATCATCGCCCCGCCGGACAGGAGCGTCACGTTGGTGGCGACGAAAAGCCCGTGGGTGTGGAAGATCGGCAGCGCGTGAAGAAGGACGTCCTCCTCGGTGAAGCGCCAGCACTCGGCCAGCGTCTCGGCGTTCGACAGGAGGTTCTCCTGCGTCAGCATAGCCCCCTTTGACCGGCCCGTCGTGCCCGAGGTGTAGAGGAACGCGGCGAGATCGTCCGTTGCGCGCTCCACGGTCGGGAAGTCGTCAGCCATGTCGCCGGCCTTGTCGGTCAAGGTGCCCGACCCGTCCGCGGCGAGTGTCTCGAGCCGCGCGCCACACTGCGCGGCGATTGGCGCGATCGCCTCGGTCCGGTCCGGGTCGCAGACCAGCATCGCCGCGCCGCTGTTCTCGACGAAATAGGCCAGTTCGCCCGGCGTATAGGCGGTGTTGAGCGGCAGGATCACGATGCCCGCCTGCGCCGCGGCGGCAACGAGCGCCAGGGCCTGGGGCGATTTCTCGACCTGCGCGGCCAGCCGGTCGCCGGGGCTCAGGCCCGCGCGCGTCAGGACATGCGCGATCCGCGCGGCCATGGCGAGGAACGCGGCATAGGAGATCGTGCTCCCGTCCGCGAGGATGAGGAACGGATCCTGCCGGCCCGCATGGGCGCCGAACAACCGGTCATATAGCGGGTTCGCCATCGTCCTTCCCCCCTGCAACGTCGCTTCGCGGAGCAACAGATGCCGTCCCGCAGCGCGGCCTGCAACCCGTGATCTGAGGGGGGAATGGTGGGCGACCCTGGAATCGAACCAGGCATGGGTCTCCCCGGCGGAGTTACAGTCCGCTGCCGCACCTTGCAGCACGTCGCCCGACGCGAAGCGCTGGATAGCGGCGGACCCCTGAGGCGTCAACCGGAAATCCCGGCTTTCCGGGCGCGCCCGGGGCGGGCTTTTCTTTCCGGCCGCCCCGGCGTAACCCGGTGGCGATTGCAGGAGGCCGGACCATGGCGAAGAAACCCACCTGGGTGATCGACAAGGAACGTCAGCGCCGCGCCTCGGCGGCCGAGACGCTGTGGCTCTTCGGCCTGCATGCCGTGCGCGACGCGCTCCAGAACCCCGCGCGCGAGAAGCTGCGCCTCGTGGTCACGCGCAATGCCGCCGACCGCCTGGGCGAGGCCGTGGCCGCCGCCGGGATCGAGCCGGAAATCGCCGATCCGCGGAAGTTCCCCGTGCCGCTCGACCCGGGCTCCGTCCACCAGGGCGCGGCGCTCGAGGTCCGGCCCCTCGACTGGGGCAGCCTCGAGGACGTGGCGCTGGGCGCGGGCGCGCCGCGCCTCGTCCTGCTCGACCGCGTCTCGGACCCGCATAACGTGGGCGCGATCCTGCGCTCGGCCGAGGTCTTCGGCGCCCGCGCCGTCATCGCGCCGGCCCGCCATTCGGCGCCGGAAACCGGGGCGCTGGCCAAGACCGCCTCCGGCGCGCTCGAGCGGCAACCCTACCTGCGGGTGCCGAACCTCGGCAACGCGATGGAGCGGCTGAAGGACATGGGCTACCTGATGGTCGGCCTCGACGGCGAGGGCGAGATCGACATCGCCGAAGCCGCGGCCGGGGCCAGGGGCCGCCCCGCCGCCGTCGTCCTCGGTGCCGAGGGCCCCGGCCTGCGCGAGCGCACGCGAGAGCTTTGCGACGTCGTGGCACGCATTCCCGCCTCGGGCGTTTTCGGGTCGCTCAACGTCTCCAATGCCGCGGCCGTGTCCCTATATGCCATGACACGGGACTGAAACGACAGCGACGACCGGAGGGCGAATGCCGCACCAGATGAAGATCGCCACATGCTCCTATTGCGGGCGGCGCCAGACGCTGCGCCTGACCGCGCGGGACGGACACGAACTCGCCTGCGGGGCCTGCGGCGCGCCGCTGCACGAGATGAAGTGGCTGAAGGCCGGGCGCGACGAGGACACCGTGAAGCGAAGCCCCAGGCGGCCCGCGCCCCATGGCCACGCCCTGCCGCAGTCCGAGGGGCCGGCCTCCGACCCGCCCGAGCGGCGGCGCAAGAAGCGGCGCAAGGGGTTCTTCCGCGAGGCGCTGGAAGAGGCTTTCGACATCTTCGAGGACATCTTCGACTGAAACATTTCTCACGGGGGCTCGCCGCCGGTCACATGCCGGGGAGAGGGGATGGTGCGGGCGGCCTGGCCGGGCAATGTGAAGGTCACAGCCTCGCCCACGGCAACGCCCATCCGGAGACGCCGACCATGATCACCCGCCGCAACCTCGTCGGCCTCGCCGCCGCAGTGCCCGCGCTTCCCGTCCTTCTGACCGCCACCTCCGCCCGCGCGGCCGAGCCGCGCATCTTCCAGCAGGGTGGCCTCGCCCTCGGCGGGACCGATCCCGTCGCCTACTTCGAGGGCAACGGCCCGGTGCGCGGCGACGGTGCCCATGCCCTCGACTGGATGGATGCGCGCTGGACATTCGCCTCCGCCACCAATCGCGACGCCTTCGCCGCCGATCCCGAACGCTTCGCCCCGGCCTTCGGCGGCTACTGCGCCTTCGCGGCCTCCCGCGGCTATCTCGCGCCGACGATCCCCGAGGCATGGTCGCTTCATGAGGGGCGGCTCTTCCTCAACGCGAGCCTGCGCGCGCGCGAACTCTGGCTGGCCGAACTGCCGGGTGTGATCGCGGCCGGCGAGGCCAACTGGCCCGCGATTCTCGGTTGAACGCTCGGGGGCGCGTGATCACGATTTCGTTTCGCCCTCTACAAATCCGCGCCCGGGACACCATTTGTCCTCCAGGCGCCGCGGTTCGGAACACCGCGCGCCCATCACTGTCCCTCGTTCCGTGACTTGCGCCCGCGCAACTTGCCGCGGGCGCTTTTTTTGTGTCGTGCCGGTGCTGCCATGCTATCCGGAGGGCATGACCGAGACACCCTCAGACGACCTTCTCCGCCGCATCCTGCGCGAGGTGAAAAGCTTCGCCTGCGTCGGCGTAAGCCCCAATCCCGTGCGCCCCTCGCACTACGTGGCGCGCTATCTCAGGCTCAAGGGCTACCGCGTGATCCCGGTGAACCCGGGCCAGGCCGGCAAGGAGCTTTTCGGCGAGACGGTGCGCGCGGACCTGTCGGAGATCGAGGGAGGGGTCGACGTCATCGACATCTTCCGCCGTCCCGAGGCGGTGCCCGAAATCGTCGAGGAAGCGCTGGCGATGTCGCCGCGGCCGAAGGTCATCTGGATGCAGATCGGCGTAACCCACGCGGAGGCCGCCGCGCGGGCCGAGGCCGAGGGGCTGACCGTGATCCAGAACCGCTGTCCGAAGATCGAATACCAGCGGCTTTTCGGCGAGCTGCGCATGGGGGGCTTCGCCACGGGGATCATCTCCTCCAAGCTCTGAGCGCCTGTCGCGCCGCGTCCCCGCTTCATCCTGGCAAGAAAACTCCCGCCGGAGGCAAGCGTCGGGGAGGGGCCCTGGCCCCGAGCCGTCGCTTTCGCGCTCAGCCCCCGGTCTTGCGCGCGGCCTTCTCGTCGATGCCCGAGACCCCCTCGCGCCGCTCGAGCTCGGCCAGGACCTCTTCGAGCGTGACGTCGCGCGCGGCCAGCATGACGAGGAGGTGATAAAGCACGTCCGCCGCCTCGGAGGTGAGACGCTCGCGGTCGCCCTTCACGGCTTCGACAATGGCCTCCACGGCCTCTTCCCCGAATTTCTCGGCGCATTTCTCCGGGCCCTTGGCCAGCAGCTTCGCCGTCCAGGAGGTCGCGGGATCCGTGCCGCGCCGGGCGGCGATGGTCCGGGCAAGACGGTCGAGCGCGGTCATGTCAGCCTCACGGGAATGCCGGCCGCGGCCATGTGCGCCTTGGCCTCGGCGATGGTGTATTCGCCGAAATGGAAGATCGAGGCGGCCAGCACCGCGCTGGCATGGCCCTCGATCACACCCTCGACGAGATGGTCGAGAGTGCCGACGCCGCCGCTGGCGATGACGGGGACATCGACGGCGTCGGCGATGGTGCGGGTCAGGGGGATGTTGAAGCCCTGCTTCGTCCCGTCCCGGTCCATCGAGGTCAGCAGGATCTCGCCCGCACCCTTGGCCGTCACCGTCCTCGCGAATTCCACCGCGTCGATGCCGGTCGGCCGACGGCCGCCATGGGTGAAGATCTCCCACTTGCCGGGTGCGACCGTCTTGGCGTCGATGGCGCAGACGATGCACTGGCTGCCGAACCTGTCGGCGGCCCGCGCGACCACGTCGGGGTCGGCCACGGCGGCGGAGTTGAAGCTGACCTTGTCGGCCCCGGCGAGCAGGAGGTTGCGCACATCCTCGACCGTGCGAACCCCGCCGCCGATGGTCAGCGGCATGAAGCACTGTTCGGCCGTGCGCGTGGCGAGGTCGTACATCGTGCCCCGGTTCTCGTGCGTGGCGTGGATGTCGAGAAAGCAGAGCTCGTCGGCGCCTGCGGCGTCATAGGCCTGCGCCTGTTCGACCGGGTCGCCCGCGTCGCGGAGATCGACGAAGTTCACGCCCTTGACCACGCGCCCGTCGGCGACGTCGAGGCAGGGGATGATGCGCGTCTTGAGCATGGAGCGTGCCTAGCGGATCGGCGGGTGCGAGGGAAGGCGGACGTGGCTGTTGCGTATTTAGGGAAAGATGAAGGGGCGGGGTCAGGAGAGGGCTGCAAGCGCCTCGCGCAGGTCGAGCGCGCCGTCATAGAGCGCGCGACCCGAGATGGCGCCGGCGATGACGCCGGTGTCGCGCAGGCGCACGAGGTCTGCGAGGGAGGAGACGCCGCCCGAGGCGATGACCGGAATCGACGTGGCGCGCGCGAGCGCGGCGGTGGCCTCGACGTTGGGACCGCCCATCGCGCCGTCGCGGTCGATGTCGGTATAGATGATGGCGGCGACGCCGGCGTCCTCGAACTGGCGCGCGAGGTCGGTGACCATCACGTCGGTCTCCTCGGCCCAGCCCTTTGTCGCCACGCGGCCCTTGCGGGCGTCGATGCCGACGGCGACCTGGCCGGGGAAGGCGGCGGCCGCGTCGCGCACGAGATCGGGGTTCTCGACGGCGACGGTGCCGAGGATCACGCGGGCGATGCCCTTGCCGAGCCATGTCTCGATCGTGGCCATGTCGCGGATGCCGCCGCCCAGCTGCGCGGGCACGGAGGTCGCCGCGAGGATCGCCTCGACCGCGGCGCCGTTCACCGGCTGGCCCGCGAAGGCGCCGTTGAGATCGACGAGGTGGAGCCACCGGCATCCCGTATCCTCGAACGCGCGGGCCTGCGCGGCGGGGTCGGTGTTGAAGACGGTGGCCTTGTCCATCTCGCCGCGCAGCAGCCGCACGGCCTGGCCGTCCTTGAGGTCGATGGCGGGGTAGAGGATCATGGGTTCCGTCCCTTCGTCTGTCGTCGCGCCGTCCTCCTGCCGCAAGGGGCGGCCGGGGGCAAGCGGAAGGGCTCTCGCCACGTCACGCTTTACAGGGAGGGCCGCGGCGCGGCACCATCGCGCCCGTGCCTTTTTGGGAGGAGACGCACAGATGAAATCCCCTGTTCTCGGCCTTGCCCTGGCGCTCGGACTGGCCAGCGCGGCATCCGCCGACATCGCCCATGGTGTCTGGCAGACCGAACCCGACGACGGGTCCTTCGCGCATGTGACGCTTGGTCCCTGCGCGAACCCGCAGGCCGTCTGCGGCACGATCACGCGCACCTATCGCGATGGCGGCACGCCCTACCAGGCCGAAACCATCGGGCGTCAGATCGTGATCGACATGATCCCGCAAGGCGACGGCAACTACGAGGGCTCGGTCTGGCGGCCCTCGAACGACCGGATCTACATCGGCCGGATGGCCATCGACGGCGACCGGATGCGCCTGCGCGGCTGCGTTGCGGGCGGTCTGTTCTGCGCCTCGCAGAACTGGGTGCGGGTGCAGTAGACGCAGGCGAGCGATTGTTTCCGTTTAGGAAACAGTGGGGCCATTTCCTGTGGATTTGGCCCTGATCCTTCAACTGATCCCGTTCAAGGCTTCCAGGTCAGGAAGTTCGCGATCAGGCGAAGGCCCGCGCGCTGGCTCTTCTCGGGGTGAAACTGCGTGCCGACGACAGTGCCGCGCCCGACGATGGCCGTGACCGGGCCGCCGTAGTCGACATGGGCGAGGAGGTCCGCCTCCTCTTCCACCTTCATCGCGTAGGAATGCACGAAATAGGCGTGGTCGCCGGTCTCGATCCCTTCGAGCACGGGGTGGGGCCGGTCGATGACGAGGTCGTTCCAACCCATGTGCGGCACCTTCATCGACGTATCGCGGGGCGCGATCCGCACGACCTCGCCCGGGATCCAGTCGAAGCCCGCGACATCCTCGTATTCGCGCCCCCATGTCGTGAGCATCTGCATGCCGACGCAGATGCCGAGGAAGGGGACGGCGCGTCCCTCCACCGCCTCGATCAGGGCTTCCTCCAGGCCGTCGAAGGACCGGAGCCCCCGGCGGCAGGCCGGGAAGGCGCCGTCTCCGGGCAGGACGACGCGGGAGGCGCGGGCGACGGCCTCGGGGTCCGAGGTCACGACGACGGGGCCCGCGCCCACTTCGGCGGCCATGCGTTGAAACGCCTTCTCGGCGGAGTGCAGGTTGCCGGAATCGTAGTCGATCAGGACAGTCGTCATCGTGGGATCAGAGCGTGCCCTTGGTCGACGGGATGGCGTCGGCCTTGCGCGGATCGGGATCCACCGCTTCGCGCAGGGCGCGTGCCACGGCCTTGAAGGCGGCCTCGGCGATGTGGTGGGAGTTGATGCCCGCGAGCTTCGTCACGTGGAGCGTGATGCCGCCATGGGTCGAAAGGGCCTGGAAGAACTCCCGCACAAGCTCGGTGTCGAAGGTGCCGATCTTCTGCGTGGGGAAGTCCACGTCCCAGACAAGGTAGGGCCGCCCCGACAGGTCGAGTGCCGCGCGCACCAGCGCGTCATCCATGGCGAGGTGGAAGGACCCGTAGCGCCGGATGCCGCGCTTGTCGCCAAGCGCCTTCGTCAGCGCCTGTCCAAGCGCGATGCCGACGTCCTCCACGCTGTGGTGGTCGTCGATGTGCAGATCGCCCGAGCAGCGCACCTCCATGTCGATGAGCGCGTGGCGCGAAAGCTGGTCGAGCATGTGATCGAAGAAGCCCACGCCCGTCGCGTTGTCGTAAGTGCCGGTTCCGTCGAGATTGATCGAGACGGAGATCTCGGTCTCGGCGGTCTTGCGGGCAATCTCTGCGCGGCGCATCGGCTCTCTCCTTCGGCGGCGGGCCGCTTATAGGGCGGGGGGCGCCGCTTGGGAAGCGCGTTCACGGGGCTCAGAGATCGAGGAGGTCGAAATAGGCCTCGGCGATGTCGTCCCAGACATAGCGGGCGATGGCCATGCCGGCGAGCGCCGCGCCCATCCTGGCCCCGCCTGCGGGGTCTGCGGCGAGGGCGGCGACGGCCTCCCCGAGGCCGGGGGCGTCGCGGAACCATGCGGCCTTGCCGGCCGTGGTCTCCCGGTTGTAGGGGCAGTCCCAGGCCAGGATCGGGACGGAAAACCCCATCATTTCAACGAGTGCGGGGTTCGTGCCGCCGGCAGAATGCCCGTGAACGTAGAGCCAGGCGCGGTCGCGGATGGCGCGCAGGCGGGCGGGGTCGTATTCGGCCTCGACGAGGTGGAGGCCCGGCGTTCCGGACCATCGCGCGTGAAGCGTCCGACCGTGGCGGGTGGCCGACCAGTTGGCGACGGCGACCAGCGGGCCGAGACGCCCGCCCGAGAAGGCCTCGAGGATCGTCGTCAGGTTGTTCTCCGGTTCGGCGCGGGCGAGGCAGAGCGCGTAGGCCGGCGGAAGCCCGAGGTCCGAGATCTCGGCGGGCGCGGCGGTCCAGGCATGGTCGCCGCCATAGGCGATGACCCTTGGCCGGATCCGGTGCCGCATCTCGATCTCGGCGGCGAGCGCGGCATTGTCCGCCACGACCG
Organism: Roseicyclus sediminis; assembly: GCF_025515305.1. Classification (GTDB taxonomy): domain Bacteria; phylum Pseudomonadota; class Alphaproteobacteria; order Rhodobacterales; family Rhodobacteraceae; genus Roseibacterium; species Roseibacterium sediminis. The sequence goes on from NZ_JAOPHT010000004.1 coordinate 281,671, forward strand.
CGTCGGCGGCCGCGACGGCGCGGGCCTCGGACCAGGCAAGGACGCGTCGGGCGGTTCCGCCCCACTTGGCGCGTCCGGCCTCCCGCCCGTCGACGTTGACGACGATGCGCCGCGTTGTCAGGGGCCGCAGGGCGGCGACGGGTCCGCCGCCCGAAACCCCGAGAAGGAGAAGGCTGTCCGCGCCGTCGGCGGTCAGCACCTCCGCCAGCGCCGAGAGACCGTCATAGGCGATCGAGGCCGCGCCATTCGCCGGGATCGGAAGGTGGCGGAGCCGCGCGCCATGGAACTCCCCGGGCGGGGAAGGGTCGCCGCGCCTCCGGCTGCACCAGACCGTCAGCCGGTCCGAGAGGCCGCGCGCGTCGGCCGCGCGCACCAGTTGCTCGGCCAGCGTCTCGAAGCCGCCGTAGCGGGCGGGAAGGCCGACCGTGCCGATGATGGCCGCGCGGCGCGACCCCGCCCGGCGTCGGGACAGCGGGGGCGCTGACAGGGAGGTATCCCCGCGGCGCAGGTGCAGGTCGCCTGGCCGTATCATCGCCGTCTCCGGAGCACCCGCATCCGCCGCCTCCCTTCGCCTGGTGCGGGGGCCCATTGTGCCATCCGCCTGAAGACGCAGCCTGCCTCGCGCGGCTTTACGGGGGATTAAGGGCGGCGATTTTTCCGGGTCGAAAACGCGAAGGGCCGCCCGAAGGCGGCCCTGTCGTCCCGTCCGTCATGTCGGCCGGAGGATACTGGAGCGGGTGATGAGATTCGAACTCACGACCCTTACCTTGGCAAGGTAATGCTCTACCCCTGAGCTACACCCGCTCTGTAGGACGCGTAGATATAAAGTGTCGCTCACGGGTGCAAGAGGGAATTTGCGACCCATGTCGCCGCCTCGCGGAAACGGCGCAAAACATTGTTTTTAAATATTATTCACTCGCATCTGTGGCGAATCCCGGCGGGTCTTGCTCGGCGGTGAGGGAAGGATATCCCGTACTTGACCGATCGGTGGCAACCCGGAAGCATACGCCCCTGTCCGTCAAAACTTTCGGGGGAAGGTCCGATATGCCCAGTTTCTCGCACGCCCTTGGGGCGACGCTCCTGTTCGCCGCCAGCACGCTCTCGGGCGCGGCCATGGCGCAATCGCCGCTTTCGGCCGCCTCGGTCACGGTCCAGCGCTATGACGCGTTGCCGAACTTCTCGGGCGACAGCGGCATCTTCTGCTGCGCCACGCATATCCAGCAAAGCGGCCCTGACGCCGATTTCGTCCATGTGCGTGCGGTCTTCGACGTCGCCTTTTCCGAGACGATCGACCGTGTGCAGGTCAATTCCGCCGACGTGCTGATGCTGTTTCCAGGGGCGGAGGAAGGGCAGCGGGCGGTGGGACGGTTCGACCACATGCCCGTGTTCGAATTCGGCTCTCCCTCGATCTTCGTGAACCGGCCGCGTGACTGGCCCGAGGAGACCGCGCAGGCCTTCATCGACGGGGTCTGGATCGTTCCCGCGGGCCAGACCTCGGCGACGTTGCAGGTCGGTCCCGCCGATGCGCGCATCGACGTCCCTCTCGATCTGACGATGCCTGTCACCACGGTGATGCCGCCGCGCATGACCGTCGCGGTGGAGGTCACGGGCTTCGGCGCGGTCGACACCATCACGCTGGACGACCGTTACAACGGGCAGGACATGCCCGGCGTCCTCGAACCCGGGATCGGGGGGCGTTTCCTGCGGCTGTCGGTCTCCGTCACGCCGCGCATGTCCACGGCGACGGACGCGCAGACGGGTGAAAACCGGTTCCTGATGTACGGGAACTACATCCGGATCACGGGTCCCGATGGCGTGCCGCTTCCCTTCGTCGGCACCGACACCGGGCGCTCGGTTCGCACGCGCTGGTCGGTCTCGTCCACCTGGGAGAACGAGACGCGCCCGATCGAGCTGTCGAATTACTACATCGGCACCGCGGAACCCGGGCGTTATTCGATCTACTACCTGTCGGACAAGGTCGCCGAGTTCATTGTGGAATGAGGCGCAGGCAGGCTGCGGGCCGCGAAACGGTCAATTCGCGCTGATCGCGACGTCGTCGATGGCGTAGAACTCCTCGGAGATCGGCTGGCCGGTCCCCGAGGCGACGCCGAAGGTCAACGTCTCGCCGGGGTTCTCGACGGTGATCGTGTAGGTCGCGCGGCTGTCATTGCCGTGGCTGCCCGCACCGACGGGGTCGTTGGTGTATTGCTGGCTGACCTCGACCGTCACGCCGGGAACGCCCATCTCGGAGGTCGTGATGTTTCCGTGGTTGTCGGAGTAGATCGCGACCGGCTGGCCGTTGATGAAGACGGTCGCGGGCTCGCCGCTGAGGTCGTCGATACCGAGCATGTCGAAGCTGATCGTCGCGGTCTGCGCCCCGGCCGGCACGGCCAGTGTCATCTGCGCCAGCTCGCCCGGACCCAGTTGCAGCACGTCGCCAAAGCCGGTGAGGCTGGCGACCGTCCCGCCGACCCACGCGCCGATCCCCTCGGAGAAGTCCGTTGAGAGCAGGGATTGCGACACCGCGAAGGCGGTCTGGATCGAGAAGCCCGACAATTGACTGGACGTATCGCCCGCGAGGTTCTCGACCCCGCCCGAGACGACGGCGACCGTGGCGATCGCCATTCCGGTGATCCCGGCAGTCAGGACGACCCAGTCGACCGTGATCGCGCCGCTTTCGCTTTGAATAAAATCCTTGAACACACGCAGTCTCCCGCGCCCCCGTGATCGAGAGACTGCGAAGCGAATCTGTCCAAGTCGTGACTTCTTCGGGTCGGGAAGACGGCAGGTGCCGGTGTCAGCGGGCCTCTGCCGTCACGTTGTCGATGCCGAACCATTCGTCGTTGACGGGCTGGTTCGTGCCCGAGGCGACGCCGAGCGTCACGGTCTGGCCGGGGTTGTCCACGATGATGCTGACGGAGGTCACGGACTCGGTCCATGCGCCGACCTGCGAGCCGCCCAGTTGCTGTCCCTGTGCCTGAACCGTCGTCTCGACCGTCACGCCCGGGATGCCCGAATTGTTCCAGTCGATCGTGCCGTGGCCGCCGGTCGCGATGCTCACGGGCTGGCCATTGATCATCACGGTCGCGGTTTCGCCGTCGAGGCTGTCGCCGCCGATCAGGTCGAAGGTGAAGACCGCCTGCGATGCGCCCTCGGGCACGTCGAGCGCCAGTTCCGCGATGTCGCCCGGCCCAAGCATCAGGACTTCGCCGATCGCGCCGCCGGCATCCGCCGCGCTGCCGCCGGTCCAGCCGCCGAGCGCGCCGCCCGCGAAGTCCGCCGCGGCCAGTTGCACGGCCTCGAAGGCCTCGGCGAAGGCGCCGGAGATCTCGTAGCCCGAAAGCGTGCTGCCGATGGTCGTGGACATGCCGCTCACGCCGCCGGAGACGACGATGAAGGTTCCCAGCGAAAGGCCCGTGGCGCTGGCGGTCAGCACCACCCAGTCAACCGTCGTGGCGCCGCTGTCCGATCGCAGGAAATCCGAGATCCGCATGAAACTAACTCTGATTAAACTTCACGTAAAATCAGGAGTAGCCGCAGTCTCGGGCGGAAAAAGGGCGAGCGAGGGGTTTTTCCGCGCCGATACCACCTCCGCGCGGCGGTTCAGTCGCCGAGTTCGATCAGCAGATCCTTGGCGTCGATCTGGCTTCCCGCCGCGACGTGGACGGCCTTCACGGTCGCGTCGCGCTCGGCGTGGATGCCGGTCTCCATCTTCATCGCCTCGATCGTCAGCAGGAGGTCGCCCTGCTGCACCTTCTGTCCGGCGGAAACGGCGACCGTGGCCACCACGCCCGGCATAGGGGCGCCGATATGGGCGGGATTTCCCGTCTCCGCCTTTGGCCGCTTCGCCTGGGTCGCGGCGATCCGGCGGTTGGGCACGCGGATCGTGCGCGGCTGACCGTTCAGTTCGAAGAAAACCTTGGCTTCGCCTTCCTCGTTCGTTTCGCCGATCGCCTGGAGCTGGACGACAAGGCGCACGCCGGGGTCGATCTCGGCCTCGATCTCCTCGCCGGGTTCCATTCCGTAGAAGAAGGTCCGCGTGGGCAGGGTCCGGACGGGTCCGTAGTCCTTGTGCCGCGTGGCGTAGTCGGTGAAGACCTTGGGATACATCATGTAGCCCATCAGGTCCTCGTCATCGATCTCGGTATCGAGCTTCGAGGCCACCTCTGCGCGGGTCTTTTCAAGGTCCACCGGCGCGACATGCTTGCCCGGCCGGTCGAGGATCGGCTGCTCGTCCTTCAGGACCTTCTTGAGGATACCCGGCGGGAAGCCGCCCGGCGGCTGACCGAGATTGCCGCGCATCATGTCGATGACGCTGTCGGGGAAGGACACTTCCTTCGTCGGGTTCTCCACGTCGTCCCGCGTCAGGCCCTGGCTCACCATCATCAGAGCCATGTCGCCCACGACCTTGGAGGAGGGCGTAACCTTTACGATGTCGCCGAACATCTGGTTCACATCGGCATACATCTGCGCGACCTCGTGCCAGCGGTCCTCCAGCCCCATGGACCGCGCCTGCGCCTTGAGGTTAGTGAACTGCCCGCCGGGCATCTCGTGGAGATAGACCTCGGAGGCCGGCGCCTGCATACCGCTCTCGAAGGCGGCGTAATGGGCACGCACGGCCTCCCAGTAATCGCTGATCTCGCGGATCGCCCGGATGTCGAGGCCGGTATCCCGCTCGGTGAACCTCAGCGCCTCGACCACGGTGCCCAGCGTTGCCTGCGACGTGTTCCCCGAAAGGGCGTCCATCGCGCAATCGACGGCATCGACGCCCGCGGCCGAGGCCTCGAGGATCGTGCCGCAGGCGATGCCCGCCGTGTCATGGGTATGGAAGTGGATCGGCAGGTCGACCGCGTCCTTCAGGGCCGGGATCAGCACCGCCGCCGCCGCCGGCTTCAGCAGCCCGGCCATGTCCTTCAGCCCCAGCACATGCGCGCCCGCGGCCTCGAGATCCTTGGCCATCTTCACGTAGTACTTCAGGTCGTACTTGGCCCGGTCTGGATCGAGGATGTTGCCGGTGTAGCAGATCGTGCCTTCGCAGATCTTGCCCGTCTCGAGCACCGCATCCATCGAGACGCGCATGTTCTCGACCCAGTTGAGGCTGTCGAAGACGCGGAAGATGTCGACGCCGCTCTCGGCGGCGCGCTTCACGAAGGCCTGCACCACGTTGTCGGGATAGATCGTGTAGCCCACCCCGTTGGCGCCCCTGAGCAGCATCTGCGTCATGATGTTGGGCATCTTCTCGCGGATGTCGCGCAGCCGCTGCCACGGGCATTCCTGCAAGAAGCGATAGGCCACGTCGAAGGTCGCACCGCCCCAGCATTCCACGGAGAACAACTCCGGAAGGTTCGCGGCATAGGCGGGGGCGACCTTGATCATGTCGATCGAGCGCATTCGTGTCGCCAGAAGCGACTGGTGCCCGTCGCGCATGGTCGTGTCGGTGACGAGAAGGCGCTTTTGCTCCTTCATCCATTTCGCGACCGCCTCGGGCCCATGCTCGTCAAGCAGCTGCCGGGTCCCCATCGCGGGCATCTCGGCCCGGAGCGCGGGGGGGCGCGGGTCCTTCACGTCGGCGCGGGGTTCGGGGCGGCCCTCGGTCTCGGGATGCCCGTTCACCGTGATGTCGGCGATATAGGTCAGGATGCGCGTCGCCCGGTCCCTGCGAGGCTTGAAATCGAACAGCTCGGGCGTGTCGTCGATGAACTTGGTCGTATACTGGTAATTCAGGAAGGTCGGGTGCTTCAGCAGGTTTTCGACGAAGGCGATGTTCGTCGAGACGCCGCGGATGCGGAACTCGCGCAGCGCACGGTCCATCCGCGCGATCGCGGCCTCGGGCGTCGGCGCCCAGGCTGTCACCTTCTCCAGCAGCGAGTCGTAGTAGCGCGTGATGACGGCGCCCGAATAGGCCGTGCCGCCGTCAAGGCGGATGCCCATGCCCGTGGCGCCCCGGTAGGCCGTGATGCGCCCGTAGTCGGGGATGAAGTTGTTCGTCGGATCCTCGGTGGTGATCCGGCACTGGATCGCGTGGCCGTCGAGCTTCACGTCGTACTGGCTGGCGATCCCGGTGGCCTCCACCAGCGACTTGCCCTCGGTGATGAGGATCTGAGCGCGCACGATGTCGATGCCGGTGACCTCCTCGGTCACGGTGTGCTCGACCTGCACGCGGGGGTTCACCTCGATGAAGTAGAAGTCGCCCGAATCCATGTCCATCAGGAACTCGACCGTGCCCGCGCACTGGTAGTTCACATGCTCGCAGATCTTCTTGCCCAGCAGGCACAGCTCCTCGCGCTGGGTCTCGGAGAGGTAGGGGGCGGGCGCGCGCTCCACGACCTTCTGGTTGCGCCGCTGCACCGAGCAGTCGCGCTCGTAGAGGTGGTAGATGTTGCCATGGCTGTCGCCGAGGATCTGCACCTCCACGTGGCGGGCGCGAAGGATCATCTTCTCGAGGTAGCCCTCGCCGTTGCCGAAGGCGGCCTCGGCCTCGCGCCGGCCCTCGCGCACCTTCTCCTCCAGCTCCTCGGGCTTCATGATCGGCCGCATGCCCCTGCCGCCACCGCCCCAGGAGGCCTTCAGCATCAGAGGATAGCCGATCTCCGCGGCCTCCTTCGCGATGGCCTTCATGTCCTCGCCGAGAACTTCGGTCGCCGGGATCACCGGCACACCCGCCTCGATCGCGACGCGGCGCGCGCTGGCCTTGTCGCCGAGCGCGCGCATCGTCTCGGCCTTCGGCCCGATGAAGGCGATACCCGCGGCCTCGCAGGCATCCACGAAGGACGGGTTCTCGGACAGCAGGCCATAGCCCGGGTGGATCGCATCCGCCCCGCACATCTTGGCCACGCGGATGATCTCGGGGATGGAGAGATAGGCCGCGACGGGGCCCAGCCCCTCGCCGATCTTGTAGGCCTCGTCCGCCTTGAAGCGGTGGAGGCTCAGCTTGTCCTCCTCGGCGTAGACCGCGACCGTCCGCTTGCCCAGTTCGTTGGCCGCCCGCATGACGCGGATCGCGATTTCACCACGGTTGGCGATCAGGATCTTCTTGAACTCGGGCATGACGTACGAGGCTCCCTTTCGCGGATGCAGAATCCTTAGGGCGACGGGGGGCGGCCTGCAACCGGAAGCTGTGCCGCAGGATCAAGTACCGGGCATCAGCCGCCCTTGCAGATCACCCAGCCGCGCCGCCCCGATCTGCGCCATGTTCGACGCCATGTCCTTTTCCAGCATGTCATGGAGATGCGCGGGCCCCTCGCGCCCCAGCGCGCCGAGCGCATAATGCCAGGCCCGGCCCATCATCACGAAATCCGCCCCCGTCGCCAGAGCCCTGAGGATGTCGAGCCCGCCCTCTATCCCGCTGTCGAGGATGAGGGGCAGGGCGGTCGCGGCCCGGATCTCGGGCAGGACGTCGAGCGCCGCCGGCGCCCCGTCGAACTGCCGCCCCGCATGGTTCGACACCCAGACGGCGTCCACCCCCTCGGCCTCGGCCCGCGCCGCAACGTCCGCCTCCAGCACGCCCTTCAGGATGAAGGGGCCGTCCCAGGCCTCGCGCAGCGCCCGCACGTAGTCCCAGTCGGGCGCCGCCCGCAGCAGGTAGCCCACATGAGCCGTCGAGGGCAGGCGGCCCAGCTTCTCCTGGTCGGCATAGCTGTCCATCAGCCGCATCCGCGGCATGCCCGTGGCCTGGATCCCCAGCGCCCAGGCCGGGCAGCGCGCCACCTGCAGCGCCAGCCGCGGCGTCAGGCGCGGCGGCTGCACGAGGCCCCCGCGGGTCTGCCGCTCGCGACGCGAGGCCGCGGGCACGTCCACGGTCAGGACCAGCGTGTGAAAGCCCGCCCCCCTGGCGCGCGCGAGCATGTCGTCGCGAATGCCGGGATCGCGCGGCGGATACATCTGGAACCATCCCTGGTCGCCCTGCACGCCCTTCAGGTCCTCCGGCGTCCGCGTCGCCACGGTCGACAGGCCATAGGGAATGCCCGCCTTGGCCGCATGGCGCGCAAGCAGCGTCTCCGCCTCGGGCCAGATCAGTCCCGACATGCCCAGCGGCGATATGCCGAAGGGCACGGGGTAGGCCCGCCCGAGAAACTCGGTCGCCAGTTCCGGCTTGATCTCGCCGCGCAGCGCGGCGGGCCGGAACAGCACCCGGTCGAAGGCCGCGCGGTTGCGCGCGGTCACGCTCTCCGAGCCGGTGGCGCTGTCGAGATACTCCCAGACGAAATGCGGAATCCGCGCTTTCGCGCGCGCCTTCAGGTCGGAAATCGCGGGATATTTTGCGTGCAGGTCCATGAGGCGCACAAAAGCGCTGTCGCGCGCCCCTTGTCCAGCCTCTCCCGCCGCCCCGCCTTCATCTTTCTCCAAATACGCAAAAGCGGCATGTGCCCTCCCGCGCCAACGGAACAATCTGCGAACAAACCTTTAATCGCCCCGCATTCCGCCCTATGGTCACGCCATGAGCAGTTACGACGATTCCGAGGCGTTCGAGGCCGCCTCCGCCCTCTCGCTCTCCGCCCGCGCCATGGCGTCGCGGCCGCGGCCCTATCTCGACGGGCTCAACCCGGCCCAGGCGGAGGCGGTGCAGCGGCTCGACGGCCCCGTCCTGATGCTCGCGGGCGCGGGCACCGGCAAGACCCGGGCGCTGACCGCCCGGATCGCGCATCTTCTGTCCACAGGCACCGCGCGCCCCAACGAGATCCTCGCGGTGACCTTCACCAACAAGGCCGCGCGCGAGATGAAGAACCGCGTGGGCGCGCTTCTCGGCCAGCCGGCCGAGGGGATGCCCTGGCTCGGAACCTTCCACGCGATCTGCGTGAAACTCCTGCGCCGCCACGCCGAACTCGTGGGGCTGAAGTCCAACTTCACCATCCTCGACACCGACGACCAGGTGCGGCTGATGAAGCAGCTGATCGTCGCCGCCGACATCGACGAGAAACGCTGGCCCGCCCGCCAGCTCGCCTCGATCATCGACGGCTGGAAGAACCGCGCGCTGACGCCCGAGAAGCTTCCGGCCGCCGAGGCGGGCGCCTTCAACGGCCGGGGACCCGCGCTCTACGCTGAATACCAGCAGCGCCTGAAGGAACTGAACGCCGTCGATTTCGGCGACCTGCTGCTGCATGTCATCCGCATCTTCCAGGAAAACGGCGACCTGCTCGCGCAGTACCAGCGCTGGTTCCGCTACGTGCTCGTGGACGAGTACCAGGATACCAACGTCGCGCAGTATCTCTGGCTGCGCCTGCTTGCGCAGGGCCACAACAACATCTGCTGCGTCGGCGACGACGACCAGTCGATCTACGGCTGGCGCGGGGCCGAGGTCGGCAACATCCTGCGCTTCGAGAAGGATTTCCCGGGCGCGCACGTGGTGCGGCTGGAACAGAACTACCGCTCCACCGGGCATATCCTGGCCGCTGCGTCCGGCGTGATCGCGGCAAACAGGGACCGGCTTGGCAAGACGCTCTGGACCGACGGCGAGGACGGCGAGAAGGTCCGCCTGATCGGCCACTGGGACGGCGAGGAGGAGGCGCGCTGGGTCGGCGAGGAGATCGAGGCGATGGCCCGCGGCACCCGCGGCATGGACCCGATCTCCCCCGACGGCATCGCCATCCTCGTCCGCGCCTCCCACCAGATGCGCGCCTTCGAGGACCGGTTCCTGACCATCGGCATGCCCTACCGCGTCATCGGCGGCCCCCGCTTCTACGAGCGGATGGAGATCCGGGACGCCATGGCCTACTTCCGGCTCGTCGTTTCCCCCGAGGACGACCTCGCCTTCGAGCGGATCGTCAACACGCCCAAGCGCGGCCTCGGCGACAAGGCGGTTCAGACGATCCAGCGCATGGCGCGGTCGAACGGGGTCAGTCTCGTCGAAGGCGCGCGCCTTGTGATCGAGACCGGCGCGCTGGGCGGCAAGGGAGCGAAGGAGCTTCGCATATTCCTCGAGGGTCTCGCCCGCTGGCGCGGCATGATGGCCGGCGCGGTCGCCGCCGCCTCCGACGACCTGATCGAGGACCTCGGCGCGGGCGACAAGCTGTCCCACGTGGAGCTTGCCGAGGTGATCCTCGACGAGTCCGGCTACACCGCGATGTGGCAGAACGACAAGACGCCCGAGGCGCCGGGGCGGCTCGAGAACCTCAAGGAACTCGTCAAGGCGCTGGAGGAATTCGAGAACCTGCAGGGCTTCCTCGAACACGTCTCGCTCATCATGGACAACGAGCAGGACGACCAGGAGCCGAAGGTCACGCTGATGACCCTCCATGCCGCCAAGGGCCTGGAGTTTCCCGCCGTCTTCCTGCCGGGCTGGGAGGACGGGCTTTTCCCCTCTCAGCGCTCGATGGACGAGACCGGCATGAAGGGCCTCGAGGAGGAACGGCGACTGGCCTATGTCGGCATCACGCGTGCCGAGAAGGTCTGCACGATCTCCTTCGCCGGCAACCGCCGCGTCTATGGGCAATGGCAGAGCCAGATGCCCTCGCGTTTCATCGACGAGTTGCCCGGCGAGCATGTGGAGGTCCTGACGCCCCCGGGCCTTTACGGGCATACCGGCGGCATGGCGGCCACTGCGAGCCCGGTTTCGCAGGTGATGCGCGGCTCGGACCTGCACGAGAAGGCCGCGCGCGCGGATGTCTACAACTCGCCCGGATGGAAGCGGCTGCAGGAGAACCAGGGCCGCTTCGGCCTGCGCCAGCCCTCCGAATCGCGCGGCATCACCATCGACGCCGAGGCGGTGAGCGTGTTTTCGCCGGGCGACCGGGTGTTCCACCAGAAATTCGGCTACGGCACTGTAATGACAGTGGAAGGCGACAAATTGGGCGTGGCCTTCGACAAGGCGGGGGACAAGCATATCGTCGGCCGCTTCCTCGTTTCCGCCGATGCGGCGGGCGACGTTCCCTTCTGAAGGTTTCAAGACTGTAATTTTCGCGTGATCCGGGGTATGAACCCTCACGCGACACCGCATCGGAAAAAGGGGAGGGGCCGGGATACCGGTCCGTCCAAGGGAGGATCCCGATGAAGACGCTGATCTACGAACCCGACGCCAGTCGGGCGCGGGGCCATGCTGCCCTGCTTGCCGAAGACGCCAGCGACATCGAGGTGGCACGCAGCCTCGCGCAGGCGCGGCTCATGCTGCTGAACGACAGGTACGACCGGCTCGCGCTCCGGCGCGGGGCAGGGGCGGCGCGCGCGCTGCTCGGGGCTGCGCGGGCGTCGAATCCCGATTGCGTCATGGTCGATCTCGGCTCTATGCGGGCGCGGCCGGTTTCGGGCCCCGCAGTGGCGGCAGTGCCCGCTACCGAAGCGCGCTGAACATCGGCCAGAGCGAGGCCACCAGGAGCAGAGCCATCGTCACGTTGAAGGCCCTGAGCCGCCCAGGCGCCTCGAGCCAGCGGCGGATCTGCGTGCCGCCCCAGGCCCAGACCGTCACCGAGGGAAGGTTCACGGCGGCGAATGCCAGCGCGACGGCGACGGCGTCCCATGCCTCCTGCCCCGTGTTGTAGTTGGTCTGCGCGTAGATCGCCATGTACCAAGCCTTCGGGTTCACCCACTGGAAGCCTGCCGCCTGCAGGAAGGTGAAGGGCCGGCCCGCGGCCTGCCCCTCGCGCGGCGGGGCGGCGTTGGCGATGCGCCAGGCGAGCCACAGGAGATAGCCGGCGCAGGCCACCATCAGCGCGGTGCGCAGCCAGGGCAGCGCCGCGAAGACCCCGATCAGGCCAAGTCCCACGAGCGCCACCATAACGGCGTGGCCAACCGAGATGCCGAGCATGTGCGGCACCGTCCGCCTCAACCCGAAATTGGCGCCCGACGCGAGCAGCATGATGTTGTTCGGCCCCGGCGTCACGGAGGACGCGAAGGCGAAGAGGAGAAGGGCGGCGAGGATGTCGATGGTCATGGCGCCAACGCTCCCGCTTTCGCCCCCGAATGGAATTGCGAATTGCGCGGCTTTCGCGCTATTTGCGCAATCAATGATGAAAATTGACCAGAAAGACCGCCAGATATTGCGAGTTCTGGCCCGTGAGGGGCGGATCAGCAACCTCGCGCTGGCCGAGCGTGTCGCGCTCAGCCCCTCGGCGACGCTGCGCCGAGTGCAGGCGCTGGAGGCGGCGGGGGTGATCGCGGGCTACCGCGCGATGCTGGACCCCGCGAAGATGGGGCAGGGCTTCGTCGCCTATCTCTCGGTGGGGCTGAAGACGCACACGAAGTCCGCGCAGGCCGCCTTCGAGCAGGCGATGGCGGCGGCGTCCGAGGTCCGGGAATGCCACAACGTTACGGGAAACGTGGAATACCTGTTGCGCGTCGAGGCGGCGGATCTTCCGGCCTATAAGCGCTTCCATACCGATATCCTCGGCGCTCTGCCGCAGGTCTCGACGATCACCACCTATGTCGTGATCGGCTCGCCCAAGGACGAGCGCAAGTAGGGCGCGGGGCCCGAACCTGTCCTGAAAACCCCGGCCTGCGTCGGCGCCCACGACATGTGGAGGCGCGCAACCCTTTGGGAGTCGGTCACGCGGGGCTTCGGCCCGGCGCTGGCGGCGCAGAGGCCCGTGCCCGTGCCGAAGCACGCCGCCGATCCGATGATGTTCGAGATGGGCGCAGTCGCGATTCCCGACTGACCGTGCCTCATGTCGCCGCACCGATGCTTTCGACAAAAAAAATGGCGGTGATGCCGAGGGAGGAGGAGGGCATCACCGCCAGATTTCAGCGCCAAAGGGAGGAGGAGGCGCCGATTTGGGTGGCGGCGAACCCAAGGGAGGAGGAGGGTTCGCCGCCGGTCGTCACGGTCCCAAGGGAGGAGGAGGGACCGATCCTTCCCCGGACCTGCGGGCCCGGGATCCTGGCGGATGCACCCCAAGGGAGGAGGAGAGATGCACCCGCAATTCCCGCGACCCCAAGGGAGGAGGGGGCCGTCGGGAAATCTCGTTTCAGTCCGCCTTGCCGTATACGGCCTGGAAGGCGGCGCCCCGGAGCATCGACCGGTTCAGGCCGAGGTCATCCAGTTCCCGGCCCGAGAGCTCGTTCAGCTCGGCCAGGGTGCGATGGTAAAGCCGCCATGCGGCGTATGCTTCTGCGGCCTGCTTGCCGATTTCGGCAAGGCGCGCGCCTACAGAAATGCTTGTGGTCCGGTTGCTCGATACGTAAGCCATAGCGTCCTCAAATCTTGATGCGGCGAACCCGAATGGCCCGGCGCTGGAGCATTTCGATCACCCCGTTACGATTGGAAGATAAGGAAATGCTGCAGGTGCACAATAACCGAGGGTTCAATGCTGCTATGCAGAAACCGCATAGGTCGTCGCGCCCTTGCGCGCTAGGGCCCGAAGCGCTTTGAGCATGATCGTCGGCGGCGCCTTCCGGGACCCCCAGTTCGCCCGCTTTTTCGTCGGGGTCTTCTTCGCCGTGCAGGCGATCTGGGTGCAGCGGGTGACACTGTCCTGGCTTGCCTGGGAGCGGACGGGTTCGGCGGGATTCGTCGGGATGGTCGCCGCGTTCAGCCTCGCGCCGACGCTGCTGGCGGGCCCGGTCTTCGGTGTCATGGCCGATCGCGTGAACATCCGCCGGGCGGCGCTGGTCACGAACGCGCTGATGGCGGCGGTCCTCGCCGTCCTTGCGCTCGCCCTGCCGCTGGTGGGCCCCTGGGGCGTGGCGGCGGCGGCGCTCTGCATCGGCCTCGTGACCTCCGCCCATCATCCGGTCCGGATGTCGCTGGGGCCGCGTCTGGTTCCGCGCGAGATGGTGCAACACGTGGTCTCGGCCACGGCGCTGAACTTCAACCTCGCGCGCCTCGTGGCGCCGGTCGCCGCGGGCTGGATCATCGCGGGCTTCGGCGCGGGCGCGGCGCTCTGGGTCGCGGTGCTGTGCTACATGCCGATGCTGGCGGTGCTGCCTGCGCTGCGCCCCCGCGACCTGCCGCCGCGGCCGCGCGCGCCCTACCTGTCCGAGCTGCGCGACGGGGTCCGCTTCGCCCGCGACACGCCCCTGATCCGCGAGGCGCTGTTGCTGACGCTGGTCTTCGCCACGCTGGTGCGCGGTGGGCTCGAGCTTTTGCCGGTGCTGGCCGACGGGGCCTTCGGGCAGGGGGCGGCGGGCCTCGGGATGCTGACCGCCGCGGCCGGTGCCGGTGCGCTGCTGTCGGCCTCGTTCAAGGCCTTCGGGATGGGCGATGTCTCCGCCGGCATTCCCCGCAGCGTCGTTGTGGCGATGACATTGGGCTTCGCGGCGATCATCGGCATGGGGCTCGCGCCGTACTGGCCGATGGCGCTCGGGGCGACAGCGCTCGCCGGGTTCTGTGCGACATGGTGCGGCGTCAGCCTGCAGGCCGCGATCCAGACCGACCTTCCGGACGCCTATCGTGGCCGGGTCATGAGCCTCTGGACGGTCGTCGGCTTCGGCACGGTGGCCATCGGCGCGGCCTTCATCGGCGCGGTCGCGGAGATCATGCAGATCGGCCGGGCGCTGGCCGTGGCGGGGGTCGTCGGCCTTCTCGTCATCGCGGTGTGGCGTCTTGGGGGTGCGCGCGCCTGAATTCCGTCCTATCTCGGGGCGGAACGATTGCGCGCGACAAGGAACCCAGACGATGACGCAGACCCGCGACAGCATCCTGCAGGCCCTCTCCGGCCTGACCCTGCCCGATGGCGGCGACGTTGTTTCCCGCGACATGGTCCGCGCGCTGAGCGTGCAGGAGGGGCGCGTGTCCTTCATCCTCGAGGCCGAGTCCCCTGATGCCGCCCGCAGGATGGAGCCTGTGCGGCTTGCCGCCGAGCACCTCGTGAAGAAGCTGCCGGGCGTGGAGCAGGTGATCGTCGCGCTGACCGCCCATGGTCCGGCCGCGAAGGCGCCGCCGAGGCCCGCGGAGCCCGCGGGCGCGCCCCCCAACCTGCAGATCGGCGGGCACATGAAGCCGCAAGCGGGATCGATGAAACCCTCGGGCGTGCGGCACATCATCGGCATCGGCTCGGGCAAGGGTGGCGTGGGCAAATCCACGGTCGCCTCCAACCTTGCCGTGGCGCTGGCGCGGGCCGGGCGGCGCGTGGGCCTGCTCGACGCCGATATCTACGGACCCTCCCAGCCCCGCATGATGGGCGTGAACAAGCGCCCGTCCTCGCCCGACGGCAAGACGATCATCCCGCTCAAGGCCCACGGCGTCACCTGCATGTCCATCGGCTTCATGCTGCCCGAGGAGAAGGCCGTGGTCTGGCGTGGGCCGATGCTGATGGGGGCGCTCCAGCAGATGCTGACACAGGTGGAGTGGGGCGAGCTCGACATCCTCCTCGTCGACCTGCCGCCCGGCACCGGCGATGTGGCCATGACGCTCTGCCAGAAATCCGAGGTGACGGGCGCGATCGTCGTCTCGACGCCGCAGGACGTGGCCCTTCTCGACGCGAGGAAGGCGCTCAACATGTTCGAGCTCCTGAAGACGCCCGTTCTCGGGCTGATCGAGAACATGTCGACCTATGTCTGCCCCAAGTGCGGCCACGAGGAGCACATCTTCGGCGAGGGCGGCGTGCGGGCCGAGGCCGAGCGCATGGGCCATCCGTTCCTCGGTTCCCTGCCGATCAGCCTGGAAACCCGCATCGCGGGGGATGCCGGCAAGCCCATCGCGGCGGGCGAGGGACCCATGGCCGAGGCCTACGCGGCCCTCGCGCATCGCTTCATCGCGGGCGGGATGGCCTGAGCCAAGGCCGTCCCACGGGCTGATTCGCGGCCCTGAAAACCTGAAAACACCCCGATCCCGGCCTCTCGCCGGATTTTTCGGGAATTTTCTGCCACCACCCGGAAAAACCTGCCACGGCCCGACATCTCCCAAGATGTTGGGTCCATTGCGCGTGAAACTACCACAATTGCCGTTCGGGTCGCATCAATTCGGGTGGATGGCGGTGTTGCATTTCCGCACTGAGGCACGTGGTGGATGAAAGTTCCGAAAAAAGGAGTTGATTGGATGAAAGTGGCGTGGCACACCTTGTTCATCGGCAAACGAGATCGAACTTCGGACCCAAGGGTCTGATGGAAAAACAAAAAACGGCAGGTTCATACAGGCAATCTCGAACGCCAGAACAAAGAGATCCGGCGCGCAAGCGAGCAGACATCCCCCCAGGTGGCCTGCGTAGTCGGACACCCAGCAATGGGACGAGGGCGGCGGATTGAGCAGTGGCAGCTTGCTCAATCCGCCGTTTCCGTTCCCGGGGCCCGAATAAGGCCGCAATGCGGCGAAAAAATGGCGACGGGCCTACGATAAAAGAACAAGGCGCAAGCCCGTGGACAGCAGGTTTCAAGGCGAAAGCCTGAACAAGGTGGATGGAAAGGGCCGGATGTCGCTTCCGGCCAAGTTCCGTCGTGCCCTGCAGGCCAGCGACAGCCGCTGCGGACCGGGCGATCCCGCGCGCCTCTACATCGCCTACGGAAACCCCAGGAACGATTTCGTCGAGTGCCTCTCGGGCGATTACTACGACGACCTCGTGGCGCGCATCGAGGCGATGGACGACGGCGAGGACGAGCGCGAAGTGCTCGAATACCTCTATTTCGCGAAGTGCGACGAGGTCGCCGTGGACGAGACGGGGCGTTTCGTGCTGCCGACCGCCGCCCGCGACAAGCTGGACCTCGATGGCGAGGCGCTGTTCCAGGGCAAGGGCCGCAAGTTTCACATCCTCAAGCCGGCCGACGGCACGGCAGCGGATGACAAGATCCTGAAAATGTTGGAGAAGTTCGGTGAGGGCAAGGAATTCTTCAATCCCATCTCGCTGGCCAACCGCCGCAAGCCCGACGTGGTCGGAAGCGATGCGGAATGACGGGCGCAGACAACGGCCAGCCGCACCTGCCGGTCCTTCTGGGGCCGTTGTTGCGGGCGGTCGCCCCGATATCTGGCGTGTGGTTAGATGGCACCTTCGGCGCTGGTGGCTACGCCCGTGGATTGCTTGAGGCAGGGGCGGAGATCGTGATCGGCATCGACCGGGATCCGCTCGCCTTCGAGATGGCCGCGCCCTGGGCGGGGGCGTGGGGGGATCGCCTGATCCTCGTTCCCGGCACGTTTTCCGAACTCGACGAACACGCGGCCGCCGCCGGGCATCCCTTGCTCGACGGCGTGACGCTCGATCTCGGTGTGTCGTCGATGCAGCTCGACCGCGCCGAGCGCGGCTTTTCCTTCCTGCGCGACGGGCCCCTCGACATGCGCATGGGGCAGGCGGGGCTTTCGGCCGAGGACCTCGTCAACGATGCGCCCGAGGCGCTCTTGGCCGATATTCTCTTTCTCTACGGCGAGGAGCGCGCCGCGCGCCGGATCGCGCGCGCCATCGTGACCGAGCGCGCGACGGGCCGCATCACGTCCACCCTGCAACTCGCTGGAATCGTTGAATCCTGTCTGCCGCGCAAGAAGCCGGGCCAGAGCCATCCCGCCACCCGGAGCTTCCAGGCGATCCGCATCGCCGTGAACGACGAACTGGGCCAGCTGGTCGCGGCGCTGGCCGCCGCCGAGCGCGCGCTGAAGCCGGGCGGCAAGCTCGCCGTCGTGACATTCCATTCCATCGAAGACCGGATCGTGAAGAGGTACCTCGCGGAGCGCGCCTCGGAGGGTGGCGGCGGCTCGCGCCACGCCCCCGCCGAGGCGCACCGGGAGCCGGGCTTCGTCCTGACCCCGAAAAAGGCCGTCGTCGCCGACGAGGCCGAGATCGCCGCGAACCCGCGCGCGCGGTCGGCCAAGCTCCGTGTCGCGACCCGGACGGACGCACCCGCCGATACCGTGGACGCGGCGCGCCTCGGGCTTCCGCAGGTCGGAGGGCTTCACTGATGCGCGGCCTTCCCACGATCCTTGCCGCACTTGCCGTCATCGGCCTGGGATACTGGGCCTATCACCAGACGATCCTGACCCAGTCGGCGATCCGCGAGGTGGAGCGTCTTCAGGTCTCGATCGGCGCCGAGCGCGAGCGTCTCGCGGTGCTTCGCGCCGAATGGGCCTATCTCAACCGCCCCGACCGCCTGCGCGAACTGGCCGAGTTCAACTTCGACCGCCTCGGCCTTCTGCCGATGGTGCCCGAGCAGTTCGGCCTCGTCGCCGAGTTGCCGCATCCGAGGCCAGAGCCGGACCCTGCCTCGCAGGTCGAGGAGCTTCTCCTGCAGAATTCCTCCACCGCCGAGGAGCAGGTGCCATGATCCGCACGCCGCTCCGCCCGCTCGCCCGCGTTCTCGATGCCCGCCAGAAAGGCGAGAACCCCGACGCGATCGAACGTGAGAACCTGCGGCTGCGCCACGAGGCGCAGCGCGACCGGATGCGCGTGCGCGCCGAAAGCCGCCTTTTGCTGGTCGCGATCTGCTTTCTCATGGGGTTCGGCGCTGTCGGCACGAGAATGGCGGCGCTCGCCACCTCCGAGGCCGAGGAGCCGCGCGTCGCGGTCTCGGGCACGTCGATCCTGAACACGCGGGCGGATATCGTCGACCGGCATGGCCGGGTGCTCGCGACGAATTTCGCCACCAACGCGCTTTATGCCCATCCGCACGAGATCGTCGATCCCCGCGCCGCCGCCGACGGGCTGGCCGAGATCTTCCCCGACATGGATGCCGAGGCGCTTTATCGCCGCTTCACCTCCGACAGCCGCTTCATCTGGCTGCGCCGCTACATCTCGCCCGAGCAGGAGCAGATGGTGCACGACCTCGGCGAGCCGGGCCTGCTGTTCGGGCCGCGCGAGATGCGGCTCTATCCCAACGGCGCCATCGCGGCCCATGTGCTCGGTGGCGCGGGCTTCGGCCAGGAGGCCGTGAACGCGGCGGAAGTCGTCGGCGTGGCGGGGGTCGAGGCGAATTTCGACGAGACGCTGCGCGATCCCGCGCGCGAGGCGCCGCTGCGCCTGTCGCTCGACCTGACGGTTCAGGCCGCCGTCGAGGAGGTTCTGGCCGGCGGCATGGCCCTGATGAACGCAAGCGGCGCCTCCGCCGTCCTCATGGACATCCGCACCGGCGAGATCATCGCCATGGCGAGCCTGCCCGACTTCGACCCCAACGCGCGCCCCCGCCCCCTGACCGAGGGCGACCAGGCCGACAGCCCGCTGTTCAACCGGGCGCTGCAGGGGGTGTATGAACTCGGCTCGGTGTTCAAGACCTTCACCGTCGCCCAGGCGCTCGAGGAAGGGCTGGTCAGCCTCGACGACCTGATCGACACGCGCGGACCGCTTCGGATGGCGGGCTTCGCGATCACCGATTTCCGCTCCCGCGGGCCGGAGCAATCCGTGCATGACGTCTTCACCCATTCCTCGAACATCGGCACCGCGCGGATCGCGCAGTTGATCGGCGGCGAACGGCAGCGCGCCTTCATGGAGCGTCTCGGCTTTCTCGCGCCCACCACGATCGAGATGATCGAGGCGCCGAGCGGTCGTCCGTTGTGGCCTGCCCGCTGGGGAGAATTGTCCACGATGACGATTTCCTACGGGCATGGCCTATCGACGTCGCCGCTGCATCTCGCGGCTGCCTATGCCGCGATGGTGAACGGCGGCACGCTGGTCACGCCGACGCTGTTGCGGACCGATGCGCCCGCCACGGGCGAGCGCATCATCTCGGAGAGGGTCAGCGCCCAGATCCGCGAACTCCTGCGGGCCGTGGTGACCGATGGAACGGCGAGTTTCGGCGAGGTCGAGGGCTACAGCGTCGGCGGCAAGACCGGCTCGGCCGAGATGCCGCGCGCCCGCGGCGGCTACTACGAGGACCGCAACATCAACACCTTCGCCGCGGTCTTCCCCTCGGATGATCCGCAATACGTGCTGGTGACCACGCTCTACGAGCCGGTCGAACTGTCCGGGCCCGAGCCGCGGCGCACCGCGGGCTGGACCACCGTTCCCGTCGCCGCCGAGGTGATCCGCCGCGCCGCGCCCCTTCTGGGGCTGCGTCCCGAGATTGAACCCACCCCCGCACTTCCGCTATCCAGCAGCTCGAACTGACCGCGCAGGGTTCGCGGTCGGCGGGGCAAGGGGGCCGCCGATGACGACAGAGGCAAGGACGCTCTCGGGGCTTGGCCTCGCCGCGAAGGGCGGCGCGGATGTCGTGGTCAGCGGCATCGCCATCGACAGCCGCAAGATCCGGCAAGGGACGCTGTTCGCCGCGCTGCCCGGCACGACGGTGCACGGCGCACGGTTCGTGGCGCAGGCCATCGCCGATGGCGCGGCGGCGATCCTGACCGACCGCGAGGGCGCGGCGCTGGCCGCCGATGCGCTCGAAGGGTCCGGCGTCGCGTTGGTTGTGGCCGAGGATTCGCGCGCCACGCTGGCCAATGCCGCCGCGCTCTGGTTCGGGCCGGTTCCGGAAACCCTCGTCGCGGTCACCGGCACCAACGGCAAGACCAGCGTGGCGAGCTTCACCCGACAGATCTGGGAACACCTGGGCCATCCCGCGGTCAACATCGGGACGACCGGTGTCGAAGGCAGCTATTCCGCGCCCGGTATCCACACCACGCCCGACGCCCTCACGCTTCAGTCCCTGCTGGCGGCGATCAAGGCCGACGGGATCGAGCATGTGGCGATGGAGGCCTCGTCCCACGGGCTGGACCAGCGGCGGATGGAGGCGGTCAGCCCCTGCGCCGCCGCCTTTACCAACCTCACCCAGGACCATCTCGACTACCACGGCACGATGGAGGCCTATTTCGCCGCCAAGCTGCGACTGTTCACCGAGCTTCTGGTGGATGACGGCGTGGCGGTGGTGAACGTCGACGACCCCTATGGCCGCGAGGTCGCCAACACCGTCGAGATGCGCGGCAACGAGGTGATCGGCGTCGCCCAATACGCCGAGAACGCGGAACTCCGCATCGCCGGCCGCAGGCTGGACGAACGGGGCCAGGACCTCCTGGTGCAGGCCTGGGGCAAGCCCATCCGCCTGCGCCTGCCGCTGATCGGTGCCTTCCAGGCGATGAACGTGCTGACCGCCGCGGGCCTCGCCATCGCCGCGGGCGAGGAGGTCGAGGCCGTGTTCGGCGTCCTGCCGCGGCTCACTGGCGTGCGCGGCCGGATGCAGCTTGCCGGTGTCCGGACGAGCGGCGCGCCGGTCTATGTCGACTATGCGCATACACCCGACGCGCTCGAGAACGCGCTGAAGGCGTTGCGCCCGCATGTGCTGGGGCGGCTCCACGTCGTGTTCGGCGCGGGCGGCGACCGGGACCGGGGCAAGCGTCCGCTGATGGGGCAGGCGGCGGCCGCCTATGCCGACGTGGTGATCGTCACCGACGACAACCCCCGCAGCGAGGACCCCGCCGCGATCCGGGCGGCCGTGCTGGGCGGATGCCCGGATGCGACCGAGATCGGCGACCGGGCCGAGGCGATCCTGCGCGCCGTCGATGCGCTGGAGGCGGGCGACGCGCTCCTCATCGCGGGCAAGGGGCACGAGACGGGGCAGCAGGTGGGTGACGTGGTCTATCCGTTCGACGACGTGGAACAGGCGAGCGTTGCGGTCGCCGCGCTGGAGGGCCGTGCATGAGGGCTTCGCTCTGGACCGCGGCCGAGGCCGCCGCCGCCACGGGGGGCGAGGCCACGGGCGACTGGCAGGCCAACGGCATTTCCATCGACAGCCGCTCGGTGCAGCCGGGCGACCTGTTCGTCGCGCTCTCCGCCGCGCGGGACGGCCATGATTTCGTCGCCGACGCGCTGGACAAGGGCGCGGTCGCGGCCCTCGTCTCGCGGGTGCCGGCCGGCGTGGACCCCGCGCGCCTGCTGATCGTGCCGGATGTGCTGGAGGGTCTGGCCGCGCTCGGCCGCGCCGCGCGGGCCAGAACGAAGGCCAGGGTCATCGCCGTCACCGGCTCGGTCGGCAAGACGACGGTCAAGGAGATGCTGCGCGCCGCCCTGTCGCCGCAGGGCGCGACGCACGCCGCCGAGGCGAGCTTCAACAACCACTGGGGCGTGCCGGTGACGCTGGCGCGGATGCCGGCCGACACGGATTTCGCGATCATCGAGATCGGGATGAACGCCCCGGGCGAGATCGCCCCGCTCGCGCGCATGGCCGCGCCGGATGTCGCCATCGTGACCACCGTCGCCCCGGCGCATCTGGAGGCCTTCGGCGTGATCGAGGGGATCGCGCACGAAAAAGCGTCGATCTACGAGGGGTTGCCCGCGGGCGGCATCGCGCTCGCCCATGCCGACGTCGAGACGGCGCCCATCCTCTTCGACAAGGCCCGCTCGGTCGGTGCGGAGCTCATCCGCTTCGGCGAGGCGGAGGAGGCCGAGATGCGCCTGACCGAAGTGCGGCTGTCGGACACGAGCACGGTGGTGCGCGCCCGCATGCGGGGCGACGAGCGGCTGTTCAAGCTGGCGGTTCCCGGTCGGCATCATGCGATGAATGCGCTGATCGCCCTGTCGGCCTGCGACGTGGTCGGTGCCGACGTGGCCGAGGCGGCGCTCGCGCTGTCCCGCTGGGAGCCGGTTTCGGGCCGGGGCACGCGCGAGGCGCTCGACCTGTCGGGCACCGGCGACCTGACGATCGAACTCATCGACGACGCCTTCAACGCCAACCCCGCCTCTCTCGCCGCCGGGCTCGACGTGCTTGCGGCGGCCGAGCCCCAGGGCCGGGGCCGCCGCATCGCGGTGCTGGGCGACATGCTGGAACTGGGAACCTCGGCGCCCGAGATCCACGCCGAGGTGGCCGACCTGCCGGCCATGGCGCGCGTCGACATGGTGCATACCGCCGGCCCTCTGATGGAGCATCTTCACGCCGCGCTTCCAGCCTCCCGCCGCGGCCTCCATGCCGAGACCGCCGCCGAGCTTGCGCGTCTCCTCCCGCGGGAACTGCGGGCCGGCGACGTCGTGCTCGTCAAGGGCTCCAAGGGCAGCCGCGTGTCCGGCGTGGTTGACGCGCTGCGTAAACTCGGGCAAGCGACGCCGACCAAACCGCGAGGATCCTCCTGAATGCTGTTCTGGCTGAACGAGTTGTCGGATGGCGGAGATTTCTTCAATCTTTTCCGCTATATAACCTTTCGTGCCGGCGGCGCGTTCTTCACCGCTCTGATCTTCGGGTTCCTGTTCGGGCGGCCGCTCATCAACGCGCTCAGGCGGAAATACTCGCGCGGGCAGCCGATCCGCGAGGACGGTCCGGCCCACCACATCGCCACCAAGGCGGGCACCCCGACGATGGGGGGGCTCTTGATCCTTGCCGCGCTGACGCTGTCGACGCTGATGTGGGCGCGGCTCGACAATCCCTATGTCTGGCTCGTGCTGGGCGTGACCGTGGCCTTCGGGCTTCTGGGTTTCGCCGATGACTGGGCCAAGGTCAGCCGCAACAACTCCAAGGGTGTATCGGGCCGCGTGCGTCTGGGTATCGGCTTCGCCATCGCGGCGGTCGCGGCGGTCATCGCCGTGGGTGTCCACCCCGACGAGCTGTCGGCACGGCTTGCCGTGCCGGTCTTCAAGGACGTCCTGTTCAACATGGGCTGGTTCTTCGTGCCTTTCGCCATGTTCGTGATCGTGGGGTCCGCCAATGCCGTGAACCTGACGGACGGTCTCGACGGTCTCGCCATCATGCCGGTGATGATCGCCGCCGGAACGCTGGGCGTGATCGCCTATGCCGTCGGCCGCGTCGACTTCACCGAGTATCTCGATGTCCACTACGTGCCGGGAACGGGGGAGCTTCTGATCTTCACCGCCGGGCTGATCGGCGGGGGGCTCGGGTTCCTGTGGTATAACGCGCCGCCCGCGGCGGTGTTCATGGGCGACACCGGCTCGCTCGCGCTCGGCGGCGCGCTCGGGGCGATCGCGGTCTCGACGAAGCACGAGATCGTGCTGGCGATCGTCGGCGGCCTCTTCGTGGCCGAGGCCGTCAGCGTCATCGTGCAGGTCGCCTACTTCAAGGCCACCGGCAAGCGCGTCTTCCTGATGGCGCCGATCCACCACCACTTCGAGAAGAAGGGCTGGGCCGAGCCGCAGGTTGTCATCCGGTTCTGGATCATATCGCTGATCCTCGCGCTGATCGGTCTGGCTACGCTGAAGCTGCGCTGATGCCCGGACCGGTCCGCGACCGGTCCGCGATGATCCGGGGCATGGCCCCGGTTCGGCGCGAGGGCGCCTACGTCTTTGCGACCCTGACCTCGGTGCCGGAGGGGGCCATCGCCACCTTTGCCGAGGAGGAAGGGCTGTCGGCGATCCTGCCGATCGAGGAGGCGACTGCTCAAGGCCTCGACGTCTCGCTGCCGATGGCCTGCATCACGCTCACGGTTCATTCCGCGCTCGACGGTGTTGGCCTCACCGCCGCCGTCGCCAGCGCTCTGGCCGATGCCGGCATCCCCTGCAACATGGTCGCGGCCTTCCACCACGACCACGCCTTCGTCCCCGAGAACCGCGCGGAGGAGGCGCTGGCCATCCTGCGCGCGCTCGCTCAGGCCGGACCGTAGGTGATCCGCCGCAGGACCGCCTCGAAGGGGCCCGTGCGGAAGAACCGGAGCCATACGCGCAGCGCGACGTCCACGATGACGGCGACCAGAACCGCCATGGCGACGAGCGCGGCGAGCCCGAACTGTCCGTGGAGGCCGAGGCCCAGCCCATTGAAGATCAGCCCTGCGACGATGCCCTGCAGGATGTAGCCGCTGAGCGAGACGCGGCCCATGCCGGGATCGCCCGCGGATCCCGTCCGGGCAAGTCGCACCGTCGCCCAGAGGTAGACCGAGGCGAGTGCCGGGCTACCGACCGCGAGGCAGGCCCAGCCCGCAGCGCCGGTCAGCGCCTGCAACCCGGTAGAGGTGACCGTCGCGGCATAGGCGGCATTGGCCGGGATGGCGACCAGGAGCAGCCAGGGGATCGCGCGTTCGAGCCGTGCGAAGGCGGCGCTGCCGGGCTCGAGGAACCCGTGCCGATGGGCGAGAAGGCCGAGCGCGAAGGCGCCGAAGGCGAGCGGCCCGTTGAAGAGGAGCACGAAGGGAAAGGCCAGCACCCAGTCGCCCGCCCGCTGCGCCAGAGCGTCGTTGAAGCCGCCGAGATAGCCCGATGGTTCGGGCGAGAGGATCGTGTCGAGCGGGATGGTCAGCGCGGCGCCCACGATCGCGTAGGCCAGCGCGGCGACCACGACGGAGCCCATCGCGATTCTCCGCAACGTCTGGTCGGAGGCGTTGCGCAAGGTCCACAGCACGAGGCCGAGGATTGCATAAAGGATCAGGATGTCGCCCGCGAAGACGAGGAATGCATGGGCGATCCCGATGACCAGCAGGCCCGCAAGACGCCTCAGGTAGGTCTCGCGCGCGGGCCGTCCGCGGCGCTCGGCGGCCGCAAGCTGCACGCCGAAGCCCCAGCCGAACAGGAAGGAGAAAAGGACGAAGAACTTGCCATGAACCAGGAGGGCCGAGCCGATGGCCGCGAGACGGTCGATGCCTTCGGACGGCGGAACCGCCAGCGCGTCGAAGGGCAGCGCGAGGTAGGGGATATTCGCGATGCAGATGCCGTAAAGCGCGACGGCGCGCAGCAGGTCGACTTCGGGGGCGCGGGAAGGGGACATGGAAACCTCCAATTGAGCAATTGCTCAACTCGTGACCGTGCCTAATTGAGCGCCCGCTCAACATCTGTCAAGATGCCTCGTGAAGGAGACGGGGAATGGCTGTGACGAAACAGGACCGGCGCGAGGAGCTTGTCGCCTCGGCCGCGGCGCTGATCGCCGAGCGCGGGCTTGCGGCCGTGCGGACGCGCGACGTGACCGCGCGAGCGGGCGTGGGTGTCGGGCTGCTCAACCACTACTTCAAGTGGTCCGACCTGCGCGCGGCCGCGCTCGACCGCGTGCTCGGGGCGGGGCGCGACCGGCTGCTCGGCCTTGGCCCCGAGACGCCGGCCGCCCGGCGCGACGGGCTCATCAGGGCGGCCTTCGACGCCGGCAACGACCCTCTGTGGCAGGTCTGGGTCGAGGCGGGCGACGCGGCGCGCGCCGACCCCGCGCTGGCCGAGGTCCTCGACCGGGCGATGGTCGGTTTCGTGGCGGATGTCGCGGCGCTGATCGCCGAAGGCGTGGCGGCGGGCGACTGGACCTGCCCCGATCCCGGTGGCGCCGCGATGCGCCTTCTCGCGCTCCATGACGGGCTTCTCGGCTTCCTGTTCAGCGGCGTGCCACCCATGACCCGCGAGGCGGCGGAGGCGCACCTCGCGCGGGCCTTCGCGCTCGAATGCCCGCCGGCCGCGCCATAGCCGGGCTGGCGGGGCGCGTCCGCTCCATGTATTCACGCCGAAAGCAGGACGAGAGGCGCGCGGCATGATCCCGGTTCAGGGTTTCGAGGGGCAGAAGGTCATGGTTCTGGGGCTCGGGCGTTCCGGCCTCTCCGCGGCGCGCGCGCTGCGGGCCGGCGGGGCGGACGTCCTGTGCTGGGACGACGGGGCCGCGGCACGCGAGGCCGCGGAGGCCGAAGGGTTCGCCGTCACCGACCCGCTGACGCGCGGGGCTTTCGAGAACGTCGCCTGCCTCGTCACCTCGCCTGGTATACCGCATCTCTACCCGGCCCCGCACAAGGCCATTGCCGAGGCGATGGCGGCGGGCGTGCCGGTCGACAACGACATCGGGCTTTTCTTCCGCTCGCTGGGGCAGGGCGAATGGGTCGACCTCGACACGCCGCCCCGCGTCGTCGCGGTGACCGGCACGAACGGCAAGTCCACGACATCGGCGCTGATCGCGCATGTGCTGGAAGCCGCGGGCACGCCGGTCGCGCTGGCCGGGAATATCGGGCGCGGGGTGCTCGACCTCGACCCGCCGGGCGACGGCGCGGTGATCGTGCTGGAGCTCAGCTCGTACCAGACGGAGCTTGCCCGCGCCCTCACCCCCGATATCGCGGTCTTCACCAATCTCAGCCCCGACCATCTCGACCGGCACGGCGGCATGGGCGGGTATTTCGCGGCCAAGCGGCGGCTTTTCTCCGAAGGCGGGCCGGATCGCGCGGTGATCGGCGTGGACGAGCCCGAGGGGCGTTTCCTCGCCAACCAGCTGGCCGAAGCGCCCGGCGACGACCGGTTGATCCGGGTCTCCGCGGGCAAGCTTTCCGGGCCCGGCTGGGACATCTCGACCCGCAAGGGATGGCTCTCGGAATGGCGCAAGGGACGGCAGGTGGCCTCGATCGACCTGCGCGGCATGACGGGCCTGCCGGGCGCCCACAACCACCAGAACGCGGCCTGCGCCTATGCCGCGGCGCGCGCGCTGGGCCTTGCGCCCAAGATCATCGAGGACGCGCTGGCCAGCTTCGCGGGCCTGCCCCACCGCAGCCAGCGCGTGGCCGAGATCGACGGCGTCGCCTTCGTCAACGACAGCAAGGCAACCAACGTCGATGCCGCCATCAAGGCTCTGTCGGCCTTCCCGCGCATCCGTTGGATCTGCGGCGGCCTGGCCAAGGAAGGCGGGATGGAGGCACTGGCGCCCGCGGCGGGCAACGTGGTGAAGGCCTATGTCATCGGCCGCGAGGCCGCGTCCTTCGCGCTGGCGCTGGGCGGGGTGCCGCACGAGGTCTGCGGCGACATGGCCACCGCGGTGGCCCGCGCGGCCGCCGAGGCGGAGCCGGGCGACACGGTGCTTCTGGCCCCCGCTGCGGCGAGCTTCGACCAGTACGACAACTTCGAGAAACGCGGCGAGGATTTCGCGGCCAAGGTCGCAGCACTCGGGCGCTGAAAAACGCGGCCGTTCGTGATAGGCTCGCCGTGCAACCCTGACGGGAGGTCACGGTCATGGCAAAGGTGGTCGGACTGGGCGGTGTCTTTCTCGCCTGCAAGGACGCCGAGGCGACGAAGGCTTGGTATGCGCGGGTTCTCGGGTTGCAGGTCAACGACTTCGGCGGCTTCCATTTCATGCATTCGGAAAGTGCGGACACCTTCGGGGACGGCGCGCGGACGATCTTCGCGCCCTTCGGCTCGGCCGAGTATTTCGCGCCCTCGACGCTGCCTTTCATGCTGAACCTGATGGTCGACGATCTGGACGCCATCCTCGCCCGCGCCGCGAAGGAGGGTGTGGAGGAGGTGCAGACCCGCCAGGATTACGACTACGGCCGGTTCGGCTGGATCATGGATCCCGATGGCCGCAAGCTGGAACTCTGGGAGCCGCCGCGCGCCGCGGCGACGTGAGGGAGCGGAAAACACCGGTTTTCCGGGCCGGGCCCGGCGGCGAATCCGGCGCTGCGCGTCACTCGCGGCGGCATCGCATCAACACTGGCCCCAAGCCACGTTTCGGGTTAGGATGAAACATCCGACGCGGGATCAACCCGCGCGGAGCGAGCAGACAAGCCGGCGAAAACAGCCGCGCAATCCATAACAAGGGCTTCGGCCCGGGCAGGCGACATGACGGAAATCGCGCATGGCACAATTGTCGTGCAATCCGGCGAGGCAGTGCTGCCACGCTGGTGGCGCACGGTGGATCGGGTGACGATCGGGTGCATCCTCGCACTCTTCGCCATCGGCATCCTGCTGGGCTTTGCGGCGTCCCCGCCGCTGGCCGAACGCAACAACCACGATCCGTTCCACTACGTCATCCGCCAGTTCGCCTTCGGGGGCATGGCGCTGACCGTCATGGTCCTCGTCTCGATGATGTCGCCCACCTCCGTGCGCCGTCTCGGCGTGCTGGGCTTCTTCGCGGCGCTCGCGGCGCTGATGCTGCTGCCTATCTTCGGCACCGACTACGGGCAGGGGGCGGTGCGCTGGTACTCGCTCGGTTTCGCCTCGGTGCAGCCCTCGGAATTCCTGAAGCCCGTCTTCGTCGTCTTCACCGCCTGGATGATCGCGGCCAGCACCGAGATCGGCGGGCCGCCGGGCAAGACGGTGTCGCTCGCCGTCACCATGACCATCGTCGTCTTCCTCGCCATGCAGCCGGACTTCGGACAGGCGGCGCTGATCGTCTTCGCCTGGTCGGTGATCTATTTCGTGGCGGGCGCGCCGATGACGATCCTGATCGGGTTCATGGGGCTCGTGGGCTTCGGCGGCTATCTCGCCTACCACAATTCCGAACACTTCGCGCGCCGCATCGACGGCTTTCTCTCGGCCGAGGTCGATCCCAACACGCAGCTGGCCTATGCCACCGACGCGATCCGCGAAGGCGGGCTGTTCGGTGCCGGGTTGGGCGAGGGGTCGGTCAAGTGGACGCTGCCCGACGCGCATACCGACTTCATCATCGCAGTCGCCGCCGAGGAATACGGTCTGATCCTCGTTCTCCTGATCATCGCGCTCTATGCCACGATCGCGCTGCGCTCCTTCTTCCGCCTGATGCGCGAGCGCGACCCCTTCATCCGCCTGGCAGGCACGGGACTGGTCAGCCTCCTTGCCCTCCAGGCATTCATCAATATGGGCGTTGCGGTCCGATTGTTGCCCGCCAAGGGAATGACCCTTCCCTTTGTCAGCTACGGCGGCTCCTCACTGATCGCTACAGGCATTGCGGTGGGGATGCTGCTGTGTTTCACCCGCACCCGACCGCAGGGCGAAATCGGCGACATCCTTCTGTCGCGGCACCGCTAGGGACCATCCGGCCGGCATACCCATGACCACGGACGCACCATATCTCATCATCGCCGCGGGCGGCACCGGGGGGCACATGTTCCCCGCCCAGGCGCTCGCCGAGGCGATGGTGCGCAGGGGCTGGCGCGTGGTGCTGTCGACGGATGCGCGGGGCGCGCGCTATGCGGGCGGCTTCCCCCACACCGTCGAGATCCGGCAGGTCGCGTCGGCCACCTTCGCGCGCGGGGGCATCCTGGCGAAGCTTCTCGTGCCGCTCCGGATCGCTGGCGGTGTGCTGCAGGCGACGCTCGGAATGCTGCGCGACCGGCCGTCGGCCGTCATCGGCTTCGGCGGATACCCGGCGATCCCCGCGATGGCGGCGGCCTGGCTGACGCGGCGGCCGCGCGCGCTGCACGAGCAGAACGGCGTGCTGGGCCGCGTCAACCGCGTCTTCGCCAAGCGGGTCGATTTCGTCGCCTGCGGCACCTGGCCCACGGCGTTGCCCGCGGGCGTGGCGGGCGTGCATACCGGCAACCCCGTCCGCGCCGCCATCCTGGAGCGTGCCGGCGCGCCCTACATGCCGCCCGGCGACTGGCCGATGAGCCTTCTGGTCTTCGGCGGCAGCCAGGGCGCGCGGATCCTGTCCGACACGGTGCCCGCCGCCATCGGCCTTCTTCCCGATGCCCTGCGCGAGCGGATCCGCGTCGCGCAGCAGGCGCGGCCCGAGGATATCGAGCGCGTCGCAGGGGCCTATGCCACGATGGGGGTCCGGGCCGAGGTCGAACCCTTCTTCGCCGACATGCCCCGGCGCCTGACGGAGGCGCAACTCGTCATCGCCCGGTCCGGCGCCTCCTCGGTCGCGGATATCTGCGTCGTGGGCCGCCCCGCGATCTACATCCCGCTCGCCATCGCCATCCGGGACGAGCAGACGGCCAACGCGCGCGGCCCCGTGGACGCCGAGGCCGCCGTCCTCATCCCCGAGCGTCGTCTGACGCCCGAGGTTCTGGCCGAAACGATCGAAGCCATTCTCACCCAGCCCGACGCCGCATCGCACATGGCCGAGGCCGCGCTGTCGGTATCGGTGCCGGACGCGACCGCGCGCCTTGTCGCGCTCGTCGAGGATCTCGCCCATCCGGGCAGGAAGGACGCAGCATGAACGCCGCCGCCACGAAACTCCCCACTCAGCTCGGCCCGATCCATTTCGTGGGCATCGGCGGGATCGGGATGTCGGGGATCGCAGAGGTTCTGCTGAACCACGGCTACCAGGTGCAGGGTTCGGACCTGAAGCCCTCGAAGATCACGGCGCGGCTGGAGGAACTGGGCGCGCGCGTCTTCATCGGCCAGCGGGCCGAGAACCTCGAGGATGCCGAGGTCGTCGTGATCTCCTCGGCGATCAAGCCCGGCAACCCCGAGCTTGACGCCGCGCGCGCGCGGGGCCTGCCCGTCGTGCGCCGGGCCGAGATGCTGGCCGAACTGATGCGCATGCGCTCGAACATCGCGGTCGCCGGAACCCACGGCAAGACCACGACGACGACGCTCGTCGCGACGCTCCTCGATGCGGGCGGCATGGACCCGACCGTCGTCAACGGCGGCATCATCCACGCCTATGGCTCCAACGCGCGTGTGGGGCAGGGCGAGTGGATGGTGGTCGAGGCCGACGAGAGCGACGGCACCTTCAACCGCCTTCCCGCGACGATCGCCATCGTCACCAACATCGACCCCGAGCACATGGAGCACTGGGGCTCCATCGAGCGGCTGAGACAGGGCTTTCTCGACTTCGTCTCCAACATTCCCTTCTACGGGATCGCCGTGTGCTGCACCGACCATCCGGAAGTCCAGGCACTGGTGGGCCGCATCACCGACCGCCGCGTCGTGACCTTCGGCTTCAACGCCCAGGCCGACGTCCGCGCGGTCAACCTGCGTTACAAGGGCGGGGTCGCGCATTTCGACATCGCGCTGCAGGCCGAGGACAAGATGATCGAGGGCTGCACGCTGCCGATGCCGGGCGACCACAACGTGTCGAACGCGCTGGCCGCCGTCGCTGTGGCACGCCACCTCGGGCTCAAGACCTCCGAGATCCGCGAGGCGCTGGCCTCGTTCGGCGGCGTTAACCGGCGTTTCACCAAGGTGGGCGAAGTTGGCGGCGTGAGCATCATCGACGATTACGGCCACCACCCGGTGGAGATCGCCGCCGTCCTCAAGGCCGCCCGCCAGGCCGTGGCCGACAGGCCCGGCGCGCGGGTCATCGCCGTGCATCAGCCGCACCGCTACACGCGCCTCGCCACGCTGTTCGACGACTTCTGCGCCTGTTTCAACGACGCCGACGTGGTGGGCATCTCCGAAGTCTACGCCGCGGGCGAGGACCCGATCCCGGGCGCCAGCCGCGACGATCTCGTGGTGGGCCTGATCCGTCATGGCCACCGGCACGCCCGCGCGGTCACCTCCGAGGACGACCTCGAACGGCTCGTCCGGGAACAGGCGCGGCCGGGCGACATCGTGGTCTGCCTCGGCGCGGGCACGATCTCGGCCTGGGCGCAGGGGCTGCCCGCCCGGCTGTCGGACCTCGAAAAGCGGGTGGTCTCGGGATGAGGGCGCAGGGGACAGACAGGGGAGGCGCGCCATGCCGCTCTCGCTGATCCTGGCCTGCCTGTGGGTGTTGGCGGCTGCCGCCGTCGCGATGCTGCCGATGCGCATGCAATACGCGCCGGGCCTCACGCTGCTGGTGCTGGCCTTTCCGCTCGCCGTCTTCGTCGGCCGCGAGGTCGGCTGGGCCTGGGTTGCGGCCGTGCTGTTCGCCGTTGTCTCGATGTATCGTCGTCCCCTTTTCGCTCTGGCGCGGCACCTTCGCCGCCGCATCACGGGAGAGACATGATGCCCGTCTCGCTGATCCTCGCCTTCCTCTGGGCCCTCATGGCCGGATTGACGGTCGCCGCACCCCGAAGGCTTCTCTACCCGGCCGCATGGGTGCTGATCGCCTCCGGCATTCCGCTTCTCGGTCTCATCACGATCCAGGCGGGGCCGGTCTGGGGCCTCATCGGTCTGGGGATCGGGGCGGTCCTCATCGGACGGCCAGGTTTCGGACAGGGAGAGACCTGATGCCGACCTCGCTGGTCCTCGCCTGCCTCTGGGGCCTCGTGGCAGGTGTTGCCGGCATGGCGCCGCAGAAGTTCCACTGGCCCGCCGCCTGGCTCCTGATCGCCACCGGCATTCCGCTTCTGGGTTTCGTGACGTGGCAGACGGGACCGGTCTGGGGACTGATCTGCCTCGCCGCCGGGGCCTCGGTCCTGCGCTGGCCGCTCCTGCGCGCGGCCCAGAGGATGCGGCGCATCGTGGTGCGCGTGGACCGCGAGGATTGAGCCGCCGGCCAAGTCGGGCTAGGGACACGCCATGATGTCCAGCGACGCTTCGAGCCTTCATGACCTGCCGCCGGTGCGCGGGCGCCTGACGCCGAACCGCGATCTCTCGGACCTCACCTGGCTGCGTGTCGGCGGACCGGCCGACTGGCTGTTCCAGCCCGCCGATGACGACGACCTCGCCGCGTTCCTCGCCGCCCTCGACCCCGGGATACCGGTCTTTCCGATGGGTGTCGGCTCCAACCTCATCGTGAGGGACGGGGGTATTCCGGGGGTGGTGATCCGCCTCGGGCGTGGCTTCAACGGCGTGGACATCGCGGCCGGCACCGTCACCGCCGGGGCCGCGGCGCTCGATGCGCAGGTGGCGCGGCGCGCGGCGGAGGCAGGGCTGGACCTGACCTTTCTGCGGACGATCCCCGGTTCCATCGGCGGAGCGCTCCGGATGAACGCGGGCTGTTACGGGACCTATGTCGCCGATCATTTCGTGCAGGCCGTGGCCGTGATGCGTGATGGCCGCCGCGTGACCCTCGGCCCCTCCGACATCGCCTTTGCCTACCGCCACACCGACCTGCCGCCCGACACGGTCGTCACCTCCGTCACCCTCCGCGCCGATCCGGGCGACCCGGAGGAGCTGGCCGCGAAGATGGAAGAGCAGCTGGCCCGCCGCGACGCGACCCAGCCCACCAAGGACCGGAGCGCCGGCTCGACCTTCCGCAATCCCGCCGGGTTTTCCTCGACCGGCCGCGCCGACGACAGCCACGAGCTGAAGGCCTGGAAGGTGATCGACGAGGCGGGCCTGCGCGGCGCGACGCGGGGCGGGGCGCAGATGTCGCCCAAACACCCGAACTTCCTCGTCAATACCGGGGGCGCCACCGCGGCCGAACTGGAAGCTCTCGGCGAGGAGGTGCGAAAAAGGGTTTTCGAGCACAGCGGAATAACGCTAGAATGGGAAATCATGCGCGTCGGCCGCCCCGCTTCGGACGACTGAACGCGCAACACCCCCGCGCAAGACGGGGGGCAACAACGAAAAGCGCCGACCGGGCAAAAGAATTCCGGCGGCAGATAGAGGCTCAGGTGGTGACAGGTTCGAGCAGACCTGCGTCCCGTGTCGTGGTCCTGATGGGCGGCCCCTCGGCCGAGCGAGAGGTGTCGCTGTCCACCGGTAAGGGCTGTGCGGAGGCGCTTCGCGGCGAAGGATACGATGTGATCGAGGTCGATGCCGGCCCCGACCTCGCCGCGCGTCTCGCCGACCTCAAGCCCGACGTCGTCTTCAACGCGCTGCACGGCCGCTGGGGCGAGGATGGCTGCGTCCAGGGGATGCTGGAATGGCTCCGCATTCCCTATACCCATTCGGGTGTGCTGGCCTCGGCGCTGGCGATGGACAAGACGCGCACGAAGGACGTCTACCGCGCCCATGGCCTGCCGGTGGTGGACAGCGTGATCCGCTGCAAGGCCGAGGTCATGGCCCATCACGTCATGGCGCCGCCCTACGTGGTGAAGCCCAACAACGAAGGTTCATCGGTCGGCGTCTACCTCGTGGCCGAGGGCGCGAACGATCCGCCGAAACTGGGCGCCGAGATGCCGGAACACGTCATGGTCGAGGCCTTCGTGACCGGGCGGGAGCTGACCTGTTCGGTCATGGGCGCGGGCGAGGGCGACCCCGGTGCGCTGACCGTAACCGATATCCTCACCGAAGGCTGGTACGATTACGACGCCAAGTATCGCCCCGGCGGCTCGCGCCATGTCGTGCCCGCCGAGATCCCGGCCGCGATCTTCGACGCCTGCATGGACTACGCGACGCGGGCCCATGCAGCGCTCGGGTGCCGGGGCGTCAGCCGCACCGATTTCCGTTGGGACGAGGGCAGGGGGGCGGACGGCCTGATCCTGCTCGAGACCAACACCCAGCCGGGCATGACGCCCACCTCACTCACCCCCGAACAGGCCGAGGCGAAGGGGATCACCTTCGGCGCGCTCTGCCGCTGGCTCGTGGAGGACGCTTCATGCGACCGCTGATCGCCCGCCGCGAAACGGGTCCCGTGCCCCTGCCGCGCCCGCGCCCCGATCCCGCGCCCTCGCGCCTGACCTACCGGGCGCAGCGGCTTTGGCTCACGCCCTTCTTCCGCATGATCCTGCGCGTGGGCCTGCCCGTCTTCGCCATGCTCTTCGCCGCGCTCTGGTTCGCGACCGACGAGGAAAAGGTGAACGCGCTCCGGGACCAGGTGGCCGAGGTGCGCCGCGAGATCGAGGATCGCCCCGAGTTCCGCGTCAACCTGCTGTCGATCGAGGGCGCGAGCCCCGCGGTGACCGAGGAGGTGCGCGGCGCGCTGGCGCTCGACCTGCCGGTCTCGTCGTTCGACATCGACCTCGAGGCGCTGCGCGCGCGGGTCGAGGCGCTGCCGGCCGTCGCCTCCGCCTCCGTCAGGATCGCGGGCGGCGGATACCTGTCCGTCGACGTGGCCGAAAGGGTGCCCGCGCTGATCTGGCAGACCCGGACCGGCACCGTCCTGATCGATGCCGAGGGGCATTTCGTCGCCGCGCTGGCCGACCGCGTGCCTGAAGCGCCGCTGCCCATGGTGGCGGGCGCGGGCGCCGATCTTGCCGTCGACGAAGCCTTGCGCCTCCTGGCCGCGGCGGCGCCGCTCGGCGACCGGGTGCGCGGCCTCGTGCGGGTCGGACAGCGGCGCTGGGACGTGGTGCTGCGCGACGGCCCGCGCATCTTGCTGCCGGCGGCCGCACCGCGCGCCGCCCTCGACGAAGTCCTCCTGCTGCAGGACGTGCAGCAGATCCTGGACCGCGACCTGGTGCGCATCGACATGCGCAACCCTTCGCGGATGACCGTGCAACTGACGCCCGACGCACTGGAGACGCTCTCGCTGCAGCGCTCGGGCCAGATCCCTGTCGGAGATGAACGCGGATGAACCTGCTCTATCAGTCCCAGCGGGCCATGCGGGCCAAGCGCGAGGAGGCGATGCGCCGCGGCGTCGTCGCCGTGCTCGACATCGGAAGCTTCAAGATCGCCTGCCTCGTCCTGCGCTTCGACGAAATGGACGTGACGCCCGGCGACGGGATCGGCGCGATGGCGGGGCAGGCCGGGTTCCGCGTCATCGGCGCGGCCACCACGCGCTCGCGCGGGGTCCGCTTCGGCGAGATCGACACGGTGCAGGAGACCGAGCGCGCGATCCGCACCGCCGTGCAGGCGGCCCAGAAGATGGCGCAGACCCGCGTCGACCACGTGATCGTCGCGCTGGCGGGCGCGCGGCCGCGCAGCTACGGGCTGGACGGCGAAGCGGTGCTGCAGACCGGTACCGTCGAGGACAGCGACATCGCCCGCGTGCTCGCGGCCTGCGACGTGCCGGACCTCGGCCACGGGCGCGAGGTGCTGCACGCCCAGCCGGTGAACTTCTCGCTCGATCATCGCACGGGGCTCGCCGATCCGCGCGGTCACGTGGGCAGTCGCCTGTCGGTCGACATGCACCTTCTCACGATCGAGGCCGGCGCGATCGAGACGCTTCTGCACTGCGTGAAGCGCTGCGACCTGGAACTCGCGGGCCTGGCAAGTGCGCCCTACGTCGCCGGCATCTCCAGCCTCGTCGAGGACGAGCAGGAACTGGGTGCGGCCTGCATCGACATGGGCGGCGGGGCGACCTCGCTCTCGATCTTCATCAAGAAGCACATGATCTTCGCCGACA
This sequence comes from Roseicyclus sediminis, assembly GCF_025515305.1. Taxonomy (GTDB): domain Bacteria; phylum Pseudomonadota; class Alphaproteobacteria; order Rhodobacterales; family Rhodobacteraceae; genus Roseibacterium; species Roseibacterium sediminis. Next base: position 318,064 of record NZ_JAOPHT010000004.1, read on the forward strand.
CCGTGCGGATGGGCGGGGACCACGTGACGTCGGACATCAGCCAGGGCCTGCAGATCCCCATGCCCCATGCCGAGCGGATCAAGACCCGTTTCGGCGGCGTGATGGCGACGGGCATGGACGACCGCGAGATCATCGAGCTGGAAAGCGAGACCGGCGACTGGCACCACGACCGGCGCACCGTGTCCCGGTCCGAACTGATCGGCGTCATGCGCCCGAGGGTTGAGGAGATCCTCGAGGAAACCCGCGCCCGCCTCGACGCGGCGGGCTTCGAGCACCTGCCCTCTCAGCGCATCGTGCTGACGGGGGGCGCGAGCCTTCTGCCCGGCCTCGACGGGCTGGCAAGCCGCATTCTCGGAAACCAGGTCCGGCTCGGGCGGCCGCTCCGCGTGCAGGGCCTGCCGCAATCGGCCTGCGGCCCCGCCTTCTCGGCCTGCGTGGGCCTCGCGCTCTTCGCCGCCCATCCCCAGGACGAATGGTGGGACTTCGAGACGCCCGCCGACCGCTATCCGGCGCGCAGCCTGAAGCGCGCCGTCAAATGGTTCCGGGACAACTGGTGAGCCCCGTATCTGGTAGCTCACCGCAACGGGCTGACACGTCGGCGGAAATCCGCCCCACATTTCGCACGATTTTCCCATTTTCCGCGTGACGGGCGGAGCCGAAATCGTTAAGTTGTGCGGAAACACCGAGGCAGAAGGTGCCAAGCCGGCGAAAGACCGGGTTCACATCTCGAAAGAACCGGACAAACCGGGGCAACAGGCGGACAGAGCGATGACACTCAATCTCACCATGCCCGACTCGCGGCAGGACCTGAAACCGCGCATCACCGTTTTCGGCGTCGGCGGGGCAGGCGGCAACGCCGTCAACAACATGATCGACCAGGCCCTCGAGGGGTGCGAATTCGTGGTGGCGAATACCGACGCGCAGGCGCTCTCGCAATCCAAGGCGCCCGCGCGGATCCAGATGGGCGCACGGGTGACCGAAGGGCTCGGCGCTGGGGCAAGGCCCGCCGTCGGCGCAAGCGCGGCCGAGGAATCGATCGAGGAGATCGTCGATCACCTCGCGGGCGCACACATGGCCTTCATCACCGCCGGCATGGGCGGCGGCACCGGAACCGGTGCGGCGCCGATCATCGCGCAGGCCGCGCGCGAGCTTGGCGTCCTGACCGTCGGTGTCGTGACCAAGCCGTTCCAGTTCGAGGGCGCCAAGCGCATGCGCCAGGCCGACGAGGGGATCGACGCCCTCCAGAAGGTCGTCGACACCCTCATCATCATCCCCAACCAGAACCTGTTCCGGCTGGCCAACGAGAAGACGACCTTCACCGAGGCGTTCTCGATGGCCGACGACGTGCTCTACCAGGGTGTGAAGGGCGTCACGGACCTGATGGTGCGTCCCGGCCTCATCAACCTCGACTTCGCCGATGTCCGCGCGGTGATGAACGAGATGGGCAAGGCCATGATGGGCACGGGCGAAGCCGATGGCGAGACGCGCGCGCTTCAGGCCGCCGAGAAGGCCATCGCCAACCCGCTTCTGGACGAGATCAGCCTCAAGGGTGCGCGCGGCGTGCTCATCAATGTCACGGGCGGCTACGACCTGACGTTGTTCGAGCTCGACGAGGCCGCGAACCGCATCCGCGAAGAGGTCGACCCGGATGCGAACATCATCGTCGGCTCCACGCTCGACGAAAAGATGGAAGGCCGGATGCGCGTGTCGGTCGTGGCGACCGGCATCGACGTCTCCGCCGAGGCGGTTGAGCCGCACCGCGACGTCTATGGCGCCGCCGCCATCCAGAACCGCGGTCGCCCCTCGGTCGAGGCCGCACCGAAGCACGCCGTGGCCGCCGAAGCCGCGCCGGAGGAAGAGGTCGGCGCACACGAGCCCTCGCTGTTCGAGAGCTTCGCCGACGACGACCTGCCGGCCGACCTGTTCGAGCCGGAAGACGAGGCCGCAGTTCCGCCGCCCGCCTATCGCCCCGCCGCAGCGCCCGCGCGCCCGACAGCCGCGGCAACCGTCGCTGTCCGGCATGCCCCGTCACAGGAGGAACGCGGGTTCCTCGCTCCGAAGGCCCCGCCCGCAGGCGCTCCGACCCCGGAAGCGCTGGCGCGTCTGCGCGACGCGATCCAGCGCGAGGCGCCGAGGCCCGACGCCCCGGCCCAGGCCCGCGCCGCCGAGGCTCAGCCGCAACCGTCCCGCACGCGTTTCGGCATCAACAACCTCATCAACCGGATGACCGGCCATGGCGAAGAAGCCGCGGCCCCGGTGGCACGGCGCACGCCGTCCTTCACGGGTGCTCCGCCGCAGACGCACATCCCGGCTCGTCAGGAAGAGGCGGTCGATCCCGAGCAGGAACGCATCGAAATTCCGGCCTTCCTGCGTCGCCAGGCCAATTGACGGTGGTCACAATCGAATCGGAAGGGTCGGCATCTTGCCGACCCTTTTTCCTTGAAAAACAGTTTGTTATGCGGTGCGTGTGGGTGAGTCGGCGGGTTTCTGCCGAACTGAGTCGGCAATGTTGCAACCCGTCATAATCGTTGAATTGTCAGTTTTCACGGGCGGGGTTAGCCCGTAACTGCGGGCAAAGGGCCGGATGAACCGGACCGATGCCACCCCCGAAAGACCGCGGGCTGCGGTGACGGCAGGACCGGACGCAGCGATCAGGCGGCAAGGGGTAAAGGGACAGCGGGTGAGCGCATGCAGGCGACGATCAGGACCGACGTGACTTTCAGCGGGGTAGGCCTTCACACGGGCCGGCTCGTGCGCATGACGATCCGCCCACGTGCGGCCAACATGGGTCTGTGGTTCCGCCGCATCGACCTGCCCGACCAGCCCTTCATTCCCGCCCGCTACGATCGCGTTCCCGAAAGCCGGCTCTGCACGCGGATCGACGGCGACACGGGCGCCTCCGTCTCGACGGTCGAGCACGTGATGGCCGCGCTGGCCGGCTGCGGCATCCACAACGCGCTCGTCGAGGTGGACGGTCCCGAGGTCCCGATCCTCGACGGCTCCGCGGCGCCCTTCGTGCGCGGCATCCTCGACGCCGGCATCCAGAAGCAGGACGCCCCGATCCACGCGATCGCCGTGACCCGCGAGATCATCGTGACGGAAGGTGCCGCCTCGGCCAGCCTGTTGCCGGCCGAAGGGCTCGAGATGGACTTCTCCATCGACTTCACCGATGCCGCGATCGGCCGTCAGCGTCGGGTCGCGCAACTCGCCAACGGGCGTTTCGTCCGCGAGTACTGCGACAGCCGCACCTTCTGCCGCCAGGCCGACGTGGACGCGATGCATGCCGCGGGCCTGGCACTGGGCGGAACCTACGACAATGCCGTCGTCGTCGACGGCGATGACGTGCTCAGCCCCGGCGGCTTCCGCCACGCGGACGAGGCCGTGCGCCACAAGATGCTCGACGCGCTCGGCGATCTGGCCCTTGCCGGCGCGCCGCTGCTGGCACGGTATACCGGCGTCCGCGCGGGCCACATGCTGACGAACCGCCTTCTGCGCAAGCTCTTCGCCACGCCCGGCGCGGTCCGCTTTGTCGAATGCAGCCCCGAACAGGCCGCGCGCCTGCCGGGAATGGGCGTGAACGCAGCCGACCTCGCCCACGTCGCCTGAGGCGCCGTGCCGGGCGGCGTCCAGCCGCCTCACGGGAATTTCAGGCGTTTTGCCCGAAAAAACTTTGTGCTAGGACCGCTGCGACCGGGTGCGGCGGCCCCAGACCTTTCGGGAGCCGCGGCGCGAGACGAGCGGGGATGGATCACATGCAGCGGGCATCATCGGACGGCGTGAACTGGACGCGTGGGGCGGGCGTTGCCGCGCTCTGCCTGCTTCTGGCGGCCTGCGGCGGCGGCGAGGGAGATCGCGGCGGCCTGTTCGGCGGTGGCGGCGGTGGCCTGTTCGCGGCGCGCGACCGGGCGGCGCCGCTCGAGGAGCTTGACGCGCAGACGATCTACCAGCAGGGCGAACTGGAATTGGAGCGCGGTCGCGCGGACCGCGCCGCCGAGTTGTTCATCGAGGTCGAGCGCCTGCACCCCTATTCGGAATGGGCCAAGCGCGGACTGATCATGGCGGCCTTCTCCTACCACCAGGATCGCGATTACGACAACTCGCGCCTCGCCGCGCAGCGTTTCCTCGACTTCTACCCGGCCGACGAGGACGCCGCCTACGCGCAGTACCTTCTGGCGCTCAGCTACTACGACCAGATGGACCAGATCGGCAACGACACCGCCATCACCTACGAGGCGTTGCAGGCGCTCCGCCTCGTGATCGAGCGCTATCCGGACAGCGACTACACCCAGGACGCGATCCTCCGCTTCGACGTGGCGCTCGACCAGCTTGCGGCAAGCGAGATGGAGGTCGGGCGCTACTATCTCCGGCGCGCGCACTACACGGCGGCGATCAACCGCTTCCGCCTCGTGGTCGAGGAATTCCAGACCACGAGCCATACGCCCGAGGCGCTGATGCGGCTTGTGGAGGCCTATCTCGCGCTCGGCCTGACCGACGAGGCGCAGACCGCGGGCGCGATCCTCGGCTACAACTTCCAGGGCTCGCCCTTCTACGACGATGCCTTCCGGCAATTGACCGGGCAGGGGCTCTCGGCAGAAGCGGCGGGTCAGAACTGGCTGCGCGAGGTCTGGGATCAGACCGTGCGGGGCGACTGGCTCTGAGGACCGGGCAGGGGCGGGACGGCGCTTGCATCGCCGCCCGCCGCGCCTGATGGTGCGTCCATGCTGCGGCATCTCGACATCCGCGACCTTCTCATCATCGACCGGCTGGAACTCGGGTTTCACCCGGGTCTCAACGTGCTGACCGGCGAGACCGGGGCCGGCAAGTCCATCCTGCTCGATGCGCTCGGCTTCGTCCTGGGCTGGCGGGGTCGCGCCGATCTCGTCCGGAGCGGTGCGGCGCAGGGCGAGGTGCAGGCGGTCTTCGAGATCGGCCCCGACCACCCGGTTCAGGCCGTGCTGGCGGAGGCGGGCCTGCCGGGCGGTCCCGAATTGATCCTGCGGCGCGTGAACACCGCGGACGGGCGGAAGACAGCCTGGGTCAACGACCGGCGCGCCAGCGGGGAGGTGCTGCGCGCGTTGTCCGACGTGCTGGTCGAACTGCACGGCCAACAGGATGACCGGGGGCTGCTCGATCCCAGGAACCACCGTGCGATGCTGGACGATTTCGGCGGCCTCGCACCGCTCCGCGACGCGGTCGCCGCGGCCTGGCGGACACGCGCCGCGACGCGCCGGGCGCTGGAAGAGGCGGAGGCCCGGCTGGAGGAGATGCGGCGGGAGGAGGATTTCCTGCGCCATTCCGTGGCCGAGATCACGGCCCTTGCGCCCGAGCCGGGCGAGGAGGCGGAACTCGATGCCCGCCGGCGCCTGATGCAGGCGGCCGAGAAGATGCGCGCCGACGTGGCCCGCGCCGCGGGCGCGCTGTCGACCGAGGGGGCCGAGGGGCTCATCGGCGACGCGCGCCGCTGGCTCGAGGGGGTGACGGACCGCGCCGAGGGCGGGCTCGACGCCGCGCTCGCGGCACTCGACCGGGCGCTGGTGGAACTGGGCGAGGCGCAGGGCGAAGTCGAACGCTTCGCCGACGCGCTGCTGTTCAACCCGTCGGAGCTCGAGGATGCCGAAGAACGGCTCTTCGCGCTGCGGGGGCTCGCGCGCAAGCACGGGATCGTCGCCGATGACCTCGCGGTCTTCGGTGCGGACCTGGAGGCGCGGCTCGCGGCCCTGGACGGCGGGGCGGGGGAGATCGCGGGGCTCAGGAAGGCGCATGACGCCGCCGCGGCCGCCTGGCGCGACGCGGCCGACCGGCTGAGTGCCGCGCGGGCGGAGGCGGCGGTTCGGCTCGACGCGGCCATGGCGGCCGAGCTTGCACCGCTGAAGCTCGAACGCGCCGTCTTCACGACCGAGCTGACGCCGGGCGAGCCGGGGCCGAGCGGCGCCGACACCGTGACCTTCACCGTCGCGACCAACCCCGGCGCGCCCGCGGGGCCGCTGAACCGCATCGCGTCGGGGGGCGAGCTTTCGCGGTTTCTCCTCGCGCTCAAGGTCTGCCTGACGCGGGACGACAGCGGGCTCACGATGATCTTCGACGAGATCGACCGCGGCGTGGGCGGCGCGACGGCGGATGCGGTGGGCCGCCGGCTCGCGGCGCTGGCCGATGGCGGTCAGGTGCTCGTGGTGACGCACTCGCCGCAGGTGGCCGCGCTCGGCGCCCATCACTGGCGCGTGGCCAAGGCGGTGCGCGAGGGCATGACGCTCAGCCGGGTCGAGCCGCTCGATCCGGCGGCGCGGATCGATGAAGTGGCACGGATGCTCGCGGGCGACACGGTGACCGAAGAGGCCCGCGCCGCGGCGCGCGCGCTGCTCGACGGGGCCGCCTGACCGGATCGTCGCCTTCGGCGCCGATCCGGGGAGCCGCGTCCTCGGGCCCCCGGTTCCCGGGAGCCGCTCGGCCGCGGCTGGCCTCCGGCGGGAGTTTACCTGCCAGGATGAAGACGGGCCCCTGTGGCGGGGCGCCCCTTGCCACAGCGCAACCCGTGGACTACGCGGGATAAACGCGGTCCGTCGACGGGATGCGCGATCGACGGCGGCGTTCATCGCCGGAAGGGAAGGCACGAGGCATTGGCCGGCAAAGTGCAAGGCGTCTTTCGGAAGCAGGTGGACGGGGCCGTGGCCTCCGCCGTCCGGTTCTGGCAGGTGCTGCGCGAGAAGGGGCCGAGCCAGGTCACCTTCTGGTTCATCGCCCTGATGATCGGGATCGCCGCGGGTTTTGCCGCGCTGTTCTTCCGCAAGGGGATCAGCGCGCTGCAGCACACGCTCTACGGGGTGGAGGATGTGCGGCTGATGCATTCCTTCGCCGAGAGCCTGCCCTGGTATTTGATTCTCCTGATCCCGGTCGGCGGCGGTCTTGTCGTCGGCCTGATCCTGCACTGGTTCACGCCCGATGGGCGCGTGCGCTCGGTCGCGGACGTGATCGAGGGCGCCGCGCTCGACAACGGCCGGGTCGAGGAGCGGGCGGGCATCGCCTCGGCCTTGGCCTCTCTCATCACGCTCGGCTCCGGCGGGTCCTCGGGGCGGGAAGGGCCGGTTGTGCACCTGGCCGCCGTCATCTCGACACGGGTGTCGAAGTGGATCCGCGCCGACGGGATCACGGGGCGCGACCTGCTCGGTTGCGCCGTGGCGGCCGCCGTCTCGGCGAGCTTCAACGCGCCCATCGCCGGCGCGCTCTTCGCGCTCGAGGTCGTGCTCAGGCATTTCGCCGTCCACGCCTTCGCGCCCATCGTCATCGCCAGTGCTGCGGGCACGGTCATCAACCGGCTCGAATTCGGCGACGTGACCGAGTTCAGCCTGCTCGACGGCGGCACGCTGCAATTCTACGTGGAGTTGCCGGCCTTCCTGATCCTGGGCCTCGTCTCGGGCCTGATCGCCGTGGTCTTCATGAAGGCGACGTTCTGGGCCGAGGACATGGGCAATGCCCTGCAACGCGTCACCGGGATCCCGCGCTGGCTCAGGCCGGCGATCGCGGGCCTCATGCTTGGGGCGATCGCGATCTGGTATCCTCACATCATCGGCGTCGGCTACGAGACTACGAGTGCCGCGCTGACCGGGCAGCTTCTGCTGCACGAGGCCATCATCTTCACCGTCGTCAAGGCCGCCGCGGCGGCGATCACCATCGCGGGACGGATGGGGGGCGGCGTCTTCTCGCCCTCGCTCATGGTGGGGGCGATGGCGGGGCTGGCCTTCGGGATCATCGCCACCTCGATCCTGCCCGAGATGTCTGGGTCCGGCACGCTTTATGCGCTTGCGGGGATGGGGGCTGTGGCGGCGGCCGTCCTCGGTGCCCCGATCTCCACGACGCTGATCGTCTTCGAGCTGACCGGGGACTGGCAGACGGGCCTTGCCGTGATGGTCGCGGTCTCGCTTTCGACCGCGCTCGCCTCGCGGCTGGTGGACCGTTCGTTCTTCCTGACGCAGCTGGAGCGGCGGAACATCCACCTCGCCGCCGGGCCGCAGGCCTATCTCCTCGCCATGTTCCGGGTCGGCCGGGTGATGCGGCCGATGGATCACGAGAACGCCGCGCCCGAGGAAAAGCTTCTGACGCTGATCGAGCAGGGGATCTACACCGACACCAACGCCACGCTGGAGCGTGCGCTGCCGATCTTCGAGCGCACGGGCCTCGACTTCGTGCCCGTGGTGCAACTCGCCCCGGGCGACGGGCCGCCCGCGCTCGAAGGCGCGCTGTTCCATGTCGATGCGCTCAAGGCCTACAACAAGGCCCTGGCGGCGACGGCGGCCGAGGAACATTCCTGAGACAATGCCCCGCTTGCCAGCAAGGCGCTGGCGCGATTAGGGTTTCGACATGCGAACCCTGGGGATGCTGACCGCCGTTTGCCTTGCCCTGCCGCTCTCGGTCGCGGCGGATACGGGGCGGCTGTCCGACATGCTGCAGATGATCCCCGATGCGGCGATCCCCGCCGGCGCCCCACGGCTCGACATCGCCTATGGCGACGGTGACGCGGTGCGCGGCGTGGCGCGGAACGGCAACATGGCCTGGCCCGCCGACGACTGGGCGCATGAATACGCGGCCTTGCGCTCGGCCAGCCCCGGGCAGGCGGCCGCGCTTCGTGCCGGCGAGGGCGAGGCGCTGAGCCTTTCGTGGCGCGACTGGGTGCACACGCTGGAGGTCTCCGCGCCCCCGGCGCGGATGGGGGTTCATTTCCTCTTTCCCGACAGCGAGATGCGGCTGCGCGGCGCGCTTTTCGGGCACGGGATGGAGATGACGCCTCGGAACGGCCAGATGGTTCTATGGCAGGGAGAGGCTGACCACGCGGCGCGGCCCGACGCGGTCGACCCGACCAATCCCTTCGGTGGCGCGGAGGGGCTTTCGACCCGCTTCGTGGTCGAGGGCGAATGGGCGCGCTGGGCCACGGGCTGGCCGCAGATCGACCTGATGCAGGCGGGCGGTTTTCCGACGCTGGCCGATCGGCCGGAGGTGGCGCAGGCGGTCGCCGGCCTCTCGGAGGCGGTGCGGCGCCATGGGCGTCTCGTCTCGGTCGCGCTGTCGCTGGACCTCTCGGGGCAGGGGCTTGCCGACTGGCCCGAGGCGGCACTTGCGGGGGTTTTCCTCGCCGATGTCGTGAACCGCCGCGAGGAGGCGGCGCTTGTCGGGGTGCTCTACCCGCCGGGGACGGATGTCGATGCCATCGTGGCCCGGCTTCGCGAGAACTGGCCAGGAACGATGCTGGCGCGCTGGGCGGCGGACCCTGACATCACCCCCATTCCCGGTCCGCGCCCGGGCTTCGTGCTGACCATCGGTGGCGACTGGGGTGAGGACGAGGCGGCGTCGAACGATGCGCTCGCCGCCCTTCTGCGCGCTCGGGAGAACGGGACCCTCGGCGCGCTCATCGCGCCCTGAGCCGGTTCAGAGCTGCTCGACCGTGACGCGGTCGGGATAGAAAGCGATGTAGCCCGCGATCCTCGCAACCCCTTCCAGAGGCGCCTCGTAGGACCAGGCCGCGTCGGGGATGTCTCCGGCGGCAGTCGAGACGGAGAAATAGGTTGCCGTCCCCTTGTAGGGGCAGCGCGTGCTCGACGTGGTCTTCTCCAACAGCGCCATCCCGATGTCCTCGCGGGGGAAATAGATGACCGGCGCCGCGCCGCCCTCGATCAGTTCCAGTGCGTTCGAGCTTTCGCCGACGATTGCGCCGCCCGCGCGTACCACCCATTTGCCGGGCGCGTTCCTGATCGTGATGTGGTCTGCCATGTCCGTTCTTCCCTTCCGGTCCGTGTCCCCGGACCCCGTTCTTCCAGGTACGCCTCTCTGCCGTCCTCGCGTGACGAGAGCATGTCAGAGCGGCGCGGTTGCCTTTTTCAGCCAGGCGGCGGTCTCCGCGTCGAGCCTCGGGCCGATCCGTTCCGCCACCTCGGCGTGGTAGCCATCGAGCCAGGCACGTTCCTCGGCGTGGAGCATGTCCGCGCGGATCAGCCGCCGGTCGATCGGCGCCCAGGTGAGCGTGCCGAAGTCCAACATCTCGCGGTCGTCGCCCCCCTGCAAGGGGGCCGCCTGACGCACGACGATCAGGTTCTCGATGCGGATGCCGAAGGCGCCCTCGCGATAATACCCCGGCTCGTTCGACAGGATCATGCCCGGCTCGAGCGGCACGGTCGAGACCCGGCTGAGCCGCTGCGGCCCCTCGTGCACGCCCAGATAGACGCCGACGCCATGCCCCGTCCCGTGGTCGAAATCGCGCCCCGCCGCCCAGAGCGGCGCGCGGGCGAGCGCATCGAGATGCGCGCCCGTGACGCCCTTTGGAAACCGCGCGCGGTGGATCGCGATCATGCCGCGCAGCACCAGCGTGAAGGCGGTTCTCTCCTCTTCGCCGATCTCGCCCACCGGCAGCGTCCGGGTGATGTCGGTCGTGCCGTCCACGTATTGCGCGCCGGAATCGACCAGGAAAAGCTGGCCGGGAAGGACCGGCGCGTTCGTTTCCTCGGTGACGCGGTAATGCACGATGGCCCCGTGCGGACCCGCGCCCGCGATCGTATCGAAACTGATGTCCTTCAGCGCGCCGGTGTCCGCGCGAAACCCCTCCAGCGCGCGCACCACGTCGATCTCCGTCAGCCCGCCGCCCGGCGTTGTCTCGTCGAACCAGCGCAGGAACCGCGCGAAGGCCGCCCCGTCGCGCAGATGCGCCTCGGTCGTCGCGGCGATCTCGGCGGGGTGCTTTCTGGCCTTGCGCAGAAGGCAGGGGTCGCTGCCCTCGACCACCTCCGCAGGCCAGGCCGACAGCGCATCGAGCGCGGCCTGCGGCGCGGAGGTCCTGTCGACGCGCACCCGGCCGGTCGCTTGTGCAAGGCGCGCGGGAAGGTCGGTCTCGGGCAGGATGCGCACGGACGAGGGCAGCGCCACATCGGCGAGCTTTCCGGCCTCCGCGAACAGGTCGACCTGGCCCGTCTGGTGAAGGACGGCCATCGCGTGCAGAAGCGGCGTGTGCCCGACATCGCCGCCACGCAGGTTCAGAAGCCAGCACAGGCTGTCGGGCTGGGTGATCAGCGCGGCATCCTCGCCCGCGTCGGCCAGGTCGCCCGCCACGGCGGCGATCTTCTCGCCCGCGCTCGCGCCCGCCAACTCGACCGGCCAATCGATCGCGGGCGCCATGGGCGGGGCCGGGCGGTCGTCCCAGATCCGGTCGACGAGGTTCTCGACCGCCCGGAGCGAGATCTGCCGCGGCCCGAGCGCCTTGGTCAGCCGCGCGATCTCGGCCGCCGTGTGCAGCCAGGGGTCGTAGGCCACGACGCCGCCCTTGGGAAGCGCGTCCGCCAGCCAGTCCTCGAGTTTCGTCTCGGGCCAGGCGACCGGCGTGAAGGTGTCCATGTCGGCCTGCGCCCGCACCTGCACGCGGTAGCGCCCGTCGACGAAGATCGCGGCCCGCTCCGCGAGGATCACTGCAAAACCGGCCGAACCCGTGAACCCTGTGAGCCAGGCCAGCCGTTCGTCGGCCGGGGCGACGTATTCGCCCTGGAACCGGTCGGCGCGCGGCACGAGGAAGGCATCCACCCCGGCCTCCGCCATCTCCGCGCGCAGCGCCGCCACCCGTGGCGGGCCCTGCTCGGGCCGGGTCCGCACCTCGAAACTCTGGAACATCTTTCCTCTTCCCCTGTCCGTCCGGCCCGCGCGCGGTTCATCGCCCGCGCCTTCCTCGGGACCGCCCCTTCATCCTGGCAAGAAAATTCCCGCCGGAGGCATCCGCCCGTCACGCATCCCCGGAGGCACGCCGCAATGCGCGGGGTCTGCCGCAAGCACCCGCGCGGGCGCAAGCCCGCGCTCCCGGGCGACGGCGAAGCCGGCGCAATCCCTCAGGACGCTTTCCTCATCCCCATGACGCGGGCCCGCGCCCTGGGGTCGCTGTCGAACAGGCTTGCAAGCTGTTCGGTGATCGCCCCGGCCAGCTGCTCGGCATCGGTGATCGTCACCGCGCGCTGGTAGTAGCGCGTCACGTCGTGCCCGATCCCGATGGCGAGAAGTTCCACGGCCTTGCGCTTCTCGACCATCGCGATCACGTCGCGCAGGTGTTTCTCGAGGTAATTCGCGGGGTTCACGCTAAGGGTCGAATCGTCCACCGGCGCCCCGTCCGAGATCACCATCAGGATCTTGCGTGCCTCGGGGCGCACCAGCATCCGGCGATGCGCCCATTCCAGCGCCTCGCCGTCGATGTTCTCCTTCAGCAGGCCTTCCTTCATCATCAGCCCGAGATTGTCGCGCACCCGGCGCCATGGCGCGTCCGCGGGCTTGTAGATGATGTGGCGCAGGTCGTTCAGGCGGCCGGGCTGCTGCGGGCGGCCCTGAGCCAGCCAGTCCTCGCGCGCCTTGCCGCCCTTCCATGCACGCGTGGTGAAGCCGAGGATCTCGACCTTCACGCCGCAGCGCTCCAGAGTGCGGGCCAGGACGTCGGCGCAGATCGCCGCGATCGAGATCGGCCGCCCCCGCATGGAGCCCGAATTGTCGAGCAGGAGCGTCACCATCGTGTCGCGGAATTCCATGTCCTTCTCGACCTTGAAGCTGAGCGGCGTCGTGGGGTTCGCCACCACGCGCGCCAGCCGGCCGGCATCCAGGATGCCTTCCTCGCGGTCGAACTCCCAGCTGCGGTTCTGCTGCGCCTGAAGGCGGCGCTGCAGCTTGTTTGCAAGCCGGCTGACGGCGCCCTTCAGGGGCTCGAGCTGCTGGTCGAGATAGGCGCGCAGACGTTCCAGCTCCTGCGGCTCGGCGAGATCCTGGGCCTCGATCTCCTCGTCATACTCGGTCGTGAAGACCGCATAGCCGGGATCGGCCTCGGAATGGGGGGCGGGGGGTGGCGGCTCCTGCGGCGCCTCGCCGTCGGGCAGCTCCTGTTCCTCGGCCTCCTCCATGTCGGCGCTGTCGTCCATCTCGACCTGCGCCTGCGAGGCGTCCTGCTGCTGCTCCTGGCTGCGCTCGGGGCTCGCCTCGGCGTCGTCTTCCTCGCTGTCGTCCTCGCCGGTCGAATCGGGGGCGTCCTGCTCCTCTTCCGAGCCTTCCTCATCGCCCTCGTCATCAAGCTCGTCCGGGTCGTCGCCCAGCTGGTCGCCATAGCCGAGATCGTCGATCATCTGCCGCGCGAAGCGGGCGAAGGCGGCCTGGTCCTTCAGGACGTCGCCGAGATCCTCGAGCGTCCCGCCGCAGCGGTCCTCGATGAAGCCGCGCCAAAGTTCCATGACATTGGCGGCCTCGGGCGGAAGCGGGCGTCCGGTGGCCAGATGTCGGATCAGGTAACCGGCGGCCACGGCAAGCGGCGCGTCGGAGGCCTGCCGGATCTCGCCATAGCCCTTGCGCCGGGCCTCGTGGCCGATCTTGGCGTCGATATTGCCCGCGGTGCCGGGCATGGCACGGGCGCCCACGGCCTCGCAGCGGGCGGTCTCCATCGCGTCCATCAGCTCGCGTGCCATGGCCCCGGGGGGCGCGTAGCGTGCCGCCGTGCCCGTGTCGTGGTAGCGGTGCCGCAGCGCCAGCGCGTCCGCCGTCCCGCGCGCCAGGAGGACCTCGTCGCGGGTCATCCGGCGGCTGACCTGCGGCAGGCGCACGCTGTCGGCGGCGAGACCCGGCGGATCGACCGAGTAGGTGACCGCAAGGTCAGGGTCGTCGGCCAGAACACGCGTGGCCTCGGCCAGCGCCTTCTTGAACGGGTCTGCGGGGTTGTCGTTGGGCGATTTGCTCATGGGGGGAATGTGGCGCGCGGCGCGGGCGAGGGCAAGGCGGATCGGTGCACCGGGGCCGGGTCACTCCCGCGCGGCATAACGCGCATGTCCCTCCTCGCAGGGGGCGGGCAGGGGGCCGAAGGCGGGCCAGTCCGACACCGGCACGACCCCGGCCGGGACGGACCCCGTTTCCGCGAAGAGCACGCGCTCCTCGCCCGTTTCGGGATTGGCGGCCGACGCCTCCAGCCCATAGACGCCGGTCGCAAGATCCAGATCGCAGGAAAAGGCGCCGCCGATGGCCCGGTCATAGGTGGACCAGTGGAAGGCGCGTACCGCGAAGCCGTCCGGTCCGTACCCGATGGTCAGCGCCTGCATCCAGGCGTTGCGCCCGATCCCGATCTGTTCGGACAGGAGCGTGAGGGTCCGCGCTTCGCCGGCCTCGAGCGACGGCGCCATGCCCCACATCGCGCCGTTGAAGACGATGGCGCGGGCGACGGCCAGAGGCTGCGCTCCCGCCGCGCTTCGCCGGTCGCCGAGGATGACAAGATCGGCGGTATCGGGTTCCTCCGAGCTTTGCAGAAGGATCGCCGTCTCGCAGCCCGTCTCGGGGTGCAGGTCGACGCAGAGGCTGTCGATGATGCGGGGCAACGTCGCGGCCTCGTGCTGGTCGAGGTGCTGCGCCTGCGCCCCGCCTGCCAGCAGGGCAAGCAGCAGGGCGGCGGCGCTACTCCGCATCGCGGTCCATGATCCGTTCGTGAAGCGCCGAGCAATAGGACAGCTCCGCCTCCAAGTCTGGGTCGAACACGCTGTCGCCGGCTTCGGCGTTCGCCACCATGCGGTCGAGGTACAGCTCGGTGGCCGCCGTCACCATCGGCACAACCGTCTCGAAGGCGGCGTCCAGATCGTCGGTTCCGGTCTCGTCCTGCCAGACCACGACCCCGCTGACGGCCATGTCGGTCTCGCGCTCGGCCGCGGTGGCGCCGACCTGCGTGTCGGTCCCGGCATAGAGGTGAAAGGCCCGGAACACGGCCGTGCATCGCAGGAGCGAGGCGGCATTTCCCGTCCCTCCCAGCGTCTCGGCCATGGCGGCGGCGAAGGCCTCGGTCTCGCCCGGGGGCCGGTCGGTCTGCGCCGCGGCCGGGAACGTGGCGGCAATGGTCAGAGCGAGCGCGCCGGGAAGAAACCGGCTGGTCACGTCGCGAACCAGTCCACGTCCGCGTTGCCCCCGCACAGCAGAACGCCGATGCGTTCGTCCTTCGCCGGCACGTAGGCCCCGGAGGTCAGCGCGGCCAATGCCACGGCGGCACCCGGTTCGCCCACGAGGCGCGTGGTTTCCCAGAGCTTGCGCGCTGCCTCGAACACCGCTTCGTCGGGCAGGACGAGCGCGGTCTTCACCCGGTCGCGGATCACCTCCCATGACGTGACGCCAAGCCTCGGCCCGCCGAGCGAGCCCGCGGCGATACCGGTGGCCGAGATGTCGATATCGGGGCCCTCGCGCAGCGATCGGGCGAGCGTGTCGGTCCCCTCGGTCTCTACCGAGACGACGTTGACCCGGTCGCCGAACCACGCCGCGATGCCGCCGATCAGGCCGCCGCCGCCCGTCGCGACGAGGATCGTGTCGAGCCCGCCCGCCTGTTCCTCGAATTCGCGCGCGACGGTGCCCTGGCCCGCCAGTGTCCAGTCCGTATCGTAAGGGTGGACCGACAGCGCCCCGGTCTCTTCCGCCGACGCCGCGTATTCGGCCATGCAGTCCGCGACGGTGCCGTCGGTCAGGATCACCTCGCCGCCGAAGTCCCGCATCCGGCGCAGCTTCTCCTCGCGGGCGATGGCACGCGGCACGAAGATGCGCGAGGCATGGCCGAGCGAGGTCGCGGCATAAGCCACCGCCGCGCCGTGGTTCCCGCCCGAGGCCGCGACCACGCCCGCGGGCGGCACGTCGCGCGAAAGCATGTTGTTGAAGGCGCCGCGCACCTTGAACGAGCCGGTCACCTGCGTGTGTTCGAGCTTGAACGTCAGGGGGCAGGGCAGGCCGAAGGCCTCGGCCTCCACCTGCAGGACCGGGGTGACGCGCACGCGGCCCGCGATCCGGGCGGCGGCGGCGGCGATGTCTTCTGGCGTGGGGTATGTCATGGCCGGACGATGGACCGGAGCCGCGGCCCCGTCAATCGCGCACGCCTCAGCCCAGGCGCGTGCACCAGTCGATGCGGCGGCCGCCCGAATAGGGAACCGCGAGACCCTCTGCCACAAGGATGGCGCCCACGTCGCGCCCGTCCAATCCGAGCCGCACGAGGCGGCGGTCGTAGCGGTCCGTTCCGCCGAAGCGCGGCTCGATCGAATTGGCCTGCCGGACCAGCGCCCTCAGCCGCGCCGTGGCCTGCCTCGCAAGCTGCGCTTCGGCCGGGCAGCCGGGGTCAACCGTTTCGGGCGTGTCAAATCCCGTCAGGCGCGCCCGGAAGGTTCCCGTGCCCGGACAGGACATGTCCACGGTATCGCCATCGACGACGGACAGGATCCGGCAGGCCGATCCACCGGAAGCCGAGGCTGCGTCGGAAGGGTCGGGGGTCGCCGCCTGGCACGAGGCGAACGCCAGGACCGCAAGAAGAACGAGGACCGGAAGGAATCGCAAGATAACCATTCCCGGTACATCACCCGGGCCAACGCCTTGCGTCGAGGGGGAAAATTTACCGTTGGTTAACCTTACGCAACGTCAGCCAAGGCTCATCGATGCGGCGCTTTCCGGCAATTCCTCGTCGAAGCAGCGCTGGTAGAACTCGGCCACGGTCTGCCGCTCGAGCTCGTCGCACTTGTTGAGGAACGAGACGCGGAACGCATAGCCGACGTCACGGAAGATCTCGGCGTTCTGCGCCCAGTTGATGACCGTCCGGGGGCTCATGACAGTGGACAGCTCGCCGTTCATGAAGGCCGTCCGCGTCAGATCCGCCACCGTCACCATCTGGGAGATCGTGCGACGTCCCTTCTCGGTGTTGTAGTGCGGGTTCTTCGCGAGAACGATGGCGGTCTCGGCGTCGTGGCTGAGGTAGTTCAGCGTCGCGACGAGCGACCAGCGGTCCATCTGCGCCTGGTTGATCTGCTGCACCCCGTGATAGAGGCCCGTCGTATCGCCGAGGCCCACGGTGTTCGCCGTGGCGAAGAGCCGGAAATACTTGTTCGGCGTGATGATCTCGTTCTGGTCGAGCAGCGTCAGCTTGCCGTCATGCTCCAGCACGCGCTGGATCACGAACATCACGTCGGCCCGGCCCGCGTCGTATTCGTCGAAGACGATGGCAACGGGATTGCGCAGCGCCCAGGGCAGGATGCCCTCGTGGAACTCGGTCACCTGCTTGCCGTCGCGCAGCTTGATCGCGTCCTTGCCGATCAGGTCGATCCGGGAGATGTGGCTGTCGAGGTTGACGCGCACGCAGGGCCAGTTCAGCCGCGCGGCGATCTGTTCGATATGCGTGGATTTGCCCGTGCCGTGGTAGCCCTGGATCATCACCCGGCGGTTGTGGGCGAAGCCCGCGAGAATGGCGAGCGAGGTGTCGGGGTCGAACTTGTAGGTCGTGTCGATCTCCGGCACGCGGTCGGTGCGTTCGGAAAACCCCTTCACCTTCATGTCGGAGTCGATCCCGAAGACCTCGCGCACCGAGATTTCCTCGGTCGGTTTCGCGTCCATGCTCAAGCTGCCGTCTGCCATGTCGTCCTCGGAAATGTCAGGAAAGGGTGGGACGTTCACGGGGATGCACCATATCGCGGGGGGCCGCAAGGGGAAGGGCGGGCTGGCCAGTGGCGGCCGGGCATGTTCTTTTCGCCGCCGGGAAACACGGCCCCGGGGAGGGGCAGGACTTGCACGAGCGAACCGACATCGAGGCCCTGATCGCACGGGTGGCGTTGCGCGACCGCGCGGCCTTCGGCGCGCTCTATGACGCGACTTCGGCGAAACTATTCGGCGTGTGCCTGCGTGTCTTGAAGGACCGCGAGGTGGCCGAAGAGGTTTTGCAGGAGACCTATGTGAAGATCTGGAACCGCGCCAACCGCTACCGCGTGACGGGCCACAGCCCTATGACCTGGCTCATCACGCTTGCGCGCAATACCGCGATCGACCGGTTGCGCGCGGCCCTGCCCGAGACCGATGCGATCGACGACATTCCCGCCATCGCCGCCCCGGACCCCGACGGCGAGGCGCGCGCCATCGCGGCGGACGAGGCGCGGCGCATCCGTGACTGCCTGGCCGAACTGGAGGTCGACCGGGCGGCGGCGGTGCGCGCCGTCTATCTCGAGGGGCGAAGCTATGCCGAGATGGCCGAAAGGTATTCCGTGCCGCTCAATACGATGAAAACATGGCTGCGGCGCAGCCTGATCAGCCTGAGGGAGTGCCTGTCGCGATGACCGACAGAACCGAAATCACTCCGGAACGGCCGGAGGAGGACGCCCTCGCGGCGGAATACGCGCTGGGCCTTCTGGAGGGCGCGGCGCGGCGGAGCTTCGAGGCGCGGCTGGCGGCGGAACCCGGGCTTGTCGCGGCGGTCCGCGCCTGGGAGGCGCGCTTCGCCGCGCTGGCCGAGGCCGAGGTGGAGGAACTTGCGCCCCCCCCGCGCCTCAAGGCCGCGCTCGAGGCGGACCTGTTCGGGCCGGAGCAGGCCTTGCCTTCGCTCTGGGACCGCGTCGCCTTCTGGCGCGGCCTCGCCTTTGCGGCGACGGCGGTCGCCGGGGTGGCGGTGTTCTTCGCCATCGCAACGCCGGCCCCGCCGCCGGGGCCAGCCCCGGCAGAGGGCATCCCGCCGGGGACCATCCTGATGAGCCACCTCGTCCCCGTCGAGGGCTCGGGCCTCGGCCTTGCCGTCACGCGCGAGCCCGACGGAACGCTGCAGGTCCGCCGCGTGGCGGGCGGGCCCAACGCGGGCAGGACGCAGGAGGTCTGGCTGGTGCGCGAGGGCGATCCCGCGCCGATCTCGCTCGGCCTTCTCTCGGACGCGCCGCTGACGACCCTGCGCCCCGGGCCCGAGATTGCCGCGCTCTTCGAGGCGGGCGCATCGGTGGCGATCTCCGACGAGCCGCCGGGCGGGTCGCCCACGGGCGCGCCGACCGGCGCGATCCTCGCGGCCGGCGCGCTCGTTCCGCTCTGACCGGTTCCGCCGTTCACGCAAGCGTGACCGGAATTCCCGGGAAATTCCCGTCCGGTCTGAAACCCCGGCCTCCCGTCCCCCGTGTCTTCCAGCGTCGCCCCCGAACTGAGGGGTGCACAGGACCATGCAACAGCTGGAGGAAACCCATGTTTCGCACGACACTCGCAACCGCCGCCGCCGCCCTGATCGCGGGCACGGCCTTCGCGCAAACCGTCCCGATGGTCGGGGGGGCGCCGATGTATCCCACCATGAACATCGTCGAGAACGCCGTGAACTCGGCCGATCACACCACGCTGGTCGCGGCCGTACAGACCGCCGGCCTTGTCGAGACGCTGGCGGGCGAGGGGCCGTTCACCGTCTTCGCGCCCACCAACGACGCCTTCGCCGAGCTTCCCGCGGGGTCGGTCGACGCGCTTCTTCAGCCGGCCAACCGCGACCGGCTGACCGAGATACTGACCTGCCACGTCGTCGCCGCCCGGGCCTTCTCGGACGCGATCGCGGGCATGATCGCCGATGACGGCGGCGCGCACCCGATCGAGACCGTGGGGGGCTGCGTCTTCACCGCTCGGATGATGGGCGGGCGCATCACGATCGAGGACGAACAGGGCCGCGTCGCCACCGTGACGCAGGCGGACGTGGGCCAGTCGAACGGCGTGATCCACGTGATCGATACCGTGCTCCTGCCCGACGCCATGTGAGGCAGGGGATCCGGCCGCCCGGCCCTCGCTACCCCGGGGCAGGGCGGTCGGACGGCCGGGCGGGGGCCGGACCCCCGGCCGAAGGCGCGGCGCAGGCCCGAGGTTTGACGGGCACCCCCGACTGCGCCGCCGACATAGGCACCGATCCCTGCCCGGTTTCACCTGGGCAAAAAAGAAAGGCCGGGCGTTCTGCCCGGCCTTTCGCATGTCATTGGTGCTTGGGCTCAGTTCCAGCAGCTGACCCGCACGGCGATGTCGGCGCCGAGCCGCGCAAGCTGATCGCGGTTGAGCGTGCCGCCGGTTCCGATGGTGGCCTGCGTCGGCACGCCGGCGGCCGCCAGCGCCGCCGAAAGCCGCTCGGCATTGAGCGCCAGCGTCACCTCGTCGGGCAGCGCGCGGCCGCCCGTCGTGCCGGGGAGCACCATGCCGATCACAGCACCCGTAGCGTCGAGAACGGGGCTGCCCGCCTCGCTGTCGGCGGTGGACACGTCGAGGCGCTGGACCCAGTCCTCGCCGTTGACGCCCTCGAGCGCCGCCAGTGTTCCGAAGGTCGTCGAGGCATAGGACAGCGCCCCGTTGAACGGGAAGCCCGCCACGGCGATGTCGGCGCGGACCCGGCCGGCATCCGGCGCGATCCGTGCGAAGGCCAGCGGCGCCAGCGCCTGCTCTGGGCGCAGGACGGCAAGACCGACCGCGTCGTCGCGGTAGGCGACCGTCGCGGGATAGGCGTTGTCGATCAGCACCCGGTCACACTGGCCCGAGGTTCCGGTCACGGCCTCGGTCGTGGTCAGGACGGTCCCCGAGGCATCGACGAAGAAGCCCGACCGAAGGAGCTCGGGGCGCCGCACCTCGAAGCCGGAGACGAGGTCGATATCCTCGCCTGCGTCCTCGGGCACGAAGGCCGGGTCGAGCGCGCCGCCGAAATAGCTGATCGTCTCGCGGATCCGGGGCAGGATCTGCTCCATGTCGGCGTCCCGCTCTGGGCCCCAAAGGACGGTGAAGCCCTTGACCGCGCCGCCCACGACACGCGCCTCCGTATGGCTGCGGAGCGTGTCGTTCCGGCCGGTCAGCAGGAAGCTGTCGCTGCGCCGCTCGCGCGGGCCTTCCAGCGGCACGATCTCCAGCGTCTGCATGATCTCGTAAAGACCGAACAGCGTGGCGCGGTCGCCCGGCTGGCTTATGAGGTAGATGCTGATCCCGCTGTCGTTGATCTCGGTGTAGCGGGCGAAGGGGAAGTTGTAGTCCTCGAAGGCGACCATGCCGAGGGGCAGCGTCACCTCGATGCCGGCGGCGGCATCGGTCACGACCGCGTAGCCCAGACGCGCGATCTCGGTCCGGTACTCGTCCAGCAGCTGCGCGCGCTGGCGCGTGGTCAGGATGCCCGTGGGCTCCAGCCCGCGCGCGATCTGCCAGTCGGTCATGGCGCCGCGCGTGCCCGGGCCGAACGCGCCGTCGATCCCGCCGGTGTAGAAGCCGAAATACTGCATCGCGATCTGGAGCGCGTCACGCTCCTCCCGGGTCAGGAGCGCCTCGCTCGCGCGGGCCTCGTCCGGGGTCTCCTCCTGGATCACGACCGGCTCGGGGGCTGCCTCGACGACGATTTCCGGGGCGGCCTCCTCGACGACTTGCTCGACGACCTGCTCGACGACTTCCTCCTCGACGACGACTTCCTCGACGGGGGCCGCCTCGACCGGCGCCTCGGCGACGGGCTCCTCGACAACGGGGGCCGCCTCAACCGGGGCCGGGGCGGGCAGGCCGCCGTCCAGGCGGTCTTCGCCGATCGGGAAGAACTGCGAGGAATAGGCCGTGCGCGGCTGGATGAAACTGTCGGCCGGGATGCTGCCAGCGGCCAGCAGGCGCGCAAGCTCGCGCTCGGCTTCGGCGCGGGTGAAAGGCCCGAGCGTGATCGCGTAGAAGCCGCCCGCGTTGAACCCGTTCACGTTTTCGAATTCCGGCGTGTAGGCCCGCAGCCGCGCCTCGGTGTTGCCGAGGCTCGCGTAGCTCTCGATCTGGATCCAGACCCGCTCGGTCGGGTCCTGCGCCCGCGCGGGGCCCGCGGCCAAGGCCAGCATGAGGCCAAGTGTCAGCGTCAGGGCCGAAAGACCCCGGAAGAAGCTCGTCAGCATCGCGTCGATTATCCCGTCGTTTTCAAATTGCTGCTCCGCGCGCACCGTGGATTGGCCAGGGCCGCTGCGCCGTCCGGGCGGACGTTAGCAGAGGCCACGGGCGATGCACCAGTATGCTTGCCGCAGTTGAACGATGGTTGTGGCCCGCAGGCGACCATCGCCCGCACGGCCCGGCGCGATTGACCCCCGCAAGACCCCGTCCTAAGGAGGCCGCGACCTGCCGCACCGAAAGACCCGGGACAGACGCCATGACCGACACCGCCGCGACCGACACGCCGAGGAGCTTCCAGGAGATCATCCTGCGGCTGCAGTCCTACTGGGCGTCGAAGGGCTGCGCGATCATGCAGCCCTACGACATGGAGGTGGGCGCGGGCACCTTCCACCCCGCGACGACGCTGCGGTCGCTCGGCTCGCGGCCCTGGGCCGCGGCCTACGTGCAACCCTCGCGCCGCCCGACCGACGGGCGCTACGGCGAGAACCCCAACCGTCTGCAGCATTACTACCAGTACCAGGTCCTCATCAAACCCTCGCCGCCGGACCTGCAGAACCTCTATCTCGGCTCGCTCCAGGCCATCGGGATCGACCTTGCGATGCACGATATCCGCTTTGTCGAGGACGACTGGGAAAGCCCGACGCTCGGCGCCTGGGGCCTCGGATGGGAGGTCTGGTGCGACGGCATGGAGGTGAGCCAGTTCACCTATTTCCAGCAGGTCGGCGGCCACGATTGCCACCCGGTCTCGGGCGAGCTGACTTACGGGCTCGAGCGGCTGGCGATGTATGTCCTCGGCATCGACCACGTCATGGACATGCCGTTCAACGATCCCTCGGCGCCGATCCCGCTCAGCTATGGCGACGTCTTCCGCCAGACGGAGGAGGAGTATTCGCGCCACAACTTCGACGCCGCCGAGACCGAGATGCTGCTGCGCCACTTCGAGGATGCCGAGGCCGAGTGCCAGCGCCTTCTGGCCGAGCCGCATGACGACCCGCGCACGGGCAAGCGCATCGTGCTGGCCCATCCCGCCTACGACCAGTGCATCAAGGCCAGCCACCTGTTCAACCTGCTCGACGCGCGCGGCGTGATCTCGGTGACCGAGCGGCAGGCCTATATCGGCCGCGTGCGCGCGCTGGCCAAGCTCTGCGCCGACGCCTTCGTGGCGACCGAGGCGGGGGGCTGGGTGCCGGAGGCGACCCCCGCATGACGTCCGGACGCTGGCTTGTCGTCGCCATCCTGGGGCTGACCGCGATCTTCGCGGCGGCGCAGTGGTGGTTCCAGACGCGGGCCTATTACGCGCCGGTCGAAGAGGTCGAACTGGTCGTCACGGGCGAGACGGGCGATATTCACGTCCTCGACATCCGGGACTTCGAAGGGATCGACGCCGAGACCTCGCCGCTCCGCTTCCGGGCCTGCTTTGTCCTGACCGGGGACGGGCTGGCCGCGGCGGCACTCGGCGCGCCCTACGAGGACCCCACGCCCCTGACGGCGCCCGGATGGTTCGACTGCTTCGACGCCGAGGCCATCGGCGAGGCCCTCGCCTCGGGCGAGGCGATGGCCGTCCTGTCGCGCCGCGAGGTCCATCGCGGCGTCGACCGGGTGATCGCGGTCTTGCCCGATGGCCGCGCCTTTGCCTGGCACCAGCTGAACGGAACGCTGGAATAACGACACGCCCGGTTGCCCCCGCGGCGCCGACGCGCGATAGACACGACCGACACCCGACCGGAGCCGAACGACCGCGATGCCCGATCTTCTCCTGGAACTGTTCTCCGAGGAAATTCCCGCCCGCATGCAGGCGAAGGCCGCCGAGGACCTCCGGCGCCTTCTGACCGACGCGCTGGTCGAGGCCGGTCTGACCTATGCCTCGGCTGGCGCCTACGCCACGCCGCGCCGCCTGACGCTCGCCATCGAGGGGCTGACGGCCGAAAGCCCGACGGTGACCGAGGAACGGCGCGGCCCGCGCACCGATGCGCCCGAACAGGCGCTGGAGGGCTTCCTGCGCGCGACGGGCCTGACGAAGGACCAGCTCGAGGCGCGCGACGACAAGAAGGGCCAGGTCTGGTTCGCCAGCATCACCAAGCCCGGGCGCCCCGCCGCAGACATCATCGCCGAGGCGGTGCCGCGGCTGATCCGCGACTTCCCCTGGCCGAAGTCGATGCGCTGGGGCACGGGCAGCCTGCGCTGGGTGCGCCCGCTCCACTCGATCCTCTGCATCCTGACGACCGAGGCGGGGGCCGAGGTCGTCCCCTTCGAGGTCGACGGCATCGTCGCGGGCGACACGACCGAGGGGCACCGGTTCATGGCGCCGGGCCGTTTCGCCGTCTCGTCCTTCGAGGATTACGAGAAGAAGCTGAAGGCCGCGAAGGTCGTCCTGTCGTCCGAGGCGCGGGCCGACGCGATCTGGCACGATGCCACGACGCTCGCCTTCGCCGCGGGGCTGGAGGTCGTGGAGGACAAGGCCCTTCTGGCCGAGGTCGCGGGCCTCGTGGAATGGCCCGTCGTGCTGATGGGCGAGATCGGCGAGGACTTCCTGCATCTGCCGGCCGAGGTCCTGCAGACCTCCATGCGCGAACACCAGAAGTTCTTCTCGGTGAAGAATTCCGCGACCGGCCGGATCGAGCGCTTCGTGACTGTTGCCAATCGGGAAACAGCCGATCATGGCGTGACGATTCTCGCGGGAAATCAGAAGGTTCTGTCGGCCCGCCTGTCCGATGCACGCTTCTTCTGGGAGAATGACCTCAGGGTCGCGAAGGCCGGCATGGGCGCGTGGCTCGACGCGCTGAAGTCGGTGACATTCGAGCGGCGCCTCGGCACCCTGGCCGAGCGGGTGGAGCGCATCGCGCGGCTCTCGCGCGAGATCGCGCCGCTGGTGGGCGCCGACGGCGAGGCCGCCGAGACCGCCGCGCGCATCGCCAAGGCCGATCTCAGCTCGGAGATGGTGTTCGAGTTTCCCGAGCTTCAGGGCGTCATGGGCCGCTACTACGCCGAGGCGGCCGGGCATCCCCTCGAGATCGCCGCCGTCGCCGAGGAGCATTACCGTCCCCTCGGCCCGTCCGATGCCGTTCCGACCGCGCCGCTTTCCGTCGCCGTGGCGCTGGCCGAGAAGATCGACACGCTCACGGGGTTCTGGGCCATCGACGAGAAGCCGACCGGCTCCAAGGATCCTTTCGCGCTGCGCCGCGCCGCCCTGGGGATCATCCGCATTCTTCTGGAGAACGGCCTGACCCTTCGCCTCGACCGCTTCATCGACAGCGCGCTCCTGCTGCACAAGATCGCGCTCAGCCGGCCCAAGGTCGGCGACGACGTGATCGACACGCTCGAGGAGATCGTCGAAGAGATCGCGGACCGCGGCGTCTTCGGTGCCGCCTTCCGTGCGGTAATCGACCGGCTGGAGAAGCGGGGCGACACGCCCGACCTCAGCGATGGCTCGGTCCTGCGGACGGTCGGCGACCTCGTGCCGGACCTCTCGACCGATCTTCTCGCCTTCTTCCACGACCGGCTGAAAGTGTATCTGCGCGGCGAGGGCATCGGCCATGACGTGATCGACGCCGCGCTGTCGAAGCCGCCGGTGGACGACCTCGCGCTGGTCGCGGCCCGCGCTCGGGCCTTGTCGGAGTTTCTCAAGACACCCGATGGCGAGAATCTCGTGCAGGGTTACCGCCGCGCGGCGAATATCCTGAGCCAGGCCGAGGAGAAGGACGGCGTCGAATACCGGTTCGGGGCCGATCCGAAATTCGCCGAGTCCGATGAGGAACGCGCGCTTTTCGCCGCGCTCGACACCGCGACGACAGGGATCGGGCCCGCGCTCGACCAGGGCGACTTCGCGGGCGCGATGGCCCGTATGGCGGCCCTGCGGGCGCCCATCGATGCCTTCTTCGAGGCGGTTCAGGTGAACGCGGAGAACCAGGTGGTGCGCCGCAACCGACTGAACCTTCTGCACCAGATCGTCGAGACCTGTGGCCGGGTGGCCGATCTGGGGCGCCTGGAGGGCTGACGCCGCCCGCGTGACGCTACGTCATAGTGTCGCGATCGTAACGATCCAATGCCCGTTGCCCCTTCGCGGCACTACTGAACTGGACAGGTCGCGCAAGGGTTGTATCTTATGCTGCAACCGCACAATGCGCGGGCGTTTTCGGACGGCAGGATGCTCACCACACCGGATTTCACCGAGATCACGCCTTCGGCGGAGATCAGGACGGCCCGTCATGGCAACCGCGCGAAGTGCCTTCAGCGGCTGATCCGGCTCGACCTGCCGGTGCCGATGACCGTGGCGCTGCCCTTCGACACGGTGCGCGCCATCGCGCAGGACCGGCTGCCGGACATGGGCGCGCTTTTCGGGCTGTTCGGGAACGGCGCTCTGGTCTCCGTTCGCTCCTCCAGCCTCGCCGCGGACTGGGGCGGGCCGGGGACGATCCTCAACATCGGCATGAACGATGCGGTCCACGAGCGCCTCGCCGACACCTTCGGGCAGGACGCGGCCGATGCCTTCTATGTCCGTTTCATCCGGGCCTACGCGGTAAATGTCGTGCGCCTCGACGCAGACGCCTTCGACGGGCCGCTGACGCCGCGGCTCGCCAAGGCGCAGTACGAGGACGAGATGGACGAGGCCTTCCCGCAGGACCCCGCCCAGCAGCTCGCCGAAGTGCTCAAGAGCATGGCGCGCGCCTGGGAGGGAACTTCGGCGCGGCTTCTGCGCCAGGCACAGGGCGCGCCGGCGGACGCGGGCCTCGGCCTGGTCGTGCAGCGCATGGCGCGCGGGCCGGGCAAGGGCCTGTCGGGTGCGGGCGTCGTGCAGTTCGTCAACGCCGATACCGGCGAGCGCCAGATGACCGGCCGCTATCTGCCGCAGGGGCAGGGCAGGGCGGCGCTGTCGCGGTCCGAGGCCATGTTCATCCAGACCGACCCCCGCGGGCCGGCCCTTGAAGATGACGCGCCCGAGCAGGTCGCGGCACTGCGCCGTTTCGGCGATCTCGTCCGCACGCGCCTGCGCGAAGAGATGCAGATCGAGTTCACGCTGATGGACGGCCAGTTGCAGGTGCTCGACGCCGTTCGCGCCCCGCGCTCGGCGCGCGGCGACGTGGCTATCGCGGTCGCGCTGGCCGAGGAAGGTGTCATCCCCCGCGACGAGGCGCTCACGCGGATTCCGCCGAACGCGCTGAACCAGCTTCTGCACCGGCAGGTCAAGCCTGCGACCGACCGCGACGTGCTGACACGCGGCATCGCCGCCGCGCCGGGGGCGGCCAAGGGCAAGATCGTCTTTTCCGCCGCCGCCGCCCAAGCCGCCGCGGCGCAGGGCGAGCCCTGTATCCTGGTCCGACGCGAAACGAGCCCCGACGATATCCGGGGGATGCATGCAGCCGAAGGCATCCTGACCGAACGCGGCGGCACGACATCCCACGCCGCGGTGATCGCCCGCGGCCTTGGCGTGCCCTGCGTGACGGGGGCCACGCGCCTCCAGCTCGACATGCGCAAGAAGACGCTGACCGTGCCGGGGCGCAAGATCTTCCACGAGGGCGACGTGATCACCGTCGACGGCTCTTCCGGCGAAGTGCTGGTGGGTGCCGTCGAGATGGTGGAACCCGCGCTGGGCGGGGCCTTCGCCACCCTGATGGACTGGGCCGATGCGGCGCGGGACATCGGCATCCGCGCCAACGCCGACACGCCCGAGGACGCCGCGATGGCGCAGCGTTTCGGCGTGGACGGGATCGGCCTTTGCCGGACCGAACACATGTTCTTCGACGCCAATCGCCTGACGGTGATGCGCGAGATGATCTTCGCCGAGAACCCCGCCGACCGGGCCGCCGCGCTGGAGCTTCTGCTGCCGATGCAGCGCGACGACTTCGCCGAGCTGTTCAAGATCATGCGGGGGCAGCCGGTCTGCATCCGGCTGCTGGACCCGCCGCTGCACGAGTTCCTTCCGGGCGACCGCGACGGCATCCGCGCGCTGGCCGAGGCGCTGGACCTGCCGCTCTCGCGCGTCGCGTCGCGGATCGAGAGCCTGCAGGAGTTCAACCCGATGCTCGGGATGCGCGGCGTGCGTCTCGGCATCACGGTTCCGGAAATCTACGAGATGCAGGCCCGCGCGATCTTCGAGGCGACGATCCGGGCGTCGAAGAAGGGCGCGGCCGTGGTGCCCGAGATCATGATCCCGCTTGTTTCGGCCCGCCGCGAGGTCGAGCTGGTCAAGGCCCGGATCGACGCCGTCGCCTCCGCCGTCCGGAGCGAGACGGGGAAAAGCTTCACCTATCGGCTTGGCGTCATGGTCGAGACCCCGCGCGCCGCGCTCAGGGCCGGCGAGATCGCCGAGCACTCCGCATTCCTCTCCTTCGGCACCAACGACCTCACGCAGATGACCTACGGTCTCAGCCGGGATGACGCGGGCCGTTTCATGTCGGCCTATGTCCAGCAGGGCGTCTTCGCCGAGGACCCGTTCACCCAACTCGACCTCGACGGCGTGGGCGAGCTTCTGCTTCTCGGCGCCGCGCGGGGGCGGGCGACGCGGAACGACGTGATGCTCTCGATGTGCGGCGAACATGCCGGCCATCCCGATTCGATCGGCTTCTGCCGCAGGGCGGGATTCGACTATGTGAGTTGTTCGCCGTTCAGGGTGCCGGTGGCAAAGCTTGCGGCTGCGCAATTGTCCATTTCAGACAAGGCTTTGGACAAGGAAGTTGAAGCTTCCTTGAACGACGACGCCTGATTGTTTACGAAATGCTAACAACTCTTTGCGTGCCCCATCCCGGGAAACGCTAGATTCGGTGCTCGTTTTGGCTTGACGGCGATTCGGGCTAAGAACGTTCGAATCGCTCAACGTCGAGAGCGGGCAGCTAAGCCCGCCCGGAAGGGGTAACATGTCGAGACGTCTTGCGCTGGCCGCCTGGGCCGCCAGCCTTGCATTGCTCGTGTCGCCGGCTCAGGCCGACGTGACGCTGTCGACCTCGACGGCACCGGACGGCGGTATCTCCGTGCGTCTCGGCGGACTGATGGGGGTCGAAACCGCATCTCTCGCCACGCTGTCCGAAACGCGCCTGCGCCGCCTCGGCACGCCCTACACGGGCCGCTCCGGCGATGATCCGCGCATCATGTCCAACGAGGAACTCGACCGCCTGCGCCGTCCCCGTGGCGATGCCGAATGGCAGTGCCTGACCGAAGCGCTCTATTTCGAGGCGCGCGGCGAGCCGATCGAGGGCCAGTATGCCGTCGCCGAGGTGATCCTGAACCGCGTCGACAGCGCCAACTATCCCGACACGGTCTGTGGCGTCGTCCACGAGGGAACCGGGCGCCGCTTCGCCTGCCAGTTCACCTATACCTGCGACGGCCGCCCCGAGGAGATGACGGACGAGCGCGCGCTGCACCGTCTGGGCCACATCGCGCGCATCATGCTCGACGGCGCGCCGCGCGATCTCACGGGCAACGCAACGCATTACCATGCCGACTGGGTGAACCCGCGCTGGGCGCGCGTCTACCCGCGCACGGCCGAATACGGCGTCCACATCTTCTACCGCCAGCAATACTGACCGGTCGCTTTCGGACGCGCCGGGGCCGCTTGCGTGCGTCGCAGGCGCGTGCCGCCCGTGGTAGGGCGGGATCATGACCGACGAATTGTCCACCGCCTTCAGCCACCCGTCCGAGCGCGCCAAGTCCCTGGCCGAGGGCGCGCCGCGAGACCGCATCGCGATGACCGAGCATCTGCGCGAGGTCGAGATCGGGGCCTTCCAGGCCGAGCGCGGGGTGACCCAGACCATCCGTTTCGACGTGGTGGTCGAGGTCGAAACCCGCGCCGAGACCGCCGCAGACGACGTGGACCGCATCCTGTCCTACGACACGATCGTGGAAGCCATCGACGCGGCTCTGGCCGAGGCCCGGGTCAATCTGCTCGAAACGCTGGCCGCGCGCATCGCCGACCTGATCCTCGCCCATCCGCTGGCGGCGCGGGTCTTCGTGCGGATCGGCAAGCTCGACCGCGGGCCCTATACGCTTGGCGTCGAGATCGTGCGCGATGCGCCGCCGGGTCGGCGACAGCTGAGGCTTCTGGCCGACCAGGCGCCGCATCCCGTGGTCGTGTTCCTGTCGAACGCCGCCGTGGCGCGCGAGGATCTCTCGGCGCTGCTCGATCGTCTGGAGGCCGGGAACGCGCCCCTCATCCTCTGCGTCGACCGGCCCGCCACCGAGATCCCGCAAGCGGCCCACCGGATGCCGCAGCGGCGGATCGACCTTCTGGCCATCGAACAGGAGGCCTGGGTGCTGGCCGCGCGCGACGCGCGCTGCGTGGTGACGGGCAGCCGGACCGAGCTCGACTGGGCCATGCGCAACGGCCGCATCAGTGTCTGGGCCCCCTCCAAGCTGGTGCTGGACGCGGTGGAGGGGCCCGGACCCGGCATGACGGCGCCCCGCGCCCTGGCGCATTGGCTGGCGCAGGCCTTCGATGCGCGCGCGGTGGTGGAGTTCGGCGGCGACGCCGGCGACGCGGAGGCGTCACAGCCGGGCGCGCGCCCGGTCCTGCGCCTCGACGCCGATGCTATGCCCGGGACGGAGTGGCTGCGGTCCACCGCATGAGGCGCAGGTCCGGCCGGCCGGGACCCGGCGCCGCGCGGGCATCGGAAAATCCGGCCTGAAGCAGCATCCGCGGCGACAGGGCCGCATCGCCGTCCGACAGGCAGAACACCCGATCCGCCCTGAGCCCCGACACCGCGAAGACGAGCGCGGCCGAGAGGAATTCGGCCGAAATGCCGACCGGCAGCGGCTCGGGCAGCACGGCGAACGTCAGTTCCATGCCGTCGTCCTGTCCGAAGCCGAGGCGGAAGCCGCCCACGCCCATGTCCGTCCCGCCGAAGGACAGGGTCCAGGGCGCGATCCTGTGCCGCTCGTAGTCGTGCATGTTGCGCTGCAGCTCCTTCAGGCCGCACTTTCCGAACAGGCGGCCATAGAGGCCCGCGTCCTGCGCATCCGGGGCGCGCCCGGCGATATTGTCGGTACTGAAGACGATTCTCGTATCCATCCATATGAGATCGTCGGGAAATTCTCGGCGGCAACTGCCGTTTTAGGCAGGTATCGCGCGAAATAGCGGCTGGCGGAGGTCCGGGGCGATGCGCTAGCCCGGTGCCATGCGAGACTACGTCCGTCCCATCCCGATCTCCGATCCGGCGGATCTGCCGGGTGCGCTGCCGCTTGCGGGTGGCTGGGCGCGCTTCACCCATGCCGAGGTTCTTCGAAGGGGGCGGCCCCCCGAGATCGTGGCCGTCGATGCCCTGTCGCCCGGGCTGCTCGACACGCTGACTGCGCCAAGGGCGGCCATCGGCGGGATCGACTTCGACAGGCCGCGCCTCATGGGCATCCTGAACCTGACGCCCGACAGTTTCTCCGATGGCGGGCAACACGCGGTAGGCACCGAAGCCCTCGATCGGGCACGGGCCCTCGTGTCCGAAGGGGCCGACATCCTCGATATCGGCGGCGAGTCGACGCGTCCGGGCGCGCAGGAGGTGCCCGAGGCCGAGGAGATCGCACGCGTCCGCCCGGTGATCGAGGCGCTGGCCGCCGATGGGCCGAGCGTCCCCCTCAGCCTCGACACGCGAAAATCCGGCGTCGCGCGCGCGGGTCTGGCGGCCGGGGCGGACTGGATCAACGACGTCTCGGGTCTGCGGTTCGACCCCGCGCTTGCCCGCGTGGCGGCCGAGAGCGGCGCGCCCCTTGTCCTGATGCATTCGATCGGGACCCCGGGCACGATGCAGGCCGCGGCCGCGACCGCCTACGAGGACGTGCTGCTGGACGTCTACGACGCGCTCGAGGCGGCCGTCGCGGTGGCGGTCGCGGCGGGCGTTCCCCGCCGGTCCATCATCGTCGATCCGGGCATCGGCTTCGGCAAGACCGACCCGCAGAACCGCGCGCTCCTGGCCCGGATCGGCCTGTTTCACGGGCTGGGCCTGCCGATCCTGCTCGGCGCGTCGCGCAAGGGCATGATCGGGCGGATCGCGGGTGTGGCCGATGCCTCACGCCGCGGGCCCGGATCGGCGGGAATCGGCCTCTGGGCGGTATCGCAGGGCGTACAGATCCTGCGGGTTCATGATATGGAGATGCACCGCCAGGCAATTTCGCTCTGGCAGGCATGCGCGGCACCGGCCCCCTGAGCCGGCCACCGTGAAGACAGTAGACCAGGTAGGACAAGGCATTGACGAGAAAGCTTTTCGGAACCGACGGCGTGCGCGGCCGCGCCAACGAATACCCGATGACCGCCGACATGGCGCTTCGGCTCGGGGCGGCGGCGGGGCGGTTCTTTCGCCGTGACCAGAGCCGCGAACACCGGGTCGTCATCGGCAAGGACACCCGCCTTTCGGGCTACATGCTGGAAAACGCGCTCACGGCGGGTTTCACCTCGACGGGCATGAACGTGCTGCTGCTGGGGCCTGTGCCGACGCCCGCGGTCGGGCTTCTGACGCCATCGATGCGCGCCGATGTCGGCGTGATGATCTCGGCCAGCCACAACCCGGCCGCCGACAACGGGATCAAGTTCTTCGGGCCCGACGGCTTCAAGCTGTCGGACGAGGCCGAGGCGGAGATCGAGGCCCTGCTGGAGGGACCGCTGGAACCCGCGCGCGCCGAGAACATCGGCCGGGCCCGGCGGATCGACGATGGCCGTTTCCGCTATGTCGAGCGGGTGAAGGGGACGTTTCCCGCGGGCCTCACGCTCGAGGGGATCCGCGTGGTGATCGACTGCGCCAACGGCGCCGCCTACCGCGCTGCGCCCGAGGTCCTGTGGGAGCTTGGCGCCGAGGTCGTTCCGATCGGCGTCTCGCCCGACGGTTTCAACATCAACGATGGCGTGGGCTCCACCGCGACGGCGGCGGCGGCCGCGAAGATCCGCGAGATCCGGGCCGACCTCGGCATCTGCCTCGATGGCGACGCCGATCGCGTGATCCTGCTCGACGAGACGGGCGCCGTGGCCGATGGCGACCAGATCATGGCGCTGCTGGCCGAGCGCTGGGCCGCAGAGGACCGCCTGGCCGGTGGGACGCTGGTGGCCACGGTCATGTCCAACCTCGGCCTCGAACGGTTCCTGGATGCCAAGGGCCTTCGCCTTCACCGAACGGCGGTCGGCGATCGCTACGTGGTCGAGGCGATGCGCGAGAAGGGCCTGAACCTCGGCGGCGAGCAATCGGGCCATATCGTGATGACCGACTATGCCACGACGGGCGACGGCCTGATGGCGGCGCTGCAGTTCCTGGCCGAGATGGTGCGCACGGGCCAGCGGGCGAGCACGCTCGCGCGGCGCTTCGAGCCGGTGCCGCAGCTGCTGAAGAACGTGCGCTACGCGGCCGGGACCGCGCCGCTCGAGCGCGATCCGGTCAAGGCGGCGATCGCGGCGGCCGAGGCGCGGCTGAACGGGCAGGGGCGGCTCCTGATCCGGAAGTCGGGGACCGAGCCCCTGATCCGCGTCATGGCCGAGGCCGAGGACGAGGCCCTGATGAGCTCGGTCGTCGACGAGATCGTGGGTGCGGTGAAGGCCGCGGTCTGAACATGGCGGCG
>NZ_JAOPHT010000005.1 GCF_025515305.1 Roseicyclus sediminis
CGTCCTTGTCGCGATGGCCGCGCCGGTCGCAGCCCAGACCCCCTGCCCCACCCGCGCGGATCTGCCGGGTGGGGTCAACCTGGTCCGGATCGAGCCTTACTTCGCCTCCTCCTTCAGTCTTGCCGCCTACGGCCTGACCGAGACCCGCGTCATCGGGCGGGGTGAAGATGCGAGGAACGTGACCGCGCGCTACGTCCACGGGCTTCTCAACATCGACCAGCGCGAGGCGCGAGGCGACTTCGCGATGACGCTGGACGCCGATCCGGCCCTGCTGGACCGCCTGCCGGAGATCGGTGTCTGGGAAAGCGCCGTGAGCGCGACGTGGAACGGCGACTTCGTGGGCCATGGCGTCTACGCGGCGATCTTCGTCGAGACCGTCCCATGGGAAATCGGCGAATGCACCTACGACACGTGGTACGTGCAGGAAACGCTGGTCATCGACACGCTCGATCCGATCTTCGTGGACAAGTACTACGCCCCGGCCCTCGGGCTCGTCATCGCAACCGTAATGGTGACGCAGGAGGGCGAAGCCATCAGCAATGTCGTCTACGACGAGGTCACCGCGCGTTAGGCTCGGCGTTCGTCCGTGCATGTTCTTCCAGCCACATGAGCCGGGCCAGCATCGGCAACAGCGCGAGACAGGCGAGCGAAACGGTCGCGATGGCCCAGGGCCAGGGGCGCATGCCGACGGCCCTCGCGCGCGGCAGGATCATGATGAACGCGATCGCGGTGGCGAAGAGAAGGTCGAACCAGACCTGGTTCCCGGCCCATGTCGTTGTGTGGTTGATCCAGAACTGCAACGGCCCTTCCACGACGAGGGTCACCGCCGTCACCAGCGCGAAGGCCGCACCGAGGAGGGCCGGAAAGCGCCAGAGGCCGGGAATACCGGGGCCGGCACCGGCCGTCGCCGCGAACACGGTGACAATCGTGGCGCAATAGAGAAGGATGGGGAGCAACTGGAGCAGCGTCATCGACAGACCTCGTTCGCGTTGACGTCAAATAATGTAGCAACCGCTACGTAACATGTTAATGTAGCGAACGCTACACCAAATCGCGATGGCCCGTCCCAAACCCGACAGAACCGCCCTTCTCGACGCGATGGCGGACCACGTGCTGGTCCACGGGCTCAACACCGCGTCGCTGCGCCCATTGGCGCAGGCGGCGGAAACGTCCGACCGGATGCTGATCTATCATTTCGGATCGAAGGAGGGACTGGTGGGAGAGCTTCTCGGCCACCTTGCCGCGCGGATGGCGGCAGGTCTTGCCAGTGCTCTGCCCGCCGCGCGGGCGGTGACCGTGGCCGGGGCCGTGGGCGAAGTCGTGGACCTGATGCGCACCTCCGCGTTCCAGCCCTATGCCCGCGTCTGGCTCGACATCGTGTCCGCCGCCGGACAGGGCGGCCAGGTTCAGCGCGCGGCGGGCCAGCAGGTGATCGACGGCTTTCTCGACTTCATCACCGGGCGCCTGCCGGAGGACACGCCCGCGCCGGAAGAGACCGCGCGCCTCGCCCTCACCTTGATCGAGGGTGTCATGGTGATGGATGCCATCGGCCACCGCGACACGGCCGACCGCGCCATTGCCGCGCTCGCCCCGCAGGCGTCCCGCGGGGACTGACGGCGGTACGCCGCCGAGAGCGACCGGCGCTGCCCCTTTACGCCACCGAACCCCCGCGCCTATAAGCGTCCGGGTTCAGTCGCGCCCGAGTCCCGGGTGCTTCACCTATTTTCGTATGACGGGACGCACATGGTCTTCGGCAACCTCTTTTCCTCCGACATGGCGATCGACCTCGGGACAGCAAACACGCTCGTTTATGTCCGGGGCAAAGGCGTCGTGCTCAACGAGCCTTCGGTCGTGGCCTACCAGGTCAAGGACGGCGTGAAGAAGGCGCTCGCCTTCGGCGAAGACGCCAAGCTGATGCTCGGCCGCACGCCCGGCTCGATCCAGGCGATCCGGCCGATGCGCGACGGGGTCATCGCCGACTTCGACGTGGCCGAGGAGATGATCAAGCACTTCATCCGCAAGGTCCACAAGCGCACGACCTTCACGAAGCCCAAGATCATCGTCTGCGTGCCGCACGGCGCGACGCCCGTGGAGAAGCGCGCGATCCGGCAATCGGTGCTGTCGGCGGGCGCCCGCAAGGCGGGCCTGATCGCCGAGCCCATCGCCGCGGCCATCGGTGCGGGCATGCCGATCACGGACCCCACCGGCTCCATGGTCGTCGACATCGGCGGCGGCACGACCGAGGTCGCGGTCCTGTCGCTCGCCGACATCGTCTATGCGCGCTCGGTGCGCGTCGGTGGCGACCGGATGGACGAGGCGATCATCTCCTATCTCCGCCGCCAGCATAACCTGCTGATCGGGGAATCGACGGCCGAGCGGATCAAGACGTCCATCGGCACGGCACGGATGCCCGACGACGGGCGCGGCGCCTCCATGCGCATCCGCGGCCGCGATCTTCTGAACGGCGTGCCGAAGGAGACCGAGATTTCCCAGGCGCAGGTCGCCGAGGCGCTGGCCGAACCGGTACAATCGATCTGCGAGGCGGTGATGGGCGCGCTCGAGGCCACGCCGCCGGACCTCGCCGCCGACATCGTCGACCGCGGCGTGATGCTGACGGGTGGCGGCGCGCTGCTCGGCGAACTGGATCTCGCCTTGCGGGAACAGACGGGGCTCGCCATCTCTGTGGCGGACGAGAGCCTGAACTGCGTGGCCCTCGGGACCGGCAAGGCGCTGGAATACGAGAACCTCCTGCGCCACGCCATCGACTACGACAGCTGACCCTCCGTTCGCGGGGCATCTGCCCCTGACCCAGGAGCGCCATGGCACGGGACAGTTACGACAGCGCCTATGCCCGCCCCGTCCGGCGTCTGCTGGTGACGGTGGTCGTGCTGTGCCTTCTCGTGCTCGTCATCATCTGGCGGATCGACAACCCGCGGGTGGAACGGATGCGTGCGGCCCTGGTCGACCGGGTCGTCCCGAACATGGAATGGGCCATGGCGCCGGTCACGTCCGTCGCCCGCATCTTCGAGGATTTCCAGAGCTACGCGCGGCTGTTCGAGCAGAACCAGGAACTGCGCCGCGAGTTGCAGCAGATGCGCGCGTGGCGCGAGGCGGCGCTGCAACTCGAACAGGAGAACGCGCGCCTTCTGGACCTCAACCGGGTGCAGCTCGATCCGGAACTGACCTTCGTCACCGGCCTCGTGCTCGCCGATAGCGGCTCGCCCTTCCGGCGCTCGGTCCTCATCAACGTGGGCGCGCGCGACGGCATCCTCGACGGCTGGGCGACGATGGACGGTCTGGGCGTCGTGGGGCGCGTCTCGGGCGTGGGCGAGCGGACGGCACGCGTCCTCCTCCTGACCGACAGCAACAGCCGCATCCCGGTCACGATCCAGCCCTCCGGGCAGCAGGCGCTGCTGATGGGTGACAATTCGCAGACCCCGCTTCTCGACTTCCTCGAGGCGCGGGAGGACGTGAGCGCGGGCGACCGCATCGTCACCTCGGGCGATGGCGGATTGTTCCCGCCGGGCCTGCTTGTCGGGCAGGTGATCGAGACGACGGACGGCCGTCTCCGCGCGCGTCTCGCCGCCGATCTCGTACGCCTGCAATTCCTGCGCGTGATGCGCAGCCACCCCGGCACATCGCTCGACGACCCGGGCAGCCTGATCGGCCCGCCCTGGCCCTTGCCGGAGGATGGTCTGGCCGTTGAGATGCCCCCGATCGAACCCACGAGCGCGCAGACACCGGAAGACACCGACGAGGCGCGCCTGGAAGACGGGACGAACCGGCCATGAGTCCGGCAACCTCAGCGCGTCACGTCTGGACCTACCGTGCGCTCTTCCTTCTGCTCTGCGCGGCGCTGATCACGCTGCGCCTCTTGCCGCTCGGCCTTGGCGAAAGCGGTTTGCCCGGCCCGGACCTTATCCTCGCGCTGACCTTCGCCTGGCTCCTGCGTCAGCCTGCGGTCGTGCCGCTGGTCTCCATCGTGGCGGTCTTCCTTGTCGCCGATTTCCTGCTTCAGCGTCCTCCTGGCCTCTGGACAGCACTTGCCGTGGTCGCCTCGGAAAGCCTGCGGCGGCGGCGGCTGCAGATGACCGAGTTCCCCTTTCTCGTGGAATGGGGCGCCATCGCGGGGGCTGTCGCAGGCATGGTCCTGGCCGAAAGGGTCATCCTGTGGATGCTGTTCGTCGATCCGCCCTCGCTCGGTCTTGCCCTGACGCACGGAATTGTCACCGTGGCGATCTATCCTCTGGTCGTCGCGGTCTCGAAATTCATCTTCGGACTGCGTAAACTCGGCCCTGCCGAGCTTGAACCCCTGTGACCCCGTGAAAGGTCTCCACCCGTGAAGCGCAGCCAGAAGGACATCGAGGACAGCGCCCGCGTGGTCGGGCGCCGCGCGATCGTCATGGGCGGTCTTTTTCTCGGGACGGCGGGCGTCCTTGCGGCCCGGATGCGGTATCTGCAGGTCGAACGCGCCGACGACTTCCGCCTGCTGGCGGAGGAGAACCGGATCAACATCCGCCTCCTGCCGCCCGAACGCGGGCTGATCTTCGACCGCAACGGCGTGCTCCTGGCAGGCAACGAGCAGAACTACCGCATCACGCTGGTGCGGGAGGATGCCGATGACGTGGACGCGGTGCTGGAGGAACTGGGCCGCATCGTGAACCTCGATCTGGTAGCCATCGAGCGGGCCCGCGAGGAAATCGCGCGCCGCCCGCCGTTCGTGCCCGTGACGGTCGCCGACAGGTTGAGCTGGGAGGAGTTGTCCTCGGTCGCGGTCAACGCGCCCGCCCTGCCCGGCGTAAACCCCGAGGTCGGCCTGAGCCGCTTCTATCCGCTCGGCGCGGATTTCGCCCATGTGGTGGGCTATGTCGGGCCGGTCTCGGACTACTACATCGAACAGACGGGCGACACGGACCCGGTGCTGCAGATCCCCGATTTCCAGGTCGGCCGCTACAACGTCGAGGCACGGATGGAAAGCGCCCTGCGCGGCCGCGCCGGCACCAAGCAGGTCGAGGTGAACGCCGCCGGGCGCGAGATGCGCGAGCTCGACCGCGACCCCGCGACCGCGGGATCCGACGTGCAGCTGACGATCGACGCCGGCCTGCAGAACTACGTCGAGGCGCGCCTGTCGGGCGAAAGCGCCGGCTCGGTCGTGATCGACTGCGAAAGCGGCGAGATCCTCGCGCTCGCCTCCGCACCGACCTTCGACCCCAACCTCTTCGTGCGCGGCATCAGCCAGACCCAGTGGACGACGCTGAACGAGGACCGCTACCGCCCGCTCGCCAACAAGGCGACGCAAGGGCTCTACCCGCCGGGTTCCACCTACAAGATGATCGTCGCGCTCGCCGCGCTGGAAGCCGGGGTGATCGAACCCTCGGAGGAGATCGGGTGCACCGGGCATATCGAGCTTGGCGACCGGCGCTTCCATTGCTGGCGGCGGACGGGGCACGGGCGCGTCGACCTCGTCGAGGCCATCTCCCAGAGCTGCGACGTCTATTTCTACGACCTGGCCCAGCGCGTGGGCATCGAGGCGATCACGGCCATGGCGCTCCGGCTCGGGTGTGGCATCCGTCACGACCTGCCGCTGTCGGGCATCGCCGAGGGGCTCGCCCCCACGATGCAGTGGAAACGGGAGAACCGCGGCTCGGACTGGGTCGTGGGCGATACGCTGAACGCGTCGATCGGCCAGGGTTTCGTGCTGACCTCGCCCTTGCAGCTTGCCATCATGACCGCTCGCATCGCCACGGGCCGCGCGGTCGAGCCGGGCATCGTGCGCTCGATCGATGGCGTCCGGGAGCGTCGCGGCACCGCCCCCGCGCTCGGGATCGCGCCCGAGAACCTCGCCCTCGTCCACCGTGCCATGTGGCAGGTTAACAACGACCGTCGCGGCACGGCCTTCGAGAGCCGGGTCATGGAGGACGCCTACCTGATCGCCGGCAAGACCGGCACGAGCCAGGTCCGCAACATCACGACCGCCGAGCGCGAGGCCGGCGTGATCGCCAACGAGGACCTCCCCTGGGAGCGGCGCGACCATGCGCTCTACGTCGGCTATGCGCCGTTCGAGGCGCCGCGCTACGCGGTGTCGGTGGTGGTCGAGCACGGCGGCGGCGGGGCCGCGGTCGCGGCTCCCATCGCTCGCGACATCCTTCTGCGGGCGCAGCTGGGCACCATTCCGCCGCTCGAGCTCTACCCCGTCAGCCAGCGCCGCGACATCGAGGAGCTGCATCGCCGTCTGCCGATCCTCGCCGAGCCGCCGGTGCCCTCGGGTCGGGCCACCGGGCCGCGCGACACGGAGCGCGACCGCACATGAGTTTCCTCGAATACAACGTGAAGACGGCACCCTCGGGCTGGCGAAAGATCCTGCACCTGAACTGGGCGCTCGTCCTTCTGCTGGTGGCGGTAGCATGCCTGGGCTTCCTGATGCTCTACTCCGTTGCCGGTGGCTCGATGCGCCCCTGGGTCGAACCGCAGATGCAGCGTTTCGCGCTCGGCCTCGTGCTGATGCTGATCGTGGCCATGGTACCGATCTGGCTCTGGCGGAACCTGTCGGGCGTCGCCTTCGGAATGTCGATCCTGCTTTTGCTGTACGTCGAGTTCTTCGGCGATGTGCGGATGGGTGCCCAGCGCTGGATCGACCTCGGCTTCATGCGGCTGCAGCCGTCCGAGCTGACCAAGATCACGCTCGTGATGGTCCTGGCCGCCTATTACGACTGGCTCGACCTGAACAAGATCTCCCGTCCGCTCCACGTCCTGATCCCGCTGGCGATCATCGCGGTGCCGACATACCTGACGCTCCGCCAGCCGGACCTCGGGACGGCGCTTTTGCTGCTGATGGGCGGTGGGGCGGTCATGTTCCTCGCCGGCGTGCACTGGGCGTATTTCGTCGGCGTGATCGCGGCGGGGGTCGGCGCGGTAAGCGCCGTCTTCGCCTCGCGCGGGACGCCATGGCAACTTTTGCAGGACTATCAGTACCGGCGGATCGACACCTTCCTCGATCCCAGCCAGGACCCCCTCGGCGCGGGCTATCACATCACCCAGAGCCAGATCGCGCTCGGCTCCGGCGGATGGACCGGGCGCGGCTTCATGGAGGGCACTCAATCCCGCCTGAACTTCCTGCCCGAGAAGCACACCGACTTCATCTTCACGACGCTGGCCGAGGAATTCGGCTTCGTGGGCGCGGCCTCGCTTCTGACGCTCTATATCCTGATCCTCGCCTTCTGCATCTACACCGCGATCGCGTCGCGCGACCGCTTCGCGTCGCTGCTGGTGATGGGGATCGCGGTCGCCTTCTTCCTCTATTTCGCGGTCAACATGGCGATGGTGATGGGCCTTGCCCCGGTCGTGGGCGTTCCCCTTCCGCTCGTCAGTTTCGGCGGCTCGGCGATGCTCGTCCTCATGGTCGCCTTCGGCCTCGTGCAATCAGCCCACGTTCACCGACCGCGCTAGACGGGGCGCGCGTGCGCTGCTAGCCCTCGGGCCCGCCCGGAACCGGAGGACACCATGCCCGACGCACGCCCCGTCATCCTCTTCGCCGCGAAGACCGAACGCTGGGAACAGTACAGCGGACCGCTGCGGACCGCCTTGAAGGACGCGGGCCTCGGCTATGCGACGCTGACGACCGAAGCCGCGCCGGAGGACGTCGACTACGTCGTCTATGCGCCCAATAGCGGCCTGACGGATTTCACGCCCTTCACGCGGCTGAAGGCCGTCCTGAACCTCTGGGCGGGGGTCGAGGACGTGACGGGGAACCCGACGCTGAAGGCGCCGCTGGCGCGGATGGTGGACGATTGCCTGACCGAGGGAATGGTCGAATGGGTGACGGGGCACGTCCTGCGCCATCACCTCGGCATGGACCTTTATCTCGACGGCCAGGACGGGGTCTGGCGCGCGGGCACCGCCCCGCCGCTTGCGCGCGACCGCACGGTGGCGATGCTGGGGCTCGGCGTTCTTGGGGCCGCCTGTGCCACCATGCTCGCATCGCTGAACTTCCGTGTCCTCGGCTGGTCGCGGTCGCGCAAGGATCTGCCCGGCGTCGAGACGGAGCATGGGGCCGAGGGCCTCGACCGCGTTCTGTCCCGCGCCGAGATCGTGGTGCTGCTCCTGCCCGACACGCCCGCGACGGAAAGCACGCTGAACGCGCGCACGCTGTCGCTTCTGCCGCGTGGCGCGGTGATCGTGAACCCGGGCCGCGGTCGCCTGATCGATGACGACGCGCTTCTGGCGGCGCTGGACGAGGGACAGGTCGGGCATGCCACGCTCGACGTGTTCCGCACCGAACCGCTTCCACCGGAACACCCATACTGGGCGCATCCCAAGGTGACCGTCACGCCGCACATCGCTTCGGAAACGCGGGCGGTCTCCGCCTCGCGCGTGATCGTCGAGAACATCCGCCGCGGCGAGGCGGGCGAACCGTTCTTGAACCTCGTGGACCGCGACGCCGGATACTGAGGCCCGGCGGACCGGCCTCAGCGCAAGCGCGGCGGCCGGTCGGGGTCCGTCCCCGGTGCGGCGCCGGGCGGCGCGTCCGCCACCTCCGCCTCCGGCAGGTCGAAGCGCAATCCCACCCGCAGGAGCCGGTCCGCCACCGGTTCCGTCGTGCGGAAGAAGCCGACATCGAGCGACCCGGCCTCAAGCCCCGAAAAGCTCAGCGCCTCGCCCACGAGGCGGGCCAACGAAGGTTCCGCCCCCGGTACGACGTCGAGGAAGGCGAGCAGATGCCCGCGCCCGCCGCCCGCGTAGACCACGGCGACAAGGGCCGCTTCCCGCGCGAGACCGGCGGCACTGGCCAGACGCGCGTCCAGCGCGGTCAGCAGGGCCTCCGGAAGTCCGGCCGGCGGCGCGATCTCGCGCGGGGCCTCCTCGACCTCTGCGGGTCTTGCCGCCAGCATCCCCGCCAGCCAGTCGAGCGCGGCCGCATCGAGAATCATCTCGGACGAGACACCGAGATTGACGGCGAGACCGAGGTCCCGACCGGCCAGCATTTCCGCCAGCGCCCGGCCCGACATCGCGGCATAGGGCGCCTCTCCCCCGGCAAAGCGCGACAGGCGCTCTTCCCGGTCGAAGACGCAGATGAAGGCCCCGTCCTCGACCGCAAAGACGCGCGGGCGCACGCGGTCGCCCTCGGCCTCCTCCTCCAGCAGGAGGAACAACTCGGAGGCGGCGAGCCGGTCGTACCATTGCAGGCGAACCGTCGCGTCGTCCCCGGCGGCGGTCATCGCCGCGAAGGCGGCGTCGAGCGGGGTTTCTTCCGGTGTCTCGGTCACGTCTGCAACACCTCCTCCAGGCGGGCACGAAGGGCGGGGATCAGCTCCGCCTCCATCCAGGGGTTGGCCTTCAGCCACGCGGTATTGCGCCACGACGGATGCGGCAAGGGAAAGACCTCGGGCGCATGGTCGCGCCAGGCGGAAACCGTCTCCGTCACCCCCGCCCGTGTCCCGAGATGCCAGCGCTGCGCCGCGCCGCCCACGAGCAGCGTAACCTTCAGGTCCGGCAGGTGCTCCAGCACACGCGCGCGCCAGGTCGCCGCGCAGACGGGTGGCGGCGGCAGGTCCGCGCCTTTCGCGTCATACCCGGGAAAGCACAGCGCCATGGGCAGGATCGCGACACGCTCGCGGTCATAGAACGTGGCCTCGTCGATGCCCATCCAGTCGCGCAGCCGGTCGCCCGAGGGGTCGGTGAAGGGCCGGCCGGATTGGTGCACCCGCAGTCCCGGGGCCTGCCCCGCCACCAGCACGCGCGCGCCCGGCCGAACCCAGAAGACCGGGCGCGGCGCATGCCGCGTTCGCGTCGCCGCGAACCGGTCGGCGCAGAGGCGGCAGGCGGTGATGTCCCGGGAAAGCGCGTCGAAGTCCATGACGAACACTCTAGCCCGCGGAGAGCGGCGTGAAAGACGCTCGACACAGGCACATCATTTCTATATTTATAGAATCATGAAAAACGCCAGTGCCCCCCTCCCCGAACTCACCCTTGCGGCGACCGCTTTCGCGGCACTCGGCTCGGAGGCACGACTGTCGATCCTCCGCCGCCTGGTGCGCGCCGGCCCCGAGGGGCTGCCGATCGGTGAACTGGGCGAGGATGTGGGCGTGACCGGATCGGTCCTGACCCATCACCTGAAACAGCTCGTCTCGGCGGGGCTCGTGACCCAGCGGCGCGAGGGGCGGCGGATCCTGTGTTCCGTCGCGATCGCCGAGGTCGAGGGGCTGTCGCGCTTTCTCATCGCAGAATGCTGCGCCGACCGCCTTGGAACTCGTCCGAAGGGCCACACCCATGACTGACCTGTCCGCCTCG
This sequence comes from Roseicyclus sediminis, assembly GCF_025515305.1. Taxonomy (GTDB): domain Bacteria; phylum Pseudomonadota; class Alphaproteobacteria; order Rhodobacterales; family Rhodobacteraceae; genus Roseibacterium; species Roseibacterium sediminis. The sequence continues at coordinate 10,288 of NZ_JAOPHT010000005.1, forward strand.
CTCCGGCCCATCGGAACCGCCTGGGGGCGGATCGACAAGGTGGCGCTGACGGGTGCCCTGATCCTGCTGGTCCTTGCGGCCTTCGACCGGTCCGCCGTGGTCCCCACCATCGCCGAGACGCTCGACCATTTCGCGGGCACCCTGCCCTATATCCTCTTCGCCGTCGTCGCCATCGCGGGCATGAAGGCCAGCGGGTCCGAGCGCCTGCTCGACGGTGCTTTCAAGGGCCGCGAGGGCCGGATGATCGTCATCGGCGCGCTTGTGGGCGGCCTCTCGCCGTTCTGTTCCTGCCAGGTCATTCCCTTCGTCGCGGCGCTGCTGGCCGCCGGTGCGCCGCTGTCGGCGGTCATGGCCTTCTGGCTGGCCTCGCCGCTGATGGACCCCGCGATGTTCGCGATCACCGCGAGTGGCCTCGGCTTCGACTTCGCGGTCGCCAAGACGGTCGCGGCGGTCGCCCTCGGGCTCGCGGGCGGCATGACGGTGAAGCTGATGGCTTCGACGCCCGTCTTCGCCGACCCGCTGAAGGTCGAGCCGAAGATCGGCGGATGCTGCAAGGCGAAGAAACTGACGCTGAACTGGCGGTTCTGGCAGGAAGGCGACCGTCGCCGGATCTTCGCGGAGAACGGCTGGTCGAACCTGCTGTTCCTCGGCAAGTGGCTGATGCTGGCCTATCTCCTGCAGGCGCTCCTGATCTCCTATGTCCCGGCGGATCTTGTGGCGACCGTCATCGGCGGCGACGGGATCGGGCCCATCGCTCTGGCCGCGCTGGTCGGTGCCCCGGCCTACCTCAACGGCTATGCCGCCGTGCCGCTCCTCGAGGGGCTGCTGGCGCAGGGCATGAACCCGGGCGCGGCCATGGCCTTCGTCATCGCGGGCGGTGTCAGCTGCATTCCCGCAGCGGTCGCGGTCTGGGCGCTGGTGAAGCCGCGCGTCTTCGCCGCCTACATCGCATTCGCCCTTGCGGGCGCGCTTGTCGCCGGGATCGCCTGGGCGGCACTGGCCTGAGATCCCGGCGCCCGCCTGGTCGGGCGCGCGGGAAAACAAGGGCCCGGAAGCGCCCCCTGAGCCCTGCGGCAAAGGCAGGCCGGGTTTCGCCCGAGACGGCGAAAAAAGGGGCGGTCCGCCGCTGAGCGGAAACGAATTGTCAAAAAATTCGTGTTGTTTTCGCGGCAGACACCATAAAACCGCCTCAAAGCAAATTTACCGAGCCTGCGCATATCCCGGCGCCAGATCGGGGAAGAGGCAGGCCGCGAAGAGACGCGCGCAGAAGGGCAGAAGGCGACCATGCTGGAATTCGCCGACGTATCGAAGTCGTTCTGGACCGGGGAACGCCGCAAGGTGATCCTCGACCGCGCCTCCTTCAAGGTGAACCTCGGCTATTCGCTCGGCATCCTCGCGCCGAACGGAACCGGCAAGACAACGCTGATCCGGATGATGGCCGGCCTCGAGCAACCCGACGAGGGGCACATCTACCGCAACTGCCGCATCTCGTTTCCGCTGGGCTTCATGGGTGGCGTGATCGGCAAGCTGACCGGCACAGAGAACGCCCGCTACATCGCCCGGCTCTACGGCCTCGACCCCGACTACGTCGAAGCGTTCAGCCGATGGGTCTGCGGGATCGAGGAGTATTTCGACATGCCGGTGGGGACCTATTCCTCCGGCATGCGCGCGCGGTTCAACTTCTCGCTGCTGCTGGCGCTGGAGTTCGACATCTACCTCATCGACGAGGGGATGCCCGCCTCGACCGACGCCGAGTTCAACCGCCGTGCCGGCAGCATCCTGGCAGACCGGATCCGGGAATCGACGGTTGTCATCGTCTCGCACCAGATGCAGACACTGGAGAAGTTCGCGCGACGGGCAGCCGTGCTCCGCGACGGCCAGCTCTACGAATTCGACACGCTCGAAGAAGCAAGGCAGCTTTATGACTACGAAACCCAGGGCTAGGAAATTCCGGATCCGCCGTCCCGACGGCGGCGCGCCCCCCACGTCCGCCATGCAGCCGCGCGCTCAGGGCGAGGCGCCGGAGGAGAGCGGCGAGGGCCCTGCGGAGGCCGCGCAGCCGGCGACGGCGTCCTTCAGACCGACCCAACCGCCCCAGGAAGACGGGTTCGGCGCGGATCCTTTCCCCGGGTCCGCGGCGCATGACCGACTGGAAAGCGCGCGCCGCGCGGCCGACGCGGAGGATGCAGGGCCTGACACCGCCGAGGAACGGCCCGCGCCGACGGGCAGCCCAGTCGAGCAGGAGCTTGCCGCGATCCGGGCCGAGGGTCTGACGGGCCGGCAGCTGCGCATGGCGCGGCGCATCGCCCAGAAGCACGGTCTGTCGCCCAGTTCCGATTTCGACGCCGTGCGCCTTCTTCGGCACCGTGGCATCGATCCTTTCGCCCGTGGCGGCAAGCTGGAGCTCGTCGTCGACGACGGTCTGCGGCAGACCGCAGGCGGCGCCGGGGGGGCGGGCGCGTCGGTCCCCGCGACCGCCGCGCCACCCGATGGCGACCGCACCCTGCCCGCGCAGCCGCGCCAGACGCAGCCGGCGGCTCCGCCCTCGTCCGCGCCCCGCCCGCTGAGCGCGGACGAACGCGCCGTCGAGATCATGAAGGTGCAGCGAGACATCGCGCGTCGCCGTCGGAAGAAACTGATCCTGCTGGCGACGCGGCTTGCGTTCTTCGTCCTGCTGCCCACGCTGCTGGTGTCCTACTACTTCTACCGCGTGGCGACGCCGATGTACGCCACGAACACCGAATTCCTGATCCAGAAAGCCGAAAGCGGGGGCAGCACCGGCGGCGGCCTCGGTGGACTTCTGGGTGGCGGAGGTTTCGCCACCGTGCAGGAAAGCATCACCGTGCAGGCGTATCTCGAAAGCCGCGAGGCCATGCTGCGGCTCGACGAGGAACTGGGCTTCCGCGACCATTTTTCGGCGGAAACGATCGATCCGCTGACGCGCATCGCCCCGGACGCCACGGTCGAGGACATGTACGGCACCTACCTGCGCCACCTGCAGATCGGCTACGATCCGACCGAAGGTCTCGTGCGCATGGAGGTCGTCGCGGCGGACCCGATGGTCAGCCAGGCCTTCTCGGAGGCGTTGCTGGGCTACGCGGAGGAACGCGTCGAGCAGATGAGCCAACGCCTGCGCGAGGACCAGATGTCCGGCGCACGGGACAGTTTCGAGGATGCCGAGAACCGCGTTCTCGAGGCTCAGAGCCGCGTGCTCCAGCTTCAGGAACAGCGCGGCGTCCTGTCGGCCGAGGCCGAGGTCTCGACCGTGTTCGGCCAGATCCAGAACTTCGAATTGCAGCTTCAGGAGGAACGCCTTCGCCTCGACGAGTTGCTGTCGGTGGCCCGGCCAAACGAGTCGCGCGTCGAGGTGGCGGAACGCAACATCGCCCGTCTCGAAGCTCTGATCGACGAGCTGCGGGGCGGCCTGACGGAGACGGGCACCGGCGACGTGTCGCTTGCGCGGATCCAATCGGAACTCATCATCGCGCAGGCCGACCTCGAGACCCGGCAGATGATGCTGTCGCAGGCCTTGCAGCAGATGGAAATGGCGCGGATCGAGGCCAACCGCCAGTCGCTCTACCTGTCGATCGGCGTCTACCCGATTCCGCCGGACGCCCCGGCCTATCCGCGCGCCTTCGAGAACACGCTCTTGGCGTTCCTGATCTTCTCGGGGATTTACCTCCTGATCTCGATGACGGTATCGATCCTGCGCGAACAGGTCAGTTCCTGACGCGCAGGACCCCGGGGGAAGACACGATGCGAGACGTGGAGATCGGCTCCGGCCTCAAGGGTTCGGTGACCTTCGGCAACGACCGCCCCCTTGCGGTGATCGCCGGGCCCTGCCAGCTCGAAAGCCTCGATCATGCGCTGATGATCGCCGAGACGATGGCCGCCGCCTGTGCCGCGGTGGGCGCGGGCTACGTGTTCAAGGCAAGCTACGACAAGGCCAACCGCACCAGCCTGTCCGGCAAGCGTGGCCTCGGCATGGACAAGGGCCTCGAGATCCTCGCGGAGGTGCGCAAGCGCGTCGGCTGTCCGGTCCTCACCGACGTCCATGCACCCGAGCACTGCGCGCCGGCCGCCGTGGCCTGCGACATCCTGCAGATCCCCGCCTTTCTCTGCCGCCAGACGGACCTGCTCCTGGCCGCGGGCGAGACCGGCGCCGCGATCAACGTCAAGAAGGGCCAGTTCCTGGCGCCCTGGGACATGGCGAACGTGGCGGCCAAGGTCGCCTCGACCGGCAACGAACGGATCCTCCTGACCGAACGCGGCGTGTCCTTCGGCTACAACACGCTCGTCACGGACATGCGCGCGCTGCCCGAGATGATGAAGACAGGTTACCCTGTCGTGATGGACGCCACCCATTCGGTGCAGCAACCGGGCGGCCAGGGCTCATCCTCAGGCGGGCAACGGGAGTTCGCCCCGGTGATGGCGCGGGCCGCTGTCTCGCTCGGCATCGCGGGGGTCTTCATCGAGACGCACGAAGCGCCGGACACGGCGCCCTCGGACGGCCCCAACATGATCCCGCTGGCCCAGATGCCCGCGCTCATTTCCCGGCTGATGGACTTCGACCGCATCGCAAAGGCCGACCCGATCCGCCTCTGAGGCCGCGCGCCCTTCACGCTCCATCGAAAGCCGCTTAGGCTCCGGACCATCCCCTCCGGACCGCCAGAGCCGCCATGCCTCGCTTCACGTCCCTTCTTCTGCTTGTTCTTCTCGCGGTCGCGCCCCTGCCCGCTCTCGCCCAGACCGAAGGGGGACAGCCCGCCGGCACGATCGCCGTCCAAAGCGACATCGCCCTCGACACCGCAATAGCCGACCGGATTCGCGACATCCTGCGGCAACTCGACGGTTACCGGAACGTGTCGGTCTCCGTGGCCGACGGCATCGTCACCTTGCGCGGTACGGTCCTCGACTCCGCCCAAATCGATGCGTTGAACGGGCTCGTCGGGCGCGTCGAAGGCGTCGTGGCCATCGAGAACGAGGTCACCGAAAGCACGGACATGCGCGAGCGCCTCGATCCCGCGATCGAACGAATCGAGGGGCGCCTCGCCCAGTTCCTGGCTTTCCTGCCGCTTATCCTCGTGGCTCTCGCCGCCGGACTTGCCGTGATGTTCGCGGGCTTCTTTATCGCCGCGCGAAAATGGCCCTGGGATCGCATCGCGCCGAATGCCTTCATCGCCGACATCTACCGGCAGATCGTGCGCCTCGCGTTCATCGTGTTCGGCGTCGTGCTGGCGCTCGATCTGCTGAACCTGACCGCGCTACTGGGCACGATCCTGGGCGCGGCCGGGATCGTGGGCCTCGCCATCGGCTTCGCCGTCCGGGACACCGTCGAGAACTTCATTGCCTCGATCATGCTGTCCATCCGGCAGCCCTTCCGCCCCAAGGACCTCGTGGAGATCGAGGGCGAAACGGGCCACGTCATCCGCCTGACCAGCCGCGCGACGATCCTTCTCAGCCTCGATGGAAATCACATCCGCCTTCCCAACGCGACGGTCTTCAAGTCGAAGATCATCAACTACAGCCGGAACGACGAACGCCGCTTCACCTTCCTGATCGGCATCGACCCCGGCGCCGACATCGCGCGGGCGCAGGAGATCGTCCTCGCCGCGCTGACCGAGCTTCCCTTCGTGCTGGACAGCCCCGCACCCGCCGTCTGGGTCGAAGGCCTCGGGCCCTCCACGATCGACCTCACGGCGGCCGGCTGGATCATGCAGCACCAGACCTCGATCGGCATGGCCAAGGGCGAAGCGATCCGCGTGGTGAAGGCGCGGCTGGAGGAGGCGGGCATCGGCTTGCCCGAACCGACCTACCGAATTCTGGGCGCCCTGCCTGCGCCCACGGGCGCCGCGGCCGCTGCGCCGAAACCGGCCGCGGCACCGCCTACACCTCCGCCCGCGCCGGTCGAGGTGCAGGAGGTCGGCGTGACCGAAACGGCTGATCTCGAGACGCTGATCGAGGCCGAACGCGAGGCGCTTTCCGACGACGATCTGCTTCGCCGCGAAGCGCCGCAGGAATAGCGCGTCCAGCCAGCCAAAAAACCTTGCACGGGGCTTGATCCCCCGCAGCCGATTGAGTAGCTAGCACGGCACGGTTGGGGTGTAGCCAAGCGGTAAGGCAGCGGTTTTTGGTACCGTGTACCGTAGGTTCGAATCCTACCACCCCAGCCAGTCACTTCCGCAAATCGAGACGGTACGAGGTACGGTGCAGATAGTGCCGTCGTTTCCGCAGCTTGCCGGCGTCTGTCATATTTGCAGACCGCGAACCGCCCTTCACATGCCCCGTAAACAGCCCGAAGTCTGCGCAGGGCATTTCCATGGTACGAGGTGTGGGTGATTGCGATCAGAGAGTCGCGACCAGAGCGCGCTGCTCGGACCAGTCGGACGGCAGGTCGTGGGTCTTGCACCAGTCCGATGTAAACCCTGCAGGCTGCTTTCCATCCAGCACATCCCGAACGATGTCCGGCGCGAGGAAGGCAAGGTCGATCATCTGCTGGATGCGGCGCTTCGATGTGCCGTCCGTTTCGGCGATCTCTGCGAAGGTCGCGCGAGCCTTGATCCGTCCGAACCAGGCATGGGCACGTGCGATGTTGCGGATGAGCGTCTCGTCCTGACCCGCGAGCGTATCGGCCATGACGACCTTCGTCTCGACGCCGCGCTTGCGCAGCTGGAACGGATGGCGCGATGTGAGAGCATCCGCATTGATGCACTCCGCATCGACAGCGATCCGCTCCGCGAGGATCACGGCATCCATCTTCAGTGTCATCGACCCGGGTGCGATGTCGACGCGGGCGACAAGCACGAGGAGATCCTCGGGCCTGGCATCCGCAAGCCACGCGGCGGCGGCGGCCGATGCGCGGGCGATGGCATCGGCGCTCTCCCCCTGCATCACCGACGCGATGAAGCCGTTCCGGGAGATCGTTGTGCGTACGCGGTCTGCAACGCGCTTCTCCAGATCGTTTGCCGGCAAGCGCCACGCTCCGGGATGCGCTTCACCGCTCCGCGCGACAAGCCGATGGGAGATGTAATACCTGAGCCGCGTGCCTGTCCTCGTCTTCGAATGCGACGGCGTCAGTCGATCACCGGTCTCGTCGAACAGCTTGCCGCACAGCAGTGACGTCCGACCGAGTGACGCCTTCCGCCTGCTCCTCGCCGCGCCATCCTGAAGCCGCAGCTGGATCGCATCCCAGCGGTCGGGATCGATGATCGCCGGGTGCTGGCCCGCGTAGACTTGTCTGCGGTGACGGATGCGCCCGGCATAGATCGGGTTCGTCAGGATGTGATGGATGTGTCCCCGGTCAATGGCGCCGCCGCCTGAGTGTGTGCCATCGGCCGCTGCCCGGGCGCGGCTCCTAAGGCCAAGACGATCAGCTTCCTCCTTAACCTGCCGAACGGTGCCATGTTCTTCGTAGAGTTCGTAGAGCCTGCGGATGGTCTTTGCCTCGGTCTCGTTAACCTTCAGCGACCGCCCATCGCGATCGTATCCCAGCGGCACCTTGCCGCCCATCCAGAGCCCCTTGCGCTTGGACGCCGCGATCTTGTCCCGGATGCGCTCTGCGGTGACCTCGCGCTCGAACTGCGCGAAGGACAGGAGCATGTTCAGCGTCAGGCGGCCCATGCTGGTGGCCGTATTGAAGGACTGCGTCACCGACACGAAGGACGCGCCAGCCGCATCGAGGACGTCGACGATCTTCGCGAAGTCCGCAAGCGACCGGGTCAGCCGGTCGATCTTGTAAACCACGATCTGGTCGACCCGGCCGCTCCGGACATCGTCGAGAAGTTGCTGTAGCGCCGGGCGTTCCAGACTGCCGCCGGACAGGCCGCCATCGTCGTATTGGTCGGGCAGCATCACCCAGCCCTCGTGCCTCTGGCTGGCGATGTAGGCGGCGCAGGCCTCCCGCTGCGCATGGAGCGAGTTGAACTCCTGCTCCAGCCCGTCCTCAGAACTCTTGCGAGTGTAGATCGCGCAGCGGGTCTTCGTCATGCGCCGCCTCCGGACCTGTCGGTCATCCCGAAGAAGCGCGGGCCGGACCAAGTCGTGCCTGTGATGTGCTTTGCGATCGCCGAGAGCGACGGCCACGCGCGCCCATCCATCCGGTATCCCTTTGCCAGCACCTCGACCTGATAGGTCCGACCATTCCATTCCCGCACGAGATGCGCGCCGGGCCGGGCGATCAGCTTCGTACTCTCCGTGACAGACTGGCCGTCCGCGATCCGCTTCAACGCGCGCCGCGTGGCCGCTGGCAGGCCCCCATGCTTGCGGCACTGCGCCTCGTGAGCAAGTGCCCTCCGCATGAAGGCGACCGACAGGTAGGGCGGAGGCGGAGACCCGAAGGTCTCCGCCCAGTCCTGCAGAACAGCGGCCCGATCAGGGTCCGCCTTACCCGGCATCGACGGTCTCCTCCGGCGCTGCCGCAGACTGGGCGTCACCTTCGGCCGCTGGCGGTTCTGCGATGATCCGGTAGCGGGTCGGCTTGCCGCCGTCGGTCTTCTCCACCGTGATCTCGTAGCCGGCCTTCCTGAGGCCCGTGATCGCTGCGCGCGTGGTATGGGTCTGCCAAGCGAGTTTGCCGCTGATCGTTGCGATGTCGGCGCCAGCCCTGGCTGACAGCATCCTGATCAGCTGCGCCTTCTTCGTTGTACGGGGTTTGGTCTTCGTCGTCATCTCGATCTCCTGGTTGGGTCAGGAGCACCCTGCCCCTGCTACCAGGCAGAGCCCGGAGGTCCGGGCAGAGATCGACGACTGCGTCGGCGGTCGCAGCACACTACCGCTCTGTTCAGGCACGAAGTCCAATCGAAAGTGAGCAAATGACGGGTTCTTTGGCAATGTGGCGAGCGAACGGCCCAGGATTGGATTGCGCTAAATCGACGTCTGGTTTGCGCAAAGAAGGCGCCGTCCACATCGTGGAGCGAACTGTCCGCTCTGCGGACAATCCGGCCATTTGGGCGCCAAGAAAAGCACGGAAAAGAGGGCTACGCCCGGGATTGAGGACAGATGATTCTATCGACGGATAGTCTGGCTTCCGCTTCGGCTTGAAGCCTTCGATAGGTCTCGATCACGATCGAACGGATCCATGCGCCACCGGCATCGTTCGCCAGCCGTGAACTCCAGAAGAACCTGACAAGAACCGGCTCCAGATCGATGGGCGGCTTCATTGGTTTCAGTCCGAAGGCATCCATGTCCCATGCAAGCAGGATCGCTGGAAAGGTCGCGAGGAAATCCGACCTTGCGAGAAGCGATGCTACGCCGGCCGAGTCTCCGATCATCGCGCTTACACGACGCGCACCAACATCTCCGCCAGTTCCGAGGGGAAAGGGGTTCTGCATGGATCTAGTGACGTTGACCATGAGATGCGGATAGCGGTGCCACGCTTCGATGCCCCAGTTGGAACAGGCCGGGTGATCGCCGCGCGCAAAGGTCACCCATGAGAAAGGTTCCATCGTTTGCTGCTCGAGCCCGTCGGGCAGGCGCGGTTCGCCGCCAAGATGGGCGAGATCGATCAAGCCTTCGCTCAGGGCCGAGTAGACGTCGTGATGGGCGGGCAGCCATTCGATCTTCACGTTCGGGGCCTCTGCCTCGACGCGCTTCGAAACCTCGGCAATCACCTTGGTCAATGTCGGCATCGCGATCCGGAACACCCGGTCGCTGGTTCCGGGATCGAAAAGGCTTCGCGGCGCGATGACCCGGCGTATGCTGCGCAGAATGGGTTTCACGTCCTCGATGATCAGTTCGGCGAAAGGACTGGGTTCCATCTTGCCGCCGACACGGACCAGCAGCGGATCGCCAAGCTGCTCTCTCAGTCGCGCCAGGGAGTGGCTGACGGCGGACTGCGTGCGACCGATCCGATCGGCCGTCGCGGTGACGCTCCTCGTCTCCATCAGCGTTTCGAAGACCACAAGAAGATTGAGGTCGATCCGATGCAAATCGATTTCGTTCATGACCTATGAAATCTTCTTGTTTCTGTTTTCAAACATTCTTCGTCAGTCTTTCCTCACAAAGCCCGATACCCAGGGCCTTGATAAATCTGGTTCATAAAGGAGTTCGAGAACCATGACACTTGAAATCGTCGGTGCCGGCTTTGGGCGAACCGGGACCTATTCGCTCAAGACCGCCCTAGAGATGATCGGTTTCGGTCCCTGTCACCACATGTCCGAGGTGATCGACAACCCGGAGCAGATCCTTCACTGGACGGATGTCGCCGCAGGCCAGGCTGATTTCGACAGCATCTTCGCCGGGTACCGCGCGGCTGTCGATTTTCCGGTCTCTGCCTACTGGCAGGATGTCCTTGCAGCCAACCCTGACGCCAGGGTCATCCTGTCCGCCCGCGACCCGGACGATTGGTACGGAAGCTTCTCGCAAACCATCCTGCCACTCATTCTCGAAAAGGCATCATGGCCTGACGAGCGGCGGTCCTGGTTCGAGATGATCGAACGGGTGATCGTCGGGCAGGCTCTTGGTGGCCGGACCGACCGTGAAGGCATCCTCGCAGCCTACCGCGCAAATGCGGAAGCCGTCGAACGTCTCGTCGAAGACGGACGGGCGCTTGTGTTCCGTGCTCAGGATGGGTGGGCGCCGTTATGCACCTTCCTCGGCGTTGAGATCCCCGACGATCCGTATCCGAAGACCAATGCCCGCGCGGATTTTTTCGCGGCCGTGAAGTCCGGCGCCGAAGAGACCGCCGGTTAATAGAACCTCCGAAAAATCTCAAACGAGCAGATCACGGCGAGTGCTGGGGCCGATCCCGCTCGGCACAACGAAAGGAAACACCTCATGTCAGAGCTGACCAATGTACGCAAAGCATCCTCAACCTTTTATAGTGCCCTTAGCCGCATGGCTGCCGGCGATGTTGCGCCGATGGCGGAGGCGTGGGCGCGAACCGACGACGTCTCGGCGCTCCACCCGATCGGTGGTCGAGACCTAGGCTATGACGCCGTGATTGCGAGCTTTTCCAAGGTCGCAGAAATCGCGGGAGGCGGGCAAATCCGCATTGAGGATCAGATGCTGATGCTCACCGACGAACTCGCCGTTGAAACTGGTGTCGAAACCGGAACGCTCGTGATCGCTGGACGAACCGCAGATATCCATCACCGGGTCACGAACGTCTATCGAAGAGCAAGCGGACAGTGGAAGTTGGTGCACCACCACACTGATACCTCGGCGGCGATGCTGGACATATTGAAAGATCTGGCGGCTGTCGAATAGCGACCGAACTGCAGAGGGGTGGAGCGGCCAAGAGGTAAGGCCACCTCCAGCCCCTGGGCCAGTTCTTGAGACATTGGTGAAACGGCTGCTCTCACCGGTAGCGGACACAGACCTCGTCAGTTCCGACCGGCGGCTTCGCGGACGAAGCGGCCATGAACCTAGGCCACGGCGCCATCGCTTTCCTGGGTCCTGACTGCTGGCTCGTCGCCTGTCGCTTCCTGCTTCAGCCAATCGGCGAACACCTCTCTGCGCGGATCGATAAGCCGGCTCTGCGGGAAGACGATATGGATACCTTGCGGGCGTTCGACGGTGAGCGGATGCAGCCGGACGAGGCGGCCTCTGGCTTCGTCCAGTGCCGTCATGCGGAGATCGAAGATCGCCATCGCCTGTCCTGACAAGACCGCATCAAAGACCAGCGCACGGCTGTCATAAACGGTTGGCGAGACATTCGCATCGGGCGGAAGACCCGCCTCGGCGAACCATTGCTCCCAGTCGCCCGGCCATTGCGACGTGGTCACCTGCGGGAGTGCTGCCAAAGTTTCGATGTCCAGAGGCTCTGCCATGTTGCCGAGCAGTTCCGGCGCAGCGACAGGGCCCACGCAGTCGCGGTAGATCAGTTGGCTGGTCAGGCCCGGCCAGTCGCCGGTACCGTAGCGCAGCGCGCCATCGAAGCCTTCGCTCTCCAGATCCACGAGGTCGAAGGACAGGACCGTCTCAATGTCGATCTCGGGATGAAGCGACCGCTCGCGTGGGCGAGTACTTCAGTCCGCCGCGTGAACGTCGTGAACAGCGCCACGAGCGGTGGCCATAGGGCTCGAGAGCCGTTCCAGACGCTCCGCCACCATCTCCTGCAGGCGCCAAAGATGCAGGTCATGGACGCCGGCCCGCTCCAGTTCGGTGACGGTGTTCAGCAGGTATTCGGCCATGGTGCCGACGTGCCCCACGGCACGGGCGAGCATGTCGGCCAGCTCTTCCATTGGCGGCTCGGGCCGGTACAGCGGAAAGTGGGGATCGGCGGCGAAGAGGATCGCCTCGACCGGGCCGGCCGCGGTTTCGGCGGTCACGTGTTCGGGCGGCACCGGGGGCTCTTTCTGCAGAAGGCTCGACAAAGCGGCCAGCGGGTCGTCGCCGGTGTCCATCCGCAGGACCACACCGGAACAGGCCCCGCCCCGGTCGAGGGACATCATCAGTCCCGGCGTCGAGGGGCAGCCGCGGAAGCGCCGGTCGGTCAGGCAGAACGCCCGCCGCCACCCGGTCACTTGCGCGGCCCGGCGTTCGGCCACCTCCATGCGCGGGTTCCAGATCAGGGATCCTGCGGCAAAGACCCAGACCGCGCCTTGCGTGTCGAGCCGCTCAAGGATCCCGGCAGCGGTCCGGTGGTAGAACTCCGGCGGGGGATCCTCGAGCATCACGGGCCCGCGTTCATCGACGCGCGGCGGCAGCCGATCGACAAGGGTGCGCGTGAGGCACAGGGGCGGGACGATGGGCGAATGCTTCAGGCCGGACATCAGTTCAGGCACCGGTCGAGACAGGCGAGCCAGTTCTCGCGCGCCAGCTTCGCGATCAGCTGCGCGTCGTAGCCATGCGCGGCCATCGCCTCGAACAGGTGCTGTACGCCGGTGACGTCGCCGATCAGGTCGGGCAGGACACAACCGTCAAAGTCCGACCCCAGCCCGACGTGATCCTCGCCCGCCTGCGCGATCAGGTGGTCGAGCTGGCGCAGCATCACGTCCCATCCAGTGTCCGTGTCCGCCGTGCCGTCGGCGTTCAGGTAGAAGGTGGCGAAGTTGAACCCCACCATCCCACCGCGCTCCCGGATCATGTGCAACTGCCGATCCGTCAGGTTGCGCGGGCTGTCGCACAGCGCATGGGCGTTGGAATGGGTCGCCACCAGCGGCGCTGATGAGACCCGGGCGACATCGTCGAAGCCCTTTTCGTTCAGATGCGACAGGTCGATCACGATACCCAGTTCCTCGCACAGGCGCACCAGGTCCTGGCCTGCCTCGGTAAGGCCCGGCCCGGTGTCGGGGCTGCCCGGAAAGGCCATCGGCACGCCGTGGCCGAAGATCGTCGGCCGGCTCCAGACCGGGCCGAGCGAGCGCAGGCCCATGTCGTGAAACAGGTAGAGCGCGTCAAGGTCGGGGCCGATCGCCTCGGCCCCTTCCATATGCATCACTCCGGCGATCACGCCTTGGGCCATGGCGGCGCGGATTTCGGCGACCGACCGGCAGACGCGGAAGTCATTGGGTGCCGAGCGTTCCATCCAGTGCAACAGCCCCGCCATGGCCAGCGCGTCGGGCTGGGCCTGTGGATGCGTCATTTCGGGCGGCATCGGCAGGGCGTAGGGCGGTTCGGCCATCAGCGCCTTGAAGTCAGGCGGCGGGCCGCTGGATGCAGGTGGGACGAAAATCGCGAACAGCCCGCCGGCAAAGCCCGCATCCTTCATCCGCGCGAGGTCCAGATGGCCGTGGCCAGCCGTGCCCAACCAGGTCTCTTCGCGCGGGGCGGGGGTTTTCATGAGGCGCAGCAGGAAATCGTTGTGGCCGTCGAAAAACGGAGTGGGCGCGGTCATTGGGCAGTTTCCTTGTTCGTGAGCGCGGCGAGGTGGGCATCCACCGCGCATAACAGGTCGCTGCAATGCGCATCGGTGATCCCGAGATGCGTGAAATGCCCGACGATATTGGCCAGATAGTCTCGGCTGGTGCCAAGATCGCCCGCGCCATGTGCGATATAACGAACCTGTTCCGCGTAGGTAAGGTCGGGGCGCACGTCCGGCACGTTGTGGTCCGCGACAAAGGTCAACACGCGAATTTCCGCATCGCCGATCCGGGCCGGAACAAACCGGGCGAGGTAGCCGGGCGCGATCATCTCGCGCCGGAACAGGATCTCGGTCTCGGTCTCGACATCCGCCGCCGCGATCCGAAAGGCCAGCCCCTCGCACCCGTCGCACCCTTCGACGGCATCCAGCGTCGCGAACAGGCCGGGTGCCTCTTTGGTGCCGCGGCCGCCCCTGGTGTCTATCAGGATCAGGCGGCGGGCATGGCCCGCGACATGGGCGCGCCGCACCTCGGCAAAGCGCAAGGCCGGATCCCACATCAGCGACCCATAGCCGAAGATCCACAGATCGCCCGAATGGTCGGCCAGCGCCTCGGCCCGGATCGCCTCGCGCTGCGCGTCGGAATGGACCCAGTCGCGTAACGCCTCCTGGCGGGGGTCTGCTGCCATGATCGCCTCAACGTTGAATGTTCGAAAGTAGGACGTCTCGGTGTCCGCGATCCGGTCGCGCAATTCAGGGTGATGGGCAAAAGGGTCGGTCAGTTCAGGCAAGGCGGCTCTCCTCTTTGGTCTCGCGGACCGGTATCATTTCCATGCAGATGTCGACGCCTTCGACGATGCCCGGAAAATCCGGTGAACCGGGCACGTCACGAAATCCGGCGCGCCGGTAAAGCGACTGCGCGGCATGCAGTTCGTGATGGGTGGACAAACGGTAGCGGACGTATCCGGCGGCCTCGGCCTCGGTCAGCAACACTTTCAGCATCTGCGCGCCGATCCCGTGACCCCATCCATCGGGACGCACGAACATGCGCTTGATCTCCATCGTCGTCGCGTCCTGCCCGTAGAAGGCGACACAACCTACCGGCGCCGCGTCGAGCCGCGCCAGCAGCAGACAGCCCGAGGGCGGACCGAAACGTCCCGGCAGGCCGGCAAGCTCGGCTTCGAGGTTGGCGAAGACCGACGGGTTCGGGTCTTTCTCGCCCTTGGCCACATTCTCCATCGCCCAGGCGAAGAAGTCGCGGAACAACGCCCGCACGGCGTCGAGGTCTTCGGGCGTCTCGGCGCGAGTGATGGTCAGGGTCACGGCAGCACTCCGCACCGTCATCAGAACTGTCCAGAATAGTGCAGCATAACGGCCTGTACGTCCAAATCACCGGAAAAGGCGTCGGGGTTGCGTGCGGTCATCTCACGAACGAAGTCCCGGCGCGTGCGCGCGTCGTCCGGATCGACGGGCACCGACAGCCGCGCGGCAAGGCCGCGTAGCAGGGCAGCGGCGCGGCGCAGCGAGGCAGCGGGGCGAAGGGCGAAGGCGAGGTTGGTGTCGATGGCGGCCATGATCGGGATCCTTCCAGGCTTGCAGTGTTCGATCCGGCTTGATCCTCTGACAGAACTCTACCTCGCACTATCGAGGTGATCTTGTTTTCTGTGTTCGATATAATCGAACAATGATGGATCACCTTGCCCGGATGGCGGTTTTTCAGGCCGTGGCGGATGCGGGATCGTTTCGCGGTGCGGCGAAGCGGCTCGGCATTTCGCCATCGGTTGTCAGCCACCATGTCAGCCAGCTCGAGATGCAGCTCGATCTGCCCTTGTTCTATCGGTCGACGCGGAACCTCTCGTTAACCGATGCGGGGGCCGAACTGCTGCGTAGCACGCGTCTGATGACTCAGGCGGCCGATAAGGGCATGGCGGCGATGCAAATGCGCAAGGCACAACCCGTCGGCCACATTCGGGTGACGCTGCCGTCAGGCGCACAGCACCCCGCGTTCGGGGCAGCCTGGGCCCAGTTGCTGAAGAGATTTCCAGGACTGACCTTTTCGATCACCTTCACGGACGCATTCAGCGATCTCTCGGGATCGCAGTTCGACCTCGCGATCCGGGGTGGAACGTCCGGTCTTAAGGATTCAACCTACAAATCCCGCCTGTTTCGACGCTTTGAAGTCTGGCTGACTGCATCACCAGACTATGTGACGGCCCGGTCGCCCGCAAAGGTAATCGAGGATCTGGCGGCCTGGGACTGGATCGAGTTTCCACCCGGGTTGCGCCTGAACGATTTTCTGCTCGAGCCGAGGCCTGCCGGTCAGCGTGTCGAGCCCCGCATCGCGGCCACGCTGGATTCCATGTTGGTGGCGGAAGAACTCGCGCGCGAAGGGATTGGCTTTCTTGCGATCCCGAAAGATGTGGTCCAAGACCATGTGCGGGACGGGAGGCTTGTGCGTCTTCTTCCAGATGTGCCGCTTCGTCCCATAGAAACCTATGCGATCTGGCCAGCCAATGTGGGTGACGCAAGCCCGGTTCGGATGGTGCTGGATTTCCTGCTCGAGAACTTGCCCAAGAGCCGCAATTGAGGTCCGGGCAGGTCACTGAAAACCATGTCACGATTGAAGGACGGAAAGTCGATGCTTGCGTATGTCGACGCATCGCCCTGCCGGTGTCCCTGCGGCACGCGCGGCTGGCTGGTCCGGCGCACTACAAAGTAGAACGTTGGCCCGTCTGAAGGGCAGCAAGACGGGCCGCAGTTCCGGTTCGGGCTTGGCGAGGGAACGTCCGGAAAGTCCGCATGTGAGACGTCAAGCTGCCACGCGGCGAATGTCCGGTTCAGATCTGTCCCATTCAACCGTGCTCGAACGACCGCTTCGGGGAAGGCGTGCTGCACTGCCGCAAGGCCCATCGCGACCCGGCCGTGCCGCAGCGGTGAACGTCGCTGCACCGGCATCAGTCCGGTTCGTCCGCAGAGCGGCCATTGATGGTGTATGCAGCGACGGCCGCAATCCCGACCAGAGCCGCCATTGGCTACAAGCGCGCCCAACGACCGCTGTGCGGACTTTTCGGACCTTCGCCTAAGCGGCATCAACCGTCATAATCGGCCCACTTCGGGCCTTGGGATCTTGTCGTTCGGACGTCGGCTTTCGGTTCAGCGGATCGGGCGGCCGGAACGTCGCGTCACACTGCGTCGTCGGAAGCGGAATTGCAGGCGACCAGCAACGCTTTCGTCACGGCGCGCGCGCACAATTCCTGACGATAGGCATCCTTGCCCACGCCCGGATCTGCCCGTGAGACGCAGGCGCGGCCGGCCTGCAGGAACGTGTTCCTGTCCGCGATGCGCCCCTGCAGCCAATCCTCGACGCCCCTGCAGCGCCATGGCACGGAAGCCACGCCCCCAAGGGCGACACGCGCCGCCACCACGGTTCGCCCCTCCAGCCGAACGCACACGGCGGCCGAGGCGCTTGCGAAGCCATAGGAGGCGCGCTCCCTGAGTTTCACGTAGGTCTGCCCCGTCCAGTCGGGGAGCGGCAGGTGGATGCCGGTGATCAGTTCGCCCGGGTCCAGCGCGGTCTCGACATGGGGCGTATCTCCCGGCAGGCGGTGCAGGTCGCTCCCCGCCATCCCTCGCACGGAACCGTCGGCCGCCTCGACCGACAGGGTCGCGTCGAGCGCCACCAAGGCAACCGCGAGGTCGCCCGGATAGGTGGCGACGCAGTGCCCGGACGCACCGAACAGTGCCCGAGGCTCGTCGGGGTTGCCGATCGCGCTGCATCCCGCGCCCGGGTTGCGTTTGTTGCAGGCCGAGCGTCCATCGCGGAAGAAGGTGCATCTCGTCCGCTGCAGGAGGTTCCCGCCCAGAGTGGCCATCTCGCGGATCTGGGGACTCGCGGCAAGCGACAGCGCAAGATGCACGGCGGGGTAGCGCTGGCGGATGCGGGGGTCGCGCTCGGCTTCCGCCATGGTCGTCATGGCGCCGAGGGTGAGCATACCTTCGGCCTCCGTAATCCTGGCGAGTTCGCCCCGCCGGGCGCCAAGATCGACGAGGCCCGCGGGCCGTTCGACGCCAAGCTTCATCAGGTCCACGAGGGTCGTGCCCCCGGCGATCCATTTCTCTCCGCCAAGGGGAAGGCCATCGCGGCGCAGGACAGGCGGGGTCATCGCGCGACCTCCCCGGCCTTGGTGGCACAGGCGCGGATGGCTGCGCGGATCTGGGGATAGGCCGCGCAGCGGCAGAGGTTCCCGGACATCCACTCCGCGATCTCGCGGTCCGATCCGGCATGGCCTTCGGCCACGCAGGCGATGGCGGACATGATCTGGCCCGGGGTGCAGTAGCCGCACTGGTAGGCGTCGTGGTCCAGGAACGCCGCCTGCATGGGATGCAGATCGTCGCCGGTCGACAGGCCCTCGATGGTGGTCACCGGGCCCCTGACGGTCGCCGCCAGCTGAAGGCAGGACAGCACCCGCCGCCCGTCAACGAGCACAGTGCAGGCGCCGCACTGGCCGTGGTCGCAGCCCTTCTTCGTGCCGGTCAGCGAAAGATCCTCCCGCAGGACGTCCAGAAGCGTCGTGTGGGCAGTCTCCGGCACCGGGTAGTCCCGTCCGTTGATGGTCAGCGTCATTCCGAGGCCACTCCTTGGGCGATGGGTTCGAGGGCGGAGACGGCGCGCAGCCGTTCCACATAGGTCATGGGCAGCGAACGGATGAGCCCGCCCGTCGCGTCCGCGAAGGCCGAGGCGATGGCGGGGGCGACGCCCACGATCGCCGTCTCGGCGATGCCCTTGAAGTTCAGGGGGCCGTCGTCCGTGCCCGACCCCACCGTCAGGACCTCGACATGCGGGACGTCCGCCTGCGTAGGGATCAGCGCCTCGCCGAGTTCGGCGTTGGTCCACGCTCCCGTCCGCCGGTCGAGGCGGGTCTCCTCCATCAACGCCTGTCCCAGACCCATGATCATTGCCCCGCGCAATTGTGCGGCGGCGATGGCCGGTTGCAGGACGCGTCCGCAATCATAGGCGCCGACCAGCCGGACGACCTCGATCTCGAGCGTGACCGGGTCGACGGCCATCTCGCAGAAGACGGCGCCGAAGCTCGCCTTGGCCTTGCCGGAGGCGCCGAAGGTCAACCCCGCGCGGCCGGACCCCGACTGGTCCCCATGCCGATACAGGAGGTCGGCCAGCGGGGCGCGCGATCCATCGGCAAGGGCCAGATCGGGGCCTTCGATCCGCGCCCTCTTCGCCTTGCGCCCAAACAGCGGAGAGGCGCGGTCCTTCCGCGTCCGATCCGCCAGCCGGGTCGCGATGCGATGGAGCGCGTCCTGAATGGCGGCAGCGTTCGAATAGGTGCCGGTGGACCCGATGGACCCGGCGGCATACGCCTCGGAGATCGCCTGTCGCCTGAGCGTGATCCGGTCGGGCGGCAGGCCCGTCATCTCGGACACGAGCCCGGTCAGCCCGGTCAGCAGCCCCTGGCCCATCTCGGCCACCGCAATGGAGACGACGGCGCGCGCGTCGGCCGTCAGCGTGACATGCGCGGTCGCGGGAAACTGCCGCCCGAGGTCGATGGCGGACGCCATGCCGTAGCCGGTGAGGCGGCCATCCGGCCTGATGGTGCCGCCCTTCGGGCGGTCCCGCCACCCGATCGCGGCGGCGCCGGCGGCGTAGGCCCCGCGCAGGGCCTTCGCCTCCCACGGCGTGCCGCTGACGGGATGTGTGCCCGCGTGATTGAGGAGGCGGAGGTCCAGCGGGTCCATCCTCAGTCGCGCGGCCAGCCGGTCCATCCCCTGTTCCAGCGCGAAGATCGCGTGGGCGACCCCGGGGCCGCGCATCCAGCCCGCACCCGGCAGGTCGAGCTGCGCCACCCGGGAGGTCAGGCGATGGGTGTCATGGGTGTAAAGCTGGAACGGCATCTCGCCCACGGGCTCGACGAAGGCGGCATTGCCCTTCGCGATGTCGGGCTCGAGCACGATGGACGCGAGGCGTCCGTCGGGGTGCGCGCCAAGGCGGAGCCTCTGGCGCACCTCCGACCTGTGCGACATGAGCGAGAAGGTGTCGCGCCGGGTCTGGACGAATTTCACCGGCGCGCCCGCGACCCGCGCCGCCATGGGCGCGAGCAGCAGCGCCTGATACGAGATGTTGCGCCCGAAGGCCCCGCCGGAGAAGTGGTTGAAGAGTCGCACCCTGCTTTCGTGCCGCGACCTGCCGATCACCCGGCGCAGCAAGCCGGGCATCCCGTCGGACCATCCCAGCCCGAAAGCCTGCCCGATCATCATCGCGTCGATGTGGTGCCACTGGACCGCGGCATGAACGGTAACGCCGCCATCCCCATCCCACCGGGCGACGACAGCGCCGGGCTCGAGCGGGTTCTGGTGGTGGGGCGCGTTGTGGAAGGTGTCGTCCGTTGTGACCGTTGCGGCGGCAAGCGCCGAGTCGGCATTCCCCTTCCGGCTGCGCCCGGGACCTATCCCCGCACGCTTCACCGCCCGCAGGCGGTTGTCGGCATCCTCCAGCGTCACGACCGGGGCCGGACCGGGTTCGATGTCCAGCGCAATGGCGGCAACTCCTTGGCGGGCCGCCATCAGCGTCTCGGCGACGACCACCGCGACGACCTGACCCGCATAGGCGATCCGCGGCGATTGCAGAGGCAGACGGACCCCCGGCTCGGACATGCTGAGCGAGATGACCTTGCGCAGGCGCGGGGCGTTTTCGTGGGTCATGATCGCCCGCACGCCGGGCAGACGAAGCGCCGCATCGGTGTCGATCCGCCGGATGGTTCCGGAGCCTACCGGCGCCGTCACCGCGAGGGCGATCAGCGGGGTAAACCCGAGGACATCTTCGCGCAGGTCATCGACGAAGGGAGCCCGTCCCCGGACCTTGTCGGCGCCTTCGATCCTGTGGCCCCTCATCGGACCGCCCCGGCAAAGGAGAGGAGCGGCATGGCATCGCGGGCAAGCCGCTCGACCCTGTCTGGGATCTCGCCGGAGAGCCAGAGATCGCGCCCTAGGTCCTCGCGCAGGATCAGTGACTTCAGGCGGATCTCGGCGGCGTGCGGATGACCGGCGTGGTCGGTGAAGCCCTTCGGCATGGCCGTCAGGCTGTCGCCTCGGTCGAGATCGCGCCCCGCCTGCGTCAAGCCGGCCTTGATCGCCGCGAAGTCCCCGGCGCGCGCGATCATCGCGTCCCGGATCGGGCCCAGTTCGGCGGGGCTCAGGCCGTAGTAGCCCGCGGCCGCGAAGCCCCCCGTGGCGTCGAGCTGGAGATAGACGATCCCGCCTGCCTCCTTCTTCGTGCCCGAGGCCGTCAAGAGACCGGAGAGATTGGTCTTGTAGGGGCGCTTATCCTCGCTGAATCGCACGTCGCGGTTCATGCGGAACACCGTTGCCTTGCCACCCGAGACGGGCCGGGGCGCATCGGCCAGCCGGTTGCTCAGCGTTTCGAGCAGGTGGATGAACGGCCGCTCGAGCCGGGTTGCGAAGACCGCCTTGTTGGCGGTGAACCAGTCGCGGTCGTTGTGCGCCGCAAGGGTTTCGAGGAAGTCGAAGCTGTGGGCGTCGAAGGCGTGGTCGGGCGTCATGCTGCGGAGTCCTTTTTGTGGGAATGCCGAGGATCTTCGTGCCGGCGGACAGCACGACCGGGTGACCCGCTTGCGGGGCGGTTGAAATCGCTTACCCATGAGCTTAGCTGTCCGACACCATTGCCATCCGACCGTTCGGTAG
Organism: Roseicyclus sediminis; assembly: GCF_025515305.1. GTDB lineage: Bacteria > Pseudomonadota > Alphaproteobacteria > Rhodobacterales > Rhodobacteraceae > Roseibacterium > Roseibacterium sediminis. The sequence goes on from NZ_JAOPHT010000005.1 coordinate 31,742, forward strand.
GCAAATAGACGAGCCGAGGGGCATGTCAATGACGAAGAACGATCCGGCCCAGGCGTCCGGCCGGCGCGCCGACATTCTGGAGCGGGCGACCGAGGCCTTCGTGAGCCACGGCTATGCCGGCACCTCGATGGCGGATCTCGCGCGCGCCATCGGCATCCAGAAGGCAAGCCTCTACCACCACTTCCGGTCGAAGGAGTCCCTCTTCGTCGCCTGCGTCACGGAAGGCTACGACGGCGCCGTCCGCCGGCTCGAAGCGATCCGGTCCGATGACGCCATCTCCGATCCCGCCCGCATCAGGGCCGCGATGGAGGAGATCTACCGGATCAACCTCACAACGCCCGTAGGCCGAATGGCGCCCCTGATCGCCGAGATCGCGGCGACGATCCCCGAAGTCGCGCAGGCCTTCCACAGCGGCTTCATCGCCCGCCACTACGCCACGGTGACCGGCATGATCGAGGACGGGATCGCCCGCGGCAGCTTCGCGCACGTCGATCCGCTCGGCATGCAGCACCTGATCTTCGGGCCGGTGATCACGCTTGCCCTGTCGCGCGAGATGACGGCGTCGTTCCCGGACAGGGACGCGCTGTATCCGGTCGACCGCATCAGGGAGACGCACATCGGGCTGATCCTGCGGCTCCTCACGGGGAAGGGATCCGCCGATGGATCCTGACAGGTTCGAGCACGTCGAGGTTGCCTCGGAACAGGCGCTCTGGGACTGGCTCGGCCGGCATCACGCGCGCCCCGACAGCGTCTGGCTGGTGACCTGGAAGGCCGCGCATCCCGACCGATACGTCTCGCGCGAGGCGGTTCTCGACGCGCTGATCGCCCACGGCTGGATCGACGGCCGGCGCCTGAAGCTCGACGACGCGCGCACGATGCAACTGATCGCGCCGCGCCGGCAGCAGGCCTGGGCGCAGAGCTACAAGGACCGCGCGGCGCGGCTGGAGGCCGAGGGGCGCATGCACCCCGCGGGCCGCAACGCTGTCGTCGAAGGGCAGTGGAGCGGAAAGTGGCACGACTCCGACCCCATCGACGCGCTCATCGACCCGGAGGACCTGACCGAGGCGCTCGAGACTCGCGGCGCGACGACATGGTGGCTGGCCGCTGCCCCGTCCTACCGGCGCAACGTCCTGCGCTGGATCGCGGGGGCCAGGCGCCTGGAGACACGGCGGGCGCGGATCGAGACGGTCGCCGCCGCTGCATCGAGGGGAGAGAAGGTCCCGCAGTACTGATTGAGAGATCAATGACCGGACAACGATACAAGGCGCAGCGATGGTCCGCTTGCCGCCCGTAGCGACGAATGCTGTGTCGAACACAAAGGTCCGCTTCGGGCTCGTTGCCGCTATTCGCTGCGCTCAGCACCAACGACCGGGGTTTGACGCTTAGCGGACATCTGATGTTTCTTGTCAGATGTCTCTATCGAGCCCGATCCTGACAATGCAGCGGCCTGAACGAATGCCTAGAAAGCGCGATGCCACGGCCGTTCGAGTTGGTTCCAGAACACGCTCAGCAACGAAATGCACCTATTTGCGCTTGATATTGGAGCGTTGCGCCGTTCGGCATGTAGCTCATGTTCACGCTTCGATGCTGCCCTGACATATGATGTTCAGGTTTCCCCATTTCGAAGCCGTACACCGCAGAGCCCAGTCTCCTGCCAGTCTGGTGCCAGGCCGAAAACGAACCATAGAGTGACGCGTCACAGTATTCGAGACGACATGGATGTAGCGCCCGCCGTCCCGCATGCGCGCACGAGTTACGTCGAGCGCAATGGTCCACGACACGCGACGCCAAACGAGAGCTCAATCCTGCGTCGGCGCTCCACGCCGAAACAGCAGCCTCTCTACGGTATAAACGAGGATTGCGCCGCCGACGGCGCCCATGGCGGCAATGCCGAGCAAGACGATGACGTCGACCGGCCCGCCGATATCGGCAAGGTGGCTGTCGGTCATCTTCATGACGAACCAAACGGCCAGCACCGCCCCCACCGGCATGAAGAGCTGCGCTACCAGGAACTGGCGCATCCCGAGGCTTCGGTCGCGGATCAGAACGTAGATCCAGCCCAGCGTCACCAGCACCGCCGCGGCGACCATCGTCCAGAACAGGCCGCGGCCGAAGATCTCTTCGAAGACCGCGATCAGGGTGTCAAATGTCAATTCCTGCATTGTCGCGTCTCCCTCAAGCCTGTCCGCGCAACATCGCGTTGTAGGTGGCCTTCAGCGCCACCTCCTTCATCAGCCAGCTGATCCAAAGCTCTTCCAGCGGGGCGATGATACCCGGGAAGGACGGGGTCAGGTCGTTGTTGTAGTCGAACTCGATCAGCATCGCCCGCCCGATCCGCGTGATCAGCGGACAGGAGGTGTAGCCGTTGTAGGTCTCGGTTCCCTCGGCCCCCTGGATCGCGGCCACCAGATGATCCTCGACCACCGGCACCTGCCATTTCACGCTCGCCGCCGTCTTGCCCTTCGGCACGCCCGCCACGTCGCCCACGGCCCAGATGTTGGCGTAGCGGTTGTGGCGCAGCGTGGCCGGGTCGCAATCGACCCAGCCCTGGTCGGTCCACCGGTCGGCCCATGCCAGACCCGACTGGCGCACGAACTCGGGTGCACGCTGCGGCGGGATGACGTGGAGGTAGTCGTACTCCTCGTCGTGGGTGAACCCGTCGGCATCGGTGAATGTGGCGATCTTCGTCCCGGCGTCGATGCTACGGAGCGTCCGCCCGTAGGTGTAATTGATGTCGCGCTCGTCAAAAAGCATGCGCACCCGTTCGGCCACGATCGGCACCCCGAAGAGCGAGGATTGCGGCGCGATATAGTCGATCCGCGCGGCCCCTCGGGTCTCGGCCCGCGTCAGCCGGTCGTCGATCAGGAAAGTGTGCTTAAGCGGTGCACCCGCGCATTTCATCTCCGTCGCGGGTCGGGTGAAGACACCGCGCCCGCCCTCCTCGATGAAGCGGCTGGCCGCATGCCACGTCCGCGCGGCGTAGTCAGGCCCCGCGTAAAGCGCGCCGATGCCGTTCTCGCCCACCAAGTCGAGCGAGAAGCCCTCGATCGCGTCATGGTCGAGAATCAGCCCCGGTGCCACGACGAGGAAGTCATAGTCCAGCGTCTCGCCCCTTTCGGTCGAGACGGTCTGCGCCTCGGGGTCGACCGCCGCGACCCGCGCGGGGATCAGCGTGACGCCATCGGGCAGCCAGTCGGTGGTCTGGCTGACGACATAACTCGGAGGCTTGAGGCCCGCGGCGACCAGCGTGAGGCCCGGCTGATAGAGATGTTCGACCCGCGGGTCGATCAGGGTGATCTGCGCCCCCTCCAGCCGGTCGACGAGGCGATTGACCAGCGCCGTGCCCGCAGCGCCTGCGCCGATGATGACGATGCGCGCGTTGGTCGGCACCGCCTGCGCTTGTACAGCCTCGCCCGGCAAGGCCGCAGCAGCACCGCCCGCTGCGGCAAGGGCCAGAAAGGCGCGGCGACTGGTCTGAAACTCTCGGGTCATGTCATGTCTCCTACGGCGGTCGGGCGATTTGGCCCATCGGCCCGCCAGCGACCTGGGTGTGGCGGGCGACCGAGCCGGCTGGGGGATCAGAAATTCAGGACACGGGTATCGGCATCCATGAGGCGTGCGGCCATCGCGTCGGGTGCGGCCACGCCGATGCCGTCAAGCAGCACCGAGGCGTCCTCGCCGCGCCCGGGCAGGTAGATCGCGCAGACCTCGACCGTGGCACCGGTTTGCGCGCGGATCACCTGCATCAGGCCCTGTGGGCTCATGTCACGCGGAGGCTGGCCCGCGGTGGCACTTTCGGGCGCGTCGTTCAGTGCGATGTCACCGGCCGGTCCGCAGAGCATGATATGCGCGTTCGCGCCCTGTTGGGCGGCTTGGAAGGTCAGCACGAGGGCCATCAGCTGCGTCTGGGGCTCGGGAGAGGTGATGATCGTCACGAGGTCGGGGCCGTCCTGAGCGGCGGCCATGCCGGAGGTGAGGGTCGTGGCAGCCAGGGCGACAGTTGCAAGAAGGTTTTTCATTGGTTTCTCCAGAATGTTGATCCGCGAGGTCGCGCCGGTAGCGCGCGGCGTTTAATGGAAAAGAGGGGGCCGTGATCCGTGATTGGGCACGGCCCCCAGGGAACTTCGAAGGGATGATCGAAGTTGTCTCGGGATCGGGAGTCAGTCCTCGTGCTCTTCGGCGAGGATCTGGTCTTCGCGCATCTCGAGCCACATGGCGTTGACGACGGCGAAGATCGCGGCGAGCGGAAGGCCGAGAAGCCAGGCGAAATACCACATGATGGGTCTCCTTCAGTAGACGGTGTCGGAGTTGGCGGTGACATCGGCCTCGGTCACCTTGCCCCAGAGCACCCGGTAGACCCAGGCGGTGTAGGCAAGGATGATCGGCATGAAGATCGCCGTCACGACAAGCATGATGAAAAGCGTGAGGTGGGAGCTGGAGCTGTCCCAGACTGTGAGCGAGCTATTCGGATCCACGGTCGAGGGCAGGATGAAGGGGAACATCGTCAGGCCGACGGTCGAGATCATCCCGAAGATACCGAGCTTGGACCACAAGAGCGTGCTCACCTCGGAGCCCGACCGCAGGCCGCGGATGGCCATGGCGGTGCCGAGGAAGCCCAGCATGGGCGCGAGCGCGATCCAAGGCCGCGCGGCATAGGCGGCAAACCAGCTGTCGGTGCGTATGACCTCGGACATCAGCGGGTTCGATGGGCCGTCGGTGACGACATCGCCAGCGAAGGCATAACCTTCGATCCCCACGGCCAGCCACAGCCCCGACAGGGCGAAGCCCGCCATGGTCAGCATCCCCGTGATGGTGCCGATGCGCCTCGCGCGCTCTACGATCACGCCTTCGGACTTCAGGCCCAGCCAGGCTGCGCCATGGGTCAGCAGCATCGAAAGCGATACGACGCCCACGAGCAGCGCGAAGGGGTTCAGAAGCCCGAGGAACTTGGCGTGGAACGTGCCGTCATACATCGGGTACAGCGTGTCGGTCAGGTGAAATGGAACGCCCTGCAACACGTTGCCGACCGCCACGCCGAAGATCAGCGCGGGTACCGCGCCACCGGCAAACAGCGCCCAGTCCCAGGCCGACCGCCAGGCGGGCGAGACCCGCTTGGAGCGGTACTTGAACGCCACGGGCCGGACGATGAAGGCCGCCAGGACGACGAACATCGCAAGGTAGAAGCCCGAGAAGCTGACCGCGTAGAGCGGCGGCCAGGCGGCGAAGATGGCGCCGCCGCCGAGGATGAACCACACTTGGTTGCCCTCCCAGACGGGGCCCACAGTGTTGATGACCATGCGCCGTTCGGTGTCAGTCCGGCCTACGAAGGGCAGGAGCGCGCCGACGCCCATGTCGAAGCCGTCCGTCAGAGCGAAGCCGATCAGAAGCACGCCCAGAAGCAGCCACCAGATGACTCGCAGGACATCGTAGGAGATGAGATCGTAAAGGGTCATGTCCGTCACTCCGCGGGGGTTGCGATGGCACCCGGCACGTTGCCGTCATGGGTGCGTAAACGGTGTTCGTGGCGGGCCATCCAGGCGTCGGTTTCTTCGACATCGAGGAAGGGGCCCTTGCGGATGTACTTCACCATCAGGCCCATCTCGACGACGAACAGGACCGAGTAGAAGGTGACGAAACCCGCCAGCGTGATCAGAAGCTCGGCCGCGCCCAGGTGGCTGACCGACATTGCGGTGGGCAGCACGCCGTCGACCGTCCATGGCTGGCGTCCAAATTCGGCGACGAACCAGCCGAGTTCGGCCGCGATCCAGGGCGCGGGGATCACCGCGACCGCGCCCCAGAGCGCCCAGCGGGGGAACCGCATGCCACGGAACGACGCGCGATAGAAGAAGTAGGCCATCATCCCGATGAAGGCGAAGCCGAGCGCGACCATCAGGCGGAAGGCCCAGAACAGCGGCCAGACCATCGGGATCGTGTCCTCGGCGGCCAGCGTGATCTGGTCGTCCGTCGCCTGCCGCGGATCGTCGATGTAGCGCAGCAGAAGGAAGGCGAAGCCGAGATCGGCGGAGTGCTCCTCGAAGGTCGCAGTGACGGTGGGGTCGGCGGCCTCGCCCTCCGCGCGGATCGTCTGCAGTGCGTCATAGGCGATGATGCCCGAGCGTATGCGCTCTTCGGCCCGCTGCTCCAGGTCGTTGATGCCCGGGATCTCGGTGTCGAGCGAACGCGTGCCGATCAGGCCCATCGCCCAGGGGATGTGGACGGCGTAATGCGTCTCGCGCGTTTCGAGATCGGGGAACCCGAAGGCGGTGAAGGGGGCGGGGGCCTCTTCCGTTTCCCACATCGCCTCGATCGCGGCGAGTTTCATCTGTTGGGAATGGGTGGCCGAATAGCCCGACTCGTCGCCCAGCACGACGACCGACAGCGCCGAGGCGAGCCCGAAGCTGGCCGCGACCGCGATGGAGCGGCGGGCAAGCTCTGTGTGGCGGCCCTTCAGCAGGTACCAGGCCGAGACGCCGAGGACGAAAACCGAGGCGGTGACGTAGCCCGCGCTGACGGTGTGAACGAACTTCGCCTGCGCGACCTCGTTGAAGAGCACGTCGAAGAACGACGTCATCTCCATCCGCATGGTCATCGGGTTGAATTCCGCGCCGACCGGGTTCTGCATCCAGCCGTTGGCGATGAGGATCCAGAGCGCCGAGAAGTTCGAGCCGATGGCGACGAGCCAAGTGACGACGGCATGGGCCGTCTTCGACATCTTGTCCCAGCCGAAGAACATCAGGCCCACGAAGGTCGCCTCGAGGAAGAAGGCCATGAGCCCCTCGATCGCGAGCGGCGCACCGAAGATATCGCCGACATAGTGGCTGTAGTAGCTCCAGTTCATACCGAACTGGAATTCCATGGTGATGCCGGTGGCGACGCCGAGAACGAAGTTGATGCCGAAGAGCGTGGCCCAGAATTTCGTCATCTGCCGCCAGATCGGGCGGTTGGTCATCACATAGACCGTCTCCATGATCGCCACGATGATCGACAGACCCAGCGTGAGCGGCACGAAGAGGAAGTGATACATAGCGGTCATCGCGAATTGCAGTCGCGACAGTTCGACCACGTCGAGTTCCATGTCTCCGTCTCCTTTTGTCTTTCCGAAGGGGCACTCCTCCCCGGGTTTGGCTGCCGTTCTAAGGGGGCGGGCAGGGGCGGCCTTGATCTGGATCAAATAGATATATTCAAGATATGCTTTTTATCGTCAACTTTCTGTCGCAGGCCGAGAGGTCGGTGTCTCGGTGCGTCGCAAGCAGGACGGCGGCGTTCGGCAGGTGGGACTTGATCGTGGCCAGCACACCGTTAGCGCTGTTCGGGTCCAGCCCTTCGGTCGGCTCGTCGAGCAGCAGGATCGCGGGGTGGCGCAGAATCACGCGGGCCAGCGCCACGCGCCGTGCCTCGCCCCCCGACAGGCCCGTGCCACCTTCGCCAAGCGCCATGTCGAGCCCACCGCGAGGCGCGAGCGCGGGCCAGAGGCCCAGATCGGTCAGCAGGGTCTGCATCTGGCCGTCGGTCACGTCCGGCGCGGCCAGCCTCAAGTTGCTGCGGATGGTTCCGGACACCAGACGGCTGGCCTGCGGAAGGTAGCCAAGCCGGGCCCGCAACGTGCCCTCGGACAGGTCATCAGGGGCGCTGCCGTCCAGCAGGATCGTGCCCGACAGCGGCTGCGCAAGGCCCGAGATGGCGTTAAGCAGCGTCGATTTTCCACGGCCCGACCGCCCGGTCAGGGCGACAATTTCGCCGGGTGCGACATGCAGGTCGATCGGCCGTATCAGGGCTGTCGCCGAGCCGGGCGCAGCCACGGAGACGCCCCGTAGGCTGAGGCCCGGTTCGACCTCTCCGACATGGCCGACACTTGACCGCGGGTCCTGCCGCGCTTCGAGGGTCGGTGCCAGCCGCGCCGCGGCGTCGCGCATCCGACCGATCTCGGCGATGCCGCGATGGAGGGGCGCGAGCGCCTCGGCCAGGGCGAGGGCCGCGAAGACCGCGATGGCTGCGGCGGCAGGAGTGATCGCCTCTTCAAGCGCCATTTGCCCACCGATCGCCAGCGCCCCCGCCGCGGCGAGCATTGCACTGCCCGAGGCCATGGTCGCGGCGCGCCTGTCGAGCTGCGTTAGCCTGCGCTCGGCGGTCCGCGCCGCGGCGTCGTGCGCGAGGACCTGCGCCCGTTCGGACAGGAGCGACCCGGCGAAGGTCAGGATGGCGCGCGCGCGCAGGTGTTCGACTGCAGCACTTCGCAGCGCCTGCCGGGCCGCCTCGGCTTCGGCAGCCGGTGCGATGGCGCGGCGTCCCTCTACGATCATGGCCAGCGCCGCGCCCGTGGCCAACGTACCGACGACCCAAAGCGCGACGACCGGCGCGACCAGCCATACCAGCAAGGCGCCCGCCGCGACGAGTGTGACCCCCCCGGCGAGGATCGGAAAGACCAACCGGATCGCCACGCCGTCCAGTGCGTCCACATCCGCCGTAACTCGGTTGAGCATCGACGGGCTGCGCAGCCGGGCCAGCGTTTCTACAGGTTGCATCGACAGCCCATCCAGCACCCGCAGGCGCAGGCGCGCCAATGAGCGCAGGGTCGCGTCATGGGTCAGGATGCGCTCGCCATAGCGTGCGGCGGTGCGGCCTAGTGCCAGCATCCGCACGCCTGCCGAGGGGCGAAAGACGTCGAAGGCGATGCCGATCCCCGCCACCCCTGCGGCCCCCGTGGCGGTCACGAACCAGCCAGACAGCCCCAGCAGGGCCGCCCCCGCAAGAAGCACAATGACCGACAGGGCCAGCCCGCGGGCTAGCGCCGTGCGTTCCTCGCCCCATATGGCACGTGCGATGCGCCAGAGCGGGCTCATGCGGCCCCCTCCATCGCCTGTGGCGCAAGGGCGACCCGACGGTCCATCGCAGCCGCAAGCGCTGCGTCATGGGTCGCCACGATGACGGTCACACCGCCGGCCTTGAGCGCCATGAGCGCCGCGATGACCTCGGCGGCGGTGGCGGCGTCGAGGTCGGCTGTCGGCTCGTCCGCAAGCAACACGGGCCGACCCGACAGGGCCGCACGCGCCAGGATCAGCCGCCGCGCCTCACCACCCGAAACGCCGCCACCGCTTTCGCCTAGCTCTGCATCGAGGCCGCCCGGAAGGCGGGCGACGATATCCCAGGCCGAGGCGAGGGCGAGCGCGGAATCGATCTCAGCTTCGGTCGGTTGGGTCGGGCGGCCGAGCGTCAGCGTTTTCCGCAGCGGACCAGCCAGCATCTGTGCGGCCTGCGGCACCCAGGCGATCCGGGCGCGCCACCCATCCGCAGTGGTAGCCGAAAGCGGCACCCCGTCGATCATGATCTCGCCCCGATCCGGCGTCTCGAGGCCGCCGATCAGGGACAGAAGCGTCGACTTCCCGCTGCCCGACGGGCCTGTCAGGGCCACAGCCTCGCACGGTCTAAGCGTCAAGTCGGGGAAAGCCAGCGCGCCGAGTTGCAGGCCGGTCAGGGTGAGGGTCGGCGCGTTCGGCGCGGGACCGTCGGCCCCGCCAGTACCAATGATCTCGGCAGCGTTTTTGGCTTCGGTCTCGGCCAGTTCCCCCGTGACAGCGAGCGCGCCCGCCTTGTCATGCCAGGCCGCGGCGAGGTCGCGGAGCGGCTGGAAGAACTCGGGCGCCAGCATCAGGAGGAAGATCCCCTCGCTGAGCGTGAGCGGCTTGGCCCATGCGCCGTACGGAATCTCTCCCAACAGCGCGAAACCGACATAGACTGCGACCATCGCCACCCCGATGGCCGAGAAGAGTTCCAACACCGTGGACGACAGGAAGGCGACGCGCAGCACGGCCATGGTGCGGGCGCGCAGCCCCTCGGCCCGGTCGGCGAATTCGGCGCTCATGCGCCCGCGCGCGTCCAGCAGGCGGATATCGGTCAGTGCCGAGAGGCGTTCGCCCAGCAGCCCCGAGAGCGAGCCAATCTCGTCCATCTGCCGCTCACTCGCCTCGCGCGCGGCCATGCCGACGAGCGCCATGAAGACGGGGATCAGGGAGCCTGCCAAGGCAAGAATCATGGCGACGGCCCATGAGAACGGCAGGGCAAAGGCGAGATAGGCGAGCGGCAGGATCGCGGCACGCAGCGCCGCGGGGCGTTGGCGCAGGATCGCGGGCCGCAGGAGTGGCAGCTTTTCGGTGAGCATGGCCGCCGTCGCTGCCGAGGGTGCCCGCTCGGCCCGCGGCGCGAGGCGGTCCTGCGATGTGAGAAGTGCTGCGCGTTCACGGGCCAGGATGTGGTCGGCCGCGTGGTCGAGCCGCGCCGCCGCCCAGTGGTTGGCCCCGATGCGCAGAGCGCCCGCGGCAAGAAACAGGCCGGTCATCGCCCAGATGATGGAGGGCGCTGCCTGCCCCTCGACCAGCCGCCCGAAGGTAGTCGCCACCGCGGCGGCCATGGCGGGCCAGGCCAGGCCCGCGATGACGGTCAGCGCGGCGGCCCGCGTGATGCCGGGCGCTTCGGGCGCGATGGCCTGCGCGAAGCGTGCTTGCGCCGGGTCGGGGGATTTCTTGCTAAAACGTCGCATTTCAAATATACATTATCGTGGGATGCGCCGCGGCGGATTGATCAGGGTCAATGTTCCGCGAGGGCCGATGCGCCATGTCGGAGCACGGGCAAGAACGGAGGCCGGGATGCGGCTGACGACGAAAACCAATCTGGCGATGCGCGTGCTGATGGCCTGCGCGGTCAACCGTGGGCAGGTGCTGCGCAAGCATGACCTCGCAAGCGCGGTGAACGCCTCGGAGGCGCATCTGGCCGTGGTGATCAACCAGCTCGGAAGGCTCGGCTTCTTGACCACGGTGCGGGGGAGGAACGGTGGGCTCAAGTTGCGCCTCGCGCCCGAGGAGATCTCGGTCGGCAAGGTCTTTCGCCTCTTCGAAGGGGGGATGCCGCTTGCCGAATGCTTTGACCGCGAGACCAATACTTGCCCGCTGTCGTCCTGTTGCCGGCTGAGCGGCTCGATCGGTCGCGCGCTTGAGGCGTTCTTCGCCACGCTCGACGGCGTGACGCTGGCCGACCTGGTGGAGGAGAACGCGGGCCTTGCCCGCATCTTGCAGATCGAGCCCGCCTGACCGCGCGCAGCCCACCTCAGCCGCCTCCGATCAGCGCGCCCGCCGCGAAGACCAGCGCGCCGCCCAGCACCACTTGAAAGGTCGCGCGCAGAAACGGTGTGTCCATGAAGCGGTTCTGGATCCAGACGATGGCCCAGAGCTCGACGAAGACCACGATGATGGCGGTGATCGTGGCGGTCCAGAAATCGGGGATGAGATATGGCAGGGCGTGGCCAAGGCCCCCCAGCGTCGTCATGATGCCGGAGGCGAAACCGCGCTTTGCCGGCGAGCCGCGGCCCGACAACTCCCCATCGTCGGAGGCAGCCTCGGTGAAACCCATCGAGATGCCCGCCCCGACCGAGGCGGCGAGCCCGACGAGGAATGTCGTCCAGGTGTCCTGCGTGGCAAAGGCGGTGGCGAAGATCGGGGCCAGCGTCGACACAGAGCCATCCATCAGCCCGGCCAGCCCCGGTTGAACCCAGGTCAGCACGAATTGCCGGTGGGCGCGGTCGTCCTCGGTCTCGCGGGCATCGGCATCCAGATGCGCCTCGGCGGCACGGTCGGCACTGGCGCGGTGGCTGGCCTCGGCCCGAGCAAGATCGCCCAGAAGCTTGCGGGTGGCGGCATCTTCGGTGCGCGCGGCGGCTTTGAGGTAGAATGCTTCGGCGTCCTGCTCCATGGCCGCGGCCTCGTCCCGGATCCGGTCGAGGCCCAGGTTCTCGACCAGCCAGACGGGGCGGCGTGCGAAATAGCCCGCGACATGTTCGCGGCGGATCAGCGGGATGACCTCGCCGAAGCGGGCGCGGTGCAGCTCGATCAGGCGTTGGCGGTGGCTGTCCTCCTCTGCTGCCATTTCGTCGAACATTGCGGCGCTGTCTTGGTAGTCGGCGCGTAGGCGTTCGGCGTAGCTGCGGTAGATGCGGGCGTCATCTTCCTCGGAGGAGATGGCCAGTGCCAGCACCTCCTGTTCGGACAGGTCGCGGAACCTGAGGCGGTTGAACCCGAACCCTTCCAGTCCCATCGGATGAACCCCCTTGGCTCATAGGCGGTGCGCCCGTCGGGGCGCACCGGATAGTGTGCCCTCAGCCGCGGTTCGGGCCGAAATCGGCGGTCGTGATGACGCCATCTCCGTCGCGGTCCATGCCGGCAATCCAGGTGGTGACCCGGGCAAGAAACTCCTCCAGGCTGACGGCACCATCGGCATCGACATCGTTGAAGGGCAGCGTCATGCCTTCGGATACGCGCATCATCGCGCCCTGGCCGTGGCCACCGTTGTTTTCCATGTCGAGCGCGCGGGTTTCGTCGAAGAGCACGTATTCTTCGGCATCGAGCAGACCGTCTTCGTTCATGTCGAACATCGCAAAGACATCGCCGCGGCGGGCGGTGGCTTCTTCAACGGTTACGATACCATCCATATCCGCATCCCAGCTTTCTATGAAATGGGCACCGGGCTGGCCCTGCTGCGCGAGGGCCTGCGCGGCGGCGAGAAGGGCCGCAAGGGTGAGAGGGACGAGTTTCATGGCTGATCCTTTCAGCATTGAGCGAATGTCACAGGGCACGGGTGGAGAAATACCAGTCGGCGGTATCGTAGCCCTCAGCCATGCGGGCCTCGGCGGCCTCGGTAGTCTGCGGGGTCGGCACGATCACGTCTTCGCCGGGATGCCAGTTCTCGGGCGTGGCCACCTTGTGCGTGTCTGAGGTCTGGAGCGCGACCAGCAGGCGGTGGATCTCGTCGACAGAGCGGCCATTGGTCATCGGGTAGTAGACCATCGCGCGCAGAACACCCTCGGGGTCGATCACGAAGGTCGCGCGGACGGCTTGCGTGTCGGACGCGCCGGGCTGGATCATGCCGTAGGCACGCGCCACGGCCATGTCGAGATCGGCGATGATCGGAAAGGTGACGTCGACGCCGAAGCTCGCCTTGATCGAGCGGACCCAGGCGATGTGGGCGTAGTGGCTGTCGATCGACAGGCCCAGAAGCTCGGTGTTCATCGCGGCGAACTCATCGGCGCGGCGGGCGAAGGCCATGAATTCGGTCGTGCAGACAGGGGTGAAGTCGGCAGGATGCGAGAACAGGATCAGCCATTTGCCGCGGTAATCGGCGAGGCTCTTGCGGCCATGGGTGGTCAACGCGTCGAACTCCGGCGCGGCCTCGTTCAGACGGGGCAAGGTCGTGGGTTGGGTTGGGGTGATGGCGTTCATCGGGGACACTCCGTTCGTGCGGTTGCGATGAGCCCGAGGTAACGATTGCTCGGCTATCTTGGAAATTGATTTACAAGACAGCGGTAATCTGTTTTTTCGATAACCGATGACGACGCTCCGGCAGATGCGCTTTCTTGTGGCCCTGGCCGACACCGGGAATTTCTCCCGCGCGGCGGAGCTGTGCCATGTCACCCAATCCACTCTTTCCACCGGCCTGAAAGAGATGGAGGCGCGGTTGGGCGTGCAGGTCGCCGAACGCTCGACCCATTCGGTCCTGATGACGCCAGTAGGCCGGGACCTGGCCGAGCGGGCGCGGGATATCCTGGTCCGTGTCGGCGATTTCGAGGCGCGCGCAAAATCCGAGGCCGAGGCGGGTGTAACGACGCTGCGCTTAGGGGCTATCCCCACGGTTGGGCCGTTCCTTCTACCCCATGCCCTGCCGATGATCCGCCGCCTCAAGCCCGGCATGAAGGTCTACCTGCGCGAGGAACTGACCGAGGCGTTGGTCGCGGGGCTGATCGAGGGGCGGCTCGACCTGATCCTGATCGCGCTGCCGCATGAGCTGCCGCCGCAGATCGCCACGCATCCGCTGTTCGAGGATGGCTATTCGCTCGCCACCCCGCGCGCGCATCCTTTGGCCAACCTTTCACTGGTTGAAGGGCCGGACCTGCAAGGCCGCGATCTGTTGTTGCTGGAACGCGGGCATTGCCTGCAGCAGCATGCGTTGTCGAGCATGCCGGGCGTAGCGCTTGGCGAAAGCGGATCCTTCTCGGCCACCAGCCTGCCGACACTGGTGGCGATGGTGGAGGAAGGGTTGGGCATAACGCTTCTGCCCGATCTCGCACGTGATGGTGGCGTGGCGCGCGGGCATGATCTCCAACTGACCGCGCTGGCAGGCGCGACACCGCGTCAGATCGCGCTAGCCTGGCGCAACAGCACAAGCCACGCGGGGCTTTACAACGAGATTGGCGACATTCTGGCCGCGGCGCGAAACGACTTGCACAGTCGTGAACACTGAGCCGAATTCGCGTCATTCCAATTCGAGTCTTTCCCAGAAAAATTGCGGTATATGCAGGGGCTATCGGTCCGTGATCGCGTCCACGAATGTCGCGCGTTCGCGTACTGATCTGATCAAAGCCCCGAGCACGCTTGATCATCGCCACATGATGGATGTGATGGAGCCAGGATTTCGCGGGCGGCACTGGCTGCCTTGGATACCGCTGGCCATGCGCCAGCCCGGGAGAGACCCGAGGTATTCCACGCGTTGGTTCGTGACTGGCTATACCGGCTGTAAGCTGAAATCAGACATCTCCGTAGTGGCGGCTTTGTCCGCGTTGCAGTCGCCCAGACACAATCAGGTCAATGGCCGCTTAAGCGAATAACGGACGGGTCACGCACATTGCGCGATCGTCTGCTTTTCAAGAAAGGGCGCCCTTTGCGTCTCCAGTTATTGAAGCGGTGGTCATGTCGCTCATCATGCTCAATACGGTCCCCGTCTTGCCCCGAGCCGCCCGTCAATGATCTCGACGATGCGCCGTGATCGCCGGATGTCCTCGTCAACGCGCTCGATCTCTCGTGGATCGTCCAGTGACTTGCGGTATTCAAGCAACTCATCGACCTCAGCCTGGAAGTCGTATCGACGACGCATGAACTCGTCGTACTCCGCCTTTTCCTCCTTCGTTGCGGGTCCGACGACACGAGCCGTCCCTTCGTTCATGTCGATGATGATGTCATCGGGATGCGGCAACGGGTCGGGCAGGTCCGTGATGCCAAGTTGCTCGCGACGACGCAGTTCCTTCTCCCACTCCACCTTGTAGGTGATCGCTACGTCGAGCCATTCGTCGTGCAGAGCCTTGTTGGCGTTCTCCGTTGAGGCGAGCAGCTCGGCGAACAAGCGTTGTGCCCGCGCATGCCCCTTGGCGGCATTGACCGCGATCGAGCGCATGACGGCCTGTGCCATTGGGATCGTCACGTTGCGGTCCCCATCCCGAACCTGGATGCCACGATAGGCCTCGTCGAGGATGATACCCTTCATGCGCTCCTCGTGAAGCGCAGGCCGCTTATTCTTCGCACCCTTCGGCCGCCCGCGCGGATTGCCGGACTGACCCGGCTTGAACCGTGTTGCCTCGGGCGGTTTGCCGTATCCGACCTCGTAGCCCGGCCGAGGCATCAGCGCCCTGCCCTTCTCTCCGCTGTTCTTAACGTCCTTCATTCCGCGGCCTCCTGGAGGATAGCCGGCGGCACCCAGCCACAAACCAGCTGCTCGGCCTCATCCTTGGCGAAAGCCTCCCATCGGGCGAGGATCCGGTCGCAATAGATCGGGTCGAGCTCGCAAAGATAGCCGCGACGGCCCGTCTTCTCAGCAGCAATGAGCGTCGAGCCAGAACCGCCAAAGAGATCGAGGACAATCTCGCCACGCCCCGAGACATCGCGGATGGCGTCAGCGATCATCTGCACGGGCTTCACCGTGGGATGCAGGCTCAGCTCCTCCATCCGGCCCTTCCGCATCGTGTTGACGCCCTTGTACTGCCAGACGTTCGTCCGGTAGTCTGCGCAGGGCAATTCCGCGATACGAGGTGTGCGTGTGGAGGGATCAGAGAGACGCGATTAGCGACCGCTGCTCGGACCAGTCTGAGGGAATCTCATGCCGGAGACACCAATCCGAGGTGAAGCCCATCGGCTGCTTTCCATCCAGCACATCCCGAACGATATCGGCCGCGAGGAAGGCAAGGTCGATCATCTGCTGGACGCGACGTTTGGAGGTGCCTTCCGTTTCTGCGATCTCTGCAAAGGTCGCGCCGGCCTTGACCGGATGGCGCGAGCTTGGCAGCACAGCCAGTCACTTACCGAAATCGAGACGGTGCGCGGTACGGTGCAGATAGTGCCGTAGTCTCGGCCGCCTGCCGACCTGCAGGGACATCCGAAGACCGTGAACTGCCCCATCAAGGCGCCCAGCTTCGCTTGAAGTCCGCACTCGGCATTTCCGCGGTACGAGGCGTGGCTAGTGTGGATCAGCGAGATACGATCTGAGCGCGTTGAACCTGGCTCCCCCAAAAAAGAAGTGGGGAGTCGCGGGAAATGGCTCGGAAAAAGACTTGGCGGCTGGCTTTTTCGCGGCCCCGGCAAGCGTCCGCGTTGAGCTCAAGATAGCCGTGCGCTGCACCTTTGCTGAAGGTCCGCCGCCAACGGGCGCGGCCGTCGACCGCGGCGAACCCGAGCGGCCTGATTGCGGACTTCGATGTCCTCACGCCAGTTTCCCTCGAACTCGAGCGCCGCCGCCATCGGCCAGAGCCACAGGACCGAATGCTCGTGGACGGGTGAGTGTTTGACTTTCCGGGTCATGTCTCCATCCGCTTTGAGCCTGCCGCTACATCTGGGGGCCTATCGATGCCGAACCGGGTGAGAACGGTAGCGCCGCCTGACCTCCCGATCGGTCATCCAGTGCAACAGGATTTCGGTCGCGAAGGCGAAGCCGAAGAACGCTCCGATCCACATCAGAAGAAGCGGCGATGTTCCGGCGATGTGATACGCGCCCAGGACGATCGCGCCCGCATTGGCAGCGATGGCCAGCACGATGAGCGGCCGTGCCGCCCCGGTCGCCCTGATGAGGCGCAGGTGTCCGACATGGACCGTCAGGTGAATGATCAACATGGACAAGGCGCCAATGGCCGCGATCTGCGACAGGTCGAAAACCGTGGCGAAAAGGATGACGAGGGCCGAGCTGACCACGAGCCCTTCCTTGCTGTGCGCAATGGGCTTGCCGAAGGCGCTGGGCAGTTCGCCAAGACGCGCGAGGCGGTAGGTCACGTTGGTCACGGCATAGAGGCTCGCGTTGATCGCCGAGGCCGTGGCGAATAGCGCGGCGATGGCCACGATCTGGAAGCCGGTCTGTCCCAGGATCGGTCGCGCGGCTTCGGCCAGGGCGAAATCCTGCGCGGCGATGACGCGATCCGGCGGCAGGTTGCCGAAAACGCTCACGGCGATCGCGATGTAGACGGCCATCACCAACACGATCGCCGTCATGATCGCGCGCGGCAGCGTACGGGCGGGATCGTGCATGTCCTCCGCCGCGTTGCCAACGATGCGGAAACCCTCGTAGGCGAAAAAGGTGACGGCGACGCCGTAAAGGATCATCGAGACCGGCGGATAGGTGGCGGGCGAGAGGTAGTCCGGTGAAATGAATGCCATCCCGATCGCCGCGAAGCCGATCAGAACCGACATCTTCACCAGGACGACCAGGTTCTCGATCCGCGCCATGGCGCGGGCGCCCTCGAGATTGATCAGCATGAACGTCACGATGATCCCGGCTGCAAAGACCTCAATCATCCAGTCAGGCGATCCGTCCGGAAGAAGGGCGTTGGCATAGGCGCCGAAGGTGCGCGCCACGAGCGACACGGCCACGAGCGAGCCCAGATACATCATGACGCTCATCGTCCCGGAAAATCGGCCCACGCCATAGGCCTGCACGAGGTATTCGACGACACCGCCGGCGGACGGGTAGCGCGCGCCCAACCGCCCTATCGAATAGCCGCTCAGCAGTGCCACGAAGCCCCCGATGAGAAACGAGAGCCAGACGGCGCTGCCCGCGATCGCGCCGGCCTGGCCGAGGAGCGCGAATATCCCCGCGCCCACCATCGCGCCGATGCCCATGGCCACGGCGGACCAGAAAGATACCTCGTTGCCGGGCTTGTGCATGTCGGACTATCCCGACCAGGACAGCGGACGGTCCCAGGCCTTCCGCGCGCCGCCCTTCGCCAGGGGTTCGGCAAACAGCATCGCCTTTCGGGCTGTCCGCGCACGCAATTTCGCATGGCGTCGGGGCGAGCGGCCGACAGGCATCGCGCAGTCACCGCACGCATGAAGAAAGGCAGATCGGGGACAGGCCGCCCGCATTCCGCGCGGGAATGGCACGCGCGATCCGGTCGAGATATTCGCCTTAGGTTTCGTCCCGCACCCATCGGGCGGGTGGCGTCCCACTCGAGGTTGACTTGAAAGGCTCATTGCTCGTGCAATCAGGTTTGACGGTCATATCCGGGACAGCGTTTCAGCATCCCCGACCAACACTGCCCCCCGGTCCATCTTCCCACTTCGCATAATTTAAGGTGCTTCTGGCACGACACCTTGATCCAGGTCAGCGTTCGGGTTTTCGGCGCTCCCACATCGGTCGTTCTTGATGCGGGTCAAGGTGAGCCGAGTTGATGAGCGATATTCGTTTCAGCACGAAAGTTTGTGGATCGCAAAGGCCGAACAGTCTCTGGCGACTCATCTCGTCCATCAACATGCAAGAATGAAGTGGGGAAGGAATGTCCGAAGCTACACCAAAGACCGGCAATACAGTGCGCGAGGTCGTCGCTGTGTTTCACGATGCCGAAAAGCTCGAAGCAGCGGCGAACGCGCTTCTGAAGGCCGGTGTTCCGGAAAGACGGCTGAGCCTGCTGGGCGACAAGGAAACGGTCGCGAAAAGGCTTGGCCATCATTTCGAGCCGGTCGAGCTGATGGAGGACGATCCTCGCATCCCCCAGAGCGCGTTCGTCTTCAAGGAGGACCGGCAAGCGGCCGAAGCCGTTGCCATCGGACTTCCCATGTATGTGGGCGCGATGGGCGGCGCTCTGATGCTGGTGGCCAGCGGAGGCGCATTGGCGGCGGTCCTGCTGGCGGCGGCCGCCGGGGGAACCGTTGGCGCGGGCCTCGGCGCAGTGATTGCCGAGGCAATCGGCAAGACTCATGCCGACCGTATGGAAGAGAACCTCCGGAACGGCGGGATTCTCCTTTGGGTGTTTGTCGAGGACGCTGCCGAGGAGCAGGAGGCCATCGAGATTCTGGAACGCGAAGGCGGCACGGATGTCCACGCCCACGAGATCGCCCGAACAATGGGCGAGGAAGAGAGCCCTTTGAAGGGTTGGAACCCGGATCCGTTCCTGGACTGAAAGATGCCGCTGATTGCGCGGCAATAGACAGGCCGCCCCCGCACCGCAGGGCCCGATCACGACGATCCGGCCGTGCGGCGCCTCAACCATGACTGCGAAGGATGGCCGCTCCATGCCAAATGCCTTGATCCGGACTTATGCCTCGCTCGCCGCTGTGGTGGCGCTGGCCCTGACCGGCCCGGCGCTCGCCGACTTGCAAGGCGTGCCCGTGGCGGATGGCATTTGGGCCATCGTAGGCGACAAGGGCCAACGCAGCCCGGAAAACCTGGGCAACAACGCCACTTTCGGCCTTGTCGAAACCGACGAGGGTGCAGTTCTGATCGACGCGGGCGGCAGTTATCTGGGCGCCGAACAGCTACACGCCGCGATCCGCAATCTGACGGATCAGCCTGTGACGCTCGTCATCGACACTGGCGGTCAGGATCACCGTTGGATGGGCAACGGATACTGGGCAGAACACGGAGCCCGGATTCTTGCTGCAGAAGCGGCTGTCGCGGATCAGCAGGCGCGCGTCTCGCTGCAGATGACCATGCTCAGCCAATTGATCGGTGAAGGCCTTGCCGGCACGGAACCGGTCTACGCTTCCGAGACTTTCGAGGACCACATGGAACTCGACATCGGGGGTCGAACCATCGAGGTTTTCCATGCCGCCCCCGCCCATACGCCAGGCGACACCTTTGTCTGGCTACCTGAGGACCGGGTCGTCTTTGCGGGCGATATCGTGTTCACCGAACGGCTTCTTGGCGTGCTGGATGTCTCCAGTTCCGCAGGCTGGCTCGAAGCTTTCGAGGCGTTGGCCGCGCTCGAACCGCTGCACGTGGTCCCGGGGCACGGCAGTCCGACCACGCTGGAGACCGCGCGAGCGGAAACCTACGACTACCTCGTCAACCTCCGAGACGAGATGCGCGACTACATCGATGACGGCGGCGACATCATAGGCTCCGTCGAGGTGGACCAGTCCGCATTCCGCCACCTGGAGCAGTTCGAGGCGCTCGCAGGGCGGAACGCTCAGGCCGTGTTCCAGGAGATGGAGTGGGAGTGAAAAAAACGAATTCCCATGCCGAAAGCGCGGTCGTCGGCCAGATCCGCATTCGACGGACCATGCAGTTGCGTGCCGAACGACAGCTTTCGATCGGGGCCACTCACTCCGGCTGGTGCGACCGCTGCCCGGAACGGGAGCGTGCCGTGCAGTGCTGCCAGTGCCGTGTCACCTGGATCGGCAAGGACCGTCACGCCGCGGACGCGCGCGACCGCTCCGTCCGCCACTCGGTCGCTCCCGTCCCAAGGTGAACGGCGGCTTTGCGGCGACCGCTATCTCCAGGGTCCGTCGGCGGCTCTGCGTGTCTCTTGACCCGCCAGAGCCCGAAGCGCCGCAATCCGCTTTTCGACCGGTGGATGCGTCGCGAACAGGCTGTCGTAGGCCTGCATGTGCAAGGGGTTGATGATGAACATGTGGGCCGTCGCTGGATTGCGCTCGGCTGCGATGTTGTCGATACGCCCCGAGAGCTGGCCCAGACGCTGCAATGCCGAGGCGAGCCACAAGGGGTTGCCGCATATGGCCGCGCCGGCCTTGTCCGCCTCGTATTCCCGGGTCCGGCTGATCGCCATCTGAACCATGCCGGCCGCCAGGGGCGCCAGGATCATCATTGCGATCGTACCGACGAGCCCCATCGGGCGATCGCGGCCACCCCCGAAGAACAAGGCAAAATTCGCAAGCATGGAGACTGCGCCGGCAAGCGTCGCGGTGATGGTCATCGTCAGCGTGTCGCGGTTCTTGATATGCGCGAGTTCATGGGCCACGACGCCTGCCACCTCTTCCCGGTTCATGCTTCCGAGCAGGCCCCTCGTCACGGCGACGGCGGCATTGTCGGGATTGCGGCCCGTGGCGAACGCATTGGGTTGCTCGGTCTCGAGGATGAACAGCTTCGGCATGGGCAAGCCCGCGTTTCGAGCGAGCTCTTCCGTCATGCGATAGAGGTCCGGGGCCGATCGCGCATCGATCTCTCGCGCGTCATGCATCCTGAGAACGACCTTGTCGGAGTTCCAGTAGGCGAAAAAGTTCATGCCGAAGGCGAACACGAGGGCAACTGCGAGGCCGGTTTCGCCACCGAGAAAAAGCCCGAAGACGCCCACCAGCGCCGTCATCGCGGCCATAAGCACAAAGGTCCTAACCATGGGATTCTCCAAAACGGATCTGACGGCCAGACTACACCTACAGTGTCGCCGAGATAAGTTGGTGATGTCAGGGCGAAGCACGGGTCACCGAACGCTCGGGATGCTCGGATTTGTCCGCGCTCCGGACATCGGGGGCACGGATTTCGCTGTGGTCGTCTGGAGTGGCCGCCCTTCGTTTCGCGTCGCAGCTGTCTGTTTCGGCCGGCTTGTGCTGCGTCCGCGACCGCCGGAGCCACGCCAGGTCCGCAAAGGGTTCCGAAGCCGTCGTTTGCTGCGCCCCAAGGTGAACGTCCGCTGCGACCCAGAGCGGACGAGGCATTCCGCAACCAATATGTCGGGGCCGCGGACGAAGGCGGTTTGCATCCCCGCTTTTTTCTTGACCTGTCTATAGTTTCACACATTAGGACGGCCTTAACATTCGAGAACGGGCATGAGCGGACAAGGCGGCGGATGGTGCGGATTCCGGAACTGGCGGAGAGCCTGGGCCTCTCCCGCACGAGGCTGGGGCGTTCTGGCGTTCTCCGAGATGGTCTGGCGCAGCGATGCAGCTTCGGACGACCTGCGCGCTGAACTTGCCGCCTACCAAGCCTGCGACGGGATCGTTAGCTTCGAGATGCTCGTGTTGCAGAAGCCATGACGGGCAGCGCGATGCCGATCATCAATCGCGGCACGGCAGTGCAGGTCCCGCCGACGGAGACATGACGATGGACTATTCAGCAGACTACGAAACCAAGGCGGACGCGATCGCGGACCTTTGCGCGTCGAGCTTCACTGCCTCCGAGGGCGTGGAGGAAGGCGCGCTGATCGGCGCCCTCGCGCGCCGCCTGATCACCGAAACGCCCGCCGAGGACCTGCGGGTCTTCACCGCCTGGGAGAACGGCGCACTTCTCGGCGGCATCTTCTTCACGCGCCTCACCTACGAAGGCGATCCCCGCACGGTCTTCATGATGGCCCCCGTGGCGGTGGCGACCGAACGGCAAGGTCAGGGGATTGGGCAGCGTCTGATCGCCCACGGCCTCGATGCGCTCCGGCAGGAGGGCGTGGACATCGCCGTGACCTACGGCGATCCGGCCTTCTACGGGCGCGTCGGTTTCAATTCCGTCTCGGAAGCCGACCTGCCGGCGCCGCAACCGCTTCAGCAGCCGCAGGGCTGGATTGCCCAATCCCTGACCGACGCGCCGTTGACGCCGCTCCGCGGGCCGGCGCGCTGCGTCGCCGCGTTCGACGATCCCGCACTCTGGTAGGCCCATGGTCCGCGACTACTCCGCCTTCCTGCCCGGTGGCACACCGCAACGGCGAGAGCCCACGGCGCTCGAGCGGCTGGGCTGGGGCCCGGCCTTCGCAAGCCAGATAGACGCCGGCGCCCTGACCGAAACGCCCCCCGTCCGGGTCGTCGCCGTGCATCGCAGCGGGTTGCAGGTGGCGGGCGACGGGATCGATGAGACCATCCCGCCGGGGCCTGAAGCCACGGTGGGCGACTGGCTGCTTCTCGATCGCGCGCGCCCCCGGTCGAGCCGCGTCCTGGAGCGAAAGAGCCTGATCAAGCGCCGCGCACCGGGAACGGGCCGCGAGGTGCAGCTGATCGCGGCGAACATCGACACGGTCTTCGTCGTCACGTCCTGCAACGCGGATTTCAACGTGGCACGGCTGGAGCGTTACGTGGCGCTCGCCTTCGAGGCCGGGATCGACCCTGTGATCCTCCTGACCAAGGCCGACCTCACCGAAGATACCGCGCCCTATGTCGACGCCGCGCAGGCCGTGTCGGACCGGGTTCCGGTCGTGGCGCTGGACGCCCGCGGCGCGGAACCGGCACAGGTGCTGACCGACTGGTGCAAGTCCGGCCGCACCGTCGCCTTCCTCGGCTCCTCCGGCGTGGGCAAGTCCACGCTGACCAATGCGCTCCTCGGCGCGCAGGCCATCGCCACCAAGGGTATCCGCGAGGACGACGCGAAGGGCCGGCACACCACGACCCGGCGCGAACTGCACGCGACCCCCGGCGGCTGCCTTGTGCTCGACACGCCGGGCATGCGCGAATTGCAGCTGACCGACGCCGCCACCGGCATCGCCGATGTCTTCGAGGACATTGAAGCGCTGACCGGCCGCTGCCGCTTCACCGACTGCCGTCACGAGACCGAGCCCGGCTGCGCCGTCCAGGCCGCGATCGAAGACGGCAGTCTCGATCCAGCCCGCCTCAACCGCTGGCGCAAGCTGCAGGCGGAGGACGCGTTCAATTCCGCCAGCCTCGCGGAACGCCGTGAAAAGGACCGCGCCTTCGGAAAGCTCGTGCGCAGGGCGGTGAAGGCGAAATCGGATCGAGAGGGATAGGTCCTTTCAACATGCCCGCGACTGGTCCCGCATCACCAAGGCGCGGATCACGGGTTTGCTGCGTTGCGCTGAGGGCGGATGTTCCGGAATGGAGGCTTGTCCCCCACGGAGGGGTCAAAACACGAATCCACAACGCCCCATTCGGGGAGCCTCCTTTGCAACCGCGTCCGGATCTCTTCGCTTATGGTTCGTGTGGCCGAAGCCCGGAGGAGATGCCGCACATCAATGGGTTTCGGAGAGAGCGGTCGGCAGGATCCGCAGGCTGTACCACCCCACAAGCGTTCCAACGAAAACCGGAACCGCCAATCCGCCGCCGACGGTGAACAGCATGATCGCCCCGGCAACCAGCGGGCGGGCCATGCCCACTGCTGCGGCAGCGGACATGCCTGCGGCGACGCCGAGGACCGGATCGAGCCAAGGCAGAAGAAACAACACCGCTGCCCCGGCCGCGGCGCCGGCGAAGCACATGGGAAAAATCACGCCGCCCTGCCAATGGCTCGCCACACAAACCGCACAGACGAGCGCCTTGCCGATACCAAGCAGGACCAGCAGGCCTGGTCCATGCTCTGCGCCCAGACGCAGCATCTCGCCGATCTCGTTGTGACCGGAGAAAAGCAAAATCGGAGCGAGCGTGCATAGAAGGCCAGCCGCTGCCCCCCCGGCGACAGGTTGCCAGAACCGCGACGCGACGGACCGTGACAACACCGCCGAGACTCGGCTGCGAAAAACAAGAAAGACGGCGCCCGCGGCAGCGCCCGCGGCCCCGGCAAAGCATGCTGTCAACGCATCCCAGACAGTGCTTTCCGCGGTGAACCGGGGAAGCCGCATCATTGCGATCGCGCCCTGCATCAGCGTTTCGGCCACGACGACGAAGCCCACGAAGCCCGCCAGACCGGCAACGAGCAACACGGGTTTCGGGACGGTATCCCTGGGTTCCGCATGGACCGGCCCGCCCGCCGGCGAGCCGTAGAACCCGGCCAGAGCACCGGAAATGCAGGCCTCTGCCAGCATTCGGCGGCTTGCAGCCGTGCGCGCCAGACGCAGTGAAACGATCGACGAAAGCTGCGCTGTCACCGCGAGGATGCCCGCTTCCGGTCCGATCACGCCGCCGAAGGCCACCGCACAGATCGCGCCGAGCGCGATCCAGATCGCCTCGCGCCGATGGATGGCCTGCGGATCCCGGGCCTGTGCGATCTGCGCTTCGAGGTCGGGACCGGCCGCCATCAGGCGGGTCAGCCCGATCGCCGCGCCGCCGGCCACCATGACCGGCAGGATGACCCACCGGGTGTCGGGCAGCGTCCCCCAGATCGCGCCTTGCAGAACGATCATCGCCCAGTAGGTCACGGCGGCGATCGCGCCCGCGGCGAGGCCGAGCGCCATGGCCTGCAGGCCGAGCCCGAGACCCGACCAGGGCGGTGGCAGGTGCATCGCCTGCGGCCCCTGCGTCCGATCCCCTCTGCCCGAAATGTCCTCGCCCATCCCGCGCTCCAAAGTGCCGGTCACGGGCGAGCTTTGCACATGGATGGCCGATTGCAAATCCGGCGGCGGAAGCCCGCTGGAAGCTCACGGAAGGCCGGGCATCCTGCGCGGCGCGCGGTCGCGTCCTGTCCGCTCCCGCTTCCGGACGCGGATGACATCCTGATCGTCGCGGCGGAGACGCAACTTGGCTTCGCGCCGTGATCCTGCGTCGGGCCGCGCCGCCGAGGATGGCAACGCGCCCTGACGGCGTCCTTGCGCGAGAAAGTTCGCGCTGACTAGAGGATCCACTCGACCGGCAGCCAGCTCATGAACGTGACCATGCCGCGCTGGAAGGCGGAAGTATTGGGCTCACGGTCGAAGGTGACTACTTCGCCCCCCTCGATGGTCTCCGTCCAGATGATCGCACCGTCAGGACCGGCACTCACTTGAAAGAAGGTTTCGGTCGCATCGAGCGCCCGGGACAGCGCGGTCGCGATCTCGGGGCTGTCGATCAGGAACCCCATCTCGGTGTTCAGGCTGGCCGAGCGCGGATCGAAATTGAACGATCCTATGAAGATGCGCTCCCCGTCCACGGCGAAGGTCTTGGCATGGAGGCTTGATTGCGAGCCGGTGAGAAGCTGAAGCAGCGACGCGCCTTCGGGCCGGTCGGGGCGGGAGCGCAACTCGAGAATTTCGGCGCCCTCGCGCACGAGCCGATCCCGATACCCGATCCACGCGCTGTGCACGACCGGCACGTCGGTCGCCTCCAGCGAGTTCGTGACCAGGCGCGTGCGGATCCCGTCGGCCAGGTAGCCCTCGATCTGCGCGGTGCCGATCTCGCCCGGGATCAGGTAGGCGGACACGAGATCGAGCGTCCGTTCGGGCCGGCCGATCAGCATGGGCAGCTGATCGATCAGCAGACCGTCCTCCGCGGCCTGCCCGAGGCCCTTGGCCGGATCGTCGCTCACCAGGGTGACCGTGGTCCACTCCAGCACGTCCTCGCCCGCCAGCACCCGGGACAGGACCGGCGCCTCTGCCACCACGGCGGCATAAGCCGATGCGCGGGCGCTGGTCTCGGCCTCGGCGACGGCGGCCGCCATCTCCTCTAGGCCGCCCTCGGAGGCGGGCAGGACATCGGCGGCGGCATAGCTCGAGCCGCTGGTCCAGTAGGCATCGAAGTTGTCGGAAACGTCTGCCGCGGCAGGCCCGACCGCCAGCACGTCGAAGTCGAAATAGGCCGTGCCCTCGCCATAGGCAAAGTAGATATCGCCGATGTTGCGCCCGCCGATCACGGTCGCGATGCCATCCACCGTCATCGACTTGTTGTGCATCCGCCGGTTCAGGCGGAAGAAGTCGAAGGCGTAGGACAGCAGCTTGGGGCTGCGCATCGTGAACGGGTTGAAGATGCGGACCTCGACGTTCTCCATCGCATCAAGGGCGGACAGCACGTTGTCGAGGCCGGGGATGCCGTTGTCGTCGAGAAGGAGCCGGACGCGGACGCCCCGTTCGGCCGCGGCGCGCAACTCGTCGAGCAGAAGCCAGCCGGTCGTATCCATCTGCCAGATGTAATACTGGACATCGATGCTTTCCTCCGCCGCGCGCGCCAGCAGGATGCGGGCGGCCAGCGCATCGCGGCCGTCGGCCAGCGGCACCACCCCGCTCAGGCCCTCGTGCCGGGCCATCAGCGGCAGGATCGCCGCCCCGAGCTGGGTGTCGGCGCTGGCAGGGATGGCGGCCGAGGCCTCTCCGCCCGGCAGATCGGGCAGCGGATGGGTCAGGCGCAGCACCACCACGGCCAGCACCAGCACAACGACGATTTTCAGAAGCGCCCTCAGAAACCGCATGCGCCCCTCCCGACGTGGATCGACCTGCACCCGATGTGACACGCGACCGACCGCTGGGGCAACCCTCTGCGTCGCTCAGCCCACATCCCTAGGACTCGGATCAGGCGGGGCCTTTTCGCCGCGTTCGGACAGCAGGACGGCGATGAAGTGCGTCGACTCGAAATTCGATGTCACGATGATGAGGATGGAGGTCATGGGGATCGCGAGGATCGCGCCCGGAATGCCCCAGAGCGCGCCCCAGACCGACAGGGCGACCAGCACGACGAAGGGGCTCATGTTGAGCTGCCGCCCGATCCAGCGCGGTTCCAGCACGTTGCCGACCCAGGTCTGCGCCGCCACCAGCATCGCCAGAAGGATCAGCGTCGTCTGCAACGACGCGAACTGCCCCAGCGACAGGATCACGGGGAACGCGACCCCGAGGTAGGAGCCGACATAGGGGATGTAGTTCAGAAGCGCGATGGTGATGGCCCAGAACAGGGCGAAATCGACATCGAGCAGCCAAAGAATCGCGAAGGAAATCAGACCAAGGATGAGGTTTATCAGCGTCTTGACGGCGAGGTACTGGCTGATCTGCTCGTTGATGTCGGTGATCACGCGCAGGGTCTTCGAGGCACTTTCGGTATCGGTCAGGGCCGCCGAGATCTTGGCCGGGAATGCCCCGCGCTCGGCAATCAGGAAGCCGGCGTAGATGACGACCAGGAACACCGTGATCCCCACCGACGTGAACCCGCCGAGCGCGGCCAGCAGGAGCTGCTGCATGTCGATCTGGTCGAGGGTGACGGCGCGGATCTCCTCCCAAAGCGTCTGGCTCTCGAGGTCGAACCGCTGTGCCACCGCCTGGACCATGGTTTCAATGTTCTGCTGGTAGGCCGGCAGCGCCGCGCCGATGTCCCGCACGGTTCCCGCAACGACCACGGCGAACGCGAGGAGCGCGACCGCGAAGGCCAGCAGAACCAGTGCGCGAAGCAGGATCGGTGGCGCTCGGTTCAGCACCGGCAGACGTGCCAACATGTCGGAGGCGGACATCATGACATAGACCGAGATCACGGCCGTCACGATCGGCAGGATGATCTGGCGTCCCGCCACCAGCAGCCAGCCGACGGCGATGACCAGGACCACCGCAAGTACGAGGTTCAGGAACGGTGCATTCTTCAAGGCGTCATCCAACTCTCGGCTCGTACCTGCCCCGAGGCTGAAAGCAAAACCTCGGTGGGTCAACTCCCGGGGCGCACAGGCCCGGCCGCGGGCTTACAAGTGTATCCGGTTGCCACAAAGCCAATCGGTTCACGACTGTCGCAAGAGGCCGGACAGTGCCTGCTGCACGCGTTCCGGGCGGGCGTGCCGGGTTGCAGACCAGCGCCGACCATGTCGCCCGGCGCGCGCTGGGTTCGGCCCGCTCCTCTGTGCGCGCCGCGATCAGCTGTCCGGTTCGGCCCCGTCCCGCCGCAGGCCGGTCAGGAGGTCGGCCACCGTAGCGCCGAGCCCGTCGAAGGCCGACGTGACCGCCCGATCGATCAGCGCCTCGGGGTCCACTCCAAGCGCCGTGACGGCGGCCGTCAGCCGGGCCAGTTCGGCCTCCACTCCCGCGATCCTCTGATCGAGCGCGGCGCGCTCCGTTACGCCATCGGCTCGAAGCCCGGCCAGTTCCGCCCGGGTCGCAGCGATCTCCGCGGTCAGGGTGACGATCTCGGCCCGCAGAGGCAGCACCGTTTCGGCCGCCGAATTGATCTGCCCGGCGACACGCTCCGCCGAGGACAGAGCGCCCCAGGCAAGCCAGAGGCAGATCGCGGCGAGGAGGAGGGTGGCATTCAGAAGCGCGAGGAGGAGGCTCTTGACGCTTCGCCCAAGGCTGCGGTCCGCCATCTGCAACTCCCTTCCTTCTCGATCGTCTCCGAGGATCGCATGGCAACCTCGCTGCAACAAGCGACCGCTGTCAGCCTGACCTGGTCCCGCCGGTCTTCAGGGCAAGCGCGGCCAAGCCTGGAAACACGATCACCGTCACGACACCTGCCACCACCAGCGAGGCGCCGCACCAGCCCGGCATCGCCCCCTGCTCCACCGCGATGGCGGCGATGGCGACCACCAGGGGCAGCTGCGTCGCCGAATGGAAGGCCAGAGCGATCCGCTGCCGGATCCCGAGAACGCCCCGGAACAGGATAAGCACCGGTACGCCCCGCGCGATGAGCATCATCAGGACAAAAACCGGAACGAGCGCGATCGCGGTCTGCGAACCTGCCAGCGCCGCGATGTCGAGTTCGGTGCCTGAGGTCACAAAGAAGATCGGGATCAGGAACCCGTAGCCGACCGCCGACAGGCGCTGCATCAGGTCGTCATGCAGATCTTCGGGCAGAAGCGTGCGCAACACCGCGCCGGCGACGAACGCCCCCAAGACGAGGTCGAGCCCGAGGCTCTGACCGAACAGCGCGAAGCTGATGGTGAGAAAGACCGCGAAGCGGATCGGGAACTGCCCGGAACTGCTCATCGTCTCATGGAACAGGGGCGGCAACGGCAGTTGGCGGATGCGCCCCGCAAGGGCAATCGCCAAAAGGCCGGTCGCCGCGAAGAGGACCAGCACGACGCTCTGCGTTCCGAACCCCGCGACACCCGCAAGGGCCAGCGACAACGCAACCAGCGGCAACGCCTCACCCACCGCCCCCGACGCGAGGACGAAGGGACCGTAGGGCGGCGCAAGCAACCCGGCGTCCTTCAGGATCGGCATCAACGCCCCGATCGCGGTTGTCGCGATGGCGATGGCGACGAACCCGCCGCCGCTGAACAGGCCCAGCGCCTGACCGCCGAAACCCAGGACAAGACCGATCGCAAGCGACAGGACCCAGCCGCGCAGGGCAAGCTGGGTCGGCGCGCCGCGCACCTGGCCGGGATTGATCTCGAGCCCCGCGATCAGGAACAGGATGGCCAGCCCCAGTTCCGACAGGACGTCGAGTATCTCGTTGTGATGGACGAGGCCCATGCCTTGCGGCCCGATCGCCACGCCAAAGAGGATTTCAAGGACGACCGCGGGCAAGATGGCCAGACGCAGCACCGCCGGGATGAGGGCGGCGAGCGCTATGGCAAAGGAAACGGCGACAGCACCAATGGCAAACTCTGCCGCGTCCATGTGCTCGGCTCTCCGTATTGGTCGTCACGGTAAGCTTGCCCTTTGGCGCTGCAGTGTGGAAGCCGTTTTCTTCCGGCGGGAAAAGCGCCGGCGTCAATCCCGGGCCTGGCCCGCCCCTCCCGCCAGAGACCCATATCGGTTCGCCTGGTACGGAGAGGGCGCGGCCGCGGCAGATGAAGCGGCCGACCAGACCGGCCTGGATTCGCCCGGTAGCCAACGGGGGCGCCGCCATTCCTTCGGGACGCGATACCGCGCGGCACCGCGCCGGGTCAGTCAGCTTCCGCCATGCTCCGCCCATCTGGCGGGAATATCGCTGCCACCCTCCACGGAATAGCGCGTTCCGGTACGGAACAGCATGGGATCCGCCGCGATACGGCCCGCCGCAAGACCTTCGCCGAGACCGAAGGTCGAGGCCTGGCGGATCAGCGTGGAAGGTACATGTGAGAAGACCGTCGCAAGGTGGTCGATATCGCTTGTGGAATTCATCCGCATCAGGAGGAGGTTCTCGCACTGGGACAGCACGTTGACATGGATCTTCTGCGGACGCTGGGTCACGAGCAGGAGGTAGAGGCCGAACTTGCGCCCCTCTCCGGCGATCGCCGCCAGTTCCTCGGCGGCCATCGCCTGGAAACGGTCGGCCGGGGTCTGGGGACAGACATTGTGGGCTTCGTCGATCACGAGAAGCGTGGGCTGCCGGTCGTGGCGCGCTTGCCAGAAATGCGCGACGGCGCTTGCGGCCATCATCGACCGTTCTCCGGCCGAGGGAAGGCTTCCAAGGTCGAGGACGAGCGCGCGCCAGTCCTTTGGCACGAGATCGATCATCGCGGGTTCTCCCGTGGGGGCCCAGATACCCAGATCCTCCACATCGAGGTTCTCGATGCGAATGGCGAGGTCGCGCGCGCCCTCGTCGAACATCGCGATCGCCCGCTGACGGACATCGCCGAGCGTGTATTCCGTGCTGCCAATCTCGCGGATGATCCGCCGGAAGACGTTGTATTGGCGGGCGTCCCGGATCGGATCGAGATCCAGGACGAGAGCCTGCTGCGCGAGGGGAAGCCGGCCGAAACGCGAGCGCAGAGGCTTTTGCCCGGGGCGCGTTCCATGAACCGAAAGCCCGTTCACCGCCGCGCCGTAACGGCCTGAAAGCTCGGCATGGGCGGTCGGGTCCATGCCCAGCCTGCCGGCATCGGCGAGCTCGCCCAGACGGACGTAGTCGGAGTTCGGGTCGAGCACGGCGATCCGGAGGTTCGTTTCCAGCAGAAGCCGTTCGAGGATGACCCCGAGGGAGTATGTCTTGCCGGACCCGGATTGACCGCAGACCAGCGTGTGCCGGCCGAAACCGGCCGCCTGAAGCGTGGCCGGCGCCCCCCCGGAAACGCGGCGCATCTTGCCGATCTCGAGGCCCGCTTTCTTGCCGCGCAGTTTTCCGAAATGGGAAAGGACGAGCTTGGGGTCGGCCGGAACAAGCCGCGCGGCGCCGAACGGGGCCGGCTTTTCGTCGATGATCTCGGTCCCGTCGGTCACAGCCCGGATCTCGCCCCGACCGGCGATCCGCATGGTTCCGGCCCTCGCGTCGAGCATGTCGATGTCGAGGATCTGGCCCAGGAACGACGCTTCGCCATCCCGGTCGAGGTTCACATATCCCCCCACTTCCAAAGCGGGATCGATGCTGGACGTGAAATGAAAAAGGTGGCCGTCAATCGAATAGGCCGTGTTTTCTTCAATCATGAAACCCACGATGTCCTTTCATTCGCCGTCCCGCCTGATCGGAATATCATTTGCGAAGGCCGTTTCAAACAGGATCGAACTCTTTGTCCGACTGGCCCGCACATGGCGATCCGCAATTCCGGGCGATAGACAAGGGGGGCACGGCTGACGTAGATTTTGGAGGAATGGCGGGCTCCCGCGAACGCAGTCTCGCGTCCATTTCGAAACCGGGAGGTTTACAAAACACGATGCGGCGCTTTGCATTTGCGATTGCGGTTCTGCCTGGTGTGGCGATGGCCGACACCCTGGCCCTTACGGATGTGCTGGACGCGCGGCATTGGATTACCGAGGAAGCACGCTGTTCCGATGTCATTCCGCTCTTCACCACGCCTGCGGAGGCGGCAGCCGACGTGCCGGCAGACCTTTCGCTGCGCCTTCTCTTCGCATCGACCCTGATCGAGGGGGCAGCAATGGCGCGCGGCGTGACCTACGGCACCCTCGCGTTGGAGTGGGGCGCGTTTTGCGCCGAGAACCCGGAAAGCGGTTGGCTGGACTTCCTGTGACCTGGCCGCCGGTGGCGGGTGGACGGCGCCCCCGACCTTGGCAGCCCGCGGATGCCTCACGGATCACGGTCGCGATCCTGCTCGCGCCTGCGCATCAGGGCCTCGGCCACGGCACTGGCCGCCGCGACGAAGACGCCCAGCCCCACGAGGATGTAGAACATCGCGAAAAGCTTGCCCACGACGGTCTGCGGCACCAGTTCGCCGTAACCGACGGTCGAAATCGTGACCACCGAGAAGAAGGCGGCATCGAGCAGGGTCCAGTCCTCGAGCAGCCAGAATGTCACGGTCGCCAACGCGATCATTGAAAACGCGAAAAGCAGGAGGCCGCGCACCCGCTCGTCGCGCCAGACGTCGCGCAACCCGTAGAAGATGGTTCGGATCAAGTGCACGGTCCGTTCCTTACCCGGCTCCGGGAAGCGGCACCCGATTGCGCAATGGTGCCGGTCATCACCCTGCGCGGGGTCGCTGCCCCATACTCACGTCGCCAAAGCCCGTCGCCCGAGTTTCCCGTCTCAGTCCGGCCGTTGCAAGCGCCACAGGTTGGGTCCGACCCGTAGCATGTTCTGGCGCTCTGCGGCTGGCAAGCCCTGGTTCAGCAGCTGGTCCATGTCCGCGCCGACCTCGGCGTTGTAGACGTGATAGAGATGCCCCGTCGGGCTGCGGACCTGGAGATCGCTCAGGTCGATCACCTCGACTCCGTCCAGTTGCGAGACATCGTTGCCGGCCTGCCCGAGGCGGGGATAGCCATGCACCTTCTCCGATAGCGCGAGGGGACGGTCGGCGTCGGCGACGTAGATGGTGATGCTTCGCACGATCGGACGGATACGCGGCAAAAGACGTGCGAACACGTCGAAATCCATGTCCGGCGCCAGGAGGACGACATCGCCCAGTCTCACGTCGGGCCGCTGCGCCGCGACATCATGGATCGCCAGCACCATGCCCCGGGCCCCGAGGCTATGCCCCGCGAGGTTCACCCGACCTGGTCCAAACCGGT
Organism: Roseicyclus sediminis; assembly: GCF_025515305.1. Classification (GTDB taxonomy): domain Bacteria; phylum Pseudomonadota; class Alphaproteobacteria; order Rhodobacterales; family Rhodobacteraceae; genus Roseibacterium; species Roseibacterium sediminis. Next base: position 65,115 of record NZ_JAOPHT010000005.1, read on the forward strand.
CCTCCATGGCACTGATGGTCTCGGCGAGGTCCAGCACGCTCCAATACAGATCGGCCTCGTCGTGGGTGTAGTTCAGCAGGCTTCCGTCCGACGGCCAGCTGAACCACATGAACCGCCCCTCCAGCCCGGCATTCTCCTGCAGCACTGCGGCCCTGCGGCAACCCTTTTCGAAATCGATGTAGAACCCGTGGGTATAGAGAAGCGGAGCAGCGTCGCCGCTGCTTTCGGCGAGCGCCGTGAGCAGGTCGTCGAGTGGAACGGGACGCACATCCGCCACGCGCAGGATTTCTTCGGGAACCCGGAAGGGCACCGCCTCCGCGACCGGCGTCAGGATGTCCAGGCGCCGTTCCGAGACCTCGCAATACCCGGCATCGAAGGCGCCACGCTCGTCGCCGTAGAAGCGGCGCGGATCCGCGTCACCGGTCCGGTCGCGGTTCGTCAGGTAGGGCACATTGTGGGGTGCCGAGCCTTCGGCGGCGGTGCCGTCCTCCTGCTGCGCCACGGCGCCGGGGGCTGTCTGCAACAGCAAGGCGGCCGTGATCGCCAGCGCTACACGCGTCACGCGCGGCATCGAACGTCGGAACGACATGGCTTCTTCCACACCCCTACCGGAACGCCTTGCACCAGGATGGCCCCACCAAAAAAGCGGCCGGCATCGACGCTTTCACGCGTTTTCCGGATTACGGCGGTCCAGCGCGACAAAAACCATCGAGATGCCGTTCGAGATCAACTCGATGGCAAGGAAGATCCCCAGGACCACGGCGCTGGACCATGGAAAATTGGAGAAAATCATCACCGACAGCGCGATGGAAATCAGGCCCGCGATGATCAGGAAGCCACGCGCACCCGCCGCGACGGATGTGAAGGCGATGGCGAGCCGGAAGATGCCCATCACCATCATCAGCGTCGCCACGATCACCGTCAGACGCAGAACCCCCTCCAGCGGGTGCGCGATGAGGTTGAAGCCGAACACCGTCAGCACCAACCCAAGCATCACCGCCCAGATGCGCGCGCCCCACCCCTGGTCCTGGAAGGCCGAGACGAGGGTGAGGATGCCGATTGCCGTGAACATGTAGCCGGCAAGCAATTCCGCCGTCAGCGTCGCGGCAAAGGGATTGGCGAAGGCCGTGATCCCGGCAATGATGGACAGGACGCCGACGATCAGCCAAAGAAACCAGTACTTCATGTCATCTTCCTTTCGAGTGTCCCGTCAGCGGGGCCGTCAAGCTGAACCGCGGCCCCTGTTTTCACTGGCCTTTTCGGCGAGTTGCTTGAAGACGTAGATCGGCAACAGGATCGACGCGATCAGGCTGCCCAGCCAGACCAGCAGGGTCGCGGCCAGCCAGTTCGAGATGCCGCCGATCTCCATCCCCGCCATGATCATGTCGGTTACGAACAGGCCGACGAATATGGTCACCAGCGCGATACCCCCCATCAACTGCGGGAAGTTCTTGAACGAGAGCTTGGTGATCAGCGGGCCCAGCACGGTCTGGACAAGGGAAAAGACGCCGACCGCGATCACGAACGCGAGGGGGTCGATCACAAAGCCCGGCAGGAGCAGCACGGCCACGAGAAGCCCGACCGCGTTGGCGGCGAGGTAAGCGACGGTCGAAATCAGAAATCGGATCAAGACTGAGTCTCCGGTTTGGGGGTTAGCAGGATCCGGCCGTGCGCGGGCCGGAGACAGGAGCGGGGCAACGCGAATGGCCTATGCCAAATTGCGTCATGTGTGACGACGCCTTTCGCCTGAGCCGCCCCCCATCGCAAAGGCCACGAGGAGCTTCACAGGAAACGGTCTCAAACATCAGGCTTGGGTTCTCCATCAGGCGCACCTCAGGCGTTGGGCCGGATGAAGATCTCGACACGGCGGTTCTGCTGCCGGCCTTCCGGCGTATCGTTGCCGGCAACCGGCTGCGTCTCGCCGCGACCTATCGACCGAACGCGTGCGCCCGCGACACCCTGCCGGACCAGGACGCCGGCAACGGCCTCGGCGCGACGCTCTGACAGGCCCTGGTTGTATGTCGCCGACCCGGTGTCGTCCGTGTGGCCCAAGACCTCAACCGTGCTGTCGGGATATGCGATGAGATTGCGTGCCACCGCCGCGAGGTCACCCTCGACCGCCGGGCGTATGGCGGCACTATCGACATCGAACAGCAGTCCGCCCGGCAGGGTCACGATCAGGAATTCACCGGTGTTCGTGACAATGATCCCGTCGTTTTCGAGGGACGACCTGAGATCCTCTGCCTGGGCGTCCAGCATCGAGCCGATCATGCCGCCAGCCATGGCCCCGGCAGCGGCCCCGAGGGCGGCATTGCGCCCGCGATCCTCGTCATCCGCGGTAGCGCCCAGGAATCCGCCGAACAGACCGCCGATGATGGCACCGTCTCTCTGGCGCTCACCCGTTCCGGCGCATCCCGTCAGAACGAGCAATGAAGCCATCCCGAATGCAAGCAGGCTTGAGCGTGATGTCATTTCGATACCCCCTTCTGTGAGGACGGCCCTGCGGCCATGGAATTAAATGAACCGGGGCCTCCACTCACGCACCGGGGCAGCTTGATTTGGGTCAGCCCCGGCGGGAAATCGATCTTCCGTTTCGCGAAGCGGCGGAGCGAACGTGTTGGCGAATGGTCTGTCGACCTGAGGCGCAGGGCATCCGCCCAGCGGCACGTTGCCGTCAATCTGCCAAATCGATCTTGCTTCCATGCGATGCCCTTTTCGGTCGGACGGACTGGCCGTTCGCCTTGCTGGCAGATCTGATACTCTGTGCCGGCGCCTTCTGGGTCAAGAACTCCTCTTCTGTAAGTATCCCCGCCCGTTTCAATGCTGCAAGCTTTTCAAGCCCGGTCGCCGGTCAGGTACCGACCAGAACGCGGAAATGATCGCGCGGCGCGTCCACGGCTTTCCTGGCCGTATCGATCTCGTTCCGATCAATGCGATCTCCCCGCGGGATTATACAGGCGAGAGCGACAAGGTACCGATTCAGAATGATAAAAACCGAAATGCCTCGGGCAAAGCGCCATTATCGCGGCTGCGAAAGACATCTGCCAATACCGCGATGACCGCCCGGATCCACGCGACCGAAAAGAACAACCGGAACTATGTCGAAGCAGCCGACGGTTTCTCCCATGTTCCCCCTCTCCCGTGCCGATACAGGCATGGGTGCGCCGGCAATCGGCGCGGTCTCCCGATTCCGCGAACGTCACTCCGCCGAATTCGAGCCTGCCACTTCACGCAAGAGACGAATGTTCCGCGCTTCGCAATTCCACCCGATCGGAGACATGGGGATAAGCTGAATACGATGGGTTGGCTGGAGGAGGCCTGCCCCGCCCTCCCGGCAGAAATCGCCCGGCACTGCGATCAGATCACCCAGGGGGCAGGCCCGCATGCTGTAAGTGACCCAGCCGGCCGCATCTGCCAGATCCATCCGGACAGGTATCAGACCCGCCGAACACGACCGTTCTGAACATGCGCCTGCCGGACGACTAGGCCAGCTTTTCCAGCAACCACTCCGCCCGCGCGATATGGGTGCGCGCGATTGCAAGCTTTCCCTCAAGTCGTGCCTTCTTGTCGGCAGAAGGTGCGGCCGCGATTTCGGCCTCCAACTCGGCTGCCTTGACGCGGAGCTTCTGCAAGACCTTCTCCACGTGGGCCGGTTTGATCTTGCTCGCCTTTCCGCTTTCGAGACGCGCGTTGTAGTCTTCGACTTTCTCGGCCAGCTTTTTCAAACCCATCTACGCTTCTCCCATCGCGCTCCAGGCGCAACCCTGACCGCGTTTCGTGACGGTTCCGTGACGGTGGTGTCCGGCGGGCCATCACTGCGGTTCTGTGGTGTGTTCGGTGACCGCCTCGCTGAGTTCGTCATCGTCGAGCGACAGCAGCTGTTCCACCTCCGCCATCGCGCTGTCCCGTTCGATATAATAGCTGCGCGCCGCCTCGATCAGATCCCGCATGGCCCCATAGGCATAACCGGAATCGTTCATGAACGACGTGGCGGCGTTGGCGTTCAGCGCGCGTTTTCGGATGAGGGCATCGACCCGCTGCAATGTCATGCGGGCATCCTCCTCGATCTGGGCGCGTTCCTGATCGAGCCACAGCGCGCTGCGGTTTTCGGGTTCGCTCAGGCCGAGCTTTCTGATCTCGACGGTGATCCGTGCGATCTCGGTACGGAGGCCGTCATAAAGCTCGGTCGTGGCACCCTGGCTGCGCACCGTGTAGCGCAGAATGTTCTTGCGCAGGTGTTTCACGGACTTCACCGCCTTGACGATATCGCTGGCCACGTCGCGCAGCGCGTAGACCCGTTCGGCGATGTCGGGATCGACCCGTTTGTCGCTGACCCGTGTCGTGAACTCCACTATGCCGGCATAGAGCGTCTTCACCCGGCGTTCGTAGCTTTCATCGAGATCGAGCTCGAACGGCGTCCGGCTGCGGCGCACCAGGTCGGCCACGTTGTCGGTCGCGAAGACCTCGTCCCGATGCAGGTTGAGGCCATGCAGGATCAACTCGACCGCGTTCTCGTAGAGGTGCAGCACCTCCTTGCGGAGCGCGATTTCGATGGTCTGAGGGAATTCGTCCACCGCCTCGTTGAGGTAGCGCGGGCGGCTCACGTCCGGCACCGGTTCGACGATGCGGTGCACGAGAAACGCAATGAGCCGGTTCAGGACGGGCAGCATCAGCGCGACGCCCAGCACGTTGAAGATCGTGTGGAACACGGCGAGCTTCATCGCGAAGTCGTCCGGGGCGATGCCGACCAGATCGCTGATCCAGTCCACAACGTCGCGCAAGGGCGCGATGAACACCAGCGCCACAAGCGCCGTCACGGTGTTGAAGATCAGGTGCGCCAGCGCCAGCCGCTTGCCCTGGAAATTCGCGCCCAGGGCGCCCAGGATCGCGGTGATCGTCGTTCCGATATTCGCCCCGATCGCCAGGGCCAGTGCGTTCTCGTAGCTGATCTGCCCGGCCGACAGGGCGGTGAGGATCAGCACCATCGTGGCGTGGCTCGACTGCAGGATGACGGTCGCCGTTGTGCCGACCAGCGAATAGACGAACAGCCCAAGAAATCCCGTCAGCGCGAAACGCGTCAGGTCGATCTGGTCCTTGAAGGCGTCGAAGCCTTCTTTCATGTAATGGATGCCAAGGAATAGAAAACCCAGCCCGGCAAGCGCGTAACCGATGCCCCGCAGCGGCCTGGATTTCTGGAACACCAGGACGATGCTGAGGGCGATCATGGGCATGGCGTAGGCCGCGATGTCGATCTTGAGCCCAAGCCCCGCAACCAGCCACGCGCCCGTTGTCGTCCCGATGTTCGCGCCGAAGATGATCCCGACGCCCCCGACAAGCGAAATCAGGCCGGCGCTCAGGAACGAGATGGTGATGACCGAGACGAGAGAACTGGATTGCAAGAGCGTGGTCGAGACGATCCCGAATGAGATCGCCCGGGCCGTCGAACTGGTGGCGCGTTCGAGAACCCGCTCCAATGCGCCTCCGCCGAAGAGCTTGAACCCGTCTTCGAGCATCAACATCCCGAAGAGAAAGATCGCAACGCCCGCAGCGATCTCCTGCGCATCGGGACTGACCCAGAACGTCAGCAGAAGCGCTCCGATGATGATGGGAAGGTAATAGCGCGTCACGACGACGGGCCAGCCCGGACCATCACGGGGCGGACAGGCCCGGACGTGGCCCGAGCGTCCTTTTTCGATGCGACCAGATCGATCTTTCGTGCCACCGGGAGTCGTTCCTTGGGGGGTGTTGCAATTCAAGGACCTAGAGACGGAGAAATGTGCCGTCCATGACATGGCTCATATTGGCGTTCGGCAGGTCTGTGATGATCCGGTCTCGATCGCGGACGGTGGGGGGCCATGCCATGATGAGAACAGAAAGAATCGAGAGCGCAACGCAGCGAAACCGGGAAGAACTGTTCAGGTTCGGAACGGCGTTGCTTTTCATCGTCGGGATCATGCTGTTCACCATCGTCAGGACCGACGGGGGCACAGACGGCATTCTCCTGGTCGCCGCCGCGATGATCGGCGGCTACATGGCGATGAATATCGGCGCCAACGATGTGGCGAACAACGTCGGGCCCGCCGTGGGCTCGCACGCAATCACCCTGACCGGGGCCATCCTGATCGCCGCCTTCTTCGAAGCAGGGGGCGCGCTTATCGCGGGCGGGGATGTCGTGGGCACGATCAAGAGCGGGATTATCGATCCCGACCTCGTGGCGGACCGGAACACCTTTATCTGGATCATGATCGCGGCACTCCTGGCGGCGGCCGTTTGGCTCAATTTCGCAACCGCCATCGGCGCGCCGGTCTCCACCACGCATTCGATCGTCGGCGGCGTTCTTGGCGGGGGGATCGCGGCCGCGGGCTGGAATATCGCGGATTGGTCCGTGGTGGGTCAGATCGCGGCAAGCTGGGTGATTTCCCCCTTGATGGGCGGACTGATCGCGGCGGGCTTTCTCTTTCTCATCAAACGCTCGATCACCTACAAACAGGACGTTCTGACGGCCGCCAACCGCATGGTGCCGGTTCTGGTGGCGGTCATGGCCTGGGCGTTTTCGACCTATCTGATGCTGAAGGGCGTCAAGAAGATCATCGCCGTTTCCTTCCCTGCGGCGCTCTTGATCGGGGGGGTCGTGGCCGTTCTCGTGTACGTGGTCATGCGGCCCCATATCGCCCGGATGACGTCGAAGCTGGAAAACACCAAGGCCAGCGTCAACGAACTCTTCACCTTGCCGCTGATCTTCGCCGCGGCCCTTCTAAGCTTTGCGCATGGCGCCAACGATGTCGCCAATGCGGTCGGACCTTTGGCCGGGATCAACGAAGCCATCACCGAGGGCGGAATTTCCACCACGGCCGAGATTCCCATCTGGGTCATGGCGGTCGGTGCGATCGGAATCGCGTTGGGACTTGCGCTTTATGGCCCGAAACTGATCCGGACCGTCGGCAGCGAGATCACCGAACTCGACAAGACGCGCGCCTTCTGCATCGCCATGGCGGCCGCAATCACCGTCATCATCGCGTCTCAACTGGGGCTTCCGGTCAGTTCGACCCATATCGCGGTCGGTGGCGTATTCGGCGTCGGCTTTCTGCGCGAATACATCAAGTCGAGCTACGCGCGCATGCTCGACGAGATCCGCGACCATCATGCGGACAGCGACCCGGAAGAGATCGAAGAGTTCCTGGCCGAGTTCGAAGCGGCGGATGTCGCCACCAAGGGCGACATGCTCCGTGAGATCAAGGCGCAGGCGGCCGCCGAGCGGTTGCTCGGAAAACAGGAACGGCGAGGCCTGGGACGCGTTCACCGGATCGAACTCGTCAAACGAAACCTGCTGCTGCGCATCGCTGCGGCCTGGATCATCACGGTCCCCGTCGCAGCGGTCCTGTCAGCGATGTTCTTCTTCATGATCCGGGGCATGATGCTGCCCTGAGACCACTCTGGAGCCTGGTCGGTTCAGGCCTCAGGTGGTGAGGTCAAGCGCAGCGCGGGACCTCGGGCTCTGGCATTCAGTTCAAAGCGTGATCGGCCTCGGCCACGGCAATTGGCCCGCCGATGGTGAACGTCCGCAGACGCATGGAATGGATGATCAGGAGGCCTCTCGGCAAAGCTACGCCCTCCGCCACCCAAGTCGCCCGATGCGGATCCGGGAACGAGCGCCCCGCGCTCAGATGGGACATCTGACAAGAAGCGTCAGATGTCCCCTTGGCGGAGGGAGCGGACATGGAAGGAACTCCATGCCGGATCGGACGGTCAGTACCGCTGCAGCGGTATCCGGATCCCGATCGAGAACACCTGCGAGGTCGGGTCGAAGTTCAGCGGCTGGCGCGGGATGCCGGCGCCGACATCGGCGGTGCTGCCACCCTCTGCCGTGCCAAAGTCGTAGTAGCGCCAGCCAACATCGAGGAGGATCGGCCGTTCGCCGGGCTCGGTCAGCTGCCAGGATGCGCCAAGTCCAACGGACCATGCGAATTGGTTCTCGCTGTTTTCGCCGAACACACGGGTGGCCGGCCCGCTACCGGGCGGAGTTCCGGCATCCAGGTTGAACCGCGTCCAGGATTCCACCGTGTTGCGGGACATCCCGATCCCACCGACCACGAAGGGTTGGAAGCGGGAATTGGACCCGCGCGCTTCGAGCGGCGCATAGAACAGGTTGGCCATGACGGCGGTCGAGCGCACCGATCCATCCGTGATGTCCGCATGCGCCTGAATCGCGGGAGGCCGGTCACAAGGCGAGCCGTCCGATGCCGAGGAACACGGGCCGGAGAACCCTATGCTGCCCGTGTGCATGATGGAGAGGTCGCCCCTGAACCCGTTCTGCCAGTCGAAGCCGAAGGCGATTGCGGCAAGCCCGGAATTGTCCCCGTCGAGATCGAAGAAGATCCGCGGATCAGCCGGCCCTGGCGGAAGCCAGTTCCCGTCCGCAAGCTCGGGCACCATGCCGCCCAGTTCCGCCCGGACGTAAGGGCCGTAGGTCACGGCCGCCTGCGTGCTTGCGGTCGGACCTGACAGCGAGAGCACAGGCTCGTCCGCCACTGCCGCGCCACCTGTCCGTACGATGCCCGTGCCTGACGGGCAGCCCCAACGGACGCCACGCAAGGTGCTTCAGGGAATGGATCGGCTTGCCTGGAGAAGCTCGTTTCCAAGCAGAAGCACAGCGGCCGCGAGTTCATCGATATCCGACGGACGCGTCCGATGGTTACAGAACGCCACCCGCAGGCAGTAGCGGCCCCGAAGGGTGGTATCGGAATGGACACAAAGCCCGGATTCCTGGAGCCTCAAAAGCAATTCGGTATTCAGCGCGCGCAACGCGTCTTCTGTCGACCCGCCGGGATTGAAGCGGAAGCAGACGACACTCGTCGCCGTGGGCGCCATCAGTTCCAGCGACGGCTCCGCCTCGACAAGGCCCGTCAGATACCGCGCCTGGTAGATGTTCTGATCGATGAGGCGGCCGAACATTTCGACCCCGTGGTGCTTGAGCATCATCCAGACCTTGAGCGCCCGGAACCCCCGGGAGGTCTCCAGCGTGAAATCGTGCAGGAACTCACCGGCGGCCAGACCGCGCGTGGCGGGCTGAAGGTACTCCGCGTTCTCTGCAAATGTTGACCGGTGCCGGGCGCGGTCGCGCATCAGGACACAGCCCACATCGAACGGCGCGTGCAGCCACTTGTGGAGATCAAGCGCAAGGGAATCGGCCCGCTCGATCCCGTCCACGAGGTGCGCGTTCCGCGGCGCGATGGCGATGAGCGCCCCGATGCAGCCGTCGACGTGCATCCAGATCCGTTCGCGCGCGCAGAGGTCGGCAATGGCATTCAGGTCGTCGACGGAGCCCGTATTGGTGGACCCGGCCGTGGCGATGACGCAGGCCGGTTTGATGCCTGACTTCCTGTCGGCCGCGATGGCATCCCGCAAGGCCCGCACGTCGATGCGGTAGCCGTCGTCCGTCGGTATGTGCCTCAGCGCATTCGCGCCGAGGCCCAGCAGGTTCATTGCCTTGTGGTGACAGCTGTGGACCTGATCGGAGGCGTAGAATGCCAGCGGCCGCTCCATCTGCGCGAGGCCGTGCTTCCTGAGGTCAATGCCGGCCATGGCGTTGCGCGCCGCTGTCAGGCCGATGATGTTGGCCATCGTCCCCCCCGAGACGAGGGCGCCGCTCGCCCCTTCCGGAAATCGCATCATCTCCCGGATCCAGCGGGTGACCTGCTGATCCACGAGGCTTGCCGCCGTATCGCCGACGCCGAGGTTCGAGCCATCGACACCCGCGAGGAAGTCGGCGAGCGCCCCGGCAAGGTCGCCGGCGCCCATGTACCAGGCCCAGAACCGTGGGTGCACATTGCCCATGGCGTGGGGGATGACCTGCGTTGCGACCTGTTCGTAGACCTCGCGCAATGACTGGGGCCCGGAAGGGACGGGGCCGGAGAAGGCGGCGCGCACGTCTTCCGGCATCGGCTGCCAGACGGGTCCGTCGCGGAGCGTCCGGATCCTGTCCGTCGCATCGTCGATGGCGGCATGGGCCACCGCGCGGAACTCGGTCCAGTCGCCGGGATCGAGCGTGAGGGCATCATCGAACTTGGGATCGCTCTTCATCTGGTGACCTCGCGCCATGTCTCCGCGCCCTCCCGCCGCTGTCCGGCGGGAGAACGATTGCGGCTTTCTTCTTCTGTCGGACCTCAGCCCGGATCGGGCCGCACGACGACGGTGGCGGCGATCGGGAGGAAGTCGTCCCCTGGCATCCCGACACAGCGGGCGTGTTCGCGGATCGCGTCCCCGTCCACCGCCTCGTAGATGCAGCAGGTCCCGAGCCGCCCGTCGGCCTCCTTGATCACGCAGGACCTGATCCAGCGGACCTTGTCGGGCATCTCCTCGTTCCCGATCCGCGCCGATTCTGCCGCCGTCCTTTCAAGCTCCGACGTCTCCGCCCAGGCGCTCGTGCGCCGGATCATGTAGAGTTCCATACGCCTTTCCTCCCCTGCTTCTCTCAACCGAGCCGATAGCCCGGCGTGGACTCCGACAGGGCCTTCTCCTCGTCGTCCATGTCCTCGGGGATGTCCTCGAAGAGGGGCGTGGTAAGGTATCGCTCGCCCGTGTCGGGCAGCATGGCCAGGATCACGGTCCCCGGCTGCGCCCGTTCCGCAATGCCCATCGCGACGGCGAAGGAGGCCCCGCCAGAGACGCCGGTAAGGATGCCTTCCTGCCTGGCGAGTTTCCTTGCCCAGGCCATGCCCTCGGCGCCCGTCACAGGGACGAGGTCGTCGAACCCGCCGGTGTCGATCACCTCCTGCAGCACGTTCGGGATGAAGTCGGGTGTCCAACCCTGGATCGGGTGCGGCTCGAAGGCCGAATGGCTTTCGGCGGGTGATCCGTCCGGGCCGCGCTTCTGAACGATGCCGCTTGCGATCAGTTGCGCATTCGCAGGCTCGCTGAGGACGATCCGTGTCTCGGGCCGTTCCTTCCTGAGCACGCGCGCGATGCCCGCCACCGTTCCGCCCGTCCCGTAGCCCATCACGACATGGTCGAGCCGGTCGCCAGCGAAGTCGCCGATGATCTCCCGGGCGGTGGTCGCCTCGTGGATGTCCGCGTTGGCCTCCGTCTCGAACTGGCGGGCGAGGAACCAGCCATGCGTCTCGGCAAGCTCCACGGCCTTCATGTACATGCCCGTGCCCTTCTCGGAGCGGGGCGTCAGCACCACCTTCGCGCCGAACATCCGCATCAGCCGCCGCCGCTCGACCGAGAAGCTGTCGGCCATGGTGACGACGAGCGGATAACCCTTCTGCGCGCAGACCATGGCCAGCCCGATGCCCGTGTTGCCGCTTGTCGCCTCGACGATCGTCTGCCCGGGCTTCAGCGCGCCCGTGCGTTCCGCGGTCTCGATGATGTTGAGTGCGAGGCGGTCCTTGACGGAAGCTGCCGGGTTGAAGAACTCCGCCTTGACGTAGAGCCTGACGCCGTCCGGCGCGAGATTGTTGACCCGGATGACCGGCGTGTTCCCGATCGTTTCGAGGATCGAGTCGTAGAGCCGCCCGCGTCCCGAGGTCGTGCGCTGAGTGATCGCGTCCATGTCGATTTCCTTCAATGCTGGTGGTCGGGTGGCGCGAAGAGGATGAGTTCAACGCGCTCGTCGCCGGAGACGTAGCCATCGTGCCCGGGCGGGATGTCGAAGAAGTCGCCCTTCCGGATGTGCGTCTCGACGTCCGTGTCGATCATCCGAACCACGAGATGACCCGAGATGCAGTAACCGGTGTGTTGCATGGGGCACGAGTCGGGTGAGCCGAGGAGCGGCTTCTCGTCGGCCTCCCATGTCCATCCGGGCTCGAAGATCGCGTGCATGCCCGTGCAACCGTCGGTCATCTTCAGGATGGCGATACCGCCGCGGTCCTTCATGTCCAGGATCTGGTCCGCATTGTCGAACCGTCTGGTTTCGATGGCATTCATCGCGTCCTCCAGGGTTGGTGTCCCGTCCCGAAAGCACTCGGAACACTGGCAACCTACGCGTCGGGATATCGGATGCTTGATCGAAGGATGAAGAATTCGTGCAGAGACCGGAGGTTTCCGATGTATGTTCCCACATGGTCTGGGACTTCGGTGCCTTCCGGCTCGACCCCGAGCGGTTCGAACTCACGCTCCGCGGAGAGCGGGTGCCGGTCGAGCCACAAGTGCTGACCATGCTTGTCCACCTCGTGAGGAACCGGCACCGGATGGTCACGCGGGACGAGCTTGCAGAGGCCGTCTGGAAAGGCACCGCCGTTTCGGACGCAAGCATCTCGAGCCGCATCCGGTCGGTCCGCGCCGCGGTCGGCGACGACGGCACACGCCAGGACGTGATCCGCACCGTGCACGGCCGCGGATTCCGGTTCCTCCCCGATGTGTCCGAAGATGCTCCGGCCCGACCCGAGCCGCGCGAACCCAGCAAAGGACCGGACGCCGCGCGAACCGGCCGGCCATCGATCGCCGTGCTTCCGCTGGCGCCGCTGGCCGTGGACGAGGCCTATGCCATCCTCGCGGATGCCATCCCCCACGAGATCATACAGGCGCTCTCGCGGCTGCGCTGGCTATCGGTCACGGCCCGCGGATCGTCGTTCCGGTTCCGGCAGCCGGCGCCCGACGTCGACCTCGCCGCGACCGCGCTTGGCGTCCGGTATGTTCTGTCGGGCATCCTCGAGACAAGCGGAGACGCGTTGTCGGTGACCCTGGAGCTCTCGGACAGCGGCCTGGGCGAGATCATCTGGGCCGATCGCCTAACATCCGGAATAAGCGAGGTCGACGATCTTCGCGCGCGGATCGTTAACCACATCGTCGCCGCGCTCGAGATCGTCGTTCCGGAGAACGAGGCGCGGCTTGCGCAACTGTCGGGCGCGGACAAGTTCGACGCCTGGGCGAACTACCACCTCGGCCTTCGCCATCTCTACCGGTTCACCGCGCGCGACAACGCGGCCGCGCGCGTCCATTTCGAGAAGGCCGCAGCCCTTGAGCCTGCGTTTGCCCGGGCGCAGGCGGGACTGTCCTTCACGAGCTTCATCGATGCCTTCCTCCGGATCGTTCCGGACGTGCCGGCGGCGCAGGCCGCCGCGCGACGGCATGCCGAACGGGGTCTCGAACTCGACGTGCTCGACCCCTTCGTGAATTTCACGATGGGACGGTCCCACTGGCTCACCCAGGAACTCGACGGCGCGCGCCTGTGGCTGTCCCGCGCCACGACCCTCAACCCGAACTATGCGCAGGGGTACTACGCCTCGGCCTTCACCTCGATGCTCGTCGGGGATGCCGGATCGACGTTGGACGAGCTTGATACGGCCCTCACGCTCAGTCCGCTTGATCCTCTTCTCTACGGGATGCACGGCGTGCGCGCGCAGATGCTGCTTCAGCGCAAGGACTACGTGGCCGCGGCGCATTGGGCGGGGCGCGCCGCCGGGACCCCGGGCGCACATTATCTGATCGGGATGATCGCTGTCGTCGCCTACGGGCTGGCGGGCGAAAACGAGCAGGCGGCACGCTGGCGCAACGAGGTCCGGCGCCGGAAGCCCGATGCGTCGGCGGCCGACTATTTCACCGCCTTTCCGACGCAGGATGGTCCGTCCCGCACGCTCATCGCCGCGGAACTCCGCCGACAGGGGTTCTGAACCTTCGAGAGCAAGCGCTCCTGCGCCGCCGCCCCCCTTCGGTGGGGTCGTGCAACGGGTCGTGGTGACGATCCGATACATCCGTGTAACTTCCGGGAATACCTGTATGGTGCGCTGACCCAAAGCTTGTTGGGCCCAATTCGGGCCAAAGCCCCGCACTCGGACGGCAATGGCCATGACATCAGTCCAGACCAGCCCGCTCGCCAGAAAGCTTTCGGCCTTCGTCACGATGTCCGACGTCGAATTGGCCGCGCTCGAACACCTGCATCGACGCAGGCGGTCCTTCGTCCCCGGGCGGGATATGGTGCACCAGGGTCAATCGCAGCAAGCCGCCTACATCCTCCTGTCCGGTTGGGTCTGCTCCTACAAGATCCAGCCGGACGGGACGCGCCAGATCGTCGATTTCCAGGTGCCCGGGGATTTCCTCGGCTTGCGCAGCGTTCTGTTGCGCACCTCGGACCACAGCTTCGAGCCGATCGTGAATATCGAGGCGGCCGAAGTCTGGGCGTCGGATCTTCTCGAAGCATTCGCGCAGACGCCGCGCCTCGCCACGGCCATCCTGTGGGCGGCATCACGGGACGAGGCGATGCTGGTCGAGCATCTTGTCGGACTTGGTCGTCGCGACGCCGAGGCCCGCCTGGCGCATTTCCTGCTGGAACTGGGGTCTAGGCTGACGCTGGTGGGCATGGGCAGCAAGGAGGGATATGACTGCCCGCTTACGCAGTATCAGCTCGCCGATGGGTTGGGGTTGAGCGCGGTCCACGTGAACCGCGTCCTGAGGCAGCTGCGCGAAGACGGTCTGGTGACCGTACGGGAGGGCCATGTGGCGTTTCACGACTATGGCCGTCTGGTGGAACTCGCCGGGTTCGATCCCGCCTATCTCGATGAGACCGGGCCGCTTCTGAAATGAACGAACCGCCCCGCGAGGTGGCGAGGCGGCGATGGAAGAGCAGCCGTTTCCCGGAGGACTCCTGGCTCCCCTTCTGGCAGGACCGCTGCCTTGGTTGACGCATTGTCCGGGGATCATCGCGCTCGGCGCGGACACGGTCATTCGTCCGGTCCCGGCCTCCGGGCGAACAGCGATTGCACCCCTGCGCCGATGATCGCGACCAACGTCCAGACTGCGCCGCGCGAGGGAGCGCCGCCAGGGGCAACCGTGGTAGTCGCCCGTTTCATGGAGTGCGTTGGGGAGGCGTCCGGAAGCAGCATGCTCAGTTCCCGTGCGACGGTACCGTGGTCGCTCACGAGCGCGGGGACATCCCCGAACCTCGACAGAAGGGCGCCCAGCCGCGTGCCGGCCGCATCCCGCCCGAGCGTGGCGAGTTCCGCGGTTTCGCTCCACGGATCGAGACCCAGCCTGGCCAGTGTCGACAGAACGGTCACGACGTATCCTCTCCTGTCCTCGCCGACAGGCGCGTAGAGAAAGCGTTCGAATTCCAGAGGATGTGGGTTGAGATCACTGGTTCTCGTCATCTTCATTCCCCTTGTTGGTTACAAGGGCGCAGCTCACCCTCGTTTCTTCCATGTTAACCCTGGATCGGGTCCGACGCGCTTACACAGGTCAGTGCCGCAGCCTGTCTTAGCCGGTGCCTCGATGCGCGTCGGGTTGCCCACATTTCGCAGGCCGGGACTAACCTGCGTCAGCACGCGACCGACGATCCCGAGGTACAACACCAGGTCCGTTGGCATTGGCCGACGCCGGACATGGACAGCGGCGCCAATGTATTGCCACGCGCCCTGCCCTCAATTCATGAACAGGAGATCGGCATGCGTTCGACCCATCTGACCGTGAACTATCCCGGTCCTTTCACGCTGTCGGGATACCCGCACGAACTACCGGCGGGACCCTACGAGCTTCTGCTTCAGGAAGAGACCATCGGAGGGCGCGGCAAGGTCGCGTTTCAGTGGACGGCGGCCTACCTGACCTTGCCCGGCAAAAGTCGAAAGGTCGGCCGAAGCAAACGCCGACCGCTCAATTCGGTCGATCTGGCCACTGCCATGCGCCACCGACGCGCGCCTTCCGCAAGGATTGGCGAAGCGGCGCTTTACCCGAAGGAAAACCTTGAATGAATGCTCCCGAATGGCTGAAACCCGGTGCCTATGGCGCCGTGATCGGCGCGATCTTCGTCGGCGTCGTCGGCTTTACCTGGGGCGGCTGGGTGACCGACGGGACCGCGAACGACAGGGCGATGGAGCTGTCTGACAACGATGTCGTCGCCGCCATGGTTCCCGTCTGCCTCGACCTGGCGCGCAGGGATCCGGCGCGGGCGGCCCAGCTGGAAAACATCCGCGCTGCATCCACCTTTCAGCGGCGCAACGCGCTGATAGATGCGGGCTGGGCAACCATGCCGGGAAGCGACACCCCGAACCGTGACATCGCCGAGGCCTGCCTCGCAGCCCTTGATGTCGATGGATCGCCCGAACGCTTGGATAGAGCGGTTGACGAGGGATGACCAATCCCGTCCCGATCGCCTAGCCGGCCATTGAGGCACCTGCTGCATACCTGACGGGTCACGCCGCCTTTTTCGGGCGTCCATCGCAGGATAGGGTCAACGAGCCCCATGGCAGGATGGGCTCAATCCAATCCCGTTGCTCGCCGCGAATGAGCCAACTGGGCCGATGTGCGGATGCCCTTCAGAGTGGTCAGGTTCCTGTCGCCCTCCGGACCTCGACGGAGATTGTGCCGTCACGGGAAAGGCCACCTCAAACCATCCGAAAGGGCGCCTTCCCACGCGCGGGCCGATCGAATGCGCAGCGGGATTGCCGGGAAGGCCCGACGTTCGATCGGGGAGCGGCCGTACAAACGCGGGTCTCAACTCCAATCGGGACTGGCCACCTGGATCGGGTGGCCCGCCGCCTCTATAGCGCGGCCCGCGGCAAGCAGGATGTCCTCGCGGTAACGCGGAGCGACAAGCTGAACGCCGACCGGGCGCCCGGACGCTTCACCCGTCGCAATGCACAGGGCCGGCACGCCCAGCGCCGGAATGGCCCGCTGGGTGAGCTGCGCGTCGAAGACGCGGGCAAAGTTCGCCTCCGAGCTGACGTCGAGCTGCTGGTCGAACGGCAATTCGCCGGAGGCCGGGCAGAGGACGACCGGAAAGTCTCGCAGAAAGAGTTCCCACTGCCGCACCAGTCCGACACGCGCCTGCAGCGCCTCCATGAGCGACCGGAACCCGACCTCGCCTGCATCCTCGGACATCCGTGCGAAGACGAACTGCGAGTCCGCTTCACCTTCGCGGACCAGCATCTCGCCCGCTCCGAACTGCGTCTCGGCCATCCAGAGGCAGGCGTTGATCGCGGCCGCACGCCGCATCGGAGGGCAGTCCGTCTCCTCGACCGTCCAGCCCGCATCGCGCAGCCGGTCGGCGGCGTCGAGAAGCGCGGCCCGCACGTCCTGGCACACGTCCATGCCGTCGGGGGAAAGGGCCAAGGCCGCGCGCTTCGGAAAATCAGCCGTGCCCAGGGGCGCGGGAACGTACAGGGGATCCCTCGGGTCGGGCGCGGACATCGCGGCGAGCGCAACATCGAGATCCGAGACGCTTCGGGCGATCGGACCGGAAACGGCCATCAGTTGCGCTCCGATGAACCGGTCCGGCGCGCTGGAATTGTAGGCGGGGATGCGGCCGGGCGTCGGACGCAACCCGTGCAGGCCGCAGGCATAGGCCGGATAGCGGATCGAACCGGCGATATCCGTGCCGTGGCCGAGGGCGCAGATGCCCGCCGCAACGGCCGCCGCAGCGCCGCCTGACGATCCGCCCGGCGTGATCTCCCTGTTCCGGGGGTTCAGCGTCTGGCCATGCAGGTCGTTCTTGGTGAACCATCGCAGCGAGAAGGCGGGCGTGTTGGTGCGCCCCACGATGACGCCGCCGGCCTTGCGGATGTTCGAGACGACGGGGCTGTCCTCGGCGGCGACGAGCCCCTCCTGAAGCCGGAGGCCGTTGGTCGTGGCGTGGCCCTTCTGGTCGACATTCACCTTGATCGTCACGGGCACACCGCACAATGGCCCCGGGTTCTCGCCGCGGGCGACCGTTGCGTCGATCCTCCGGGCAGCTTCGAGCGCCTCCTCGGGAAACTCCTGCACGACGGCGTTTATCGCGGGGTTCACCCTGGCGAGCCGGTCCAGATGAGCCTGCGCGACCTCGACCGCCGACAGCCGTTTGTCCCGGACATCCGCCGCGATCTTGCTTGCTGTCATTTCCCAGATTTCGGTCATCGATGCCCCCTCTCGCATGCGTGCAGCCCGTTCGACGTTGGCAGTCGGACCGGGAAATGTCGACGGCCTCGCTCATGCGTCGGAAAAGGCTTGCCCGGCGGCGATACTGTCCCGGCCGGGGGCGCAATCGTCGAAAAAATGCGCGACTGTCGCCATTCTGTCGCCGTCAGCGCGTTTGAAGTTTCCTCAGGACGAAACACTTCGCCGAGGAAGACTCGTGATGCAGATCGAAGCGACCGGGGGCAAGGCAGCTATCGCCGGAGATGGCATCGTCATCCCCTTCCCGAAGCGCGCGAGGCGGAACACCGACCGGGCCGACGCAGGCGATCCGCCCGGAGAGCGGCGCGGCATCGTGGATCTGGCCAAGGACCCCGATGTTCTGCATCGCCTCCATTCTCTGCTCGGCGCCTGAGGGCGACGCCCCCACCGCCGATCCCTCGGCGGTAAATCGACAGCGTTCCTGAGGCGCCGCGCCGTCGCGCGGTGTCAGCCCGTCACGAGGCGTTCGCGCAACTGACCTATCGCCGCCTGCGTGCCGTCCACCACCCTTACCGGGCAGGCCGACGCGATCCTGTCGGCAACCCCGGCGAGCGGGCCGCCGCCCAGCACGACGCTCCGCGCCCCGTCCGACACGCAACCGCGACAAAGGTCCAGAAGGACATGCAACATCGCGTCGGCCACGTCGGCCGGATCATGGGCGAGTGGAACGGCGGGGCTTGCCACCCGGATAAGCAGATCGGCGACACCATGTTCGGCGGCCTTCTCGGACAGCGGACCGGCCACCTCGGGGGCGAAGGTGACGATGGCGAAGGGGCCGCCGATCCGCCTGACTTCGCCAAATGCCGCCTCGGCGATGCCGAGGACCGGAAGCCGCGGATGCCGCATCCGCACCTCCTCCGCTCCGGTATCGCCGAAGGAGGCGAGCACGATCCCGTCAATGGGGCCGTCATGACGCTCGATGGCCTGCAGGACCCCCGCGGTGGCCGCTTCGGCATCGGCCTCGGTCACGATCAGCGCAGGGCCGGATGCCGCCGAAACCGTGGTGAACCGGTCGCCCGGTTGCGCCACCGCCTGAGCCGCGGCATCGATGCGCGCCGTCACGCCGGCCGACGTGTTCGGGTTCACGATCAGGAGCCGCATCAGAGGATCACCGAAGGCAGCCACAGCACGATCGCCGGGAAAACGTTCACAAGGATCAGCGCCACCAGCATCGCGCCGATGAACCACAGCATCGAGGGGATGATCTTCGCGATGGAGATCTTGGCGATGGCGCAAGTGATCAGCACGACCGAAGCGACCGGCGGCGTCTGCTGCCCGATCCCGAGGTTGATCGTGAGGATCAGGCCGAAATGCACACGGTCGATGCCGAGCTGGTCGGCGAGCGGCAGGAAGATCGGCACGAGCATCAGGATCGCGGGCGTGCCGTGGATGATGGTGCCCGCCAGGAGGAAGAAGATGTTGATGGCCGCGAGCACCACCCAGTAGTTGTCCGAGATCCCGAGGATCGCCTGCGCGATGTCCTGCGGGATGCGCTGGTTCGTCAGGTACCAGCCCAGCAGCGTCGAGGTCGCCACGATGAACATGAGCATCGCGCTGCGCTTGCCCGCGATGCGGAACGTGTCGAGCAGGTTGCCGAGCTTGATCGTGCGGTAGAGGAACGCCGCGAGGATGATCGACCAGAAGGCCGCGATGGCGCCCGCCTCGGTCGCGGTGAAGATGCCGCCCAGGATACCGACGAGGATGAGGATCGGCAGGGTCAGAGGGATGGCCGCATCCTTGCCGGTCTCGATCACGCGGCGAAACTGGAACTCGCCTTCGGTCGGGTAGCCGCGCTTGACCGAGATGCCATAGGCCGTCGCCATGAGCAGCGCACAGACCATGATGCCCGGCAGGATGCCCGCCGCGAACAGCTCGGCGATGGAGGCATTCGCGACATAGGCGTAGAGGATCAGGTTCAGAGAGGGCGGCACGATGATCGCCATGGTCGCCGAGGTGGAGGTGACGGCGGCGGCGAAGGCGGCGGGATAGCCGCGTTTCTTCATCTGCGGGATCATCACCGAGCCGATGGCGGCCGCGTCCGAGGTCGCCGTGCCGGAAATCTCCGAAAAGAAAAGCGAGGTCAGGATGTTGACGTGCGCCAGCCCGCCCCGGATGTGACCGACCAGGCTGGAGGCGAAGGCGATCAGCTTTTCGGCGATGCGGCCCTGGTTCATCACCTCGCCGGCAATCATGAACAGGAGCGCCGCGACCAGCAGGTAGTTGTTCGCTCCGCCGAATGGGATCAGGCCGATGATCTGAGGAACGACCGCGGGGTCGAGCAGGATCATCGTCGCGGCGGTGATGCCGAGGACGAAGGCGATGGGCAGCCCCGCGATCAGCAGGACGACGAGAAGGATCAGGATGATCCAGCCGGGATCGATGAACATCACGCGTCGCTTTCGGGCAGGAGGTCGTCGGGATGCACCTGCCCGGTCAGAAGACCGGCAAGGCGCGTGAGGCTGATGAGCGCGATCAGCGCGCCGCCCACCGGCATGGCGTAGCGGAACAGCGCCATGGGCAGATCGACGGAAATGAGCATCCGGCTTCCGAAGCTTTGCGCCGCGATGCCGCCGTAATACGCCAGCAGGCCGCCG
Source organism: Roseicyclus sediminis (assembly GCF_025515305.1). Lineage (GTDB taxonomy): Bacteria > Pseudomonadota > Alphaproteobacteria > Rhodobacterales > Rhodobacteraceae > Roseibacterium > Roseibacterium sediminis. Next base: position 85,571 of record NZ_JAOPHT010000005.1, read on the forward strand.
AAGAAGGCCATCAGGATGAGGTTTCCGGCCATCACCGCGCGTTTCAGGCCCGGGCGCAGGATCCGCACCACCGCGTCGAAGCCGAGATGCTCGGATGTGCGCGTCAGGTAGGCCGCGCCGATGAAGGTGAGGGTGGCCAGCACATGTGCGGGCAGTTCCTCGGACCACGATACGCTGTCGTTCAGGATGAACCGGGTGAAGACCGCGTAGTTCAGCAGGCAGAAGAGCAGCCCCGCCAGCCCGATCACCGCCGCGTCCAGGACGCGGGTGAGCCAGAGGTCGACGAATGCGACGAAGGCGGTGAGGCGGGCCATGACGGGGCTGCTCCGAGGCTTGGGTTTACTGGATGCCAAGCGCGTCGCGGGTCGCGGCGATCATGTCGGCGCCGATCACCTCCACGAAGGTCGGGCTTTCATAGAGCGGGGCGGCGGCGGCCTGGAAGGCGGCGAAGTCGATCTCGTTGACCGCGATCCGGTCGGACAGCGCGGCGATCACTTCGGCATCCGTGGTCTCGCCCCAATCGAAGGTCCAGGCGGCGGTTTCGGCCGCCACGCTCATCATGGCCTCGGCAAGCGCGGGGTCCACCGACGCGAGGTAGGGTTCGCCGAAGACGAGGAACGTCGGAAGGTAGACGTGGTTCGACAGCGACATGTATTCCTGCACTTCGTAGAGGCGCGCGCTGTCGACGACCTGTGCGGGGTTCTCCTGCCCGTCGATCACGCCCTGGTCGAGGGCCGAGTAGACCTCGCCGAAGGACAGCGGCGTGGCGTTCGCGCCGAGCGTGTTGAACATCTCGACGCGCTGGCGGCTGGTGGGCGTGCGGATCTTCAGGCCCTCGAGATCGGCCGGAACGGTGATCGGCCGGACGCTGTTGGTGATCTGGCGGAAGCCGTTGTCCCACATCGCCGCGAGCACCATTCCGGTGCCCTCGAAGCCGTCGCGCAGCATGTCGCCCGCGGGGCTTGCGGCGAAGGCCTGAACGGCGGCGCGGTCCTCGAACAGGTAGGGCAGGTCGAAAATGGCCGCGCGCGTGTTGATCTGCGCGATCGCCGAAGCCGACAGCGAGGCGTTGTGCGTACCGAGCGCGAGGCCCTGCAGGACGTCTTCCTCGGAACCGAGCGTGTTGGACATGAAGATCTGCACGTCGACCGCACCATCGGTGGCGGCCTCGAGCCGGGTTTCATATTCCTGCAGGAAGACATGCGCGAAGGAGCCTTCGGGCAGGGACGAGTTGATCTGCAGGACGGTCTGCGCCGCGGCGACGCCCGGAAGCGCAAGCCATGTGGCGGCGATGAAAACGGAATTTCTCAGTGCGGTCATGTGGCGATCCTTTCCTAGGGAGGCGGATGGGAAGAGGTACGCAATGCAAGACACTTTTCGCGAACGTCGTCATATGAAAATTGATTTTCATGGCAAGCCAAGGCCCGCGGACTCACGTCTGCTCAAACGATGAGCGGAATTCGGGCCCGTTGAGCACGGAATCCGCGCAAACCAGCCATCGAAGGATCAGAGTTCGTCGAGGGAATCGTGGATGTTCTCGATCACGCGCAGCCGTTCCCGGCCTGCGGCACCCGCCCGTTCGATCGCGCTGGATGCCAGCAGGCCGCACAGCGCCATGACCCCCACATGATCGAAGAGCGGCCCGGCGCCCGCAGTGCTGCAGGGCAGGCGCCAGCGGGCCGGCATTCCCTCCAGACCGGGCAAATCCCCGATGAGAGCCGTCTCGGCGCCGGTGTCGCCCAGCACGGCCAGAAGCGCGTCGACCTGTTTCGGCGGACGGCGCAGTGCGAAGACGATCACGCAATCGCCCTTCCCGATCCCGGCAAGGCTTTCGGACAAGGTCTCGCCATCCCGCGGAAGGGTGAACACGTTCGAGCGCACCTGCATCACCTGCCATGCAAGATAGCGGGCAAAGGCCTGCCCGGCCCGGAACCCGACCAGCCAGAGCCGGTCGGCATCGATCATCGCCGAGACCAGTGCGCCGACTTCGGCCTCGTCGAGTCGGGCGAGGCTGCGTTCGAGGTTGCCGTGGCTCTGGTCGAGGTGGCGGGCGATCTGGCCATCGCTGGGCGCGCCTTCGCGATCCACTCGCAAAAGCGCCGTACCCGCGGCCTGCTCGGCGCGGACGGCCTGCCGGGCCTCCTCGAACGAGGCGTAGCCGATCTTGCGGACGAAGCGGGTCACGGTCGCGTTCGACACGCCCGCCATCTGTGCAAGCTCGGTCGCCGTGTAGCTGGCGATCTGGCCGGGGAAATGAAGGATCGCCTCGGCCAGCCGCAACTCGCTCCGATGCATGTTCGGCGTCGCATCGCGGATCCGCGCGATGAAGGAGGTTCGGGCCGCTGACGCCATGGCCGTGAAAATAGCCTTTCACGAAATAGATGCACAAGCCGTCATTGGTCGCCGGACAGGCGCCGGCGGCTTCGCGGCGCTACGCCTGCGCGGCCCAGCGGTCGGGCGCGAGCCAGGCCTCGGACCGGACGGCCAGCTGCACATGCCGCATGAAGGCGCGGGCCGGTTTCGACAGAGGGCGCACCGTCGAGACGGCGAAGGACGCGCGGTAGATGAACTCGGGCGCGAAGGGGCGGATCGCGAGATCGGGGTCATGCCGGCGAAGAAGCGGGAAGGGACAGATCACCGCGACGCCGACACCGTGGCGGGCCAGCGTGATCGCGCTGACGCCCGTCGCCACCTCGGCCACGGTCCGGGGGCGGACGCCCGCGCGGGCAAAGACCTGATCGAGTCGGGTGCGCACCATATGCCGCCGCATCAGCGCGATGTGGTCCTGTTCATGCAGGATCTCGGGGGTGATGACCTCGTGCCGGGCGAGCGGATGGTCAGCGGCCATCACGCAGACCGCGCCGGTCTTGTGGAACGGGATCAGTTCCATCGCGGAATGGGTCAGCTCGGCCAGGGTGAACCCGAGGTCGATGGTGTCGTCCACCAGCCGGCTGACGAGGCCGTTCGAGGTGCAGGTCTCCAGCGAGATGACCTGGCCGGGGTTTTGCTTGATGAACGTGGCCATCGCGCTGGCAAGGAACCGGTGGCCCAGCGTCGGCGGCGCGGCGAGGCGCAACGGCTGGCTGGCCGGATCGGAGGGATCCGTGCCGTCGAGGAACGTCAGCGCGTCGAACAGCCGGTCGAGCCGTCCGTTCAGCCGCACGGCCTCGGCGGTCGGGCGCAACCGGCCGCCCCGGCGCTCGAACAGGGTGACGCCGACATTGGCCTCCAGCTGAGCGAGAAGCCGGCTGACCGCCGGTTGCGAAATGCCCAGCCGATGCGCCGCCGCGGTCACCGTACCCGAGGTGATTACGGCGCGCAAAACCTCGTATTCGCGGATGGATGCGCGTGGCCGCATGACCGTTCCTCCCTGCCTGGACGGGCCGTCATGCGGAACCGTTATAGGTCCATAGCATGAAGTCATGGTGTTTCCAATTTCCGTGTCCCGGGCATCGGATACGGTGCCCGGCGTCATGGGACCAAACGATGCCGGGTGCCGCCGGGGCGGCAAACCCTGCACGCCAACAGAGGAGATTCCCAGCCATGTCCAGACCAGTTCTCCGCGGGCTGACCGTTGCGGTGCTTGCCGCCGCGATCCCGGCCTTGCCGCTCGCGGCCCAGGAATTGCGGATCGGTCTTGCGTCCGAGCCGTCTTCCGCAGACCCGCATTTCCACAATCTCGGGCCGAACAACCAGCTGCGCCGCAACATCTTCGAATCGCTCGTCGGCACCGACGCGGCACAGCAGCTCACGCCGCTTCTGGCGGAAAGCTGGGAACCGGTCAGCGAAACCAGCTGGCAGTTCAACCTGCGCTCGGATGTCACCTTCTCCGACGGCTCGCCCTTCGACGCATACGACGTGGTCTACACGGTCTGCCGCATTCCCGGCGTGCCGGATTCGCCCTCGCTCTTCACGACCTACACGGGCGGGATCACCGGCATGGAAGTGCCCGACCCGCACACGCTGATCGTGCACAGCGCCCAGCCCTACCCGCTGATGCCCACCGAGTTCTCGACCTTCGGCATCATCTCGGCGCGCGCCAACGGCGTCGACGGCTCGACCCTGACCTTCAGCCCCGAGGGCTGCGGCGACGACATGCCCGTGCCCGCCACGCAGGCCTTCAACGACGGCTCGGCTGCCATCGGCACCGGCCCCTTCCTGCTGGAAAGCTTCCGCCGCGGCGAGGGCATCGAACTGGTGCGCAACCCCGGCTACTGGGGCGAGGCCGCGCCGTGGGAACGGGTCACCATGCTGCCGCTGACCTCGGAGGGGCCGCGGGTGGCCGCACTGATCGCGGGCGACGTTGATTTCATCGAGAACCCGCCGCTGCAGGACCTCGAGCGGCTGCGCGCCGATGACGACCTGCGCGTGGTACAGGGCATCTCCAACCGGGTGATCTACATCCACCTCGATCACGCCCAGGTTCCCTCGCCGATGATCACCGGCACCGATGGCGCCAACCCGCTGCAGGACATCCGGGTGCGCGAGGCGCTGACCATCGCCATCAACCGCGATGCCATCGTGGAGCGCATCATGGGCGGCGTGGCCGTCTCGGCGGGCGAGTTGCTGCCGCCGGGCATGTTCGGCGCGCATGTGGAAGGCGACCTGCCCCCGCGTGGCTTCGACGCCGACCGCGCGCAGGCGCTCCTGGCCGAGGCTGGCTACCCGAACGGGTTTGGCATCACCATCGGCACGCCCAACGACCGCTACATCAACGACGCGCAGGTGGCCCAGGCCGTGGCGCAGATGTGGGCACGGATCGGCGTGGCGACCGAGATCGACGCCTCGACCGCCTCGACCTTCTTCTCGCGCCGCAACGCGTTCGAGTTCTCGGCCTACCTCGCAGGCTGGGGCGCGGGCACGGGCGAGATGTCCTCGCCGCTCCGGGCGCTTCTGGCGACACGCAACTCCGACCTCGGCCTCGGCGGCACCAACCGCGGGCAGTACTCCAACCCCGCGATGGACGAAGTGCTGCTCGAGGCGCTGCGCACGGTCGACGACGACGCACGCGAGGCCCTGCTGAGGCAGGCGTCGCGAATGGCGATGGATGACTACGCGATCATCCCGCTGCACTACGAAGTCACGCCCTGGGCGATGCGGGCCAGCGTCGACTACACGCCACGTGCCGACCAGTATACGCTGCCCTTCCTGATCAGTTCGGGCGAGTAAGGCCCTTCCGGGCAAGCCGCGCGGGATCAGTCCCGCGCGGCACGCCCATCCTCGATCCAACAGAACCGGGACGCATCCGCGATGCTCGTCTTCCTGCTCCGGCGCCTTGCGCAATCGGTCTTCGTGCTGATCGCGATGATGATCGTCGTGTTCTTCGGTGTCTACATGATCGGCAACCCGGTCGACATCCTGATCTCGCCCGACGCGACGCCGGCCGAGATCGACGAGACCATGGCGCGCTTCGGCTTCGATCAACCGGTCTACATCCAGTTCCTGAAGTTCATCGGCAACGCGCTTCAGGGCGATCTCGGGCGCAGCTTCGTACATGGCGAACCGGCGGTTCAGCTTATCCTGTCCTACATGCCCGCCACGCTGGAACTGGCGGTGATGGGCCTGCTCTTTTCCGTCCTGATCGGCGTGCCGCTAGGCGTCTATGCCGGTTACAAGGCCGACCGCTGGCAGGGCCGGGCGATCATGACGGGCTCCATCTTCGGCTTCTCGCTGCCGAATTTCTGGGTCGGCATGCTGCTGATCCTGATCTTCGCGGTCGAGCTGCAGTGGCTGCCCTCGACGGGCCGCGGCGAGACGGTCGAGGTGCTTGGCCTGCGCCTGTCGATCTTCACCGCCGACGGGTTGCAGCACATGCTTTTGCCTGCGCTCACGCTCGCCCTCTACAAGGCGTCGCTGGTCACGCGGCTCGCGCGCGCCGGCACGCAGGAGGCGCTGGTGCAGGACTACGTGAAGTTCGCCCGCGCCAAGGGCCTATCCGAGACCCGCATCCTCGTGGTTCATGTCCTCAAGAACATCATGATCCCGATCATCACGGTGCTCGGGCTGGAGCTCGGATCGATGATCGCCTTCGCCGTCGTGACCGAGACGGTCTTCGCCTGGCCGGGGATGGGCAAGCTCCTGATCGACAGCATCCTGACGCTCGACCGGCCGGTGATCGTCTCGTACCTGATGCTGACCGTCATCATCTTCATCGTCATCAACTTCACCGTCGACGTGATCTACACGCTGCTCGACCCGCGGGTCCGGGTGAAGGGAGGCACGGCATGAGCGCGCCCGAAACCACTCTGGCCGCCCCGCCCGCCGTTCCGGCTGGCGACAAGTGGCGCCGGATCAACATGGCCGCCGGCCTCGGCGTCGCCGCATCGCTCGCGGTACTGCTGACGGCGGACGGCGCGGCGCTTCTGCCCGCGCGCGTCGTGCTTCTGGCGGGGCTCGTCATGCTTGCCGCAGGCCTCCTGCGGGGGCGGGAGCGCAAGTTCTTCTCGGGTCCCTCGGCCTATGTCGCGACGGCGAGCCTCTTTCTCCTCGCGGTGCTCGCCATCTTCGCCACCGAGATCTCGCCGCAGAACCCCTACGACCTGCGCCAACTCGACATCATGGATGGCCGCCAACCGCCCGGCTCGACCAATTTCGACGGGTCGATGACCTATCACCTCGGCACCGACGAGCAGGGGCGCGATATCCTGTCGGGCATTCTCTACGGGCTGCGCGTGTCGCTGTCGGTCTCGATCTTCGCCACGCTCGCCGCCATGGCCATCGGCGTCGTCGTGGGCATCTACGCCGCTTGGGCCGGGGGGCGGACAGACGCGATCCTGATGCGGATCGTCGATTTCCAGCTGTCCTTCCCCTCGATCCTCGTCGCGCTGATGCTGATGGCGGCCTTCGGGCGCGGCCTCGACAAGATCGTGATCGCGCTGATCATCGTGCAATGGGCCTATTACGCCCGGACCGTGCGCGGCAACGCCCTGTCCGAGGCGCGCAAGGAATACATCGACGCCGCGCGGGGTCTCGGGCTGCCGGCTTGGCGCATCGTCTTCGGGCATCTCCTGCCCAACTGCATCCCGCCGCTGATCGTGATTTCCACCGTGCAGGTCGCCAACACCATCGTGCTGGAAAGCTCGCTGTCCTTCCTCGGGGTCGGCGTGCCGATCACCCAGCCTTCGCTGGGGCTGCTGATCGCCAATGGCTACGGCTACATGCTGTCGGGCCAGTACTGGATGAGCATGTATCCCGGCGTCGCCCTCCTCGCCATCGTCGCCTCGATCAACATGGTCGGCGACCGGCTGCGCGACACCCTCAACCCGAGGCTCTCGCGATGAGTGTTCTCGATGTGCGCGATCTGCAGACGCATTTCTTCACCGATGCCGGCGTGGTGAAGGCCGTCGACGGCGTCAGCTTCACGCTGGGCGAGGGCGAGGTGCTGGGCCTTGTGGGCGAAAGCGGCTCGGGCAAGTCGGTCACCGGCTTCTCCATCCTCCGCCTCGTCGATCCGCCCGGCCGCGTGGTCGGCGGCCAGATCCTGTTCCGAGGCCAGGACCTCGCGCAGCTTTCCGACCGGGAGATGCGGGGCCTGCGCGGCAACCGGATCGCGATGATCTTCCAGGACCCGATGATGACGCTGAACCCGGTTCTGCGCATCGAGACCCAGATGGTAGAGGCGGTGCGCGCCCATGAGCGTGTCAGCGCCGCCGCCGCCCGCGACCGTGCGGTGAAGGCGCTGGCGAAGGTCGGCATCCCCTCGCCCGAGGAGCGTCTCGAGGCCTATCCCCACCAGTTCTCGGGCGGCATGCGCCAGCGTGTGGCCATCGCCATCGCGCTCCTCAACGGCCCGGACCTGATCGTGGCCGACGAACCCACGACGGCCCTCGACGTCACGATCCAGAGCCAGATCCTCGCCGAGGTGCAGGAGCTGGCGCGCGAGACCGGCACGGCGCTGATCTGGATCACCCATGACCTCGCCGTCGTGGCGGGCCTGGCCGACCGGATCTCGGTCATGTATGCGGGCCGGATCGTCGAAAGCGGACCGACCGATGCCGTCCTGACCGCCCCCGGCCACCCCTATACCGAGGGGCTTCTGGGCTCGATCCCCGGCCATGGCCGGCGGGGTGAACGGCTGACGCAGATCCCCGGCATGGCGCCCGACATGACCCGCCTGCCCGAGGGCTGCGCCTTTGCCCCCCGCTGCCCGCGCACCAGCGACACCTGTCGCATCACGGCGCCCGGGATCACGGAAATCGGGCCAGGTCGCGGCCTGCGATGCCATCACCCGAGCCTCGCGGAGGAGGGCACGGCATGAGCGCGATGCTGGAACTCCACGGCGTTTCCCGCCGCTTCGAAAAGAAGCTCGACGGCGTCGAGCGCCTCGCCCGCCGTCTCGGCGCCGACCTGCGCGAGACCTGCGTGAACGCCGTCGACGCCGCCAGCTTCACCGTGGCCCGTGGCGAGGTCGTCGGCCTTGTCGGCGAAAGCGGCTGTGGCAAGTCCACGCTGGGGCGTATGGTGGCGGGGCTTCTGCCAGTGTCCGAGGGCGAAATCCGCTTCGAGGGCGTCGATGTCACCGACGCCCACAGCGCGCAGGCGCGAGACAAGCGGCTGCGCATCCAGATGATCTTCCAGGACCCGATGTCCTCGTTGAACCCGCGCCTGAAGGTGGCCGAGATCGTGGGCGAGGCGGCGGTCTATCACGGGCTGACCACGCGGCGGGAGGTGGCGGGATATGTCGATGCGCTCCTGGAAAAGGTCGGCCTCGACCGCGCTTTCGCACAGCGCTACCCGCACCAGATGTCGGGCGGCCAGCGTCAGCGCATCGGCATCGCCCGCGCGCTGGCGGTGCAGCCCGAATTCCTGATCTGCGACGAAAGCATCGCGGCGCTCGACGTGTCGATCCAGGCGCAGGTCATCAACCTCTTCCAGGACCTGCGCCGCGACCTCGACCTGACCTACCTGTTCATCAGCCATGACCTGGGCGTGGTGGAACACATCGCCGACCGGGTGGTGGTGATGTATCTGGGGCGCATCGTCGAGATCGCGCCGACGGACGCGCTCTTCGAGGGGCCCCGCCACCCATATACGCAGGCGCTTCTCGACCAGGTGCCGCGGCTGGGCGCGGGACGCCAGGCCTTCCGCACCGTGAAGGGCGAGATCCCCTCGCCGCTGAACCCGCCGCCGGGGTGCCATTTCCACCCGCGCTGTCCCATGGCCGGCCCCCGCTGCCGGCGCGAAGTGCCGCGAACCATAACGGAAGGCGCACACAGCACCGCCTGCCATCTGCATGACGGGGGAGTGGAATGACCGTGACCGTTCCGGGCGTCCTCAGCGTGCGGGGGGCCGATACCCAGTCTTTGCCGCTGGTGTTCGACAGCCCCCATTCCGGCACCGATTACCCGGCGGACTTCGACCATGCGGCCGATCCCCTGACGCTGCGCCATGCCGAGGACACCCATGTGGCCGACCTCTGGTCCGGCGCGGTCGCGGCGGGGGCCGTCCTGCTCGAGGCGCATTTCCCGCGCTCCTACGTCGATGCGAACCGCGCGCCCGACGACATGGACCCCGCCCAGATCGAGGGCAGCTATCCGGGCGCACTGAACCCTACCGTGAAAAGCAGTCTCGGGATCGGCCTGTGCTGGACCCGTGTTCCGCCGGGCGGTGAGCCGCTCTATGCCCGCCAGCTGAGTGCGGACGAGGTCGCGGCCCGCGTGGCGCGTTACCACCGGCCCTACCAGTCCCGGCTGCGCGCGCTTCTCGATGAGGGCCACGCCCGTTGGGGCGCGGTCTGGCACATCAACTGCCACTCGATGCAGGAGGTCGCCTCGGCGATGTCGACCCAGGCGCGCGGCACGCCCCGGCCCGATTTCGTGCTGGGCGACCGCGACGGCGCATCCTGCGAACCGGACCTGACCGAGACCGTCCGCGCCTTCCTGAGCGCGCGGGGCTACTCGGTCGCGGTGAACGACCCCTACAAAGGGATGGAGCTGATCCGCGCGAACGGCGATCCCGCGCGCCGGCGCCACTCGATGCAGATCGAGGTCAACCGCAAGCTCTACATGGACGAGGACACACGCGCGCCGAACGCGGGCTACGACACGCTCAAGGCCTGTTTCGACGCGCTGTCGCTGCACCTTTCCGACTATGTCGCCAGCCGGCTCGAAAGGACCACGGCAGAATGACCACAGACCGCAAGGGATCGGCCACGGGACTGCCCAACCCCTTTCCCGTGGAGCTCACTCCGCCCGACATCACACCCTATGCCGAGGGGACCGACGGCATCCCCTATGTCTGGACCTTCGACAGCGGGCGGCCCGGCCCCCATGTGGCGATCACCGCCATCGTGCATGGCAACGAACCCTGCGGCGCGCTGGCGCTCGACTGGCTGCTCAAGCACGAGACGCGGCCCGTCCGGGGCAAGCTGTCCTTCGGCTTCATGAACGTCGCGGCCCACGAGGCCTTCGACCCAGACGTCCCCGATGCCTCGCGCTGGATCGACGAGGATTTCAACCGTCTCTGGTCGCCCGGCAGGCTGGACGATGCAGACCGTCCCGTGACCGAGGAGGTACGCCGCGCGCGCGAGGTGCGCCCCTGGCTCGACACCGTCGACCTGCTTCTGGACATCCACTCGATGCAGAGCAAGGCGCAGGCCCTGACCATCGCGGGGCTTCTGCCGAAGGGGCGCGATCTGGCGCGCAGTGTCGGCTACCCGGATCTCGTGATAAACGACCACGGCCATGCCGAGGGGATGCGGATGCGCGACCATGGCGGTTTTTCCGACCCGGCCTCGCCCCGCAACGCCATGCTGGTGGAATGCGGTCAGCACTGGGAGGCCGCGGCCGAAGGCGTGGCGATGGAAACCGCGATCCGTTTCCTGCGCGCGACCGGCGCCACCGCCCCCGATTTCGCCGACGACTGGATGGCAAACCGGGCCGCGCCCGAACCCATGCAGTTCTTCCAGGTTTCCCGCGCGGTCACGATCGAGACCGATGATTTCCGTTTCGCGCAGGACTGGACCGGGCTGGAACGGCTTCCCAAGGGGACGCTGATCGGCCATGACGGGCCGACCGAGATCCGCGCGCCGCATCCGGTGACGGTCCTGATCATGCCGTCCCGGCGCCTGTGGCGCGGCAAGACCGCCGTGCGGCTGGCGGAGCCGGTCGCGGACTGACGCATGAGGGACGGCTGACATGCAGAATACATCCGAGATCCCGCGCCTCGTGGACCACCACAGGGACGACCTGATCGGGCTGGCCGACCGCGTCTGGGGCATGCCCGAAACGCTCTACGGCGAGTTTCGCTCCTGCGCGGAACACACGGCCATGCTGCGCGCCAAGGGATTCCGTGTGACCGAAGAGGTGGCGGGCATCCCGACCGCCGTAATGGGCGAGGCGGGGAAGGGCGGGCCGGTCATCGCGATCCTCGGCGAATACGACGCGCTTCCGGGCCTCAGCCAGGTGGCGGGCCTCGACCACCCGCAGGAACTGGAAGAGGGCGGCCCCGGTCATGGCTGCGGACACAACCTGCTGGGTTCCGGCGCGCTGCTCGCGGCCTGCGCGGTCAAGGACTGGCTCGAGGCGACCGGCACGCAGGGGCGCGTGCGCTACTATGGCTGCCCCGCCGAGGAGGGGGGCGCGGCCAAGGCCTTCATGGTGCGGGACGGCGCCTTCGATGATGTTGACGCCGCCGTGACCTGGCATCCCGGCGGCATGACCCGCGTCGACGACCCCCTGTCGCTCGCCAACACGCGGATGGATTTCCACTTTTCCGGGCGTTCCGCACACGCCGCCGCGCAGCCCCATCTCGGCCGCTCCGCACTCGACGCGGTGGAACTCATGTCCGTCGGCGTGAACTACCTGCGCGAGCACATGCCTCAGGACGCCCGCATCCACTACGCCTATCTCGACGCGGGCGGGAAGGCGCCGAACGTGGTGCAGTCGCGCGCCGCCGTGCGCTACTCGATCCGAGCGCTCAAGCTGCACGAGATGCTGGCCCTTGTGGAACGCGTGAAGAAGGTGGCCGAAGGCGCGGCACTCATGACCGAAACGACGGTCGAGGCACGCATGTTCGCCGCCGTCTCGAACCATTTCGAGAACCTGACCATGGACCGGATCATGCAAGACGCGCTCGACGAGCTTGGCGGTGTCCCGTTCGACGAGGACGACCGCGCCTACGCCCGACGCATCCAGGCGACGCTGTCGCCGCAGGACATCGCGGCGGAATGGTCGGTCGTGAACGAGGCCCCGCGCGCGGGTGCGGCGCTCTGCGACTGGGTCGTGCCGATGCGCCCCGGGGGCGAGGTGCTGATCGGGTCGACCGATGTGGGCGACGTGACATGGAAGGTTCCGACGACCGAGGTTCTGGTCGCCACCGCCGCCATCGGCACGCCGCTGCACAGCTGGCAGATGACGGCACAGGGGCAGTCGGGTGCGGCGCACAAGGGGATGGTCCATGCCGCCAAGGCCATGGGCCGCGTGACGCAGATCCTCCTGAGCGATCCCGCGCGTCTTGCCGAGGCCCAGGCTGAACATGCGGCCCGCCTCGCCGTCACGCCCTACGTCTGCCCGATGCCCGCCGATCACCGCCCGCCGCTGGTGCCCCGCCCGCAGGCCGCCGAATAGGCCGGATGCGTCGGAGCCACCGGCAGGTCGGGAACCGGGCCGGGTCGCCCGTCTTCCCCGCGTCAAGAACGCGCACCAATCGGAGTGTCCCACCCCGGGATCGGGTTGTGCCGATCGCGCCGAACGGGGCGGCGTGACCGCCACTGCCGCGCCTTGCCAGGGCGACGCGGCGCGGCCTTGCGCCGGGCCCCTCGGTCATCTGCAGGTCGCGTCCGCGACCGTCGAAGACGCCCCCTGCGCGGCGGCGGCGTTTTCGCGATGGTCGACATGAACGGGGACGGCCTTCTCGACGCAGGGGAGCAAGTCTCGTTTGACGGGGCGCGCGCAGGCGATATGGAATTGGGTTGCGGCCAAGGTCAGGGCGCGATGCGGGGCGCGACCGGGGAACTTGCGTTGGCGTTCGGTGACGCCGACTTGGACGGCAAGATCATCCTCGATGGGTCCCTCGCCCAGGCGGTCGCGTCGATCGCATGCTTGGACCGCGATGGCGGCGGAGGCGTGAGCTCCGCCGCTCTCGGCCCCATGCGCGGCTGACCGAGGAACACTCAGGTATGCCCCTTCGGGCGCACCGCTGACGGCAAAGGGAGAAGCGTCATGGTCTTCACGATGAACCGGCGAAGGTTTCGCGACCTCTCGGAACAGGAAGTGCTGGCGCTTGCAATATCCTCGGAAGAGGACGACGCCCGGATCTATCGCGGCTATGCCGAACGCCTGCGGCAGGATTTCCCCGACAGTGCCAAGCTCTTCGACGAAATGGCCGCCGAGGAGGACAACCACCGTCAGCGCCTGATCGAGCTTCATCGCAGCCGCTTCGGCGAGGTGATCCCGCTTATCCGCCGCGAACACGTGGCCGGATACTACGCAAGGCGGCCCATCTGGCTGGTCCAGAACCTCGGACTGGACCGCATCCGCGCCGAGGCGGCCGCGATGGAACAGGAGGCCGAGAACTTCTACCTGCACGCGGCACAGCGGACCAGCGATGCGGCCACCCGCAAGCTGCTGGGCGATCTCGCCCGCGCCGAGGCCGGGCATCGCGTCAGCGCCGGCAGGGCCGCCGAAACCCACCTCGACACCGAAAGCCGCGAGACGGAGGACGCACGCGCCCATCGCCAGTTCGTCCTAACCTGGGTGCAGCCGGGCCTCGCCGGCCTGATGGACGGGTCGGTCTCGACGCTCGCGCCGATCTTCGCGACGGCCTTCGCCACGCAGGATACCTGGACGACCTTCCTCGTCGGTCTCGCGGCTTCGGTCGGCGCGGGGATCTCGATGGGCTTCACCGAGGCCGCCTCGGACGACGGAGAGCTTTCGGGGCGCGGTTCCCCCGTCAAGCGCGGCTTCGCCTCGGGCATCATGACGACGCTGGGCGGCCTCGGCCATGCCATGCCCTACCTGATCCCGGATTTCTGGACGGCCACGATCACGGCCATCATCGTCGTCTTCATCGAGCTCTGGGCAATCGTGTGGATTCAGAACCGCTTCATGGATACGCCGTTTTTCAGGGCGACGTTCCAGGTCGTGCTCGGGGGCGCGCTTGTCTTCGCCGCCGGCGTGCTGATCGGTGGCGGCTGACCAAAGCAGAAAACGATGGCATCCCCGCGTCGGGTCGCCGGTGTCGCCGCGCCGAAACATGCGACGGGGTGGTTTGCGGTTGCGCCCCGGCACGGCGTGGGCAGTGTAGCGGAATGGATTGCCAGGGGTGGAATCGAAGCCGCGGACCTCTCGCAAGGTCCTGGACCCGGTGCCGGGGGGACGCAGTCGTGTCCCGGGGGCCTCTCGGGTGGTCGCCGTGAACCCTGACACGGACATCGGCGTCGAGATCGATGGCGAGGCGCGCCCGATCCGGGTCACGCTCAGCGGCGCCTACACGATTCACACTCTCACCGAGGTCGGGCGCCGGCTCGACGGGCTCGGCCCCGATATCGTCATCGACCTCGGCCGCGTGACCCGTCTGGACACCGCCGGGGCCTGGTCGCTCCTTTCCCTCAGGTCGCGGCTGGAAGGCGGCGGCGGTACTCTCTCGCTCGAGGGCACGACACCGGAGATGGACGCGGTCATCGAGACGGTGGCCGGCGCCCTGCCCGGCGCGACCGAGACGCACGACGAAGACGAAGGGCGCACACTCGCCGACCGTCTCGATGACCTCGGCCGCGCGGTGGTGGGGGGCGGGCAGGCCCTAATGGGATATGCGGGTTATCTCGGGCTCTTTCTGGCCGGGCTTGTCCGCGTCATCCTCCACCCGCGCGAGTTCCGCCTGACGGCGCTCGTGCATCATTGCGGCGAGGTCGGGCTCAAGGCCGTGCCGATCGTCGCGCTGATGTCCTTTCTCATCGGCATCGTCCTCGCATTCCAGGGCGCGTCGCAGCTCAGGCAGTTCGGCGCCGAGGTCTTCGTCGTCGACCTCATCGCGGTGTCGATCCTGCGCGAGCTGGGCATCCTGCTAACGGCGATCATCGTGGCGGGGCGCACGGCCTCGGCCTTCACCGCCGCCATCGGTTCGATGAAGATGCGCGAGGAAATCGACGCGATGCGCACCCTCGGGCTCGACCCGACGACGGTTCTTTTCGTGCCGCGGATCCTCGCGCTCCTCCTCATGCTGCCGATCCTCGGCGTGATCGCCAACTTCTCGGGCCTCGTCGGCGGCGGGCTCATGTCGTGGATCGAGCTCGGGATCTCGCCCCAGATGTTCCAGACGCGCCTGCTGGAAGGCGAGCACGCGAACCACCTGATGGTCGGCCTCGTGAAGGCGCCGTTCTTCGCCCTGATCATCGGCGTCGTGGGCTGCCGCGCGGGCATGCAGGTGCGGAGCAACGCGGAATCCCTCGGCCGGCAGACATCGAACTCGGTCGTCGCGGCGATCTTCGCGGTCATCGTGGCCGACGCCCTCTTCTCGATCTTCTTTTCCGAGATCGGGGTGTGACGATGGCGGATCGCGAGACCGTCATCGAGGTGCGGGGACTGCGCAACCAGTTCGGCGACCACGTCGTGCACGACGGACTGGACCTCGACGTCTACCGGGGCGAGATCATCGGGATCGTCGGCGGCTCCGGCACCGGGAAATCGGTGCTGCTGCGCACCATCGCCGGGCTTCAGACCCCGGCCGCGGGGCAGGTCCGCGTCCTCGGCACGGACGCCTTCACCGCCGACCCCGACGCGCGCGCGGCGCTCGAGGCACGCTGGGGCGTGATGTTCCAGGACGGCGCGCTGTTCTCGTCGCTGACGGTGCGGGAGAACGTCGAGGTGCCGATGCGCGCGATCGGGGATCTCGCGCCGGAAACCGCGAGGGCGCTGGCCGATCTGAAGATCTCCATGGTCGGCCTGCCCCCCAACGCGGGCGACAAGTATCCCAGCGAGCTTTCGGGCGGCATGCGCAAGCGCGCGGGCCTGGCGCGCGCGCTCGCGCTCGACCCCGAAATCGTGTTTCTCGACGAGCCGACGGCCGGTCTCGACCCGATCGGAGCGGCGGATTTCGATGCCCTGATCCGTGGACTCAGCCGGTCGCTTGGCCTAACGGTGTTCCTCGTCACGCATGACCTCGACACGCTTCATGCGGTGTGCGATCGCGTGGCCGTCCTGGCCGAACGCAAGGTGCTGGTGACCGGGACGATGCAGGACATGCTGTCGGTCGATCACCCCTGGGTGCGCTCGTATTTCCACGGCCCGAGGGCAAGGGCGGCGCTCGATGGCGCGGCTGCAGGCACCGCGAAGGAAGAAGACTAGGTGGAAACGAAAGCCAACTACGTCCTTATCGGCCTCTTCGCGCTGGCGGGGTTCCTCGGCATCCTCGGGTTCTTCCTGTGGTTCGCCCGGGTCGAGCTCGACCGCCAGTTCGCCTATTACGACATCCGTTTCACCTCCGTCTCCGGCCTGAGCAACGCCTCAGACGTGCGCTTCAGCGGGTTGCCCGTGGGACAGGTCGTCGATGTCCGGCTGTCCCCGGAACGGGACGGGCGCATCAACGTCCGGGTCGAGATCGCCGCCGACACGCCTGTTCGGACCGACAGTATCGCGACCATCGAGTCGCTCGGGGTGACGGGCGTGTCCTACGTCGCGATCGGCCCCGGCACGCCCGAGGCCCCCTTGCTCGCCGATGTCAGCGACGCCCCCTTCCCCGAGATCGAGGCCGGGCGCTCGACGCTTCAGACCCTGACCGAGGATGCGCCCGAACTCGTCGAAGAGACACTGCGCGTGGTGCGCGAGATCGGCGACATCTTCAGCGGCGAGAATGCTGTCAGGATCGAGCGGATCATCGTCAACGCCGAGACCGCGTCGGAGGATTTCTCGACCGCGATGGCGGGCTTCTCCGGCATCGCCGAGACGATCGACGGCTTCGCCAGCCAGATCAACCGCTTCAACACCACGCTCGACGAGCTGACCTCGGAACTGGCGGTGGTGCTGGAATCGGCCGACGAGACGCTCGGCTCGATCACCGAGCTGGCCGACGAGACGACGCTGATCGTGCAGAATGCGTCCGGCACCGTCAGCAACATCCAGGCGGTGACCGGCGAGGCGCAGCGCTACATCGCCGAGGACCTGACCGCGGCGACCGCCGAGGTCGAGGAACTGATCGCGGGGCTGAGGGGTGAGGTGACGCGGATCGGAGCCGAGGCCAGCGCGATGATCGCATCGCTCCAGGAGACCGGAACCACCGCGACGGCCCGGCTGGCCGAGGCCGAGGGCACGCTGGAGCGTGTCGATACACTGGTCGCCACGCTCGACAGCGCGGGCGTCGCGGTGGAGGCCGCCGCCGCACGGCTCGACACGCTGATGGAGACGGAGGGCGCGCCGCTCCTGGCCGAGACGCGGGTCGCCGTGGCGAACGCGACCGAGGCCATCGCCGCCATCGGCACCGCCGCGGAAACGGACCTGCCGGCGATCATGACCGAGATCCGCGGCGCGCTGGCCGATGTCCGCACGGTCGCCGACACCGTCGGCGCAGACCTCACCGAAGCCAGCGGCGGGGTCGCGGAACTCGTGACCGAGGCGCGCACGACCATGGCGCAGGTGAGCGAAACCTTCGCCAATGCCAATACGACGCTGGCCGCGATCAACGGCGCGCTCGAAACGGGCGAGCGCACGCTCGCGGCCGCCGAAAGCGCCTTCACCGGCGCGGACCGGATCATCAACGAGGAGATCCAGACCCTCATCGCCGAACTCGACGCGACGGTGACCGGACTGAACGAGGCGGTTGCGACCGTGTCCGAGGATCTTCCGGTCATCTCCGACGAGATCCGGGCGGCGAGCGAGGCCGCGGCGGCCGCCTTCGTGCGCCTGCAGGGTCTGGTTGACACCTCCGCGCCCGGCATTCAGGACTTCACTGCGAACGCCCTGCCGCTTTTCTCGCAGCTCGCGCAGGAGACCCGCATGCTGATCGGCAACCTCGACCAGTTGAGCCGCCAGATCGAGCGCAACCCGACCCAGTTCATCCTGGGACGGGACGTGCCGGAATTCAGACGCTGAGGAACCCCGTGCAACCTTCGTCAATCCTCCGCGCCCTCGGCCTCGCCCTCATGCTTCCGCTTCTGGCGTCCTGCGGTGCGGTCTCGGCACTCGGCGACGCGACGACCCCGCTCGAGGTTTTCGTGCTGGAGCCACCCGGCGACCTTCCGGTGCGGCAGGGCCGCCCGCTCAGCCGGGACATCATCGTGGAGGAACCCACGACCGGCGGGGCACTGGCCACCGAACGCATCATGATCCGCCCCGCCGCCCTCCAGGCGCAGTACCTGCCCGGCGTGCAGTGGAGCGATCCGGCGCCCGTGATGCTGCAGACGCTGATGCTGCGCGCGCTCGACCAGACGCAGGCCTTCGAATACGTGGGCCGCCGTCCGCTCGGCGCCGGTGGCGACTTCGCCATCGTGACGGAACTCGTCGATTTCCAGGCCGAACTCGCGCCCGATGGCGACAGCGCCCAGGTCTCGGTGCGGATGATCTCTCGCATCGTGCGCGAACGCGGCGTGACGATCGTCGCCACGCGCACCTTCGCCGCGACGGCAAGCGCGCCATCGCTCGAGGATCGGGCCATCGCGGAGGCCTTTGACGAGGCTACCGGACGCGTCGTATCGGAATTCTCGGTCTGGGTCCTGTCGACCCTCGGGGCGATCTAGAGGCGCCGGAGGGGCACGTCCTGACCGGTCTGCAGGGCCGGGATCTGCCGCCTTGCCGCCTCGACCCGTGACAGGTCGAGTTCGACCACCGCCAGCCCCGGCGCCTCGCGTCCGAGATCGGCCAGGACCGCCCCCCAGGGATCGACCGCCATCGCGTGACCCCACGTCTCGCGTCCGTCCGCGTGGTGGCCTGCCTGTGCAGCCGCAAGCACGAAGGCGCCCGTCTCGATGGCGCGCGCCCGGATCAGGATCTCCCAGTGCGCGCGGCCGGTGGGCACGGTGAAGGCGGAGGGAATGAAGATGAGCGTCGCCCCCTCCTGTCCGTAGCGGCGATAGAAATAGGGAAACCGCAGGTCGTAGCAGATCGAGAGGCCCCAGGGCCCCCAGGGCGTGTCCAGGATCACGGCCGCCTCGCCGGGTGCGAAGCGCTTGCTCTCGCCGATGGGTGCCTGCCCCTCGATGGCCACGTCGAAGAGGTGGACCTTGTCGTAGGTTGCCCGGATGGCGCCCGCCGCGTCGATCACGGCCGAGTGGTTCAAGAACCGACCGTCCGGCCCCAGCACGGGGGTGGAACCCGCATGTATCCAGATCCCGTGCCTTGCCGCCAGGTTCCGGCAGGCGGCAAGGAAGGGGTCGTCCTCCGCCTCCACCACCTGGCCCCGCGCGACCTCCGCGTTGCGGTTCATCAGCCCCGCGACCTCCGGCAGGCAGAGAAGCTCCGCCCCCTGCCCGACGGCCTGCGCGGCCAACTCCGTCACCGTGGCGATGTTCGCCGCGTGCGTGTCGGCCGAGCACATCTGCGCCACCGCGGCGCGAAGGGTGGTCCGCTCAGTCACGGGCGCTCAGGGTGCGGGACACCGCATCCTTCCACCCGGAATAGCGCGCCTCGCGGGTGCCCTCGTCCATCTGCGGCGTGAAGGTGCGTTCCAGCGCCCAGCCCTTCGCGAATTCGTCGAAGCCCGGGTAGACACCGGCCTGCATCCCCGCGACCCAGGCCGCGCCCAGCGCCGTGGTCTCCAGCACTTTCGGGCGGTCCACCGGCGCACCAAGGATGTCGGCGAGGAACTGCATCGTCCAGTCGGACGCCGTCATGCCGCCGTCCACCCGCAGCACGTTCGTGCCGCCCGCGCCGTCCCAATCGGCGGCCATCGCTTCCCAGAGGTCGCGGGTCTGGTAACCCACCGACTCGAGCGCCGCCTTCGCGATCTCCGCCGGGCCGCTGTTGCGCGTCAGCCCGAAGATCGCGCCCCGGCAATCGGGGTCCCAATAAGGCGCGCCGAGCCCGGTGAAGGCGGGCACGACATAGAGCGACTGCGAGGGATCGGCGCTGGCCGCGAGGCCCTGGCTTTCGGCGGCGTTGCCAATGATCTTCAGCCCGTCGCGGAGCCACTGGACCACCGCGCCCGCGATGAAGATGGACCCTTCCAGCGCATAGGTCACCTTGCCGTCGAACTGGTAGGCGATGGTGCCCAGGAGGCGATTGCGGCTTTCGACCAGCGTTTCCCCGGTGTTGAGCAGCGCGAAGCATCCCGTCCCGTAGGTCGACTTCAGCATCCCCGGCGCAAGACACGCCTGCCCCAGCGTCGCCGCCTGCTGGTCGCCCGCCACGCCAAGGATCGGGATCGCGTCGCCGAAATGTCCGGCCTCGGCCGTCCCGAAATCGGCTCCCGTGTCGAGGACCTCCGGCAGGAGGGTCCCGGGGATGTTCAGAAGCCTGAGAATATCATCGTCCCAGCGCCCTTCGCGGATGTTGTAAAGCAGCGTCCGCGCGGCGTTCGTGGCGTCGGTCACGTGCCGCTTGCCGCCGGTCATCTTCCAGATGAGCCAGGTATCGACCGTCCCGAAGGCGAGTTTCCCAGCCTCGGCTTTCGCCCGCACCCCCTCCACGTTGTCGAGAAGCCAGGCAAGCTTGGAACCCGAGAAATAAGGGTCGAGCAGGAGGCCCGTCTTCTCCCGCACCATCGGCTCGTGGCCCGCCTGCCGCAGGGCCGCCGTCATCGATGCGGTGCGCCGGTCCTGCCAGACAATGGCGTTGTGGACGGGCTTGCCCGTCTCACGGTCCCAAAGGACGACCGTCTCCCGTTGATTGGTGATGCCGATGGCGGCCAGCGGCCCCGGGGCCTTTTCCCTTGCGGCACGGACGGTGGAAAGGGTCGTGGCCCAGATCTCCTCTGGGTCGTGTTCCACCCAGCCCGAGGCGGGGTAGTGCTGCGTGAACTCCTCCTGCGCGCTCGCCACTGGCTGCAGCGCGGCATCGAACACGATGGCCCGCGTGGACGTCGTCCCCTGGTCGATGGCCAGCACCTGGGTCATGACCCCTCCTCCCTGTCGTTTTCCGGCAAGCCTACAAGGCCGCGCGGCGAGGGCAAGCTACTCGGCGGCATGGGCGGCTCGCTCGCCCGCCATGAAGCTCTCGATCTCCGCGATCTCGGCGGCGCCAAGCCTGAGCCCCAGCTTGGAGCGGCGCCAGACGACATCTTCCGCCGTGCGGGCGTATTCGCGCTCCATAAGCCAGCGCAACTCCGCCTCGGTGATCGTCGCACCGAATTCGCGGCCGAGCGCGGCGGCGTCCCCGGCCTCGCCAAGGATCGCCCGCGCCTCGGTCCCGTAGGCGCGGGCCAGCCGCGTCGCCCAGCGCTCGGTCAGGAACGGGTAGTCGGCGCGGAGACCCGCGATCAGCGCGTCGACACCGTCCACCGGGAAATCCCCGCCCGGCAGCGATACGCGTGCCGTCCAGTCGCCGCCGGCGTTCGGGAAGAAAGGCACGATCTTCGCAAGCGCCGCCTCGGCCAGCCGCCGGTAGGTCGTGATCTTGCCGCCGAAGACGTTGAGGAGCGGCGCGCCCGATTTGTCCATCGAAAGCACGTATTCCCGCGTGGCCGCGGTCGCCGACTTCGCCCCGTCATCATAAAGCGGGCGCACGCCGGAATAGGTCCAGACCACGTCCTCCGCCGTCAGGCTTTCGGCGAAATACTGGTTGGCGAAGCGGATGAGGTAGTCGCGCTCCTCGGGCGTGCAGACCGCCTCGCCCGGTGCGCCGACGTGCTCCTGGTCCGTGGTGCCGATCAGCGTGAAGTCGGTCTCGTAGGGGATCGCGAAGATGATCCGCCCGTCCGTCCCCTGGAAGAAGTAGCACTTGTCGTGGTCGTAGAGACGCCGCGTCACGATATGGCTGCCGCGGACGAGGCGCACGCGCTCGGGCGTGTTCTGCCGCGTGACGTTCTGGATGATGTCGCCGACCCAGGGGCCGCCGGCGTTCACCAGCGCGCGGGCATGGATCACTTCTTCGCCGCCGTCGCGGGAGAGGGTCACGCGCCAGAGGTCGCCCTCTCGCGCGGCACTCTTCACCTTCGCCCGCGTCAGGATGCGGGCGCCGCGGGCCTCGGCATCGCGGGCGTTCAGGACGACGAGGCGGGAATCCTCGACCCAGCAATCGGAGTACTCGAAGGCGCGCCCGAACCGCGGCTGGAGCGGCTGGCCTTCGGGCGTTCCCTCCAGCGACAGGCCGCGCGTACCCGGCAGGATCTTCCGCCCGCCGAGATGGTCGTACAGGAACAGGCCGAGCCGGATCAGCCAGGCCGGTCGCCGTCCCTTCATCCAGGGCATCACGGTGGACAACAGCCGCGAGGTCGGCGTCTCGCTGTCGAACCGCATCTCGGGCGAGAGCGGCAGAACGAAGCGCATCGGCCAGGAGATGTGCGGCATCGCGACAAGCAGCGTCTCGCGTTCCTCCAGCGCCTCGCGGACAAGGCGGAACTCGAAGTATTCCAGGTACCGCAGGCCGCCGTGGAACAGCTTCGTGGAGGCCGAGGAGGTCGCGCCCGCGAGATCGCCCATTTCCGCGAGGCAGACCGACAGGCCCCGCCCCGCCGCGTCGCGCGCGATGCCGCAGCCGTTGATGCCGCCGCCGATGATCAAGATGTCGAAAGGTTCGGCCATCCGGGGGCCTCCTCAGCCGCTGTGCCGGTCAGGAGCGGTTTTGCAGCCCATGTTCGTTTTGTCAATTTTCATGTTCGTTTTTTTTCGCTATTCCCGATCACATGACGATGACCCCGCGCCAGCATGACATCCTTTCCGCAGTCCGCGAGGCCGGCCGTGTGACGGTCGACGGCCTTGCCGAACGCTTCGGGGTGACAGTGCAGACGATCCGTCGCGACCTTGGCGCGCTGTGCGATGCGGGCGTTCTGGACCGAACCCATGGCGGCGCGATGCTGCCCTCGGGCGTCACCAACATCGGCTACGAGGCTCGAAGGCAGGTGGCGGCCGAGGCGAAAGAAGCCATCGGCCGCGCGGCGGCGGCGCTGGTCCCGCCCGGCGCCTCGCTGTTTCTCAACATCGGAACGACGACCGAGGCGGTCGCGCGCGCGCTGATGGGCACCCCGAACCTCATGGTCGTGACCAACAACATGAACGTGGCGCAGATCCTCGCGGCCCATCCCTCGGCCGAGATCATCGTGACCGGCGGGCGCCTGCGGCGGTCCGACGGCGGACTCGTGGGCGACATGGCGGTTCAGACGATCCGGCAGTTCAAGGTCGATATCGCCATCGTCGGAGGCTCGGCGCTGGATGCGGACGGCGACCTTCTGGACTTCGACGCCGACGAGGTGCGGGTGGCGCGCGCCATTCTCGACCAGGCCCGCAGCGCAATGCTGGTCGCGGACGCGACAAAGCTCACGCGCAGCGCGCCGGTGCGGATCGCGGGGCTGGCGGATCTCGACCGCTGGATCACCGACCAGGCGCCGGGCGCGGGCCTCGAACGGCTTGCCGCCGAGGCCGGGACGCAGATCACGATCGCGGGCTGATCCTGCCGAGAAGCGCCTCGACCTCGGGCCCCAGGGCCTCGACGATCAGTGCGACACCCTCGGCGTTCGGATGGATGCCGTCGGGCTGCATGTAGCGGACAAGCGCGGCGGCCGGGTCGGCCTCCGCCGCTTGCGACAGCGGGGCGAGGAAACTCTCGACATGAAGCGCGCCGTATTGCTCGGCAAGGTCGGGATAAATCGCGTCGAAGGCCGCCTTGTAGTCCGGCCCGTAGTTCCCCGGCGCACTCAGCCCGATCAGAAGCACCGGCAGCCCCCGCGCCGCGGCCTCCGCGAGGATGCCGTCGAGATTGGCACGGCTGGCCTCGGGCGGCAGGCCGCGCAGGAGGTCGTTGCCACCAAGCGCCACGATCAGCGCATCCGCCTCGGGGCCGAGCGCCCAGCCGATCCGCGCGAGGCCGCCCGCCGTCGTGTCGCCTGACACGCCGTGGTTCTCCACGACCACCTCGTGCCCCCGCGCCCGAAGCCATGTCTGAAGCTGCGGAACGAAGCCCTGCTCCTCCACCAGCCCGTAGCCCTGCGTGAGGCTGTCGCCCAGCGCCACGACCGTGACCTCCTCGGCCAATGCGGTCCCGGCGAGGGACAGCGACACAAGGCCCGCCTTGCCGATACCCGCGACAACCCCATATGCCGTGGACACAAGTGAACGAAGGCGTTCAGTCATGGAAGATCCCGTCCTTTCCCTCGAAGATGCACGTCTGACGCTCGACGGCAATGCAGGTGCCGTCGACATCCTGCACGGCATCACGCTGAAGGTGGCGCGGGGCGAGACGGTGGCGCTGACGGGTCCTTCGGGGTCTGGCAAGTCGTCTCTCCTCATGCTGATGGGCGGGCTGGAACGGGCCACGGGCGGACGGGTGACCGCACTCGGTCATGACCTGACGGATATGAACGAGGACCGCCTCGCACGCTTTCGCCGCGAACATATGGGGGTCGTCTTCCAGTCCTTCCACCTCATCCCCACGATGACGGCGCTGGAAAACGTGGCGACGCCGCTGGAACTCGCCGGCCACGCGGACGCGTTCGAGCGCGCCGAAGCCGAGCTTGCCGCCGTCGGCCTCGCCTCCCGCGCGCATCACTATCCCGGCCAGATGTCGGGCGGCGAGCAGCAGCGCGTGGCGCTCGCGCGCGCCGCGGCACCCCGGCCGCACATCCTGCTGGCCGACGAGCCCACGGGGAACCTCGACGGGGCCACGGGGGCCGCGATCATGGAGCTTCTGATGGGCCTGCGCGACCGTCATGGCGCGACGCTGGTCCTTGTCACCCACGCGCCCGAACTCGCCCGCCGCTGCGACCGCGAGATCCGGCTGCGCGACGGGCGGCTGGCCGGGGACGCCGTCCGCGAGGCGGCGGAGTGAGCGTCGCGCTCAGGATCGCGGCGCGGGAGCTGCGCGGCGGTCTGAAAGGCTTCCGCATCTTCCTCGCCTGCCTTGCGCTCGGCGTCGCGGCCATCGCCGCGGTCGGATCGGTGCGCGAGGCGATCCAGGAAGGGCTGTCGCGCGAAGGCGCAACGATCCTCGGCGGCGATGCGGAAATGAGTTTCACGTATCGCTTCGCCGACGAGGCGGAGCGGGCCTTCATGGACGAGATGGCAGTCGGCGTCTCCGAGACCGCCGATTTCCGCTCCATGATCGTCGTGGACCGCGACGGCGGGCCCGAGCGCGCGCTGACGCAGGTGCGGGGCGTCGACGGGGCTTATCCGCTATATGGCGAGGTCGTGCTCGACCCGGCCATGCCACTGTCGCGGGCGCTGGAGGCGCGAGAGCTTCCCGGCATCGTCATGCAGCGCCTTCTGGTCGACCGCCTCGCGCTGTCTGTCGGCGACACCGTGCGGCTCGGCGTCCAGGATTTCGAGCTGCGCGCCGTGCTGGAGACGGAACCCGACGGCGCGGCGGGCGGCTTCGCTCTCGGTCCGCGCTCGATCGTGCATCTCGACGCGCTGGACGCTTCGGGGCTGCTCGAACCCGGCACGCTCTACGAAACCGAGTACCGCCTCGCGCTGCCACCCGGTGCCGACCTTGCCGCGCTCGAGGCCGAGGCCGAGGCGCTGTTCGCCGACAACGGCATGCGCTGGCGCGATGCGCGGAACGGGGCGCCGGGCGTGCAGGAATTCGTCGACCGGATCGGCGCCTTCCTCGTCCTCGTGGGGCTTGCGGGCCTCGCGGTCGGCGGCGTCGGCGTTTCGGCCGCGGTGCGCGCCTATCTCGACGGCAAGATCGCCACCATCGCCACGCTCAAGACGCTGGGGGCCGAGGCGCGGACGATCTTCACGATCTACTTCGCGCAGATCGGGGCGCTGACGCTTCTGGGGCTTGGCCTCGGCGTGGCGCTCGGGGCGGTGATCCCCCTCGTACTTGCGCCCTTCATCGAGGCGCGGCTGCCGGTGCCCATCGCCGTCTCCGTCTACCCCGCGCCGCTGGCCGAGGCCGCGCTTTATGGTGCGCTCACCGCGCTGATCTTCACGCTCTGGCCGCTGGCCCGGACCGAGCAGGTGCGCGCGGCAGCTCTCTATCGCGATGCGACCGGGCCCGCGCGCAAACTGCCGAGACCCATCTATCTCGCCGTGATCGCAGGCCTCGCCGCGGCCCTCGTGGGGGCAGCGGTGACCCTGTCCGGCATCCCCCGGCTCGCGCTCGGCACGGCTGCGGGCATCCTCGGTGCGCTCCTCCTTCTCGCGCTGTCCGCGCGCGGCATCCGCGCCCTGTCGCGCCGCCTCGCGCGCAGCCGCCGGGTCCGGGGGCACACCGCGCTGCGCACCGCGCTCGGCGCGGTCGGCGGGCCGGGGTCCGAGGCGACCTCGGTCGTGCTGTCCCTCGGCCTCGGTCTCGCCGTCCTCGCATCGGTGGGCCAGATCGACGCCAACCTCCGCGCCGCGATCCAGCGGGACCTGCCGGAGGTCGCGCCGTCCTACTTCTTCGTCGACATCCAGCCCGACCAGCTGGGCCCTTTCCGCGAGAGGGTGGAGAACGACCCCGCCGTATCCCGCGTCGACACCGCGCCCATGCTTCGCGGCATCATCACCCGCATCAACGGCGAGCGGGCGAGCGAGGTCGCGGGCGACCACTGGGTGATCCAGGGCGACCGCGGCGTGACCTACCTGCCCAGCGCGCCGCCCGCGGACGAGATCGTCGCGGGCGAATGGTGGCCGGACGACTACGCGGGCCCCCCGCTCGCGGCCTTCGCCGCCGAGGAGGCGCTGGAGATCGGCCTGACCGTCGGCGACGAGATCACGGTGAACATCCTCGGGCGGGACATCACCGCGACCATCGCCGCGCTGCGCGAGGTGACGTTCGAGAATGCCGGGATCGGCTTCATCCTGACCCTGTCGCAGAACGCGCTCGCGGGCGCCCCGCACACCCACATCGCCACCGTCTACGCCGAGGAAGAGGCGGAAGCCGCCATCCTGCGCGACGTGGCGGGCGCCGCGCCCAACATCACCGCGATCCGCGTGCGCGACGCCATCGACCAGGTCGCCGAGGCGCTGCGCAGCCTCGCGGCGGCCACCTCCTACGGCGCGGCGGCGACGCTTCTGACCGGTTTCATCGTCCTGATCGGCGCAGCGGCGGCGGGGGAGCGGGGCCGCGTCTTCGAGGCCGCGGTCCTCAAGACCCTGGGCGCCGAGCGCCGCACGATCCTGGCAAGTTTCGCGCTCCGCTCCGCGCTTCTGGGCGGGGCGGCGGGGATCGTGGCGATCGCCGCCGGCGCGCTTGGCGGGTGGAGCGTCACGACCTTCGTGATGGACACGTCCTACCGGTTCGAGCCGATCTCGGCGCTGGCCATCGTGATCGGCGGCGCGCTCGCCACGCTCATCGCGGGCCTCGCCTTCGCGCTTCGGCCACTCGCGGTCCGCCCGGCGCGCGTGCTGCGCGCCCAGGATTGACGCACGCCGTCAACAGCCTGCGCGGCATGCGTCCGCACCATATGCCTTTCCACTTGCCAATGCGTGCGCGAGAGCGCACCTGAAAACCCATGCTGCGCTCTGTCAGATCGCTACTTGGCCGCAGGGAACGGCCCCGCGACGTGCCCGATACCGAGGGTGCGCGGGAACTTGATGCGCCTCGGCCCGAGCGGCCCACCTATGTCGTGGGTGATCTCCATGGCCGCGCCGACCTCCTGGAGCTGCTGCTTGGCCTGATCGACGCGCATATCGGCGGCTCGGGCTCGGGCGACCCGCAACTCGTCTTCGTCGGCGACTACGTGGACCATGGCCCGGAAAGCGCAGAGACCCTGGCGCGGCTGCGCGAACTCACCCGCGACTATCCCGACAACGTGGTCTGCCTGATGGGCAATCACGAGCGCATGCTGCTCGATTTCCTGGCCGACCCCGCGACGCGCGGACCGCGCTGGATGCGCGAGGGCGGTGCCGCAACGCTTCTGAGCTTCCGCATCGATCCCGACCCGATCCTTTCGGGCGGCGGGGCCGAGGAATTCCGCGAGGCCGCCGCACGCCTCCGCAAGGCCATGCCCGAAGGCCTCGCCGGGTGGATGGCGAACCTGCCGCTCAGCTTTCGGTCCGGCAACCTTTGGGTCGTTCATGCCGGGGCAGACCCCGCCCATCCGATGGATCAGCAATCGTCGCGCGTGCTGCTCTGGGGGCATCCCGAGTTCGAGGCCGTTCCCCGCGCCGACGGCACATGGGTCGCCCACGGCCATGTCGAGATGCAGGGCCCGGTCTGCGAAGATGGGCGGATCGCGCTCGACACCGGGGCGTGGCGGACGGGGCGGCTCACGGCCTGCGCGCTCCGGCCCGACGGTCGCCACGACTTCCTGCAGACCTGAGCCCGGAGGGCCTAGCGGTTGAGCTTGCGCTCCGCGTCGTCCTCGATCTTCGTCTTCCACAATTCCACGCCCGAGCGGAACGCGGCGCGGCCGATCATATGGGCCGCCACAGGTGCCGTGATCAGCAGGAACAGGATCGTCGCGACTGCCCGCGTGATCGTGGCGGTATCCGCGAAATAGACCGCAACCGCCGCGAGGATGAGGCCGGAGCCCAGCGTGCCCGCCTTGGTCGAGGCATGCATCCGGATCAGGACATCCGGCAGCCGCAGCACGCCCAGCCCCGCGACGAAGCAGAAGAAGCCACCAAGAAGCACAAGTGCCGCCATCACGATCTCGGCCATCACACGTCCCCTTCGCCGGTTGTGGGTGCGACGGCATCGGCCGCCTGTGCCCGGTCCCGCCGCACCACGCGGCGCTCGACGAAACGGGCCAGCGCGACGGTGGCGAGAAAGCCCACCAGCGCCAGCACGATGGCCACGTCCACGAAGGCCGTGTCCTCCGACAGGATCGCGTAGAGGCCGCAGAACGAGACGATGAGCACCGTCATCATGTCGAGGGCGACGATCCGGTCGGGCAGGCTCGGACCCTTGATGAGGCGCACGAAGGCGAAGGCGACGCCCAACATCACCATCACGAAAGAGATGTCGACCGCGGTCTTGAGGATATCCATGGCTCTACTCCATCGCCTCGATCACCCAACGCTCCATCCCGCCCTTGAGCTGCGCGCGGATCGCGTCGGGATCGTCGGCGAACATGGCGTGGATGTAGAGGGTATTGCAGTCATCCGTCACGTCGAGCGAGAGCGTCCCCGGCGTCAGCGAGATGAGATTGGTGACCAGCAGGATCTCCATCTCGCCCTTCGCGTCGAGCGGCATGGCGATGATGCCCGGCCGTGCCTTGTGCTGCGGCGTCAGGACGTCCCAGATCACCTGCACCGAGCTGACGACCAGTTCGTAGAGGAACAGGACGATCAGCTTCGACCAGAGCCAGACGCGCTTGAAATACCGGTCGCTGCCGGGAAAGAGAGGCCGAGTGACATAGAGCGCCGCGGAGCCCAGCGCGAAACCTACGGCAAGCCCCGAAAGCGTGACGTTGCCCGTCAGAGCGGCCCAGGCGACGGCCAGCACGATGTTGAGCGTAAAGATGTTCATTCGCGCGCCTCCAGCATGGCAAGCCCTTCGGCCCCGACCGCCGGATCGCCCAGGACCGCCGCCACGTAGGCCGTCGGGTCGAGCAATTGCTCGGCCGAGCGCTCGGCGAAGGCCACGAAGGGTTCCGGAAAGAAGCCGATGACGCAGGTCAGCGCGGCCAGCGAGGCGATCGGCAGGAGGAGTGCCGCCCGGTCACGCGGCGTGAGGACCGCAAGCCGGGGCTCCAGCCCGGCGGGGTGCGGCTTCCAGAAGGCATAGCCCCAGATCTTCGTCATCGAGTAGATCGTCAGAAGGCCCACTACCAGCGCGACGGCGGCGATCCAGTAGGCGCCCGCATCGAGCGAGGCCTTCACCAGCACGTATTTCGCCCAGAACCCCGAGAGCGGCGGGAACCCCGCCAGCGAGAAGGCCGGGATCAGGAACAGAAGCCCGAGGACGGGCGCGAAGCGGTACATCCCGCCGATGGCCGCAAGGTCGGTCGACCCGGCGATGCGCTTGGCCACGCCCGCCACGAGGAAGAGGTTCGCCTTCACGATGATGTGGTGGACGAGGTAGAACACCGCCCCCACGATCGCGAGCGGGGTGAACAATGCCAGCCCGAGGATCATGTATCCGATCTGGCTGACGATGTGGAACGAGAGGATGCGGCGGAAGTCGTTCATCGCCGCCGCCCCCAGAACGCCCGTCACCATGGTGAAACCCGCAACCCACAGCAGGATGGTATGCGTATAGGCCACGTCGGTCGTGAAGATCAGCGTGAAGACACGGATCAGCGCATAGACGCCAACCTTCGTCAGGAGACCCGCGAAGATGGCGGACACCGAGAAGGCGGGCGTGTGGTACGAGGCCGGCAGCCAGAAGAACAGCGGGAAGACGGCGGCCTTCACGCCGAAGGCGATCATGAACATCACGGCGATGACGATCAGCAGGCCGGGATTGTCGACCTCCTGCACCGCGCCATGCAGGTCCGCCATGTTGAGCGTGCCGGTCATCCCGTAGAGAAGGCCCACACCCGACAGGAACAGGATCGTCGAGACGAGGTTGAGCGTCACGTACTTGATCCCGCCGTCAAGCTGCTCGCGCCGCCCGCCGAGGATCAGGAGACCGAAGGACGCGATCAGCATCACCTCGAACCAGACGTAGAGGTTGAAGAGGTCGCCCGTCAGGAACGCCCCGCACACCCCTGCCAGAAGCACCTGGAACAGTGCGTGGTAGCCCAGGACCTCCTTCCGCTCGTCGATGTCGGCAAGCGCGTAGACCGCCACGGCCAGACCCGTGATGCCGGTGATCACCACCATCACCGCCGAGAGAAGGTCGGCCACCAGCGTGATGCCGAAGGGCGCGGCCCACTGGCCCATCTGCGCGGCGACCACACCTTCGCGAAGCACCTCCGCCATCAGGATGCCCGACGCGACCAGGAGGCCCGCCGATCCGATGACCGACAGCCAGCGCCCCTCGGGGCCGCGGCGGAACAGGAAGGCCAGGACCGCGGTTGCGAAGGGAATGATGATGGGGGCTGCGAGTATCCAGCTCATCCCTTGCGCTCCTCTGGTTCGGCCAGCCGCATCTCGTCGGAGTTGAGGGTGCCGAGGTTCTGGTAGGTCCGGTAGACGAGCGTCAGCGCGAAGGCGAAGAGGCCGAAGCCGATGACGATGGCCGTCAGCACCAGCGCCTGCGGCAGCGCGTTGGCCACGGTCTCGAGCGGCGCATCGGCGCCTTCGGGGATCAGCGGCGGCGCCTCGGGCGTCAGGCGTCCCGAGACGAAGATCGTCAGGTTCGCCGCGTTCGAGATCAGGATCAGCCCGAAGATGAAGCGCAGCACGTTCCGCGCGAGCATCAGGTGCACCGATGCAGCCACGAGAACGCCCACCATGATGGCGACGAGAAGTTCCATCAGACCTCCTCCTCCAGCGCGAGCACAAGCGTCAGGATCGAGCCGAAGACCACGAGATACACCCCTATGTCGAAAACGAGGACGGACGAGATCGGCAGGCCCTTGTCGTCCTCCGTCGCCCCGATGAACAGCCATTGGCCGGTGAAGAAGGCGTCGTCGAAGAACACGGCCCAGACCCCCGCGCCCAGCGCCACGCCCAGCCCGATCATCGCGATGTTCTGCGGCTCGTAGCGAAGCGCGGCACGTGTCGCCTCGGCCCCTTGCGCGATGGCGTACAGGACAAAACCCGTGGCCCCGATCAGTCCGCCGATGAAACCGCCGCCGGGCAGGTTGTGGCCCCGGAGCAGCATGTAGACGGAGAACAGCAGCAGGAGCGACACCAGAAGCCGCGTCGCGGCGTTGAGGATGATCGAGTTCATGATGTCACTCCTCCCCGTCCCGCGTGACCCGGCCATAGCGCGTGCCGCGCAGCAGCGCGTAGGCCGCCAGCGCCGCGATCACCACCACGGCGATCTCGCCGAAGGTGTCCAGCGCCCGGAAATCCACGAGGATCACGTTCACGATGTTGCGTCCGTAGGCCTCGGGCCAGCTCGCGACCTCGAAGTAGTCGGTGATGCGACGGTCGATGTCGCCCTGCTCGACCGCGACGAGGACCACGGCCACCAGTGCGCCCACGGTGAGCGACAGGAACGCGTGGCCCGGGCGGCGCTCCTCCTTCGACAGGTTCAGGTGCGGCAGCTTCAGCATGGCGACCGCGACGAGGACGACGGTCAGCGTCTCGACCAGAAGCTGCGTGATGGCGACGTCCGGCGCCGAGAACATGATGAAGATCAGCGCGACACCGATGCCCACGACCCCGAGTGCTGCCACCGCCGTCATGCGGCTGGACGTGTAGGCCGTCATCAGCGCGCCGGCGGTGATGAAGACGAGAACCGCCCAGTGCTTGAAGACGAGGCCGTCGAACTCCTCCGCGAAATCTAGGACGACGGGACCCAGCGCATCCTTGAGCGAGATCGTGACCCCCATGCCGAGCGCGAGCGTCACGAAGACGATGACCATGTAGCGCTGAAGCACGCCCGACTGCAGGATACGCGTCTGCCATTCCGCCAGCGCCTTCAGCCCGTCGAGCGTGCGGTCCCAGCCGGGATCGAACTTGAGCGGGCTGATCTCGATCGCGCGCGCAAGGAAGGCGCGAAGCGGCCGCTGCGCGAGGTAGAGGACGAAGCCCGCGGCGAAGGTGACGAGCGACAGCAGGAACGCCTGGTTCACCTCGCGGAAGAGGTAGAGGTCGACCGCGACGGAGGTCGATCCGTAGACCGCCCAGGTCGCCGGCGCGACGATCCAGGTCTCGCCCACGTCCGAGAAGACGCCCAGCCACAGGCTCAGACCGCCGAGGAGAAGCGGGCCGATCCACATGGCGGCGGGGCCTTCGTGCGTGCCCGACAGCGCCTCGGGCGTGCGGCCGAGGAAGGGCCGCGCGACGGCGATACCGGCCGCCACGAACATCAGGACCGAGGCCGCGAAGATCGTCCCCGTCACCCAGAGCGACGCGATCTCGGTGCCGAGGCCCGCCTTGTAGAGGAACTCCTTGCCGATGAAGCCCACGAAGGGCGGGATACCGGCCATCGAGATCGCGGCGAGCGCGCCGGCGACGAAAGTCACCGGCATCTTGCGGGCGAGCCCGCGCAACTGGTCCACCTCGCGCGTGCCGGTCTCGTGGTCGACGATACCGATCATCAGGAACAGCGCCGCCTTGTAGAGCGAGTGGACCACGAGAAACAGCATCGCCGCCTTGATCGCGTCCTGCGTTCCCACCCCGATGAACAGCGTCAGCGCACCGAGCGCCATCAGCGTCGTGTAGGCCAGCACCTGCTTGATGTCGGTCTGCCGCACCGCCAGCAGGCTCGCAAAGACCGTCGTGAAGCCGCCCGCGATGACCAGCGCCCAGAACCACGGCTCGGTCCCGCCGAGCGAGGGGTTCATCCGCGCCATCAGGTAGACGCCCGCCTTCACCATCGTGGCCGAGTGCAGGTAGGCCGACACGGGCGTGGGCGCGGCCATCGCGTTCGGCAGCCAGAAGTGGAACGGGAACTGCGCCGACTTGGTGAACGCCCCCGCGAGGAACAGGATGAGGATGGGAATATAGAGGGGGTCCGCCCGGATCTCGTCGCCCATTGTCAGGATGACCGATAGCTCGAAGGACCCCGCGACATTGCCGAGCAGGATCATGCCCGCCAGCAGCGCAAGGCCGCCGGTCCCCGTCAGCAGGAGCGCCTGCAGCGCGGAACGCCGCGACTTCGCGCTGTCGCTGTCGAACCCGATCAGCAGGTAGGAGGAGATCGTCGTGATCTCCCAGAAGACGAACAGCGCGATGAGGTTGTCGGCCAGAACGAGGCCCAGCATCCCCACCATGAACAGCATCAGGAACAGGACGAAGCGCGGGTATTCGGGATGATTGCCGAGGTATTTCGTGGAATAGAGCGTCACCAGAGCCCCGATCCCGGAGATCAGGAGACCGAAGGTAAGGCTCAGCCCGTCGATCAGGACCGACATGCGGATGTCCATCGAGGGGACCCAGTCGATGCCGAGCAGAACCTGTTCGCCCGCGGCCACGGGGCCGAGGAACTGCAGGAACCAAACGAATATCGCGGCGGGGAAGAGGACCGAGATCCACCCCGCCGGCCCGCCGTAGACGCGCGGCACTTCCGTTCCGGTTTTTGCCACCCCCGTGACCCCTATCTTTCCGTCCCCGCCGGTCGCCGCCGCCGGGCCCTCCTGGCGCCCGGACCGCACGGCCCCCGAAACTGAGGAACCTGCACTGTTATTGTCCGCCGTCCAGTGTCACCGGACTGACGAAACCCTCTGGCTTGACCGCGATCACGGCACACTTGACTGCGCCCAGGATCGTTTCGGCCGTATTGCCCATGACGAAGCCCGCAATCCCCGTGCGGCCGACCGTGCCCATGACCACGAGGTCGACCCCCTCCGCGTCCGCGAATTCGGCGATGACCTCGCCGGGATTGCCCTTGAGCAGATGGCGGTGGGCCTCGGGAATCTGCGGGTAGTCGTCCAGCAACGCAGTCAGCCGCGCCGCCGCCTCGGCGCGCTCCCGCTCGACGAGGCGGTCGACCTCGCCCTGCTTGCCCGAGGTGTAGCGACCGTGGCGCAGCGCGTGTTCCGCCTGCAGGTACCACGCGTGCGCGGCGTGAACCTCCGCATTCTCGCGGGCCGCGAGACTGGTGGCCAGGTCGAGTACCAGCCGGTCGAGACGGTCCCGCGCCGGGTCTTCCCTCGGCCCGGGATCGACCGCTGCGAGAATGCGGTCGAAATGCCCGTCGCCGGGCCCCATCATCATCCAGACCGGACAGGGGCACTTGCGCAGAAGGTGCAGGTCGACGCCCTTCAGCACGCCCCGACCATGCGCGGCCGCCGTGGCGCCCTTGATGACGATGTCATGCCCCTCGCGCAGGACCATCCGGATGACCTCGACGAAGGGCACGCCCTGCAGGACCGCCTCGGACACCTCGACGCCCTCGGACCGCGCCGTTTGCGCGAATTTGGTCAGCCGCGCACGGTGGTAGGCCAGCACGTCTTCCTCGACCTCGGGGCCTTTCGACCCCGTGAGAACACCCAGAACGCGCGCAATCTCGCCCGGCGCCGTCTCGACCGCGTCCACGAGCGTAAGCGCCGCGGAGTTCACCTTCGCCAGGTGAACCGCACGCTCCAGGGCAACCTCGGCGAGGCTGTCCTCCGTGAGCACGGCAAGAATGCTCTTGAAGCGTTGCATTGCGTCCCCGTTCGCGTCCTTGGGGGAAGTAGGGATGCCTTTCTGATTGGTCCAATCGAAACTTCGGGCTACTTTGATCGAGAAAATCTATCAAAGAGCCAGAAATGCCCAGTCTGCAGCAACTCCGTTATCTCGCGCTCCTGTCCGAGACCCTGCATTTCCGCCGCGCAGCAGAGCGGGCGAACGTGACCCAGCCGACGTTGTCGGCACAGCTCTCGGCGCTCGAGGACAAGCTGGGCCTGAAACTGGTGGAGCGGTCTCGCGCGCGGGTCGTGATGACGCCGGAGGGCGAGGAAATCGCCCATCGGGCGCGCCGCATCCTCGCCGAGGTGGACGAGATCGTGGAGATCGCACGCCGGGGGCAGCGCCCGCTGGGCGGCACGATCCGCGTCGGCGTGGTGCAGTCGCTCGGCTCCTACTTCCTGCCGCTGGTGATCCCGGATCTGCACGCGACCTACCCCGACCTCAGGCTCTATGTCCGCGAGGGGCTCGCCGCCGACCTGGATACGCGGCTCGAGCAAGGCTCGCTCGACCTGCTGTTCTTCCCCCTGCCCGTGACGGGCGCGGATCTTTCGGTCGCCCGCCTGTTCCGCGAACCGCTTCTGGCGGTCGCGGCCAACGACCACCCCATCGCCACGCTCGAACGGGTGCCGCGGGACCGGCTGGCCGGCGAACGCATCCTGACGCTGGAGACCGGCCACCGCCTGCACGACCAGGTGCGCCGCATCTGCGAGGAGACCGGGGCCGAGATCAGCCTCGACTATGGCGCGACCTCGCTCGACACGATCCGGCAGATGGTGGCGATGGGACTGGGCATCTCGCTCCTGCCCGCGCTCTATGTCCGCTCGGAGGTGCGCCCCAACCAACTGGTCACGTCGCGCCCGCTCGACGGGCCGCAGCCGTTCCGTGCCGTCGGCATGGTCTGGCGCACACGGGCCGCCCGCAGCGCCGAATACCTCGAACTCGCCCAGGCGATCCGGCGCATCCTCCGCGCCACAACGCCTGAAGTCACCGTCATAGACTGACGCACACACATTCGGGCGAGATGCCTTTTTCGCAGGGAAGTCATGCGACCGAGGGTCGGACGATCCGCATCCGGTTGACGGCAGGGACCGTACGCAAATCGTCCGGGGGATGCCGGTACAGGTCCGTGAGCGCTGGAAGGGACAACCGCCAGCACAGCACCGACACCCAAAACGAACCCACGCGTGCCCATGGATCCGCTTAACCAATACCCTCGGTCGCAGTGAGAAGATATTCCGAGTTCCGGATAGGAGAAATACCCTCACCCCTTCAAATTCAATTGGAAGTTCCTATCTCGCTTCGAAGTCAGGGGAGCGACATACCATGCCGAATGCCATTCCGCCCTTCACGCTACGCCAGTTGCGCTACCTTGCGGCGCTGGAGGACACCGAGCATTTCCGCGAGGCGGCCGAAAGCTGCGGCATCTCGCAGCCGTCGCTGTCGGTGCAGATCAAGACGCTCGAGGAGGCCCTTGGCCAGACCCTAGTGGAACGCGGCCGGGGACCGGTGCGCCTGACGCTGGCGGGCCGAGAGGTGTCCCGTCGCGGGCGCGAGATGCTGGACGCGGCGCAGGGCATCCTCGATCTCTCCGTCACGCTGCAATCGGGCCTCGCCGGCACGATCCGGATGGGCACCTCCGCCACGCTCGGCCCCTACCTCATGCCGCATGTCGTGGCCGACCTCCACCGGTCCCA
Source organism: Roseicyclus sediminis (assembly GCF_025515305.1). Taxonomy (GTDB): domain Bacteria; phylum Pseudomonadota; class Alphaproteobacteria; order Rhodobacterales; family Rhodobacteraceae; genus Roseibacterium; species Roseibacterium sediminis. Next base: position 122,387 of record NZ_JAOPHT010000005.1, read on the forward strand.
CCCCGACCTGCGCCTCTACATCCGCGAGGCCACCCCGCGCGACCTGATGCGGCAGATCAACGATGGCCATCACGACCTGATCCTGACCCAGCTTCCGGTTCCGGGGGCGGCATTCGAGGTCGCGCGACTGTTCCGCGAGCCGATCCTAGCCGTGCTGCCCTCCGACCACCCGCTCGCCGAGCGCGAAGGCCTCGACAATCCGGACCTTGCCGACCAGACGGTGCTGACGCTGTCGCAGAACTACGCGCTCCATGACCAGATCTCGGCGCTCTGCTCGGAGACGGGGGCCTTCCTGTCGCGCGACTACGAGGGGACTTCGCTCGACGCGCTGCGGCAGATGGCGGCGATGGGCATGGGCCTGACCTTCCTGCCCGCGCTCTACGTCCGCTCGGAAATCGACGCTCGCGCCGCCGGCGACGTGGTGACCCGACCCTTCCGCGGCAGACGCTTCTCCCGGTCGATCGGGCTGGTATGGCGCAAGAATTCGGGTGCGGGCGTGGCCTATTCCCGGCTCGCGTCGGCGATACGGGATACCGCCCGCCGCTTTCCGGAACTCGTCATCGAGGGCTGAGGGCGACCGCAATTGCGGTTTTCGCCCATGTGCATTGACGCCGGGACCCGCGCCGCCATCATGGGGCCGAGATTTGCGGCCCGCTCCGCCCGAAAAGGGACCCCGCCGAGAATGCCCACCGCCCTGACGAAAGGCCTGACGCTCCGCGGACTGGAGGTGTTCACCTCGCTGTCCCGCACCGGATCGGTCGCGGCCACGGCAAGCGAACTGGGCCTGTCCGCGCCGGCGGTGTCGCAGCAGATGCGCAACCTCAGCTCCGCGCTCGGGGTCGAGCTGCTCGATCACTCCCGCCGCCCCATGACGCTGACACCCGCGGGGCGGCTGTTTCTGGAACGGGCCGAAACCGCGCTCGAGCTTCTGCGCGCGGGGCAGCGCGACCTCACCCAGCTCGATCTTACCGATCTCTCGGCGCTGTCGCTGGGCGTCATCGAGGATTTCGAGAACGAGGTGACACCGACGCTCGCGGCGCGGCTGGCGGAGGCGATGAGCCAGTGCGCCTTCCGGCTGCAGACGGGGCCGAGCCACGCGCTGGCCGCCCGCATCGCGGACCGGGAACTCGATATCGCGATCTGCGCGGCCTACCCCGGCAATCCGCCCGGAACCGTTCCGCATCCACTGGTGCGCGACCCCTACATCCTCGCTGTGCCGCGCGGGACCCGCGTCGATGCTGGCCTGTCCGGCCTGGCGGGCCTGTCATTCCTGCGGCGGGACATGGACCAGGTGATGGGACGGCAGATCGAGGCCTATCTCGGCCGGGCCGGCCTCAGCCCTCCGCAGCGGTTCGAGATCGACTCCAACCAGTCGATCAGCGCGCTCGTCGCCTCGGGCACCGGCTGGACCATCACAACGCCGCTCAGCCTGCTTCGCGCCGGGCGTTTCGCGGGCGGGATCGACGCCCATCCCCTTCCGGGCGAGCCGGTGGCACGTCACATCGCGCTGTTCGCGACCGACGACTGGACCGGGCCGATCCCGCAGCAGATCGCCACCCTGGCCCGCGAGCTGATCGGCACCCATTTCCTCGAACCCGGACTGGAGCGGATGCCCTGGCTCGGCCCGGCCTTCGCCCTCCTCGATTGATCGAACAGGCACGCCGCCCCGGCAAGGGGTGAACCGCGGCCTTGCCGGGCAGCTGCCGCGCGGGGCCGGCGCACCGGCCCCGGCTGAAAACAAAGTCGACTGACGCCGGGCGCGAAACACCCTTTGTTCTGAGGCTCTCGCGGCGCATTTGAAAATTTCTTCACAACTTCTGCGTCGCGGCGTGAAGGATCACGACATAATCCTGAGCCGCCACTCCACGACATATTCTTTCGCAGGGGCAAACCTGCCATGTTGCCCACGGCGGCGGAATCGGCATGCACAAGGTGCATCGCCACGCTGCCAGATGCGGCCGGCACCGGCTCATCCGCGAGGGGAACAGAGCGCGGATGCAGGGAACGCCCGGTAACGGCCCGCAGGAGGAGGTTGGGGGAGGCTGACCCGAAATCGTCATGCCCCGTAGCGGGCGACCAAGGCCCCGGCCGCGTGAAACATCGCATCGGGGCGGGTCTTGCGGATCACGCGGGGGCACAGGGGCCCCGCGGACGGCCTGGTGTGGTCCGCTGATATGTTCGGGTCGTCGCATTCCGGAGGGGATATCACGTGCCCAAGGATACCCAGACCTCGCCCGCCCTGCTTGCCGACGCTCATATCGACGCCGCAGATTACAGCCGCATGTACGCAGACTCGGTCCGCGACCCGGAGGCCTTCTGGGCCGAGCACGGGAAGCGTCTCGACTGGATCAAGCCGTACACCAAGGTGAAGGACACGTCCTTTGCCCATGACGACGTGCATATCCGCTGGTTCGAGGACGGCACGCTGAATGTCGCGACCAACTGCATCGACCGCCATCTTGAGAAGCGCGCCGACCAGACCGCGATCATCTTCGAGGCGGACGATCCGAAAGAGCCGTCCCAGCACATCAGCTATCGTCAGCTCCACAACGAGGTCGGCCGCTTCGCCAACGTCCTGAAGGAACTGGGCGTCGAGCGCGGCGACGGCGTCGTGCTCTACCTGCCGATGATCCCCGAGGCGGCCTATGCGATGCTGGCCTGCGCGCGGATCGGCGCCATCCATTCCGTCGTCTTCGCCGGCTTCTCGCCCGACGCGCTCGCCAACCGGGTGAACGACAGCGAGGCCAAGGTGGTCGTCACCTCCGACGGCGCGCCGCGCGGCGGACGGGTCACCGAACTGAAGGACAACGTCAACAAGGCGCTCCTGCATTGCGACGACCACGTGAAGTGCCTCGTCGTGAAGCGCACCGGCCAGCAGGTCGCATGGGTGGCCAACCGGGACGTCTGGTACGACGACATCGCCTCGACCGTCGGCACCGAATGCCCGGCCGAGGAAATGGGCGCGGAGGATCCGCTGTTCATCCTCTACACCTCGGGCTCGACCGGCAAGCCGAAGGGCGTGGTTCACACGTCGGGCGGCTATCTCGCCTATGCGGCGATGACCCACCAGTACACGTTCGACTACAAGGACGGGGACGTCTTCTGGTGCACGGCGGACGTCGGCTGGGTCACCGGGCATTCCTATATCGTCTACGGCCCGCTGGCGAACGGCGGAACGACCCTGATGTTCGAGGGCGTGCCCACCTACCCCGACGCTGGCCGGTTCTGGGCGGTGTGCGAGAAGCACTCCGTCAACCAGTTCTACACCGCGCCGACGGCGATCCGCCTTCTCATGGGCCAGCCCGACGAGTTCGTGACGAAATACGATCTCTCCAGCCTCAAGCTGCTCGGCTCGGTCGGCGAGCCGATCAACCCCGAAGCCTGGAACTGGTACAACGAGGTCGTCGGCAAGGGGAAATGCCCCATCGTCGACACATGGTGGCAGACCGAGACGGGCGGCCACCTCATCACGCCGCTGCCGGGCGCGACGCCGACCAAACCGGGCTCGGCCACGGTGCCGTTCTTCGGTGTGCAACCCGTGCTGCTCGATGCCCAGACCGGCGCCGAGATCCACGAGACCGCTGCCGAGGGCGTCCTGTGCATCAAGGACAGCTGGCCCGGCCAGATGCGCACGCTCTGGGGCGATCCCGAACGCTTCGTCAGCGCCTACTTCTCCGACTACAAGGGCTACTACTTTACCGGCGACGGCTGCCGCCGGGACGAGGATGGCTATTACTGGATCACCGGTCGGGTCGATGACGTCATCAACGTCTCGGGCCACCGGATGGGCACTGCCGAAGTCGAAAGCGCGCTGGTGGCCCACGATGCCGTGGCCGAGGCCGCCGTGGTCGGCTTCCCGCACGAGCTGAAGGGCCAGGGCATCTACTGCTACGTCACGCTCATGGCCGACGAGGAGCCCACGGAAGAGCTGAAGAAAGAGCTTCAGACCTGGGTCCGCAAGGAGATCGGGCCGATCGCGAAGCCCGACGTCATCCAGTTCGCCCCCGGCCTGCCCAAGACGCGCTCCGGCAAGATCATGCGCCGCATCCTGCGCAAGATCGCCGAGAACGACTTCGGCGCGCTCGGGGACACGTCCACGCTGGCGGACCCGTCTGTCGTGGACGACCTCATCGCCAACCGCGCGAACACGTGAGGGCGGAGCGATGAAGGACACAGCGACCGAGACCCGCCCCGTGAACCTGATCCTGCTGGGCCCGCCCGGCGCGGGCAAGGGCACGCAGGCGCGGATGCTGATGGAGCAGTTCGGCCTCGTGCAGCTGTCGACCGGCGACCTCCTGCGGGGGGCCGTCGCGGCGGAGACCGAGGCTGGTCTGGCGGCAAAGGCCGTGATGGAGACGGGCGCCCTCGTCTCCGACGAGATCGTGCTGGCCGTCCTGAAGGAACGGCTCGACCAGCCGGATGTGGCCGCTGGGACGATCCTCGACGGTTTCCCGCGCACCGCCGCGCAGGCCGAAGCACTCGACGCCCTGCTGGCCGAACGCGGACAGCGGATCGACGCCGTCATCAGCCTCGAGGTGGACGACGCGGCGATGGTGGAGCGCGTCTCGGGCCGCTACACCTGCGCCGCCTGCGGCGAGGGCTACCACGACAGCTTCAAGATGCCGGCCGTGGCCGGCGTCTGCGACAAGTGCGGCGGGACGGAGATGAAGCGCCGTGCCGACGACAACGCCGAGACGGTGCGCACGCGGCTTCAGGCCTACCATGCCGAGACCGCGCCGCTCATCGACTACTACGCCGCCCGCGGCACCCTCACCGGCATTCCCGCGATGGGAGAGATCGGCGAGATCGCGGAACGGATGTGCGCGATCGTGACAGGCGTCACGACCGCATGACCAGATCTTCCGGCGGGGTCGCACCCTGCCGGAGGACGATGTCGGCCGGACCAGGAGGGGCCGGTCGGCGGACCTCGAAGGGAGAGCTAAATGGCTGAAAAATCTGATAACAATGCCTATTGGGCCGCGAATATCCGCCTGGTCACCATCTCGCTGGTGATCTGGGCATTCGCGTCCTACGGCTTCGGGATCCTGCTTCGGCCGCTGATCAGCGGTATCGCGGTGGGTGGCACGGATCTGGGCTTCTGGTTTGCCCAGCAGGGATCGATCCTCGTCTTCCTTGTCCTGATCTTCTTCTATGCCTGGCGCATGAACAAGATCGACAAGGAACATGGCGTGGACGAGTAAGGGGCAGACCAAGTCATGGATCAGACAACACTCAACATCATCGTCGTGGGGCTGTCGTTCGCGCTCTACTTCGGTATCGCGATCTGGGCCCGCGCGGGCTCCACGTCGGAATTCTACGCCGCCGGCCGGGGTGTGAACCCCGTCGTCAACGGGATGGCCACCGCCGCTGACTGGATGTCGGCGGCTTCGTTCATCTCGATGGCCGGCCTCATCGCCTTCTCGGGCTACACCAACTCGCTGTTCCTGATGGGCTGGACCGGCGGCTACGTGCTCATGGCCATGCTTCTCGCGCCCTACCTGCGGAAGTTCGGCAAGTACACGGTGCCGGAGTTCATCGGCGACCGCTACTACTCGAACACCGCACGCGTCGTGGCGGTCGTTTCGCTCATCGTCATCTCGGTCACCTACGTTATCGGCCAGATGACTGGGGCGGGCGTTGCCTTCTCGCGCTTCCTCGAGGTGGAATCGACCACCGGCCTGTTCATCGCCTCGGCGGTGGTTTTCGTCTACGCGGTTCTCGGCGGCATGAAGGGCATCACCTACACGCAGGTGGCCCAGTATGTCGTTCTGATCATCGCCTACACGATCCCGGCCGTCTTCATCTCGCTGCAGCTGACCGGCAACCCGATCCCGGGTCTCGGCCTGTTCTCGACCATGGCCGAAGGCCAGGTCGGCGCGGGGCAGCACCTGCTGGTGACGCTGGACGGCCTGCTGACGGATCTCGGCTTCAACGAGTACACCGCCGGCACGAACGCCTGGCTCATGGCGCTCTACACCCTGTCGCTGATGATCGGCACCGCGGGCCTTCCGCACGTCATCATCCGCTTCTTCACGGTGCCGAAGGTGGCCGACGCTCGTTGGTCCGCAGGCTGGGCGCTGGTGTTCATCGCGCTGCTGTACCTCACCGCTCCCGCGGTCGGTGCAATGGCTCGCCTGAACATCACCACGCAGTTCTGGCCCGAGGGCATCCAGGGTGAGGCCGTGTCGCTCGAGACGATCGAGAACGACGACGCCTACGACTGGATGGCGACGTGGCAGGCAACCGGCCTTCTGGGCTGGGAAGACAAGAACGGCGACGGCCGCATCCAGTACTACAACGACGCCAATGCCGACATGCAGGCCCTGGCGGCGGAGCGTGGCTGGGCCGGCAACGAGTTGACCAACTTCAACCGGGACATCCTGGTTCTGGCCAACCCGGAAATCGCCAACCTGCCGGGCTGGGTCGTCGCACTCATCGCGGCGGGCGGCATCGCGGCGGCACTGTCCACCGCGGCAGGCCTTCTGCTCGCCATCTCCTCGGCGATCAGCCACGACCTCATCAAGTCGGTGATCAACCCCAACATCTCGGAGCGGGGCGAACTTCTCGCGGCCCGTATCTCGATGGCGGGCGCGATCGTGCTGGCGACGTACCTGGGTCTCAACCCGCCGGGCTTCGCGGCGCAGGTTGTGGCACTGGCCTTCGGTCTTGCCGCGGCCACCCTGTTCCCGGTGCTGATGATGGGGATCTTCTCCAAGCGGATGAACTCCGCCGGTGCGACCTGGGGCATGCTGGCCGGTCTGATCTCGACCTGCCTGTACCTGTTCCTCTACCTCGGCTGGTTCTTCATCCCGGGTACGAACATGCTGACCGCAGACCAGTACCTGTTCGGCATCCCGCCGACCCACTTCGGCCCGATCGGCGCTGTGTTCAACTTCGCAGTCGCCTACCTCGTGTCGAACGCAACGGCCGCTCCGCCCAAGGAAATCCAGGACCTCGTCGAGAGCGTCCGGATCCCGCGCGGCGCCGGCGCGGCGATCAACAAGTGATCGCCTGAACGGATCGGACAGGGCCTGCGACACCGCGGGCCCTGTTCAAGACACCGGCGCATCCCGACACCTTCGGGGTGCGCCTTTCTACTTAACGGGAGCGGACCGATGAGCCTCGACATCGCAGCCACGCTGGCCGGCACGCATCCCTACGACGCCCTGCCCGATGCAGATCGCGCGGCGCTCGCCGCCCAAGTCGACCTGCAGGAAATCGACGCCGGGGCGACGCTCTACAGGGTCGGCGATCCGCAGACACACCTGTACCTGATCCTCGAAGGTCGCATCGACATCACCGACGAGGGCGGCGAGGTCCTGTCCATCCTCGGGCCCCGCAACTCCTTCGGCGAACGCGGGCTGATGAAGGACGGCACCGCCGTCGTGACCGCCACCGCCGCCGAGGACAGCCGGCTTCTGCGCATTCCCGCCGCGGCGTTCCACGCGCTCCTGCGCGACCATCCCCGCGTGATGCGCTTCTTCGACCGGACGCGGCCGGCCGCAAGGCGCCGCCAGGACATCACCACCATCGCGCTCGCCGACCTGATGACGCGCGACCCGCTGACCTGCCCTCCCGAGACCCCGCTGATCGAGGCGGCGCGGAAGATGCGCGAGATCCACGTCTCCTGCATCATCGCCGCCGAGGAAGGTACAGTGAAGGGCATCCTGACCACCGGCGACATCGCCAGCCGCGCGGTCGCCGAAGGCGTGCCCTTCGACACGCCGGTGGCCAGCGTCATGACGCCCGATCCCATCACCCTGCCCCCCACCGCCCTTGTCGCCGACGTCCTGCACACGATGGTCGAACGCGGCATCACACACATGCCCGTGGTCGAGGCCGGCAAGCTCGTGGGCATCCTGACCCAGACCGACCTGACGCGGTTCCAGGCCACGTCCTCGGCCGCGCTGATCCAGGAGATCGCATCGGCCCCGGACAGCGCGACGCTGGCGAAGATCGTGGGCCGCATCCCCGAGCTTCTGGTGCAGCTCGTCGCCGCCCAGAACCCCCACCAGGTCGTGACGCGGCTGATCACCGATATCGGGGACGCGACGACGCGGCGCCTTCTTGCGCTCGCCGAGGCGAAGCTCGGGCCGCCACCCGTGCCCTACCTTTGGCTCGCCTGCGGCAGCCAGGGGCGACAGGAACAGACCGGGGTCTCGGACCAGGACAACTGCCTTATCCTCGACGATGCCGCGACGCCCCCCGACGACGCCTATTTCGCGGAGCTCGCCAAGTTCGTGTCCGACGGGCTGAACGAGGCGGGTTATTTCTACTGCCCCGGCGACATGATGGCGACGGCGGTCCGCTGGCGGCAGCCGGTGCGCGTCTGGCGGCAGTACTTCGCGGGCTGGATCGCCACGCCGAACCCCGAGGCACAGATGCTCGCCTCCGTCATGTTCGACCTGCGGCCCATCGGCGGGAACTTCGGCCTCTTCGCCGACCTGCAGGAAGAGACGCTGGCGGCCGCCTCGAAGAACTCGATCTTCGTGGCGCACATGATCTCCAACTCGCTGAAGCATCAGCCGCCGCTGGGGCTTTTCCGAGGCTTCGCCACGGTCCGCTCGGGCGAGCACAAGAACACGATCGACCTCAAGCACAACGGCGTCGTGCCGGTCGTGGACCTCGGCCGCGTCTACGCGCTGAAGGGACGTCTGACCGAGGTGAACACGCGCGCGCGGCTCCTGGCCGCGATCGAGGCGGGTGCGGTGTCGACAACCGGGGGGCGCGACCTGATCGACGCCTATGACATGATCGCGCAGACCCGGCTCGAACATCAGGCGGAACTGATCAAGTCCGGCGAGAAGCCCGACAACTTCATGACGCCCGCGGATCTTTCTGATTTCGAGCGCAGCCACCTGCGCGACGCGTTCGTCGTCATCAAGACCATGCAAAACGCCGCCGGCTCCGGCCGCGGCTACCTGAGTTGAGGAAGGAGACGCCATGTTCTGGGCGCTGATCACCGCCGTGGTGGCCGGCTTCGCGGGGGCCGGGATCGGCCTGCTGCTGCGGTCGCTGTCGCGCAAGCGGCTGCCCCAGGGCATCATCCCGATCTGCGCGGGCCTCGCCATGCTCGCCGCCACCGTGGGCACCGAGTACGGCTGGTATCCCAACGTGTTGCGGAACATGGCGGCGGATACGGTCGTCGTTTCCACCCGCGAGCAGCAGACATGGTATCAGCCCTGGACCTATGTCCGGCCCTGGGTGCGCGGCTTCATCGCCTATTCGCCGTCCGAGACGGTCGAGACCGCGCCCGGTTCCGGGATCCAGGTCGTGCAGATCCGCCGCCAGGAACGCTGGCAGCCGCAATTCGTCCTGCCTGTCCTCGTGGATTGTGACGGCGCACGCCGGGCCGAGATCACGCCCTCGACCACCTTCACCGAAACCGGGGCACCCGTGGATGCCGGCTGGCTGAGCCCCGGCCGCGATGACCCGATCCTGAATTCCGTCTGCAGCGGGGGGGCTGCAGGCGGCTGACGAAACCGCCCGCCCGGCGCCGCGCGACCGCCGGGAGAGGGCACCAAGTGACGGGGCAAGGAGGAGGCCCCGAAAGATGTTCACCACGCTATCCCTGCGTCTGCGCATATTCCTGTTCTTCGCCTTTCTCGCGGCCGCGACATCGGCCCTTGCCGTCGCGGGCCTCGTGCTGGGCTATGTCCGCCTGGGCGAGGACCATGCCCTTTCGGCCTTCGTCATCTCGGGCGTCATCGCGGTGCTGGCGATCTTCGCCCTGACGACCTGGATCTGGGTTCTCTTCGATGAGAATGTCGCCAAACCGGTCGAGCGACTGGCCGCCGAGATGCGCGCGCGGGCCCATGCCGATGTCGACGACGTGATCGACCACGCCCCCGCGAAGTACCTGGGCGATCTGGGCACCGCTGCCGCGGCCGTGACCACGAACCTCACCGAGACGCGCAACGCCATGGCGCTGGCCGTGGGCCGCGAGACCGCGCGCCTGACGACCGAGAAGACGCGGCTCGAGGCGCTTCTGGCCGAGGTTCCCGACGGTGTCCTCTTCTGTACGCCGGGTCATTCCATCGCGCTCTACAACGCCAATGCCCGCGGCATCCTTGGCGCCTCCGAGGCGCTGGGACTGAACCGGCCGCTGCGCGGGCTGCTGCGCATGGGCCCGGTGGAACAGGCCTATGAGCGCCTAGTCGGCAAGGACGGCGACGAGGGAACCGACATCCTCGTGACGACGCGCGAGGGGGCGCGGCTTCTGGAGGCCAGGATGCGGCTTCTCCGGCTCGAAGGGCAGGAGACGGAGCGGCCGGGCTATGTCCTGACGCTGCGCGACGTGACGGAGGACATGGCCACCCACATGGAGCGGACGCACCTGCTGGAGACGTTGCTGAAGGGCGTGCAGGACGCCCTTCCCGGCATTCAGGGCGACGCCGCCGCGAGCCTCGCCACGCTCGCCGAGGCCACCGAGACGCGAAAAGGCGCCACAGACACCGGCTGGTGGCCGATGGAGCATATCGCCGCCGAGGACCTAGGCGCGGCGCTGACCGCGCGCCTCTCCCGCAAGGGCGTAGCGCTGGCATCGGACCTCGGGGCGACGGCGCTCCGCTGCGACGGTTTCGCGGTCACGCGGCTGATGGAGCGGCTGGCGCTTGACTGGTCGGGCGACGGCGCGCGCGAGTTCGCGTTGACGATCGCCTCCGAAGGCGACCGGGAGGCCATCGTCAGCCTCGAGGCGTCGGGCGACATCCCGACGGCCGAGGCGGTCGCGGGCTGGCTCGCCACACCGCTATCGCCGGGGATGAGCGGCTTCACCGGGGCAAATGTTGCGCTGGCCCACGGCACGGCCATCCTGCGCGAACCGGCGGGACCGGGGCGGAGCGCGCTGCGCTTTGCGCTGCCGCTGGCCGAGGCGCGGCCCGCGCGGCCCAAGCGCGCGGTCCTCTACGACTTCGACCTCCTCAACGCCGAGATCCCCGAGGACCTCGCCGCCGCCGCGCTGCGCGAGCTGAACTTCGTCATCTTCGACACCGAGACCACCGGCCTGAACCCGCAGGTGGACGAGATATGCCAGATCGCCGCCGTCCGCGTGGTGAACGGCAAGCTCGTGGGCGCGGAACGGTTCGACATGCTGGTGAACCCCGGGCGCGGCATCCCCGCGGCTTCGACCGCCGTCCACCACATCACCGACGCGATGGTGGCAGACGCACCCGGCGTGGCCGAGGCGATCCGGCGGTTTCACACCTTCGCCGACGGTGCGGTGCTGGTCGCCCACAATGCACCCTTCGACATGTCGTTCCTCCGGCGCCGCGAGCGTGAGATCGGGCGGCGCTTCGACCAGCCGATCCTCGACACGGTCCTGTGCTCGGCGATCCTTTTCGGGCAATCGGCGGAGCACACGCTCGACGCGCTGTGCACGAGGCTCGGCGTCGCCATCCCCGAAGCCGACCGGCACACAGCCATTGGCGATGCGATCGGCACCGGCGAGGCCTTCCGCAAGATGATCCCGATGCTGGAAGCGGCAGACCTGCCCAATCTCGGGGCACTCATCCAGGCCTTCGACCGCCATTCGCGGCTGATCGAACACCTGAATTGACCGAACCGTCCCGAAGCCGCAGAGGGGAAGGGACAAGGAAGGGACAGACCATGGCGCGCACGCCGCTCTACAAGGCCGCCGAGGCCGAGATGATCCGCCGGATCGAGGCCGGAACATGGGAGGTCGGCCGCCGCCTGCCCAACGAATTCGTGCTGGCCGAGGAATTCGGCGTCAGCCAGGGCACGATGCGGCGCGCGCTCATGACGCTGGAGGGCATGGGGCTTCTCAGCCGCAAGCCCGGACGCGGCACCATCGTGGCCGAGACGGTCGAGACCCCCGAGGCCCCGACCGCTGCGCGGACCGCCGCTCAGCTCCGCGATGCCGACGGCCAGCCGGTCGCCTTCGAGGTCCACCGCGCGAAATCCGCCACGCGCGGTGCCGACGAGGCGGAACTCGCGCTTTTCGGCAAGCCGCGCCTCGCCGCCGTGGAGCGGCTGCTGAAGCGGAACGGCGAGCGCGCGGCGCTGGAGGAAACCCTGATTCCGGAGACGCTGATCCCGGCACTCGACGAGGACGCGCCCGTCGATCTGGAGGCCTTCCTGATCGCCCATGGCCTCGACCCGGCCGGGACGGAGGCCTCGGTCTCCGCCGGGATCACCACGATGGCGGATTCGGTGGCGCTGTCGTGCGACCGGCATACGCCCCTGCTGGTGATCCGCCGCGTCGCGCGCGATGGCAAGGGGCGGGCCATCGCGCTGCAGGTCATGCGGGTCGCCGCCGAAGACGTGACCTGGGGCTAGTCCCCGTCAGATCCCGTCGATGCAGACGTATTTCGTGTCGAGGTAATCCTCGAGCCCCTGGCTGCCGCCCTCCTTGCCGAGGCCGCTTTCCTTGACCCCGCCGAAAGGTGCCTCGACGGTGGTGATAAGGCCCGAGTTGATGCCGATCATCCCGTACTGAAGCTTTTCGTTCAGCCGGAAGGCCCGGCCGAGATCGCTTGTGTAAGCGTAGGAGGCAAGGCCGAAGCGCGTGGCATTGGCCATCTCGATGGCCTCCTCCTCGGTCTCGAAGCGGAAGACGGGGGCGAGAGGCCCGAAGATCTCCTCGGTTGCGAAGGCCATGTCCTGCGTCGCTCCGGTCACCACGGTCGGCTGGAAGAAGGACCCACCCAGCTGGTGCCGCGAGCCGCCAAGCGCGACCTGCGCCCCCTTGGCCTTGGCGTCGTCCAGCAGTTCCTCGACCTTGGCGACCGCGTCCTTGTCGATCAGCGGCCCCTGCGCGACGCCCGCCTCGCGTCCGTCACCCACCTTCAGCGCGCGGGTCTTCTCCACGAGCTTTTCGACGAAGGCATCGTAGACGCCCGCCTGCACGTACATCCGGTTCGCGCAGACACAGGTCTGGCCGGAATTGCGGTACTTCGACACGATGGCCCCCTCCGCCGCCGCATCGAGATCGGCGTCATCGAAGACGATGAAGGGCGCGTTGCCGCCAAGTTCCATCGACACCTTCTTCACCGTGTCGGCCGATTGACGGATCAGCTCCTTGCCGACCTCGGTGGAGCCGGTGAAGGTGACCTTCCGCACTTCGTCCCGCGCCATCATGGCGCCCGCGATGGCGCGGGCCGAGCCGGTCAGCACGTTCACCGCACCGGCGGGATAGCCCACTTCCTCGGCCAGCGCGGCCCAGGCCAGGCCCGAATAGGGCGTCGCCGTCGCGGGCTTGGCGACCACGGTGCAGCCCACGGCGAGCGCAGGCGCCACCTTGCGCGCCAGCATCGAGGACGGGAAGTTCCACGGCGTGATCATGCCGACAACGCCCACGGGATGCTTCGTCACGAGAATGCGGCGCCCGTTCACGCCGGCGGGCACGATCTCGCCCTTTGCGCGTCGCGCCTCCTCGGCGAACCAGCGCACGTATTGCGCGCCGATGGCGATCTCGCCCATGGCCTCGGTCAGCGGCTTGCCCATCTCGACGGTCAGCAGTTCGGCCAGCGCCGCCTGGTTGTCCATGAGCGCGTCGTGCAGCTTCCACAGAAGGCCCACGCGCGCCATCAGGCCCATGCCGGCAAGCTCGGGGAAAGCGGCGGCGGCGGCATCGATGGCGCGCATCGTTTCGGCCTCGCCGCAGGCGGGAACCGTGCCGATGACCTCACCGGTGGCCGGGTTCGTGACGTCGATCGTCTGCCCCGAATCCGCTCCGATCCATTCACCTGCGACGTAGTTCGCCTGCCGCATCCATCCCTGCCAGTCCGCCATGTCGTGATCCTTTGCTTCTTGCGCGGCGCATCTTGGCGGCCGCCATCCCGTGCCGAACATGTCGCATCGGCGCAGGGGTGTCCGCAAGGTCCGGCGGGTTTTCGCGTTCGGAACGGACGCGGCACGCACCGGCATGGTTTCCATGAGTGCTGCATTGCAGTATGACGCGCACGGCGGCGATACTGACCGCCGGCAGACCTCGGGCGACGCGGGCCTTTTCCGCGCCGTCCCGCGCAGCCATGGTATTGCAACGAACGGACCGCGACGGGCGCGTCCCTGCGATTGGAGAGCATCCATGAAGATCACGATGATCGGCACGGGCTATGTCGGCCTTGTCTCGGGGGTCTGTTTCTCGGATTTCGGCCATGACGTTGTCTGCGTCGACAAGAACCCCGCCAAGATCGAGATGCTCGAACGCGGCGAGGTTCCGATCTTCGAGCCGGGGCTCGACCAGCTGATGGCCAAGAACGTGGAGGCGGGACGCCTGTCCTTCACCACCGATCTCGCCAGCGCGGTCGCCGGGGCGGACGCGATCTTCATCGCCGTCGGCACGCCGACGCGGCGCGGCGACGGGCACGCGGACCTGAGCTACGTCATGGCCGCCGCCGAGGAGGTCGCGAACGCGCTCACCGGCTATGCCGTGATCGTCACCAAGTCGACCGTGCCGGTCGGCACCAACCGCAAGGTCAAGCAGGTGGTCACCAAGGCCAACCCCACGGCCGAGTTCGACGTCGCCTCGAACCCCGAGTTCCTGCGCGAGGGCGCGGCCATCGACGACTTCATGCGCCCCGACCGTGTCGTGGTCGGCGTCCAGACCGAGCGCGCGGCAGAGGTCATGGCCGAGGTCTACCGCCCGCTGTTCCTGCGCGATTTCCCGATCATCACCACCGACCTGGAGTCGGCCGAGATGATCAAGTACGCGGCCAACGCCTTCCTCGCCACGAAGATCACCTTCATCAACGAGATCGCCGCGCTGTGCGAGCGGGTCGGCGCCGACGTGAAGGAAGTGTCCAAGGGCATCGGCCTCGACGGACGGATCGGCAACAAGTTCCTGCACGCAGGCCCCGGCTATGGCGGATCGTGCTTTCCCAAGGACACGAGCGCGCTGGCCCGGATCGGGCAGGAACACGCCGTGCCGCAGAGCATCGTCGAGACGGTGATCCGCGTGAACGATGCCGTGAAGGCGCGCATGATCGAGAAGCTGCGCGATCTCTGCGACGGGTCCTTCAACGGCAAGACGATCGCTATTCTCGGCGTGACGTTCAAACCCAACACCGACGACATGCGCGACGCGCCCTCGCTGACCATCGTGCCAGCGCTGGTGGGCGGCGGCGCCAAGGTGCGTGTCGTGGACCCGCAGGGCCGGCGCGAGGGCGAGACGCTCCTGCCCGGCGTGCACTGGACGGACGATCCCTACAAGGCGGCGCAGAATGCCGATCTCGTGGTGATCCTTACCGAGTGGAACGAGTTCCGCGCGCTCGACCTCAAGCGACTGGCCAAGAAGATGGCGACCCCGCGCATGGCGGACCTTCGCAACGTCTACTCCGCGAAGGACGCGAAGAAGGCCGGCTTCGAGGCCTACGACGCGGTCGGCCGCGGCGGCCTGAACCCCGACGCCAGCAAGCTCGCCGCCGAGTAGGGATCAGCCCGTGTAGCTGCGGGCGGTCTCGATCAGTTCGAGCACTTCGTGGGCATTGCCGATCCGGTTCGCGAGCAAGAGGACGAGGCGCGCGTTCAGAGCCTCGCTTTCGGCCTCGCTCAACCCTTTGTGCGCCTCGAGAAGCGCGGCGTAGATCTCGTCGCCGCTCCCGCCCAAGCCGCTTTCATAGAGCCTGCGCGCACCCATCACACGGCCTCCTGCATCGCGGGGATACGCCCCAGCGCCCGGTCGCGGGCCGCGCCGACCTGCGCCGCCGTCGGCGCATCGAAGACGGCGGCCACGTGGCCGTCGGGCCGGAAAAGATAGGCCAGCCCCATCCCGTACCGGCCCAGCGCGAACCCCTCCGCGTCGCCATGACAGGGATAGTCGCCCCTCTGGTCCACACCGATCCGCCTTATGCCCGGCACCGCCGGCAACCGGACATTGCCGAACCCCACCAACGTGAAGTCGCCCTGGACGAGCGAGATCAGCCAGTCCCCGCCAAGGGGCGCGTCCGGCATCGCGGTTCCCGGCACCACCGGCCCGCCGCCCGGCGTCTGGAGCGGAAAGCCCGCCAGCGAGCAGGGCCGTGATAGCCGCCCCGAATTGATGAGTTCCCGCGCGAAGGGTTGGTCATGGGCGAGGCGCAGCGTCTCGGCCCGGAACAACGCCTCGGCCGGGGTCTTCGGGGTCATGAAGTTCGTGGCGCGGGACGAGTTCAGGATGTTCTCCTCCGCCCCGTGCCGGCGCTCCTCGTCGTAGCTGTCGATCAGGCTCTCGGGGGCCTCGCCCTTGAGAACGGCGGCAAGCTTCCAGCCGAGGTTGTCGACGTCCTGGATGCCGCCGTTTCCGCCGCGCGCTCCGAAGGGCGACACGACGTGAGCGCTGTCGCCCACGAAGATCACATGGCCATGGACGAAACGGTCCAGCATCATGCAGCGGAAACGGTAGACCGACAGCCAGTCGATCCGGAAAGGCTTGTCGCCGACGATGGCGCGGAGTCGGGGGACCACGCGGTCGGGCGCGACCTCCGCCTCGGGGTCCGCGCCCGCGTCGAGTTGCAGGTCGATCCGGTAGATGTCGTCCGGCTGCTTGTGCAGAAGCGCCGACTTGCCCGGATGGAAGGGCGGGTCGAACCAGAACCAGCGTTCGGGCGTGTCATGGTCGCCGAAGGGGCTGCCCTTCATCTCGATGTCGCAGATCAGGAACCGCTCCTCGAAAGTCTGCCCGGAGAAGTCGAGGCCCATGCGTGTTCGTGTCGGCGAGTTCGCCCCGTCGCAGGCCAGCATATAGCGGGCGTCGAGGGTGTAGGTGCCTTCCGGCGTCTCGACCGACAGCCGCACGCCGTCGCCCCCGTCCTCGTGGCCCGTGACCTTGTTGAGGAACCGCACGTCGATGAGGTCCGGAAACTCCCGCGCACGCTCCAGCAGGTATTCCTCGACGTAGTATTGCTGAAGGTTGATGAACGCGGGGTACTTGTGCCCGGCCTCGGGCAGCAGATCGAAGGAATAGACCTCGTCCCTACCGTGGAAATTGCGCCCGACCTTCCACGTCACGCCCTTCTCCAGCATCCGTTCGCCCACGCCGAGTCGGTCGAATATCTCCAGCGTCCGTTTTGCCCAGCAGATCGCGCGGGAGCCGACGGAAACCACGTTGTTGTCGTCGAGCACGACCGTTTTCACGCCCTTCAGCGCAAGGTCGATGGCCATTGACAGGCCGATGGGACCCGCTCCGACGATGGCGACGGGGGCGTCCGTCCTGCCGCCGTCGAGCTCGGGCGGGCGGATGAAGGGCTGTTCGGCATAGGGATAGGCTGGCATCGGGTCCTCCTTCCTCTCGTCAGTCGAGATAGGCGGCGGCGTCGGGGTGGCGGTCGAAGACCGGAAAGAACTCGTCGAGTTGCGGCGGCGCGACATCCGTACCCGCCAGCATGGCGTGCGCCTGCCCGCGATGGTGCACCTGGTGCTGGAAGAGATGGAGCAGCACGTCCTCCACAAGTTCGGTCGCCGGACCTCCCGTCCAGCCCACCGAGACGGTGTCCTCGGGCCCCACGCCCGCATCGCAGAAGGCGATCAGTCGCCGGTCGGCCTCGGCCTGTTTCGCGGCGAGGTCGGTGGCGGTGTCGGGCATCTTTTCCACTTGGAAGATCGCGCGCCCGCGTCCACCGCGCTCCAGCGCATCGAGATAGAAAAGGTCCACAAGCCAGATGTGGCCCAGCGTCTCCTTCAGCGAGGGGAAGAAGCCGGTGCGCTCCGCCTCGAACTCCGCTTGGGACAACTCCGCCACTGCGCCGAGGAGCCGGGCATTGGCCCAGGCGTTGTTGCGCGCCATGCGCGAAAAGAGGGAGTGCCCGCTCATCCCTGCAGGTCCGCCCACATCTTCGCATCGCGCTCGGCCGTCCAGATCCGCGGCGTCTCGATGCCGCGCGCCTCGTCCCAGGCGCGGGAGACGTTGAAGGGCAGACAGTGCTCGTAGATGGCGAAGTCGGAGAACTTCGGGTCGCAGGCCGCGCGCACGGCGTCCCACGCATCCTTGAGCGAGCCGCCCCGAGCCGCGACCCGCGCCGCGGGGCGATAGGTGCTCTCGACGAAGTCGCGCGTGCTCTCGATGGCGGCGGCGACCATGTCCGGACCGACCAGGGCCGCGCCCCGTCCCGGCGCGATGGCCTGCGGCTCGAACGAGGCGATCACGTCGAGCGTGCCGCCCCACTCGGTCAGGTAGCCGTCGCCGCAGTAACAGGCGGAGTGGTACTCCACGATATCGCCGGTGAACATCACGTCGCAGTCGGGCACCCAGATCGCGGCATCCCCTGCCGTATGGGCACGGCCCGGGCGGAAGATGTCGATGCGGCGGTTTCCCAGATAGATCGTCATCGCCTCGGAGAAGGTCGTGGTGGGCCAGGTGAGGCCGGGGATTTCCTCGTGCCCCTCGAAAAGGCGCGGGAAGCGAGCGAATTCGCTCTCCCAGTCTTCCTGGCCGCGCTCGGCGACCATCGCACGGGCGGCATCCGACATGATGATCTCCCGCGCGCCATAGGCCGAGGCGCCGAGAACACGGACCGCATGGTAGTGCGTGAGGACGAGGTGGCTGATCGGCTTGTCGGTGACCGAGCGGACGCAGTCGATGACCTTCCGCGCCAGGCGCGGCGTCGCCTGCGCCTCGATGATCATCACACTCTCGTCGCCGACGATGACGCCCGTGTTCGGGTCGCCCTCGGCCGTGAAGGCGTAAAGGCCGGGGCCGATCTCCTCGAAGGTGATCCTCTTCTCCGCAGTGTCGCCCGCGCTTGCGAATGTCTTGCTCATGCCTCTGCTCCCTCGATGCCGGATCCGCCCGCTTTTCCGGCCCGGACCCCTCGGCGTTTCCGGTGCCGCCTCACTTCTTGCCCGGCGTCCCGTCGAATTTCTTTTCCAGCGACGTCCAGCAATCGATGTAGTCGTCCTGCAGGGGCGCCTCCTTCGCGGCGAATTCCGTCAGGTGCTGCGGAAACCGCGTCTCGAACATGAAGGACATCGTGTTGTCGAGCTTGTGGGGCGCGAGCTCGGCGTTCGACGCGCCCTCGAAGGCCTCCCGGTCGGGCCCGTGCGGCAGCATCATGTTGTGAAGGCTCATGCCGCCGGGCACGAAGCCCTGGGGCTTCGCGTCGTACTGGCCGTAGATGTTGCCCATCAGCTCGGACATGATGTTCTTGTGGTACCACGGCGGGCGGAACGTGTCCTCGGCCACCATCCAGCGTTCGCGGAAGAGCACGAAGTCGATGTTGGCCGTCCCCGGTACCCCCGAAGGCGCGGTGAGCACGGTGAAGATCGACGGGTCGGGGTGATCGAAGAGGATCGCCCCCACGGGGCAGTAGGTCTTCAGATCGTACTTCACCGGTGCATAATTGCCGTGCCACGCCACAACGTCGAGCGGGCTGTGCCCGATCTCGGTGACATGGAACTGGCCGCACCATTTCACGGTCACGGTCGATGGCACCTCGCGGTCCTCGTAGGCCGCCACCGGCGTCTTGAAATCGCGGCGGTTCGCCATGCAGTTGGCGCCGATGGGACCACGGCCCGGAAGCTCGAACTTCTGGCCGTAATTCTCGCACACGAACCCGCGCGCGGGGCCTTCGACGACCTCCACCCGGTAGAGGAGCCCGCGCGGAATGACCGCGATCTCCTGCGGCTCGAGGTCGATGATCCCGAGCTCGGTGAAGAACCGGAGTTTCCCCTCCTGCGGCACGATCAGCAATTCACTGTCGGCGGAGTAGAAGTACTCGTCCTCCATCGAGGCGGTCACGAGGTAGATGTGGCTCGCCATGCCGACCTGCGTGTTCACGTCGCCGGCCGTCGTCATCGTCCGCATCCCCGTAAGCCAGGTCAGCGGCTCGGAGGCCTGCGGCACCGGGTCCCAGCGATACTGTCCGAGCGAGATCACGTCCTCGACGACGTGAGGCGCGGTCTTCCAGTAGGGGATGTCGATCTTTCTGTAGCGCCGCGAATGCTTCACCGAAGGGCGGATGCGGTAGCACCACGTCCGCTCGTTCTGATGCGACGGCGCGGTGAAGGCGGTGCCCGAAAGCTGCTCGCCGTAAAGGCCGTAGTTGCATTTCTGCGGCGAGTTCATCCCTTGCGGCAGCGCACCCGGAAGCGCCTCGGTCTCGAAATCATTGCCGAAGCCCGGCATGTAGCCGGGATGCGTGCCCTGGGCGTTGCGGTCCTGGACCATGGGGCGCGATGGCGACTGGTCGGTCATCTGGGCATCCTCCCTTTCCGGCGGGTCTTTCCGGGGGCAAGGTGTATAGTTACTTTTGTAACCAACAAGGGCGGCGGAGGCAAAACAATGGCCCCGGACGACGACTTCGAGCTGACGGATTTCACTCCCTACCTGCTGAACGCCGCGGCCGAGGCGCAGTCGCAAGAGTTCTCCCGCGTCTACCGCGACCGATACGGGATGCTGCGGACCGAGTGGCGCGTCCTGTTCCATCTCGGGCGCTATGGCGAGATGTCGGCGCGGGAGATTTCCCGCCGCGCCTCGATCCACAAGACGAAGGTATCCCGCGCGGTCTCGGCGCTGGAGGCCAAACGGTTCCTGCAACGCCGCCCGAGCGAGGAGGACCGACGGGTCGAGCTTCTGGCATTGCGCCCGCCGGGTCGCGCGGCTTTCGACGACCTGTCGCGTGCCGCCGCGGCGCATGAAGCGGAGCTGGAGGCGCGGTTGGGCACGCAACGCCTGGGCGAACTGCGCCTGCTGCTGCGCGAGCTTGCGATGTAAGCGGACGAATGGCGGGCAGGAGCGGGAACTCCGCCGGACAACGAGACCCTCAGCCGCGGGCCAGAAGCGCCTCGATCTCCGCCCGCGAGGGCATGGACGGTGCCGTCCCCGCGCGGGTCACCGAAATCGCCGCCGCCGCATTGGCGAACCTCAGCGCCGGTTCGGGCGCCATGCCCTCGGCCAGCGCCACGGCGAACGCGCCGTTAAAGGCGTCTCCCGCCCCCGTCGTCTCGACCACGGGCCCCGCATTCATCGCCGGGACGTGCAGCGCGCGGACCCCGTCGAACCAGAGGCATCCCTGCTCGCCAAGGGTCACGATGACCGCCTTGCCGACCCCGCGCTCCAGAAGCGCCGCGGCGGCTTCCCGCGCGCTCGCGGCATCGGTCACGGCGATCCCGGTCAGTTCCGCCGCCTCGGTCTCGTTCGGTGTCGCGTAATCGCAAAGCGCGAGCATCTCGTCGGGGATCGCCGCCGCTGGTGCGGGATTGAGGATCGTCGCCGCCCCGCCCCCCCGGGCCAGGGCCAGCGCACGCATCGCGGCCTCCTGCGGCTGCTCCAGTTGCGTGACGAAGACCTTCGCAGCGCCGATGGCGGCCGCCCGCGCCTCCACATCCGCGGCCGAGATCGTGGCCGCCACCCCCGGGCTGATGATGATGGCGTTATCCCCGGATGCGGCATCGATGTAGATGAACGCGGCGCCGGTGAAGCTGTCGGGATGCCGAGTGGCAAGCGGCGTCACGCCGGCATTCTCCCATGTCGCAAGCGCCATCTCCGCGAAGGTGTCGGCCCCCAGTTTCGTGACGAAACCGACGTCGCCGCCCGCCATCGCGGCGGCGACCGACTGGTTCGAGCCCTTGCCGCCCGGACCCAGCGCGAAGCCGTGGCCGAGGATCGTCTCGCCCATGCGCGGCATACGGTCCGCCCGGAAACTGGCATCGGCGACGAAAACGCCGAGGATCACGATGTCATGGGCCATGCCGCCTCCTTCACTTCCGCCATTCGGGCGCGGGCCGGATCGTCCCCGCGCACGCCCCGAAGCCCACGCGGTATCGCCGTTGGCACCAGCCGCGCAACGTGACCGTGTCGCCGTCCTGCAGGAAGGTTCGTGTGCCGCCCTCGACCTGGACCGGGTCACGCCCGTTCCACGTCAGTTCGAGGAGCGAGCCCCAGCTGTCCTGTTCCGCGCCCGAAATCGTTCCGGAGCCGAGGAGGTCGCCCGTCTCCATGGCGCACCCCGACAGGCTGTGATGCGCAAGCTGCTGCGCGGCGGAGTAGTAGAGCCAGCGCGCATTGGTGCGCAGGATCGTCCGGGGCGCGCATCCGTCCGGGGCGAGATCGCCCTCGATGACGATGTCGAAGTTGTTCGGGCCCGCCTCGGACAGGTAGGGCAGAAGTGGTTTCACCCGTGACGGCGGCTGGGTGCGAAACGGCTCGAGCGCGGCGCGGGTCACGACCCAGGGGCTGATGGTTGTGCCGAAGGCCTTGGACTGGAAGGGCCCCAGCGGCTGGTATTCCCAGACCTGGATATCCCGTGCCGACCAGTCGTTGAGAAGGACGTAACCGAAGATCGCGTCGAATGCCTCGGCGGTGGTCATGGGCTGGCCCATCGCGTTGCCCGTCCCGACAAGCGCGCCCAGTTCCACCTCGAAGTCGAGCCTCTCCGATGGACCGAGACGCGGCGCTTCGTCATCGGGCGCCTTCAGTTGACCGAGCGGACGCGTGATCTCCGTCCCCGACACGACGACCGTCGAGGCGCGGCCGTTGTATCCGATGGGGACATGAAGCCAGTTCGGCAGAAGCGCGTTCTCGGGGTCGCGGAACATGCTGCCGACATTGGTGGCATGCTCGCGCGAGGCATAGAAATCCGTGAACCCGCGGATATAGGCCGGCAGGTGCATTTCCACGTCGCCCTGCGCGACCATCGGCAGATCGCGTGCGCCGGCCCTTTCGTCGAGAAGCCCGGCGATGCGCCGGCGCATCTCGTCCCAGTCCGCCTGCGGCCTCGCCATCAGCGGGTTCAGGACACCCTCGCCGAAGACGGGCGCGCCGGGCCCGAGCCGCCCCTGCGCCTCGGTCGCGGTGAGGTCGAGGATCATGTTCCCGATCGCGACGCCGACCCGCCGGGCTCCGCCCCCTTCGGAGAAGACGCCATAGGGCAGGTTCTGGATCGGGAAATCGCAGTCGGGCGCATTGGCACTCTCGACCCAGCTGCGTCGCGCTGGATCGTGCGTTTCGTCGAGGCGCGGTGCGCTCATGACACCTCTCCTCCCCTACCACCGGGCGTGGCGCCGTAGTAGAGCATGGAGAGGTGCCGCGCCTCCGCGAAGAACAGCCAGCGCTCGACCCAGACGCCCACGCCCGCCGCCGCGACGGCAAGCGCGAGGAAGGCGATGGCAAGGCCGGGCAGCAGCGCCGCGAGGATCAGCCCGGCGATGGGCACCGTCAGCAGCAGCGTCAGCGCCCAGAGACGCAGCTTGACCGCATGGCGGCGGGCAACGGCATATCCCATCTCGCGCATCACGAAGTTCGGCCGCGTGTGCGGCGGGTCGAGGACCCGGATGTTCGCAGCGCCGGGGATACCGAGGGCTTCGGCCATGCCGAAGGGCGCCTCCGCCCCGTCGATGCGCCGCCAGTAGACCCATTTGAGCGCCGCCGCCGCAGGCAACACGAGGCCCGCAACGACACCCATGACGCCGTCCACACCGGCGACGGCATCGACAAAGGCCAGGACGAGCGCGCCGGTGCCGCCCGCAAGCCCGAGGTAGAGCACCGGAACGATCCCGTGGTTCCACTCCGGCACCGTGCGGAGTGCCGCGTAGATCATGCCGGTGCACCAGACGGTCATGGACGCGCCCAGCGCAAGGAGCAGACCCAGCACGGCCACGCCCGGAAGGCCGCCGGGCAGGACCAGACCGAGAAACAGGAGCCCTGCGGGCACATAGGTCGCCACCGCCGCCACGCCCTCGCGCGAGAGCCAGGAACTGCGCCATTGCGACAACGCGCGCCAGGCGCGTTCGGGGTGGCCCAGATGGAACGTGGAGGAGAAAAGGCCGAAGGTGACCAGGACGCCGCCAACGATGAGTGCGGCCAGCGCCGCACCATCCGCTGCACCACCGGCCAGCAGTCGAAGGCCAAGCCAGAACCACAGGCCGTAGCCCGCTCCGGAGGCCGTGGTGAAGAAGATGACGGAATAGGCCGGGTGCATCTTCGTCTCAGGCGCTCAGCTTCGCATCGACCCAGGCAAACAGCCTTTCGAGCCGGTCCCGGGGTGCCGGGATCGTCTCCGCATCGGGCTCGGGGGCGGTTGGCGCCTCGCTGGGGGCGCGGGGCGGCAGATACTTGTTCACCGGCTTGTAGCCGAATTCTTGCATAAGATCGAAACCGCCCCGTTCGGCCACGAGGGCCGACACGTCGCTGTCGGGGTCGCCGAGATCGCCGAAAGCCCGGGCGCCGGTGGGGCAGGCGCGGACACAGGCGGGCACACGATCCTCCTCGGGGATCGTGTCGTTGTAGATCCGGTCGACGCAGAGCGTGCATTTCTTCATCACGCCGTCGTCGTGGTCATATTCCCGCGCGCCGTAGGGGCAGGCCCAGGAACACAGCTTGCAGCCGATGCAGGTGTCGGGGTTCACCAGAACGATCCCGTCCTCGGCCCGTTTGTAGCTCGCGCCCGTCGGGCAGACCGTGACGCAGTCGGGCTCCTCGCAATGCAGGCAGGAACGCGGGAAATGCACGGTCCGCCCGGCACCCCCGATCTCCATCTCGTAGCTGTGCACGCGGTTGAGCCAGGCGCCGGATGGGTCGGCGCCATAGGGGTCATGGTCGGACAGCGGTGCGGAATATCCGCCGGTGTTCCACTCCTTGCAGCTTGTCACGCAGGCATGGCAGCCGACACAGGTGTCGAGGTCGATGACGAGGCCGAGCTTCTTCGGCGTCGCTCCGGGCAGGTTGGTCATTCCGCGGGCTCCCCGAGCTTGGCGCCATAGGCGATCCTGTTCGGCGCGTCGGGCAGTCCGCCCCGACCGAGCGGCTCGAACCGCGGCTCGCTCTCGCCGCCCGCCTCGGCCTTCTCGATCGACACGCGCAGGTCGAACCAGGCCGCCTGCCCCGTGATCGGGTCCGAGTTGGAATAGCGGTAGCCGCCACCGCCCTTCGGAAGAAGTTCCGATATAAGATGATTGAGCAGGAAGCCCTCCGTCGCCTCGGGCGCGTCCTTCGACAGGTTCCACGCCCCCTTGCGCTTGCCTATGGCGTTCCAGGTCCAGACGGTGTGCGGGTTGACGCCCTCCATCAGCCGCACCTGGCATTTCACCCGGCCCAGATGCGATGAGATCCAGACCCAGTCGTCGTCCATGGCGCCGATCCGCGCGCCGAGATCTCGATGGATGTAAAGCCGGTTGGCCGCCGTGATCTGCCGGAGCCAGGCATTCTGCGAGCCCCAGGAATGATACATGTGCATCGGCCGCTGGGTGATCGCGTGAAGCGGATACGCCCCGCCATCGATCATCTCGCCCTCGAAGGGCGGATACCAGAAAGGCAGCGGATCGAAGTGCCGTTCGATCCGGTCGCGGGCGTGGTCGGGCGGCTGACGCTCACCATGCCCACGCGCGGCGAGGCGGAAACGCTGCAGCGGCTCGGAGTAGAGCTGGAAGATCGTGGGCTCGGGCGACAGGCGGATGCCCTTGGCGATGCCCCAGTCGAGATAGCCTCGGTTGGCATGCTTGAAATAGGCATGTTCCGGCGCGATATGCGCGGCGGACCAAGCCCCGTTCGCGGCGTAACGGTCAAGCTGATCGGGGTTGGGCGCGCCGACGCCGAACTCGGTCCCGTCCCCGCGCCAGCCCGCCAGCGGCCCGATCCCCGGCTTGCGCTCGTGGTTCACCATGTAATCGGGATAGCCGCCGGGAAAGGCCGCGCTCCCGTCCTCCTTCACGAACCCCGGCAGACCGAGGCGCGCGCCGAGGTCGATCAGCACGTCCTGGAAGGGCCTCACATCGCGGTCGGGCGGCACCACCGGGACGCGGATCGCGTCGGCGACCATGTCGGGCTCCGAGATCGGCCGGTCGAGAAGCGAGATGCAGTCCCAGCGTTCGAGATATGTCGTGTCAGGCAGGATCAGGTCGGCGTAAGGCACCGTCTCGGAATAGTAGGCGTCCGAGTAGATGATCTTCGGGATCACGTAGTCGCCGTTCCCGTCCTTGGCGGTCAGCGCCTCCAGCGTGCCCTTCACGTTCATGGAAGAGTTCCACGCCATGTTCGCCATGTAGAGGAACAGCACGTCGATGCCGTAGGGGTCCCGCGTGGCCGCGTTGTTCAGGACCATGTGCATCAGCCCATGGGCCGAAAGCGGCGCGTCCCAGGAGAACCCCTTGTCGAGGCGCGAGGGATTGCCCTCTGCGTCGATCAGGAGGTGATGCGGCCCGTGCGGGAAACCGAGGTGCGGTCCTCCGAGCGGCATCTCGGGACGGATTTCCTCGGGCAGGCCGTGCGGCAGCAGGTTCGGCGGCGTCTGCTTGGGGTATGGCGGCTTGTAGCGGAAGCCGCCCGGGCAATCGATGGAACCCAGCAGGATCTGCAGGACATGAAGCGTCCGGCAGGTCTGGAAGCCGTTCGAATGGGCCGAGATCCCCCGCATCGCATGCATCGACACGGGGCGGCCGATCATCTTCTCGTGCCTGCGCCCCCATGCATCGATCCAGGGACGATCGAGAACGATCTCCTCGCGGAAGGCCACATGCGCCATCTCGGCGGCGATCCGGCGGATCTGATCCGCCGGTATACCGGTTTCGGCGGCGACGGCCTCGGGAGAGTACTCCTCGCCGAGGAACCGCTCTGCCATCAGCTCGAACACGGGCCGCGCGCGGCGGCCGTCGGGCAGCGTACGCGCCCCGGTCAGCGACACCGACAGATCGCCCGACTTGCCGCTGACAGGGCTGCCCGCGTCGCGCGACCAAGCGAGGGGATTGCCGTCGCCGTCGCGGGCGAAAAGACCGTCCTCTGCCGTCCCCGGCGCGTCGATCACCAGCCAGGGCGCGTTGGTATAGCGGATGAGGTAGTCGAGATCGATCTGCCGGGTCCGGAACAGCTCGTGGATCAGCGCGCCGACGAACAGCCCGTCGGTGCCCGGCCTGACCCCGACCCATTCGTCCGCCACCGCGTTGTAGCCGGTCCTCACCGGGTTGACCGAAACGACCTTCGCGCCACGCGCCTTGAGCTTGCCGATACCGATCTTGATCGGGTTCGAGGCGTGGTCCTCGGCAACGCCGAAGAGGAGGAAATACTTCGTCCGGTCCCAGTCGGGATCGCCGAATTCCCAGAAGGAGCCACCGAACGTGTAAAGCCCGCCCGCCGCCATGTTGACCGAGCAGAACCCGCCATGGGCCGCGAAATTCGGCGTGCCGAACTTCATCGCCCAGAACCCCGTCAGGCTCTGGCTCTGGTCGCGCCCGGTGAAGAAGGCGAGCCGCTTGGGGTCGCGCCGGCGCACCTCGCCCATCCATTCGGTGGCGAGCCGCAGCGCCTCGTCCCAGGAGATCTCCTCGAACTCGCCCGATCCACGCGGTCCCACGCGCTTCATCGGCGCGCGAAGGCGGGCGGGCGAGTTGTGCTGCATGATCCCCGAGGCGCCCTTGCCGCAGATCACGCCCCGGTTCACGGGATGGTCACGGTTGCCCTCGATATAGCGCACCTCGGCGCGTCCGCCGGGGACGTCGTTCAGGTGCACGTCGATCCCGCAACGACAGGCGCACATGTAGCACGTCGTCTTGGCGACCCTGTCCGCAACCGGCGCGTTCAGGTCGATCCGGGGCTCGGGTGACATGGTGCTGCGCGTCTCCTCCTGCCGCGCGGTTCACTTCCTGCCACGCGGTCCCGCGGGCCACGTTAGCGGCCATATCCCGATTGTGCGAGAGTGGATTGTGCCCGACGGAATCCCTCGCCGAGGTTGCCTAAAGGGAAGACGCGGATAGACTTTCCCGCGAGAGTATCTTTCCGAGGCCCACCGTACGATGAGACTGCGTTTCGTTTCCGATCACCGGGTTGTCCGGCGCCTCTGCGCCGCGCTCCTGTCCGCCGCGAGCCTGCTTTTCGCCATGGGGCCCGGTGCGGCCGATGTCCCGGTGCTGCGCCCCGCCCTCCCGGTCGACACCCAGGCGGGCCTGCCCGGTCCCGGCGAGTTCCGCGAGATCACACAGCTCGTCTGGCGCGGGGACGAAAACCGGCTTGCGCGCGAGACGGTGTCGGTTCTCGACATCCTCGCGCAGGAGGGCCTCGATCTGGCCTGGGAAGCAAGCGATCCCGAGGGCCACCTGACCGGGGCCGCGCGCCCCTCTGTGCCCGGTGTCCTGCGCTGGCGCCTTCCCGGCAGCGCGCCCTACGACGCGGCGGCACAGGTCGCGGAATACGAGGGGGAACTGCGCGACGGGCGGCCGCATGGCGAAGGCCGCTTCCGGCACCGCGCGGGCGTGACCTACGCGGGCTCATGGCGCGACGGGCTCTTCCACGGCGAGGGGCGTCTGCAATGGGCCGATGGGCGCGAATATCTTGGCCAGTTCGTCGCCGGCCGGCCCCAGGGTCGCGGCGAGCTCTACCGTGCCGACGGCACGATCCATGCCGGCTGGTTCGAGGATGGTCTGCCCGAGGGCCCCGGCCTCGTCTACCCGCTTCATGCACGCGCCTTCATCGCGGAATGGCGCGCGGGCGCCGAGGTCGCAGGCACGCGCCTCTCGCTCGGCGGGGACGAGGGCATGGCCCATGTCACGCGGGTGCAGCAGGACCAGTTCGCCGATGTGCGCGTGACCGTGGCGCTCGATCCCGGGATGACGCTCGATCGGCCACAAATGAACCGTCTCAGCTACACCAGCCGAAGCGAGGGACAGGTGTTGTCGGTGTTTCCACAATCGGAGGCCTTTCTCGCGCGTTGGCAGGGCGACGCTCCCATGGGGCGTCTCCTGCCGCCGGAAGACCATCAACCGCAGTTCCACGTGAATGACAAAAGGCTGTCCTTCAACATCGGACTGGAGAATACGGGAACGCTGATTCAGCAGGTCGTGGGGGGCTACCTGGAAGTAACCCGGAGCCGCTCGGATCTTCGACCGGTGCTGGAGACGTTGAACAGTCTTGAGTGCGCAGCCGACCGTACCGTGCGGCAGTTCACCTTCGCGAACTACGGGTGGTCGCAACCCACAGACGCCACCTTCGAAGGGGGCTTCGTCGACCCCGACGACGGGCGGACAATCCTTCCGGTTTCCCAGGCACTTGCGGGA
Source organism: Roseicyclus sediminis (assembly GCF_025515305.1). GTDB lineage: Bacteria > Pseudomonadota > Alphaproteobacteria > Rhodobacterales > Rhodobacteraceae > Roseibacterium > Roseibacterium sediminis. The sequence goes on from NZ_JAOPHT010000005.1 coordinate 151,298, forward strand.
GGGTGGCCGTTTCCCGTCGTCGACTTTGGACCCTTCATCGACTCGCTCGGTGGTCAGTTGGCGGTTTTCCCGGACCGCTCGGTGACATGCGTCGGAGGCGATCTTGCCGCGTGTTTCGAGGCGCTCCGCTCCCAAGGGGCCTTCGGTGCATTGACGGATGCCGTCTACCCCCGCCTCGACCTCGGCAACGAAAGCGGTGCGTTCACGGATTTCGAAGGACGGCTTTCCTATGGCTGGACGGATGTCGATGGAATACAGCGCACCGAAACCAGGGACTTCCGAGTGACCTTCCGGCTTGCCCTGTTCGATGATGTTATCGGCTGCGGCGAAGGCGGAACCGGGCTGACGCCGATACCCAATACGCTCGTCTTCGCCCTCGACCGCGGACCCTACCGCCTGCCCTTCGCCGTGGCAGCCGCCGTGCGCCCCGGTTTCGTTCAGCGCTGGCAGATCGAGGTCGAGGCGCCGCGTTCCTCGACGCACGAGTTCCAGATTGTCCTGCAACTCGCCGACGGCCGCGAGGTGCGGTCGCGCCCGGTGGACCTGCTCTATTTCCGGTCGGCGCAACCGCGGGAAGACTTCTGATCCGTCACGGACGCCAATGCGCGCCCATCTCGAAGAGGTTCGGGATGGGCAGGAGCCGTAACGCCATCGTGCCGCGCTCGAAGACGCGCACCTCGACGAGGGCGCCGCTCGCGCGGTCGGACCGCTGGTCGAACAGGAAATTGCCCGTCGAATAGACCCAGGGCATCCGCCCTCCGGCAAGCTCGACTTCCGCCGAGGCCTGGTGGCTGTGCGTTCCCACGACGGCCGCGAAACCGCAGGCGGCCAGACGCTCGGCCAGCGCGGTCTCCCCGGGGCCCGGCAGGGGCGTGTATTCCGCGCCCCAGTGCAGGAAGGCGATCACGGGCGGGCGGGCATCGGTCCGGCAGGCGGCTTCGATCTCGGCCTCAGAGGCGGTGGGGCCCCGGTGGGACACGAGGTTCAGCGCCACGACGCGGACCGGCCCGAGGTCGGCCACCTCGCCATGGCCCAGCGCGGCGATCCCGGCATCCTCCAGCGCGACACGCGTCGCGGCGAGGCCGTCGGGCCCGAGGTCCCAGGCGTGGTTGTTGGCCAGACCCGCCGCCGCGACACCCATTCCTCCGAGCAGGGACAAGGCCACCTCCGCCGGCATGACATGCGCACGCGGCGGCGCGCCGACCACCGCCCCCGGCAGGACCACGCCCTCGAGATTGGCGAGGACCGGCGCGCCACCGGTATGCACCCGCACCGCGTTCAGGATCCGCGCCTGCGCCTCGGCATCGCCGAGAACCGGCAGCATGAAACGGCCCAGCATGACGTCGCCGGCAAGGTGGATCACGGCGTGGTCGTCGTATCGGAACCCCGACAGGACGGCGGGATCGCGGTGGAAGACGCTGACAATGTAACTCGTGATGTCGTCGGGCGCGCCGCCGTAGTCGGCCGAAGTCCGGTTGGCGACGACCACGCCCCGCGCCGGACCCATGCGCGCCTGCAGCGCAAGCATGATCGCCTGCGCGCCCGTCGCGTCGAGATGATCGGGCTGGCGCAACAGCGCGACGCGCGCGGGATCGCCCGTGGCCAGCACGCCCAGCGTCTCCTGGTCGCGCAACGCGGCCGCGGCGGCGTCGAGGAAATGGACGTAGTCGGTCGACTGGACGACCAGCGTCCGCCCGGTCAGAAGCGGGGCGAGATGCTCGGCCATCTCCGCCCAGTCTTCTGCCCCCGCGCGCATCGACGTGACCACAGGCAGAACCGGCGTTCCGGGAAAAAATCTCGCGGCGAAGGGCAGAAGCGAGGTCACGCCGTGTTCCCGCGCAAGGTCGGGATGGGTCGAGAAGGGGCCACCCTCCGCCAGAAGCCGCGCCGCGCCCGCCGGGTCGAGAGGCACGCGGCCGAAGACCGTCTCCACGCAGCCGCGCGCGGTGGCCGCGCCCTCCCCGACAAGGCCATGGTGATCGGGAGCCAGCAGGATGATCCGGTCATAGGAGCCCGCCGACGCGGCCCAGAAACCGCGCGCGATCAGGTCCGGGGCGAGAAGGTGATGGGGAACCGTGATCCCGGTCACGCCCACGGGCGGCGGGCTGTCGGGACGCTCGGCGGCGATGGCCTGTGTCAGGGCGACGGGATCGGGTTCGGGCAGATGGGCGAGATCCGGGTGGAGCGCGCCACCGGCCGGCATCGCCAGGGAGGGCGGCGGCACACAGCCGGGCGACATCGGCTCTGCCGAGGCCGCCCCGCATCCCACAGCAAGCGCCAGCACCGCGCCGATACCGCCCCGCACGGCGCCGCCCCTCCCCATCCATGTCGCGATCCTCGCCATGACCCGACGCTTGCGGTGCCGCGCCGGCTTGTCAACGCAGGCTGCAAGACGTCCGAAGCGGTTGATCGGGGCGCGGACCTGCCGCTAGGCTGACGGCGCGCCGGTCTTTTTCGGCGCGGTCAAGGTGTGGCGCGGTTTCGGAACGGACAGGATCAACCGGTGGTCTATCGCGTCTTTCTGTCCTCACCGGATGACGTCGCCCCCGAGCGCCAGGCCTTCCGCCGCGTGGTCGACCGGATAAACCTCGACCGTGCCGCGGAGGACCGGCTGGAGGCCGTCCTCTGGGAAGAGAGCTTCTACCGCGCCGATTCCACCTTCCAGGCGCAGATCCCGCAGGCCTCGGCCTGCGATATCGTTGTCTGCGTGCTGTGGCGCAGCCTCGGAAGCGAGCTTCCCCCCCACTACGCGCGGGCTGACGGCACGATACCCACCGGCACGGAATACGAGTTCGAAACGGCCCTCGAAAGCGCCCTCTCCTCGGATGTGCGGGTGCCCGACGTCTTCGTCTTCCGCAAGAAGGCCGACGTTACGATGCCGGTCGCCGAAATGGAGGAGCGCGCCCGGCAGTTCGGAATGCTCGAACGCTTCTGGACGCGATGGTTCCGCAACGAACAGGGCCATTTCGTCACCGCCTTCAACTGGTTCGACGACACCGGGGATTTCGAGACGCGGATCGAGGCCGCGCTCCGGGCTTGGCTGGTCGAGCGTGACGGGGACGCCGACTGGCAGGGCTCGCCTTTCCGCGGCCTCGACGCCTTCGGGCCCGAGGACGCGCCGGTGTTCTTCGGGCGCCGCGATGAGACCGACCGCGCGCGCGCCCGTTTCCTCGCCAATGCCAAGCGCGGGCACCGGGCATTGTTCATCCTCGGCCCCTCGGGCAGCGGGAAATCCTCGCTTCTGCGCGCGGGCCTCCTTCCTCGCCTGCAGAAGACCGGGGGGACGGTGGACCTGCCGCGTCTGGACCGATGGGTGGCGCGCACGCCCTCTGCCCTTGCAGCCGACGGCGGGCCGGCCCTCGGCCTCGCGCGGGCGCTCTTCGATGCCGAAGCGATCGGCGAGGAACTGTCACGGGGCGACTTCGCCACGCCCGAGGCGCTGTCGGCACTGTTCACGGCGCCCGGACCGGCCCGTGCGGCGCCCTTGGCCGCCGCGCTCGGGCGTGCGGGGCGCGGCGGGCCGGAACAGGGCCTGATCCTCGTGCTCGACCAGTTCGAGGAAGTGTTCCAGTGGAGCGCGCCGAAGCGTGAGGCGCTGGCCGGCCTTCTGAAGGATCTCAGCGCCGGCGCGGCGCTGTTTCTCGTCGCGACCATGCGTTCGGAATTCCAGCACCGGCTGGCCGAGAGCGACGCACTCGACGAACTGGCCAACGGCCCGGCGATCAAGGGCCCGGATGCCCCGGTGCCAAGCCTCGTCCTTCGCCCACCGACGCAGGCCGACATCCGCGAGATGATCCGTGGCCCCGCGCGCAAGGCGGGCCTCGCCCATGAAGGCCCGGATGGGGAGCGGCCAGATCTCGCAACGCGGATCGAGGCCGAGGCTGGGCCGGACACGCTGCCTGCGCTGCAACTCCTGCTCAGCGGGCTTTGGGACGCGCGCGAGGGCAACGTCCTGACCCATGCGGCCTACGATGCGCTGGGCGGCGTGGGTGGCGTCATGGCGACACGAGGCGACGCGGCGCTGGCGGCGCTGTCGGCAAGCGACAGGGCGGCGTTTCCCGCCCTCGTCAGGCTGCTTGTCGACATGCGCGGGCGCGAAAGCCCCGTGGTCGCCCGGCGCCTGCCACACCAAGACCTCCCGCCCGACAGCGCGCTGGAGCGCGTCGCCAATGCGCTGCGCGACGCGCGGCTCCTCGTTGCCGACGACCACGGGCTGCGCCTTGCCCACGAGTCCCTGATCCGCGGCTGGGGCGAACTCGACCGTGTGGTGGAGGAAGAGGCGCGCCGCTTCGCGCTGCGCAGCTACCTCGCCGCGATGGCCGAACGCCACAGGGATGCCGCGAGGACGTCCCGCCGGGCCGGGCGCGAGACGCTCCTGCGCGGGCTGCCCCTGCGCGAGGCCCGCGACCTCCAGCGCAACTGGGGCGATGCCGCTCTGGAAGCCGCCGCGCCAGACCTGCCGGGGTTCATCCGCCGCTCGGTCGCGGCCCGCCGGCTCCGCGCAATCTGGCAGGCGGGCACCGCGGCCGCCGTCGTCGCGGCGTTGGGCTTCGGCGGCCTCTTCGTGCAGCGGGTCGGACTTCAGGGCACGGTACAGGACGGGCTGGCGGCGCTGGAGTCCGGCGACGTGGCGGCCGCGCTCGACGCCGCGGAGCGCGCCCTTCGCCGGAACGAAGGGGTGGCCTCGCTGTCTCTGGCCGCCGCCGTTCTGCGCGATTTCGGAGGCGGCGGGCGGGTCGGTGGACGTCCCGATGTCATCGCGCTCGCCGCGCCCCGCCCCGGCACCGGCCCGGCACCCGTGACCCTGTCATCGGGCGGCCTACTCTCGGACGGTAGTGGTGGCACAAGGCTCTGGCCGGAAGGCGATCCGGCCCTTCCTGTCGCCGGGCTCGAGACACTGGGCGGCGGCAGCCTTCTCGTCGTCACGCGGGACGGGCGCGCGGGGCGCGTGCCGTCGCCGGGCGGCGGCTTGGCCGACATCGCCTGGGCCGAGTTGCAGCGCGCGGCCTTCATCCGGCCAAGCCAGTGGTCGGTCGCGGCGCTGTCCGACAGAAGCCTCGCCGCGCTGGCCGACGGCGGGCCGGACGCCGGCCTCCTTCTCGACTGCCCGGACGACAGCACCTCGTGCGAGGTCATGCCCGCCCTGCCACCGGGCAGCATTGCCACGGCGCTCTCCGCGGACGGCGCGCGCATCGCATGGGCGACGTTTTCCGGAACCGTCGGACAGGGCAGGACCGGAGATGCGGCTGAGGAGGCGACCGGGACCGACATGAATGCGGCGGGCCTTGCCTTTCTCGGCGATGGCTCGCTCGCGGTGGCGATGAGCGATGGCGGCATTGCCCACCTCGGGTCCGATGGGGTGGAAGCCGCGCCCAGGTTCCGGAGAACGCTGGCCGAAGCCCTGCCGGCGCTGCCCCTGGCTGCCTCGGACGACGGGACGGCGCTGGCCTTCCGCTGCGGTGGCGAGGTCGTGTGCGCAGGTGAACCTGACGGGCCTTTCTCGCTGTTCTACCCCGTGCCGCGCGACCTGGCGGACCTGTCGTGGGATGCCGCCGGCGCAAGCGTCTACGGCGTCATGTTCGGCGGTGGGGCCCTGCGCTGGCAGATGCGGGCGGACACGGGTTTCGGCCTGCCGCTGAGCTTCGGGGCGGCGATGACGGCGCTTGCCCGCGATCCCGACCGCTGGGCAGGGCTTGCCGCCGGCGACGCCGAGGGGCGCGTGCACTTCCTGCTTCCGGGCGCCCGCGACGGGGCCCGGAGCATTGCGGCGGACAGTGCACCCATCCTGCATCTCGCGATCTCGGGGCCGGAGGAGGCGGCGGCCGTGACCGCCACGAACAGGGTGGTCCGGATCGGTGCCAGCGGCGAGATCAGCGCCTGCACCGCACCCGACACGTTGCAGCGCGTTGCCACGGCAACCCCGGGATCGGGAGGAACGCTCTACGCAACGTCTGCCCGCGCGATCTACCGCCATGCCCCGGAGGGCGCTTGCCCGCGCGTCGCGCTCCTTCCGGGGGGTGACGGCGCGACGCTCGGCGGGATCGCCGTGGCCGGGGACGGAACGGTCATCGTCTCGCGGAGCGACGGCGCCCTTCTGGCCGTGGCGCCGGGCAGCGATGCCTTCGTCCCCGCGATACCGCCCGACCAGTCGCGGGACACGGCATCGGCGCTGTCGCTCGACATACATCCCGCGGGACGCTGGATCGCCACCAGCCGGAGCGATGGCCGCGTGCTGATCCTCGACCTTGCCCGAGACGCGGGGCCGGTCGCGCTCGACGCCGCCGAGCGGGAGACGCGGACGGTCGCCTTCTCGCCGGACGGGCGCCATCTCGCGGTCCTTGGGGCGACCGGCGCGATCGACATCGTCGCCTTCGACGCGGACGGGGCGGAGGCCACGGCGGTCCTGCGGCTCGATACCGGCCTGCCGCGCGCCTTGCTTGCGGGCGGCACCGCGCGCGAGGTGGCCTGGATCGCCTGGACCGGACCGGACGAGCTTGCCGTGGCCACGGCCGCCGGCGATGTCGTGTCGCTGCCCGTGACCGGGGCAGCGATTGCCCGGGACCTCAGCGCGCTGAGGACGGCCCTCGCCGCCGATCTCTGAAGCACCAGACCGGCATGGGAGGCGACGAACGGGGGACTTCCGCATTGACCTCGGCCCGGGTGACCGGCACCAATGCGAGGCCTTGTCGCCCGACGGGCCCGATCGCATGTACGCCCGAAGCACCCGCAACGACACGCCCCGCCCGCCATGGACATCCGAGCCACAACACCAGAGCCCGCCGATTTCGGCCTGCCGCCGGTCCTGCCCGGGGACTGGCGCGCCTTGCCGGACGAACTGGAACAGGCGCTGCGTCAACGGCTTGCGGCCTCCAACCTGATCGATGAAGGCCGCGCCATCGAGATGGTGCGGGTCCTGCCGCTGGGGTTCTTCGAGGGCTGGATGCTGTGCGATTTCCTGCTCGGCGAGGTCGGACCCAGTGCCGACAGCGAGCTGGCCGCCCTCGTGATGCTCTACGGTCCCGACGGGTTCACGCCGCTGGACGACTACCGCCGGATAGAGCGGCATGTCGAACTCCACGGTGTCCGCCTCGAGGGCGTGGACCTGTGCCTGTCCTTCGTGCGCTTCGCGGCGGCCTTCGGGGCATTGGGCGAGGCGCCGCATTTCATCGCGCAAGGCGACGGCGACGCGATCGCGCCGCCTGACGTCGCGCTGGCCGCCACATCGCCTTCCGTGCTCGATGGCGTCCGCGCGCCCGAGGCGGCCCGCATCTCCGCGACCATGATCTGCGAGGACGAGCTGCATCGGCTGGAATTGCGGCTGGCGAGCGACGGCATGATCACCGTCCTGGCCCGGGAGACGCTCGGCCCCGCCGCAACGGTCGAGGCGGTGCGCCGCGAAGGATCGATGCGCTATGGTCCCCGGGAACGGGCGGAGGATGCGCAATGAACGGTCCGGGGATCGCGCGCCTCTCGCCGCAGTCGGCGCTGAGAATGCCCCGGGACCTTGGCGGTCCCGGCCTGCTGGTCGGCTGGTCGATGGAGCGAGAGCATCTGCGAACGCCCGTCGGTTTCAGCTTCGGCGCCGCCGATACCTCGCCCGAGACCGGTTTCGTCGATCCGATCCTCCTGAACCGCGAGGGCCACCTGCTGACCGTCGCGCCCACCGGCGCGGGCAAGGGCGTCGGCTGCATCGTGCCGGCGCTCCTGCACTATGACGGCCCGGCCATCGTGGTGGACCCCAAGGGCGAGAATGCCGCGATCACGATGCGGCGCCGGCGCGAGATGGGCCAGGAGGTCGTGGTGCTGGACCCGATGGGCCTGGTCGAGGGATCAGACGGGCAGTTCAACCCGCTCGACCTGATCGACCCGCGCTCGACCTCGGGCGTGGACGAGGCGGCGGCGCTCGTGCATGCGCTCCTGCCCGACGATTCCGACGATGGCAAGAACCTCTACTGGGTCAGCCGGGGGCGGCAGCTTCTGTTGGCGATCGTGCTGCATGTCGTGACCGACCTGCCGCGCAAGAAGCACACGCTGACCGAGGTGCGGCGCCTCGCCAATGCCGCGGCCTCCGATCCCGGCGCACTTGCGAAAACCTTCCTCGCGTCGCGCCACCCCGAGGTGCGGATGATCGCCGGCAACCTGCAGATCGGCGCGGACACGACGCTTGGCGGCATCCTGTCCTTCGCGCAGGAGGGAGTCGACTTCCTGCGCGGCCCCTCGCTGCAGAAGGCGATCGAGCGGACGAGCTTCGACATCGATCGCGTGGTTTCGGGCGCGCCGCTCACGATCTACATCGTCCTGCCACCGCATATGCTGGGCAGCCACGGACGGTTCCTGCGGCTGTGGATCAGCGCGCTGATGTCGCTGATCATGCGGCGGCGGCGGCGGCCGGAAAAATCGACGCTCTTCATCCTGGACGAGGCCGCACAACTCGGTCCGCTCGACGAACTGCGCACCGCCGTGACGCTGATGCGAGGCTACGGGCTTCAGACCTGGACCTTCTGGCAGGACCTCAGCCAGTTGCGCATCCTCTATCCCGCCGACTGGCAGACCATGCTCAACAACTGCGCCGTGCTGCAGGCCTTCGGGCCGAACAACCTGAGCGCCGCCTCCGACGTGGCCGAGGTCTTCGGGGCGCTCGACGGCCGCGAGTTCCTCGCGCTCGAGGCCGACGAGATGCTTCTGCAGATCGCCGGCGACGAGGCGGTCGTCGCCGCGCGCCCGAACTACCTTCGCGACCCGCCGTTTCACGGGCTCCACGACGAAAACCCGTTCTTCGACACCGACCTCGACCCGGTGCCGCGCCCGGTGATCGACCGGACCTACCTGCGCGCCGCGCCGCCACCGTCGGCGGCAAGGTCCGAGGGCCGGAGCAAGGTGCGCCGTGGTCCGGGCCCGATCGATCCGATCGACGACCTCGTCTCGCGCGAGATCCTGCGCCGGCTCGCGAATGCCAGCGATGACGCCTGAGCGCATCGGCATCACCGGACACCGCTGGAACCGGTTGCGGCGCAGCGCCGAGGCCGAGATCGTCGCGGCACTGGCGGTCGCTTTCGCGCAAATCGACGCGCGGGACGTGTCGAGACCGCGCCTTCTGGTGTCCGGCATGGCCGAGGGCACCGACCTGCTCGCCGCGCGGCATCGCCCGGCATCCTGGTCCCTCGAGGCCGTCCTGCCGCTGCCGGTCGATGCATGGCGGGCCTTCGTCGCGGAGCAGGAGGGCGTCACGGCGGCCGACATCGGACGGTTCGACGCGCAGCTGGCGCAGGCATCGACCCTTGTCCTTCCATCGATTGACGACGCCCCCGATTTCGACGGCCTCGCCCGTCACATCGCGAAAACCTGCCACAGGCTGATCGCGGTCTGGGACGGGACGGCAGGCCAACCGGGCGGAACCGGAACGGTCGTCTCGCTCGCCCGCGCGCGCGGCGTGCCGGTCCACGTCATCGGGGCCGGGGACTGGATGCGCTAGAACGGGATCTCGTCGTCGTCCCGGTCGGGATGTGGCCCGTCAAGAGAGAGGGGCGCGTCGATGTCCGGCAGCGTGCCGGTGTCGAGCGGGTCGTCGTCCAGCATCTCCACCATGCCCGTGGGCTGAATCCGGAAATGCGCCGCGAAGGCGCCCTTGCCGTATTGCAGGACGGCGGCGGCATGGAGCGCCCCCTCGCGGTCCCGGCCGAGCAACTCCGGCGGCACCATCAGCGGCGCCAGGGCATCCCGGCCCGCCTCGGGCAGGAGCGGCAGCGATCGTTCGTCCAGAACGAAGAACGGCCCTTCCTCGCCGCGCACGAAGAAGCAGAAGAACCGCATGTAGGGCAGCGCGACGCGGTCTTCGACGACGAGGCCGCTCTTGCGGTTGAGATCGTGGATCGCGGCCGAGCGCCCGTCGAGCCGCCAGAAGTCCCCGCCGAGCCAGAGCCAGCACGCGAGCACGCCCGTGGGTTTCCACGACGCATCCGCCGCCACGACAAGGCGGGCCTTCGCGTAGAATGGAAGCGTGTAGACAAGGACCTCCGTGCCCTCGCCGATCCAGCCAAGCCCGTCCACCGGCGAGAGGTCGGAGACCAGCTTCGCCCGCTCCTCGTCCGTGGCGGGGCAGCCTGCGTCCTCGGTCACGCCGATCGCCGCGATGCGGGCCGCCATCTCGCTCATGCCCATGGCAAGACCTCCCCCGGAGCCATATCCGACAAGATGCGCTCACCCGCGCGCGCACCGATTTCCCAGGCCACATCCGGCAGCGTCGTATCGTCCATGCGGCGCAAACGGTTCAACACCCTGTCCGAGAGCGTCATCCCCAATTCCCGTTTCAGCCACTCCCGTTCCAGCCGCACGTCGAGGCGAAGCACTTCGAAAAGAGGATCGGGAAGAAAGGCGGTTCCGTCCCGCACGTCGCGGCCCAGAAGCCTGAGCATGTCGTCGATCATCTGCCCGCCATGCCGCACCGATGACAGGAGCGCATTGAGCGCGAGCGTGCCGGAGGTCATCGACATCAGCCGGTCGGGGGACTGCTGATTGCGGTAGGCGCCGGTCCCCACGGACACGATCCGGAGCTGCCCTGCCCGGAGCGGCCAGCCGAACCCCTGCGCGGGCATCGCGACAAGCTGCAGGAGCGCGAGGGCGGGATTGTTGTAGGGCGTAACGCCGGCGTCGATGAAGATGCCGTGATCGTCGCGCGCCACGGGGATCGGTTCGGGCTCGAAATAATGCGGCGCGGCGGTCGCGGCCCGAACGAGGTCGGCAAGGAGATAGTGCCGGTTGCCGATGTAGCTGCCATCGGGCGGATCGTCCCAGAAGGGGGCCGCCGGGTTGTTGGTGACCGTCCAGACGCTGTCGGTATCGAGCCGCTTGACGAAAAGTGCCAGATGCGTGGCGAGGTCGGACGTCTCGAGCGTGCGGTCGCCGCAGATGTCGCGGATATGCGCCTCCATCGGCTCTTCGTCGAAAAGGGCGTGGATGCCCGGCAGACGAAATCCCGTGCGGCGGAAGACCTGCGGCGCGAGGTCCGTGTAGAAGCGCAGGATCTCGGGCACGGGCAGGCCCAGGGCGAGCCCCGTGGCGATCACCGCACCGGTGGAGGTGCCGCCGATCAGGTCGAAGCGCGACGCGAGCGGCCCGCCGCCGAGCCGCTCCTCGAGCTGCGACAGAAGGCCAAGCGCGATCACCCCGCGCAGACCACCACCGTCGAGCGAAAGGATCGTCCTCATCGCGCGCCGCAGCCCCCTTTCCTGTCGGCCGGCGCTCGGGCGGGACGCGGCCATCCTGGTTCAGCCGTGCATCACGCCGGCCCGGGGGGCACCGTCGCGCGGCTTGAAACCGATGGCAACCTTCCGGTGACCCGGGCAGGAAGCATTTGATTTCGGTGGCCTTCCCCCGAATACTGTTGCGCAGCAACCAGCGCCGGGACCCTTGCAGCATCACGTCGTCACCAGTTTAGCCCCCGAGGCGCAATGCAGCAGGCGGTCCAACACTGCCGCACGCGGCTTCTTCCGCCCGCGCGGGCGCGCGATGCCATGAGCCTGAACTCCCAGCGTCCGGGGCGCGTCCGGCGAGGCCTTCTTTTCCGGCAATGGCTGTGGCTGTGCTCGATCCTCTTCGTCGTCGTGATCCTTTGCCTCGGCACGGCGGGCTACATGGAGGTCTGGGGACACGCGTTCTGGACCGGTGAGCCCTGGAAATCCCGGCCCGATGGCGTGGCCTTGCTGGATTCCTTCTACAAGGCCGTCCAGCTTTTCGGCCTGAACCTCGAACTGCCCGACGCGGCGGGCGCCGACCCCACCGCGCCTGCCCAGGTCCGGCTTCCCTGGACGTTGGAGGTGGCGCGCATGTTCGCCCCCGGTGTCCTGATCGCGGCGGTCGTCAAGCTTCTGGCCAACGATTTCGGGCTCTGGGTGCAGCGGCGCCTTCACACGCGTCGGGCCAATGCACCTCGTGACGTGGTCATCGGCTTCGGCCCCGTCGGCCGCGAGATCGGCCGGCGTCTTCTCAGGCGGGGCCGCGCCGTCACCTGGATCGACCGGGTCGAGGGCAGCGACGAGGACATCCGCGAGGCACGCGAGGCCGCCGAAAGGATGGGCGGTTTCCTCGTGACCGGCGACCCTTCGGGCAGGCGACAGCTTCGGGCCGCGCGCATCCGGCGCGCCGCGCGCGTCTACGTGGCACTGGGCGACGAGCTTGCAGGGTTCGACGCCGCCGAGGCCGTGCAGGCCGCTGCCCCCAGACTGCGCGACATCCGCATGTTCACCGAGAACCCGGTCGTCGCCACGACCCTGTCGACGGCGGCCAGCGCGGGCTTCGCCACGGGGCGCGGCGTGGAACTCTTCAACCTCCGCGCCGAGGCCGTGCGCCGCCTCGTCCTGACGGCACGCTGGGACCGGACCGCGATGCTGCTGGGGCAGGACCGGGTGCACCTGGTGATCGCGGGCTTCGGCTGGCAGGGCGAGGCGCTGCTGGAAGAGACCCTGACACTGTCCAACAGGGCCGGCCTGAAGCCGCCGCTCGTCACCGTCATCGACACCGACGCCGAGGCGGCGCGCAGCAGGTTCACGCGCCGCAGCCCCGCCCTTCTGTCGGACGCGAATGCACTCGGTGTCCACGACTGGCTGCCGCCGCGCTTCGTGACGGCGGACCTCGAAACGGTCGACTTCGCGTCGCTCGACCTGCGGGAGGCGGAGGGACAGGCCGCGATCCCGGTCACCGCCTGGGCGATCTCGACCGGAGACGACGACCTCAACCTGCGCGCGGCCCTTGCCCTGCAGGCCGCGATCCAGACCTGCCGGCTCGATGGCGCGCCGATCCACGTGCGGGTCTGGGCCGGGCACGGCGGCGAGGCGCACGCGCTCGGCACCGACGGGATCACGCTCAGCACCGCCTTCGGCAGCCTCGACGACGGCCTCGACCAGACAACCGCCCTCGATGGCGACCCCGATCGGCTGAGCAAGGCGCTGCACCGCGCCTACGAGGCAGCGCAGGAAGACCTGAAGCGCGCCGAGGCAGGTGACGCGGACGGCGACGGCGGACCGGACGTTCCGGACTGGAACGGCCTTTCGGAATCCAAGAAGACCGCAAACCGTCGGGCGCATCGCCATGCGGCGATGAAGTTGGCCGATCTCGGCATGGACTGGCGCGCGTCGGGGGCCTGGGACCTGCCGCTCTTCTCCGCCGAAGACGCGGCGCGGTTCTCGGAGGCCCAGAACGGGCTTGCCCGGCACGGCTTCGCCGACATCGCGGCGGCGACCACGGACGCGACCCTGTTTCTCTCGGCGATGCGGAACGAGCATGACCGCTGGGTCATCGACCGGGCACTCGACGGATGGCGCCATGCCGGCAGCACAGAGGCGTCCGCGCGGGACGAGACCCGCATGCTGCACGAGAACATGGTCGCATGGGAGAAACTCGGCACGGTCCGCCAGAATGACGGGGTCCTTCTTCGTGCGCTGCTGTCGTTCCGGTCGGGCAACAGGCCCCCCGCGGCATTCCCCTCGAAGGTGATCCACGTGGCGCTGTCGTATGGCGATGCGTCCGGCGCAGCGGGGGCGGTGGTCCGGGCCGAAGCGCCCCCGCGTGAATGGGCCACGGCCACCGAGCTTCGCATCCTGCTGCCACAAGGCGACCGGGCCCGCCCGGAGAACACGAGGCTCGACCCCGACACCTACCCCTATCTGCAACTGGCGGACACGCTCATCGCGGTCGCGCGCGCCGGTCGCCTCTGTCGCCTGACATTGCTATTCCCGGCGCCGCCCGTGCCGAAGATACTCGCGCTCGCCAACACGCTCGCCGGGGCCGTCGCGGGGCACGGCGTCACGGTCCATCCCGTCTGGGCCTGGAATGCAGGCGGCGGCGCGGAGCCCAGAGGCGGCGAACCCTTCGCCAGGCTGCAATACGAGATCGAACCGTCGCAATGGCTTCCCCCCGATCCCGTTATCGCCCGGCTCAGGCATGACACCGCCGTCTGGGGCCGCGTCCTGCCGCCTCGCGGGGGTCTCAAGACGCCCGAGTAAAGGGCCGCGCGTTCGGCCGATCGACGATCCGAGGATTTCCGGCGACGCACCCTGTTTTTCCGGCCAAGAACATGTCTTGATGGAAGGGGGACATTCCAGATCATGGACAGCGTTCGCTTCGCCGATTTCACCTTGCACCGACGCACGCGCCGGCTGACCCGCGATGACGAGGATCTCGCCATCGGGGCAAGGGCCTTCGATCTCCTCGACCTCCTGATCGCCGGACGCGACCGCGTGGTCAGCCGGGACGAGATCATGGCGACCGTCTGGCCCGAAACGGTGGTGGGCGACAATAACCTGAACGTCCAGGTCGCGAACCTGCGCCGGATCATCGGGGCGGAGTCGATCGTGACGGTTGCGGGACGCGGGCTTCGCTTCACGCTCGAGATCGCGGCGGAGGGGCCGCTCGCGCTCGGGCTGCCCGACAGGCCGTCCGTGGTCGTACTGCCATTCTCGGATCTCGGCGGCGATCCGGAGCTCGCATGGCTCGCCGACGGTTTCGCCGAGGATATCACGACCGAGCTGTCCCGCTTCCGCGATCTCTTCGTGGTCGCCCGGAACTCGGCCTTCGTCTACCGCGACATGCCGCGGGACCTTCGGAGGGTCTCGCGCGAACTCGGCGTCCGCTATGCCGTGGAGGGGAGCGTGCGCGCGACACCCCACCAGGTGCGTGTGACGGCCCAGCTGATCGACGCAACCACGGGCGGCCAGGTCTGGGCGGAGAACTTCGACCGGGGCCTCGGCAGGCATTTCGACACGCAGGCCCGCGTCGCGCGCGCCATCGTCACCTGCCTTGCGCCCCAGATCGACCGGGTCGAGGCGGAACGGATCCGCACCGCCGCGCCCGGCGACCTCACGGCCCACGGCCTTGCGCTCCGGGGCTGGTCGGTCATCTCGGCGGGCGACATGGCCTACGACCGGGGACCCCGGGACAAGGCCGCGGACCTCGCACGGCAGGCACTCGCGCTTGACCCGAATTCCGCGCTCGCCTGGCGGGTGCTGGCCTGGGTCGCGTGGTGGAACGCGTATCATGTCACGACGCCGTCGGTGCCGCGGACCCTCGCCGAGGGGATCGAGGCTGCGACCTGCGCCATCGCCGCGGATCCGACCGACCACCACGGTCGCCGGCTTCGCGCGCTCCTGCATTTCCTCAACCAGGACCCTGAAACCGGACTGCCCGAGCTGCGCCAGGCCCACGAGATGAACCCCAATTGCGCCGTGACGCTTGCATGGCTCGGACTCTACGAGGGGTTCCATGGTGAAGCCGACCGGGGCGTTCCATTGGCCGAGGCCGCCCTGCGACGCAGCCCGCGCGATCCGTCCCGCGGATCGATGCTCGTCGTTCTGGGCTTCGCGCAGTTCGCGGTGCGGAACTACGCCGCCGCCGCCGAGGCCGCGGAGGCCGCGCTGTCGGAATCCGCGGGCAGCGCGACACCCCTCATCCTCGCGGCCATCGCCTGGGTGGGTGCGGGGCGCACCGACCGGGCCGCGGCCGCCTTCGCGCGGGTCGCGACAATCGCACCGTCGCTCGTCGAGGCGAGGCTGGCGGGGCGTTGGCTGACGTCCAACCCCGACTACCTCGCGCGGGCGCATACCTTCTTTCGCATCGCCGGCGGCCTTGCCCCTGCCGATGCAGCAGCGGCACTGCGGTGAAGCGCTTCGACGCTGCCCGCTTTAGATCGTTTTAGGCGCATTGGTAGACGCCTCTCGGCGGATCGTAACAGTCTTCTCCGGGACGGGGCGGCAACGGAGCCGGCACCCCGCCGAGGAGGATCGAACCATGCCGTTCTATTTGTACCAGCTCGCCTATTCCGGGGACGCCATCAAGGCGATGGTGGCCGATCCGACAGACCGCGAGGCCGCGGCGCGCAAACTGGTCGAGGCGCTCGGCGGCAAGCTGCACCACATGTTCTTCGCCTTCGGACAATATGACGTCGTCTGCCTGATCGAGGGGCCGGACGACATGTTCATGATGGCCGGCGCGGCGTCGGTCGCATCGGCCGGAACGGTTTCCGCCTCGGCGACGACCAAGCTGATGACATCGGCCGAGGCGATGGCAGCCCTGAAGAAGGCTGGCGAGGTCACGGGCGCCTACAAGGCCCCGCATGGCTGAGCCGGCGCGGGCGACCCCAGGGCCGCCCGCATCTCGGCATCCTGCAATTTCCGAAGACGTGAAGACATGACACCCACATCCCGGGCGCGCTGCGCCGTCCGAAACACGCCGCCGTCGGAACCTGTCCCCGGTCATGCTTCGGCTGTCCGGGGAGTGGCGTGGAGACTGACCTCATGACATCCGCCCGCCACGACTGGATCACGCTGCACCGCATACGGTTTCCCGTGCCCGTCTCGGTCACCGAGCGGTCGTTCCCGACCGCGCCCGGGGCATCCGTATGGCGGTTCTGCCCACACCAGTCGGTCGGCGCGGACGGGCTGCTGACCCGCCGTTCCGACGTCTGGGGCGCATTCGGCATCTGGCCCGAGCGGGATGCGGCCGAGGCGGTGATCGACGATCCCGCAACAGCCATGCCCTGGCTGTCGGAGACGGTGGCCGCATGGCACTGCCTCGCGGTGCCGATCTCGCACCGGGGTAAGGTCAACTGGCGCGGCGAAGTCGAGGACGGAACGGCCATCCGGGCGACCGCGCAAGACCCCGGCGGGGCGATGATGATCGTCACGACGGCGGGTTTCGACAGCGTGACGGACGAGGTGCTGCCGCGCATCAAGCGCTTCATCGCGGGCGTGTCGGAGGTGCTCGACTGGTACGGCACGCTGCCGTCCAACCTGCGACGCGCGGTGTTCAACGGGGGGCATGACGGGCGCGAGGGCTTCACCCTGTCGCTCTGGAGCTCGGACGAGGCGATGCTGGAAGCGGCCTACCATCCCGGACGTCACCGCGCGCGGATGGACGACAGTCGCGCCGGTCTTCTCATGGATCGTTCGTCCTTCACGCGTCTGCGGGCCGTTCGCAGCCACGGCGACTGGAACGGCGACCCTTTCGCCGAACTTGAGGAAGGACTTCTCACATGACCCACGACATCGAGGCGATCGCCGCTGCCTACACCGCTGCGTGGAACAGCGGGTCGCCCGAGGCCGTCGCCAGCTTCTACGCCGAGACCGGACGGATCGTCATCAATCGGGGCACGCCCTGGGAGAACCGCGAAGGCGTCGCCGCGATGGCGGCGGGGTTCTTCGCGGACGTGCCCGGCCTGAGTCTGACATGCGACGGGATACGGGGCGCGGGCGATCATGCCGTCTACACCTGGACCTTCACCGGACAGGACGCGAAGACCGGCCATCCCCTGCACATCACGGGCTGGGAGGAATGGGACCTCGACGAACACGGCAAGGTCGCGGCCTCGCGCGGCTGGTTCGACGCTGTGGACTACGCGCGCCAGGCAGCGGGATGAGCGGAACGGCCATGCACCTCGCCCGCGTGAAACGGGCGACCTGCTGGCCGGCTTCAACCGCTTCCACCTGGACGATCGCCCCGCTCTCGGTCCGGGAGGACACCTCGGCGCCGCAGCACTTCATCGGCAAGACGGACCGCGGCGCCGTCTTCGGGGGCAGCAGGAAAGCGGGCCGCACGCTCTGGCCCGAGCGACGCGGGCATCTCGCCCGACACGGCCCGGGCCGCGAGGCTTGCGACTTGGACTGCATTCGACCCGGCACAGGTGGTGACCATTCATGGCGATGACATCCGAAAAAAACGGCCAACTCTGGGGCGCGCGCGCCCGCGACTGGGCCGAGGTGCAGGAGGGGCAGTTCGCGGCCGCCTTCCACGCGGTCCTGGCACGGGCCGCTGTCGGGCCGGGCACCCGGCACCTCGATGCCGGGTGCGGTGCCGGCATGGCGGCCGCCCTTTCGGCCAGCCTCGGCGCACGTGTCACAGGGATCGATGCAGCGGAAGGGATGCTTCAGATCGCGCGGGAGCGAACGCCCAACGGGGACTTCCGGCACGGGGACCTGGAAGACCTGCCCTTCGCGGACGATGCCTTCGATCTTGTCACCGGGTTCAATTCCTTCCAGTTCGCCGGCGACGCGGCAAAGGCCCTCAGCGAGGCGCGCCGCGTGACGAAACCGGACGGCAAGATCGTCATCATGACATGGGGCGATCCCGCAGGCATGGAGGCCGTCACGCTGGTGACGGCGACAAGACCCCTGATGCCGCCGCCACCGCCGGGCGCGCCGGGCCCCTTCGCCCTGTCCGACGAGTCGGCACTCAGGTCCTTTGCGGCGGCAGGCGGGCTGGTTCCCGTCGACGTGTTCGACGTCGAGACGCCATGGGCCTACCCGGATGAACGCACCGCCTTGCGTGGGCTTCTCTCGGCGGGAGTCGCTGTCGCGGCCATCGCCCACGCGGGCGAGGAAGCCGTTGCAAAGGCGACCCGGGAGGCACTTGCCCCGTTCCGTCGGCCGGACGGCAGTTTCCGCATCGGCGCCCGGGCCCGCTGTCTTGTGGCGACGCCCTGAACGGGAGGCGCGGGCCCCATGAGGGCCGACGCCCATCCCGTCGTGAGGCCGGACACCGGGGCGACGCCGGACCGAATACCGTGGACCCCACGACCGGAATACAGGACCCTGAAGACCATACCGAGCAGGGCGAACAACGAAGGACCGAGCGATGCCAGACACTGCCGCCACAAACATGCCCGTCCTCCACCTGACCGAGGATGCCGGGGGGATTTCGCATCTCCCGAACCCGTTCGCGGCGCTGCGCGACGAGGCCTTCGCCCCGCCCGCAACCGCCACCCATGTCTGCATGGAAGATGATGCGCGCCGATGACACCTGACAGGAATGAGGCAATGCCCGATGCCGACGATCCCTTCGCCCGCCACCCCGAGTTGCGCGACCGCATCACCGACCCCGAAACGTCGTTCTTCCGAACCTTCAGCATCGAGGCGCTGATCAACCTCCACCCGCACATGGAAGACATTTTGGAGTGGACCCATACCGACGAGGTGCGCGAAGCGATCCGGGCCGATACGCTGGCCGGGCATTCGGGCGATCTGTGGATCTTCGCCTATGGTTCACTGATCTGGGACCCGGCTCTCAGGTTTGCCGAGGTGCGCCGCGCCCATGCCCCAGGCCATGCCCGGCGCTTCATCCTGCGCGACGACAATGGCGCGCGAGGCACGGCCGAGGCGCCGGGTCTGATGGCGGCACTGGACACCGGCGAGGGTTGCGAGGGGCTGGCGTACCGGATCCGGGAAAGGGATGTGGACACCGAAACCGAGATCCTTTTTTTCGCCGCGAGATGATCGGGCCGGCCTATATCCCCGCCTTCGTGCCGATCGAGATCTCCGGCAGCCGGACCACCGCCCTGACCTTCCTGGCCAATCATGATCATCCCGAGATCATGGGCGACATCACCCCCGCCGAGCAGATCCGCTGCATCGCCACCGGAGAGGGCTTTCTCGGCACCAGCCACGAATACCTCGCCAATATCGTCGATCACTTCGACCATCTCGGCATCGCCGACGCCGCCTGCACCGATCTCCTGCGGGAGGTGGACCTGTTTCTTGCCGGGCAGGCCGCGAGGGAGCCCGACCAATGACCGCGACCATTCCGTTCTTCGACGGCCACAACGATTTCCTGCTGCGCCTCATGATGACGCCGGCACCGCGCGAGGAGACCTGGCTCGGGACCGGCGCGATGGGCCATCTCGACCTCGCGCGCATGAAGGCTTCGGGTTTCGCCGGGGGGCTTTTCGCGATCTTCGTGCCGCCCGCCTCCGGCGGGCCACCGCCCGACTTCAAGGCGCTGATGGCAAACCCGCCCTACGATCTGCCGATGCCGCCCGAGATGACGCATGCGCAGGCGCAGCCCGTCGCACTGACGATGGCGGGTCTCCTGCACTGGATGGAACGCGCGGCGCCGCAGGACTTCCGCGTTTGCCGTTCGGTCGCCGAGATCAGGGCATCGATGGCGGCGGGCCGGATCGCGGGCGTGATGCACATGGAAGGCGCCGAGGCGATCGGCCCCGATCTCGACGCGCTCTACCTGTTTCACCAGATGGGCCTGCGCTCGCTCGGGCCGGTCTGGAGCCGTCCGACAATCTTCGGATACGGTGTGCCCATGGCCTTTCCCGGCACTCCGGATATCGGTCCGGGCCTCACGGAAAAGGGGCGTGACCTCGTGCGCCTTTGCGACGAGTTGAGAATCCTGATCGACCTGTCGCACCTGAACGAAAAAGGCTTCGACGACGTGGCGGCCCTCTCGACCGCGCCGCTGGTCGCAACCCATTCGAATGCCCACGCGCTCTGCGAAAGCCCGCGCAACCTGACCGACCGGCAGCTTCACACGATCCGCGAGCGTGGCGGCATGGTGGGCTTCAACTACGCCGCCTTCTACCTCAACGCCGACGGCACCGCCGACCAGGGCACGGGCTGGGATGTCATGCTGCGCCACCTCGACCATCTCATCAGCGAGGCGGGGGAGGACAACGTCGGCCTCGGCTCGGACTTCGACGGATGCGTCCCGCCGTACCTGATCGGCGACGTCACCGGGGTGCCGCGCCTGTTCGAGAGGATGCAAGCCCACGGCTATGACGCCCCGCTGATCGAAAAACTCGCGCGCGGGAACTGGCTCCGCTGCCTCGAACGATGCATCGGTTGACCCGGTCGTCGGGGCACACGGCCTGAAGGATTGAAGGCGGCGACGCTCCGGTCCCAAACGTGAACACCGGGTGACTTTCGCCGAAGGTCCCGCTTCCGGAAATCCCCTGAGGGCCTTCACATCTCGTGCTGGATCGCGGCGAGCTTCGCTGTCACGTGGCGCGCATGGTTTTCGACGTAGGCCTTGTGCTTCTCACCGGCGATATAGCGGCGGAAAGCATCGATATCCTCGAAATCGGCGACGAGCGCGGCATCATGGTGGTTGGGTCCGCTGCCGACATTCTTGCCGAGGGAAAACGAGAGGACTTCGGAACTCGACGCGCACATGTCGGTCACGGCATCGCTCCATGCCACGATCTGCTCGGCCGACGCTTTGGGCTTGAAGGACACGAGCACGATATGGCGGAGCATGGGAACGTCCTTTTTCATGAACCCGAAGCGTCCGCCTTTTGGCGCGCATAATCAAGCGCCGTTCCGACTGCGATCCGGCGCACCCCGTCGGATCCGCAATCACGGGAACGTCACCGCCGAAGGCACTGGCGCGGCCGCAATCGCCGACGGCATGACCGTTGCGGGCAGAGAGAAGATGCCGTTCGGGCCGGTTCAGGGATTTCGAAGGGGGAAGTGGTAGCGGAGGAGGGACTTGAACCCCCGACACGCGGATTATGATTCCGCTGCTCTAACCAACTGAGCTACTCCGCCACAAGCGCGGTGGGCGTATGACAAGCGGCCCGCCCCGTCAACCGAAAATCGGATGTGTTCCGTCAGGGATCAGCGGGTCGGCAGGCGGGCGGCCGTGACCTCGACCTCGACCTTGAATTCGGCGCGCGTGAACCCCGACACGATGACCAGCGTCGAAGCCGGAAGGCGGCCCATCCCGGCACACCAGCGATCGCGCGCCGCCATGTATCCCGGCATGTGGGCGCGGTCCGTCACGAAGGCGTTGATCCGGACCGTGTCCGCGCGGTCGAAACCGGCATCCGCGAGGATGGCGTCGATCGCGGCGAAACAGAGATCGGCCTGCGCCTCGGCGCTCTCGGGGACGGTGTCGGACGGCGTGATGCCAAGCTGGCCCGAGGTGAAGACGAACTCCGCGCCCGCAGGCACAAACGTGCCGTGGGAATAGGCCGCGAAAGGGGGCCGGATGCCGTCCGGCACCAATGCCTCGAGACGTCGTGGATCTTTCATGGAAGTGCCTTCATCGCTGCCGCCGCGCCGCCGAACTTCGACACCCCAGGGCGGTCTGTCCAGTGGCGGGCCGAACCCCGCCCGGGCAAAATTTCGCCTTGCGCACAATTTTTGGGCATATCGCTTGGATCCATGGCGTTTCCCCCGGTGCTTGCTGCAACCCCGCGTCTGCGGTGGCGCCCCGCCCTTTCGCACCGGATCGCCCCCCCTACCCTGCCATCCACAACCAACCACCTTCGGGGAGAATCCAGTCTCATGCTTCGCACGTCCCTCATCGCGCTGTCAGCCGCGCTCGCCGCGAGCGCCGCACAGGCGCAGGACCTGACGCCCGTCGTCTTCGGAACCAACTGGCTCGCCCAGGCCGAGCACGGCGGCTTCTACCAGTCGGTCGCCGACGGCACCTATGCCGAGTGCGGCCTCGACGTCGAGATCATCTCGGGCGGGCCGCAGGTGAACAACCGCGCGCTCCTGCTGGCCGACCGCATCCAGTTCCACATGGGCGGCGACATGCTGCAGGCGTTCAACGCCGTGGCCGAGGACATTCCGGTCGTGGCCGTCATGGCCACGTTCCAGAAACACCCGCAGGTCATCCTCGCACATCCCGGCGTCGCCGATACCTGGGAAGAGCTGAAGGACCTGACGCTCCTGATCGGGGACAACGGCTTCACCTCCTATTACCAGTGGATGATCGCGGCCCACGGTTTCACCGTCGAGCAGCGCCAGCCCTACACCTTCAACCCCGCGCCCTTCCTCGCCGACGATCAGCTTGGCATGCAGGGCTATCTTTCGTCCGAGCCCTACCTCGTCGAGACGACGGGCGGCTTCGTTCCCAACGTCTTCCTGATCGCGGACAACGGCTTCGGCTCCTACGCCACGACGGTCGAGACGATGGCCTCTACCATCGAGGAACGCCCCGAGGTCGTGGAATGCTTCGTCAACGGGTCGATCCTGGGCTGGTACAACTACCTCTACGGGGACAATGCCGCGGCCAACGCGATGATCCTCGAGGCCAACCCCGACATGACCCAGGACAAGATCGACTACGCCATCGGCAAGATGATCGAGTGGGGCATCGTCGATTCGGGTGACGCCCTGACCATGGGCATCGGCGCGATGACCGACGAGGTCATCGGCGGCTTCTACGCGGACATGGTCGCGGCCGGCGTGATCGAGGACGGCATCGACTGGCAGGCCTCCTACACGACTCAGTTCGTGAACCAGGGTCTCGGGATGGACCTGCGCCCGCAGTAAGGCGAAAGTGACGCAACGCGAACCGGACGGCCCGCGATGGCGCGGGCCGTCCCTGGCGCGGGGGTGGGACATGTTCCGCCCCGCGCCGCATGAATGACGGGCGGCGCCCGGACCTTTGCGGAGACATCATGGCCGTTCATCACCACGACACGCTGCCACTGGGGCAACGCCCGCCGCTGCTGAAGCTGCGCCATGTCGACAAGGTCTTTTCCGGCGACGTGGTCGCCCTGAAGGACATGAACCTGCAGGTGAACCAGGGCGATTTCATCTCGCTTCTGGGTCCCTCGGGCTGCGGCAAGTCCACGGCACTGCGGATCATCTCGGACCTGATGCACCCCACGCGCGGCCGCGTCGACTGGGAAGGCGGGCACGGTCGTGGCGATCTCGGCGTCGTGTTCCAGGAACCGACCCTGATGCCCTGGGCGACGGTTTCGCAGAACGTCTGGCTGCCGTTCCGCCTTGCCGGGAAAAGCTATGGCGAGGTGAAGGACGACGTGCTCGAGGTGCTGCGCCTCGTCGGCCTCGAGAAATTCCAGAATTCCTATCCACGCGAGTTGTCCGGCGGCATGAAGATGCGCGTTTCCATCGCGCGCGCCATCGTCACGAACCCGCGCCTGATCCTGATGGACGAACCCTTCGCCGCGCTGGACGAGATCACGCGGCACAAGCTCAACAACGACCTCCTGAAGCTGAAGGCTCAGATCGGCTGTACCGTGATCTTCGTGACCCATTCGGTCTTCGAGAGCGTGTTCCTCTCGGACCGGATCGTGGTGATGGCGGCGCGCCCCGGCCGGGTCCTGACCGAGCTCGAGGTCGACGCCCCCTATCCGCGCGGAGAGGAGTTCCGGACCTCCGCCGAATATGCCGCGCATGCGCGGCGCGCCTCCGAGGCGCTGAAGGAAGCCATGGGAGAACCGGCATGAGCCTCGCCGACGACCAGACCCTCGGTGCCGCCGCGGCGCGCGACGAGGACGAGATCCGCCGCGCCCGCGCCGCCCGGATCGAGAAGATTGCCAAGTGGGCGCTTCCCGTGGCGATCATGGCGCTGGCCATCATGGGCTGGGGCTGGATCGTCAGGGCGAACGAGATCCCGCACTACATCCTGCCGGGGCCGAACCTTGTCTGGGACAGCCTGGTGAACGACTGGGCGATCCTGATCGACGCGGCCTATCTTACGGGCTGGATCACGCTTCTTGCCTTGCTGCTCGCGGTCGTCGGCGGCGCCGGCCTTGCGATCCTGTTCAACCAGTCGAAGATGCTGGAACTCAGCTTCTACCCATACGCGGTGATCCTGCAGGTGACGCCGGTCGTCTCCATCGCGCCGCTGATCTTCATCTACGTGGACAGCAAGGTGGCGGGAATGCTGCTCTGCGCCTGGCTCGTGGCCTTTTTCCCGGTGCTGTCGTCCACGACGCTCGGCCTGAACTCCGTCGACCACAACCTGCGCGACCTTTTCCGTATCTACGGGGCGACGCGCTGGCAGAGGCTGCGGTTCCTGCAGCTTCCCTCGGCACTGCCGTACTTCCTCGGCGGCCTGAAGATCGCAGGCGGCCTCAGCCTCATCGGCGCGGTGGTGGCCGAGCTTGTCGCCGGCACCGGCGGCATCGGCTCGGGCCTCGCCTTCCGCATCCAGGAGGCGGGGTATCGCCTCAACATCGCACGGATGTTCGCGGCGCTGGCGCTGGTCGCGGCGATGGGCGTCTTCATCTTCGCGGCGCTCAGCTTCCTGTCGCACCTGCTGCTGAAGAACTGGCACGAAAGCGCGGTGGCGCGCGAGAAATGAGCGACTTCACCAAGCTGCCGCACGACACCGTCACCCTGGCCAACGTGACCATTCCCGCCTGCCTTCTGGGGCAGGAGGGCGACCTTCTGCGCACCGACATCGCCATATCGGGCGGCCGGATCGCCGAGGCCCGTGACATTGCGCTGTCCGTCGACATGGCCGGTGCCATGGTCTTTCCCGCCTTCGTCGACATGCATACGCATCTCGACAAGGGCCATATCTGGCCGCGGAGCCCGAACCCCGACGGGAGCTTCATGGGGGCGCTCACCACGGTGCGCGCCGACAGTTCCGCACGCTGGTCGGCCGAAGACCTGCGCCCCCGGATGGAGTTCTCGCTCCGCTGCGCGCTGGCCCATGGGACACGGGCAATCCGCACCCATCTCGACTCCATCGCGCCGCAGGACGGCATCACGTGGCCCGTCTTCCGGGAACTGCAGGAGGACTGGGCCGACCGGATCGACCTGCAGGCCGTATGCCTCATCGGGTGCGACAAGTGGACGGACGATGACGGGCCGTTCGGCCATACCGCCGATCTGGTGGCCGGGACACGCGGCGGCGTGCTGGGCATGGTCACCTACCCGATGGACGACCTGCGCGACCGTATCCGGGGTTTCTTCGCCCAGGCCGCGAAACGTGGTCTTGATGCCGACTTCCACGTGGACGAGACGATGGACGCCAGCGTCGAGACCCTGCGCGACATCGCCGAGCTGAAGATCGAGACGGGCTTTCCGGGCCGCGTCGTCGTGGGACACTGCTGTTCGCTTTCGGCGCAGGACGAGACGCGCGCGCTCGACACGCTCGACCTCGTGGCGAAGGCCGGGATCGACGTGGTCAGCCTGCCGATGTGCAACCTCTATCTCCAGGACCGGGCGGAGGGCGGGGCGCGGACCCCGCGGCGGCGCGGCATCACGCTGGTGCACGAGATGCGCGAACGGGGCATCGCCGTCAGCTTCGCCTCCGACAACACGCGCGATCCGTTCTACGCCTATGGCGACATGGACATGCTGGAGGTCATGCGCGAGGCGACGCGGATCGGGCATCTCGACCATTCACGGACCGACTGGGTGGAGAGCTTCCTGACGGCGCCCGCCGCGACCTGCGGCTTCGACGCGCCGTCGCTGGCGCCCGGCGCACCCGCCGACCTCGTGATCGTGAAAGCCCGGTCCTGGACCGAGCTTTTCGCCCGCCCGCAATCCGACCGCATCGTGCTGAGGGAAGGGGTTCAGATCGACCGAACCCTGCCCGATTACGCCGAGCTCGACCCCCTTATGACGACCTGACGAGGACCACATGCAGCCCAATGTTGCCGCCGCCAAGGCCGCCCTTGCCCATATCGAGCAGGACGAGAACCCCGCCACGATCCGCTCGAAGAGCCGCGATTTCTTCTGGTACTCGCCCGTCCTGAAGGACGCGATGGACCATCTCCAGGCCGATTTCGTGGTGAACCCGAAATCCGAGGAGGAGGTGGTCGAGGTTCTGCGCGCCTGCTACGCCCATGACGTCCCGGTCACGACGCGGGGCGCGGGGACGGGCAACTACGGCCAGGCCATGCCGATGCGCGGCGGCTGCGTCATGCACATGAAGAACATGGCCGAGGTGAAGGAGATCGCCCCCGGCCGCGTCGTCACCCAGCCCGGCATCGTCATCAAGGACCTCGACGCCCAGACCCGGGCCCATTCGGGCCAGGAATTGCGCATGATGCCCTCGACCTTCGCCACCGCCACGATCGGCGGCTTCGTCGCGGGCGGCTCGGGCGGGATCGGCTCGTGCACTTGGGGGGCGCTCCGGGACTTCGGCAACATCATCCGGCTGCGCGTCGTGACGATGGAGGAGGAGCCGAGGGTGCTCGACCTGACGGGGGACGAACTGCCCCGGGTCAGCCATGCTTTCGGAACGAACGGGATCATCACCGAGATCGAGATGCCGCTGGCGCCGGCCTACGACTGGACCGAGCTTCTCGTCGCCTTCGACGATTTCAAAGCGGCGGCGACCTACGCGCAGGACGTGGCGAACGAGGACGGCATCCTCATCAAGCTCGCCACCGTGATCGAGGCGCCGATCGGCAAGAGCTACTTCCAGCGCATCGCACCGCATCTCTCGGAGGGGACGCACCTCGTCATTCTCCTCGTCGCGCCGCATTCCTTCGAAGGGCTCAAGACCTTCATGAAGGCGCACGGGACGCAGGGCGACATCATCTACAACTCCGCCGACAACGACTGGCCCAAGACGCCGGGCGCGCTGGCGGAATACACGTGGAATCACACGACGCTGCGCGCTCTGAAGGTGGACCCGTCGGTCACCTACCTGCAGGTCCGCTACCGCTATCCCGACCACATGGAACTGGTCGAGAAGGTCCGCGCCGAGTTCGGGACCGAGGTCCTGCAGCACCTGGAGGTCATGCGCGAGAACGGCAAGGTGATGTTCGCGGGCCTGCCCATCGTGGCCTTTTCCACGCCCGAGCGGCTCGACGAGATCGTCGCGATCCACGAGGAGATGGGCTGCATGATCTTCAATCCGCATCGCTATACGCTGGAGGAAGGCGGGCGGCAGTCGACCGATGCGCGCCAGCTGAACTTCAAGCGCGAGGCGGATCCCAAGGGCCTGTTGAACCCCGGCAAGATGATCGCCTGGGACAAGCCCGATTTCGACTATTCGGCGATGTACGAATACCCGGGCATGACCCCGAAACCGGAGGCGGCCGAGTGAGCGGGCCCGCCGCCTGCCGCGGCGACAGGGTTTCCCTTCCGTCGCCGCGCAAGCGCGCCGAGCCGGGCGGGGGGCAAGCCCCCCGCACCCCCCGTGTGTATTTGGAGAAAGATGAAGGGGCCCGCCGGTGAAGCGGGCGCTGGTTCTGTTCGCCCATCCCTGCCCCGAGAGCTTTTCTGCGGCGCTGCACGGGACGGTGGTCGAGCGGTTGTCGGCCTCGGGCTGGGACGTGGACGACTGCGACCTCAACGCCGAAGGATTCAGCCCCGTCCTGACGGAAGCCGAGAGGCGCGGCTATCACGAGGAACCCGCCAATATCGGGCCCGTCGCGGATTACGTCGAGCGGCTGAGGGCCGCGGAGGCGCTGGTGATGGTCTTCCCCGTCTGGAACTTCGGTTATCCGGCGATCCTGAAGGGGTTTCTCGACCGGGTCTTTCTGCCCGGGGTCTCGTTCAAGCTGGTCGATGGCAAGGTGAAGCCGAACCTCACGCAGATTCGTCGCCTGGCGGCGGTCACGACCTATGGCGGCTCGCGGACCCGGGCGCTGCTGGTGGGGGACCCGCCGCGGAAATGCGTCACGCGGGCGGTCTGGCACGTGTGCCGGCCGGAGAAGATGAAGTATCTCGCGCTCTATGACATGAACCGGGCGACCGACGGAAAGCGCGCGGCGTTCCTGGAGAGGGTCGGACGGGAAATGGAGGCGTTCTGAGAGATGCGGGCGCTGGTCGTCTATTGCCATCCGCGGCGCGGCAGCTTCACCGAAGCGGTGCGCGACGTGGTCATGCGCAAGCTCGAAGCGGCGGGGGCGGAGGTCCGGCTTCGCGATCTCTATGCCGAAGGGTTCGACCCGGTCATGAGTGCGCGGGACCATGAGTTCTACGAGGACGAGGCGCAGAACCGCATGCCGGTCGCATCCCATTGCGCCGACATCGCCTGGTGCGACACGCTGATCTTCGTTTACCCGACCTGGTGGTACGGGCTGCCGGCGATGATCAAGGGCTGGCTCGACCGGGTGCTGGTGCCCGGCCTCGCCTTCCTGATGCCCGACGCACAGCACCCGGATATCCGGCCGGGTCTGACCCATGTCACGCGATTGGGCGTCTTCACCACTTGCGGCGCGAGTTTCTGGCTGACCCGTGTAATCGGCGCGCCGGGAAAGCGGACGCTTCTGCGCGGCGTGCGGCTTCTCTGCGCGAAACGCTGCCGGACGGTCTTCGCCGCGCATTACCTCATGGACAGTTCGACCGATGAGAGCCGGGCAAGGCACCTTGCCCGCGTCGCGGCGAAGATGGACAAGCTGACCGGGCCCCTGCCCCGATCGCTGGCGAAGGAGGCCACCGCATGATCCCGGTTCTCGATTTCACCCGCTTCTCCGAAGGCACCGACCGCGAGGGCTTCGTGGCCGATCTCGGCGCGGCGGCGCGGGGGCCGGGGTTCTTCTTGCTGAAGGGCCACGGCATCGACGAGGCCTTGCGCGCGGCGGTCTTTTCGCAGGCGGACCGGTTCTTTTCTCTGCCCATGGCGGAGAAGGAGGCGGTGTCGATCCTGAAGACGCCGCATTACCGCGGATGGGCGCATGACGGGCTGGAAAGCCTCGACGAGAATTCCGGGCAGAAGGATCGGAAGGAAAGCTTCAACATCGGGTTCGACCTGTCCCCCGGCGACCCGCGCGTCATCGCGGGGGAGCCGTTCCGGGGCGTGAACCAATGGCCGGATCTGCCCGGGTTCCGCGACACGATGCTGGCCTATTACGACGCCGCCCTCGATCTCGGCATCCGTCTGTCTCGGGCCATCGCGCTCGACCTTGGGCTGCCGGAGGATTACTTCGACTGCGCGTTCATCGAACCGCTCGCCGCGCTGCGCGTCCTGCACTACCCGCCAGGCACGGGCGCCGAGGGCGAGATCGGGGCGGGCGCGCATTCCGACTACGGGGTCGTGACACTGCTCATGACCGACGGCGAACCGGGGCTTCAGGTGAAACCGCGCGGCGGCGACTGGATGGATGTTCCCAGCGTGGAAGGGGCCTACGTGGTCAATATCGGCGACTGCCTGATGCGATGGACGAACGACATCTACGTCTCGACCCCGCATCGGGTGCTGCCTCCGAAACGTCAGCGGCGCTCGGTCGCGATGTTCGTGGAGGCGAACCCCGACGTCATGGTCGAGGCGCTGCCGGGAACGGGCGCCCCGAAGTACCCGGCCGTGCGGGCGGCGGATTACCTGATGAGCCGGCTCAACGCGACCTACAACGAAGAGGTCGGCTGAGCCGTCATCCTCCCTGCCAGGCTACCCCGGCGGGGGGCAGGACGAGGCCCTCGAAGCGCACCTCCTGGGGGCCGTGGTTGAAGACGAAGCGCGTGGCGCCCGATTGCCGGACGCGAATGTCGGGGGGGAGATCGGACGTTTCCACTCCCGCATCATCGCAGGCGCGGATCAGGAGGTGGCGCAGGAAATCCGGATCGGGCCATCCGCCGAGATAGGTCATGTGGCCCGAACGCATCGTCACGGGCCGCCCCTCGGCGTCGCGGTCGATGACCTCCGCCGTTCCTTCCAGTTCCTCGCGCCAGAGCGTGACGTGGCCGGCTCCCTCCATTGCGATGGGCATGTCGGGCCGGATCGTCTCGACCCGTGCCACGGTGACGTCGAGACCCGGCAGCGCGGGCGGAAGCGGCAAGGGGATGGCGAGCGCGGGCGTCTTGGCGTTCGTCCGGGGGCCGAGGAGGACCTGCGCCGGAGTGTCCGCCAGCGCGCGCTTGAGCGGATCCGACAGGGCGACAAGACCCGGGACGAGGACGAGGCGATACCCTCCGAGGTCGTCCGTGTCGGGCGGCAGGATATCGACGGAGAGCCCGAGTTTCCTGAGCCCGCGATACACCTCGAACACCAGCCGGAAGTAGTCGCATCCAAGTCCCTGGGGCTGCACCTGCCAGGCCCAGACGGAGGCATAGTCGAAGATCAGGGCGACGGGGGCCTGCGCCGTCTCGACCTCCGGCATCCCGGCGATTTCGCGGGCCACCTGCGCGGCTTCGGCGAAACCGGGCGCCTCGACGCTGTCGGGGCGGAGAAGGCCCGCGTGGTGTTGCTCCTGCCCGAAGGGCGCCTGCCGCCACCGGAAATAGCTGACGACCTCGGCGCCGTGTGCGAAGGCCTCCCATGTCCAGAAGCGGACCATGCCGGGAAGGGGCGCGGGGTTGTGGGGGGCCCAGTTCACCGGGCCCGGCTGCTGCTCCATCACCCACCAGCGGCCATGCCCCACGGCGCGGTAGAGGTCGTGATGGAAGGCCTGGAAATCGGGGTCGCCCTGTCTGGCATAGCGGCGTTTGTGCTCGGGCGGCTCCTCGAGCCGGTCCTCGAGAAAGCCCAGCGGATAGCTGTCCCAGGTGGCGATCTCCATCTGCCGGCCCAGTGCGAAATGGTCGAACTGGGTGATCCGGCCCATGTAGTTGTGGCTGATCGGGGCATCGGAGTGGCGACGGATGGCCTCGACCTGGGCCGCGTTCCAGCGCGCGACCTGGTCCGACGAGAAGCGGCGGAAGTCGAGCGCGTGGGAGGGGTTCGGCTCGGTCACGGTCAGGTTGGGCAGGTCCACCTGGTCGAAGCTGTCGTACTCCATCGACCAGAAGACGTTGCCCCAGGCGCGGTTCAGCGCCTCGGCGCTCTGGTACTTCCGGGCGAGCCAGTCGCGGAAAGCGGCGCGGGCGGCGGGCGAATAGCTGATGGTGGTGTCATGGCAGCCATATTCGTTGTCCGTCTGCCACGCGCCCAGCGCGGGGTGCCGGCCATAGCGTTTCGCCATCGCTTCGGCGATGCGCGCCGCCTCGGCGCGGTAGCCCTCGTGGCTGAAGCAGTAATGCCGGCGCGAGCCGAAGCCGCGCGGCCGCCCCTCGGCGTCATGGGCCAGCATGTCGGGGTGCCGGTCGAGCATCCAGCGCGGCGGCGTGGCGGTGGGTGTGCCGAGGACGATCTTCAGGCCCGCCTGACCCAGCACCTCGAAGGCGCGGTCCATCCAGCCCCAGTCATGGCGGCCCGGTTCCGGCTCAAGTCTGGACCAGGCGAATTCACCGATCCTGACCCAGGTGAGGCCGAGCTCGGCCATGCGGCGCGCGTCCTCGGGCCAGATGTCCTCGGGCCAGTGTTCGGGGTAATAGCAGGTGCCGAGCGCGCGCGTGAGGCTCACGGGATCACCCGATGTTCCACCTGTCCCCGCGCGCTTGTCGCGACCGACAGCGTCATGCCCGAGCGTGGCGCGCCATCCATCGCGTCCGACGGCATCCCCTGCCGGGCCGACGTGACGTGGAGTGTCGAGAGGTCCGGGCCACCGAAGGCGGGACAGGTCGGCTGCGGCACGTCGAGCGGGATTTCTTCCACGAGATCACCGGACGGCGCGTAGCAGGCCACGCGCGAACCGCCCCATTCCGCGCACCAGAACCGCCCGTCGGCATCGACCACGGCGCCATCCGGGTTGATGCCGCTTTCCCTGTGGTCGAGGAAGACCTCCCAATCGTCATCGGGCCATCCCTCGGGATCGAGCGCTATCCGCCAGACGACGTGAGCGGCGGTGTCGGCGAAAAAGGCGGTCCGGCCATCCGGCGTGAAACAGGTCGCATTCGGGATCGTGATCCCGTCGCGGAGTTGCACCACCTTCCCCCGAAAGTATCGGTAGAGCGCGCCGGCCCCCGTCTCGCCGTGCTTTCCCATCGTCCCGATCCAGAAGCCGCCGAAGGGGTCCGCGCGACCGTCGTTCGACCGCGTGGCGGGATTGCTGGCCTCCAGGTCCGCAAGACGCTCCGCGGCGCCGGTCACGAGATCGAAGCGGACGAGGTCCGTCTCGCTCGCGATCATCAGGGTGTCTCGGTCGATCCAGCCCGCCGCGCTAACGTGACGGTCGAAGCGCCACTCGCGCGGGCCGTCTTCGTCGCGCGTCATCAGGCGCTTGCCCATGATGTCGAACCAGAAGAGCTGCCCGCGTTCGGGGTGCCAAAGCGGCCCCTCGCCCAGGATGCAGGCGCGGTCGTCGAAGGTGTCGATGTTCATACGGCGATGCCCTTGGTCGCGTCGTCCCAGGCCGCAACGATCCGGCGGGCGCGCTTGCCCACCTCATCGGCGGTCATGCCCGGCTTGTAGAGCGCGGTGCCGATGCCGAAGCCGTCGGCGCCGGCCTCCAGCCACTCGCCGAAATTCTCCGGCCCGGCCCCGCCCACGGCGAAGACAGCCGCATCATGCGGCAGGACCGCCCGCATCGCCTTCAGGCCCGCGGGACCGATGAGCGTGGCGGGAAAAAGCTTCAGCCCGTCAGCCCCGGCCTTCAGCGCCGCGAAGGCCTCCGAGGGGGTGAAGACGCCCGGCCAGCTCTGCAGCAGCAGGCGCTTGGTCTCGATCACGACATCCTCGTCGAAGTTGGGCGAGACGATCAGCCGTCCGCCCGCATCCGCCACTTCGCGCACCTCGTCCGTGGCGGTAACGGTGCCCGCCCCGATCAACGCATGTTCGCCGAAATCGCGCGACATCGCCGCGATGCTTTCCAGCGGCTTGGGCGAGTTAAGCGGCACCTCGATCCTGTCGATGCCCGCAGAGATCAGCGCCTCGGTCACGGGGCTGGCCTCGGGCGGGGTGATCCCGCGAAGGATGGCGATGATCGGGCGGCTCATGTGATGGTCTCCCGCAGCGTGGCCCAGGCCCGCGCCAGGCCGAGGCGGGTGAGCGGATCGGCGTCGAGGCGGCGCGCGGACACACCCTGTGCCTCGAGCGCGCTGGCGTAAAGGTGCACGAGCGCGGGCGCACCCGCGACGGCGACCTCCTGGCCCAGCCAGTAGGGTCTTGCCCCGGCCAGTTCCGCGCCGATCAGGAACCCCGAAAGGCGCGCGCGCGCGGCCTCTGCCCCAAGGCCCGACAGCACGCTTTCGGCCCGGATCGTGAAGAGCCGCTGCGCAAGGCGCTCGGGGCGCGAAAGGGTCTCGGAAACGGCCTCGGCGAAGGCGCCCTCGTCAATCGACTTCGCGCCGACCGAATGGCGCAGAACGGAGTGTTCGGACAGAAGTTCGAACATCTCCCCGGTCATGAAGGACTGGAAGCTCACGACCTCCTCGGCGCTGATCCGAACCCATTTCGTATGGGTGCCGGGCAGGCACAGGACGCCGTCGAAGCCGGGCGACTGCGCGAGGAACCCCGCGATCTGTGTCTCTTCCCCGCGCATCACGTCGGCGGGGCTGGCCTGGCTGAGGCCGGGCAGGATCGACACACGGATGCGGGGGTCGCGCGTGGCCACGGTCACGGGCGGCAGTTCGGCGGGCCTGGCCGGCACGCTCGCATAGGGCGCTTCGGCCCAGCCCTGGCGCGAGCCGACCATGCCGCAGGCCAGAACAGGCACAGTCCCCGACCCGAGCCATGGCTCGATCAGGCGCAGAAGCGCGGGCTCGAACCCGTCGCGGCCGAGCGTGCCCATGCCGTCGTCCGACACGGCCTCGGCCCGGAGCGTCCCGTCCTCGCCCATGGCCCAGACGCGCAGATGGGTGGTGCCCCAGTCGACCGCGATCCAGTCGGCATATGTCGCCCGCGCGCTCATCCCGTCACGACCACCCCGCCGTCGATCACCAGAGCCTGCCCGGTCATCATGCGGCTGGCCGCCGAGGCGAGAAACAGCGTGCCGCCAGTGATGTCGGACGGCTTGAGATGCTCCTTCAGGCACATCTTCTCCATGTGCGCGGCGAGGTCCTCGGGGCTGGCCCACATCTCGAGCTGCTTGTCGGTCAGGACCCAGCCCGGCATGAGGGCGTTGACGCGAATGTTGTCGGGCCCGAATTCCCGCGCGAGGCTCCGGGTCATGGCGGTGATGCCGCCGTTCGCCGTGGTGTAGGACGGGTAGCCCGCGTTTCCCATCATGTAGGAGATCGAGGAGAAGTTCACGATCGACCCGCCCCCCGCCGCCCGCATGCCGGCGACGACGGCCTGGCACGCGAAGAAATAGGCCTTCAGGTTGATCGCCTGCGACCAGTCCCAGAAATCCTCGGTCACCTCCTCGGTCTTGTGGCGCTTGTCGTTGGCGGCGTTGTTCACCAGCACCGTCGACGGACCGTGGGCCTGCGCCGCCTTGCCGATGGCGTCCTGCAGCGCTGGGATATCGGTGATGTCGCAGGGAAGGAACAAGGGCCGGTTGCCGGTGAGGTCGGCCATCTCCTCGACGAAAAGCGATGCGTCCGAGCGCTGCACGAAGGCGACCTTCGCGCCCTGCCGCAGGAACGCCTCGGTCAGCGAGGCGCCGATGCCCGAGCCGCCGCCGGTGATGAAGACCGAGGCGCCGGAGAGGTCGGGGAAAACGGGGTCGTGGCTCATGCCGCCTTCCTCACCCGGGCGAAGGCGGGCAGCATGTCGCCATGGGCTGCCAGCAGGTCCGTCACGAGGCTTCGGATCTGGCGCAGGTCAAGCTCGGCGGCGGTGTGCGGGTCCATGTAGGCGGCATGGTAGATATGATCGACGTTCTCGTCGACCAACGCGCGCACCACCAGCTCCTGCACGTTCACCTGGGACCGCATCAGGGCGATCAGCTGCGGCGGGATGTCGTTCACCGTGGTCGGCTGGCAGCCGTTGGCATCGACGAGGGTCGGTGTCTCCACCGCGGCGCCCAGGGGCAATTGCGGCATCTGCCCCCGGTTGGGAAGGTTCGCATAGGCGACGTAGGGCGTGTCGGTCACGATGGCGTTCATCATCTCGGCGGCGAATTCGTGGGACTTCTTCACGTCGATCCCGGCCGCGGCCTTGAGCGACTTGGCCTGCTCGGCCCAGCCCTTGGCCTGCTCGACGCAGCGGAGCGGGTATTCATCCAGCGGGATGCGGAATTCCTCCAAAAGATCCTCGCGGCCGTCCTTGATGAACCACGGAACATACTCCGCCAGGTGCTCGGAGCTTTCGGTGCAGAAATGGCCGAGGTGGTCCATCACCTCGTAGCGCACCTTGTTCCAGCAGCGCGGCATCAGGAGCGGGGGCTTGGGCAGCCGGCCGGAGCGATACCCGTCGCGAAGCGCCGGATAGAGGTCGCGGCCTTCATGCTCCAGCCTCAGGAAGAAGGCGACATGGTTCACGCCCGCGACGCGGTAACGGATTTCGTGGGCGGGAAGGTCGAGGTCGTGGGCGATCTCCTCGACCGTGTTCTGCACCGAATGGCAGAGGCCCGCCTGTTTCAGATGCGGAAAGCGCTCGGCCAGCGCCCAGGTGTTGATCGCCATGGGGTTCACGTATTGCAGGAGCGTGGCGTCGGGGCAGAGGCGCGCCATGTCCTCGGCCACGGCCCAGAGATGCGGGACTGTGCGAAGCCCCCGCATGATCCCGCCCACGCCCAGCGTGTCGGCGATGGTCTGGCGCAGGCCGTATTGCCTGGGGATGTCGAAGTCGATCACGGTCGAGGGGCGGTAGCCGCCGATCTGGAAGGCGGTCACCACGAAATCCGCCCCGTCCAGCGCACGCGCGCGGTCGGTCGTCGCCGTCACGGTCGCGCCGGTGCCCAAGGTGGAGATCATCTTCTCCGCGACCATGCGGCTTTCGTCGAGCCGCACCGGGTCGATGTCCATGAGCGAGATCTCGGCGTCCTTGAGCGCCTCGAAATGCAGCATGTCTCCGACGATGTTCTTCATGAAGATCGTCGATCCCGCGCCGATGAAGGCGAGTTTCGTCATTTGACGGCTCCGAGTGTGAGGCCAGCGATGAAGTGGCGCTGCATCAGGAAGAACATGGCGACCGGCGGGATCGCCGCGACGATGCTGCCCGCGCTCATCAGGTGATACTGCGCCACGAATTGCGAGTTGAAGGACGTGATCCCCGCCGTCACCGGTTGCGCGTTCGGCCCCTGCGTCAGGACGATGGCCCAGAAATAGTCGTTCCAGATGAAGGTGAAGATCAGGACGCTGAGCGCCGCGATGGCGGGACGCATCAAGGGCAGGACGACGTACCAGAAGATCCGCCACTCCGCGACGCCTTCGACCCGCGCCGCCTCGATCAGTTCGTAGGGCAGCGCGCGGATGAAGTTGCGCATGAAGAGCGTGCAGAACCCGGTCTGGAACGCGATGTGGAAGAGGACGAGGCCGAGCTTGGTGTCATAAAGACCGATGTTCACCGTCAGGTCGCGCACGGGCACCATGAGGATCTGGAACGGCACGAAGTTGCCCGCGATGAACATGAAGAAGATCAGCAGGTTGCCCCGGAAGCGGTAGACCCCCAGCGCGAAGCCCGTCATGCACGACAGCGCCACCGCCCCGATCACCGTCGGCACCGTGATGAGGACCGAGTTCCACAGGTAGCGCGGCATGTCGCTTTCGAAGAAGACGCGGCCGTAGTTGTTGAAGAACTCGAAGCTCGACGGCACGCCCCAGTAGTTGCCCGCCCCGAAGTCCGAGAAAGGCCGGATCGAGAAGAGCATCACCGCGATGAGCGGCAGGAGCCACATGATGAGCGCGAGCGGCAGGAGTGTCTGGTAGGTCACCTGCGCGGCGCGCGAGCGCTTTTCGATGGGGGTCGGGAACATGTCAGACAGCCTCCCCTTGCCGCGCGGTGGTCGTCGGAACCCGGATCATCGCCGCGCCTCCCGTTCGTCCTGCCACATCTGCCACAGGAAATAGCCGATGAAGACCAGCATGATGAGGAACAGCACCACCGCGATGGCCGAGCCATATCCCATGCGGAACCCGAATTCCGAAAGCGCCTTCTCGAACATGTAGAAGCTGAGCACGCGCGTCGATCCGAAGGGTCCGCCATTGGTCATGATCGAGATGAGATCGAAGCTGCGCAGCGCGCCGATGATCGTGACGACGAAGGCGATGAAGGTCGCGGGCTTCAGTTGCGGCAGGATCACGTACCACAGCATCTTCCACCCCTTCGCGCCATCGAGACGCCCGGCCTCCACCTGTTCGGGGTCCACGGCGTTCAGACCGGTGAGGTAGAGGATCATGCAATAGGCCGTCTGCGGCCAGAGGCCCGCGGCGATGATCCCGTAGGTGGCGAGATCGGGATCGCCCAGCACGTTCACCGTCTCCATCCCGAAGAACGTGAGAACCCCGTTGAGCAGCCCCTCGCGCGGCAGGTAGAACCACGAGAAGACCAGGCCGACGACAACCTGGCTGAGCACGAAGGGGAAAAAGAACATCGACTTGTAGAGCCGGATGCCCGTCACCGTCTGGTTCAGGAACAGCGCGATGAACAGCCCCAGGGGAATGGCCAGAAGGTACAGGACCAGCCACTTCACGTTGTTCCAGAGCGAGATCTCGAAGTTCCGGTCGGTCAGCAACTCCTCGTAGTTGGCGAGACCGATGTAGGTCGCCTCGCCCAGGCCGTCCCAGCGGTAGAAACTGATGTTGAAGGACTGGAAGATCGGGATGATGACGTAGACCGCGAAGAACAGCATGCCCGGCAGCAGGAAGAGGATCGGCGTCACCGTCATGCGGTTTCGCTGCATCCAGGTCGGTCCGTCGCGCGGGTCGAGCGTGGTCGTCGCCATGTCTCAGGCCTCCTCCATCACGGGCATACCGTCGCCCAGAACCGCCGCATAGTCGCCGAACCGCACATCGAGCGCGTCGTCGATGATCCGGGCGGCGCCCGTCTCGGCCGCCGCGCGTTCGCACGTGGCCCGCGCGGCGAGCAGCGCCGCGACCTCCTCGGGCTCATGTCCGTATCCGGCCAGCATCGCGCCGAGGTTCAGGGCGATCTCCGCCTCGCTCAGGCGCGCGTTGACGAGACCCGGAGGCGTCATGCGGTCCATCAGCATCCCGGCGTCATGTGTCGCCTCGCGCAGGACGGCTGCGCCCGGAAAACGCTCGGGCGCGTGGTAATCGTAGGCAACGACCCGGCCCGCGACGGCCTCCCGCAGCCGCCCGACATAACGCGGGTAGTCGAAGGTATAGAACCAGTTCCAGAACTGCGCGCCGCCGTTCAGCCGCCCGGTGAAATGCAGGCCGCCGGTGCGGCGGATCTCGAGGTAACCCTGCAGAGGATCGAGGTGGATCCCATGCTTCGTCAGCTCGGAAATGAGGGAGCGGAACACCTCCGACGGGCGGCGAAGGGCCGCGATCCAGACAATCTCGGTCACGCCGGCCGCGCGCGCGGCGGCCTCGATGGCCTGCGCCTTCTGCGGGACGTGCAGCACGTAGTCGAGCTCCTCGCTCGACAGCAGCGCGGTGCGCGCGCCCATGGTGCGCGCCTCCGCGATATAGTCGTCGATCGCCCCGGTCTCGCCGCGCAGAAGCGCCCAGGCGGTTTCGTGGTGGGCGGGATACCCCTGATGCACGCGCCAGTGGACGCCGGCCTCGGCCAGAAGGCCCGCGTTGTCGCGGCAGAGCGTCTGCACCGCCGTGCTTGCGGTCTTGTGCAGGCCGATGTGAAGAACGAGGCGCATGGGATCGCGGTATCCGGTCAGGGTGTGGAAACCGTGAACCCCGCCCGGGAACGGATCCCGGGCGAGGCGGTCCGGCAAGGGCCGGTTACTGGTAGATACGCTGACGCGCGGCCTCGAGACGCTCGAGGATGTCGTCGAGGTTGTCGGGGAAGACCATGAATTCCTGCAGGCCTTCCATGCCGATCGACGCCATCTCCGCCGGCCAGTCGCGGTCGAAGAACTGGGCGATGCCGCCCTGTGCGTTCTGGCTCAGCATCTCGAAGCCCTGCTGGATGAACTCGTCATCCGCCACGCTCGCGTTCGCGTTCACCGGCAGCTGGCCAAGGCCCTCGGGCCCGTTGATCGCCGTCTGCACATCGGCCGAGGTGACATAGGCCAGGAAGGCGCGGGCCGCATCGACGTTCTGCGCGCCGGAGGCGACGTGGAACGTGTCGGTCGGCGCATCCTCGCCCTGCGGCAGGCCGGGGGTGATGATCGGGAACTGGTAGAAGTCGAGCTGATCGTCGGTCAGTCCGCCGTTGCGGAGCTGGTCGACGGCGAAGTTCCCCATCAGGTAGGCGGTTGCCTCACCATTGATCATGAAGGGCAGCGCCTCCTGCCAGCTGTAGGTCTGGTGGTCCTCGATGAAGGCCCCCATGTCGATCAGCTGACGCCAGTTGGCGAAGGTCGCGCGAACGCGGTCATCGGTCCACGGCACTTCGCCGCGCGCCAGCTCCATGTGGAAGTCGAAGCCATTGGTCCGCATGTTGAGGTAGTCGAACCAGCCGCCGGCGGTCCACAGGAACTTGGTCCCGATCGTGTAGCAGGCGCGGCCCGAATCGACGATCACCTGGCAGTTCGCGATTTCCTCTTCCCAGGTCGCGGGCTCGGAAAGCCCAAGCTCGTTGAAGATGTCTTCGCGGTAGTAAACGCCCCACTGGTAGTAGGTGTAGGGAACGCCCCACTGGCGGCCGTCCTGGGTCATCGCGCCGCGCACCGATTCGAGGCCCTCGTAATCCCCGGCTTCCCACCAGTCGGTGATGTCCATGAAGAGGCCCGCATCGATATAGGGGCCCATCCGGTTGGCGGCGTACCAGTTCACCACGTCGGGCGGATTGGCCGACAGGGCGTTGCGGATCTGGGTCTTCCAGGCCTCGCGGTCGACGATCGTCAGCTCGACCGTGAGGTCTGGATGCAGCGCGTCGAAATCGGCGGCGAGACCCTCCATCACGGCGCGGGGGCCGGGGTTAGACATGTCGGAGATGATGCGCAGCGTGCCCGAAAGCTCCTGGGCGAAGGCCGCGCCGCACAGCATGGTGGTGGCGGCCAGCGCCGCGGCGCCGGTCTTGAAGATGGATCGCATGGTGTCCTCCCTGGTGATCCGGTTCACAATGTTAGTTTCATTATTTGAAACTTGGTTTCTTATGTTGAAATCCTACGCCAACTCAGCCTAGCCTTGTCAACAGCATTTCCGCATCGGGGAGTCGGGACGCCGTGGCGTCGGAGAGAGATCACAAGCCGGAAGCACCCGGAGACGGGCCCGGAGAAGGGACGGTCGGCAAGGCGCTGGCCGTGCTCGACGACATCGCAGCGCGCGGCCGCCCCGTCCGCTTCGCCGAATTGCTCGAGACCAGCCCGTTTCCCAAGGCCACGCTCTACCGGTTCGTGCAGGTCCTGACGCGGCAGGGCATGCTCAGCTACGACCCCGAGCGGCAGACCTACGCGCCGGGCCTGCGCCTCGTGCGGCTGGCGCATGCGGCCTGGCAGGCCTCGTCGCTCGCCCCCATCGCGCGGCCGCATCTCGACCGGCTCAGCCGCGCCACGGGAGAGACCGTTCACCTCGCGCAGCTCGACGCGGGCCAGGTTCTCTACGTCGACAAGCGCAACGCGCGGGAACCCGTGGCGATGTATTCGCAGGCCGGCAAGGTCGGCCCCGCCTATTGCACGGGTGTCGGAAAGGCGATGCTGGCGTATCTGCCCGAAGCCGAGCTTGCGCCTGTCCTGCAACGGCAGGCCTGGCATCCCTTCACGCCGAAGACGATCACCGATGCCGCATCGATGCGGGCCGAGCTTGCCGCCATCCGCGCGCGCGGCCACGCCTTCGACGACGAGGAGCACGAACCGGGCATCATCTGCATCGCGGTGCCGATCCTGACCCGCGCCGGTCGCGTGCTGGGCGCGCTCTCGGTGACGTCGACCACGGCACGCACCAGCCTGGAGGGGCTGACCGAGCATCTGCCGGAAATCCGGCGCGCCGTGGAGGCGATCGGAGACGAGGCGCAGGACTGGCGGTTTCCCGACCAGGCCGCGGAATAACGGAAACAGGCAAGGGAGGGGAGGCCCATGTCGGGGCTGGAGCTCAAGAACGTCATCAAGCGCTACGGCGCCACACAGGTGATCCACGGGGTGGACCTGGACATCGAGCATGGCGAGTTCTGCGTGTTCGTGGGGCCATCTGGATGCGGAAAATCGACGCTTCTG
The DNA here is from genome assembly GCF_025515305.1 of Roseicyclus sediminis. GTDB lineage: Bacteria > Pseudomonadota > Alphaproteobacteria > Rhodobacterales > Rhodobacteraceae > Roseibacterium > Roseibacterium sediminis. Next base: position 192,672 of record NZ_JAOPHT010000005.1, read on the forward strand.
CGGATGGTTGCGGGGCTTGAGGAAACCTCGGAGGGCCACATTTCCATCGGCGGGCGCGACGTGACGCGGCTCGACCCGGCGGAACGGGGCGTGGCCATGGTGTTCCAGACCTACGCGCTCTATCCGCACATGACGGTGGCCGAGAACATGGGCTTCGGCCTGAAGATGACCGGGCACCCGAAGGCCGAGATCGAGGCCAAGGTGGCCGAGGCGAGCCGGGTCCTGAAGCTCGACGATTACCTCGCGCGCAAGCCCAAGGCCCTTTCGGGCGGGCAGCGGCAGCGCGTGGCCATCGGGCGGGCCATCGTGCGGGGGCCGGAGGTCTTTCTTTTCGACGAACCGCTGTCGAACCTCGATGCGGAATTGCGCGTGGAGATGCGGGTGGAGATCGCGCGTCTGCACCAGGAAATCGGGGCGACGATGATCTACGTCACCCACGACCAGGTCGAGGCGATGACGTTGGCCGACAAGATCGTCGTGCTGCGCGCGGGCCGGATCGAGCAGGTCGGCCGCCCCCTCGACCTCTACAACGATCCCGACAACCGCTTCGTCGCAGGCTTCATCGGCAGCCCGGCGATGAACTTCTTCGAAGGCCGCGCCTCGGGCGGCACGATCACGATCGACGGGCTTGGCGGGGTTCAGGTCGCGGCGCCGTCCAGCCTCGGCGGCGACGGTCCGGTGACGGTCGGGCTGCGCCCGAACCACGTGCGGCTGGCGGATGGCGACAGCCATGTGGTCGAACTGTCCGAACAGCTCGGCGGGGTGAGCTATCATTATCTCACCGCTCCGGGAGGCGGACGGATGATCGTGGAGGCGCACGACCAGCAGGCCCCGCGGCCGGGCAGCCGCACCGGCCTCGCCTTCGACGCCTCGGATGCGCTGTTCTTCGACGCGAAGACGGAGGCGCGGCTGCGCTGAAGGACCGGGACCGCCGGGGCATCAAGCCCCGCCGGCCCCGGCGCGGGCCGCGCCTTGCGTATTTTCGGAAAGATGAAGGGGCGGTCAGCCCGGATCGGCGAGGTCGCGCAGGATCGGGCAGTCCGGACGATGGTCGCCCGCACAGCGATGGACGAGGTCCGAGAGCGTGGCGCGCATCTCGGACAGCTCGGCCATCTTCGCGTCGATCTCGGCCAGGTGCCTCTCCGCGACGGCCTTTACATCCGCCGAGGCGCGGTCCCGGTCCTCCCACAGCGCCAGCAGGCGACGGCAATCCTCGATCGAGAAGCCGAGCGACCGGGCCCGGCCGAGGAATGCGAGCTTGTGCACATGGGCGGGCGCGAACCTTCGGTAGCCGTTGGCATCCCGGTTCGGCGTGACGAGGCCGATATCCTCGTAGTACCGGATCGTCTTGGCCGGCAGGCCGGTGCGCTCGGAGACGTCGCCGATGTTCATGCAGCCCTCATCCGCTTGAGCCGCAGGGCATTGGCCACCACGAGCACGGAGCTTGCCGCCATGGCGCCGGCCGCGAGCATCGGGCTGAGGAAAGGGCCGCCGAAGACGGCGAGCGCGCCCGCCGCGACCGGGATGAGCGCGATGTTGTAGCCGAAGGCCCAGACGAGGTTCTCGGCGATGTTACGCAGCGTGCGGCGGCTGACCTCGCGCGCCGTGACGACGGCGGAGGGCGCGCCGGAGACGAGCACGACGTCGGCCGCCTCCATCGCGACATCCGTCCCGGAGCCGAGCGCGATGCCCACGTCGGCGGCCGCAAGAACGGGCGCGTCGTTGATGCCGTCGCCGACGAAGGCGACCTTTCGCCCCTGTTCTCTCCATGCGTCGAGAACGGCGCGCTTGCCCGCGGGCGAGAGGCCGGCGCGCGCCTCGGTGACGTCGAGGCGCGCCGCGACGGCGTCCACAGGTCCCTCGGCATCGCCCGAGAGGATCGCCACCGCGATACCCCGTTCCTTCAGCGCCGCGACGGCGCGGGCCGCATCGGCCTTGAGCGGATCGGACAGCGCGATGCGGCCGAGGTAGCGGCCCGACTGCCCGACGTGGACCACCGTCTCCGGGCCTTCGGGGGGTGCTGGGACCTCGATGCCCGCGGCCTGAAGATGCGCCGCGCTGCCGACGAGGAGCGTCTCGCTGCCCACGCGGGCGGTGATGCCGGCACCGGAAGTGTTCGCGAAGCCCCCGGTTTCGGGCAGCGCGAGGCCTCGTTCCTCGGCCGCGGCGACAATGGCGCGGGCGAGCGGGTGCTCGGACGACCGCTCACCGGCGGCGGCCAGCGACAGGAGATCCTCGGCCGAACCGCCATCGGCGGGGTGCAGGCCGGTCACCGCCGGCCGCCCCTCGGTGAGGGTCCCGGTCTTGTCGAACGCGACGAGATCCACGCGCGCCAGCGCCTGCAATGCGTCGCCCTGCCGGAACAGGACGCCGAGCTCGGCCGCCCGGCCGGTTCCGGCAAGGATCGAGACGGGCGTGGCGAGGCCCATCGCGCAGGGACAGGCGATGATGAGAACGGACACCGTGACGACCAGGGCCTGCGATGGGTCGGGCCCGAAGGCGAGCCACAGCGCGCCGGCGGCCAGCGCGATGGCCAGCACAACGGGGACGAAGATCATCGTCACCCTGTCGATCAGGGACTGCACCGGAAGGCGCGTCGCCTGCGCGTCCTCGACCATCGCGACGATGCGCGAGAGCACCGTGTCGGCGCCGACGGCCGTCGCGCGGTATACGAGCGTCCCGCCACCATTCACCGTGCCCGCGGTGACGCTGTCGCCCGCGGCCTTGGCCACGGGCAGGGGTTCCCCGGTCAGCATGGCTTCGTCGACGTGGCTTTCGCCGTCTTCGACCACACCGTCCACGGCGACGCGACCACCGGGCCGCAGGCGCAGGCGGTCGCCCGGCCTCACCTCGTCGAGTGCTACCTCGGCTTCACGGCCATCGGGGCCGATGCGAAGTGCCGTGTCGGGGCGCAGCGCCATGAGCCCGGCAATGGCCGCGCCCGCATGGCCCCTTGCGCGCGCCTCGAGCCATCGGCCGAGCAGGATCAGCGTGACGATCACCGCCGCGGCCTCGAAATAGACGTGGCGCCCGGTCTCCGGAACGAGGGCGGGGGCGAAGGTGACGAGGGTCGACCAGGCCCATGCTGCACCCGCGCCCAGAACCACGAGGCTGTTCATCTCGGGCGCGCGGCGCAGGAGCGCGGGCACACCGAGCCGGAAGAACACGGCGCCAGGACCGGCGAGGACCGCTGTCGTCAGGACGAACTGCGCGACGCGGAGCAGGGTCTCTCCAAAGGTCATGGCCAGCCAGTGGTGAAAGGCCGGGATCAGGTGACCGCCCATCTCGGCCACGAAGACCGGAAGCGTCAGGAGCAGGGACAGGATGAAGGCGCGACGGTAGGGCGCGGCCTCATCCTCGCGCGGCCTGGATGGCGCGGCAGCTTCCGTTTCCACGGGGTGCACGGGATAGCCCGCCTCGGCCATGTGGGCCTGGAGTCCGGCAAGGTCGACGCCGGTCTCGACACGCAGCTCGGCGCGGCGGGTGGCGAGATTGACTTGCGCCTCCTCGACGCCCGGCCAGGCGCGCAGGGCGGCCTCGGCGCGCGCCACGCAGCTGCCGCAGGTCAGGTGCTCGACCTCGAGCCTGAGGGGCGGCGCGGATTCATGCGGCGTCGCGGGGTAGCCCGCGGCCTCCATCGCGCGGCCGACCGCGGCGGGGTCGAAGCCCGGGCCGGGCAGGATGTCGCCGCGGCGCGTGGCGAAGTTCACCCGCGCCTCGGCCACGCCGGGGATTGCGGCCATGGCCGCCTGCGCGCGCGCGGCGCAGCCGCCGCAGCTGAGGTTGGCGATATCGTAGTGCAGACGGGTCGCCTGGAGCGTGTCGGGCATGGGAGCCTTCCTTCGGATGCCCACGACACATAAGGCTTCCGGTCACTGGAAGGTCAAGGGGTGGCACCTGCCCTTTCGACGCAGGCGGCGACATCGTAGCCATGACGGGCCGCAAGCGGGCCGCAGCGGGCCAGAACGACGGCGACGGCCTCCTCGTCGAGCGCCTCGCGCCAGAGGTTGCGCTCGGGGTGGGCATCGGTTCGCGCGTAAAGGCCCGGCGGCACCTCGATCCCGGCGAAACCGAGCAATCGCGCCATCTGCCCCGGCACGTCCGAAACGAGATCCTCGTAGCGCAGGTGCAGGATGCGGTCCGGCGCGGCGGCCTGCAGGGTCCCAGCGATCTGCACGGCTTCGCACCAGTAGTTGATCGCGCCATGCAGGTCCGGCACCGAGACCTGGCGACCAAGCAGCATGCTGGCCACGACGTTGAGCGGATTGCGCAGGATATGCACAAGGCGGGCGCCCGGAAACTCGGCCAGGATCAGCGCCGCGCCGTAGATGTTCTGCGGCGTCTTGTCGGCCCAATGGTATGGACCCGCGACACCCCTGGCGCGGGCGAAGGCGGCGACATAGCCGCGCTGAAGCTCGGCCTTGGACCGGGCCGTCGACAGCAAACGCGCGAAGACCTCCTCGGGGACGCCGTCGATTTCGCGGTGGCGGCGCAGGACATCGTTGCGGGTGTGCGGCGGCATGGAGGCGGGGGTACGGAAGGGTTCCGACCAGCGCAGGAAATGAGTCTCCTCGGGGCATAGGAGGCCGGGAACGCGGCGGAGAAGATCGCGCGTCAGCGTCGTGCCCGACCGGACGCACCCCACGAGGAACAGGGGGCGATCATCGGGGGCGAGAGGGTCCGCCCTCATGTCAGCGGCGCCGGGACAGGATGCGGCGATCCCGGGAGTGGAGCGGTTTCGCGCCCCGTCGGCGGCGGAAGCGCCGCATGGAGCCGCGCCGCGAGGTCGGCCTCCGGCACGTAGGGCACCTGGCGTCCGTTCGGGGCCGCCGCCACGGCCTCACCCTGGCCGCCGATGTCGAAGGCGAGGACCGGCAGACCGGTGGCCAGGGCCTCGTGCGTGGTGAACGAAAAGGTCTCGGGCCAGACCGACGGCACGATCCAGCTGCCGATCCCGTAGCGGCGGGCGAGGGCGGCGATCTCGTCCCGGCGATATCCGCCATGGAGTCGAACGCTCGCGGGCATCGGACAGGCCGCGTCGCAATTGCCGATGACCACGACAGGGCGGGGATCGCCCGCGCGGCGGAGCCTTTCGGCCAGCGCGGCGACCACGTCGGCGCCCTTCTGCGCGTTGAGGTTTCCGAGGATGCCAATGGCTCCGGTGGCGTCGGCAGGCGGGGTCACGCGACCGGGCGCGCCCGTGACCGCATGGGGCCGCAGTGCGATCCTTTCGGCATGGGACGGATAGGCGGCGGCGCAAAGCGCGGCCGAGGCCTGGGAAAAGACGGTGATCTCGTCGCATTCTGCAAGAAACGCCCCCCAGGCCGCACGCCAAGCGGCAAGGGACACGGGGGATCCGTCCGGCCGCCTTGCGGCATGAACCGGATCGGCGTCCCCGGTCGACACCGGCCCGCCGAAACGGCCGTTCGATCCCAGCAGACAATAGGACGGCGAGAGCGGGAAATAGTCGTGAAGCCGCGCAGCGAGGCGGTCGCCCCTGCCCGGACGGCGCAACGACAGCAGAAGGCGGGGCAGCGCGACGGGATCTGGGTCGCCCACGCCACAGGAATAGACGATCCGAAGCCGCGGCACCGGCGCGAGCAGGGCGCGGATGTCCCGGTCCCGCCCGGTATCGCCGGCGATCTGGCCCTGCGGCAGATGCACCTCCAGCCGGAAACGCCGCGCGCCGCCGACCCGCAGCACGAGCGCCGCCCCGACCCGGTCGAGATCGCGCGCGATCTCCGTGTCCAGCGCATCCTCCGCCCCGCCGCCCAGCGCGTGCGCGAGATAGAGCGGCAGCGGCCCCCGCGCGATGGCGCCGGCAAGCGCGACGGCCAGGGCCATGCGCGGCGTGCGCAGCGGATCGGCGGCGAAGAAGGCCTGCACTTCGGCATCGTGGCCGGGATGGCGCCGGGCGATCATCGCGTTCGCCGCCCGAACCCGCGCGGCCTTTTCCGCGCCGAAGCTCTGACCGCCGCGATGTTCCACGAACAGCGCGGGCTGGCAGACGTGGCGCGCGCCCAGCGCGGTCGTTCTGCGGCACCAGTCGACCTCCTCGCCGTAGCCCCGGCCGAACGCAGGATCGAGGCGCGGCACGCGAGCCAGCCAGCGCCGAGAAAGCGCCATGCAGAAACCGACGCCGGTGGGCGCGGACGGCAGTTCCCCGGGGCAGGCGAGGGCGCGGGCGACGCGGTCGGCGGCGTCGGCGGCGCCGGGGAGCAGGGAAACCGGCACCCCGGGGAGGGGCGCACCGAAGATCTCGGCGTCGTTCGACATCGGCGTGACGGAGGCGACGCGGGGATCGGACAGCGGCGCGAGCAGCCGGGGCGCCCACCCTTGGGGCACCAGCGCGTCGGAATTGAGCAGGACCACCGGACCCGGACACCCCTCCGCCGCCTCGAGGCCGAGGTTCACGGCCCCGACGAAACCGATGTTCCGATCGAGCGCGATCAGACGCGCCCGACCTTCCTGAACCGTGACCCAATCGAGGAGCCAGGGCCGGACCCGCGGGTCGGTCGACGCGTCGTCGATGACGATGACACGCCAGTCGCCGGCCGTGTGCCGGGCGACCCGGTCCAGCGCCTCCTTCAGCAGGTCGAAGGCGTCGTGCACCGGAATGACTAGGGTGAAGGGTACCTTGTGCTGCTCCATGCCGCCGATCCCGAACCAGCGAGGGTCGAGCAGAGGAACGGGAGGCACGCCATCAAGGCCGAGGGCGCGTTTGACCGCGGTTTTCGACGCGGCCTCCGGGCGGATCGCATGGCGCAGCAACGCGGGCGCGGCGCGGCAAAGGTCGCGCAGGAAGGCGCGGATCATCCGCCGGTGCGCGGCGGATGGCGGCGCGTCGGGGTGCGGGACAGCCACGCGCCGCCACCGTCCCGAGGGCGTCGCGACCTCGGCGCAAAGTCCACGGGCCTCCCGTGGCAGCGTCACCGCGAAGCCGGTGTTGCCGCCCTGCCCCAGCCGCCGGGCCACGTCGGCGCGCGGCTTGTCGGGCACCACGTCATGGACGCCGCCCCGCCACCTGAAGCGGAGCGGCACGAGCAGGGCCCAGCCTGTCACGTGCAGGCCATCAAGCGTCACCCTCACGCTCTCGACCTGGCCGGTTCGGCGAAAGCCGAGACGCGGCAGTGCGACGCCGCAAAGGCGCCCCGAATGGTGCGATGAATAGCGCAGGTACAGCGCGCGCAGACGGTTCAGCAGTGACCTGACCTCCGGCTGTGCCCATCGGGCACCTCCGGATCTGCGCCGGCCGTGCCCTCAGAGCAGGGATTTCAGGTAGTCGCCATAGGCGTTCTTGGTGAACAAACCGATACGATCGGCGAGGTCTTCGGCGGAAATCCAGCCCTGGCCATAGGCGATTTCCTC
>NZ_JAOPHT010000006.1 GCF_025515305.1 Roseicyclus sediminis
CACGACCCGAGGTACAGCTGCGGTTCCGCAGCCAGTTCCGATGATAGCTGAGGCGGGATTCAATCCACAGGCTTTTCCACAAGCGGCCCGCGTCTGTGACTCAGAAGCCTCAGATGGAGTCCCGCTTGAAGAACGGATCACAAGATTTTGTATCTGCATCACAAAAGCTCCCAGATGCAGGCACCGCTGCGGATCGAGTAAGCCTCGATGGATTGGGTTATCCCCGGCGCGGGTTCGCCACGGGGAAAGGGCTCGGACATCAGTTGCACGACGATGCGGGAAGGGCGCGACGCGCCGGTCTCGGCCGCCGGCACCCCGATGGTCCTGCAAACCCAGTCGTGGTCTGCATGGTCTGCCTGCGAGCCCGGTTCGGGAAGGTCCGGCACCACCATCCGCAGAACCAGCCAGTCGGTCTCGGTGAAGGGCTGGGTTTCCGTCAACACCTCGCAGAGGCGGCCGGTGCGGCCCGAGGGCAGCGCGTGCGCCTCCTCCAGCGTGCAGGGCCCGTTCGGTACCCGCGGCAAGGTCATCGCGACGATGGAGAGCACCGCAGCGGCGACAGACGCCAGAAGCGCGATCCAGCCGAGCGGCGAAAGTGGCGAGCGAAAGGCCATGCTCAGGCATTTCCCGCCCCGGGCCGCCGCGCGACGCAGTCGATCTCGACCAGCGCACCCACGGCCAGCGCGGTGACGCCCACCGTCGTGCGCGCAGGCCGCCTGTCTTCGGGGAAGAACCCGGCATAGGTCGCGTTGAAGGCCGCGTAGTCGCGCTCGAACTCGGTCAGGTAGGCGCGCATCTGAACAACGTGGGAGAGGTCGAGGCCGAGGCCCTGCAAGATGAGCCTCAGGTTCTCCATCACCCGAACCGTCTGCGCCTCCACCCCTTGGGGCAGGGGCGCGTCGGGGGCCGCGGGATCGGTCGGCATCTGCCCCGTCAGGAACACCCATCCCCCCGTCTCCACCGCGTGGGAGAAGGGCGCGACGGGACGCGGGCCATCGGCGATCATGTGGAAGATCGGGTCGGTCATTCAGGGCTCCGTAGGGTGGGCCATCGGCCCACCTTTTCGCCTGTCGGTGTGCGGGTCGCGCACCCTACAGCGGAATATTGTCGTGCTTTTTCCAAGGCATCTTCTTTTCCTTCCGCCGGAGCGCGGCGAAGGCGCGACAGACCCGCTTGCGCGTCGAGCGCGGCTGGATCACCTCGTCGATGAAGCCGCGTTCGGCCGCCACGAAGGGATTGGCGAAGCGGTCCTCGTATTCCTTCGTGTGCGCCGCGGTCCTGGCCGGGTCACCCAGATCCGCACGGTGCAGGATCTCCACCGCGCCCTTGGCGCCCATGACCGCGATCTCGGAGGTCGGCCAGGCGTAGGAGATATCGCCGCGCAGGTGCTTGGACGACATCACCACGTAGGCGCCGCCATAGGCCTTGCGGGTGATGACCGTGACCTTCGGCACCGTCGCCTCGCCATAGGCGAACAGCAGCTTCGCGCCGTGCTTGATGACGCCGTTGTATTCCTGCCCTGTTCCGGGGAGGAAGCCCGGCACGTCGACGAAGGTCAGCAGCGGGATCTCGAAGCAGTCGCAGAAGCGCACGAAACGCGCGGCCTTGCGCGCCGAATCGATGTCCAGCACCCCCGCCAGGACCATCGGCTGGTTCGCCACCACGCCCACGGTCTGCCCTTCGAGCCGGATGAAGCCGGTGATGATGTTCTTCGCGAAATCCTCCTGGATCTCGTAGAAATCCCCTTCGTCCGCGACCTTCAGGATCAGTTCCTTCATGTCGTAGGGCTGATTGGGATTGTCGGGGATCAGGGTGTCGAGGCTCTCCTCCACCCGGTCGGGGCTGTCGTAGAAGGGCCGCACCGGCGGCTTCTCGCGGTTCGAGAGCGGCAGGAAATCGATAAGCCGCCGGATTTCCGAGAGCGCTTCGACATCGTTCTCGAAGGCGCCGTCCGCGACCGAGGATTTTCGGGTGTGGGTCGAGGCGCCGCCGAGCTCTTCCGCCGTCACCTGTTCGTTCGTGACCGTCTTCACGACGTCGGGGCCGGTGACGAACATGTAGGAGCTGTCCTTCACCATGAAGATGAAGTCGGTCATGGCAGGCGAGTAGACCGCGCCGCCCGCGCAGGGCCCCATGATCAGGCTGATCTGGGGCACCACGCCCGAGGCCTCGATATTGCGCTGGAACACCTCGCCATAGGCGGCGAGCGAGGACACGCCCTCCTGGATGCGCGCGCCGCCGGAATCGTTGATCCCGATCACGGGCGCGCCGTTCTGCATCGCCATGTCCATGATCTTGCAGATCTTGGCCGCATGCGTCTCCGAAACCGAGCCGCCGAGCACGGTGAAATCCTGGGAGAAGACATAGACGAGGCGACCGTTGATCGTGCCCCAGCCGGTCACGACGCCGTCGCCACGCGGCTTGGACTTGTCCATGCCGAAATCGACGCAGCGATGCGTTACGAACATGTCGAATTCCTCGAAGCTGCCTTCGTCGAGCAGGAGATCGATCCGCTCCCGCGCGGTCAGCTTGCCCTTGGCGTGCTGGCTGTCGATGCGTTTCTGGCCGCCCCCGAGCCGGGCCTCGCCGCGGCGGTGTTCGAGCTGTTCGAGGATGTCTTTCATGGGCGTCCCTTCCGTGGCCGGCCGCTTCCGGCGGTCTGAGGCAAGTCGGTCTCGCCCGGTCTTTCGCCGGGCCTCTTGCCCGGCACACTAGCGAGCGCCTCCCGAGTGGGCGAGTCCGAAACGGCATATTTGCAAATTGCTTTGCCGCAATCACTGCAAAATTGCAAACTCATTGCCGCGCGCGCATGAAGCCGCTCGCGGCCGGGCCAAGGTTGCGCTAACGTCTGGCGACAGGTTCACCCTGCGCGAGCACCCCCACCATGCCCACCCTGCCGGTTCCAGTGGTCACGATCGGCCTTCTGGTGATGTCCAATATCTTCATGACCTTCGCCTGGTACGGCCACCTCAAGTACAAGGCGGCCCCGATTTTCGCCGTGATCATAATATCCTGGGGGATCGCCTTCTTCGAATACCTGCTGCAGGTGCCGGCCAACCGGATCGGACACGGCTACTTTTCCGCCGTCGAACTGAAGACGATACAGGAAGTCATCACGCTCACCATCTTCGCCGGCTTCTCGGCCTTCTACCTGCGCGAGCCGCTGGCATGGAACCATCTCGTCGGCTTCGTGCTGATCGCGGCTGGGGCGTTTTTTGTCTTCCACCGCTGGGCCTGAGCTGACCCTCGCATCGGCGCACATGCGGTTGTGCGGCACCGGGACGCAGGGCCGCACTGGACCTTCCCGGCGCACCGGCGTAGCCCCTGTCCCATGACGCGAATTCCCGCGGTGCGGTTTCTGGACCGCGCCACCCCGCCCCACATCTTCACACTGATCGTGCTGACCGGTCTCGGCGCGCTCTCGATGAATGTGTTCCTGCCCTCGCTGCCTGCGATGGCGGAGCATTTCGGGGCCGACTACCGTCTCATGCAGCTGTCCGTCGCGCTCTACCTCGCGGTGAACGCGGTCCTGCAGATCGTCGTCGGCCCGATATCGGACCGCTACGGGCGGAGGCCGGTGCTCCTATGGGGCGTCGCCATCTTCCTGGTGGCGACCATCGGCTGCATCCTTGCGCCAAGTGTGGAGATCTTCCTCGCCTTCCGCATGCTGCAGGCCGTCATCGTCGTGGGCCTCGTGCTGGGTCGTGCCGTCGTGCGCGACATGTATCCCGCCGACCAGGCGGCAAGCCAGATCGGCTATGTCACCATGGGCATGGCCGTCGTGCCCATGATCGGGCCGGCCATCGGCGGCGTCCTGGACGAGACGCTCGGATGGCAGGCGAACTTCTGGATGCTGGCGGCCCTCGGCGCGCTTGTCCTGACGCTCACCTGGCGCGACCTCGGAGAGACCGCGGCACGCGGCGCGGGCACCTTCGCCGAACAGTTCGCGGAATACCCCGAGCTGTTCCGCTCCCGTCGCTTCTGGGGATACTGCATGGCGGCCTCCCTCGCCTCGGGGGCCTTCTTCGCCTACCTCGGCGGGGCGCCCTATGTCGGATCGGAGGTCTTCGGACTATCGGCGGCACAGCTTGGCCTCTACTTCGGGACGGCGGCGCTGGGGTATTTCTTCGGCAACTGGATAACGGGCCGCTTCTCGGTCCGTGTCGGGATCAACAGCATGATCCTTTGGGGAACGATCCTGTCGACGGCCGGGCTGGTGCTGTCGCTCGTGCTGTTCCTCATGGGGTTCAAGACAGCCTTCGTGTTCTTCGGTTCCATGACCTTCGTCGGTGTCGGCAACGGCATGGTCCTGCCTAACGCGACCTCCGGCATGCTGTCGGTGCGCCCGCATCTCGCCGGCACGGCCAGCGGCCTCGGCGGCGCCATCACGATCGGCGGCGGCGCCGTCCTTTCGGCAGTGGCCGGCACGCTCCTGACAGGGGACAGCGGGGCCTATCCGCTCATCCTGATCATGCTCGCCACCTCGGTCCTGTCCGTCTTCGCCATCCTCTATACGATCCGGCGCGAGCGGCAGGTCGTGGGCTGACGGCCACCTCGCCCCGTCGATCGCACAAGACGCAAGGTGAAAGCGCCCCCTTTGCAGGGTTTGCAAACCCCGCTATTCCCTCTGCAAAGCACGGAGGGGCGATGTCGACCCAGAAACTCTATGCCGGCGCGAAGCTGCGCGAGGTGCGCACGCGCCTGGGCCTCACGCAGAAGGACTTCGCCGCCAAACTCGGCGTCTCCCTGCCCTACCTGAACCAGATGGAGAACAACAACCGCCCGGTCTCGACCGCCGTGGTGCTGGGCCTCGCCCGGGAGTTCGGCCTCGACGTGACCGAGCTGGGCTCGGGCGATACCGAGCGGCTCGTCTCCGACATGCGCGAGGCGCTGGCCGACCCCGTCTTCGCCGAGGCCCTGCCCCCCGTCTCCGACCTGCGCCTCGCCGCCTCGAACGCGCCATCGCTGGCCCGCGCCTTCCTCGATCTGCACCGCGCCTATCGCCAGACCCATGAACGCCTCGCTTCCCTCGACGAGGCGTTGGGGCAGGACAGCCGCGCCCTGCAAAGCCCCTGGGAAGAGGTGCGCGATTTCTTCCACTACTGCGACAACTACATCGACGCCGTGGACCGCGCCGCCGAACGCTTCGCCGGTCAGGCAAAGGGCGATCTCGCGGCCCATACCGAGGCGGAGCTCGGCGCGCTCGGCGTCACGATCCGCAAGTCGCCGGGTGAAGGCGTCCGACACTACGACCGCGCCAGCCGGACGCTCACACTCTCGCCCCGCGCCGCGCCCGAAACCCAGCGCTTCCAGCTGTTGCACCAATATGCGCTGCTCACGCAGGCGCCGCTTCTCGAGGCCACGCTCGACCTGGCCCGGTTCCAGACCGAAACCGCGCGCGAGATCGCCCGGATCGGGATGGCGAACTATTTCGCCGGCGCGGTCCTTTTGCCCTACACGCGCTTCGCGGGCGCCGCACGCGAGACACGCCACGATCTGGAGCATCTGTCGAACGAGTTCGGGGCCTCGATCGAACAGGTGGCGCACCGGCTGTCGACCCTGCAAAGGCCGGGCGCCAAGGGGGTGCCCTTCTTCTTCGCCCGCGTCGACCAGGCTGGCACCGTGACGAAGCGGCATTCCGCGACACGTCTCCAGTTCGCCCGCTACGGCGGCGCCTGCCCCTTGTGGAACGTTCACCAGGCCTTCGAGACGCCCACCCGCTTCCTGCGCCAGCTTGCCGAGACGCCCGACGGCGTGCGCTACGTCATTCTCGCCCGCGACGTGTCGAAACCCGGCAGCGCCTGGGGCACGCCGACCCGGCGCTACGCGATCTCGCTGGGATGCGAGGTGGCGCACGCGCCGGCGCTCGTCTATGCCGACGGGCTCGACCTCGACCGCGACGCCGCATTCCAGCCGATCGGCATATCCTGCCGGATCTGCGAACGCGCGCACTGCCACCAGCGCGCCGTGCCGCCGCTTGAACGGCAGCTTCGCATCGACCCCGACCGGCGCGGCACCCTGCCCTACGAGATCGAGCCCTGACTGCGCTTCTTTGCCGATTGACGCCGCGGGACGCGCGGGACTAGGCCTGTCGCAGCGGCGACATGGAGGAGACGGACATGGAAATGCACGCAACCCGAACGCTCGACGCCGACCGCGCGACGGTCTGGGCGGCGCTGAACGATCCGGAGGTCCTGAAGGCCTGCATTCCCGGCTGCGAAGAGTTGACGGGATCCCCCGAAGAGGGCTTCCACGCCATCGTCAAGCAGAAGGTCGGCCCGGTGAAGGCCACGTTCCAGGGAAGCGTCATCCTGTCGGACGTGGTTCCGGAAACCAGCTACAGGATCTCGGGCGAAGGCAAGGGCGGCGTCGCGGGCTTCGCCAAGGGCGGTGCCGAAGTCAGCCTCAGCGATGCCGAGGGCGGTGGCACCGACCTCCACTACGACGTGGAGGCCAAGGTCGGCGGCAAGATCGCACAACTCGGCTCGCGCCTGATCGACAGCTTCGCCAAGAAGATGGCCGACCAGTTCTTCGAACGCTTCCAGAACCATGTGGAAGGCAAGACCGAGGGCAACGCGACCTGAAGGGCGCGCTTCCCGGCTTTCTTCACTCTGGCCCGAAACTCCGGGGGGCGCGTCGCGGCCAGAGGCCGCGGCGCGGTCGGGGGGCTGGCCCCCCGGTGCGCGGCCGACCGCTCCCGCAAGGGGGCGCGAGGGCGCGCACGCCCGGCAATCAGGCCTTGGCCAGCATCCCCGCGATCTCGTCCTTCAGCCGCATCCGTTCCTTGCGCATCTGCGTCTCGGCCGACTGATCGACCGGCTCCACACCCGTCTCCGCCCGGTGCACGGCACGGTTCACCTCGTGATAGGCATCCATCAGGCGGGCGAAATGCGGATTGGACACTTTCAACTCGTGGATCTTCTCCACCTCGTGGGGGAAGTCGTCGGCCAGTTCGTGGGGGGTGTTGGACATGCGCGGGTCTCCTCTGCCGGACAGTTCTCTCGGTTGGAAACCCTAGTCCCGTCCGAGCGCCCGCGGCCTTGAGCCAGATCAATCGCCGGCGCCGGTCCGCCTTATTCCGCAGCCGTCGATTCCGCACCGCGCCAGGCCTGGGTCAGGGCCTCGGGCGACAGTGCATGCACCATCGGCAAACCGCCGAATTCCTCGGGCTCCGCCTCGGCCAGCCGCCCCGGAAAGGCCAGGACCGGCAGGCCGGCTCCGTGGGCCGCCTGTGCCGCGACCGGCGTATCGGCCACCACCACCGAGCGGCCCGTCCCCACGCCGAGTTTCTCGACGGCAAGCGTCATGGCCTGCGGGTCCGGCGCCATCCGCGTCACGTCCGAGCGGAGCACCGCCACGTCGAAGGAGATCCCCGCCCGCGCGCGCGCCGTTGCCCTGAGGAGCGCCGTCACCGGCTGCAACTCCGCGCGGCTCACGATGGCGAGCTTGACGCCGCCCCTCGCGGCCCAGGCCAGCACCCGCGCCACGCCCGGGCGCAGCGGCACCTCCTCGACCAGCATGGCCGCGAAAAGGTTCTGATGCGCCGCGTCGAGCGCCCGCGCCTCCACGACCTGCCCCAGGTGCGCCGCGTAACGCGCCGCCAGCTGCCGGTCCCCGCCCGGCCGCATCAGTTCGCTATAGGTGTCCCACGACCAGTTCCACGGCACATCGTGCATCCGGAAGGCGGCGTTCCAGGCCGCCCGGTCGATTTCGGCACATTCGGCGAGGCTTCCCATCCCCCCGAAGATGACGGCTTCCAGTGTCATGCGTTCCCTCCGCTTTCGGCAAGGCAACGCAGATGATTGTGTGAGACAAGTGACCGCCCGCCGCATTCCGCGCTGCAGCATGACCCGTTGGCGTTACGCTGGGCGATTGCCGCACCGGCTGCTCAATTTCCGGGCGAATCGCGGACGTCCTGCCGGTCGCCACGCCCCGCGGCGGCGCCATAGCCCGGCGTGGAAGCCGCCGCCGCCACCTGCCTGCGCAGGACCGCCTCCCGCCAGGCGATGTAGCTGACCGACGCGATGATCATCGTTCCCCCGACAACGACCCAGATATCGACCGCCTCGGAAAAGACCACCGCGCCGAGGGTTGTGGCCCAGACGAGCTGCAGGAAGGTGACCGGTTGCGTCACGGTCAGGGGGGCTGCCCGGAAGGCGAGCGTCATCGTGAAATGGCCTGCGGTGGCGAAGACCGCGGTCAGGAAGAGCCATCCCAGGTCGCCGGGACCGACGGGCACCCAGACGTAAAGGGCGAACGGCGCCAGCGCCAGCGTCACCGTGACCGACAGAAGGAAGACCACCGCGGCGGCCGGCACCTCGTCGGCGAGGATCTTGGCCAGGATATAGCCGACCGCGAAGGACGCTGCCGTGAAGAGCATGGCGAAATGCCCCGGATCGAGCTCGCGGAAGCCCGGACGCAGGATCACGAGTGCCCCAAGGAGGGCCACGACGACGGCCATGGCACGGTGGGTCGAAATGCGCTCGCCCAGCACGATCACGGCCAGGACCGTCACGTAGACGGGGTTGAGGTAGTTCATCGCCGTCACCTCGGCGATCGGGATCCGCGTCATGGCGTAGAACCAGGCGATCACGCCCAGCGCATGGGCCGCGCCGCGGATCCCGGCCAGTTTCAACACCCTCGGGCTGAAGGTCGCGGCGCGGATCGCCGGGATCATCGGGATGAGGAAGACGAGGCCCAGAACATAGCGCAGGAAGGCTGCCTGCGCCGCCGGCACGTCATCGCCCACCATCTTGACGCTGGCCGTGACCGCCACGAAACAGATGCCCGTGACGATCATCCACATGACGCCGAGAACGGGCCGTGACCCGGGCGCGACCGGCGTCTTTTCTGTTCTGTCTTCGCTTTCGGACATCGCCCGCACATCAGCCCAAGTGCCGGAAGACTGCAAGCCGCCTCAGTCTCCGAAGGCGAGCTTGACGGCGAGGACCATCATCGTCGCGCCGACCACTGCGTCTAGGATCCGCCACGCCGCGGGCCGTGCGAAAACAGGAGCGAAGACCCGCGCGCCGTGGCCGAGCGCCGCGAAGAACAGGCAGGAGGCCGTCAAGGCGCCGGCCCCGAAGGCCCAATGCGCCGGCCGGTACTGCGCCGCCACCGCGCCGATCAGTCCCACGGTGTCGAGATAGACGTGCGGGTTGGCCCAGGTCATCACCAGCGCGGTGCCCAGCACCGCCCCGAGGCCCTGCCCCGCGCCGCCCGCCGCGGTGAGCGCCCCGGCTTCGGTCGCCGCGGATCGGAGTGCACGCAGGCCGTAGGCCGTCAGGAAGGCCACCCCACCCCAGCGCATGGCCTCCAGCGCCCAGGGCACCGCCTGCGCGAGCACACCGAACCCCGCGACGCCCGTCGCGATGAGGATACCTTCGGAAAAGCAGCAGACCAGCACCACGGCCGTCACGTACTCCCCCTTCAGGCCCTGCCGCAGGACGAAGGCGTTCTGCGCGCCGATGGCGAGGATGAGGGAGAAGGACAGGGCGAAACCCGCGAGAAAGGCGGTGGTCATCGGGCGGGCTCCGGTGGCGCGGTGCTCCGGCTAGCCGATCCTGCCAGCATTCGTCTAGTGCATTTCATACATGCAAGATAAGATCTTCTAATGATTGATGCCGCCGCTCTCGCCGCCTTCGCCGCCGTGCTCCGTTGCGGCTCGTTCGAGGCCGCGGCCGCGTCCCTCGGCATCACCCAATCGGCCGTCTCCCAGCGCGTGAAGGCCCTCGAACACCGCATGGGCGCGACCCTGATCCGGCGCACGCGCCCCGCGACGCCGACCGATGCGGGACAGCGCCTGTTCGCCCATGCCGAGGCGGTCGGCCTTCTGGAGATGGAGTTGGCCACGGATCTCGCGGGGCTCCTGCCCGGGGCGGAGACGCCCGTCAGGATCGCCGTCACCGCCGACAGTCTCGCGACCTTCGTGCCGCACGCGCTGGCGGTGGCGGCGGAGGCGGGCTTCCTCTTCGATCTGGTGATCGACGATCAGGCCCATGCCGCCGACCTCCTGCGATCGGGCGAGGTGGCCGCGGCGATCACGCTGTCCTCGACGCCGGTTCAGGGCTGCACTGCGGTGGCGCTGGGGAGCCTGGAATATCCGGCGGTCTGCGCGCCGGCCTTCTTCGCGCGTTGGTTCAACGGCAGGGTGTCGGCCGCGACGCTCGCCGCCGCGCCGGCGCTGGTGTTCAACCGGAAAGACGCGCTGCCGTCGATGTGGGCGGAACGGGCGGCCGGGGCACGGGTGCCGCTGCGCGCCCACTACGTGGCCTCGACACAAGGCATCACGGACGCGGCCATCGCGGGGCTGGGATGGTGCCTGAACCCTGTCGGCCACCTCTCCCCGCACCTGGCGTCGGGGCATCTCGTGGAACTGGTCCCGCACCTGCGCCTCGAAACCCCGCTCGTCTGGCAGGTTCCGCGCCGCTATGCCCGTGTGCTCGCCCCGCTGACCCGCGCCTTGGTGCGGGCCGTACGCGACAAGGGGGCCTGAGCCCCCTCGTTCACCCGGCGAGCTGTTCCATCACCTCGTCGGAGATCTCGAAGTTCGAGGTCACGGTCTGGACGTCGTCATCGTCCTCAAGCGCATCGATCAGCTTCATCAGCTTCTGCGCATCCTCGAGGCCCAGTTCCGTCGTCGTGGTGGGCCGCCAGACCAGCTTGGTGGTCTCGCTCTCGCCCAGCGCCGCCTCGAGCGCGGTAGAGACCTCGTTCAGATCGGTATCGGCGCACCACACGACATGGGCTTCCTCGGAGCTTTCGACATCCTCGGCCCCGGCCTCGATGGCGGCCATCAGCACGGTCTCGGCATCACCGGCATCGGCCGAGTAGACCACCTGCCCCTTGCGATCGAACATGAAGGCGACCGAGCCCGTCTCGCCGAGGTTGCCACCATGCTTGCCGAAGGTCGAGCGCACGGTCGAGGCGGTCCGGTTGCGGTTGTCGGTCATCGCCTCGACGATCACCGCGACGCCGTTCGGGCCATAACCCTCGTAGCGGATCTCTTCGTAGTTCTCGCCTTCGCCGCCGATCGCCTTCTTGATCGCGCGCTCGATCACGTCCTTGGGGACGGAGTTCGACTTGGCTTCCTTCACCGCCAGGCGCAGGCGCGGGTTCTTGTCGGGATCGGGGTCGCCCATCTTGGCGGCGACGGTGATCTCCTTGGCGAGCTTGGAGAACAGCTTGGAGCGCGCGGCGTCCTGCCGTCCCTTGCGGTGCTGGATATTCGCCCATTTGGAATGGCCGGCCATGGCTGCCTCGTCTGTCGTTGTCCTGAACGCCGGCCTCTCTAGCGCAGGGCGTGCGCAGCGGCAATATCGACCGGCCGCGACGCGCGAGGGCTTCGCAGGCTGGATGAGGGCGGCTAGGGTCGCCCCGCCGCACTCACGGGACTTGGCTCATGCTGACCTTCCTCGCCGATATCGCCGATCTTCTGGCCGCCGCCGGTGTCATCGCCTCGCTTCTGTTCCTTGCGCTGCAGTTGCGTGACCAGAACCGCGAGACACGCCTGAAAAACTGGCGCGAGCTCCAGGTCTCGCTCACCCAGTTCAAGGCGGTGACCAACGACCTCGCGATGGCCGATCTCGTGGCCCGCGGACAGGAGGATTTCGACGCGCTGAGCCCGGGCGAAAAACTGGCCTTCGGCCTCTACCTGGAACAGGGCATCCACATCATTGGCAATTTCGACAAGCACTTGGGCACCGTGCCGAAACAGTTCGAGCACCTCAACTACGCCGTGCACAACACGATGCTCGATCTGCTGTCTTCACCCGGTGCTCGCGCCTGGTGGAAGGAAAGCAAGCCGCGCGGACGTTTTCTGCCATCGACCGCGGCGTTGATCGACAAGCTGCAAGATGCCGGCGCGCGTCCCGTGGGACCGCACCTCTAGCCCCCACCTTCGCCCCGGATGCCGGGAAACGGGCTCCCGCGGGTCGGAATGTGCGCCTTTTCCGGCACGCCCCCTCCCCCCCGTTCCGCCTTGTCGCTAGGCTCCCCCCATGACCCAGGACCAGATCCTCCTCTTTTCGCTCTTCGGTGGCGTCTTCGCGCTCCTTCTCTGGGGCAGGGTCCGATACGACATGGTGGCCTTCGGCGCGCTGCTTCTCGGCATCGTCCTCGGGGTCGTGCCCGCCGACCAGGCCTTCGCCGGCTTCGGCCATCCGGCCGTCATCGTCGTGGCACTCGTTCTCATCATATCGGCGGGCCTCGTGCGCTCGGGCGCGGTCCTGCTCATCACGCGCACGCTGATCGACGCGTCGCGCAGCCTCGGGGCCCATATCGCCATCATGGGCGGCGTGGGCGGCGTCCTATCGGCCTTCATGAACAACGTCGCGGCGCTCGCGCTGCTGATGCCCGTCGATATCGCCACCGCGCGCAAGGCCGGCCGCAGCCCGGGGCTCAGCCTCATGCCGCTCAGCTTCGCCACGATACTCGGCGGCATGGTCACGCTGATCGGGACGCCGCCCAACATCATCATCGCCACCTTCCGCGAGGATGCGTTGGGTGAACCGTTCGCCATGTTCGACTTCGCGCCCGTGGGCGGGGTCGCGGCGGTCGCGGGCCTGGTCTTCGTGGCCCTCGTCGGCTGGCGGCTGATCCCGGTGCGCGACAGCGGCGTGGGCGGCGACCGGGTGGCGGAACTCAAGCCCTACATCGCCGAGCTGCGCCTGCCCGAGGACGGCAAGCTTGCCGGAAAGCGTCTGCGCGAGCTGGAGGACGAGGCCGCCAAGGCGGATGTCGCCCTGATCGGCATCGTCCGCGACGGGCGACGGCGTTACGGCACGGGCCGGACCCTGAAGCTGGCGGCTGGCGACGTGCTGGTGATCGAGGCCGATCCCGCCGCGCTCGACGAGTTCCGTGCGGCGCAGGGATTGGAAACCCCCGACAACGGAAGCGGGGCCGAGGCGGTCGGCGATGGTGTCAGCCTCGTGGAGATGGTCGTCCCCGAAGGCGCCCGGATCGACGGACGGACGGTCGAGGCGGTCGGCCTCTCGTGGCGCCAGAACACCACGCTTCTGGGGATCGCGCGGCAGGGCGAACGGATCACGAAGGCGCTGCGCAAGACGGTGATCCGGCCGGGCGACATCCTTCTTCTCCTCGCGCCCTCGGACCGGTCCGACGACGTGGTGGCCTGGCTCGGCGGCATGACCCTTGCCGACCGGGGACTTTCGGTGACGCAGGAGGGCAAGACCTGGGGGGCCATCGCCCTCTTTGCCGCAGCGGTGACGGCGGCGGCGCTGGGGCTGATCTACCTGCCCGTGGCGCTGGGGATCGTCGCGGTGGGCTTCGTCGCCATGCGTGTCGTGCCGCTTTCGGAGCTTTACGACAGGATCGAGTGGCCGGTCGTGGTGCTTCTGGGGTCGATGATCCCGCTCGGCGCCGCGCTCGAGACTTCCGGAGGCACCGGGCTAATCGCCGAGGCGCTCGTGGCGCTGACGGGCGACTGGCCCGCATGGGCCATCCTGACGGTCCTGATGGTGGTGACGATGACGCTGTCGGACATCCTCAACAACACTGCGACCGCCATCGTCGCGGCGCCCGTGGCGATCACCATGGCGGAGCGTCTGGATGTGAACCCCGACCCGTTCCTCATGGCCGTGGCGGTCGCGGCCTCGGCGGCCTTCCTCACGCCGATCGGGCACAAGAACAACACGCTGGTCCTTGGCCCCGGCGGCTACCGGTTCGGGGATTACTGGCGGATGGGGCTTCCGCTGGAAATCCTCATCATCGCGGTGTCGGTCCCCGCGCTGCTGGTATTCTGGCCGTTCTGAGATCGGAGGCGTTCAGGCGCGTCCGGCGTCGGAGGGCGAGGCGAAAAGCCAGCGGCGCCCATCGGGTGCCGTGATTTCCACATCGGCGGCGGGCGCGATGGCATCGGGCAGGCCTATGGCCGCGAAGACCTCCTCCAGCACGAGGCGCACCGGGTTGAGGCCGGTATCGGCCGTCACGCGATAGCCGAGCGCGACCGAACAGCCGCCAAGCTGGCCAGCGCCCGAAACGGCCGCGCCGCCGCCCGATCCCGACCGGGTCGCGGAAACCGGGCCGACGCAGGTCTCGCCGTTGGAGAGCCGGACCTCGAGCGAGGTGCGGTCGAGCGACACCTCCACCGGGCGCGGCGGCGATACGGCGCAGCCGGTCAGAAGGGCGACGACGGCGGACATCACGACGATGTCCGGAACCTTGTCGCGCAAGAGGCTGCCGATCGGCATGGCACGTGCTCCTTCGGGGGCGCATCTGCCCCTACAATGGCCAGATAAGCGGAATAGCGAGGCAGACCACAACCCCCAGCGAAAGATTCAACGGAATCCCGACGCGAAGGAAGTCGGTGAACCGGTATCCGCCCGGCCCGTAGACCAGCATGTTGGTCTGGTAACCGATGGGCGTGGCGAAGCAGGCGGAAGCCGCGATCATGACCGCGACAAGCAGGGGGCGGGCATCCACACCGGTCGCCTCGGCCAGCGCGATGGCGATGGGCGCCATGATGACGGCAATGGCGTTGTTGGACACCAGCTCGGTCAGAAGCGTGGTCAGGAAGTAGACCGCCCAGACAAGGGCGACGGCCGGCATCGGCTCGAGCGCGGGGGCGACGCTGCCCACGACCAGTTCGACCGCGCCTGTATGGTCCAGCGCCGCGCCGACCGCGAGCATGGCGAAGATCAGCGCGAGCAACCGCCCCTCGACGAAGGAAAACGCCTCCTCCGCGTCGATGCATCCTGTCAGCAGCACGATCGCCACCGCGACGATGGCGAGGGCGAGAATCGGGGCGACGTTCAGCGCGGCCAGGACCACGATTCCCGCCATGGCGGCGATGGCGATGGGCGACTTGCCCCTGCGGTAGGCGCGTTCGGACGGCGCGGAGACGTCGACCATGTCCATGTCGGCGGCCAGCCTCTCGACATCGGCCGGCGCACCTTCGAGCAGGAGCGTGTCGCCCACCCGGACCACGAGGTCGTCGAGTTGTCGGCCGATGTTCTGGTTCCGCCGGTGCACGGCCAGCGGATAGACACCGTAGCGGCGGCGCAGGCGGAGATCGCCGAGGCGCCGACCGACCATTCGGCAACCGGGCGTGATGAGGACCTCGACCGTCGTCGTGCGCACCTCGCTCAGCTTGTCGACCGTCTTCAACTCCTTGGACTGCTGCAGGCCGAGAACCTCGGCCATATCGGTGCGAAGCACGACGCGGTCGCCGGCCAGCAATTCGACCGCCGACATGTCCCGGCGAAGCGAGGCGTCGCCGCGCAACACGTCGATCAGGCGCACGCCCTCGCGCCGGAACATCTCCACCTCGTTGACGTTTCGGCCGATCAGGGTGGAGCCCTCGGGCACGGCAACCTCGGTGAAGAACTTGGCCCGCGCGCGCCCGCCCCCGAGAAGCGCCGCCATCGAGACGCGCTCGGGCAGGAGATGGCGGCCGATGAAGGTCAGGTAGATCATTCCCCAGGCGACCACGACCAGGCCGATTGGAGTGATCTCGAAGATCGAGAAGGGCTCGAAACCCTCCGTGCGCGCGATTCCGTCCACCAGGAGGTTCGTGGACGTGCCGATCAGGGTCAGCGTGCCGCCCATGATCGCGGCATAGCTGAGCGGAATAAGGTATTTCGAGGCCGACTGCCCCGCGATCCGCGCCACCTGCACGAAGACCGGGATCATGATGACGACGATGGGGGTGTTGTTCATGAAGGCCGAGGCCAGCGCGCTGAACGCCAGAAGCGTGACGAGCGCGCGGCGCGGGCTGTGGGAGGCCAGCGCCTCGGCCCGCCGGGTCAGTCCGTCGAGCGCGCCGGTGCGCACCAGCGCGCCCATCACGATGAACATCGCCGCGATGGTCCAGGGCGCGGGATTAGACAGGACACCGAGCGCGGCGTCATACGGCAGAAGACCCAGCACGAGAAGGACGCCGACGGTACCGATGGCGACCACCTCCGTCGGCCAGCGCTCGGTCAGGAAAAGGGCGAACATCGCCCCGAGGATCGCCAGCGCGACCAGGCCCTCGCCGGTCTGAGACAGTCCGAGATCGAGCATCCTTGCCCCTTGCCGTGGCCGGAGGCCCCCGGCCCGGCTCCACTGGGCATCATCCCCGATGGCCTGCCGCCCCGCAAGCGGCGTCTTGGTCTTCAGGCGGCGGCGGCGCTGCGTGCCTGGCCGCGCGGCTGCACGAGGAAGAGTCCCGCGAACATGAGCGCGATGGCGGCCCAGACCCAGCCAGAATAGGTCTCGCCGAAGATGATCCAGGCCCAGAGGATGCCGAAGGCGGTCACGAGATAGCTGACCTGCGCGGCAAAGACGGCGCCCGCGCGGCCGACCATCCAGACATAGCCCGAATAGGCCAGGGCATGTGCCGCTGAGGAACCGAGGATCGCGAAGTCTGGCGCCCCCCAGGGAGGCAGCGGCGAGATCCACTGCCCCGTCATCAGCGCAAGCGGCAGCGCCATGGCGGCGCCGATGACCGAGGCCCCGAGAAGAAGCTGCACGGGGTCGAGGCCGGCGGTGCCGAAGCGCGCGACGAAGTTGCCTTCGACCGCGTAGAACGCCGGCGCGACCAGGGCGAGCGGCAGCCACCAGACCATCGCCGGGTCGGGCAGGCTCGTCTCCGGCAGCGCGATCATGAGGATCGCGGCGAAGCCAAGCAGCAGGCCCGCGAAGCGCAGAGCCGAGAACCGGTCCATGCCCAGGGCAAGCGCGATGGGGAACGACAGCATGGGCACC
The DNA here is from genome assembly GCF_025515305.1 of Roseicyclus sediminis. Lineage (GTDB taxonomy): Bacteria > Pseudomonadota > Alphaproteobacteria > Rhodobacterales > Rhodobacteraceae > Roseibacterium > Roseibacterium sediminis. The sequence continues at coordinate 16,708 of NZ_JAOPHT010000006.1, forward strand.
AGCGAAAGCACGATTGACAGGATGCCCGACGGCAGGTGGATCGCCGCGGTGTAGCTGGCGGAGTTGGGCAACAGCGTTCCGATCAGCGCGATGGTCGCATAAAGCGCGACCTGAACGCGGCCGAGCGGCAGGCCGCGCCCCCGGACCCGGTTGATCGCGGCCAGCAGCGCGGCGCCCAGCAGGAATTGCCAGAAGATGATCCCGAAATGGCGATAGCCCTCCGAGACAGCGATCTTGGCGAAGGGCTGGGTGATGCCCCAGGCGGCACCGATGGCCAGGAGGAGCACCAAGAGAACGAGGCGGTCGCGGCTCAAGGCCCGGCGTCCTGAAGCCGCCCGCCCAGCCGCACGGGCGCGATGCGGGTCGCCGCGCCGCTGCGGTCGTCGGTCTCGACATAGACGCCCGATAGGGTCGCGGCCTCGTCCGCGGGGGTGAACCGCTCTTTCGGCATGCCCGTGAGGAAGCGTCGCAGCGGTTCCTCCTTCTGCATCCCGATGACGGAGTTGTAGTCGCCGCACATGCCGGCGTCGCTCTGATAGGCCGTGCCGCGCGGCAGGATCATCGCGTCGGCCGTCGGCACATGGGTGTGCGTGCCGACGACGAGGCTGGCGCGGCCGTCGCAGAAATGGCCCGTCGCCATCTTCTCGGACGTCGCCTCGGCGTGGATGTCGACGATCACGGCCTGCGCGAGACCGCCGCGCGGGTAGGACTTCAACGCCGCATCGAGTGCCGAGAACGGATCGTCGAAGGGGCGCTTCATGAAGACCTGGCCAAGTGCCTGCGCCACCAGAACCTTGCGCCCGCCCCGCGCCTCGAACAGGCGCGCGCCCTGCCCCGGAGCCGCCTTGGCGAAGTTGAGCGGACGCAGCACGCGCGGTTCGGACGCGATGAACTGCAACATGTCGCGCTGGTCGAAGGCATGGTCGCCGAGCGTGATCACGTCGGCCCCGGCCTCCAGCAGCGCCTTCGCATGGGCCGCGGACAGCCCTGCCCCCGAGGTCGCGTTCTCGCCGTTCACCACGACGAAATCGAGCCGCCACTCGTCCCGCAGACGGGGCAGCGTCTCGGTCACGGCCGCGCGCCCGGCGCGCCCCATCACGTCTCCGAGAAAGAGGATCTTCATGACCAAGCCCTTAGGGCCTGTGGCGCGACAGGTCCAGCGGGGACATCACCGCCTGAGAACGCCCGTCTCGGTGACGAGCGCGTCGAGCGGCTCATCGGTGGGCTCGGACGGAATCCCGGGCAACTCCTGGGCCGCGAAGGCGAAGCCGATGGCCCGCACGGGTCCCCGGCCGCGCAACAAGGCGAGCGTGCGGTCGTAGAAGCCACCGCCATAGCCAAGCCGGTTGAGCCGAGCGTCGAAGGCCACGAGCGGCACGATCAGCGTGTCGGGGACAAGCCAGTCGCCCTGCTCGGGGATCAGCGCGCCGAATGGTCCCTCCACCAGCGCCGCATCCGGCCGCCATTCGCGGAAGTCGAGCGGCAGGCCCCGTCCCGCGATCACCGGGACGGCCAGCCGCGCGCCCGCGCGGTGAAGTGCGGCCATGGCCGGTCGCGGGTCGAGCTCGGTCCTGATCGGCATGTAGCCCGAAACGATGCGGTCCGCCGCGGGCCCGATCTCGGCCAGGAGGTGCTCGGTCGCCGGTGGCACGGCATGGGCGGCGAGCGCGAAAGCCGCCTTGCGCGCATCGAAGGCCTGGCGCCGCAGGGCCGCCTTGGGATCGGGGGCGTCGGTCATGCCGCCAGACAATCGCGCGCCGTCTGGAACCGCATGGCCGCGCGCGACACATGCCCGGTCTTTTCCGCCGCGAATGCCCGCGCTAAGCCGTGATGGTCCGGGCAATGGAGGTGCGCATGCTGACACTCGACCACATCGCGGTATCGACGGAGGCGCTCGAAGACGGCGCGGCGGAGGTCGAGGCGGCGCTCGGCGTTCCCCTCGCACCCGGCGGGCAGCATGCGGCGATGGGGACATGGAACCGCCTCCTGTCGCTCGGACCCGAGGAGTATTTCGAACTGATCGCGATCGAGCCCGGCGCTCCGGGACCGGACCAGCCGCGCTGGTTCGACCTCGACAATTTCACGGGTGCGACGCGGGCGACCACCTGGATCTGCCGGACGGACAACCTCGACGCCGCGCTCGCGGCGGCGCCCGAAGGGGCGGGCGTGCCCTGGGACCTGGAACGGGGCGACCTCAGCTGGCGCATGGCGGTGCCGGAGGACGGAAAGCTGCCCTTCGGCGGACTTTTCCCGGCGATGATCCAGTGGAACGGACCGGCGCACCCCGCCCCCCGCCTTCCCGACAGGGGTGTACGGTTGACCGCGCTGCGCCTCCATTCCCCGGAGGCGGACGCGCTGCGCGCCGCGCTCGCCCCGCTGATCGACGATGCAAGGCTGCAGGTGATCGGGTCCGACACTCCGCGCATGGAGGCCGTCCTGTCGACACCGCGGGGGGAGGTCCTGTTGTGATCCGCCCCGCCGTGCCGGGCGACGCCCCTGCCATCGCCGGGATCTGGAACCGGATCATCAGCGAGACCGTCATCACCTTCACCACCGCGGAGAAGGACCCCGGTGCGCTTGCGGCTGGCATCGCGGAAGGCGCCCCATGCCACGTGGCCGACATGGGGTCGGATGGGGGCGTCGTCGGCTTCGTCACGGCGTTCCAGTTCCGCGGCGGGCCGGGCTATGCCCATACGTTCGAGCATTCCATCCACGTGGCCCGGGGCGCCGAGGGGCGGGGGATCGGCCGCGCGCTGATGCAGGCAGTGGAACGCGACCTGCGCGGGCGCGGCGTACATTCCCTCTTCGCGGGCGTCTCGGGCGAGAACGCGGGCGGCATCGCCTTCCACGCGGCGCTCGGCTACCGCGAGGCGGCGCGCCTGCGGGAAGTCGGCTGGAAGTTCGGACGCTGGCACGACCTCGTTCTCATGCAGAAGATGCTCTGACCCCGCCCGAGGGGGGCCCTTTGTCGCGTGCTTTCCCCTGCCGCGCGCGGCCGCTCTGCGTTAGAAAGGGTTCATGTCGATCTGGACCCGCATATCCGAGGCGCTGGCCGCGATCGCGCAGGGCGAGGGGCTGTCGGCCGTTTTCGAGCGGCTCCGGACCCCGCCGGAACGCAGCGTGGCCTTCACCATCGCGGTGATCGCCCTGGGTGCGAAGATGGCCAAGGCCGACGGCCGCGTGACGCGCGACGAGGTCGCCGCCTTCCGGGACGTCTTCCAGATCCCCGCTTCGGACGAGCGCGCGGCGGCGCGGGTCTTCAACCTCGCGCGCGAGGACGTGGCCGGGTTCGAGGACTACGCCAGCCGTGTCGCGTCGATGTTCCGCACGGCGGAGCAGCCCTGCGGACAGGACAGCGTGCTGTGCGACCTGATGGAGGGATTGTTCCACATCGCGGCGGCGGACGGCACCTACCACCCCGGGGAAGACGCGTTCCTCGCCCGGGTGGCCGAGATCTTCGGAATGGACGAAGCCCTGTTCCGGCGGATGCGGGCGCGACACGTGCCCGATGCCGACCCCTACGCGGTGCTGGGGGTCGATCCCGGCGTCGATCTTGCCACCGTGCGCGCGGCCTGGCGGGCCGAGGTGCGCGCCACCCACCCCGATCGGATGATCGCCCGCGGCGTGCCGGTCGAGGCCGCAAGGCTGGCCGAGGCGCGGCTGGCCGCGATCAACGCCGCATGGGACAGCATCCGCGCCGAACGCGGCGCGGCATGACCGCCATGCGCATCGCAACCTACAATGTCGAATGGTTTCACGCCCTGTTCGACCCCGAAGGTCGGCTTCTGAGGGACGGGGAACGGTCCTCCCGCGAGGGTGTCACGCGGGAGGAACAGATCGACGCGCTCTTCACCGTCTTCCGGGCGCTGGATGCCGACGCCATCCTCGTGGTGGAGGCGCCAGACATCTCGCGACGGCATGACGGTATCGCAGCGCTCGAAACCTTCGCGAGCGAGGCAGGCATCCGCGCCCGTGCAGCCCTGTCCGGTTTCCCGAACCATACCCAGCAGGAACTCATGCTGCTCTATGATCCGGACGTGATCTCGGCGCGGCACGATCCGCTGGGGCCGGTCGCGGGCAAGCATGGACGCAGCGACGTGCCGCGCTTCGACACCACGTTCCGGATCGATCTCGACATCGACGCGCAGGAAGACGTTGTCACCTTCTCCAAACCGCCGCTGGAGGCGGCGCTGGAAACCCCGCTCGGCGATATCCGCCTGATCGGCTGTCATGTGAAATCGAAAGCGCCCCATGGTGCGCGCAATGCCGACGAGGCGATGAGCTTCGCCATCGCGAACCGGCGCAAGCAACTGGCACAGTGCATCTGGCTGCGGCGGCGCATCGAGGAGCACCTGATGGCCGGCGACCAGCTCATCGTGGCGGGCGACCTGAACGATGGCCCGGGCCTCGACGAATACGAGCGGCTCTTCGGTCGCTCCGGCGTCGAGGTCGTCGTCGGGGCCGGGGCCGAACCGGACATGCGGCTCTACGATCCCCACGCGATGCAGGCGCTGCAGAGCCGGATCTCGGCCCAGCCGACCACCGCACGGTTCTACATAGCGGGCGAGGACCGGTGGCTGTCCGCCCTCCTAGACTACATCATGGTGTCGCCGACGCTTCGGCGGAAAGCCCGGCGATGGCGGATATGGCACCCTTTCGACGATCCCACCTGCTGGCGCGACGCGGCGTTGCAGCGGGCACTCCTGCACGCGTCGGACCATTTTCCGGTAACCCTTGATTTCGGCCACGGCTGAGCGCGGCCCCTTAACGCAGGGCGCGATCTTGCCTATATTTCGACCATGAGACGCATCCTTGGCCCCATGTCACTGACCATTTTGCTCGCGCTTCCCGCCGCAGCGCAGGAGGACAGCGAAACCGAGCGCGGCTTCGACCTTCTGCGCGAGGGGTCGCGGATGATCCTCGAGGGTATCCTCGAGGACATGCGGCCCATGCTGGAGGAGGCGCGGCCTTTCTTCGAAGAGGAAATGCTGCCCTTCCTCGAATCGCTCGGCGCGCTGATGGACGACATCACCGCCTACGAGCGGCCCGAGCGGTTGCCGAACGGCGACATAATCATCCGCCGCTCGCCTGACCGGCCATGGACGGAACCGGAGGAGCCCGAAGTGGGCGAGGACGGCGAGGTGGAGCTCTAAGAACCGAACGCATGTGTACGGAAAGTGTCCGGGCACTTGTGTATGGTTTGATCACGCCGCCAAACCGTTGAGACCCGGCAGCAGTCAGCGGCTGAGAAGCGCGGCCAGGTCTTCGATTTCGGCATCGCTCAGTTCCTGACCTTCCGACCGCATCATCATCAGCCGCCCGATCGCCGCCCAGTAGAGCATCCTCGACCGCGGCCCGATCTCGGCCTCGGAGACGCCCAGCGCGGCCAGCAATTGCTCGGCGAAGCGGATGCGCCGCCAGTCCACCGCGGCCACGGTCTGCGCGACCTCCGCGTCCACGGTCGCCCAGGCGCGCATCGCGCGTTCCAGCGCAGCCCCGGACCGCAACGCGCGCCGCATGAGCCCGCGCAATTGCGCCTCGGCGTCGCCATCGCGGACAACCGCGCGCACCAGTTCCTCGGTTGTTCTGTCCATCCAGTGGGCGACGAGGTCCCGCTTGAAGGCGGCAAGATCCTCGAAATGCCAATAGAAGCTTCCCCTCGTAACGCCCAGCCCGGCGGCGAGCGTCTGCGCCTTCAGCGCGCCATGGCCGTTCTCCGCCAGCTGCGCCAACGCGAAATCAAGCCAGTCGGACTTGTCGAGACGACTCATGTGCGGCCCCCTGTATCTCCAAACATACACCTGTGTTTTTTTCCCGAAAAGACACAGGTGTACGGTTCCTCGGCCGCCCCACGCTCACGTTGTTCCGACCATTGGCGCATACACCAGCACGGAGGCCCGGTACGTCAATGCCTGTGTCAGCTTTCCAGCGTCCCGCGGTTGCCCCCGCGCGGGTCATTCCGGCCCTGTTGCGATCCGGGTGCCCGCCAACCGGCGGCATCGGCATGACGGTTCACCTCTGGCAATGCGCCGGTCCGTCCCCGCCAATCGGGACCAAGGGTTGAGACCCGACGCGGCGGGGCGCATATCTGTCGGGACACATTTCCAAGACGAGGTTCCCATGCGCCTGCCCTTCCCCGCCCCGCTCCCCACCCGCGACGCCGCCAAGGATGCGGGAGGCAAACCGCTGGGCGATCTGCCGGACTGGGATCTGAGCGACCTCTACAGGGCGCCGGACGCGCCCGAGTTAACGCGTGACCTCGACTGGCTGGAAACCGAGTGCGCCGCCTTCGCCGCCGATTACGAAGGCAAGCTCGCCGAGTTGTCCGCCGCCGACCTCCTTGCCTGCATCACCCGCTACGAGATCATCGACATGAAGGCCGGCCGCGTCATGTCCTATGCGGGCCTGCGCTACTACCAGCAGACGACGAACCCCGAGCGGGCGAAGTTCATGTCCGACATGCAGGATCGGATCACCACCTTCACCACGCCGCTCGTCTTCTTCGGGCTGGAGTTCAACCGCATCCCCGACGACCGCTACGACGCGCTGATGGCCGAGAATGCCGACCTCGCGCGATACAAGCCCGTGCTCGACCGGATGCGCGCGATGAAGCCCTACCAGCTGTCGGATGAGCTGGAGAAATTCCTCCACGACACTTCGGTCGTGGGCGCGAGCGCCTGGAACAAGCTTTTCGACGAGACGATCGCGGGGCTGGCCTTCGACGTGGACGGCGAAAGCCTTGGCATCGAATCGACGCTGAACCTCCTCACCGACCAGGACCGCGCGAAGCGCGAGGCCGGCGCGCGGGCGCTGGCCGAGACCTTCGGCGCGCGGCTGCCCCTCTTTGCGCGGGTGCACAACACGCTCGCCAAGGAAAAGGAGATCACCGACCGCTGGCGCAAGCTGCCGACGCCGCAGATGTCGCGCCACCTCGCCAACCACGTGGAGCCCGAAGTGGTCGAGGCACTGCGGAACGCGGTTGTCGCGGCCTATCCGCGCCTCAGCCACCGGTACTATGCGCTCAAGGCGAAATGGCTTGGCCTCGACAAGCTGCAGGTCTGGGACCGGAACGCGCCGCTGCCGATGGAGGAAACCCGGATCGTCGGCTGGGACGAGGCACGCCGCATCGTGACGGAGGCCTATGCGGGCTTCGACCCGAAGATGGCCGAGCTGGCCGAGCCCTTCTTCACCGACGGCTGGATCGACGCGGGCGTCAAGGAGGGCAAGGCGCCCGGCGCCTTCGCGCACCCCACCGTCTCGGACGTGCACCCCTACGTGATGCTGAACTACCTCGGCAAGCCGCGGGACGTGATGACGCTCGCCCACGAGCTCGGCCATGGCGTGCATCAGCGGCTGGCGGCGGGACAGGGGGAACTCCTCTCCTCCACGCCCCTGACGCTTGCCGAGACGGCGAGCGTCTTCGGCGAGATGCTGACCTTCCGCAAGATGCTTGAAGGGGCCAAGGACGACGCCGCGCGCAAGGTCCTGCTGGCCGGCAAGGTCGAGGACATGATCAACACGGTCGTGCGCCAGATCGCCTTCTACGACTTCGAGTGCAAGCTGCACGAGGCGCGCCGCGCGGGCGAGCTGACGCCCGACGACATCAACGCGCTTTGGATGTCCGTGCAGGGCGAAAGCCTTGGGCCGGTCTTCGAGTTCATGGAGGGCTACGAGACCTTCTGGGCCTATATCCCCCACTTCGTCCACTCGCCCTTCTACGTCTACGCCTACGCCTTCGGCGACGGGCTGGTGAACGCGCTCTATGCCGTCTACGAGGAGGGCGCGCCGGGCTTCCAAGAGAAGTATTTCGACATGCTGAAGGCCGGCGGATCGAAGCACCACAAGGCGCTTCTGGCACCCTTCGGTCTCGACGCGACAGACCCCGCGTTCTGGGACAAGGGCCTCGGCATGATCGAGGGTTTCATCGATCAGCTTGAAGCGATGGAGGACTGACGGCAGGCCCGGCCGGAGGCCCGCCCAAGCCGGCTGCACGCCACATAGGGTGTGCGGCCGGAGGGGTCTGAAATCTTGCGAAGGCGCGCGCTGCTGCGGCCAAATCCCTGATTTCAGATGCTCCTGTTGATGAAAAGGCCCTCATCGCGTCTACTGGAGGTTATTGCGAATCATCCGACCGCGCCGTGCCGGCGCGGTTTAGGACTTCGTGCGACGGCACCCGGGGCGGATCGATGGACGGATCCAACATCACGAAAAGGGCAAGCGTGGGTCTCCCCTGGGCGACGCGCGACGATGCCCTGTTCCGGATCGTCTACTTCGGCGAAGCACTCCGCGCGATGACGGAACACGTCAGCGACGCCCTGATCTCCGGCCCCTGCGAGCCCATGATCGACGTGCTCGACGATGCCTTCGACCGGATGAGCGAGGTGCGCCCCAGCTTCTCGCCCGAGGAATTCACGCTCTACGTGATGTCGCGCATGCTCGGCCTTTGCGAGGACGACGAGGAAGCGCGCCAGTTCCGGATCGGCGCGGCACAGTACATCGTCAAGTCGGCCAAGGCACTGCCCGAGGATTACGCCGTCATCGTCGAAGACGCCGAACGGATGCTTGCCGACAACGACGTGGACGAGAACGCCGCGCAGGCGGCTATCGCGGACGCCAGGGCCGAGACACAGGCGGAGCCAAGCGCGCCGTCGCAGGACGCATCCGGTCTTGCCGCCTCTGCTCCCCTGGGCCTCGAGGAGGCCGTCGCGATGGCGCGGGCCGAGCCTGCGGCCAAGGCCGAAGCGCGCCCCCTGGCGCTACGCAAGGCCGTCCCGGCCGCGCCCGTCGCGGACACTCGGGAGGCGATTTCGGATACTGAAAACCGTCGGCCCGTGCGCATCCGGTATACCGAACGGCAAGGCGGCGTCTTCGGCGAAGTCACCGACAAGATCATCATCGGCGGCGCCGTGTTCGTCTTCCTGACTGCGATCTTTCTCATGGCGGGCGGCATCGCCGAACTGCCGGGGGTCGAGATCTTCTCGCGAGAACGCGTAGGCTGGTAGCGACCCCGACCGACGCGGCGGCGCACACGCCTGCCCGGACATCGCGACATTCTGAACCAACCCGCACGCGGGAGGCCGCCCCTCCACGACGGCAGGCGGCATCCCGGTCACGGGCAGGTGCGCGGACCTACTCCGCCTCGTTCGCGGGTTTGGCCTGCAGCAGCCCGTAAGTGGCGTCGCCGAGCCTGCCGTGAAGTTCCAGTTGCGTCTCCAGGAAGTCGATATGCCCTTCCTCGTCGGCGATCAGTTCCTCGAACAACGCCTTCGAGACGTAATCCTTCACGCTTTCGCAGTGGTCGCGCGCCTCGATGTAGAGATTGCGCGCGTCATGCTCGGCGGCAAGGTCGGATTCCAGGGTCTCCTTGAGGGTCTCGCCGATGCGCAGCGGATCAAGCTTCTGCAGGTTGGGATGGCCGCCGAGAAAGATGATCCGTTCGATCAGCCTGTCGGCGTGATGCATCTCCTCGACGCTTTCCTCGCGCGACTTGGCCGCGATCCGGCCGTAGCCCCAGTCTTCCTGCAGGCGGTAGTGCAGCCAGTACTGGCTGACCGCCGTCAACTCGCTGCGCAATGCCGCGTTGAGGTACTCGATGACCTTTTCATCACCCTTCATGTCTACGTCCTTTTGTCGTGCGTCTGCGAAGTCCACACAATTCGGATGGGACTTCAAGGCTTGAACTCGCGGCCATCGTCGCCATGAAAAGCGGGAGGCAGCCGCCGCAATCCGCCTTCTTGCCGAGCGCACGGTAGACCTTTCCGGGCGTGATGATCGTGTCCGGATCGGCGGCGCGCATCCAGTCGATCGCCGATCGGATCTCGTGGTCGCTGATGTTCGTGCAGTGGCAGACGATCATCGGATCACATCCGGCAAGACGGTCGCGGCAGGGCGGCGGGGGGATGGCGTGGAAGGCAATTCTCTCGGGCTCCGGCGTATTGCCCGAAAGTCTGACAAAAACGCTCAGCCAAGTCAATTCAGAGTATTTTTGTCGGACACCATGCCGCGGCAACCGCCATCATCCGGCCGCGCCTACTTGAGCTGGCTGTCCTTCGACCCGCGACGATTGAACCCGCCCCGGTTCACGGGCCGCGCATCACGCTCGGAGGCGCAATCGACGCACAGCTTGACCCCGGGGATTGCCAGTCGCCGTGCCTCGGGAATGGGCTCCTCGCAGTCGGCGCAGTTGGCGAGGCTCTCGCCTTTCGGGCCAGGGCGCGCCCGCAGACGGGCAAGTTCGTCCTGGATCGAGGCTTCGATCTGCTCTTCGACCGCGCCGTCCTTCGCCCAGCCACCGGCCATTCGTGCCTCCATCGCGACGCCGGGCCTGTCCCGGCGCCATGATGCTGCTTGGCCGGCGGCGTCGGATCAAGCCCCCGCGCTCAGAGCCGGTTGTGCGACCCGTCGCAGAGAGGCTGATTCTGGCTCGCCTTGCAGCCGCAGAAGAAGGCGCGTCCGTCCTTCTCGGCGGTCCATTTCTGGGGCTGGAACGCGGTCCCCTTGTGGGATCCGTCGCAGAACGGCTGGTTCTGCGAGCGCCCGCAGGCGCACCAGAAATAGGTCTTCCCCTCCGTCACCTCGACGGGAAAGGGGCCTTTCTGGGCAATGATCGGGGTCTCGTCGGACATCTGGCTGCTCCTTGGCTCGATGGGTTTCGGGCCAAGATGGGGCGGCGTCCGCCCCAGTCAATCGAGGTCGGTCCAGGGCCAGGGTTTGACGTCGGACGCGGCCGACTGGTAGCGGGCGGCCTTGGCCATCCATATCCCCAGATCGGTGCCGAAATCAGCAAGCCGCGCGTTCCGGTCGCCATTGTTCACCAACATGATGACGAACTGCACCACGGTCAGAACGGTCAGCACGGTCTGCGCGATCGACAGCATGAATGCGATCAGCAGCACGTGGATCAACCGCATGCCGAGGTTTTCACGATCCGGGGTCGACGGCTGTTCTCCGTTGACCCGGCCTTCGAGGTTCTCGTCGTCGTTCCGGGGCATCTGCCACCTCCCCCGCCTGTCGCTGCGGCCGCACTCTAGCCCGGCGCGCCGAGCCTGTCGAACACCGCGTCGATGACCGCCTGCGTCCCGCGCGACTGTTCCAGGGGCATCGGATAGGACGCCCCGTCGAGCAGGGTCGCGGCGACGGCCTCGACCTGGGCGGCGTACTGGCGCGCCTCGGGGAAACGCAGGATCACGTCATCCGCCCCCTCCCGGCGAAGGTGCAGGTCGGCCTGACCGTATTGCCCCGCATTGAACGGCGCGCGCACCACGAGCCAGCCTTCGTCGCCCTCGAAGACCATTTCCTGCCGCTTCGTCGTCCGCATCGAGACATGGAAGGAGAAGCGCACCTCGCCCGCCTGTGCCTGAACCCAGGTGGAGGCGTCGACCCCGTCCTCCCAGAGCGCCTCGGCGCCGGTCACGTCCGGCTCCAGCCCGGTGGCGAGGCGGAAGGCCCCGATCGGGTAGACGCCGATATCGCGCAGCGCCCCGCCGGCAAGGTCGGCGCTGTTGCGGACATTCGCCGGATCGCTGAGGCCGTAGGTGAAGACGCCGGTCACTGTATGCAGCCGCCCGATCCCGCCGCCCGCCACGATCTCTCGCGCGCGGGTCCATTGCGGATGGTGGGCGGGCATCCAGGCTTCGGCGATGAAGACGCCGGTCTCGTCGCGGAGCGCGATGAGGCGGTCGATGTCGGCCACCGTCAGGCCGATCGGCTTCTCGCAGAGCACCGCCTTGCCCGCGCGCGCGGCCTTTTCGGTCCATTCGACGTGGAGCGCGTTCGGAAGCGGCACGTAGACCGCGTCGATCTCAGGATCGGCCAGAAGTGCTTCGTAGCTTTCGTGGACCCTGAGATCCGGGGCGAAGGCGGCGAAAGGCGCGGCTTTCGATGCATCACGGGTGGCGAGTGCCGCGAGACGCGAACGTTGGGCCTCGTGGATGGCGGGGGCCATCGTCTTGCGGGCGAAGCCCGACGCGCCGAGGACGCCCCAGTTCACTGTTTTCCTGTCCATGGCCCTGCAATAACGCCCGGCGACCCGCACCGAAAGCCCCGCTGAAGGACCGGCAAACGAAAACCGGCCGCGCGTCTTGGGCCCGCGCGGCCGGTTCATCGATCTGGCTAGGCGCAATCAGGCGCGGGCCAGCATCCCGTGTTCCTTCGCAAGCTCGCGCATGCGCTTCTGCAGCTTCTCGAAGGCGCGCACCTCGATCTGGCGGATACGCTCGCGGCTGACGTTGTAGACGCCCGAAAGCTCCTCCAGCGTCACCGGGCTTTCCTCCAGCCGGCGTTGGGTGAGGATGTCGCGCTCGCGTTCGTTCAGAACGTCCATCGCCTGCTCCATCAGGGCGATACGCTGGGTGTACTCGTCCCGCTCGGCATAGGCCTCGGCCTGGTTGGCATCCTCGTCCTCGAGCCAGTCCTGCCATTGGGTGGAGCTGTCGTCCTCGGAGCCGACCGTGGCGTTGAGCGAGGCATCGCCGCCCGACAGCCGCCGGTTCATCGAGATCACTTCGTCCTCGGTCACGCCGAGATCGTGGGCGATGCGCGCGACGTTCTCGGGACGCAGGTCCCCGTCCTCGAGCGCGCCGATCCGTGCCTTGGCCTTGCGCAGGTTGAAGAAGAGCTTCTTCTGCGCAGACGTCGTGCCGAGTTTCACGAGGCTCCACGAGCGCAGGATGTACTCCTGGATCGCGGCGCGGATCCACCACATGGCATAGGTCGCGAGGCGGAAGCCCTTCTCGGGATCGAACCGCTTGACGGCCTGCATGAGGCCCACGTTCGCCTCCGAGATGACCTCGGCCTGCGGCAGGCCGTAGCCACGGTAGCCCATGGCGATCTTGGCCGCGAGACGCAGGTGGCTCGTCACCAGTTGGTGCGCCGCCTCGGTGTCCTGGTCCTCGACCCAGCGCTTGGCGAGCATGTATTCCTGCTCGGGCTCAAGCATCGGGAACTTCCGGATCTCCTGGAGATACCGGTTCAGGCCCTGCTCCGGGGACGGTGCTGGAAGATTGGCGTAGGTGCTCATGTCTTCACCCCCCTTTTCGATACGCGCCCTGATCGGCGCCGTTAGCCCATATGTAAACTTGATTAACTTTTCGTCAAGACCACAACTGGACCGTTCGGTTCAGTTTTATGCATCCTCACTGGGCGAACATCAATCCATATTTCCGATTGGTAACGTGCAAGTGTGCACATGTTACGCAGCCGCCGCGCGCAGCGCTTCGAGGAGTTCGGCCATGTCTTCGGGCAGCGGCGCGGCGAATCGCAGGGCCTCGCCCGTGGCCGGGTGAACGAAGCCCAGCGTCGCGGCGTGCAGCGCCTGCCGGGTAAAGGCAGCGACCATCGCGGCCGCAGGCCCCAGCGCCTTTTCCGAGACGCGCCGGCGGCCGCCATAGACCGGATCGCCGATCAGACCATGGCCGATATGGGCCATGTGAACGCGGATCTGGTGGGTGCGCCCGGTCTCAAGCCGGCAGGACACCCGCGCGGCCGATCCCGCGAAGTTCTCCTCGACGCGCAGATGCGTGACCGCGTGACGTCCGCCCTGGAACAGAACGGCCTGACGCTGCCGGTCTGTCTTGTGCCGGGCGAGCTGCGTGGTGATCCGTATGGTTCCGTCCGATGTCACGTGAACCCCGCGCACACCGCGCAGCCGGGGGTCCGCCAGATTCGGAACACCGTGGCAGAGCGCCTGGTATTCCCGCTCGATCGAGTGGTCGGCGAACTGCGCCGCCAGCCCATGATGCGCGCGGTCGGACTTCGCCACGACCAGCAATCCGCTGGTGTCCTTGTCGATTCGGTGCACGATGCCGGGCCGCTTCTCGCCGCCGATACCCGAGAGGTCGTCGCCGAAGTGGTGCAGGAGCGCGTTGACGAGCGTTCCCTCGGGCGAACCCGGCGCGGGATGGACAACCATGCCTGCGGGCTTGTTGACCACCACGAGGTCGGCGTCCTCGAACAGGATGTCGAGCGGGATATCCTCGGGCTGCGTCGCGACCTCGACGGCCTCTTCCACCGTGATCTCGACCGCGTCGTCCTCGGACAGCTTCGCGCGGGCATCCGTCACGACCACGCCGTTGACCTTCACCGCACCCGCCTCGATCAGGCGGGCGAGGCGCGAGCGGCTGAGGCTCTCCTCCTCTGGCACGTCGCGGCCCAGTGCCTTATCAAGGCGCGGCGCCGGGTCGGGACCGATCCGGAAGGAAACGAGGCGGGTGCGCGGCATGAACGAGGCTCCGAGGGATGAGGCGGGCACGGAACTGCCCCGCGACCTGCGTTTCCTTAAGACGCTGGTGACGGTGCTGACCGTGGCGATGATCGCCGGGGTCATAACGATCACCGCGCTGCTTGTCATCCGGCTGAACGCCGGCGACGGCGAAACGGTGCTGGTCGATCCGGGGATGTTCCCGCTGCCCCAGGGCGTCGGCGTGGTGGGTTTCAGCGTCGTCGAGGGCTTGACCGTGATCGTCGGCGACGACCGCGTGATCCGGGTCTTTGACAGCGAAGGCCGGAACCTCGTTCAGGAGATCGAACTGCCGCGGTGAGAGGTGGTACCGCCTCCCCGGCTTGAACGGGGGACCTCTGGATCCACAATCCAGCGCTCTAACCAACTGAGCTAAGGCGGCACTGGCGGGCGGGATAGCGCCGGAGAACGCCGATTGCAAGAGGGTCGGACGGCGATGTCCCCTGTCCGGGCGGCCGCGGCGGGGGGCGTTTCCCCCAAGGAAAACGGCCCGGAAAACGCGCGTTTTCCGCGCGATCTAGAGATCGCGTTCCCAGACCTGTTCGACAAGGTCGACACCGAAGGAGTGCACAGGCTCGGAACGCACGCAGGCAAACCCGTTCTTCGCATAAAGCGCACAGGCCGCGCGATGGCTCTCGTGGGTCCAGAGCGTCATGCGCGCGTATCCGGCGGACCGCGCGAAATCGAGGCAGGTATCGAGCAGGCGCTGCCCGAGGCCTAGGCCCCGTGCCTCGGGTTCGAGCAGGAACAGCCGCAGCTTAGCGAGGCGGGGTCGGGGCCCCGCGACGCAGAAGATCGATCCCAATCGCCTGTCGCCCGCGCGCGCGATCCAGCCGCGCTCCCGCGTCGGGTCGTGACCGTCGAGAAAATCGGCGAGGATGCGCGCGACGAGCGGCTCGAAACTCGCGTCGAAGCCTTCCTCGGCCGCGTAAAGCTCGCCGTGGCGCATGGTCAGCCAACCGGCATCGCCGATCCGCAGATCGTCGAGCACCACGTCGCTTGCGGAAATCTCCATCAGCGGCTACCTCCGCCCACAGGTTTGGAGGCATCGCCCATGGGCATCAACAGCGAAAGCGAAGTGGCGGCCAATCTGCAGATCGGGCCGACGAGCCTGGGCATGGTCAGGATCTATGTCGAGGGGGACGGCATCGACCTGCCGCTCGATTTCGATCCCGAGGAGGCCGAGGAAATCGCCGAGGAACTGCGCGCCGCGGCAGCCGCCGCGCGAAAGCTCTCGAAAAAGCGCTGAGAGCGCCGAGACGCGGCCTCCCTCGACGCGGAGTTGACGAGCATCAAGGCGCCCGGACGGGACCGCGCGCAGGCTCGCCGGGATGGATGACCCCGCGCTCCTCTTCGTGACCCTCGGCTCGCTGTTCCTTGCCGGGCTCGCGGCCGACACGCTGGGCCGTCGCACGCGCCTGCCGCGCGTCACCCTTCTTCTGCTGATCGGGATCGTTGCGGGCCCCACGGGTCTCGGCCTCGTGCCCGAAGGTGCCGACGGATGGTTCGAGCTGATCTCGACGGCGGCGCTTGCGCTGGTGGCGTTCCTGCTGGGCAACGCCTTGACCGTCGAGAAACTGGCGGCGCACGGGCGCGAGATCCTTTTGGTGACCGTCGCGATCGTCGGCGCGACGCTCCTGGTCATGACTTTGGGGCTGGTAGCGCTCGGCCTGGCGCCCGGGCTCGCGTTGATCCTGGCATCCATCGGCACCGCGACGGCACCTGCGGCCACGACGGACATCCTCGCGCAGGCGCGCGCCTCCGGACCCTTCGCCGACCGGATCCGGGGAATCGTGGCCGTGGACGACGCCTGGGGGCTGATCGTCTTCAGCCTCGCGCTGGTGATTGTCGGGGCCGATGGGGGCGAAGGAGCGGCCCCGCTGCTCCGCGCCGCCCTCGAGATCGGCGGGGCGCTGGCGGTCGGGCTCGCCACGGGCCTGCCCGGCGCCTACCTGACGGGCCGCCTCTCGCCGGGCGAACCGCTCCAGTCCGAGGCACTCGGGCTCGTCTTCCTGACGGCGGGGCTGGCGGCATGGCTCGGCGTGTCGACGCTGCTGGCGGGGATTACGGCAGGCGCCGTCGTCGCAAACTTCGCCCGTCACCACGAGCGCGCCTTTCACGAGATCGAGCACGTGGAGTGGCCCTTCATGCTGCTTTTCTTCCTGATGGCCGGGGCGGCGCTGGAAATCGAACGGCTGCCCGAGCTTGGGCTCACCGGCCTTGCCTATGTCTTCCTGCGGACGCTCGCGCGGCTGATCGGCGGCTGGGTCGGCGCGCGGATGGCCCGGCTGCCTCGCGCGGAGCGGCGTTGGATGGGCCCTGCGCTCCTGCCGCAGGCGGGGGTCGCGGTGGGGATGGCCCTGGTCGCGGGGGAGGCCTTCCCCGAGTGGCGGGACACGATCGTGACGCTGACGGTCGGCACCACTGTGCTGTTCGAACTGATCGGCCCACCCGCGACGATGCTGGCGCTGTCCCGCGTCAAGGCTCAGAGCGAGGCGCCCGGGTCGCGCATCACCTGAAGCCTCTGCGCGGCGATGCGGGCGAACCGCTGCGTCACGGCCTTGCGGCGGGCGCCGGCGAGCTTCGTTTCGGGCCCCATGCGCAGGATCTCGGCGTCGTAGGCATCGGCAATGATGAGGCCAGTGTCATCGGGCAGAAGCTCGACCGGGAAATCGGCGTCGACGGCCCAGAAATAGCGATCGCCCCAGTCGAGGTATCCGCCCCATTTGCCGTCCGAGGTGAAATCCGCCCGGCTCGACTTGCACTCCACGATCCAGAACTCGCCCTTCGGGCTCATCGCCATGACGTCGAGGCGCTTGCCGCGCTCGGGCGTGAATTCTTCCAGCGTGGCGAAGCCGTGGGTCGCAAGGTGACGGCAGACACCGCGCGCCAGAAGCTGGCCGGGCATGAGCGTCGGAAGTCCGGTCTCAATCATGGCAGAGAGATTGGAACATTAACGGAACATTTGCAACCGCCGCCGCGGCGCACGCCCCCCCTTGTTCGGAGACCGCCATCGCCCTAGATCTGGGCTTGGCGGGTTCTGCCCTTCTCGTGCCTGTGGCAAAATTCCGGTGGCCTTAAACATTTCCGAGGGAGCTGGCTCTGACCGGACCGTGGTCCGGCTACCTGGCGCCCACCTGTTCATACAGGTCCTCGGGAATTAACGCCTCCACGGTCGGTGCGGTCCCGCCACCCTTCCCCGACGCTCCTCGCGAAACAAAAAAGGCCGACGCCCCGGCGTCGGCCCTGTCGTGTCCTGTCCGAAGCCGCGCGTTCAGCGGCGCTCGGGCCTGCGGTCGTCGGTGCGGACCGGTATCGGAATTGCGTCGAACACGCGGATCGCGTCGCGCTTGCCGCCGCTCGGCTTGTCGTCGTCTTCGCCCATCGTCATGATCTTGTAGCCGATCTGGGCCGATCCGAAGGTGATCGTGCAGAAGACGAAAAGCATCACGACCGCGATCGGCCCTTCGGCCGTGTGGGTGACGAGATGCCAGAGATTGCCCACGTTGAAGACGAGAAGCATCGCCACGAAGGCCGCCGCGATGACCGCGCCGAAGGCTGCGTGGCGGAGGATGAAGCGGATGTGGTCGGGCATGTCGGTTGTCTCCGTCAATGACATGAGGAAGGTAACACCGATCCGCCAAACCGCAAGGGGACGCGGCGTCCTGTCCCGGCGGAAGCGGTGCTTTGCCCGCAAATCAGGCAGAGGCGAGCGCGAGCCAGGCGATGTATCCTGCGTAAAGTCCCAGCAGGCCGAGGCCCGCACCCCGCCCGATCCGGCCGATGAACAGAAAGACGAGCAGGATCGCAGCCGAGCCCGCGAAAAGCGCGAGGTCCACGGCCGACAGTCCCGGCGGCACCGGGATCGGGATCAGGAACGCGGTCAGCCCGAGGATGGCGAAGATGTTGAACACGTTGGATCCGAGGATGTTTCCCAGCGCCAACCCCGCCTCACCGCGCCGCGCCGCAACGATGCTGGTCGCAAGCTCGGGCAGCGAGGTGCCCACCGCGACCACGGTCAGGCCGATCACCGTCTCGCTGATGCCAAGCGCCCGCGCGATGCCCGTGGCACCCGTGACGAGCAGGTAGGCGCCAGCAAGCAACGCGCCGAGACCGACGACGATGAACCCGGCGATGCGCCAGCCCGCCATGCCCTCGATCGTCTGCACCGGCCCCATATCGCTGTCCCGCGAGAGCGAGCGCCAGATGTAGATCGCCAGCGCGGCCAACAGGATTGCCCCCTCGGTCCGGCCTAAAACCTCGGTCACCATGACAAGGCCGAGGCCCAGCGCCGTGGCGATCAGCAGCCACAGCCTGTCCTCGGTCGAGGCGGTTTCGCCGGGAATGGCGGCGATGACGCCGGCGACGCCGAGAATCAGGAGAATGTTGGCGATGTTGGAGCCGAGCACGTTGCCGATCGCGATGCCGGGCGCACCGGCCCACGCTGCCGAAAGCGAGGTAAGAAGCTCGGGCATCGACGTGCCAAAACCCAGGACGAGGGCGCCGACGACCGCCATGGGCAGGCGCATCCGCGTCGCGAAGGCCACACCGCCACGCACCAGCCCCTCGCCGCCGCCGAGCAAGAGCGCCAGACCGGCCACCATCAAAATCGCGTCCATCGCGCGAACCACCCCTGTTGCCCCGCGATACGACGGGTTCAGACGATCAGGTGCGCCGCCATCGGGCGCCTTGCAAGGGTATGGAAAAAAGAACGCGGCGAGCGTGCAAAAGCCTTGAACGCGGAAGGGGCGGTTCCGATCTCACCCTGCGCGCTGCGCGCGGATGTCGCGCAGGCCTGGAGAACGCCCGCGATGCCATCCTTTCTTGTCGATACTTCGGCGCCCGCCTACGCGCGGCGCAGCCGCGTCATGCCCGCCCCTCGCGATCTGGTCTGGTCGATCCTGACCGACCTGTCCCACTGGTCCGACTGGAATGCGGGCGTGCGGAACATGCGCCTTGATGGTCCGGTTGCGCCGGGAACCGGGTTCCGCTGGAACGGTGGCGGCCTGCCGATCCGCTCGCGCATCGAGATTTTTCGCCCGACCGCCGAGATCGGATGGACCGGGCGCGCACCCGGGATCCGCGCGCGCCATGTCTGGCACCTGACCGAGGAAGCGCACGGCACGCGTGTCACCACGGAGGAGGACTTTGCCGGGCCTCTCGCCAGCCTGATGCCACGCATGATGGCCCGCACCATCGGCGAGGCTCTCGATCAGGGGCTTGGTGCATTGGAGGCCGAATGCATCCGCAGGCTTGCGGCTCAGAACGCCTCGGGCCTAGCGTCGCGCGCCATGTGATCCAGAACGGCGTTGACGAACTTCGGCTCGCGGCCTTCTGGAAAGAAGGCGCGGGCGACGTCGACGTATTCGGTGATGACCACCTTCGGCGGCGCCGCGCCCTCGACGAGTTCGGCCCCGGCGGCGCGGAACAGCGCGCGCAAGGTCGGATCGATCCGGTTGATCGGCCACGCGGCCACGAGCGCCCGGTCGGTCATCTGGTCGATCTTCGCCTGCCAGTTGACCGCGTCCTCCAGCGTCTTGGCGAAAAGCGTCGGATCGCCCTCGGCCATCTCCTCGCCGTCATAGACCGCGCCGAAGCGATGGGTCTCGAACTCCCGGCGGACGGCGTCGACGGTCTGGCCCGAAGCCTCCATCTGGAACAGCGCCTGCACGGCATAAAGCCGCGCGGCGGATCTCATCTGTCGTTTTTCCTCGCGGCTCGGCCCCTTGGGCGGCGGCGCGGGATCGGCGGGGTCGCTCATGCCTGTGACGGGCCTTCCTGATCGCCCGCGATCTCGATGATTGCGTCATCGCCGGCGGGGCGGGGCTTGAAACCGACGCCGCCCTTAGGCTGACCGAACCGCCGCGTCAACGCGATGAGATGCAGCGCCGCCTCCGCCGCGCCGCCGGCGGTATTGAGCCGCGCCCCATCGGCGCGCTCTTCCGCCTGCTCGCGGTTCTCCACGGTGATGATCCCGTTGCCCACGCAGACCCCCTGAAGACCCAGAAGCGTCAGCGCCCGCGCGCTCTCGTTCACCACGACATCGTAATGCGAGGTCGCGCCCCGGATCACGCAGCCGAGCGCCACGTAACCGTCGAAGTTCGACAGCCGGTGCGCGATGCCGATGGCGGCCGGGATCTCGAGCGAGCCGGGAACCTCGATGGTCTCGTGGACGACGCCGGCCTTCTCCAGAACGCCCCGGGCGGCCGCAAGCTGCGCCTCGGCGATCGAGGTGTAGTAGGGGGCGATCACGATGGCGACCTTGACCGGCTTGTCAAAGGAGGGCAGCCCAAGGTCGTTGTCGGAATGTCCAGCCATTATCCAAGCTCCGATATCTTGCGCGTGCCAATGATCGACAGCCCGTAGGCCTCGAGCCCCACCACCTTGGGCTTCGGCGAGTTGGTGAGAAGGATCATGTCGGAAATCCCCAGCGACGAGAGGATTTGCGCGCCCAGCCCATACTGCCGGAGCGTCTGGGGCGACACCTCGTCACCGGGGGCAAGCTTCATGGTGAGATCGCGCAGAAGGACGACGACGCCCCGGCCCTCGGACGCGATGAGCCGCATGGCGTCGCCGAATTCGCCCGCACGGCCCTTCGGCCCGGCGCCGACGACATCGAGCAGCGGGTCCATTGCATGCATGCGGACCAGCACCGGCTCGGGCCCCGTGATGTCGCCCTTCACCAGGACGATATGCTCCGCGCCCTGCGTCTCGTCGGTGTAGATGCGGAGCGTCCAGGTGCCTCCGAACTCGCTCTCGATCTCCTGTTCCTGGCGGACCTTCACGAGGTTGTCGTGGCGGCGACGGTAGGCGATCAGGTCCGAGATCGTGCCGATCTTGAGGCTGTGGCGCTGTGCGAAGGCGACGAGGTCAGGCAGCCGCGCCATCGACCCGTCCTCGTTCATGATCTCGCAGATCACGCCGGAAGGGTTCAGGCCAGCCAACCGCGAAATGTCGACGGCCGCCTCGGTATGGCCCGCGCGGACGAGCACGCCGCCGGTGCGCGCGCGCAACGGGAAGACATGGCCGGGCGTCGCGATGTCGGCCGCCCCCTTGGAGGCGTCGATGGCGACCTGCACAGTGCGCGCGCGGTCTGCGGCGGAGATGCCTGTGGTCACACCCTCGCGCGCCTCGATCGAGGTGGTGAAGGCCGTCTCGTGCCGCGAGGAATTGTTCGTCGACATGAGCTTCAGGCCCAGCTGTTCGATCCGCTCGGACGTGAGCGACAGACAGATCAGGCCGCGCCCATGCGTCGCCATGAAGTTGATGGCGTCCGGCGTCGCCCATTGCGCGGGGATCACGAGGTCTCCCTCGTTCTCGCGGTCCTCGTGATCGACGAGGATGAACATGCGCCCGTTGCGCGCGTCCTCGATGATCTCCTCGACCGAGGAAATGGCATCGGACCAGTCCCGCTCAACCGGTCCCGGGTTTTCGAACTGCTCCGTCATGGCCATCCTTTCGCGCGTCCCTTGGGCGCAGATAGACCATCACCGCTGCGGTGAAAAGGCGGCGCCGCCTACTCTGCGCGCGCGAAGAAGGCTTCGGCGCTCACCATGCCGGCAAGCCCGGCCGCGCCGCACCATTCGCGCTCGAGCGCGGTCGCGGACACGAGCACGACGCCGTCGGGCGGCAAACCCTGTCCGCGCACGAAACCACGCAGGCGGCTGCGCGCCTCGCTCCAGGACGTGAAAAGGTCGGGCGCACGCTCGGCGGCGTCGATCGCCGGGCTTTCGCGCAGGACAATGGCCGGCGACAACGGGGCGTACACCGCCGCCAGCCGCCCGGCGGCGTCGCCAAGCCCCTCCAGCCTCCGGGCCAGTTGCGGAGGCAGTGCGGGACGCGCCGGCGAAAGCTCCAGCGCGTTGCCGGAAAAGAGGAAAGCCACGATGTCATGGCCCGAGGTCGCGCGGATCGTGGCATAGGTCCTGTAGGGCAGGCCGAGGCGCTTGGCGCGGGCGACATGGATGCGCACGATCTCGAGCGGGAGCGACGGCAACAGGGACTGCCGCGCCTTTTTCCAGGCGACCTTGCGAAAGCCGTAGCCCGCCTCCATCGTCGGCCCGCCGTTGTGCCCTATCCCGCTCATACCGTCACCTCCAGTCGCGCCACGAGCCTAGCCTCCTCCGCCGCCCATGTCTCGCGCGGAGAGATGTCCGGCGCATCGATCCTGCAGGCAACGAAAGGCTTGGCGCTCATCCCTCCTGCCAGTCCTGCAGCCGGGCGACGTAGCGGGCGAGCGTGTCGATCTCGAGGTTGACGCGGTCGCCGGCTTTCGCCTGCCCCCAGGTCGTGACGGTCTTGGTATGCGGAATGATGTTCACGCCGAACTCGACCCCGTTCACCTCGTTCACTGTAAGGGACGTACCGTCGAGCGCGACAGAGCCCTTGGGCGCGATGAAGCGGGCCAGCGCTTCGGGCGCGCGGAAGACGAAACGGGTCGATTCCCCCTCGTCGCGCGTCGAGACGATCTCGGCCACGCCATCGACATGGCCCGACACGATGTGCCCGCCAAGTTCGTCACCGACCTTCAGCGCGCGCTCGAGGTTCACCGCGTCTCCCTCGGCCCAGCCGCCGAGCGTCGACTTCGACAAGGTTTCGGCCGAGATGTCGACGTCGAACCAGTCGCCGCCGGTCGCCGTCACCGTGAGGCATACGCCGTCGCAGGCGATGGACGCGCCGATCTCGATCCCGGCCGTGTCGTAGCCGGTGCCAATCCTGGCATGCAGGTCGCCGCGCCGGTCGAGTGACCGGATCTGTCCGACATCGGTGATGATTCCGGTGAACATGACGCCTCCATCGGGTTTGGCCGGGGTTTTCCGGCATTCACCTAGCGCCCCGCGCCCGCCGACGGCAAGAGCGCGCGGGCCACGGTTTCCGCCCAATCGGGCCCATGGGCCGACGCGCCGCTTTGTTTTCGGGCTCATGCCGCGTTAACTCGGCGGCGTGTATGGATGAGTGCTATGACCGCGCAAGGACATGACGGGCGCACGTTCCTGTTCCTCCAGGGACCTCATGGCCCCTTCTTCTGGCAACTTTCACGGCAGCTCAGGGCCGCCGGGGCGCGGACGCTTCGCATCGGCTTCAACAGGGGCGACGAGGTGTTCTGGCCTGAGCGCGCCAGCTACATCGCCCGGCACGCTCCGCTAGATAGCTGGGCGCAGGACATCGCCGCGATCCTGGACGAAACGGCCGTCACCGACCTCGTGCTCTACGGCGACACCCGTCCCATTCATGCCGACGCGATCGCGGCCGCGAAGGCGCGTGGCATCATCGTGCACGTCTTCGAGGAAGGGTATCTTCGCCCCTACTGGGTGACCTACGAGCGCGGCGGCGCGAACGGTCATTCCCGGATCATGGGCCGGAGCGTGCAGGACATGCGTCGCGCACTCGAAGGTCGCGACACGGACCTGCCGGATGCGCCCGCGCGCTGGGGCGAGATGCGGCACCACGTGTTCTATGGCGCGCTCTATCACTGGTTCGTGCTGGTGGCGAACCGCCGCTACGCCGCGGTGCGGCCACATCGCGCCCTGACGGTGCGGCAGGAATTTCGCCTCTACCTCAGGCGCCTCGCGCTCATGCCGCTGCACTGGCTCGACCGTATTCTGGCGACACGGGCGATCAAGACCGGGGGCTTCCCCTATCACCTCGCGCTCCTGCAGCTCGAACATGATGCAAGCTTTCGCGACCACGGTCCCTTCGCCAGCCAGGCCGATTTCGTCGCGACGGTCATCGCGGGCTTCACCGAGGGCGCGCCCACCCATCACCACCTGGTCTTCAAGGCCCACCCGCTGGAAGATGGCCGCGTCCCGGTGCGCAAGGACATCCGCCGCATCGCCGAGGCGCATGGCGTCGGGCACCGCGTGCATTTCGTGCGTGGCGGCAAACTCGCCGGCCTGCTCGACGAGGCGCGATCGGCCGTCACCGTGAACTCAACCGCCGCGCAGCAGGCGCTGTGGCGCGGGCTTCCGCTGAAGTGTTTCGGCAAGGCGGTCTACCTCAAGCCCGAGTTCGTCTCGGATCAGCCCATCGCCGCCTTCTTCCGTGACCCGCTGCGCCCCGACAGTCGCGCCTACCGCGATTTCCGCCAATATCTGCTGGAAACTTCGCAGGTTACCGGCAGCTTCTACTCCGCGCGCGGACGCCGCCAGCTGCTGCGCCTTGTCATCGACCTGATGCTCAGCCCCGAGGACGCCTACGACGCGCTCGACTCGGGGCGTCCGGCACCAAGGCAACACCTTCTGGCCGTGAAATAACCGGGGGCTTTCCCGAACGGGCCTTTTTCGCTAGCTTTCTCGCAAAACAAGAATCCGAGGCAGTTTCAGGCAACTAAGGAGCCAACTCCGTGACATCGCTGGTCTCCCGTGCGGGCCGTCTGGCCGCGCTCGTCGTCGTCGTGTCCGCGGCGTCGTCCTGCGCGCTCCTTCCGCGGTCCGGCCCCACCCGCAACGAGATATTCGCAGGCTCGGTGCAGAACCAGGGCGACGCTTTCGTGGTCGAGGTCAACAGCCGCGTGACGGCGATCACCTCCGCCGTGCCCGCGCTTGGCTTCCCGTCGTCGCTCGTGCATGCGGGCGCCTCGGACACCGAGATCATCCAGCCGGGCGACACGCTGACGCTGACGATCTACGAGAACGTCACCGACGGCCTGCTGGCGGGCCAGGGCGGCAACGCGGCCGCACTCGACGCCGTGCAGGTCGACGGCTCGGGCTTCATCTTCATTCCATACGCCGGCCGCGTCCGCGCCGCGGGCAACACGGTGGAACAGCTCCGCGAAATCATCACCCGCAACCTCGATCAGCAGACCCCCGATCCGCAGGTCGTCGTCCGGCGCGAGGCGGGAGACGGCAGCACCGTCTCGGTCTCCGGTGCCGTGGGCGGACAGGGCATCTACCCGATCCAGCGTCCCACCCGCACCCTGTCGGGCATGCTTGCCGCGGCGGGCGGTGTCGCGGTCGAGCCCGAGATCGCGCAGGTCACCGTCGTGCGCGGCGGCCATTCCGGCACGATCTGGTACGAGGACATCTTCCGCTCGAACGCCGCCGACATCGCGCTTCGGGGCGGGGATCGCATCTTCGTGGAGGAAGACAGCCGCTCCTTCATCGCGCTCGGCGCGACGGGCCAGCAGACCATCGTCGAATTCCAAAGCCGCAGCATCTCGGCGCTGGAGGCGATCGCGTCGGTCGGCGGCCTGAACGCCCGGCAGGCCAACCCCGCCGGGGTCTTCGTGCTGCGCAACGAGCCCGAAGACATGGCGAATGCCGTCCTGGGCCGGCACGACCTGACGGGATCGCAGCGTTTCGTCTATGTGCTGGATCTGACGGCGCCCACGGGGATGTTCGAGGCGCGCGATTTCGCCATCCGCGACGGCGACACGGTCTACGTGACCTCCGCCCCGATCACCCAGTGGAACAACGCGATCAGCGCGCTGACCGGCACACTGACCAGCACCGCGGGTCTTGCCAACCAGCTCGACAGTCTCGGGCAGTGATCCGCGATGGCGCGGCGGCGCGAGATGCCGGGCGCGCCATTCGCGGGCGGCGATGACCCGGGGCAGCCCGCCCGTCCGGATGCGTGGGACGAGGAGACGGGCGGCCCCTCACCATCCCGGCGGGCAGCCTACCATTTCAATGCGGGGTTCCTGACCGACACGCGCGTCCGCCGTATCCTTTCGTTGGCGGGTCATGACCTGCGCCTCGGCAAACCCGGCGCCGAGGACGACGTGATCGTCTGGGGCCATTCGCCCTATGCCCCGCGCGGCGAGGCGGTTGCCGAGGCGACCGGGGCGAACCTCGTACGCGTCGAGGACGCGTTTCTCCGCTCGCTCCATCCCGGACGCAGCGGCGATGCGCCCATCGGCCTCGTGATCGACCGCAGGGGCATGCATTTCGACGCCACGCGACCCTCGGACATCGAGACCATTCTTGCCCGTCATCCCCTTGACAACACTGTCCTTCTTGACCGAGCGCGCGATGCCGTGGCCCGCATGGCCGAGGGCCACCTGAGCAAATACTGCGCCGTCGATCCGGGCCTCGAGCCGCCCGATCCCGGCTTCGTCCTGGTCATCGACCAGACGCGCGAGGATGCCTCGATCCGGCTCGGAACGGCGAATGCCGACAGTTTCGCCGAGATGCTGACCTGGGCGCGACAGGATCACCCGGACGCCACCATCGTCATCAAGACACACCCGGAGACGCAGGCAGGCCACCGGCCCGGTCACTTCGACCCGGCCAACCTGCCCGAACGTGTAGTGATCGAGGATCGTCCGATCTCGCCATGGCGGCTCTTCGAACATGCGCGCGCGGTCTACACGGTGTCGAGCCAGCTTGGCTTCGAGGCACTCCTCTCCGGCCACCGGCCAGTGACCTTCGGGGTGCCGTTCTACGCCGGCTGGGGCCTTACGGACGACCGCCGCCCGGTTCCCGAACGGCGCGGACGCAGGCTTACCCGGGCGCAACTGGCCGCCGCCGCGCTGATCCTCTATCCCGTCTGGTACGACCCGTTCCGTGACCGTCTCTGTCCTTTGGAAGACGCGCTCGGCGCGCTGGAGGCGCAGGCCCGCGCCTGGCGCGAGGACCGGTTCGGCTATGCCGCCGTGGGTATCCGCGCCTGGAAGCGTGCCAGGCATGGTGCCTTCTTCGGCGGCTCGGGCGGGAAGATCGGATATTTCGAAGACGTCGCGAAGGCGGCCGAGGACGGGCGGCCCGTCCAGGTCTGGGCCCGACGCGAAAGTCCCGAACTCGTCCGGTCATGCGATCGCGCGGGACGGAGCCTTGCGCGCATCGAGGACGGTTTCCTGCGCTCACGGGGTCTGGGCGCCACGCTCGTACCGCCGATCTCGCTGGTTCAGGACGATATCGGAATCTACTACGATCCCGCCCGCGAAAGCCGGCTGGAGCGCCTGATCGCGGAGGCCGCGTCGCTAGACCCGGCTCGGCTGCGGCGCGCGGAACGGCTGATCACGGCACTCCGGCGCGGCGGCATCACGAAGTACAACCTGAGTGGCGCGCGCGAGGTGCCGGACATTCCGGGCGGGCGGCCGATGATCCTCGTGCCCGGGCAGGTGGAGGACGATGCATCGATCACGTCCGGGGGCGGCGAGGTCGCGACGAATGCCGAGCTGCTGCGCACCGCACGGCGTCTGCACCCCCAGGGCTTCCTCGTCTACAAGCCGCACCCGGACGTGGAGGCCGGGCTGCGCGATGGCGCGGTCCCAATCGAGGCGCTTGTCGAGATGGCGGACCACGTGGCCAGCGGCGCAGATCCCGTCGCGCTGATGGCACGGGCCGACCGCGTGGTGACGATCACCTCGGGCCTCGGGTTCGAGGCGCTGATCCGGGGTGTGCCGGTGACCACGCTCGGGGCCCCGTTCTACGCGGGATGGGGTTTGACGACGGACCTGGGGCCGGTGCCCGCGCGTCGCACGGCAAGGGCGACCATTGCGGCGCTGGTCCACGCCGCGCTGATTGCCTACCCGCGCTATCTCGATCCGGTGACGGGATTGCCCTGCCCAGTGGAGGTCGCAGTCGACCGGCTCAAGACCGGCGAAGGCTTGTCGCAGGCCCCAAGGCTAAAGATGCTGGCAAAGCTTCAAGGTTGGCTTTCCGGGCACAGCTGGCTGTGGCGAGGATAGCGAATTTCCCATCTGAATTCCGTCTATCTACAGACTTATCCACAGAATTAATATAATTTTACGATATCCCAGTCGGCGCGTCAGTGGCCGACACCTGGCCTTGTCCAACGGCTCAGGACGTCGCCTCCGAGGATTCTCGTGCTCTCCAGGCGGAACGGCGGAGCCTCGGACAAGGCCGCGATGCCCATGGCGCCGACCGCCGGCGTCCCTTCGGCGCCTATCGCCTTGCCCGCGGTGACAAGCGAGATCTCATCGACGAGATCGCCGGCAAGAAGCGCCGCGGCGAGGGTCCCGCCGCCTTCGCAAAAGACCCTGGTCAGGCCGGCCTCCCCCAGTGCGCCGAGGGCGGCGGTCAGGTCCACATGGCCGCCCGCGACCGAGCCGACCTCGAGCAGCCGGGCGCCCTGCGCCTCCCATGCATCGCGCGCACCGGGCGTTGCCTCGCGCCCATGCAGAAGCCAGAGCGGCACCTCTCGCGCCGTCGCGGCGAGCTTGCCGTCGAGCGGAAGATCCAGCCTACGGGACAGGACGATGCGCACGGGCTGAACGGTTGCGCCGAAACCTCGGACCGTGAGCATCGGGTCGTCGGCCCGTGCGGTCCCTGCCCCGACCAGAACCGCGTCATGACAGGCGCGTTGTGCGTGGACCCAGTGGCGCGCAGCGGCCCCCGTGATCCAGCGGCTCTCTCCGGTCGCGGTGGCGATCCGCCCGTCGAGCGTTGTGGCGAGCTTGAGATGCAGGTGCGGGCGGCCGGCGCGGATCCGGGAAAAGAACCCTGTGTGGTCCCTTGCCGCCTCGGCCTCCAGCACCCCGGTTTCCACCGCTATCCCTGCCGCGCGGAGTCGCGCGATACCGGCACCGGCCGTGCGAGGGTCGGGATCGGAAACCGCAACGACCACGCGCGCCAGCGATGCGGCCACGAGCGCCTCGCTGCAGGGCGGTGTCACTCCGGTGTGATTGCACGGCTCCAGCGTGACGTAGGCCGTGGCGCCCGTCGCGGCCGCGCCCGCCTCGTCGAGCGCAACCCGCTCGGCATGGGGGCGCCCGCCATCCTGCGTCCAGCCACGCCCGACGACGCGGCCGTCCCTGACGATCACGCAGCCGACCGCCGGGTTGGGCCACACCCTGCCCTGGCCCCGACGCCCGAGCGAGAGCGCGAGCCGCATCCAGCGCAGGTCGGCCTCCGATGGCATGGCTCAGCCGCCGGGCTGGACCGGTGGCCTCAGCTCTGCAAGGAAGTCCTCGAAGTCGTCGGTCGCCTGGAAGTTCTTGTAAACGCTGGCAAACCGGACATAGGCAACGGTGTCGATCGCGGCCAGACGCTCCATCACGATCTCGCCGATGGTCTTCGATGGAATGTCCGTCTCGCCCATGCTTTCGAGCCGGCGGACGATGCCCGAGATCATCTGGTCGATGCGTTCGGGTTCCACCGGGCGCTTCTGCAGCGCGATGCGCACGGAACGCTCAAGCTTGTCGCGGTCGAAATCCTCGCGCTTGCCGTTCGTCTTGATGACCACGAGATCGCGCAGCTGCACCCTTTCATACGTGGTGAAGCGCCCGCCACAGGCCGGGCAGAAGCGCCGCCTGCGGATCGCGACGTGGTCCTCGGCGGGCCGCGAATCCTTCACCTGGGTGTCAACGTTTCCGCAAAACGGGCAGCGCATCGCCGTCCCCCTTCATGTTCCTTGCCGCGGATGAAGCGGCCACTGCCTCAATACTTGGGTCTAACGCCCTGTTATCCACCGTGACTATAGGCATGGGGGTAACGCTTGGGTAGTGGGCAAAAGCGGCCACCAGATGAAGGGTGGCGAAAGGGACTCACCTCAGGCTGCGTCCGGCGCGAAATGGGCCGCGACACGGCGCAGGTGCGGGGCGGTCCGATGCTCGACAAGATATATGCCCTGCCATGTCCCGAGCCTCGGCCGGCCCTTCGAGACGGGAACCTGCAGCGACACGGGCAAAAGGGCCGCCTTGATGTGCGCCGGCATGTCGTCCGGCCCTTCAAGCGTGTGGGTGAGCCAGCGCATGGTCGGGTCGTCGCCCGGAGGCACGAGGCGGCCGAAGAAGCCCAGGAGGTCGCGCTGGACGTCGGGGTCCGCGTTCTCCTGGATCAGGAGGCTGGCCGAGGTGTGCTGCACGAGGAGCGTCAGGAGGCCGTCACCCTGCCCCGCGACCCAGCCCGCCACCTGCCGCGTGAACTCGTAGAGACCAGGACCGCGCGTGGGGATTTCGAATTCAGCCTGCATCGAGCGCCTCCACACCGGTTTCGGTCAGGTCGTAGATTCCCGTCTCCACCCTGCGGAACCAGCCGTAGTGGTTGTCCCGCATGATCGCCGTGGCGCGGTCGACGCCGGTCGCGGCCCGCACCGCGGCCCCCTTCGACGCGCCCGAGGCCGCGAGATGCGCAGCGCAGGCCATGGCATCCTGCCGGTAGGCCGTGACACGCTGGCCGCGAAGCCCGCCGAGGTTCGGGTCGCCCCGACGCCGCGCGAACTCACCCAGCAGCATGGCCGACGCCCGCGCCGATTTGCGCGGCGCATAGGGCCCCGGATCGCAGTGCACCTCCACGAGGCCCGTCTCAAGCCGGATCGTCAGAAGCCCGAGGCCAAGCCTGCGCGCGAGTTTCACGTTCTCGGACAATGCACGCTGGAACCGCCGCCCCCGACCGCGCGGCACGGCGAGGTAGACATGGTCCGCAACCGATAACCGCGCGACACCCTGATGGAACAGCGCCAGCGAGAAGGTGGTCTTGAGCTCCACGATCAGGGGGGGCGCGCCGTCGCGCACGGCCATGACATCGGCGGGGCCGATCTCGGCCTTCACCTCGTAGCCGAGGGATTCGAGGAAGGTCTTGACGGGCGGGTAAAGCGCCGTCTCGCTGATCTGACTGCCCATGCCGTGCCTTGCCGGTTCTTTTGCCCGCACTCTGCCTGCAAACGGCCGCGCGGGCAAACGCGCGGGACGATTCCCGCCTTGACACCACCCCGGCCGGACCGTATCCCCCGCGCAGATTTCCGGGCGTGGAGCCTTCCTCCGCGCCCTTTTGGTTTCCGGCAGCGGACGCATGGGCGCGTCGGTGCCGCAAAGACGAGGACAAGATCATGTCGCGTGTCTGCGAACTGACCGGCAAGGGGCCGATGGTGGGCAACAATGTCAGCCACGCCAACAACAAGACCAGGCGCCGTTTCCTGCCGAACCTGACCGAGGTGACGCTGGGGTCCGACGTGCTGGACCGCCGCTTCAAGCTGCGGATCTCCAACGCCGCGCTGCGCTCGGTCGATCATCGCGGTGGCCTCGACGCCTACCTCGCGCGTGCCAAGGACGCCGAGCTGTCGCCGAAGGCACTGAAGATCAAGCGCGACATCGAGAAGGCGCAGGCCGCACAGGCCTGATCCCTCGCACGATGCGAATTAGACGCCCCGCCGGCTCCGCCCGCGGGGCGTTCCGCGTTGTGGCGGAAGACGCTGCGCGGCCCATTTGCCGCAGCGTATGTGCCGGAGCGAAGTCTTATCTGTCGAAACGATGATACGACTGCGCGCCCTTCTTCTCGTCGTCCTCGCAGCGTTGATGACCGTCACGGGCATCGGCGCGGCCTCGGCACGCGGGTCCATGGCCGCCGACGGCATCATCTGCGGCACCGGCACCTTCAACATCGTGCTGGCCGCCGACGGATTGCCCCTGTTCGATTCGGGAGGCGACCCGGTCGAGGCGCGCGATGTGCCCTGCCTCGACTGCACGCTCGGCGGCCTGGCGCTGGCGCCCGAGACCCCGGCGCCGCAGGCCGTCGCGCTATGCGAGACGCGCCTTCATCACACCCCGCACATCGCCTCCGCCGCCGAACTCTGGCGCCTGGGTGGCATGGGACGCAGCCCGCCTGTCGCGGCCTGACCCCACGCCACCATTCCCAGAGATCACGGACACACGGAGAGAGACATGTCCCTGAAAAACGTACTGCTTGCGGGCGTTTGCGCCCTTGTTCCCCTTGCCGCGGCCGCCGAGATGCGCGTCGAGGACCCCTATGCCCGCGCCGCCGGGGCGATGGCCCGGTCGGGTGCCGCCTTCATGCAGATCACGAATGCCGGCGAGACGGACGACCGCCTCGTCGCCGCGGCTTCGGATGTCGCCGAACGGGTGGAACTTCACACCCACATCATGGACGGCGAGGTCATGCGGATGGTCGAGGTCGAGGAAGGCTTCGCCGTTCCCGCGGGCGAGACGATCTCGCTTCAGCGGGGCGGCATGCATGTCATGTTCCTCGGGTTGACCCGCGCGCTTGAACAGGGCGACGAGATCGAGGTGACGCTGAGCTTCGAGGGAGCGGGCGACATGACCGTGACCATCCCCGTCGACAACGAGCGGATGCCCGAGGAGATGGGCGGCGGCATGCAGATGCGGCACGGCCAGACCGACGGCTGACCCTCGGCGACCCGGAGGGCGGCCTTCGTCCCTGAGCCGCCCCTCCGGTACCGCCCCGGCCCGACCGGGGTGCGTCGGCGGCGCGCCACCTGTTCCATCTCAGGCGCGCCGCCTTCGATCAGACCTCGCGCAGAAGCGTCTCTACCCAGTCCGGCACCGCCTGCGTTGCGGGGCCCGCGATGACCCGGTCGAAGCGGCCCGGAACCGGCGTCGGCTCGAGGTTGATCTCCAGCGTCTCGGCCCCCGAGGCGGCGGCGATGTCGACGAAGCCCGCCGCCGGGTAGACCTCCCCCGACGTGCCGATCGCCACGAAAAGCTCCGCGGCCTCGATCGCCGCCACGATCCGCTCCATGTGATAGGGCATCTCGCCGAACCAGACGATGTCGGGCCGCGTCGCCCGCGCGCCGCAGGCCGGGCAGGTGTCGGCCGGGTCCATGACCCGCGGCGCATCCCAGCGCGTCTCGCAGACGGCACACAGGGCGCGGGTGATCTCTCCATGCATGTGGATCACGTCCCGCGCCCCGCCGCGTTCGTGCAGGTCGTCGATGTTCTGGGTCACCAGCGTCACGCCGCCCGTATACCGGTCGGCCAATCGAGCCAGCGCGACATGCGCCGCGTTCGGACTGGCGTCGAGTGCATTGGCGCGACGGGCGTTGTAGAAGTCGTGGACGAGGCGGGGATTGCGGGCGAACCCCTCGGGCGTCGCGACCTCCGACAGGTCGTAGCGGGTCCAGAGCCCGCCCTTGTCGCGGAAGGTGCCGAGGCCGCTTTCGGCCGACACGCCCGCGCCTGTCAGGACGACGATCCGGCTCATGGCCCGGTGCCGGGGCAAGGTGCGTCCGCCCGGCGCGTGTCACAGACGAGGACGGTCCGAAGGTGGCCCGCCCAGGCCGTGACCAGCGCCTCGGTCGCGGGACCGCGCCAGGCGCCCTGAACGTTGTAAAGCGCGTCGCGCCCGCCCATCGCCTTCGACAGGAACCATTCCTCGCCGCCGGTGGCGGGGCTCGCCGGGCAGCCGACGAGGATGAGGTGGAACGGAGTTCCCTGTTCCTCCCCGCCCGCAACCTCCTGCGCGGTGGCGGTGGGACAGACCTGAAGGAGCAGCTCCACGAGGTTGTTGTGCCAGGCGACCGGGTGCGTGCCGCCGATCTGGCGCAGGACGCGGACGGTCATCATCTGCGACCAGTCCTCGACCCTCTCGCCCGCCGGGACGAATTCCTGCAACAGGCCCGTCGCATCCTCGCCCTCGTGCCCCAGGACGAAGCCCTGCGGAACCGGCGCAAGAAGATGCTCGCCCTCGGGCAGCGACTGCGCCGGGGCCAGGGCTGGAAGGCCGGCGAGGAGGAGGATAAGCAGGGCGCGCATCGTTTCAGTCTCCGGGAGATCGGCTGATGGCCCATCCCACCCGCATCCTCTGCGTCTGTCTAGGGAACATCTGCCGCTCGCCCACGGCGGAGGCGGTTCTCGGCGCCCATCTTCCGGGCGTGGAGATCGACAGCGCGGGCACCGGCGGCTGGCATGTGGGCGAGCCGCCCTACGGACCGGCGATCCGGGCGGCGGCGGCGCGGGGATACGACCTTTCGGCACAGCGCGCCCGACAGGTGAGTCCCTCCGATTTCGGACAGTTCGACCTGATCCTCGCCATGGACTGCCAGAATCTCGCGGACCTGCGCGACCTCGATCCGGGCAGCACCGCGCAGCTGGCCCTGTTCCTCGAGCCACTCGGAGGCGGTGACGTGCCCGACCCCTACTACACGCGCGACTTCGACGGCGCGCTCGACCTCATCGAACGCGCCGCTGCGGTCTGGGCGAAGCGGCTGGGTTAGCTGCAGAGCTCTTCGGCGGTGCGGCCGAACTGCTGCCAGCGGCTCCAGAACGCGTCGTTGCGGCGCGTGTCGGAAAGCTGGATCTCCTGCGCCCGGCCGGGATCGCGGAAGAACCGCGCACCTTCGCGCATGTCCGTGGGCGACAGCGTCATGTTGGCCGCCTCGCCGATGCAGCGGCAAAGCTGGCGGGTGGCGCCGGGGCGGTCGGACTGCAGGCAGGCGCGTTCGATCGGGTTGGCGAAAGCGGCAGGCGCAAACACGCCGACCGCAAGGGCTGCGATCAGGCCGGTAGCCAGGAAACGGATCTTGAGCATGGGATGTGCCTCGACGAAAACTGCTCGGGTGCGCGAGTCTCATGCCCGCGTCACGGCCACAGAATGCCTGACGCAACGGTTTCAATCAAGGTTTCCGATAGACGGGGCCGACAGGCTGACCCTGCGCGAGCAACCGGCGGCCCGGACGATTGCCAAGATCAAGTCGTCCCCGAAATCCCGGCAGCCGCCGGAACCATCCCCAGCACTAGGCGGAGGGAACGCACAGCCCGGGGCAGTCTTTTCCCCGCCCAGGCCGAGCGACGGACCCGATCGGGCCCCGCGCCGAGACCTTGAACGCCGCAACGGCGCGCTATGTCCACTTGGCAAAGGGGTCGTGCCCCCCTGACCCGGAAGGAGACCGACCGTGACCGGACCGGACGCCCGCAGCGCCATCCTAGCCTTTGCCGCCCATGTCGGGCGCGCCCATCTGCAGCCGCCGGAAGTCACCGCGCGGCATCGCAACTGGCTGACCGAGGACGGCGAAGTGACCGAAGACGGTCTTTCGCTTGTGCGGGCCCTGGCCGAGCAGGCGGAGACACGCACCGTTTTCCGGGGCAATTTCTGAGCCACTCGGACAAGCCTGTCCGTCGACCCGGCTGACCGCTGGACACGCACGCTCCCTGCCCCGAAGATGCCGGGACAGACAGGGAGCCCCGTGCCATGAACCTCGCCCGTTTTCCCCGCATCCGCCTCGCGCATCTGCCCACCCCGATCGAGCCGTTGCCACGGCTTTCCGAAGCGCTCGGCGGCCCCGAGATCTGGATCAAGCGGGACGATTGCACCGGGCTTTCAACCGGCGGCAACAAGACCCGGAAGCTGGAATTCCTGATTGCCGAGGCGGTCGGGCGGGGCGCCGACATCGTGCTGACGCAGGGCGCCACGCAGTCGAACCACGCCCGCCAGACGGCGGCGGCGGCGGCGAAGCTGGGCCTCGACTGCCACCTGCTGCTCGAGGATCGGACGGGCTACAACCACGAGAACTACCGCCGGAACGGCAACGTGTTGCTGGACCACCTGCACGGCGCCACGTGGGAGCATCGCGGCCCGGGCCTCGACATGAACGCGGAACTCGCGGCCGTGGCCGAACGTATGGCGGCGACGGGGCGCAAGCCCTACGCGATCCCGGGCGGCGGCTCGAACGCCACGGGCGCACTTGGTTACGTGAACTGCGCGCTCGAGACGGTGGCGCAACTGACGGACATGGGCCTCGACATCGACATCCTCGTCCATGCCACCGGTAGCGCGGGGACGCAGGCGGGGCTGGTCACCGGGCTTTGCGCGATGAACGCACAGCTTCCCGTCCTCGGCATCGGGGTCCGGGCGCCGAAGCCGAAGCAGGAAGAGAACGTCCATGCCCTGTGCCTCGCCACGGCACAGAAGCTCGGCGTGCCCGCGCCCCCGCGCGAGGCGGTCGTCGCGAATACCGACTACGTGGGCGAAGGCTATGGCCTGCCCGCGCCATCGACGATCGAGGCAATCGAGATGTTCGCCCGGCTGGAGGGCATCCTGCTGGACCCGGTCTATTCGGCGAAGGGCGCGGCGGGACTGATCGATCTCTGCCGCAAGGGTCATTTCGGCAAGGGGGAACGGGTGCTGTTCCTCCATACCGGAGGCGCCATCGGCCTGACGGGGTATCTCCACAGTTTCGACGTGCCGAATTGAGCGGCGCAGTCTGAGATGCGCCCGGTCGGCATTCTCGGCGGCATGGGGCCGGAGGCGACGATCCTCCTGATGCGCAAGGTCATGGAGGCGGTCCCCGCGCAAGACGATGCCGACCACGTGCCGCTGATCGTGCACCAGAACCCGGGCGTGCCGTCCCGCATCGCCCACCTCATCGAGCGGACGGGGGAGGACCCGACGCCGGTGTTGCAGGACATGGCCCGCGCATTGGAGGCGGCGGGCGCTGCGGCACTCGCCATGCCCTGCAACACGGCGCATGCCTATGCGGGCGCGATCCGGGACGCGACGGCGCTGCCCTTTCTCGACATGGTGGAGGCGACGGCGGACCGGCTGGCCGAAAGCGGGGCGCGCCGCATCGGCATGCTCGCCTCGCCGGCCACGCGGCTCGCTTCGGTCTTCGAGGCGCCCTTCGCCGCGCGGGGGCTGACACCAGTGTTCCCGGACCCCGACGACGCGGTTCTTGCCCTGATCCGGGCGGTGAAGCGGGGGGAGGCGCCCGAGACGCTGGCCCCGGACCTCGGGCGGATCGCGGAGGACCTGCTGGCGGAAGCAGACACGCTCTGCGTCGCCTGTACCGAGCTGTCGCTGATCGTGCCATGGCTCAACGGGGTGGCGGTGACGGACAGCCTCGACGCGCTGGTGGCCGAGATCGTTGAGTTTGCCCGCGGCTGATCCCCGGGCCTTGCGCGCATCCCCTTCCCCCGGCCCCACCCTTCCGCTATCTCCCCCTGCGAACCTTCCCCTTGCAGGCCGCCATGACCGACCTCAACCGCATCCGCAACTTCTCCATCGTCGCCCATATCGACCACGGGAAATCCACCCTCGCCGACCGGCTGATCCAGCTGACCGGGACGGTGGCAGAACGCGACATGAAGGAGCAGCTGCTCGACGCCATGGACATCGAGCGCGAGCGCGGGATCACCATCAAGGCGAACACAGTCCGCATCGAGTATCCCGCGAAGGACGGGCACACCTACGTCCTCAACCTCATCGACACGCCCGGCCACGTGGACTTTGCCTACGAGGTCTCGCGCTCGATGCAGGCGGTCGAGGGCTCCCTTCTCGTGGTCGACGCCTCCCAGGGGGTCGAGGCGCAGACGCTCGCCAACGTCTACCAGGCCATCGATGCCGACCACGAGATCGTTCCGGTCCTCAACAAGATCGACCTGCCCGCCGCCGAGCCCGACCGCGTGAAGGAGCAGATCGAGGACGTCATCGGCATCGACGCGCAGGACGCCATCCCGATCAGCGCCAAGACGGGCCTCGGCATCCCCGACGTGCTGGAGGCCATCGTCCACCGCCTGCCCGCGCCCAAGGGCGAGCGCGACGCGCCCCTCAAGGCGATGCTGGTCGACAGCTACTACGACCCCTATCTCGGCGTCGTCGTCCTGATCCGGGTCATCGACGGCGTGGTGAAGAAAGGCGACCGCATCCGCATGATGAAGACGGGCGGCACCTACCAGATCGACAAGCTGGGCGTGTTCAAACCCGCCATGGCCGATATCGCGGAACTGGGGCCGGGCGAGATCGGCTTCTTCACCGCCCAGATCAAGCAGGTGCGCGACACCCGCGTGGGCGACACGGTCACCCATGAGAAGAAGCAATGCGCCGTCGCGCTGCCGGGCTTCAAACCCTCGGTGCCCGTGGTCTTCTGCGGCCTCTTCCCGGTCGATGCCAACGACTTCGAGGATCTGCGCGACGCGATGGAGAAGCTGGCGCTCAACGACGCCTCCTTCACCTTCGAGATGGAGACCTCGGCGGCGCTCGGCTTCGGCTTCCGCTGCGGGTTCCTGGGGCTGCTGCACCTCGAGGTGATCCGCGACCGGCTGGAGCGCGAGTACGACATCGACCTCATCACCACCGCGCCCAGCGTGATCTACCACGTCTACCTGCGCGACGGCTCGATGATGGAGCTGCACAACCCCGCCGACATGCCCGATGCCGCCACCATCGACCATATCGAGGAGCCGCGCATCAAGGCGACGATCCTGGTTCCCGACGAATACCTCGGCGACGTGCTCACGCTCTGCCATGACCGGCGGGGCGAGCAGATGGACCTCACCTACGCGGGCACCCGGGCGATGGTTGTCTACGACCTGCCGCTGAACGAGGTGGTCTTCGACTTCTACGACCGGCTGAAATCGGTGACGAAGGGTTATGCCTCCTTCGACTACCAGATGCTGGGCTACCGCGAGGACAACCTCGTGAAGATGCAGATCCTCGTGAACGAGGAACCGGTGGACGCGCTGTCGATCATGGTCCACCGCGACCGGGCCGAGATGCGCGGCCGCGCCATGTGCGAGAAGCTGAAGGAGCTGATCCCGCGCCACATGTTCAAGATCCCGATCCAGGCGGCCATCGGCGGGCGGGTCATCGCGCGGGAGACGATCGCGGCGCTCCGCAAGGACGTGACGGCGAAGTGCTACGGAGGGGACGCGACGCGGAAGCGGAAGTTGCTCGACAAGCAGAAGGCCGGCAAGAAGAAGATGCGCCAGTTCGGGAAGGTGGAGATCCCGCAGTCGGCGTTTATCAATGCGCTGAAAATGGATGGGTAAGGCCCGGCGCGCCAACCGCTGAAAGCGGCCGCGCGGCCATCGCTCCAGTGGAGCGATGGCAGGGCCGAACGCCCGGAGCGCAAGCGGAGGGCCGGGGATTGTCGTGAATGGGTTTAATCCACCGCCCAACTCCCGCCCGAATCCGCGCGCATATCCCGCGCCATGGACCCGCTCGCCCACATCGCCGGCCTCTCCGTCATCGCGGCCATCATCTTCGGCCTCGGCGCCGCGCTGGCCGCGCTCCATGCCTTCGCCATGCGCCTCCCGTTCTTCCGCTGGCCGCAGCCCCTCCTGCCGCTTCTCGCCGTGGCGGCCCCGGCGCTGATCTGGGCGGGGTTCGGGCTCTACCTCCTCGCGCTCATGGCCGCCGACCCCACGGCCGCCAACCTCTGGCCGCTGACGCTCGGGCTCATGGCCGTCCTCTGGCTTGTCTGGATCGCCGTCTCGGCCACGGTCGCGGCCGTCCTGCGCCGCGTCCGCCGGGCCTGAGACCCGGCACACCGTTGGCGCGGCCAACAAAAAGCTTTGCCAACCTCCGGCCCTGCGCCAAACTCCTCCCACCGAAAGGGAGGACAACCACCATGAAACACCTGTTCGCCGCGACCGCCGTCGCGCTTGTCACCGCTACCGGCGCCTGGGCCGAGGGCGTCACGCATTACGTCGCCATCCAGGTCAACTCGAACGAGCCGCAGACCATGAACATGGCGCTCAACAACGCCGTGAACGTGACGCGTCACTACGAGGCGCAGGGCGATACCGTCGAGATCGAGATCGTCGCCTACGGACCCGGCCTGACCATGTTCATCCCCGACCGCAGCCCGGTCGAGGACCGCATCAACTCCATGTCGCTGGAATACGCCAACATGTCCTTCAGCGCCTGCGGCAACACCCACGCCAACTGGTCCCAGCGCGAGGGGGCCGAGGTACCGCTGCTCGAAAACGTGTCGATCACGCCCTCGGGTGTCGTGCGGCTGATGGAGCTGCAGGAACAGGGTTACGCCTACATCCGGCCCTGACGCCCGCCCCAAGGTGCGCGTCTCAGTCCGAGCCGCGCACCGCCTCGGGGTGTGCCGTCACGAAGCCGCGCAGCACCGCGAAAAGCCGCTTCGCCTCGACCAGGTCGTCGGCATGCAGTGCCGCGCGGATGTCCTCGCTCAGCATCCGCTGTACCGCCTGCGGCCCGCCGTGTTCGTGCATCAGGCGTTCCACCTCTGCCACCGCGGCCTCCTCGGTGATGTGTTCGTGCTCCGCCACCTGCGCGATCTCGGCGCGGGTCAGGCTGCACATGTCCTCCATGTCGTCGAGCGTGATCATTCCATCCTCCCCGGCCCGTTCCCGGACCGACCCATTGCGCGGTCCCCCGACCGCATCCCGCAATTTTAGGCGATCCGCCGGCGCGTCGCGTTGAGACAGGTCAAGCGGCGGGGCGTGCGATTCGACCCCGAACGCGCCCGAGTCGCCGCC
This sequence comes from Roseicyclus sediminis, assembly GCF_025515305.1. GTDB lineage: Bacteria > Pseudomonadota > Alphaproteobacteria > Rhodobacterales > Rhodobacteraceae > Roseibacterium > Roseibacterium sediminis. The sequence goes on from NZ_JAOPHT010000006.1 coordinate 56,829, forward strand.
GCAGGCCCCGGTTCCACGGCGAAACCACCCGGGATTCGCCTTCGCATGCGCAGAAACGGCGGGGGTCCGGGCCGAACTCTCCACATGCGGACCAAGACTTTGGGGATGCGCCGCAAAAGCGGTGAATCAACCGGCGGCGCACAGGGTTGCCCACATATCGCTCAACAGGAAATTTCCATGCTGCAGTGCTACGGACTTGTCCGAAACGGGCAGTGCTGGGAACGTCACTTCATCGCAGCGGTTTTCGGACAGGCTGCGGGGTTCGAGAAGCCTTCCTCGGGCGATCGGCGGAACGGAAAGGGGCTTGCCCCGGACCGGACTGAACGGGCCAGAGGATCGGTAGCGAACGCAGGCGGGGCCTTCGGGTCTGCGCGCGGGACGCCGCCGAAAGCAGGTGGATCGGGCGGCCTTGACGCCGGAGACGGTGGAAAGGTCAGGGGTTGCAGCCGCAAGGCGGTGGCCCTGTCGGATCGGAGATCGCGGATGTTTCATTCGTGAGAAACGGTTCGGGAAGGCGTCAGGCGATGCAAGGACCGCGTCCAAGCACCTGGCGCTTTTTCCCGTTCAAGGACCCTCGAAACAAACGAAAACGGGACCCGGGCAAGCCGGAGCCCCGTTCCGTTCAGTCGATGCATCCGCGTCCTAGCACCAATGCCCTCATACCGCCGCGCATGTGGGGCCGGCAACAAGATATTGCGTCGAAGTCGACAGGTCCCGCTAACGCATTGGCAATTCCGCCACAGGGATCGGCGCGGGCCAGAGGCCATCCTCCGACTGTTGATCGAGATCAACGCGGCGGGGCGGAGAATCCGATTGTCGTTGCCAATCGAATGCCACCCCATTCGGAGATCCTGTCTTGCGTCTGTTTTTCCTTGTCTTCTCCCTGGCCGCCACGGTGCTTTCCGGCGTGGGGATCACCGTCGTTCTTGCTGCCGGGATGCCGGGCTGGCAGCCCATCGTCGCCGCAGCCGCGGTGGGCGCGGTGCTGGCCCTTCCCGCAACCTGGGCGGCCACGCGCAGGATCTCGCAACTCTGAACGTTGCGGGCGCCGCGAAGCGTCGTATCCTTCGCTCCACCGATGCCAGCCGAGGAGCGCGCCGTGAACCAATCGACGGGATACAGCCGGATGCAGATCCGCCTGCACTGGGCCACCGTGGTCCTCGTGGCGCTGCAATACCTTCTGCACGAGGGCATCTCGGAGGCCTACGAGGTGGCGCAGGACACCGGGGTCTACGCGCTCTCGACGCCGGTGGTCGGTCATGCGGCCGGCGGCATGATCATCCTGCTGCTTACGGCCTGGCGATTGATGCTCAGGCGCGAGCATGGTGCGCCGCCGCCGCCCGAGGGCGAGCCCGCCCTGTTCCGGCGCCTGTCCCACGCCGGGCACATGTCCTTCTATGTGCTGCTGTTTCTTCTGCCCGTGACAGGCGTGATGGCCTGGGGTGGCCGGATCGAAGCTGCGGGTGACGCGCATGAAGTGCTTCGCGCGATCCTGATGATCGTGATCCTCGCCCATGTCGGCGCGGTGCTGGTGCATCAGTTCGTCTGGAAGACGGGACTGCTCAGGCGGATGATGCGTCCGCAGTGAGAAAGGCGCGCAGCGCGGCCTCGAATTCCCTCGGTTTCTCGGCGTGCAGCCAATGGCCCGCTCCGGGGATCTTCGCGAAGCGCGCGGCCGGAAACAGGGCGCGGATCGTGTCACGGTATTCGGGCCGGACGTAGTCGGACAGGGCGCCCGAAAGAAACAGCGTCGGACCTTCGAAACTCCCGCCGAGGTCCGGCCATCCGACGATCCCCGCCATCTCGGCCGACAGCGCGTCGAGGTTCAGCCGCCAGCGACGGCCGGCCACGTCGAGCGACTGGAGCAGGAAGGCCCTCACGCCGTCCTCCGGCACGATCGCGGCAAGTTGCGCATCCGCGTCGCGGCGGGTGGCGACCCTCGACAGGTCCACCGAGCGCATCGCGTCGATCATCGGCTGCTGGGAATGACCGTAGGCCACGGGCGCGATATCGGCGACGACGAGGCGCCGGACGGTTTGCGGGTGGGAAAGGGCGAGCGCCATCGCCGCCTTGCCCCCCATGGAATGGCCGACCACGTCGGCCTGGCCGGCATGCGCGGCGATCACCTCGGCGAGGTCCCCGGCCAGGTCGGCGTAACCGTGGCGATCCGACCAGGGGCTTTCGCCATGGTTGCGCATGTCGACCGCCAGAACCTTGCGCCCTTCGGACAGCCGTTTCGCGATCACACCCCAGTTCCGCGCGGACCCGAAGAGACCGTGGGCGATGAGGATCGGCGGCTCGACAGCGTCGGTGCCCTGGATGACCGTGTGCAGCATGAGCCGCCTTCTAGCGGGCCGGGCGGCAAGGCTCAATGCGCGGGCTGGATGAAGGTTCCGTTGCGCAGGTCGCGCATCGCCTGCATGAGTTCCTCCTGCGTGTTCATCACGATCGGCCCGTGCCAGGCCACAGGCTCCTCGATCGGCGCGCCGGAGATCAGGAGGAAACGCACCCCCTCCGGGCCCGCCTGCACCGTCACCTCGTCGCCCGCGCCGAACCGGATCAGCGTCCGGTCGCCCGACATGTCGCGGATGTTCACCTCGCGGCCCATCACTTCCTTTTCCAGAAGGACGCCCGTGGGCTTCGAGGCATCGCTGAAGGCACCCGCCCCCTGGAAGACATAGGCGAAGGCCCGGCGGTACGTGTCGATCTTGAACGTCTTCCGCACCCCTGCAGGCACTGTGATGTCCAGATACTGCGGATCGGCGGCGATGCCGTCGACGGGCCCGCGCTTGCCCCAGAACTCGCCGGTGATGACACGCACATGCGTGCCGTCGTCATCGGTGATCTCGGGGATCTCGGCGCCCTGGATGTCCTGGTAGCGCGGCGCGGTCATCTTCATGCTGGACGGCAGGTTGCCCCAGAGCTGGAACCCGTGCATCTGCCCCTTCGCGTTCCCCAGCGGCATTTCCTGGTGAAGGATGCCAGACCCGGCCGTCATCCACTGGACCGAGCCCGGGCCGAGGCGCCCGGTATTCCCGAGGCTGTCGGCATGCTCGACCGTGCCTTCGAGGACATAGGTGATCGTCTCGATCCCCCGATGGGGATGCCACGGGAAGCCCTTCCGAAAATAGGCCGGGTCGTCATTGCGGAAATCGTCGAACAGGAGGAACGGGTCGAGTTCGGTCGGGTCCTGGAAGCCGAAGGCGCGGTGCAGGTGGACACCCGCGCCTTCCATGGTGGGCTGGGCGGGACGGGTCTCGAGGATCGGGCGGATGGACATGGGATTTCTCCTGAGCGTGCGTTGACCGGCAGATAGTCCGCGCCGCGCGTCGCGGCAATCGGGCCTTGCGAAGGGCAACTGTGCGTTCGTGCAGAACCGGCGCATCGCCCCTCGCCAAGGGCCGCAGCAGCGGATATGGGGCGGGACATGGCGAACCGCAGAAACAGACCCGGCCCGGACGACGTGCTGGCCACGATCAACCCGAAACCCGCGCGGCGCTGGTTTGCCGTGGGCACGACGGGTCTGCTCGGCCTGATCCTCGTCTATATCGCCGCCGCGTTTCCACCCGCCGATCTCGCGTGGCTGGCCTTCCTCGTGGCGCTCGGGGCGATTTGCCTCTGGTGGGCCTGGCGCGTCTGGACGGCAACCGCCGTCACGCTGGAGCTGACGCGGAACGAATTGCGGGAACGGGGCGGACGGCAGCTCTGTGCCGTGGAGAACATCGACCGGATCGACGGAAGCGCCTTCGCCTTCAAACCCGCCGCGGGGTTCGTGATCCACCTGCGCGAACCCGGCACGCGCGTCTACGCGCCGGGTCTCTGGTGGCGGTCGGGCCGCCGTGTCGCGGTTGGCGGGGCCACGGCCCGCGCCGAGGGCAAGGCGGTGGCCGAGCTGCTCAACGTGATCCTCGCCGAGCGCGAGCGCGGCTAGATCCCCTTTTCCTCGTAGCTTCTGGCGACCCGCTTGATGCCCACGAGAAAGCCAGCCGTGCGCAGGTCGGTGACGTCGTCGCGTTCCCACCAGATTTCGCGCATGGACTGGTAGGCGCCGCGCATCGTGTCATCGAGGCCCGAGCGCACGAGCTCCAGCTCGCCCGCGCCCCTGAGGTATTTCTCCTTGAAGCCGGGCGAGAGCGTCCAGTTGATCGACGCGTCGCGGCTGATCCGCTCCAGCTCGTCGACGATCAGCTGGTGGCGCGCCTCCTCCTGCCGGCGCTGCATCCGGCCGAACCGGATGTGGCTGAGGTTCTTGACCCATTCGAAGTAGGACACCGTGACGCCACCCGCATTGGCGTAGAGGTCAGGAATGATGACCGTCCCCTTGTGGCGCAGGACCTCGTCCGCACCCGCCGTTATCGGCCCGTTCGCGGCCTCGACGATCAGCGGCGCCTTGATGTTCTCGGCGTTGCCGAGGTTGATGACCCCTTCCAGCGCGGCCGGAATGAGGATGTCGCACTCGGCCTCCAGCACGGCCCTGCCATCGGCATGAAAGGTGCCGAAGGGGCAATCCTTGACCCCGCCATGCCGCACGATCCAGTCCCGCAGCGCCGCGATGTCGAGACCGTCGGGGTTCTCGACCGCGCCATCGCGCTCGATCACGTGGGTGATCTTGCAGCCGTCCTCGGTCGAGAGGAACAGCGCAGCGTGATAGCCTACGTTGCCGAGGCCCTGCACCACCACGCGCTTGCCGTCGAGCGAACCCGCGAGGTTCGCGCGCTTCACATCCTCGGGATGTCGGAAGAACTCGCGCAGCGCGTATTGCACGCCGCGCCCCGTCGCCTCGACCCGGCCCTGGATGCCGCCGGCATGGATCGGCTTGCCCGTGACGCAGGCGCGCGCGTTGATGTCGGTCGTGTTCATCCGGTTGTACTGGTCGGCGATCACCGCCATCTCGTTCTCGCCCGTCCCCATGTCGGGCGCCGGCACGTTTTGCGCCGGATTGATGAGGTCGCGCTTGATGAGCTCGTAGGCGAAGCGGCGGGTGATCTTCTCGATCTCGTCGCGGTCGTACTGGCGCGGATCGATGCACAGCCCCCCCTTCGATCCGCCGAAGGGCGCCTCGACCAGCGCGCACTTGTAGGTCATCAGCGCGGCCAGCGCCTCGACCTCGTCCTGGTGGACGGTCGGCGCGTAGCGGATGCCGCCCTTCACGGGCTCCATGTGTTCGGAATGGACCGATCGGTAGCCGGTGAAGGTCCGGATCTCGCCCCTGAGGCGGACCCCGAACCGAACGGTATAGGTCGCGTTGCAGACGCGGATCTTCTCCTCGAGCCCCGGCGGCAGATCGAGAAGCGCGGCAGCGCGGTTGAACATCAGGTCGACGGACTGGCGGAAACTCGGCTCGGTCGCCGTGGTGGACATGGTCTCTCCTCCCCGGCCCGGCAGGGTTGAGCACGCCCCAAGCGGCGGCGCCACCGGGCGCTGGCCCATGAAACGCACAGGCGGCCCCGCGGTTACAACCCCCAAATCCGCCAAATTGGGTCGATCAGGAACCGGTTGGCGTCCACCCGCCCTTTCTTTCCGCCCCGGGCCGAAACACCCCGTTTCCATCTTCGAACTGCCAAAATTCTGCCGCGGTTGCACGGCAGTTGGATGCTTCCATTCCTGCGTCTTGTCGCAGTCCAGGGGTAACCAGCAGGAGCGCGAAATGCGCCAGTTCGACCGGATCTCGACCATCCATGGCGCCTACTCGGCGCGCCGCGACCGGCTTGTCCGCCGGTTCATGCGGAGCGAGGAAGGCACGATCACCACCTTCGCACTGATGATCTTCATCCTGATGGTGGCCGTCGCCGGAATCGCGATCGACATCATGCGCTACGAGACACAGCGCGTGCAGTTGCAGTACACGCTCGACCGCGCCGTCCTGGCCGCGGCTTCGGTGTCGCAGCCGCTGAACCCTGTCGCGGTGGTCGAGAACTATTTCGAGATCTCCGGCCTCAACAACTACCGCCTGAACGTGAACGTCGAGGAAGGCATCAACTTCCGCCGCGTGAACGCCTATGCAGAAGTCGAGATCAACACGCTCTTCATGCACATGTTCGGGGTGCGCGTCCTGACCTCGCCCGCGGAAGGCGCCGCCGAGGAGATCATTCCGAACGTCGAGGTCTCGCTCGTTCTCGACATCTCGGGCTCCATGCGCTTCACCGACAGCGACGGCATGCCCCAGATCGACCGGCTGCGCCCGGCCGCCCGAAACTTCATCGACCGCGTCCTCGAAGACGACCGTGCGGCCGCGACCACGATCTCGGTGGTTCCCTATGCCGGACAGGTCAATCCCGGCGCGGCGATGTTCGACCTGATCGGTGGCGTGCGCGCCTATGTCGACTACGAGGATACCAACGGCGACACCGTCACGGTCCTGCGCGACCACCCCCGATCGCATTGCGTGGAATTCGACAGCAGCGACTTCGACCTGCGCGCAATCCCGCAGGGCGCTTCGTTCGACCAGGTGCCGCATTTCATGAACTGGTCCATCGACAATCCGACGATGGACTGGGGCTGGTGCCCGCTGGAGGGCAACACCAGCCTGCTCGAGAACTCCTCGGCGATCCAGTATTTCTCGAACCAGGCAAACGACCTCGAGGGTTACATCAACCGGATGCGCCTGCACGACGGCACGGGCACGCATTACGGGATGCTTTGGGGCCTCTGGCTTCTGAACCCCGACAGCAACTGGGCCGTGCGGGAACTGGTCAATCAAGGTGCGGTGTCCTCCGATTTCGAAGACCGCCCGGCGGCGTTCGACGACCCCGAGACGCTGAAGGTGATCGTCCTGATGACCGACGGCGCCATCACCGACCAGATCCGTCCGCGCTTCCAGGACCGGACGCTGTCGCCGCTCGATGAAACCAACCCCACCCGGATCTTCCTGAACCACACGCAGGAACTGCAGGAGCAGAGCAACAGCGGGGACTGCAACGGTCAGGGCTGCCGTGTCACCGAGAGCGCCCGGAACACGAACCTCAGCCGCTTCTACGCCGCCTGCCAGGCCGCGCGGGACAACGGCGTGATCGTCTTCACCATCGCCTTCAACACCAATTCCAACGGTCGGACCGAGATGCAGAACTGCGCTTCGTCGATCGCCCATTACTACGACGTGCGGGGCTCCGATCTCGATGCGGCCTTCCAGTCCATCGCCGGCGCCATCAACCAGCTGAGGCTCATCCAGTAATCCGATGAACGGACTCGCATTTCATATCCGGCAATTCGCACGCCGCGAGGAAGCCACCGCGACGATGGAATTCGTCATCACCTTCCCGGTGATCATGATCCTCTTCATCGCCGTCTTCGAGACCTCGATGATCATGACGCGTCAGGTGATGCTCGAGCGCACGCTCGACCAGGCCGTGCGCATCCTGCGGCTTGCCAATGGGCTGACCGTCACGCCCGCCGACATCCGGACCGCGATCTGCGACAACACCGGAATGCTTCCGAACTGCGAGGCACTTCTCACGATCGACCTGCGTCGCGTGAACCGCATGACCTACGCGGTGCCGGACAACCAGGAGCTCTGCATCGAGCGCGCCGACGCAACCGCCACACCCAGCAACTCGTTCACGGCCGGCGGCGACAACGAGGTAATGCTTGTACGCGCCTGCATGATCGTGGACCGGGTGCTGCCCTTCTCCGGCTTCGGCCTCAACCTCACGCGCGACGATTCGGGGGGGCTGCACATGATGGCGTCCTCCGTCTTCGTGAACGAACCGGACTGAGAGGGCCCGAGCCATGATCCAGAGCCTTCGGAACTTCATCCACGACACCCGCGCCGCCGTGGCGTTCGAGACGGTCCTTTTGACGCCCCTGCTCGTCTGGGCCTATGTCGGCAGCTTCGTCTTCTTCGACGCGTACCGTGTCTACAACACGTCGGTGAAGGCGACCTACATGGTTGCCGACATGCTGTCGCGGCAGACCAACATGGTCTTCGGCCACGACATCTCGGGCATGGCCAACGTCATCGACACCATCATCCGAGGTTCGGGCGACGTGCAGATGCGCGCCACCCAGATCGCGATGATCAACGGCAACTACCGGGTCGACTGGTCCCATGGCGTGAACGGCGCGGCGCGACTCTTCGACGCCAACCTCGTCGACATGACCGACCGTCTTCCCGTCATGGCCAACGGCGAACGGGTGGTTCTGGTCGAGACATTCGTCGCCTACGATGCGCCTTTCGAGATCGGCCTGACCGTTCTGCGGTTCGACAACTTCACGCTGGTGCGTCCGCGCTACGCCGGACAGGTTCCCTTCAGCGCGACGGGCATGCCCACTTCTTCCTGACGTCGGCTCGGCCCTCGTTTCCGCGCCATTGCCGCGCCGTGGCCCTTCAGGTCGCGGTGCGGCATCGCGTTGTCGCAGACGGACTTTCCATCGCGACGCCGAGGTTCGATAAAGGCGCGGTGGCCTGGCCCGTTCCGGGAGGGCCCGACCTCGAGGAGCGAGATGCGGTATTCCGGCTTGGCCGTTCTGGCCCAGGGCTTGACTGGCAACAGGGGCTGGCGCCCGGCGTGGCGTGACCCGGCACCGAAAGACGCCTACGACATCGTCATCATCGGTGGCGGCGGCCACGGCCTCGCCACCGCCTTCTACCTGGCCAAGGAGCACGGCCTGCGCAACATCGCGGTGCTCGAGAAGGGCTATCTCGGCGGCGGCAACATCGGGCGCAACACCACCATCGTGCGCGCAAACTACGGGCTGCCCGGGAATTCCGAGTTCTACTCGCATTCGCTGAAGCTCTGGGAGGGGCTGGAGGCGGAGCTCAACTACAACGTGATGCATTCCCAGCGGGGCATCATCAACCTGTTCCATTCCGACGGCCAGCGCGACGCCTATGCACGGCGCGGCAACGCCATGATCAACCAGGGCGATGACGCGATCCTCCTCGACAGGGCGGGCGTGCGGAAACTCCTGCCCTATCTCGACTACGAGCAGACGCGCTTCCCGATCTATGGCGGGCTCTACCACCCGCGCGGCGGCACCGCGCGCCACGATGCGGTGGCCTGGGGCTTCGCACGCGGCGCGGACATGCGGGGCGTCGATCTGATCCAGAACTGCGAGGTGACGGGGATCGACATCGAGGGCGGGCGCGTGACCGGCGTGCAGACCTCGCGCGGCGCGATCCGCGCCAAGAAGGTGGGCATCGTGGTCGCCGGCCGCTCCTCCCAGGTCGCGGCGATGGCGGGGATGCGCCTGCCGATAGAAAGCCACATCCTCCAGGCCTTCGTCACCGAGGGGCTGAAGCCCGTGATCGACCACGTCGTGACCTACGGCATGGGGCATTTCTACATCAGCCAGTCCGACAAGGGCGGCCTCGTCTTCGGCGGCGACCTCGACTTCTACGCCAGCTACGCCGCGCGCGGGAACCTGCCCATGGCCGAGCACGTGATGGAAGCGGGTCTGACGCTGATGCCGATGATCGGCAAGGCAAGGATCCTGCGGTCCTGGGGCGGGATCATGGACATGTCGCCGGACGGTTCGCCGATCATCGACCGCACCCATATCGAGGGGCTCTATCTCAACTGCGGCTGGTGTTACGGCGGGTTCAAGGCGGTGCCGGCATCGGGGCACACCTTCGCCCATCTCATCGCCACCGACCGACCGCACGAGGCCGCCGCGCGTTACCGCCTGGACCGCTTCGCCACGGGCCGCGGCCTGATGGACGAAGAGGCGAAGGGCAGCCAGCACAACCTGCACTAGGGGAAGACCATGCAGATCGACTGCCCCTTCTGCGGGGCCCGCGACATCCGCGAATTCACTTATCTCGGGCACGAGACCTACATTCATCGCCCCGCCGACGAAGCGTGGTCCGACGCCTGGAACGACTACCTTCACAACCGCGAGAACCCGGCGGGCATGACGCGCGACCTGTGGTTCCACGGCTCGGGCTGCGGCGCCTGGCTTGTTGTCACGCGGAACACCGTCACGCACGAGATCACCGGCGTGGAGCTGGCGCGGGAGGCGAGCCGGCATGCGGGTTGAGGGACGCGGGCGCATCGACCGGACGCGGCCGGTCAGCTTCACCTTCGACGGGAAGACGATCTCGGGCTTCGCAGGTGACACGGTCGCCTCAGCGCTGCTGGCCAGGGACATCCGCCTCATGGCGCGGTCCTTCAAGTATCATCGCCCGCGCGGTCCCCTGACGGCAGGCAGCGAGGAGCCGAACGCGCTCGTGCAGGTCGGCACGGGGCACGCGATGATCCCCAACGTTCGCGCCACGGTGCAGGAGATCCACGAGGGCCTGACCGTCAACAGCCAGAACCGCATCGGATCGCTGGAGCGCGACCTGATGGCGGTGAACGACCTGTTCTGGCCGTTCCTCGGCGCGGGCTTCTACTACAAGACCTTCATGTGGCCGCGGCGCTTCTGGGAAGGGCTCTACGAGCCGATGATCCGCCGCGCCGCAGGGCTCGGTCGGATGACGCGGGGGCCCAACCCCGAGGCCAGCGAACGCGCCTTCGCCCATTGCGATGTCCTGGTGATCGGCGGCGGGCCGACCGGGCTGATGGCCGCGCTGACGGCAGCGAGGGCCGGCGCCGACGTGATCCTCGCCGAGGAAAGCGCCGAATGCGGCGGCCGCCTCCTGTCGGACGCCGAGGAGATCGACGGCGTCGAGGCCGAATACTGGGTCGAGGACATGCTGGCGCAACTGAAGGAAACGGGCCGGGTCCGCGTGATGACGCGCACGACCGTGACCGGCGTCCATGACGGGCTGAACTTCGGCGCCCTCGAACGGGTGGGCCAGCATCTGCCCCACGACCCCGACACGCCGCGCGACTGTTTCTGGCGCATCCGGGCGAAGTCGGCCGTCCTTGCCGCCGGCGCGCTGGAGCGGCCCATCGCCTTCCCGATGAACGACCGGCCCGGGATCATGCTGGCCTCGGCGGTCAGGACGTATCTCAACCGCTACGGTGTCGCGCCGGGGCGGAACCTGACGGTCTTCGCCACCAACGATGACGCGCACCGCACGGCGGTCGAGATGCAGGCGGCCGGCATGCGCGTCGCCGCCGTCATCGACAGCCGGACAGGCGTCAGGAAGCAGGGCGACTACCGCCTGATCGAGGGCGGGCAGGTGATCGATACGAAGGGCCGCCACGGTCTGAGGCAGATCACCGTGCGGCACGGCGGGCGGACCGACGACATCATCACCGACTGTCTCGCGATGTCCGGCGGCTGGAACCCCAGCGTGCACCTGACCTGCCATCTCGGCGCGCGGCCGGTGTGGGACGCGGCGCGCAAGGCGTTCCTGCCCGCGCCCGACGCGGTGCCCGGGCTGTTTCCGGCGGGGGCCTGCAATGGCAACTACGCGACGGCCGCCTGCCTGCGCGACGGCCACGCGGCGGCGGCGAAGGCCCTCGCCATGCTCGGGCTCAAGGCAAGGAAGGTCGAGGTCTCCGAGGCCCTCGAGGACGCAGGGAGCGTCTCGACACTCTGGTACGTCGAGGGCAAGGGACGCGCCTGGCTCGACTTCGCCAACGACGTGACCACGAAGGACGTGAAGCTCGCCGCGCAGGAAGGGTTCACCTCGGTCGAACACATGAAGCGCTACACGACGCAAGGCATGGCGCCCGACCAGGGCAAATCCTCGAACATCGCGGCGCTGGCGCTTCTGGCCGACGCAACGGGGCGCGGCATTCCCGAGACCGGGACCACGACCTACCGCCCGCCCTTCATCCCGGTGCCGATCGGCGCGATGGCGGCGGGCGCCGAAGGGAAGGGCTTCGCCCCCGAGCGGCGGACGACCTCCGACCGCGCGCTGCGAGACTGGGGCGCGCCGATGATCGAGGCCGGGCTCTGGTACCGGCCGAGCTATGTGCCGAAACCGGGCGAGACCCATTGGCGCCAGTCCTGCGACCGAGAGGTGAGGATGGTCCGCGAGGCGGTCGGCGTCGTCGATGTCTCGACGCTCGGCAAGATCGATATCCAGGGACCGGACGCGGCGGCCTTCCTCGACTTCGTCTATTGCAACACCTTCTCGACGCTGAAGCCCGGGCGCGTGCGCTATGGCCTGATGCTGCGCGAGGACGGGCACGTCATGGACGACGGCACCACCGCGCGGCTGTCGGACACGCATTTCGTGATGACGACGACCACCGCAGCCGCGGGCCAGGTGATGCAGCACCTCGAATTCGTGCGGCAGTGCCTTCGCCCCGACCTCGACGTGGCGCTGATCTCCGTCACCGAGCAGTGGGCGCAGTTCTCGGTCGCGGGGCCGCAGGCACGGGCGCTCATCAACTCGGTGCTGGACGAGGCGATCGACGACGAGAGCTTCCCCTTCATGGCTTGCGGCCCGGTCCGCATCCACGGCATTCCCGGCCGCCTCTTCCGCATCTCCTTCTCGGGCGAGCACGCCTACGAGATCGCCATTCCCGCCCGTTTTGGCGAGGCACTCTACCGCGATCTCGTCGCCCGCGCCGAGACGCTCGGCGGCGGGGCCTACGGGATGGAGGCGCTGAACGTCATGCGGATCGAGAAGGGTTTCATCACGCATGCCGAGATCCACGGCCGCGTGACGGCCGACGATGTCGGGTTCGGCCGAATGGTCTCGGGCAAGAAGGATTGCGTGGGCAGGGCCGCCTCGCTCCGCCCGGGTCTTTCGGGCCCCGAGCGCGAGCAACTCGTGGGCCTGAAGCCGAAATCCCCGGAGACACCGCTTCTGGCCGGCGCGCATCTCTTCCGCGAGAAAGACGACGCCGTGCGCGTGAACGACCAGGGCTATATCACCTCGGTCGCGTGGTCTCCGACGCTGGAGACGTATCTGGGCCTCGGCTTCCTCCTGAACGGCAGGGCGCGGATCGGCGAGACGGTGCGGATGGTCGACCACCTGCGCAAGGCCGAGACGCTCTGCGAGGTCTGCGACCCGGTGTTCTTCGACCCCGAGGGAGGGCGCGCGCGTGGCTGAGCTTATCGCAAGATCCGCGTTCCAGGGGCTCCTGCCGCTCCGCTTCGGTAACGTCGAGGCGGTGGAGGTCATGGCGGCCACCATCACCTCCGTGTCCCCGTTCCGGGGGCAGGAGACCAAGGTGTCGAAGGCCCTTGAGAAGGCCGTCGGCGTGCCGTTTCCGGACGCTGGCCGGGTGATCGCCAGGGACGACGTGCGCGCGATCTGGACGGGCATGGGCCAGTGCTTCGTGCTCGGCGCGGACCCCGGCCCCCTGCCCGGCGCCGCCGTGACCGACCAGACCGACGCCTGGGGTGCGCTGGCGATCGAGGGCACCGATGCGCGCGCCGTCCTTGCAAGGCTCGTGCCGATCGACCTCAGGCCCGATGTCTTCGCCGTGGGCCATGCCGCGCGCACGCTTTTCGGTCACATGGCTTGCGTGCTGACGCGCGAGGCCGGGGACCGCTACGGGATCATGGTGTTCCGCTCCATGGCGGGGTCCGCGGCCCACGAACTGGAAGGCGCGATGCGCAAGGTCGCCGCGCGGGAGCGGCTTCAGTAACCGTCGTGCGGTTCGAGCCCGCGCTCGTCCAGCGCCATGCCGAAAACGGTTGCCCTGTCGGCGCCAAGGGCATGGTTCGGATGGTCGGGATCGTTCGCGATGTTCACCCAGTTGCGGTGCCTGTTGCGCAGCTGAGCGTCGTTGAGATTGGCGACGATGTTGTTGAAGTGGTTTCGCGCGTGGTTGCCGCTGTTGTAGGCCGTCCACTCCATGCCGGCGATCACGTCGGCGCGGTTCTGTCCGAAATGCCCGGAGCGGTAGACGATGTCGTCCTCGGTCATCGCCGCGGCCGTGTCTCCCGCGAGGTCACCTGCGCCACCGGACACCAGGGTCATGACGGAAAGGCCGACCGCCACGACGGTAGCCGCCATCACGGTCCAGTCGACGGTCACGGCTCCGCCGTCCCCCAGAAAGAAACCCTCGACTGCGGATGCACGCCGGGCGGCGCCGGCCGTTGTGGCCTGGTACTCGATACTCGTCATGGGCGACCTTGTGCGCGCAGAACGTGCCGGCACCGTGCCGGGGATAAGAAAACATTCTGACATTTCCTCGGTCGCCCCATGTCGCGGACGGCGCTGGACACGACCCCTCCGGGCGCCGATATTGGCGGCATGAGCCTGCCCCCCGGTTTCCTCGAAGAGCTGAAGTCGCGCGTGTCCCTGGCACATGTCGCGGGCCGCAAGGTCATCTGGGACCGGAGGAAGTCGAATCAGGGCAAGGGCGACATGTGGGCGCCCTGCCCCTTCCACCACGAAAAGACGGCAAGCTTTCACGTCGACGACCGCAAGGGCTTCTACTACTGCTTCGGCTGCCAGGCCAAAGGTGACCTCTTCGCCTTCGTGCAGGAGACGGAGAACGTCGGCTTCATGGAAGCGGTCGAGCTTCTGGCCCGCGAGGCCGGCATGACGATGCCCGCCCCCGACCCCAAGGCGGCGCAGAAGGCGGACCGGTTGACCGAACTCGCCCGCGCGACGGAGGCGGCTGTCGGGTTCTACCGTCTGCAGCTTCGCACGGGCGCGGCCGCGGAGGCACGCGCCTACCTGGAACGCCGGGGGCTTTCAGCGGAAATGCAGGAGCGTTTCGAGATCGGCTTCGCGCCCGCAAGCCGCACCGCAGCGCTGCAGGCGTTGACCGGCAAGGGCATCGCCGAACGCGACGTGCTCGAGGCCGGCATCGCCACGAGGCCGGACGACGGACGGGCGCCTTTCGACGCCTTCCGCGACCGGATCATGTTCCCGATCCGCGACCCGCGCGGACGCTGCATCGGTTTCGGCGGGCGGGCGATGGACCCCAAGCAGTCCGCGAAATACCTCAACACCCGCGAGACGCCTCTCTTCGACAAGGGTCGCGCGCTCTACAACCACGGGCCGGCGCGCACCGCCGCCGGCAAGGGCCAGACGCTGATCGTGGCCGAGGGCTACATGGACGTCATCGCTCTGGTGGCCGCCGGTTTCCAGGCCGCCGTCGCGCCGCTCGGCACCGCGATCACGGAAGAGCAATTGCAGTTGCTCTGGCGCATCGCGGACGAGCCGGTGATCGCGCTCGACGGCGACCGGGCCGGGCTCCAGGCCGCGATGCGGCTTCTCGACCTGGCGCTGCCGCATCTCGGGCCGGGCCGCAGCCTGCGGTTCTGCATCCTCCCCGAGGGGCAGGACCCCGACGACCTGATCCGCTCGAAGGGCGCCAAGGCGATGCAGGAGGCGATCGACGCCGCCGAGCCGCTGGTGACGCTGCTGTGGCGCCGGGAAACGGAGGGGCAGGTGTTCGACACGCCCGAACGGCGCGCGGGCCTCGACCGCCGCCTGCGCGAGGCCGTGACCCGGATCAAGGACGTTTCGCTGCGCCGCCACTATGGCGAGGCGCTGTCCGAACTGCGCCGGGCGCTGTTCCGGCCGCAGCGGCCGGCGCGCGGCGAGCGCGGATCCTGGCGCGGGCGCGGTTTCGCCGAGGCGCCGCTCGCCCCCCTCGCCGCGACGCGGGCGCTTGTCGGTCAGCTCGAAGGCGATCGTTTGCGCTGTGCGCTGATCCTCGCAACCTTCTGCCGCTATCCCACGCTGCTCGATACATTCGAGGATCGGCTCGACCGGCTGGAGCCGCGCGATCCCGATGTGGCACGCCTTGCGCTGTTCCTGGCTGCCTGCCCCGAACGGGAGCCGGAAGCGCTCCGCGAGGCGATCGCGGCCGCCGGGCACCTGTCCACCCTTGAAAGCCTGGAGACGACGGGCCATCTGCGGATCACGCCGTTTCTCGCGGGGCGCGACGACCCGTCGGCCGCCCGCACCTGCCTGGAGGAAGAATTCGCCAAGCACGCCGCAGTACGCGCCCTCGAAGACGAGTTGAGCGAGGCCGCACACGACCTCGCCGAGGGAACCGTGGAGGTGGACAGCACGCTCGCCTTCCGGCTCCGCCAGGCGGTCCGGGGCAAGCACGAAGCGCTTTTGCCCCGCGACGGACGACCGGCCGAGCAGTTCGGGGACACACCCGAGGCCCGTGCCGCGTTCCACGAGTTGCTAAACAGCGCCGGGCAAGCGAAGAAAAGCTGAACGCGGCCTGTGCGAATCAGTGATTCGCGCTAGATGTGATTGCAGATGCAAGGGTCGGCGCCCGCGAATCGCGCCGCGCTCCCAGCACGAAAGGACGTTGCCCATGGCCAAGGACACCGACGATCGCAAGACGGAAGGCGAAGAGGCCGACATCGGGCTCGACATGAGCCAGACAGCCGTCAAGAAGATGATCGCCGATGCGCGGGCCCGCGGGTACATCACCTACGATCAGCTCAACACCGTGCTCCCGCCCGAGCAGGTGAGTTCCGAGCAGATCGAAGACGTGATGTCGATGCTGAGCGAAATGGGCATCAACGTCATCGAGGACGAAGAGGCCGACGAGGACGGCGACCAGAAGGGTGGAACGGATGTCGTCGAGACGTCCTCCTCCCGCGAGATCGCCGTTTCGACGTCGGAGACCGAGAAACTCGACCGCACCGACGACCCCGTCCGCATGTACCTGCGCGAAATGGGGTCCGTTGAACTTCTCAGCCGTGAGGGCGAGATCGCCATCGCCAAGCGGATCGAGGCCGGCCGCAACACGATGATCGCGGGCCTGTGCGAAAGCCCGCTGACCTTCCAGGCGATCACCATCTGGCGCGACGAACTCCTCGACGAGGACATTCTGCTGCGCGACGTGATCGACCTCGACGCGACATTCGGCCGGTCGCTTGGCGAGGACGACGACGAACCCGTGGTCGCGCCCGCCGCGGGCGGTGTCGCCAACGCCAATGCCGAGCCCGCCGACAAGAGCGACGAGCCCGAGCTCGACGCCGACGGCAATCCCATCGCCCGTGACGACGACGAGGATGAGGACGACCAGGCCAACATGAGCCTCGCCGCGATGGAGGCGACGCTGAAGCCGCGGGTCCTCGACATTCTCGACCGGATCGCCGCGGACTACGTGAAGCTGTCCGAGATGCAGGACAAGCGCATCTCGGCCACGCTGAACGAGGATGGCAGCTTCTCGACCAACGACGAGGCGGTCTACCAGAAGCTTCGCTCCGAGATCGTGGAACTGGTGAACGAGCTTCACCTCCACAACAACCGGATCGAGGCGCTGATCGACCAGCTCTACGGCATCAACCGCCGGATCATGGCCATCGACAGCGGCATGGTGAAACTCGCCGACCAGGCGCGGATCAACCGCCGCGAGTTCATCGACGAATACCGCGGCTACGAGCTCGACCCGACCTGGGTGGAGCGGATGGCCGACAAGTCCGGCCGCGGCTGGCAGGCCCTGATGGACCGATCCCGCGACAAGGTCGAGGAGCTGCGCAACGACATGGCGCAGGTCGGCCAGTATGTCGGCCTCGACATCCAGGAATTCCGGCGGATCGTGAACCAGGTCCAGAAGGGCGAGAAGGAGGCCCGTCAGGCCAAGAAGGAGATGGTCGAGGCCAACCTCCGCCTCGTGATCTCCATCGCCAAGAAGTACACCAACCGCGGCTTGCAGTTTCTCGACCTTATCCAAGAGGGCAACATCGGCCTCATGAAGGCTGTGGACAAGTTCGAGTACCGTCGGGGTTACAAATTCTCGACATATGCGACGTGGTGGATCCGGCAGGCGATCACCCGTTCCATCGCCGACCAGGCGCGCACGATCCGTATTCCCGTGCACATGATCGAGACGATCAACAAGCTCGTGCGCACCGGCCGCCAGATGCTCCACGAGATCGGCCGCGAGCCGACGCCCGAGGAGCTGGCCGAGAAGCTGCAGATGCCGCTGGAGAAGGTCCGCAAGGTGATGAAGATCGCCAAGGAGCCGATCTCCCTCGAGACGCCCATCGGCGACGAGGAAGACAGCCAGCTCGGCGACTTCATCGAGGACAAGAACGCGGTCCTGCCCCTCGACAGCGCCATTCAGGAGAACCTGAAGGAGACGACGACGCGGGTCCTGGCCTCCCTCACCCCGCGCGAGGAGCGGGTGCTGCGCATGCGCTTCGGCATCGGGATGAACACCGACCACACGCTGGAAGAGGTCGGTCAGCAGTTCAGCGTGACCCGTGAGCGTATCCGCCAGATCGAAGCCAAGGCGCTGCGGAAACTGAAGCACCCCAGCCGCTCGCGAAAGCTGAGGTCGTTCCTGGATCAGTAGGATGGGCAATCCCGCCGACCGAACCCGGCGGGGGCCTACCCCGACTGCGAGAGCGAGATGACCGCCCTCCGCCGCCTCCTTGACGCGCTGCCCCTCAGCGTCCTTCTGATCGCGAGCCTGACGCTCGGGCTCGCCCCGTTCTTCCCGGAACCCCACATCTGGGAGAAGCTGAAGATGCTTGCGGCGGGCGAGTTGACCGAGGCCATCGACATCTTCGATCTAGCCATGCACGGAACCCCCTGGCTCCTGCTGGGCCTCAAGCTGACCGTCGGGCGACGGTCGCAGGGCTAGGACCGGCGGGGACAGGCGGGGACAGGCCCGTCACTCGTGCCCGTCGGCCGCCTCCCGTCGCGCGCGCCGGCGCTGCAGCAGCATCCGCCCCCCGACGATCAGAACTCCCGCCACGATGGGGATCAACAGGGCGTGCTCGATCCTGTGAAGTCTGCCGATCAGGACCGTAACCGTCTGCCCGAGCAGGTAACCCAGACCGACACCGGTCACCCCCCATGCGAGGGCGGCGATCCCGGTCAGCAGGGCATAGGGAACGAACGACATCCTCGCCGCCGCCAATGTCAGGGGGCCCGCCGTCCTCAGGCCGGGGACGAAACGGAACACGAGGGCGAACAGCGTCAAGTTCCGGCTCAGCCGGGCGACCACGGGCGCGACATGGCGATGTTCCAGGATCCTCCGGGTCCGCGCACTGTCGCGGTGCCATCGGCCGAACCCGTAGATCAGGAGGTCCGAGAGGTAGCCCCCCGCGGCCGCCGCCAGGGCGACCTGCCAGAAGGCAAGGTGGTCGCGGTGGGCCATCACTCCGCCGAAGATCGCGACCGTCTCACCCTCGAGCGCCGTGCCGATAAAGACGGCAAGCGTTCCGTAGGTTTCGACGAAAGATTCGAGCCAAGCCACGCTGACAGCTTTCGGTTACAGACCTTCGCAACCGCGGCACCGCTCCGGCGCGATGCGAGGCCACGAAAGGGTCGACAGGCTTCCACGGGAGGCCCGCGTCGTTTATCCTTAACGGGTCCAAAGAGGTAACCGCCATGTCAATCTTCTCCAAGCTTTTCGGCGGCGGTGGGTCCGCTCCTGGCCCCGAGCCGGAGGAGCATAACGGGTTCCGCATCTTCCCCGAGCCGCAATCGGACGCCGGCGGCTTCCGCATCGCGGGGCGGATCGAGAAGGAAATCGGCGGCGAGGTGAAGGTCCACCGCTTCCTCCGCGCCGACACGATCCAGTCGAAGGAGGAGGCCCAGCGCTTCACGGTGCTGAAGGCCCGCCAGATCATCGACGAACAGGGCGAACGCATCTTCGGCTGAGCCGGGCCCTGTCCCGGCGGCACCCTGCCGCATCCCTCCCCCGGCGCCCGGCGCTACCTGTCCGCCATGAGCCGGGTTGAGGACCTTCCAGCCGTCCTGCAACGCGCCCTCGCCGGGCGCGACCTGATCGTGTTCGACGGGGAATGCGTCCTTTGCTCGGGCTTCTTCAGGACGATGGTGCGGCTGGACCGAACCGAACGCTTTTCCTTCGCGACGGCCCAATCGCCGCTCGGCGCCGCGCTCTATGAGGCGCTCGGCCTGCCGATCCGCGATTTCGAGACCAACCTCGTGATCGTGGACGGTGTGATCCACCAGCGCCTCGATGCGTTCGCCGCCGCGATGGCCGCGGTGGGCTGGCCCTGGCGCGTGCTGTCCGCGCTGCGGTTCATTCCCCGGCCAATCGGCGATTTTCTATACCACCGGATCGCGCGGAACCGCTACGCGATCTTCGGGCGCTACGACACCTGCATGATGCCGGAGCCGGCACTTAAGGCGCGCTTCGTTGAGCATGCCGGCCGGACGGCCTGAGGATGCTCTACCGCCGCGCCCTCGGTGCCCCGTTCGACGACCTTCCCGCCGCGCTTCGGCACTTCCACATGACGCAGGCCGAGCATCGCTTTCGCGGACACGTCGATGTCACGCAAGGCAACGGCGCGGCGCGGCTGGCTGTCCGGCTGGCCGGGTTTCCCGTGGGAGCCGGGGAAATGCCCTTGACCCTTCGCCTCCGACGGGACGGCGCGCGGGAGGTCTGGGAACGCTGCTTCGACGGGCACGTCGCGCGCTCCGTTCAGTGGCTCTGGCGGCCCGGCATCATCGCGGAGCGGGTGGGGCCGGTCACGCTCCTGATGCGACCTGCCGTGGCAGAAGGCGTGCTGAGGATGCCGGTTGTCGGGATGCTAGGCGCAGGAATCCGCCTTCCGGCGCGGGGCCTTCTGAAAGGCGGCGGGGTCGAGCGGGTGGGGCCGACCGGCGCCATCCAGTTCGACGTCACGGCAACGGCGCCGATCCTCGGCCACCTGATCCGGTACCGGGGCGACCTGACGCCGGACGGCTAGTCTTCTGCGCCAAGGCCCCGGATCACCGCCTGTGCCGCGGCCTCGGGGCTGATATCGCCGCGTACGACCGCCTTGGCCTGCGCAGCCATTTCCGCACGCACTCCGGGCTCGGCCAGCCGCCGCAGCAGCCCTGCCCTGACTTCTTCCTCGAACCAGTGGGCCGCCTGCTCCGCGCGCGTCCTGTCCCACCAGCCGCTTTCCCGTCGCAGCCCGGCCAACGCCTGCATCTCGGCCCAGGCCGCCGCCAGCCCCTCTTCCGTCACCGCCGAGACCGGCAGCGCCTTGGGGAACCCCTCGGGGTCCTGCGGACGATGGCGCAGGAGCCTCAGCGCGCCGGCATAATCCGCGACCGTCCGCGTCGCCGTGGCCTTGAGGTCCCCGTCCGCCTTGTTCACGAGGATCAGGTCGGCCATCTCCATGATCCCGCGCTTCACGCCCTGCAGCTCGTCTCCGCCTGCGGGCGCCAGCAGCAGCACGAAGAGGTCGCACATCTGCGCCACCATCGTTTCGGACTGGCCCACGCCCACCGTCTCGATCAGCACGACGTCGAAACCCGCCGCCTCGCACAGCGCCACCGCCTCGCGCGTCCGGCGCGCGACGCCGCCGAGGTGGGTCGATGAGGGCGAGGGCCGGATGAAGGCCGCCTTCTCGCGCGACAGCCGCTCCATTCGCGTCTTGTCGCCGAGGATCGAGCCGCCCGACCTCGCCGAGGAAGGGTCGACGGCGAGGACCGCAACGCGCAGTCCCTGCCCGATCAGCATCATCCCGAAGGCCTCGATGAAGGTGGACTTGCCCACGCCCGGCGTGCCCGACAGCCCGATCCGGAGCGCCTGCCGCCCCGCCCCCCGAAGCCGCTCGAGCAGCGCCGCGGCCTCGCCGCGGTGGTCGGCCCGCGTGCTCTCGACCAGCGTCACGGCCCGGGCCAGTGCGCGCCGGTCGCCCGCGAGGATCCTGTCGGCGAGCGTTTCGGTGTCGGTCATCGGGCGCTTCATCTCTGCCGTGGGCGCGCGGAACCCCTGGCCCCGCGCATGGCCTCCTCTTTGACCGCAAGCGCCCTTCCCTGTCCAGCCCGGCCCTGTTTGCACCGGACGCAGGGGGGAGTTGACGCGGGACGCCCTGCCGCCGATCTATGGCCCCCGTGCGGATCATCGGAAAGACCTGAGCCTTGGCGCTACCGATCGACGATGTCCTTCCCAAGCTGATCGGGGCGCTGGACGCGGCTGGACGCGCAGTGCTTCAGGCTCCACCCGGGGCGGGCAAGACGACCGGCGTTCCGCCTGCGCTCCTCAAGGCCGGAGCGGCCGGCAGGATCCTCCTTCTGGAACCCCGACGCCTTGCCGCCCGCGCCGCCGCCGAACGCATGGCCGAGATGCTGGGCGAGCCCTGCGGGCAGACGGTCGGCTACCGCATCCGGGGCGAGGCGCAGGTCTCGAAGTCAACCCGGATCGAGGTGGTGACCGAAGGGATCCTGACACGGATGCTGCAGGACGCGCCCGACCTGCCGGGCATCGGTACCGTCATCTTCGACGAGTTCCACGAACGCGCGCTGAACGCCGATCTCGGCCTCGCGCTGGCGTGGGAGGCGCGCGGCGCGCTGCGTCCCGACCTGCGCATCCTCGTGATGTCGGCGACGCTCGACGCCGGGCCGGTCGCCGCGATGCTCGACGACGCGCCGCTGATCTCGTCGGAGGGGCGCGCCTACCCGGTGGAGACCCGATGGCTCGACCGTCCGCTGCCCGCGACGACGCGGTGGGAGGACGCGATGGCGGACCTGATCCTGCGGGCCATGTCGGATGCGGCCGGAGGCTGCCTCGCCTTCCTGCCGGGCGAGGGCGAGATAAGGCGCGTCGCCGCCCTCCTCGGCCCGCGCCTGCCGGGGGATGTCCACCTCCGCCCGCTCTACGGTGCGCTGCCCTTCCGCGAGCAGCGCGCCGCGATCCGGCCCGAAACGGAAGGCCGCAAGCTGGTGCTGGCCACCTCCATCGCGGAAACCTCGCTGACCATCGAGGACGTGCGCATCGTCGTCGACGGCGGACGCGCGCGACGGGCGCGGTTCGATCCCGGCACCGGCATGAGCCGCCTGGTCACCGAACCCGTCTCGCGTGCCGAGGCCGATCAGCGGCGCGGTCGTGCGGGGCGCGTGGCCGAAGGCGTCTGCTTCCGGCTCTGGGCGCGGGGACAGGAGGGGTCGCTCCCCGCCTTCCCGCCCGCCGAGATCGAGGCCGCCGACCTCGCGGGACTGGCGCTGGAACTGGCGCAATGGGGCGGCGCAGAGGGACTGCGCTTCCTGACGCCGCCACCGGAAGCTGCGCTGACCGAGGCGCGGGCGCTCCTGCAGGACCTCGGCGCGCTCGATCATGCCGGACGGATCACCGCCCACGGGCGGGAACTGGTGCGCCTGCCGCTTCACCCGCGCCTCGGCCACCTGCTGAGGCGCGGGGGACCGGGATCGGCGCGGATGGCGGCGCTGCTCGCCGAGCGTGACCCGCTGCGCGGACAGGGCGCGGACCTCGCCCTTCGGCTTCGGGCGCTGGACGACCCGAAGGGCCTCGGCGCCGACCCCGCCATCACGGCCCGCATCCGGGAGGAGGCGAAGCGGCTGAAGCGCCACGAGGCGGGTGACCCGATGCCACCCGGCGCGCAGGCGGCGCTGGCCTATCCCGATCGTATCGGACTGCGCCGTCCGGGCGAGGCGCCGCGCTACCTCCTGTCAGGTGGCACCGGCGCGGCCCTGCCCGAAGGCGACCCTCTGGGGCGGGAACGCCTGATCGTGGCCACCGATCTCGACGGCGACCGGCGCGAGGCGCGCATCCGGCAGGCGGTGGCACTGGTCGAGGCCGATCTGCACATGGTCCATGGTGACCGGATCGCATGGCGCGAAACCTGCCGCTGGTCGAAGCGGGAGGGCCGGATCGAGGCGCGGCGGCAGGAGATGCTCGGCGCGCTGGTGCTGACGGACCGGCCCTTGACCGATCCCCCTCCCGAGGCCGTTGCAGCGTCGATCTGCGAGGGGATCCGGACCCTCGGCCTCGACGCGCTCGGCTGGTCGAAGCGGGCACGCCTCCTGCGCGCGCGGATCGGACATGCGCGGGTGCGCGACGTCTCGGACGACGCGCTGCTCGCCGCGCTGGAGGACTGGGCCCTGCCATTCCTGGACGGCATCCGGGACGCCGGTGGTCTGGGTCGCTTCGACCCCCATGACGCGCTGCGCGCCTGGCTTGGCTGGGAGGGAATGGCCGAGGTGGACCGCCTTGCGCCCGAGCATTGGGAAACGCCGCTCGGCCGCCGCCTCCAGATCGACTATGGCGGGGACGCGCCGGAAATCGCGGTGCGCCTGCAGGAGGTGCTGGGCGAGACGGTCCATCCCGTGATCGGCCCGGCCCGCGTGCCGATCCGCCTCGTCCTTCTGTCCCCGGCCCAGCGCCCGATCCAGGTGACGACTGACCTTCCCGGTTTCTGGACCGGATCCTACGCCGACGTGCGCAAGGACATGCGCGCCCGGTATCCGCGCCATTTCTGGCCGGAGGATCCGACGGTGGCTGACCCGACGCTGCGGGCGAAACCGCGCGGAACCTGAGGCTCAGGCGGTGGCCGGGGGAACTCCGCCGGGTCTTGGCACGGGAACCCGGATGCCGCGCGCCTCCGCCGCGCCGCGCGCGGTCGGGTGGACGCGCTCGGACGGGTCGAGGCCGACCTTGCGGCGATGCCGGAACACGAACCAGCGTCCCGCGCCCCTGCGTGTACCCGTGGCCGGGGCCGAGGGGTCGGTGAGGTAGCGGGACCGCCAGAGCGGCGGCAGCGGCAGGCCCGCGGCCTCCGCCTCGCCGAGCATCCATACAAGCGGGATGTTCGAGAGCGCCCGCGCGGGCCGGTAGCCGTCAAGCTGTCCGCCGACATCCCCATGGGCGCCGCGGAACCACATCTGCTGAACCGCACCGGACGCGGCCGCCTCCTCGGGCACGTCCCAGAGGACCGGTTCGAAGATGTCTCGCGTCTCGTCGATGGCGAGGGCGTGGCGGGCGATGCGCGTCGATGGCCCGAGCGCATGGGAATGATACGGGTGCGGCATCGGCATGAAGCGCCAGAGGACAGGCCAGCGCACGCCGAGCGCGCGCACCGTGTCGTAGACGCCCAGGAAATGCACCGCCGGGTAGGCATGGCACCGCGCCGCCTTCAGCGCCCGGGCGGCCGCGCTGTCAGGTGCCTCGCGGTATAGGCGATAGACGCGATCGAGCGTCTCCTCGTCGATCTGGGCGGCTCGCAGAAGGCCCATCTTGTCGATCAGGCCCGCAAGCGAGCGGACGGCATAGGCGCCCCGCGAATAGCCCATCAGCACGATCCGGTCGCCGGGGCGGTAGTTCCGCGCGAGAAACAGGTAGGCGCGGCGGATCTGCCGGTTGATGCCGATCCCCGCGATGACCTCGTGCGCCCGCCTGACGCCACGCCACTGGATTCCGGGCTCGTAGTAGACAGTGACGTTCGCGCTGTCGGGCAGTTCCGACAGGAGGCGGTAGGTCAGCCCGATATTCGTCTCGGATCCCGGCCGGAGCGAGGACATCGTGCCGTCGAGCAGGACCACGTGAATATGGGCAGGCCGCACCTGCGGCAGTCGCGGCGGGCGCGAGCGATACCCGGCAAGCCGGGTCCATATGCCCCTACTCGGCCGCAATCCTCCCGTCCCCCTCGTTCAGCATCGCCCAGACGCGCGACGGCGTGAAGGGCATGTCGACCTGCCGGATCCCCAGCGGCCAGAGCGCGTCCTGCACGGCGTTGGCGACGGCGGCGAGCGCACCGACCGTCCCGGCCTCGCCACAGCCCTTCATGCCCAACGGGTTCATGATCGAGGGCACGGGTTCGGTGTGGAAGGCGACGAAGGGCATGTCCTCGGCGCGCGGCATCCCGTAATCCATGAAGGTGGCCGACAAGAGCTGCCCGTCGGCGTCGTAGACCACGCGCTCGGTGATCGCCTGTCCGATGCCCTGCGCAACGCCGCCATGGACCTGACCCTCGGCCAGCATCGGGTTCATCAGGTTGCCGAAATCGTCCACCACCGTGTAGCGCACGACGCGCGTGTCGCCCGTCTCGCGGTCGATCTCGACCTCGGCGATGTGACAGCCGTTGGGGTAGGAGCGGCCCGGCAGCTTCTCGTGCCTGGAGACCTTCGCCAGTGCGGCCTTGCCCGCCGCGCGGGCCTTGCCGGCGGCTTCCAGAAGCGTGACGACGACGTTCGAGCCGGGCGCGCGGAACACGCCCTCCTCCGCGTCGAAGCTCATGCCGTCCGTGTCCATCTCGTCCTCGAGAAATGCCGTCAGCCCCGAGATAAGCGCCGTCCCGGCCGAGCGCATCGCCATTCCCTGCACCGTGACCGAGCGTGATCCGCCCGTGCCCCCGCCAGTCGCGATGAGGTCGCTGTCGCCCTGCACGATCTCGATCGTCTCAAGCGGCAGCCCCGTCTGGTCGTGCAGAAGCTGGGCGTAGACCGTCTCGTGGCCCTGCCCGTTCGACTGCGTGCCGACATAGACCTTCGCGCCGGTCTCGGTCAGTTCGATCGTCGCGGTCTCGTCGGGATCGCCGAGGATCGACTCGATGTAATAGCAGATGCCGAGACCCCGGAGCCGCCCCTGCGCGAAAGAACCCGCGCGCCGGTCCTCGAAACCGCCGAGGCCCGCCTCGAGCTCCGCACGGTCGAGCAGCTTGTGGAAGTCGCCCACGTCGTAGAGCTCGCCCGAGGCGGTCTTGTAGGGGAACTGGTCGGCACGGATGAAATTCCGGCGGCGAAGCTCCAGCGGGTCGACGCCAAGCTCCCGCGCGGCGTAGTCCATCGCGCGTTCGAGGGCGTAGATCGCCTCGGGCCGTCCGGCACCGCGATAGGCGTCGACCTGGGTCGTGTTGGTGTAGACCCCCCGGTTGCGGAAATAGACCGCCTGCACATCGTAGGTGCCGGTCAGCACCTTTGCGAAAAGAGCGGACTGGATGTTCTGCCCGAACTGCGAGTTGTAGGCGCCGAGGTTCGACAGGCTGTCGACCTTGTAAGCCGTCAGACGGTTGTCGGCATCGAAGCCCAGCGTGCAGGTGACGTCGAGGTCGCGGCCGGCGTTGTCGGACAGCATCGACTCGCTCCGGTCGCCCATCCAGTGGACCGGCCGCCCGGTCTCGCGCGCCGCGAGCGCCACGAGGAAATGCTCGGGATAGCGCATCGACTTCATGCCGAAGCCGCCGCCAACGTCGGGGTTCGTGACCCGCACCTGCGCCTCGTCGAGGCCGAACCATTTCGCGAGGTCGGACTTGTGGCCCCAGACGCCCTGCCCGTTGATCGCGGCATGGAGGCGTCCCTCGCCCCACTCCGCCGACACGCCGCGCGGCTCGAGGCTGTTCACGATCACGCGGTTGTCGTGGGTGGTCAGCGTGACGACGCGCGCCGAGCCCGCGAGTGCCGCGTCCGTTGCCGCCTCGTCGCCATGGGCCCAGTCATAGGCCACGTTGTCGGGCGCCTCCGGGTGGAGCGTCGTTCCCCCCGGCGCGATGTCGAGCTTGACCGGCAGCTCGTCGAGATCGAGCTCGATCAGCTCGGCGGCGTCGCGCGCGGCGGCCAGCGTTTCGGCGACGACGAAGGCCACCGGCTCTCCGACATAGCGCACGCGGGTCTCGGCGAGGATCGGACGCACCGGGGCGGCACCTTTCGTGCCGTCTCGGTTCGGCACGATGGACCCCTTCATCGCGTTCTTGAGACCGTGGGCCGCGATGTCGGCGGCGGTGAAGACCACGACCACCCCTGGCGCGTCCCGCGCGGCAGACACATCGAGGCCGGTGATCTCGCCATGGGCCATCGGGCTGCGCAGCACATAGCCGCGAAGCGCGCCTTCCGGCGCGGTGTCGTCGATGTAGCGCCCGTGGCCGGTGAGAAACCGCGTGTCCTCCAGCCGCTTGACCGATTGGCTTGAGCCGAATTTCGTCATGTCCCGCATCCCTGTCCCGAGGCTGTCCGTCTGGTGCGGACCTTAGGCGGCGAGGTGCGGGTGTCCAGTGGGAACATGGCTTCAGGCGAGCGTCCGGACCGTGGCGAGCCGCAGGCCGCCATAGCCGTTGAAGCGGGTGACGGTGGCCGTTGAGTAGGCCCCCATCCCGTGCAGGAGCAGGTAGTCGCCTTCCGCAAGGTCGGCAGGCAGGGCCACCTCGCCCGGGATCCGGTCGAGGCTGTCGCAGGTCGGCCCCCAGAGGGTGCGCATGAGCATCGGGCCCGAGCGCGGCCGCCCCGTGACCGAGACGGCGGCAAGACGGTCGGTCATCCCCATCAGGGGCTGTTCGGCAAGCGCGCCGTAAATGCCGTCGTTGAGGTATATGTGCCCGCCCGCGCGGATCGACTTCACCCGGACGGCAAGCGACACGGCCTCGGCCACCAGCGCGCGGCCCGGTTCGCAGACGAGGTCGGGCGCAGTCTCGCCGAAGGCCCGGGCGGTCGCGTTCGCAACGGCCTCGAAGATCGCGCCAAGGGGCGGCGCGTCGGCCAGCATCCGCCGCGAGGGGAAGCCGCCGCCGACATTGAGACGGGCGAGCCCAGCGCCCGCTGCCCGTGCGATCCGCGCCGCCTCGCCGATATAGGCGACCCAGGCGTTCGGGTCGGTGCACTGCGTGCCGGGGTGGAAGGTGAGCGACGGCGCGAACCCCGCCGCGGCCGCCTTGCCCAGCAGGTCGGCGGCAAGCTCGGGCGTAGCGCCGAACTTCGCCCCGAAATCGTAGGCGGCCCCGGCGACGGGCAGCTTGAAGCGCACCGAAACCTCCGTGCCGCGCCCGAGCCCCGCGTCCCGGAGCTTGGCCAATTCGCCCGGGTCGTCGACGGAGAAACTCCGCACGCCATGATCGCGCGCCATGGCGACTTCGGCGGCCGAGCGCACCGGGTTATTGTAGTGAAGGACAGCCTGCGGGATGACGCTGCGCACCAGTGCGATCTCGGCGGGCGACGCCACGTCGAAGGCCCCGATCCCGGCGCGCGAAAGGTTCTCCAGGACCGCCTCCGCGGGGTTGGCCTTGACCGCGTAAGTCACGAGACCCGGGAAACCATCGAGGAACACGCGCGCGGTCGCCTGCAATGTCTCGGGCGAGAGGAACAGGACGGGTTCGTCCGGCACCTCCGCCTGAAGGTAGCTTCGGGGTGTCATGTGGATGGGCCGGGTCACAGTCATCGCGCTTGCTCCGGTCGAACTGCTCGTCCCTTCAGGATGCCGTGGCTTTTCGGCGGATTCATTGGTCAGATCAGAGGATTCGTGCTATTCCATCGGCTATTCGACGAAGATTCGGGCGAAACGACGATGGATGAGACCGATCGCGGTATCCTGAGGCTTCTGGCAAGCGACGCGCGCATGTCCGTCGCGGTCATGGCCCGGCGTCTGGGCCTCGCGCGCTCCACCCTGCAGGCCAGGCTGGAGCGGCTGGAAACGACCGGCGTGATCGCGGGCTATACCCTGCGTCTCGGCGAGGGCGCGCGGGCCAACCGCATCCGCGCTTCGGTCCTTCTCACGATCGAGCCGCGCGCGCAGGCCGGCGTCCTCGGTCGCCTGCGCGCCATCGATGCGGTGGAGCGGATCCATACGACCTCGGGACGGGTCGACCTGCTTCTGGAGGTCGCGGCCGACACCACCTCGGCGCTCGACGCCGTCCTCGACCGGATCGGCGGGATCGACGGAGTGAAGGGCTCCGAAAGCCTGATCCACCTGTCGACGAAACTCGACCGCGCGCTCTAGGTGAAGACGATCCGGGCAGGCGTGTCCGTGACGGTCCCGACCCGCGCCGCAGGGAAACCGGCATCGCGAAGCCTGTTCACCAGCGCCGCCGCCTCGGCATCCGGCACCGACGCCAACAGCCCCCCCGCCGTCTGGGGGTCGAAGACGAGATCGCCGCGCGGGGTTCCCGGTGCTTCGGCAACATGCTCCAGCGCCGCCCGGTTCTGCCCGTAAAGCGTGGAGCGGATTCCCCGCGCCGCCAGTGTCTCCGCCCCGCTCAGGACCGGAAGGTCGCCAAGCGCCACCTCGGCCCCGACCCCCGACGCCCCGCAGATGTTCCACAAGTGCCCGGCAAGACCGAAGCCCGTGACATCCGTCATCGCGTGGGCCACCGGCGCAAGTAGGCGCGCCGCGTCCCCCTGAGGGCGCGACATGGCCTCCCAGCAGGCCAGCACGTCCGCGCCCCGCGCCTTGCCGCGCATCTCGGCGGCGAGGATCACACCCGAGCCCAGCGCCTTCGTCAGGAGCAGCGCGTCACCCGGCTCCGCGCCCGCCAGCGTGACGGGCGGACCGTCGAGAAGGCCGGTCACCGCGAAACCCACCGTCAGTTCCAACCCCATGGAGGAATGCCCGCCCAACACCGCCGCACCTTCTGCAGCGAAGACTTCCGCCGCCGCGCCCATGACCTCGTCGAGCCAGCGCCCCTGCAACCGGGCGGCCATGCGCGGCAGGATCACGGTCGCCAGAGCCGATTGCGGCGTGGCCCCCATGGCCCAGACATCGCCCAGCGCGTGGACGGCCGCCACACGCGCCACCAGCGCGGGATCGAGCGCGAAGGCGCGCAGGTGGTCGGTCGAGATCACCTGCCGCGCCGTCCCGAAACTCAGCACCGCCGCGTCGTCGCCCGGCAGCTGCTCGGCATCCTCCCTCACGGCCCCGGGCAGCCCGGAAATGACACCTGCAAGCGCGCCCGAACCCAGCTTTGCCCCGCAGCCACCGCAGGGCGCGGGGCCGGCAAGCTCCGCCGCGACACCCTGGGCCGCGTTCTTCGGCACGGGCGGGGCCTGCATCTCGGGAAGGTCGCGGAACCGCTCCATGAACCGCGCGTCGATCCGGTCCTTCCAGCGCCAGGCCAGGGCCCCCTCGAAAGCCAGCCCCCCCTTCTCGGCCACCGCGCGTTTTCCGCCAAGCGAGATCAGCTTCAGGAAATCGCGTTGCGGCCGGAAGGGACGGCGCTGTCGCCCGGTCAGGTCCGCCGCGAGGTTTTGGGCGAGGACGGGGGCCGCGCGGACGGCGTAGACACCCGCCTTGGGTCGGGGATCTGGGGCGAAGTGGGCGCAATCTCCGACCGCGTAGACCGCCGGGTCGGTGACCGAGCGAAGATACCGGTCGGTCACGACATAGCCGTCGAGGGTTTCGAGCCCCGTCTCGGCCACCCAGGGCTGCGGCACGGCACCGGCGGCGCCGATGGTCAGGTCCGCGGCCACGCGCCGCCCGCTCTGCAGGATGACCTCCTGCGCCGTGACCTCGACCGGCATGTCGTTCTCGACGAGGACGACCCGCCACCGCGAGAGTGCCGCCATGATGTGCCTTCGAGCCGCCGGCGCGACCCGTGAAAGGATCGCCCCACGATCGATGAGCGCCACCTCTCGGGGCCGGCCGATGGCGTCCAGGCGATGCGCCACGGCCATCGCCAGTTCCGCCCCCGCCACGCCGCCACCCAGCACCGCGACCGATATAGCCCCCTCGCCCGCCGTCACAGCGCTCCAGAGATCTGCGAACCGGCCGAGCGGCTTGGCAGCCACGCCGTGCGCGGCGAACCCCGGCAACGAGGGCATCTCGGAGGTGATGCCGATGTCGAGCGACAGGAGGTCGTATGCGAGGCTGCGCCCCGAGGCGAGCGTCACGCGCCGGGCCGCCCGGTCGAGCGCCACCGCCCGCCCCTCGACGAACCGTGCGCCCGCGAACCGCGCCAGCTGCACGAGGTCCATCTCGAGAGCGTCCCGCCCGTAATGCCCGGCGACATGGCCTGGCAACATGCCCGTGTAGGGGGCGGTGGCGCCCGGGTTCACAAGCGTCAGGCGCACCCCCGGCACAGGCCGCATTCCCCACCGCCGCAGCACCAGCGCATGGGCATGGCCGCCACCGATGAAAAGAAGTTCCTTCACGATGGGCGCGTCGGGCGTCATGTCTCGCTCCACCCGGCCGCGAAGGGATCGACGGGGTAGCGCACCCCGGTCAGGCAGAGCCCCTGGGGCGGCGCCACCGGTCCGCAGGCGGCGCGGTCGCGCGCCTCCAGCGCCTCGGCGACCCGCGCGGGCGGCCAGGCGCCCGCGCCCACCCGTTCCAGCGTGCCCACGATCGAACGCACCTGGTTGTGCAGGAAGGACCGCGCTTGAAGGTGAAAGAGAACCTGCGTGCCATTCGCCAGTCCGGCCGCCTCGATCTCCAGGCGGTCCAGCGTCTTCACCGGGCTCTTCGCCTGGCAGATCGAGGCCCGGAACGTGGTGAAATCGTGCTTCCCGATCAGGTGGGCCGCCCCCTCCCGCATCGCGCCGAGGTCGAGCGGCTGCCTTACGTGCCAGGCCCAGCCGGCCTCCCGCACGAGCGGCGCGCGCCGGCACACGACCCGGTAGGTATAACGCCGCTCCACGGCGGAGAACCGCGCGTGCCAGTCCGGCGGCGCCACTGCGCAGGCGACCACGGCGACCGGCGCCGGCTTCAGGTGCCAGTTCAGCGCCTCGGCAAGGCGGAACGGCTCCCAGTCGCGCGCCAGATCGGCCTGCGCGACCTGCCCGGTGGCGTGGACGCCCGCATCCGTGCGCCCCGCCGCCGCGATCGGGGGCACGTCCGGTTCCAGGGCCGCCAGCGCCGCCTCCAGCGCGCCCTGCACCGAAGGCTGGTCGGCCTGGCGCTGCCATCCCGCGAAGGGGCGGCCATCGTATTCGATCCTGAGGGCATAGCGCGGCATGGCGTCCGGCTACCCGATCCCCCGGCACGGGGCAATGCGGCACCGGCTCCTTCATCCTGGCAGGAAAACTCCCGCCGGAGGCCAGCGCCGCCGAGGGGCCTTCAGGCCCCGAGACGGCGCTTCTCCGGGCGCCGGCAGGGCCGGCGCAACCCCGGGCCCTGTTAACCGCCGCCCGCAATGCCTATTCTGGGTTGCGTAGACGGCAGAAGGACGGCGGCGCTTGGTCATCGGTACGATTGCGGACACGCTGGGACGCGGTGTCGAGGGCGTGACATCCGCCGTCAGCGAAGCCTTCTTCGAACCGGTCATCCGCCTCGGCGTGACGGGCCTCGCGCGCTCGGGCAAGACCGTGTTCATCACGTCGCTCGTGGCGAACCTGCTCGAACGCGGCCGGATGCCGGGGCTCGAGGCCGCCCGCTCCGGCCGGATCGAGGCCGCCTTCCTGCAGCCGCAGCCCGACGACACGGTCCCGCGTTTCGCCTTCGAGGAACACCTCGCCGCGATGACCGGGACCGAGCCGCGCTGGCCGGACAGCACCCGCGCGGTCTCCGAGCTTCGCCTGTCGCTCCGCGTGCGGCCGTCCGGCCTGCTCGGCGCGGTGTCCGGGCCCCGCACGGTGCATCTTGACATCGTTGACTACCCGGGCGAATGGCTGCTCGACCTCGCGCTGCTCGACCTCGACTTCGAGGCATGGTCGCGCGAGGCGCTGGCGCGCGCGGAGGCCCGCCGCGACGGCCTCGCCGGGCCCTGGTTCGCGGCCCTCGACGCGGCCGACCCCTCCGCGAAGCTGGACGAGCCGACCGCCACCGCGCTGGCGCGCGGCTGGACAGCCTATCTCGCGGCCGCGCGCGAGGCGGGCTTCAGCGACTGCACCCCCGGCCGCTTCCTTCTGCCCGGCGATCTGGAGGGCAGCCCCGCCCTCACCTTCGCGCCCCTGCCGCCCGGCCCCGCGCCGCGCGGTTCGCTCACGCGCGAATTCGCCCGGCGCTACGAGGCCTACAAGCGCGAGGTCGTGAAACCCTTCTTCCGCGCCCATTTCGCCCGGATCGACCGGCAGGTGGTGCTGGTCGACGCGCTCGGTGCGATCCATTCGGGGCCGCAGGCGCTCGAGGACCTGCGCCGTGCCATGGCGTCGATCCTCGGTGCCTTCCGGCCGGGCCGCAACACCTTCCTGAGTGCGATCCTCGGTCGACGCGTCGATCGCATCCTCTTCGCCGCGACCAAGGCTGACCATCTGCATCACGAGCAGCACGGCCGCCTTCAGGCCGTGATCGAGGCGCTGCTTGCGGATGCGCGCCGCCGTGCGGACTTCCAGGGCGCCACGACGCGGGCCATGGCGATCGCGAGCCTGCGCGCCACGGTCGAGGAAACGCGGCGAGTGAATGGCGCCGAGATGGGCCTCGTCCGCGGAAGGCTCCTGCGGGACGGACGGCAGGCGGCGCTCCATCCCGGCGACCTGCCCGAGGACCCGTCGGCCCTTCTCGCCCCCGCGCGGGAAGGGGCGGCGACGTGGCTGTCGGGGGATTATGGGGTGATGCATTTCGCCCCCACGCCGCAATCCCTTCGGGCCGGCGAGGGGCCGCCGCATATCCGGCTCGACCGGGCCGCCGAATTTCTCATCGGGGACCGGCTATGACGCGGCTGCTCTCGGGCGCGGGCGGGGCCGCTCTCTCCGGGGCACCGTCCGGACTTGGCCCAGGCGAGCGAAAGGAACCGAGATGAACGAGCGCAAGGGCCCGGTCCTGATCGAGATCGACGACGCCGCCGAGGCGCCACCAGCGCCGGCATCGGCCCCGCCGGTCGACACGGAGGCGCCGCCCGAGGGCCGTGCTATGCAGGTGGTGGCCACGCTCGGCCGCAAGCGGAAGGGCTCGGGCCTCGCGCGGTGGTTCTGGGGCGCGTTGACCGCGCTCCTGGGGTTCGTCCTGTCGGTGGCCGCCTGGGATTTCGCGACCGGGCTTCTCGCCGCCAACCCGATCCTGGGATGGACCGCGACGGCGCTTATCGGCCTCGTTCTCGTGACGCTCCTCCTGATCGCGCTGCGGGAACTGGCGGCGTTTTCGCGTCTTGGAAGGCTGGATGAGATACATCGCGACGCCGAGGCGGCACTGTCTTCGGGCGACCTGCGCGCCGCGCGGGCGGTGACCGACAAGCTCGGCACACTCTACCGCGGCCGGGCCGAGTTGCGGCTCGGCGCCAAGGAGATGGCCCGCCGCCGCGACGAGGTTTTCGATGCCGAGAGCCTCTTCGCGCTGGCCGAGGCCCGGCTCCTCGCCCCGCTCGACGCCATGGCCTCCCGCGAGGTCGAGGCCGCCGCCCGGCAGGTCGCCACCGTCACCGCGATCGTGCCGCTCGCCTTCGCCGACGTGATCGCCGCGCTGACGTCCAACCTGCGCATGATCCGGCGGATCGCCGAGATCTATGGCGGGCGGGCGGGCACGCTCGGCGCCTGGCGGCTC
This sequence comes from Roseicyclus sediminis, assembly GCF_025515305.1. GTDB lineage: Bacteria > Pseudomonadota > Alphaproteobacteria > Rhodobacterales > Rhodobacteraceae > Roseibacterium > Roseibacterium sediminis. Next base: position 91,424 of record NZ_JAOPHT010000006.1, read on the forward strand.
ACGCGGGCGGTGCTGACGCATCTCGTGGCGACCGGCGCCGTCGCGGTGGGCGACGATCTGATCGGCTCGGTCGCCGGCGGGTCGGTCCTCAGCCGGGTCTCGCGCCGCTTCGGCGAGGGCGTGGTGAACGGGGCGCTGACCGCGCGCGTCGGCGTCGCGGCGATGGAAGTCTGCCGCCCGCTGCCCTTCGGCCCGAAACGCCGGCCGAGCGTCACCGCGCTCGTGCGCCGCGCGCTGACGGGGCTTTTCGGAGGCAAGGCCGAGGATGGCTGACCCGTTCCGCCACCACCCCGGCCTGCGGGACAAGATCAAACCCTTCGCCGAGTCGTTCTTCCGGACGGTCACAACGGACGTCATCCGCGAAATGGCCGAGGCAAGGGGCGGCCACGACACATTTCCCTTTCATCCGGACACCGTCCGCGAAGCGATCCGCGCAGAGGCGCTGAAGGGGCATGCGGGGGATCTGCTGGTCTTCGCCTACGGGTCCCTCATCTGGGACCCGGCGCTCGATTTCTGCGAGGTCCGCCGCGCCCATGCGCCCCAGCATGCACGGCGCTTCATCCTCGTCGACACCTATGGCGGGCGGGGAACCGCGGAGAAGCCGGGCCTGATGGCCGCCCTCGACGACGGCGAAGGCTGCGACGGGCTGGTCTTCCGCATCGCGTCGGACAAGGTGGAGACGGAGACCGAAATCCTCTTTCGCCGCGAGATGATCGGGCCGGGCTACCTGGCCCGGTTCGTCCCGGTCCTCGTCGGCGGGCGGGAAGCCCGGGCGCTGACCTTTCTCGCCGACCACGAGGACCCGCTGATGCGGCCCGACATCAGCCGGGCCGAGCAGATCCGCTATCTCGCGTTGGGCGAGGGTTTCCTCGGCACCAGCGCCGACTACCTTCGCAACGTCGTGCGGCACCTGCACGAGATGGACATCCCGGACCCCGACCTCGACGCGCTCCTGGCGGAGACGGAAGCCGAGATCGCGCGGAACGCCTGAACCCAGGGGCAAGACCATGGAAACGCTCGCGCAGGACCTTCGGACAATGATCCGGACGCCGTTGACCGAGGCGCATGTCGCCGCCATGCGGAAGGTCGGGCAGGTCGAAACGCTCGGCGCGGGCGAGGTGCTCTATCGCAGCGGCGACGTGCAGGAGAGGTTCATCTACGTCCTCGCGGGCGAGCTTGCCGCCACCGACCCGGTGACCGGCGAACGCTACGGCGAGGCAACGCTCGGCCCCGGACAGTTCTTCGGAGAGATCTCGTTGCTCTGGGGCGGCGCGCTGATGCTGGGCGCGGTCGCCGTGCAGGATGCGGAGCTTCTGTGCGTGGACCGCGAGGTGATGCTGGACCTGATGCGGCGCTTGCCCGAGATGTCGGATATCGTCATCACCGTCTTCGCCGCGCGGCGGCGCAGGCTTCTTGAAAGCGGGCGGGCGAGCCTGACCCTGATCGGCGCCGAAAGTGACCGCGCGATCCGTGCCATCGCGAGCTTCGCGGGGCGCAACCGCATTCCCTTCCGCTCGCTGACCCTCGACGAGGCAGAGGCGGAGGCTTTGGCGAATTCCTGCGAGATCGCCCCCAACGCACCGGCCGTGATCTTCGGCAAGGACACCCCCATCCCCGACCCGAGCCCCCGCAAGATCGCCGCGAGGCTCGGGCTCGATCTCAGCTTCGACACCGACGAATGGCATGATGTTCTGATCGTGGGCGGGGGGCCGGCGGGCATCGCCGCCGCGGTCTATGCCGGGTCCGAGGGACTGTCTGGCCTCGTGCTCGAAGACCTCGCCATCGGCGGGCAGGCCGGCACGTCGAGCCGGATCGAGAACTACATGGGCTTTCCCACCGGCATCTCCGGCGCCGACCTGTGCTGGCGTGGCGAGGTGCAGGCGATGAAGTTCGGCACCCGCTTCGCCGTCCCGCGTCGCGCCGCGGCGCTGGAGAAGGTGGAAGGCGGATTCCGCGTGACGCTGGAAGACGGCGCGAGGACCTGCGCCCGCGCCATTGTGGTGGCCACGGGCGTGCAGTACCGCCGCCTGCCGCTCGACCGGCTGGCCCATTTCGAAAGCGCGGGCGTCTACTACGCAGCGACCGATGTCGAGGCGCGCTATTGCCGGGACAGCGAAGTGGCCGTGATCGGCGGCGGGAACTCTGCCGGTCAGGCCGCGATGTTCCTCGCCCGCACCGCGCGGCACGTTCATGTCCTGGTGCGGGGCGAGAGCCTCGCGGCGTCCATGTCGCACTACCTCTCCAGCCGTCTTGAGGCGCATCCGCGCATCACGATCCACTACCGCACCGAGATGACCGCGCTGCACGGCGAGGACCAGCTCGAGGCGATCACCATCCGTGACAGGACCTCGGCGCAGGACTGGCGGCTCGGGACGTCGTCGGTCTTCGTCATGGTCGGCGCCGCGCCCAACACGGGATGGCTGTCCGGCCTCGCGGCGCTTGACGGGAAGGGCTTCGTTCTGACGGGGCCCGAGGTGGGCACGAACTCGGCCTACGAGACGTCGCATCCGGGCATCTTCGCGGTGGGCGACGTGCGGGCGGGCTCGGTCAAGCGCGTGGCGAGTGCGGTCGGCGAGGGATCGGTCGTCATCAGCCGCGTCTGGGATTTCCTGAACGGCTAAACCGCGAAGCGCAGAACCAGGGGCCCGGGCGGCCGCCGGATTTGCGGATTGTCCGATCCGCTTTCCGCCTCGAAAACGCTTCCCCCCTGACAAGCGCCGCGATCCGTGCCAGACCCGGGGGCATGGCCCATGCCCCGACCCTCCACACTGCCGACCGGCCGCTTCTCGGCATCATGCTGATGCTGGGTTTCTGCCTGCTCATCCCGTTCTCGGATGCGCTGGCGAAGATACTCGGGGATACCCTCCCGCTCTGGCAGCTGATCGTCGTGCGCTACCTCGCGCAGGCGCTTCTGCTCCTGCCGCTGGCGCTGGCGGCGCGGGCCGCGCTGTTCCCGTCGGCGCGGGTCGCGCGGCTGACGGTTATCCGCACCCTCCTGCAGATCGGCGGCCTCTCGATGATGTTCACCGCGCTGCGCTACCTGCCACTGGCGGACGCGGTCGCGATCGCCTTCGTGATGCCCTTCATCATGCTGCTTCTCGGCCGCTTCGTCCTGAACGAGGAGGTGGGACCGCGACGCCTCGCGGCCTGCGCCGTGGGTTTCGTCGGCACGCTCATGGTGGTGCAGCCGAGTTTCGCCGAGGTCGGGCCGGCCGCGCTCCTGCCGCTGGGTGTCGCGGTGATCTTCGCGCTCTTCATGCTGGTCACGCGCCAGATCGCCAAGGACATCACCCCGATCGCGCTGCAGGCCTCGAACGCGCTGATCGGACTGCCGATCCTCGCCGCGATCTACCTGCTGGCGCCGCTGTCCACGGGCGAGCCCCCGGTGATCGGCTGGGTCGCGCCCGAGGGTCCCGTGCTTTGGCTTCTGGTGGCGCTCGGCGTCACGGGCACGCTCGGGCACCTCCTCATGACGTGGTCGCTGCGCTTCGCGCCGTCTGCAACTCTGGCGCCGATGCAATACCTGGAGATCCCGGTCGCCACGCTCGTCGGTTTCCTGATCTTCGGCGATCTGCCCGACGGACTGGCGGCCGCGGGCATCATGGTGACCATCGCGGCGGGCCTCTACATCGTCATGCGCGAGCGCGCCATGTCACGGGCCGCACCACCGACCGCCTGACCGCTTGATCCGACCCCGGCGGCCGCCGCTTCGGCCCGGCGCGACGTCAGCGTCATTGAACGCAGACACGCCACGCGCGAACACGGGCACGGACGGCGGGACGTCGCAGCGCGCCGGGAACCCTCCTTGCGGGCCTGGTCCCTCTTTACCCCGTCAGGCGGCGGGCCTATACCGCGTGCCATGACGCACCGCCTTGCCATCGTCATTCGAATTACCAACCCGGCGCTCTGACCCCTGAGCCGCCGGGACAAGGTGCTTGAGCTATCGCACCGCCCTGTTATTCCCCGAATACACTCTCCGGATACGAGACGAGCCAAGGAGCGCGGAAGATGTGCGCCGAGAAGACCGACGGTGTCGACTACAAGGACACCCTGAACCTGCCGAAGACCGATTTCCCGATGCGCGCGGGCCTGCCGCAGCGCGAGCCCGCGTGGCTGGAACGCTGGGAGAAGATCGGAGTGTACGACCGTCTGCGCGAGAAGGAGGGGCGGACGCCCTTCACGCTGCATGACGGCCCTCCCTATGCGAACGGGAACCTCCATATCGGCCACGCGCTGAACAAGACGATCAAGGACATCATCGTGCGCTCGCACCAGATGATGGGCCATGACAGCCGCTACGTCCCCGGCTGGGACTGCCACGGCCTGCCGATCGAGTGGAAGATCGAGCAGCAGTACCGCGAGAAGGGCCAGGACAAGGACGCGGTCGACGTCGTCGAGTTCCGCCAGGAATGCCGCCGCTTCGCAGAACACTGGGTCGGCGTCCAGCGGGAGGAGTTCAAGCGCCTGGGCGTGACCGGGACCTGGGACGATCCCTACCTCACGATGGATTTCCACGCCGAGCGGGTGATCGCCGAGGAGTTCATGGTCTTTCTGATGAACGGCTCGCTCTACCAGGGCTCCAAGCCCGTGATGTGGTCGCCGGTGGAGAAGACCGCGCTGGCCGAGGCCGAGGTGGAGTATCACGACCGGCAGACGGACGCGGTCTGGGTGCCGTTCCGTGTGGTGCCCAAATCCGAGAAGATGGCGCTGCTGGACGACGAGCCGACGGCGTTCAACGAGTCGCTTCACGCGCTGACCGCAAGCGACCTCGACACGGCGCAGGTCATCATCTGGACCACCACGCCCTGGACCCTGCCGCAGAACCGGGCGATCTGCTTCGGCCCCGACATAGCCTATGGCCTTTACGAAATCACCGGCCGCCCCGAGGAATGCTGGGCGCGGATCGGCGACCGCTACCTGCTGGCCGACGCGCTGGCCGAGGAGGCGTTGGGTGCCATGCGGCTGGAGCCGTCGATGTACCGGCGCCTGCGCGACGTGACGGCGGAGGAACTGGGCGCGCTCAGCTGCGCGCATCCGCTGCGCGGCGCGGAGGGAGCGGAGGGCGAGTGGGACTTCGACGTTCCGCTCTTCCCGGGCGACCACGTGACCGACGACGCGGGCACGGGCTTCGTTCACACGGCACCCTCGCACGGCGACGACGACTTCGAGATCGGGCGCCGTCACGGCCTGCCGATGACGCACAACATCCTCGACGACTCGTCGTTCCGGCCCGACCTGCCGTTCTTCGCGGGCGAACAGATCATCCGCGATAACGGCAAGCCGGGGAACGCCAACAAGGTCGTGATCGACAAACTGGTGGAGGTCGGCAAGCTTCTGGCCCGCAAGCGCATCACCATCTCCGACGCGCATTCCTGGCGCTCGAAGGCGCCCGTCATCCGCCTGAACCGCCCGCAGTGGTTCGCGGCCATCGACGTGGACCTGAAGGACGGCCGGGACCAGCACGGGCGCACGATCCGCGAGCGCGCGCTGACCTCGATCAACGAGCTGGTCAAGTTCACGCCCGTTTCCGGGCAGAACCGCCTCCGCTCGATGATGGAGACGAGGCCCGACTGGGTTCTGTCGCGGCAGCGCGCCTGGGGCGTGCCGCTGACCTGCTTCGTGAAGAAGGGCGCAATGCCCGGCGATGCGGACTTCCTGCTGCGCGATCCCAAGGTCAACGCCCGCATCCTCGACGCCTTCGAGGCCGAAGGCGCGGACGCATGGTACAAGCCCGGCGCCAAGGAACGTTTCCTTGGAAACGACCACGACCCGGAGGCCTACGAACAGGTCTTCGACATCCTCGACGTGTGGTTCGACAGCGGCTCGACCCACGCCTTCGTGCTGCGTGACCGCGCGGACGGGACCGAGGACGGCATCGCGGATGTCTACATGGAAGGCACCGACCAGCATCGCGGGTGGTTCCACTCCTCGTTGCTGCAGGCCTGCGGCACCATCGGGCGCGCGCCCTACCGCAACGTGGTGACGCACGGTTTCACGCTGGACGAGAAGGGCATGAAGATGTCCAAGTCCATCGGCAACACCATCCTCCCGCAGGAGGTGGTGGACCAGTACGGCGCCGATATCCTGCGGCTGTGGGTGGCGCAGGCCGATTACACCGCGGATCAGCGGATCGGGCCCGAGATCCTCAAAGGCACCGCCGACAGCTACCGGCGGCTTCGCAACACGATGCGGTTCATGCTCGGCTCGCTTTCGGACTTCACCGAGAGCGACCGGGTCGAACCCGCGGAGATGCCCGAGCTGGAGCGCTGGGTGCTGCATCGCCTCGCCGAGCTGGACCAGACCGTGCGCGAAGGCTACCGCGCCTTCGACTTCCAGGGTGTGTTCCAGTCGGTGTTCCAGTTCGCGACGACGGACCTGTCGGCCTTCTACTTCGACATCCGCAAGGACGCGCTCTACTGCGACGGGGACACGCCCCGGCGGCGGGCGGCGCGCACGGTGCTCGACATCCTGTTCCACCGGCTGACGACCTGGCTCGCACCGATCCTCGTCTTCACGATGGAAGAGGTCTGGCTGGAACGCTTCCCCGGCGAGGACAGCTCCGTCCACCTGCAGGACATCCCCGAGACGCCGGCAAACTGGCGCGACGAGGCGCTCGCGGCGAAATGGGCCGGCATCCGGAAGGTCCGGCGCGTGGTAACGGCGGCGCTGGAAATCCAGCGGCGCGACAAGGTCATCGGTGCCAGCCTCGAGGCAGCGCCGTTGGTGCAGATCGCCGATCCGGACCTCGCGCGCGTCGTGAAGGGCGTGGCGATGGACGACATCTGCATCACGAGCGCCCTCAGCGTGATGGAGGGCGAGCCGCAGGACGACGCCTTCCGCCTGGACGATCCGGGCATCGGCGTGGTGTTCCATGCCGCGCAGGGTGAGAAATGCGCCCGGTGCTGGAAGATCCTGCCGGACGTCGGCAGCCATGCGCATGCCGATGTCTGCAGCCGCTGCGACGAGGCGCTGTCGAACTGAATGCGCAGGGGCCGGACCTGGAAACGGGTCCGGCCCCTTTGCGTTCGTTCTTTCAAGAAGAACGATATCCCATTTAACTTCTATTTTATTTTCACACCCGGATGACGCAAATCCCCGTGCAGGGTTCAAGCACGGGGTGACATCATGGAATTCGTCGCAGACATCGCGGCCACGCTGATCGGACAGCTGCAGAAGCCGACGCTCGCCTTCCTGATCGGCGGGATGCTTCTCGCCGCGCTCGGCAGCAAGCTCGAGGTGCCCGATCCGGTCTACAAGTTCATCGTGATGGTCCTTTTGCTCAAGGTCGGCCTCAGCGCCGGTATCTCGGTGCGCGAGGCCGATCTTCTCGATCTCGCCGTGCCCGCCGCACTGGCCGCCGCCGTCGGCATCGTCATCATCCTGATCGGGCGGGCCACGCTCGCCCGCTGGCGCGGTGTGTCGGAGATGGACGGGATGGCCACCGCGGGCCTCTTCGGGGCGGTCTCGGCCTCGACGCTGGCGGCCGGGATGGCCATGCTGGACGCCGAGGGGATCGCCTACGAGGGGTTCATCGGCGCCCTCTACCCGTTCATGGACATCGCCGCCCTTGTCACCGCAATCGTGCTGGCCCGGATGAGCGCGGAGAGGAAGACCGCGCGCAGCCTGCAGAGCAATGGCGCGGCGACCATGACCATCGGTGGTGGTGGGTCCGGCGGAAACGGCTTCGACGGCGACCTCGTGAAAGGCATCCTCGTCGACACCGCGCGCAGCCCGGCGATCTCGGCGCTGCTGCTCGGGCTGGCCATCGGCATCTTCGCCCGGCCCGAGAGCGTCTACGAAAGCTTCTATGAGCCGCTGTTCCGGGGCCTCCTGTCGATCCTTATGCTCGTCATGGGCATCGAGGCCTGGCAACGGCTGTCGGAGATGCGGAAGGTGGCTCACGCCTACGTCCTCTACGGCATCGCGGCACCCTTCCTGCACGGCCTCATCGGCTTCGGCGCCGGGCTGGTGGCGCATCACCTGACGGGCTTCTCGGCGGGCGGCGTGGTGCTCCTGTCGGTGATGGCGGCCTCGAGCTCGGACATCTCGGGCCCGCCGACGCTGCGCGGTGCGCTGCCCGAGGCCAACCCCTCGGCCTATGTCGGCACCTCCACGGGCCTTGGTACGCCGGTCGCGATCCTGTCGATCCCGCTCTGGATCGCTCTGGCAGGGGCCGTCATCGGGTTCTGAGGCAAGCGATGCGTAGAAAGGAGGCCGGGGGCGACCCCGGCCTTTTTCGGTTTGTGCGCTGATGAACACCCATCCGTGCCTTGGGATTTCTCACCAGATGCCCTAGCTCTGGATCAGGCTAAGCGATGAGAGCGATACCATGAGCGGAAACGACGGTTACACGCCTCCCAGGGTCTGGACCTGGGACCAGGAAAACGGCGGCAAATGGGGCAGTCTGAACCGCCCCATCGCAGGGGCCACCCACGACAAGCCCTTGCCTGTCGGCAAGCATCCCTTCCAGCTCTATTCGCAGGGTACGCCCAACGGCGTGAAGGTCACCGTTCTGTTCGAGGAGCTTCTGGAGGCCGGGCACGAGGCGGACTACGACGCCTGGCTCATCCGGATCGGCGAAGGAGACCAGTTCGGCTCGGGCTTCGTCGAGATCAACCCCAACTCCAAGATCCCCGCGCTGGTGGACCGGACAGGCCCCGAGCCCGTGCGCGTCTTCGAGTCGGGCGCGATCCTGATGCACCTGGCCGAGAAGTTCGGCGCCTTCCTCGGCGCGCCCTCGGACCGCCCGGAACTTCTGTCCTGGCTCATGTGGCAGATGGGCTCGGCCCCCTATCTCGGCGGCGGCTTCGGGCATTTCTACGCCTACGCGCCCGAGCCGATGGAATACCCGATCAACCGCTACGCCATGGAAGCCAAGCGCCAGCTCGACGTGCTGAACCGGCATCTGGAGGGGCGGGAATGGATGGTGGGCGATGACCTGACCATCGCCGATATCGCGATCTGCCCCTGGTATGGCCGCCTCGTGCTCGGCGAAGCCTATGACGCGGGCGAGTTCCTGTCGGTGCACGAATACACCAACGTCATCGCCTGGGCCGAGCGCTTCTACGACCGTCCGGGCGTGAAGCGCGGGCGCATGGTCAACCGCACCTTCGGGGACCCGTCCCAGCAGCTCTGGGAACGCCACGACGCCAGCGATTTCGAGACGCGGACGCAGGACAAGGTAAAGGCCGCAGAGTGAGCGCGGACGAGGCACTGATCGCGGCGGTCCTGATGGACCTCGCCCATTCCCGGCGAGCGGGCGCAAGTTTCTGCCCCTCGGACGCTGCGCGCGCGCTGGCCGAGGACTGGCGACCGCTGATGCCCGAAGTCCGGCGCGTCGCGGCGGGGCTGCCGCTTCTGGCAACGCAGAAAGGCCAGCCGGTGGACCCCCTCGGTGCGAAAGGGCCGATCCGGCTCAGGCTGGCCGCGTGACGCGGGCCGGGCTCGACACGCCTGTCGGGCCGGTCTGGGTCGAGGCGCGCGACGGTCTGATCGTCGCAAGCGGCTGGGGCCCCGCGTCGCACGAGACGGAAGATCCGACCCTGGCCGAGGCGCTCCGGCAGTGTGATGAGTATTTCACCGGGAGCCGCAAGGCCTTCGACCTGCCGCTTGCACATGGCAGGAGTGGCCTGCAGGGACAGGTGCTGGACGCGCTCGCGGCGATCCCCTTCGGCGAGACGCGGACTTATGGCGACCTCGCGCGCGACCTCGGCGCGCCTGCTCAGGCCATCGGCCAGGCGTGCGGCGCGAACCCTTTGCCGATCCTGATACCGTGCCACCGGGTCCTCGGCGCCGCGACGCTCGGCGGGTTCAGCGCGCCGGGCGGGGTCGAGACCAAGGTCGCGCTTCTGCGTCACGAGGGGGCGGCGGGCCTGCTGATCTGAGCGCGGGGCGCCGGAATACGACCGCCCCCTAGGGCTGCCAGCCGATCCGCGCCTCGCCCGCCCGCATTTCGTCTCCCGCCCGGTCGAACCGGAGATAGGCAATCGCCATCCCGCCGGCCTGCGTGAAGAGCGTGCCAACCGTGCGACCCTCGGCATCCTCGATCGGCGTGCCGGGATCCGCCCGCCCGGTCACCGTGACCGTCACGAGGCCCTTGCGAAGCTCGGTCTTGTGCTTCATCCGCGCCGTCACCTCCTGCCCGACGTAACAACCCTTGCGGTGATCGACGCCATGCAGTCGGTCGAAGCCCATCTCGAGGATGAAGCTGTCGTTCGGGACAAGCTCCACCCCCGTCTCCGGCACGCAGGCGGCGACCCGGATCGCGTCCCAGTCGATCGCGGGCTCGCCCCCGCCCAGTCCGTAGCCCCGCCAGCCGAGCGCGGGGTGGCGCGGATCGGGCCAAGCCCCCTCGGGCGCGTCGCCGAGGCCGCGGGTGACCGTCAGGCCGCTGTCCTCGATTCCCACATCGGCGCGCAGGCGGTACATCGACAGCCGCTGCGCCAGACCGGCCGCAAGCTCGGTCTTCACGTCGAGAAGGATGTCCTCGCCCCGGTTCAGAAGGAAGAAATCTGCCAGGTACTTGCCCTGGGGCGTCAGGAGCGCCGACCACACGAGGCCAGAGCCCTCTGGCCCGACGTCATGGGTGACGAGACCGTGCAGGAACTTTTCCCGGTCGCCCCCGGAGATCCGCAGGACCGTTCGGTCCGAGGCGCGTTCGCCCGTGGCCTCTTCCGTCATCATCACCTCCGCCGAAGTCGCTTCTCACAATTAGTGATGTCCCGCCCGCACGCCAAGCCGGGCGGCACGATTGACCTTGCCCGTCGCGCGTTCTACCCCGCTTCTGTCCCGTGAGAGGAGCCCCCGAAATGAGCCTTGCCAACGGCCGCCACTACCTCGCCATTCCCGGCCCGTCCGTCATGCCCGACCGCGTCTTGCAGGCGATGCACCGCCCGGCGCCGAACATCTACACCGGGCAACTCGTGGACATGGTGGCAGGCCTCGTCCCCGACCTCAGGACCGTGGCGCGAACGACGCAGAATGTCGCCATGTACATCGCCAATGGCCACGGGGCATGGGAAGCGGCCCTGACCAACACCCTCAGCCGGGGCGACCGAATCCTCGTTCTGGGCACCGGCCGCTTCTGCCTCGGCTGGGGCGAGATGGCGGCGGCGATGGGGATCGACTGCCAGATCATCGATTTCGGCCAACGCTCCGACATCGACATGTCCCGCGTCGCCGAGGCGCTGGCCGCCGACCGCGAACACCGGATCCGCGCCGTTCTCGCCGTGCAGGTCGATACCTCCACGAGCGTGAAGAACGATATCGAGGGGATCCGCCGCACGCTCGATGCCGTGGACCATCCCGCGCTCCTTTTCGCCGATTGCATCGCCTGCCTCGCCTGCGACGAGTTCCACATGGACGACTGGGGCGTCGACGTGATGGTGACCGGAAGCCAGAAGGGGCTGATGACACCGCCCGGAATGGGCTTCGTCTTCTTCAGCGACAAGGCCGACCAGGCGCGCGCGCGCGCGGACCTCGTCACGCCCTACTGGGACTGGCGCCCGCGCGCGAACCCTGCCGAGTTCTACCGCTACTTCAACGGCACCGCGCCGACGCATCACCTCTACGGGTTGCGCGTCGCGCTCGACATGATCGTGCATGAGGAAGGGCTGGAAAACGTCTGGCACCGGCACGCGGTTCTGGCCCGCGCCGTCTGGGCCGCGCTGGAAGTCTGGGGACAGGCCGGACCGGTTCGCCCGAACATTGCCGACCGCAACACGCGGAGCCACTCGGTCACGACGGTCAACTTCGGCCCCGGAAACGGCAAGCGGATGCGCGACTGGATGACCGCCAATGCCGGCGTGACGCTCGGCATTCCGCTTGGCGGCGTCGAGGGGCCCGGTGGCAATGCCGACGACTTCCTGCGGATCGGGCATATGGGCCATGTCAACACGCACATGGTGCTGGGCGTGCTGGCGAGCCTTCAGGCGGGCATGACCGCGCTTGGCATTCCGCACGGGGCCACGGGGCTCGAGGCGGCGATGAAGGTGATCGCGGAGGGCTGAGGTGGCGGCAGGCCCTCAGCGGTCCCGCCCGTTCCGCCGGAACGACGCGCGCAACTCGGCGTCACGTTCCTTGCGGGCAAGCGCAAGCTCGCCATCGCGCTGACCTTCGCAGACGCGGAGGATGCAGTGAGTGGCGAACGCCGCGATCGCCGCGCCCAGCGGACCCGTCCAGACCCAGAGCACGAAGAGCGAGAACACCGTGAGAGCCATGGCGAGTGCGTAGAGAACCCGGAAATGCATTGGGGAAACCGTCGTTGGCAGGACCTGCTTCCGGAGGTAGCGCCAAAATGTCGCAGGGGAAGCCGGCTTCTCCAATTATCCGGAAACCTGCGCGCCGTGCTCTGCCGGTGATCGTCGGAAAACAAGCGTAGCGCCGGTATCGGGCCGGCTGTTCAGGTTATCGGCTGGTGACGGCCACCGGCGCGCCGCGGGCCTCTTCCAGCGCTTCGGGCAACGCCCGGGCGAAGGCGTCGAGGTCGGCCTCCCGCCCGCAGGAGACCCGGATGCACCGGTCCTGCGGCGGCGTGAAGGGCATCCGCACGAAGACCCCCCGCGCGATGAGGCCGGCCACCACGGCGCGGGCGAAGGCACCGTCCCGGCCGCAGTCGATGGTCACGAAGTTCGTCGCCGAGGGCAGCGGCAGCAGGCCATGCTCGATCGCGATCTTTCCGATCCGCTCCCGCGCGGCGGCGATGTCGGCGACTGTCCGGGCCAGGTAGTCCTGGTCGGCGAGCGCGGCGAGCGCGCCGGCCTGCGCGACACGGCCCATGCCGAAATGGTTCCGGATGCGGTTGAAGGCGGCGACGAAATCCGGCGCGGCAATGCCGTAACCCACGCGCAGACCCGCGAGACCATAGGCCTTCGAGAAGGTCCGGAACCGGATTACGCGGGGATGGGTGGTGTCGATGGCGGGCACCGCTTCGGCGGGCGCGGTATCGGCATAGGCCTCGTCGAGGGCGAGCACGGCGCCCGCCGGAAGAGCGTCGATCATGCGCTGGACGGTGGCCGCGTCATGCCAGCTTCCCATCGGGTTGTCGGGATTGGCGAAGTAGACAAGCTTCGCATCCACCTCGGCCGCCTTGGCGATCAGGGCCTCGGGATCCTCGGCATCGCCCTTGTAAGGCACCTTGTGCAGAACTCCGCCAAAGCCCGCGACATGGTAGTTGAAGGTCGGATAGGCGCCGTCCGAGGTCACCACCGCATCGCCCGGCGCGACGAGAAGCCGGACGAGGTAGCCGAGAAGCCCGTCGATCCCCTCGCCCACCACGATGTTCTCCGCGCCCACGCCATGATGGGCCGCGAGCGCGCGGCGCAGGTCATGCACCTCGGGATCGCCGTACATCCATGCGCCCGATGCGGCCTCGGCGATGGCCGCCACTGCCTTCGGCGAGGGGCCGAAGACGCTTTCGTTCGCGCCGAGACGGGCGGCGAAGGCGGCGCCGCGCGCGCGCTCCTGCGTCTCGGGGCCGACGAAAGGCACCGTCGCCGGAAGCGTGCGGACGAGATCGGTATAGCGGGGGGCTTGGGTGCTGTCGGACATGGAGCGGAGAAAAATCCGAAATTCTCCCCCTGCGCAAGGCTTGCCGGAAACCTTGCGCGAACCGATGCTCCAAGGCCCCGAACCTGCGAGGAGATCCATGGATGCCGGAACTGACCCGTCGCGGCTTTCTCGCCGCCCTATCCGCCGCAGGCGCCGCGCGCGCCCTGCCCCCGGCGCTTGCGCGCCTCCCCGCCCGGCGTATCCTGACGCTTGTGCGGGACAAGGCCACGGGAGGCCTGCGTGCCGTGGACCGTCTGGTGCCCTGAGCCTCAACGCATGAAGCGTTTGCGCGCCTCCTCGGCGATCGAAAGCTTCATCTGCAGTTCCGCGATCCGGGCCATGGCCTTGCGCCGGGCGTCTTCCCCCTCGGCGGCGGCGTAGTCGGCCTTCGCGGCCTCAACGGCCTTGCGCAGCTCGATCTCCTCGGGCAGCGCGCCATGCTCGTGCATGATGCGGTAACCCACGGCCTCGCCGGGGTCCACGAAGGCCGCCTCGGGGCGTTCGGGCAGAGGCCGGCCCTCGCCTTCGAGGCCCGAGAGCTTGCCCTCGGCCAGCGCCTTCTGCATCTGGCGTTCGGCCAGCTTGTCCCACTTGCCCGTCATGGCAGGTATCCTACCACAACCGGACACGCGCCGCGCGGGAATGCGTGGCCGTCAGGCGATCTCGGCCAGACGCTTCAGCGCGGCACGGATCTTGCCCTCTTCTTCTTGCCGCTGCGCGAGGTTCTCGCGGGTCTCTTCCACGATCTCCTCGGGTGCGCTTTCGACGAATTTCGGGTTCGACAGCCGCCCCTTCAGCCCGCCGATCTCCTTGCCGAGCTTCTCCAGCACCTTCTCCAGCCGCGCCTTCTCCTCGGCGACGTCGATCAGGTCCGCGATCGGCAGGCCGAAGACACCGCCTTCCACCGCGACGGTGACGGCCCCCTTCGGCAGCGCATCGACCTCCGTGACTTCGGAGAGACGCGCCAGCCGTTCGATCATCGCCCGGTTCCGCGCGAAGGCCGCTCGGCCGGCCGCGTCGAGCTCGGCCTGCATCAGGTGCACCTTCAAGCCCGCCGGCACATGCATCTGCGCGCGGATCGACCGGATCTCCTCGATCAGCCCGATGACCCAGGTCATCTCGCGGTCGGCCTCCGCGTCGACCAGCTCGGCGCCGTATTGCGGCCAGTCGGCGTGGACGAGCATCTTCTCCCGCTCGGCGATATCGCCCCAGAGCTCCTCGGTGATGAAGGGCATCGTGGGGTGCAGAAGGATCAGGCACTGGTCGATGACCCAGGCCATCGTCGCCCGCGTCTCGGCGATCACCGCCTCGTCTCCGCTGGCGAAGAGGGGCTTGGCGAATTCCAGGTACCAGTCGCAGACCTTGCCCCAGACAAAGGCATAAAGCCCGTTCGCCGCGTCGTTGAACCGGTATCCCGAAAGCGCCTCGTCATGCGCCATCCGCGCCCGCGCCGTCTCGCCGACGATCCACTTGTTCACCGTCTGCGTGACGCCCGAGGGGTCGAAGCCCGGCACCGGCCTGCACTCGTTCATCTCGGCGAAGCGCGCCGCGTTCCAGAGCTTCGTGCCGAAGTTGCGGTAGCCCGCGATCCGGTCCTTCGACAGCTTCAGGTCGCGCCCCATCGCCGCCATCGAGGTCAGCGTGAAGCGGACGGCATCCGCCCCGAACTCGTCGATCAGCTCCAGCGGATCGAGGACATTGCCGATCGACTTGGACATCTTCCGCCCCTTCTCGTCCCGCACCAGCGCGTGGACGTAGACGTCGCGGAAGGGCACCTGGCCCGTGACGGCCAGCTGCATCATCATCATCCGGGCGACCCAGAAAAAGATGATGTCGAAGCCCGAAACCAGCGTCGATGTCGGGAAGTAGCGGTGCAACTCCGGCGTATCCTCGGGCCAGCCGAGCGTGCCGATGGGCCAGAGCCCGGAGGAAAACCAGGTGTCCAGAACGTCGGGGTCCCGCCAGACCGGGTAGACCAGCTTCGTCGGATCCTGGTCGATCTCGTATTGCGCCAGCGCCGCGCCCAGCGCGTGGGCGGCGGCGTGGCGGTCCTCGACCTCCACGACCCGCGCATGGTTGAGCGGCGTCGGCAGGCGCCCGAGGACATCGGCGAACTCGGCCCTCACACCCTCGAAGTCGGCCGCGCAATGGTGCCGGTCCTCGCCTTCCAGAAGCGTCTGGGCATTCAGCAGCCGCAGCATCTCGACCTCGTCGAGCGCGCCGTCCCCCTCGTCGTCACGGAACCCGTGACCGGCAAGGTCGAAGCCGTACCAGACCGGGATCTGGTGCCCCCACCACAGCTGCCGCGAGATCGTCCAGGGCTCGATGTTCTCGAGCCAGTGGAAATAGACCTTGCGGTGCTGCTCGGGCATGATCGTCGTCCGACCGTCGCGCACGGCGTCCAGCGCGGGACCCACGATCTTCGCGGTATCGACGAACCACTGGTCCGTCAGCATCGGCTCGATCACGACCTTGGAGCGGTCGCCGAACGGCTGGGTGATGAGCTTCTCCTCGACGAGCGGCACGAGGGCATCGGCCCCTTCAGCGCCGGGCTTGACCGCCGCCTTCCCAAGGCGCGGATCGTCGGCCCGCGTCATGACGGCAAGGCCTTCGGCGGTGATCTCGTCCACCACGCGCTCCCGCGCGGTGAACCGGTCGAGCCCGCGCAGGTGGTCCGGCACGAGGTTCAGAAGGTCGGCCTCGGCCTCGCTGAGCGTGCGCCGGCCCTCGGCAACCTCCTGCGCGGCGGCGGCGGCCTCGGCGTAGGGCAGTCCGTCCTCGCGCAGATGCGCCTTGGTGTCCATCAGCCGGTAGCAAGGAATGCCGTTCCGTTTCGCGACGCCATAGTCGTTGAAGTCGTGCGCGCCCGTGATCTTGACGGCGCCCGAGCCGAAGGCCGGGTCGGGATACTCGTCGGTGATGATCGGGATCAGGCGGCGATGCTCCTTCGGGCCGACGGGGATTTCGCACAGCATGCCGACGATGGGCGCATAGCGCTCGTCCGACGGATGGACCGCCACCGCCCCGTCACCCAGCATCGTCTCGGGCCGCGTCGTGGCGATGGAGATGTAGTCGCGCTCCTCCTCGAGCACGACGTTCCCGTCTTCATCTTTCTCCAAATACGTATATGTCGCGCCGCCCGCCAAGGGATACTTGAAGTGCCACATGTGGCCCTGGACGTCGGTGTTCTCGACCTCGAGGTCCGAGATCGCGGTCTCGAAATGCGGGTCCCAGTTCACCAGCCGCTTTCCGCGGTAGATGTAGCCCTTGCGGTACATGTCGACGAAGACGCGGATCACGGCGTCGTGGAAATTCCCTTCCTCGCCCGCGGGGGCACCCGGGGCGCCCGACATGGTGAAGGCCTCCCGGCTCCAGTCGCACGACGCGCCGAGGCGCTTGAGCTGTTGGCGGATCGTGCCGCCCGACTTCTGCTTCCACGCCCAGACATGGGAGAGGAATTCGGCGCGGTCCATGTCGCGGCGGGATTTGCCCTCTTTCGCGAGCTCGCGCTCGACGACCATCTGAGTGGCGATCCCGGCGTGGTCCGTGCCCGGCTGCCACAGCGTGTCGAAGCCCCGCATCCGGTGCCAGCGGATCAGCACGTCCTGCAGCGTGTTGTTGAAGGCGTGACCCACGTGCAGCACGCCCGTCACGTTGGGCGGCGGGATCATGATGGAGTATGGCTCCGCGCCCGGCTTCGCGTTCGCGCCTGCGTCGAAACAGCCCCCGTCCTCCCAGGCGGTGTAGATCCGGGCCTCGGCTTCGGCTGCGTTGAAGGTCTTGTCCATGGCTCTCGCGCCTCTCGTCTCGGGTCAGGGCTGACCTAGCGAAGGCGGGCGGAAAGGCCAAGGGGGATGACCCCGCCCTGGCCGGAGTTTTGCAAAACTCCGGCAAGACCCTTGCAAGGGTCTGGCGCATTTTCTTGCAAGAAAATGCCCCTTCACCCCAGCCGCGCCGCGATCTCCCCGGCTGCCGCCGCGCGCGCGCCGGGATCGAGCGACGGGAGGGTCACCCGCGCGATCACGCCGCCCTCGTCCCCCCGCCTGAGCCGTCCATAGGCCGGATCGTAATGCTGCCGGATCAGCGCCTCGGACAGGTCCATGAGCCGTCCCTCGCCCAGCATCGAAAGCCAGGCCTGCACCGTCTCGTGCCCCGCGAGCGTGCGAAGCCCGTTCAGCCGTTCGGTCAGCGCCGGCACGTCGGCGGCGAGGTCCGCGTATTCCCCGGCGAGGAAGGCCGCCCGCGCGTCGACCGGCGCCTCCACCACGATGCGCGGGCTTGCCTTCATCGCGCCCCAGAGCGCGGGCGGAACACGGACCGTACCGATCCGCGCGCTCTCCGCCTCGACCAGCACGGGGCGCGCGGGATCGAGACCGTCCAGAACCCGCAGCAGCTCCGTCTCGAAGCCCTTCTGCGCCGGCTGCTCTCCCTCCACGTCGCCGAGGATGGACCCTCGGTGCCGCGCCAGGCCCTCGAGGTCGATCACCTGCCCGCCCAGCGCCGCGACCTCGTGCAGGAGCGCGGTCTTCGCCGTCCCGGTGTAGCCGTCGAGCCGGACCACGCGGAAACCGAGGTCGGCATCGTAGAGCCGTTCCACCACGAGCCGCCGCCACGTCCGGTAGCCGCCCTCCAGCACCTGCACGCGCCAACCGATCTGTGCGAGGATCGAGGCGAAGGAGCCCGACCGCTGCCCGCCGCGCCAGCAATAGACCAGCGGCCGCCAGCCGCCGCCCTTGTCCATCAGACCTTCCTCGATGTGCCGCGCGGCGTTGCGGGCGACCAGCGCGGCGCCGATCTTGCGGGCCCGGAAGGGGCTGTCCTGCGTGTAGATCGTTCCCACCTCGGCCCGCTCGACATCGCTGAGAACGGGCATCGAGACCGCGCCGGGCAGGTGATCCTCGGCGTATTCCGACGGGCTCCGCACGTCGATGATCGTGTCGAAACCCGCCGCATCCAGCGCTGCCGTATCGGTGAGGGTGAAGGCCAAGGCGGTACGCTCCGGGGCCTCAGACCTCCTCGCCGTTCATCCTGCGGAACCGCTGGATCAGGCTCGACGTGTCCCAGCGGCCGCCGCCCAGCTGCTGCACCTCGGCGTAGAACTGGTCGACGAGCGCGGTGACGGGCAGGCTGAGACCCATCTCCTTTCCCTGTTCCAGCGCGATGCCCAGATCCTTGCGCATCCAGTCCACCGCGAAGCCGTGGTTGAAATGGTTGTCGATCATCGTGTCCGCCCGGTTGGCGAGCTGCCAGGACCCGCCCGCGCCTTGCGAGACGAGCTTCGCCACCTTCTTCGCGTCGAGCCCGGCGGTCCTCGCGAACCATAGCCCCTCCGAGATCGACTGGATCGCGCCGACGATGCAGATCTGGTTGACCATCTTCGTGATCTGGCCCGCGCCGACATCGCCGAACCGTTCGGTGACCTTGGAATAGGCCGCGATCACCGGCTCGGCAGCGGCGAAATGCGCCTCGGCCCCGCCGCACATGATGGCGAGCTGGCCGTTCTCAGCCCCCGCCTGCCCGCCGGAGACAGGCGCATCCACCCAGCCGACGCCACCCTCGGCGGCGATGGCGGCAAGCTCCCTCGTCACGATCGCCGAAACCGTGGTGTGATCGACGAAAACCGCCCCTTCGGACATGCCCGCAAGCGCCCCGTCCTCGCCAAGGACCACCGAACGCAGGTCGTCGTCGTTGCCAACGCAGGCCATGACGAAATCCGCGCCCGCGGCCGCTTCGCGCGGGGTCGCGGCATGAGATCCGCCATGCTCCGCCGCCCAGGCCTCGGCCTTCGCGGCGGTGCGGTTGTAGACGGTCACCTCGTGGCCGGCGGCCTTCAGGTGGCCCGCCATCGGGTAGCCCATCACGCCCAGTCCAAGGAATGCCAGTTTCGCCATAATGCCCTCCGCTCTCTGACCGAAGGCAGAAGGTAACAGGGCGCCCGGCGGTGTCCACCGGGGAAACGGCGCGCAACACGCTGCATCCTTGTGCTATCCTTCCGCCAGGACCGGCGGCGGCCGGCCAAGGACGGGGAGCGAGAGATGGACGGCAACTTCGACCTGGGGCGCTACACACGGCCCGTGACGTGTCGGTCGCCGGCGGCGCAGGCCGCCTTCGACCGCGGCATCAACTGGGTCTACGGCTATAATCACGAGGCCGCCGCCGAGGAATTCGAGACCGCCATCGCCGCCGATCCGGGCTGCGGCCTCGCGCTCTGGGGCCTCGCCTATGCGGTGGGGCCCAACTACAACAAGCCGTGGGAGTTCTTCACCCGGGAAGAACGCTCCGCCACCCTGCAACGGGCCCACGAGGCGCTTGTGGCCGCAAAGGCGTTGCGGGAGACGCTCGGCCCGGTCGAGAACGACCTGATCGAAGCGCTGGCCGACCGCTACCCGACCGACCCGGAGATCGAGGACTTCGCACCCTGGAACGACGCCTTCTCGGATGCGATGCGCAAGGTCTACGCCTCCCATCCGGACGATCTCGACGTCATCACGATCTTCGCCGAGGCGCTGATGAACCGGACGCCATGGCTTTTGTGGGACCTGCCCACGGGACAGCCGCGCGAAGGTTCCTCGACGCTGGAGGCGCAGGCGGCGCTGGAACGCGCCTTCGAGAGCGTGCCGGGCGCGTGGGACCACCCCGGGCTTCTGCACATGTACATCCACCTGATGGAAATGTCGCCGACGCCCGAGAAGGCGCTGCGTCATGGCGACAGGCTGACGGATCTCGTCCCCGACAGCGGGCACCTCATCCACATGGCGACGCATATCGACGTGCTCTGCGGCGACTACCAGAACGTGGTCGACCGCAACCGCAGGGCCGCCGAAATCGACCGGAAATACGAGGACCTGAAGGGGGCCAAGAACTTCTACACCGTCTACCGGATCCACAACGTCCATTTCGAGGCCTACGGCGCGATGTTCCTCGGCCAGCCCGAGGTGGCGCTCGCCGCCTCCGACCGGCTGATCGAGATGCTGCCCGAGGACGTGACGGCATACCTGCCGGAACTGTTCGAGAGTTTTCACGGCAAGAAGGTCCACGTCATGATCCGCTTCGGCATGTGGCAGGAGATCCTCGACACGCCCCCGCCCGCCGATCCCGACCTCTACCGCTACACGACCTGCGCCATGCACCAGGCCCGCGCCGTGGCGCTCGCCAACCTCGGGCGGCACGAGGAGGCCCTTTCGGAACGCGAGAAGGCCGTCGCCGCGCGCGCGCGCCTGCCCGACGACTGGATGGTGTTCAACAACACCGCCTTCGACGTCCTGGCCGTGGGCGAGGCGATGATGGACGGCGAGATCGCCTTCAAGGCGGGCCGGATCGAGGAGGGTCTCGATCATCTCCGCCGCTCGGTCGAGCTCGACGACAACCTTCTCTACGACGAGCCCTGGGGCTGGATGCAGCCCGCGCGCCACGCGCTCGGCGCGCTCTTGATGGAGGCGGGTCGCTACGACGAGGCGGAGGCGGTCTACCGCGCCGATCTCGGTCTCGACGGCACGCTCTCGCGCCCCTGCCAGCATCCGCGGAATGTCTGGAGCCTGCACGGCCTGCACGAATGCCTTGTCCGCCGGGGCGAGATGACCGAGGCGCGGCACATCAGGCTGCAACTCGACCAGGCCGTCGCGCGGGCGACGGTGCCGATCCGCGCGTCGTGCTACTGCCGGAGCCGGGCGGCCGCCTAGTAGCCGACCCGCGCGCCCCGGTCGGTGGACAGCGATTGCTGCCGCCGCTCGACGAGAAGCTCGATGGCGTCGGCCAGGTGCTCGCGGTCGATATGGTGATCGCCGCGCGCCACCCGGATGCGATGGGCCTCGATCATCACGTCGGCGTGGCGGCATCCCTCGGGCGGCTCGAACCGGTAGGAGGCGATCTCGATCCGGAGGCCGAGGGGGTCGCGGAAATAGATGGAGTCCATGAAACCCCGGTCGACCGGCCCCGAGTGCTTCACGCCCCGCGCATCAAGGCGTCCGGCGACCTGCCAGAACGTTGCCTGGCTGACGTTGAAGGCGAGGTGGTGGAGCGAGCCGATCGCTTCGGGCACATGGGCCGCATCCGGCTTGCGCTCCTCGTTGGTGAAGATGGTGATGAGCCGCCCGTCTCCCGGGTCGAAATAGAGATGCCCCTGGTTCGGGTCGTCGAGGTTCGGCTGGTCAAAGATGAAGGGCATGCCGAGCACCCCTTCCCAGAAATCGATCGAGGTCTGCCGGTCGGCCCCGTTCAGCGTGATGTGATGCACACCCTGGATCTGGATCTTGCGGATATCGTTCTGGCCCATGGCATTCCCTCCTGTGTCCCCTTGCCTCATCTTAGCGCGGTGCGCCGGCGGCGTCCTGTTGAACCTCGCACACCCCCTGTGAGCCCGCGAGAGGCAATCCCGCCAGCGGTTTTCCGGATGCCTTCCGCACCGGTGGCTTGAGTGAACGCACCGCCGTGAGGGCCCGTGGGCCCCGGCCGACGGCCGTCGCAAGACGCGGGCGGGCAGTGCCGTCGGCAGGCCCGGCAAGACCGGGACGGACGGCTCAACCGCGATAATGCGGCATCTCGGCATCGAGCCTTCGCCGGATCGCGTGCCATTCGAGCTCACCCTCGTAACCGTACCAGTCGCTCGCCGCCATGTCGGCGAGGTGCCGCCTCTGCTCGGCCTCGGGAATGGTGCGGATCGTGGCGCCGCCGGCCGCGGATTTCTGCACCTCGAGCTGCACCGCGCAGGCCTGGTCGAGGTAGAAGGACCTGAAGAAGGCCTCGCCCGCGTTGCGCCCGAAGACGAAGGCGCCATGCCAGGCCTCGACGATCATCTTCCTGCCCTGCCCCGCCCGCAGAAGTCCGCAGAGGAAGTCTTCGGTGCATTCGAACTCGTAGTCGGTATAGCCGATCACGTCGCCGCCGCCGATCATGAGATAGGCCTGGCTGTAGGGTCCGACACCCTCGGCCTGGGCCGAGACGCCCATGATCGCCTTGGTGTGGACATGCATGATGCAGTTCATCTCCGGATCGGCCTCGAAGAACAGCTTGCCGATCTCGGTGGCGGACGGGTTCGGCTCCCCGTTCCGCGGGGTATGGTTGGTGCGGTCGAAGCCGACCTTGATCAGGTTCGAGGCCGTCACCTCCTCGTGCATCCAGCCGTAATGGTGGGTCAGGAGCGCGTCCTCGCCTGGCACCCGCAGGGCGTGCCACTGGTTGGTCACGTCGGTGAGACGGTATTTCACCAGCGCGTTGTATATGGCGGCAAGCTCCTGCCGTGCCTCCCATTCGGCATCGCTGCAACCGGCCGGGCGGCCGCCGAGAGGGGTCGGGGTCTGGATGGTCATGGAAGGTCTCCGGAGTGGTGTGATCGAGACCATGGTGCGCGCCGCGCCCAGGCAATAATATCCATGAAACGCCCGATCCTGTCCGGAGCCTGCCGTTGCCCCACGTCTGCTTCGTCCTGCAACCGCAATTCCAGATGCTCGCCTACGTCCTTGCCAGCGAGACGCTGCGCATTGCCAACCGGCGCGCGGGGGAGGCCATCTTCACCTGGGAAACGCGCACGACGACATCCGCACCCGCGACCGCATCAAACGGGCGGGAGGTCGCGCCGGATGTCACGGGCTGGTCGGACACGGTCCGTCCCGATCTCGTGTTGGTTATGGCCGGCTACGCGCCGCTGGCCGCGCGGCCCGCCGGCCTGCGCGCCCTCCTGGCCCGAGCGGCGCGGCAGGGCGCGATCCTGGGCGGCGTCGACACGGGCGTTCTGCTGCTGGCGTCGTTCGGCCTCGTCCCGGAGGGCCGCCGCGTGATCCTGCACCGTGAGGCGCAGGCCGAGCTGCGGGAGGCCTTCCCGGGCCTCGTCATCGACGACGGCATCTACGCCCTGGACGGTCGCATCCTGTCGGCGGCGGGCGGCATGGCCACGGGGGACGCGATGCTGTCATGGATCGCCACGGTCGCCTCGGCCGGCTTCGCCGCAGCCGTCGCCGAAGACATGGCGCATGGTTCGATCCGCCCTTCGTTCCACCCGCAGAGCGCAGGCGGCACGAGCGACCCGCTGCTTCATGCGATGCGCCAGCGGATGCTGAACCACCTGGACCAACCTCTTGCGATCGCCGCGATCGCAGGAGACCTCGGGCTCAGCGGCAAGGCGCTGAGGGGCAGGTGCCTGCGGGCGACGGGACGGACACCCTCGCGGCTCTACCTGGACCTCAGGCTGGCCCAGGCGCGCGATCTGCTGCGCACGACGGCGATGCCGGTGACGGAGATCGCCCTGGCCACCGGCTTCGGTTCTCATGCGGGGTTCAGCCGAACCTTCCGAAAGGAATTCGGAACCTCCCCGAGCGGCGAGCGCAGGTCGGCCCGCGCTCAGGCCTTGCCGTAACCACCCGCCGTGGGCGTCACCACCGTGATCGTTTCGCCGGGGTCGAGGATCGTCTGATCGCAGGCGTTCAGCACCTGAAGGGTTCCGTCACCGCGCCGGACCTCGGTCCGCCCCACCTGCCCGTCGCCGCCACCCGAGATGCCTCGCGGCGGTGCTGCGCGGTGCGAGGACAGGATCGCGCAATCCATCCGTTCGAGAAACCGGATGCGCCGCTCGGTTCCGTCACCTGCGGGGAAGGCACCATCCCCGCCCGAGCCCTCGCGCAGCCCGAAATGCTCCAGCATGACGGGGAACCGCATCTCCAGCACCTCGGGGTCCGTCAGCCGCGAATTGGTCATGTGAACATGAACCCCGGATGTCCCGGCAAAGCCCCGGCCCGAGTTCATGACGCCCGCCGGCGAACCGGAGCAGATCGTCTCGTAATACTGGTAGGTGTCGTTGCCGAAGGTGAGGTTGTTCATCGTCCCCTGGCTGTTCGCGATGGCCCCGAGCGCGCCGAAGATGGCGTTCGTCACGTGCTGCGATGTCTCGACATTCCCCGCCACCACCGCGCGGGGATAAGCGGGTTTGAGCATCGAACCTTCCGGGATCACGATGCGGATGGGGCGCAGGCAGCCCGCGTTCATCGGGATCGGCGCCTCGACCATCACGCGGAAGCAATAGAGGACGGCGGCGCGGGCCACCGGTTCGGGCGCGTTGAAGTTGTTCTCCATCGCGGGGCTCGTGCCGGTGAAATCGACGGTCGCCTCGCGCGCCTCGCGGTCCACGGTGATCTTCACCCGGATGACCTGTCCGGTGTCCGTGGGGTATTCATAGGAACAATCCTCCAGCCGCCCGATCAGGCGCGCGACCTCCTCGGCCGCGTTGTCCTGCACGTGACCCATGTAGGCCTCGACCGTGTCCAGCCCGAACTCAGCCACCATGCGCCGCAACTCGGCCGCGCCGCGTTCGTTGGCGGCGATCTGGGCCTTGAGGTCGGCGATGTTCTGGTCGGGGTTGCGCGCCGGGTAAGGGTGGTCCGTCAGGAGGTGCCGCAGCGCCGTCTCACGGAACTGTCCTTCTTCTACAAGAATGAAGTTGTCGAACAGCACTCCTTCCTCGTCGACGGTCGTCGCCAGCGGCGTCATGGAGCCGGGCGCCGTGCCGCCCACATCGGCGTGATGCCCGCGCGATGCGACCCAGAACAGGATCTCGCGCCCCCCGTCGTCGAAGACCGGCGAGACCACGGTGATGTCTGGCAGGTGCGTGCCGCCGTTGTAGGGCGCGTTGAGGGCGAAGACGTCGCCGGGACGGATGCGCCCCTCGTTCAGGCGGATCACCGTCTCCACGCTCCGGTCCATCGAGCCGAGATGCACCGGCATGTGCGGGGCATTGGCAACCAGCGCGCCGGTCCGGTCGAAGACGGCGCAGGAGAAGTCGAGCCGTTCCTTGATGTTGACCGAATGCGCCGTGTTCTGGAGCGCGACGCCCATCTGCTCGGCGATGTTCATGAAGAGGTTGTTGAAGACCTCGAGCAGGATCGGGTCGGCCTCGGTCGTCCCGGCGGCGGAGGTGCGCGCCATCTTCTCGTGCCGCCGCATCAGGATGTCGTCGCGGGCCGTCACTTCGGCCGACCAGCCCGGTTCAACGACCACGGTCTGGTTCGCCTCGATGATGAGGGCGGGGCCCTTCACGCGATCGCCGGGCGCAAGCCCCTCGCGGCGATAGACGGCGGCCTGCACCTCGGCGCCGCCGCTGAAGACCGGCACTGCCGTATCGGTCGCGACATCGCGCGGTTCCGCCTTGGCGTTTTCGGACGCGTCATGGGGCGCCGCCGCCTCGGTCATCTCGACCTCCACGGCCTCGACGGTCACGGGTTTGTCGGGGCTGACGAAGCCGAACTGCGCCTTGTGCGCGGCCTCGAACGCGGCGCGGGCCGCCTTGGGGTCGCCGTCCCAGGCGACGGGCAGCGCCGTGTCGGTTCCTGCGTAGCGCAGGTGAAGCCGCGTCGCGCAATCGGCCGCTCCGGCATCGACGCCCTGTTCGGACAGTTCCGCCGCCACTGCCTTTTCCAGCTCCGCCCGCAACGCGGCGATGGCCGGCAGACTATCCGCGCCGAGATCTTCCACCAGCGCCTGCTGTCGGCTTGCCGAAACCGTCGCCCGCCCGATCCCGTAGGCCGACAGAAGCCCCGAAAGCGGATGGATCAGGACCGCCTCCATCCCCAGCGCGTCGGCGACGAGGCACGCATGTTGCCCGGCAGCGCCCCCGAAGGCGTTCAGAAGATACTTCGTCACGTCATAGCCGCGCTGCACGCTGATCTTCTTGATCGCGTTCGCCATGTTCTCGATGGCGATGGTCAGGAAACCTTCGGCCACCTCCTCCGCGGTCTTGCCCTCGGCCTCGGCGATCTCCGCGAATTTGGCGCGCACCACGTCCGCGTCGAGCGCGGCGTCCTGCCCGGGGCCGAAGACGCGCGGGAAGAAGTCGGGGCGCAACTTGCCCAGCATCACGTTGGCGTCCGTGACGGTGAGCGGCCCACCCCGGCGGTAGCAGGCGGGCCCGGGATTGGCGCCCGCCGAATCGGGACCCACCCGGAAGCGGCCCGGCTCGGCATGCAGGATCGAGCCGCCCCCTGCCGCAACCGTGTGGATGCGCATCATCGGCGCGCGGATGCGGACGCCCGCCACCTCGGTGTCGAAGGCGCGTTCGTAGTCGCCCGCGAAATGCGCCACGTCGGTGGAGGTGCCGCCCATGTCGAAGCCGATCACGCGCCCGAAACCCGCATCCGCGGCCGTCTCGACCATGCCGACGACGCCGCCCGCGGGTCCCGACAGGATCGCGTCCTTGCCCTGGAACTTCTCGGCCGCCGTCATGCCGCCCGAGGACATCATGAACTGGAGCGTCGGCCCCGGCTGCCCCGCAGGCGTCGCGCCCAGCGCATCGGCCACGCGCGCCACGTAGCGGCGCAGGATCGGCGAGAGGTAGGCGTCGACCACGGTCGTGTCGCCCCGGCCCACGAGCTTGACCAGCGGACTGACCTCGTGACTGACGGAGACCTGCGCGAATCCCATCTCGCGGACCATCACCGCCAGCGCCGCTTCGTGCGCGGGGTTCTTCCAGGCGTGCATCAAGACGATTGCGACGGCCTCGATCCCGTCGGCCTTGGCCGCCTCCAGCGCGGGGCGCAGCGGCTCAGCGTCGAGCGCAAGTTCCACAGAACCATCGGCCATCAGCCGTTCATCAACCTCGATCACCCGCTCGTAAAGCTGTTCGGGCAGCACGATCTCCTTGGCGAAGATGTCCGGCCGCGCCTGGTAGGCGATGCGGAGCGCGTCGCGGAAGCCCTTCGTGATGAGAAGGAGCGTCCGGTCGCCCTTCCGCTCCAGAAGCGCATTGGTCGCGACCGTGGTGCCCATCTTGACCGTACCGATGCGCGCAGGGTCGATGGCGCCGCCGAGCAGACGCCGGATGCCCTCGATCGCGGCGTCCTCGTAGGCCTCGGGGTTCTCGGACAGAAGCTTCAGGGGATGCATCTCCCCGTCCGGCGCGCGGCCCACGACGTCCGTGAAGGTGCCACCCCGGTCGATCCAGAAGTCCCAGATCCGGGAAACGGTCGCGTCTGCCATGTCGGTCTCCCTGCAGGTCCGCTGCCCGTTTTCCGGGCAGTCCAGAGCGATGGCCGTGCCAGCCGCTCACAATACAATGACAATTTGTTGACAAATTGTAGGTGGACGGTCAACCTCCGATTTACGCCGGGTCAACGACAAGGCCCGGGACAGATAGTGCCATGGGCCGGCGATCGAACCGGCCCGCCAACACGGGAGTACCGAAGATGACCCTGACCCTCCGCAGCCTCGCACTCGCCGCCGCGATGGGCGCGCTGACGATGCCCGCCGCCGCACAGACCGCGTGGGACATGCCCACACCCTACGGCGACACGGTTTTCCACACCATGAACATCGCCCAGTTCGCCGACGACGTGCGCGAAGCCACCGGCGGCGCGCTCGACATCACGGTGCATTCCGCCGGCTCGCTCTTCGGCCATGCAGAGATCAAGGACAGCGTGCGCCGCGGCCTCGCGCCCATCGGCGAGATCCTTCTGTCGCGGCTCTCGAACGAGAACCCGGTCTTCGAGGCCGATTCGATCCCGTTCCTCGCCGACAGCTACGCCGATGCCCGCGCCCTCTGGACCGCCTCGCGTCCCGCGGTCGAGGAACTGCTGGCAGAGCAGGGCCTGACCCTTCTCTTCGCCGTTCCGTGGCCGGGCCAGTCGCTCTACCTGACCGAGGAAGTGACCGATCCCGCCGCGCTGCAGGGCGTGAGCTTCCGCGCCTACAACACCGCAACCGAGCGGCTGGCGCAGATCCTCGGCATGACGCCGACCCAGGTGGAGGCGGGCGACATCCCGACCGCATTCGCCACCGGCCGGGTCGCGGCGATGATGACCTCGCCCTCGACCGGCGTCTCGTCGCAGGCCTGGGACTTCACCAATGTCTATA
This sequence comes from Roseicyclus sediminis, assembly GCF_025515305.1. GTDB lineage: Bacteria > Pseudomonadota > Alphaproteobacteria > Rhodobacterales > Rhodobacteraceae > Roseibacterium > Roseibacterium sediminis. Next base: position 119,801 of record NZ_JAOPHT010000006.1, read on the forward strand.
TCGACGTCCAGGCATGGCTTCCGAAGAACGTCGTCTTCGTGAACACCGACGCCTTCAACGCCCTCTCGGCCGAGGAACAGGCCGCCCTGATGGAGGCCGCCGCCGTCGCCGAGGCCCGCGGCTGGGAGATGTCCGAGGCCGAGACCGCCACCCAGATCGCAGCACTGGCCGACAACGGCATGACGGTCTCGACCCCGTCCGACGCGATGGCCGCAGCGCTGGCAGCCGCCGGCGAGACGATGACCGCCGAGTGGCTGGAGCGCGCCGGCGATGCGGGGACGGCGATCCTCGAAGCCTACGCCGCCGCGCAGTAACGGCGAACCGAAGGGCCGGGCGAGACCATCGCCCGGCCCTTTCCCAATCTCCTCGAGACCGGAGGCGGCTTCATGCGACGCGCGCTCGACACCCTCTATGCCGCGGCCCTCGTCGCCTCGGCGCTGGCCCTCGTGACCATCGCGGTCCTGGTCTTCGTGCAGATCGGCGGACGTATCCTCGACCGCGTGATCCTTGCGACCGGTGGCACCGCGCTCGGCATCCAGGTGCCCTCGCTGGCCGAGATCGGAGGTTTCCTTTTCGTCGGAGCGGCTTTCCTCGCCCTGCCCGGGACCTTTCGCGCGGCCGGGCATGTCCGCGTCACGATGCTGGCCCGCGCGCTGCCGCCCTTGCTCGACCGCGGACTGACGGTCCTGGTCCTCGCCGCCGCCCTCGGCCTCGCGTCCTTCGCGGCCTGGCATTCCTGGCTTCAGGCGCTCGACAGCTGGCAGTTCAATTCCGTCTCCTTCGGGATGATCCCGATCCCGCTCTGGCTGCCGCAGGGGGTGATGACGGTGGGCCTCGCCATCTTCGCGGTCGCGCTGCTGGACGAGCTACTGACCGCGCTCCGTGGCGGGACGCCGGCCTTCATCACCGCCGAACGCGCACGCGGCATCGACGAGGCGGGGCACTGAAATGGACCTCCTGACGCTCTCGCTGATCCTCGTCGCCGTCCTATTCCTCTGCCTCGCGCTCGGGCTCTGGGTTGGCTTCTCGCTCATCGTCGTGGGGCTGGTCGCCATGACGCTCGCAACGCCCGCCCCCGTCGGCGCGGTCTTCGCCACCAAGGCGTGGGCGGCGCTGAACATCTGGGATCTCACGGCCCTGCCAATGTTCATCTGGATGGGCGAGATCCTGTTCCGATCGCGATTGTCCTCTGACATGTTCCGGGGCCTCTCGCCCTTCACGCGGCGCCTGCCCGGCGGGCTGTTGCATGTGAACATCCTGGGCTGCGCATTGTTCGCCGCCGTCTCGGGCTCGTCGGCGGCCACCACGGCGACCGTCGGGCGCATGTCGCTGCCGGAATTGAGGGCGCGGGGCTACGACGACCGGATGGCGATCGGCACGCTCGCGGGATCGGGGACGTTCGGCTTCCTCATCCCGCCCTCCATCATCCTGATCGTCTACGGCGCCGCGACCGAGCAGTCGATCGCGCGGCTGTTCCTGGCCGGCGTCCTGCCGGGCCTGATGCTGGCCGCGATGTTCGCGGGCTACACGATGATCTGGGCCGCGCTGAACAAGGACAAGATGCCGCCGCCGGAGCCGAAGGCCAGCTGGTCCGAGAAGCTGCGCGGCGCGGCGCTTCTGTTGCCCACCGTGCTTCTGATCGTCGCCGTCATCGGTTCCATCTACGGCGGGTTCGCCTCGCCGACCGAGGCCGCAGTCGTGGGCGTGATCGGTGCGCTGATCATCTCGGGCGCCTCGGGCGGCATCGACCGCAAGGGCGCATGGGAGAGCCTGAGGGGCGCCGTCATCACGTCGTGCATGATCGGCTTCATCCTCGTCGGCGCCGCGTTCCTGACGGGCGCCATGGGCTATACCGGCATCCCGCGCACGCTTGCCGCGTGGATCGGGGAGCAGGGGCTTTCGCCCTACGCGCTTCTCGCGGCGCTCCTGCTGTTCTTCATCGTGCTCGGGTTCTTCCTCGACGGCATCTCCATCGTCGTGCTGACGGTCTCGGTGATCCTGCCGATGGTGCTCGCCGCCGGGATCGACCCGATCTGGTTCGGCGTCTTCCTCGTCCTTGTCGTGGAGATGAGCCAGATCACACCGCCCGTGGGCTTCAACCTCTTCGTGCTGCAGTCGATCACGGGACGGGACATCTTCACCGTCGCGCGTTACGCGGCGCCCTTCTTCTTCCTCCTCGTGGCCGCCACTGTCATCCTGACGCTGTTTCCCGAGATCGCGCTCTGGCTGCCTTCGACCATGTCGAACCGATGACCGACCAGCAAGACCCCCTGCCCCCCCGGCCGATCCCGGATGTCGGCCCCGTCGTCTCCTCGGCGCATCTCGCCGACAGCGCGCTGCCCGCGCTCTCGGAGGTGGAATTCGCCGTGACCATGATGAACAACGCCTACCACCGCTGGATGGTGCGCTGCATGACGGCGGCGGGCGGGCCGGCCATGTCACCGCTCGAGGTCCTGATCCTGCACCTCGTTCACCATCGCGGACGCGCCAAGACGCTGGCCGAGGTCTGCCTGATCCTCAACATCGAGGACACGCACCTGGCCAACTATGCGATCCGGAAACTGACGCAGGCGAAGCTCGTGAAGGCGGGTCGCAAGGGCAAGGAGAAGACCGTGCAGATCACCGAGGCCGGCGCGGCGCTCTGTGCCCGGTACAAGGAAGTGCGCGAGGCGCTGCTGGTGCGGGCGGCCCGGCAACTGGGCCGCGACCCCGAGGATATCAGCCACGTCGCCGCCCTCCTGCGCGCGCTGTCGGGCAGCTACGACCAGGCCGCGCGGGCCGCGGCCGCGCTTTGATGCAGGGCGTTGGCGCCGCCGTCGCGGCGCGCGGGCGCTGGTGGCTGATCGGCGGGCTGGCCGTGGGCCTCGGCTCTCCGGCGGCGGCCGAGGCGGTGCGGCCCTGGGTGGGCATGCTCGTCGTCGTCGTCCTGTTCCTCGCCATGCTGCGGATCGGACCCGAAGGGCTGCGCGCCGGGACCAACGGGCTCAGGCGGGCCGTGACGGCGGCGCTCCTGCTGCAATGCGCGTTGCCCTCGGTCGTGGCCCTCGTCCTTCTCGCCTTCGGGCTTCTGTCCGGCCCTCTCGCCCTGGGCCTCGTGATGATCCTGGCCGCGGCGCCGATCACGGGGGCTGCACCCATCGCGGCAATGGCCGGTGGAGACCCGGCGCCCGCGCTCAGGCAAACCGTGGTCGGCACGGCGCTTCTGCCGCTGACAGTCCTGCCGGTCTTCCTCATCGCTCCGGCCGTCGGCGATGCCGGCGCGGTCCTGGGCACCGCGCTCAGGCTTCTCGGGGTCATCGCGCTGGCGGGCGGGGCCGCCTACGCCTTGCGGCGCACCGGTATCGTCGGTCCCACGCCGCAAGCCGGCACCGTCATCGACGCGCTCTCGGCCATCCTGCTGGCGCTTGTCGTCGTCGGGCTGATGTCGGCGGCGGCCGACGCGGTCCGGACGGACCCCGGCAAACTCGCCCTGACGCTCGCGCTGGTCTCCGCCCTCGTCTTCTCGGTCCAGGCGACGGTCCTGCGCCTGCTGCGGTCGCGGGCCGACGCGATCGCCTTCGCCGTGGCCGCAGGGAACCGCAACGCGGCGCTCTTTCTCGGCGTCCTGCCGCCACCTTTGATCGACCAGCTCATGCTGATGATCGGATGCTACCAGGTGCCGATGTACCTGACGCCGCTCATCCTGCCCTGGCTACTCGGCCGGGACGGACGCCGCGGCTGAGGCGCCGATATCGGATGGGGCGACCGAGACGGTCTTGACCACCGCATGGACCGCCGCACCCGGAGCGAGGCCCAGCGCCTCGGCCGAGCGACGGGTGATCCGTGCCAGCACGCGCCCCGCGGGCGTGTCGATCGCGACGATCACGCCGGGGCCGCCGCCGGGCCGGATCTCCTGCACATGGCCCGCGAGAATGTTGAGCGCGGAAAGCCCCTCGGGCCGGCCGCGCGACACGATCACGTCATGCGCGGCGATCCGGAGCCGCAGGGACGCGCCCGGCGCCTGTCCGACGCGCGGCAGGAACAGGGGCGCGCCACCCGCGTCGAGTTCCGTCAGCCCGTCCTCGTGGTGACGCACGACCCTTGCGGTCAGAAGCGCGCCGGCCTCGCGCGCGCCCGCGGGCAAAACGCCGGGATCGCCCAGCACCTCGGCCGCCGGCCCCTGCCCCGTGACGCGCCCCGCCTCCAGCGCGACGACGGTCGTGGCCAGCCGCGCGACCTCGGAGGCCGAGTGGCTCACGTAGAGGATCGGAACCGCCACCTCGTCCCGAAGACGCTCGAAATAGGGGAGGATCTCGGCCTTGCGCGCCTCGTCGAGCGAGGCGAGCGGCTCGTCGGCGAGGATCAGCTTAGGAGCGGAAAGAAGCGCGCGGCCAATGGCGACGCGCGCCTTCTCGCCTCCCGACAGCGCGCCGGGACGCCGGTCGAGGAGCGCGCCGATGCCAAGCAGGTCGACGATCCGGCCCCTGTCTTCGCGCGGGGCGTCCTTCGGCGCGAAACGGGCGCCGTAGGCGAGGTTCTGGGCGACGGTGAGGTGCGGGAACAGCCGCCCCTCCTGGAAGATGTAGCCGAGCCGCCGGCGGTGCGGGGGAAGCCTGACACCCTTCGCGGTGTCGAGGAGAACCCAGTCACCCGCCGCGATGCGCCCCTCGTCGGGCATCAGAAGGCCAGCGACGGCGTTGACGATGGTCGTCTTGCCCGAGCCCGAGCGCCCGAAAAGCACCGTGACCCCGGGCGGGGCCTCGAAGCTCGCATCGAGCGTGAAACCCTCGAACGCATGGCGGACCGAGACCTGCAGCATCAGCGCCCCCCGACCCGTTCGGCGACGCGGCGGCCGATGATTTCGGACAGCAGCAGCGCCCCCATCGCCACGACGACCGAGACGATCACGAGTTTCGTGGCCGATGCCTCGCCGCCCGGCACCTGCAGGAAGGCGTAGATCGCCGAGGGGATGGTCCGCGTCTCGCCGGGAATGTTGGAGACGAAGGTGATCGTCGCGCCGAACTCGCCCATCGCCTTGGCGAAGGCGAGGATCGCGCCCGCCACGATCCCCGGCAGGGCCATCGGCAGGGTCACGGTGAGGAAGACCCAGACTGGCGAGGCGCCAAGCGTCGCGGAGGCCTGTTCGAGCCTGGGGTCGACGGCCTCGATCGACAGCCGGATCGCACGGACCATGAGCGGGAAGGCCATGACCGCCGCCGCCAGTGCCGCGCCGGTCCAGCGGAAGGCGAAGACGATCCCGAGATCGGCGAGGAAACCGCCCAGCGCCCCGCGCGTCCCGAAAGCCAGCAGCAGGAGATAGCCCGTCACCACCGGCGGCAGGACCAGCGGCAGGTGGATCAGCCCGTTCAGCACTTGCTTGCCGGGGAAGGTCCAGCGCGCCAGCGCATGTGCCGCGAGGATACCGAACGGCAGGCTGAGCAGCGTCGCCCAGAAGGCCACGCGCAACGACAGGGCCACCGCCTGCCATTCCTCAGGACCAAGCCAGCCGCCCAAACCGCCCCCCTAGCGCGCCAGCATGGTGAAGCCCTGCCGCTCGAACGCCGCGCGCGCCGCGTCGCTCCGCAGGTAGGTCAGGAAGGCCGCGACGCCCTCGCCGTCTCGGCCCGCAAGCGCCGCGGCCGGGTAGACGATCGGCGGATGGCTGTCTTCCGGGAAGGTGAAGACCACGCTCACTTCCGCTTCAGCCGCGATGGCGTCGCTTGCGTAGACGATGCCAAGCGGCGCCTCACCCTGCGCCACAAGGGCGAGCGCGGTGCGGACATTGTCGGTCTCGGCGACATGGGGGGCCACGTCGTCCCAGAGACCCAGGTGTTCAAGCGCGGCGCGCCCGTAGATCCCCGCCGGCACCGCCTCGACCAGCGCCATGGCGAGGCGGCCGCCATCGAGCAGTCCGACAAGGTCGAACCCGGGCGCGACGACCACTTCGGGCGCCTCCGGCCCGTAGGCGACGAGGACGAGTCGGTTGCCCAGGAGGTCGGCGCGTGTTCCGGGAGAAAGAAGACCCTCCGCCTCCAGCACGTCCATCCAGTCAGGGCTTGCCGAGATGAAGACATCCGCGGGCGCACCCTGCTGGATCTGCCGGGCCAGCGCGGAAGACCCGGCAAGAGACACGACGAGGTCATGGCCGGTCTCGGCCTCGAACCCGGCCTCGACCTCGGCCAGCGCCGTCGTAAGGCTCGCTGCCGCGAATACGGTGACACGTTCCGCCGCAACGGGCGCTGCGAAGGCCGCGAACAGCACCGCCGCGACGCTCAGGATCGATCCGCATCCGTTCAAGTCGGCAGCTCCGGGGTTTCGATATATTCACCGGAACATATCGCAAGTCCGGGCGCCGGACGGCAAGCGTTATTTTCCATCGGGAATATCGGCCAGCATGGCTCGGAGGCGCGCGGCATGCGCTCCGCCCGCCGCGCGCGCCGCGGCTTCGAGCGCGCGATACTCCGCCAGCACGGCCTCGCCCGTCGCGGTGACCTGCGCCCCCCCGCCCCGCGCCCCGCCGCGCGTGCTTTCGACGAGAGGGCCTGCGAACATCGCGTTCAAGGTCTCGACCAGCTGCCAGGCCCGGCGGTAGCTCATGCCCATCTCGCGCCCCGCGGCGGCGATGGACCCCGTCGCGCGGATGTGCTCCAGCAGATCGGCCTTGCCCGGGCCCATCATGCCCCCGGGACCAAAGACGACGCGGATCCGGAAGTCCGGCATGTCTGGGTCATCGCTCATGCGCGCAGTCTGGCGTTGCTTAGGCTCCCGCGGCAAGGCTCAGCTTCGCACCCAGGCCTCGACACCGCGTCGGCAGAAGTCCGGATCGGGCCTGAGCCCTGCCTCCGTCAGCGCGGCGCGGCAGCGTTTCATCCCGTCGCGGCCGTAGATGTCGCGGTGAAATTCGACCACCACGACCCGGAAGATCGAAAGGTCCGCGCCCTCCAGAAGCGGAAGCTCACCGCCCTCGATATCCATGAGAAGGGCCGTGGGACGAAACTCCGCCGCGATGGCCGCGAGGTTCACCGTCGGCACCCGTTCGATCCGCATGCCCTCGCCCGGCTGCGTCCCGTCCGGCACGATCATCGAACCCAGATAATCCTCGGCCACCGCGAAACTCATGGCGGAAGGTGCGTCCTCGCCCGTGACGACGATGCCATGGCGGATCTCGACGCGCCCCTGCAGGCGGTTCCGGGCATAAAGGGCGCGGGCCACCGGGACCATGTCCGGGTTCGCCTCGAAGCTCAGCAGCGCCTCGACCCCGCAATTCAGGGCCACGGCACTCCCGACGATGCCCGCGCCCGCGCCCAGTTCCAGAACCCTGTCTTCGGGGCGGAAATGCGCGAAGGCGCTCAGCACCTCCTGGCGTTCGTAGAACCCGTCCCGGAGCGAGCGGACCTTGCGCTGGTCGAGATGGGAGCCTTCGGGGATTTCCACGCCCCAGAACCTGGCGAGAGCGGGCGGCTCGGCCAAAGGGGCGTCCCGTTCGGCGGCCACGTATCCAAGTCCGGCCATGTCGGCCGCGACCTCATCCTGCGTCGGAAGGCCCATGGTTTCGGGGCTGTCGCCCGTTGCCGTCGCGCCGTAGCCGCTCAGCGCCTCGAAGAGGTGCCGGGGATCGAGTTCGCCATGGCTCTTTGCCGTGGCGCGGTCGAGCGCGGCCGGCCGCCATTCGCGCAGGACCGCGTCGAAGGCCTTGAGATCCACATCGGCCATGGCGCGCAGCTGAAGCGCCCCGATGGCAGGCGCATCGCCGGCGAAGCGCCGCTGGATCGAGGCCGCGACCTGCCGGGGCCGGGCCACGAGACCGAAGAGATGCACTGCCGAACCATCATCGAAGAGCAGGCGCTTTGCGCCGCGATAAAGCCGAATCTGTTCGTGGAGCGGCGTCTTTTCGGGCCGCAGGATACGGAACCCCCGGCGCCGCAGGAACTTCTGCAGCGCCACGTCGCCCAGCACCCGCCCCTTCTTGCGCCGGTCGAGACCCGAACGGGTGACGTAGATCCGCTCGGGCGTATCGCCTTCCGGTTCGGGCCAGTTCCGGCCCTGCAGGAAGGCACGGAATTCGGGCGTCCCGGCCTCGAGCGTCCCGGTGCCGAACCCCTGTTCCGGAACGATCAGCCGCGCGACCCGGGTGGGACGTGTCAGGATCCTGCGCGGCAGCCCGGGCGCCAGCATGTCGAGAAGCTCGGTCTGGAAGGCGTATTCGCTCCGCTCCCGGTCGGCGGGCCCCTTGGGCACGAACAAGGCCGAGGCGAACGCCTCGGGCGGGGCCTCGATCGGCCAGAGGCGGGACAGGCTTTCCACGAGGAAATGACCGAAGTGCCAGGACATGATCCCGGCGAAGAGATGCGTGCCTTCGATATGATCTTCCGGCTCCAGCGGCTCGGGCGGGGCGAAGAGCGGCGCGTCATCCCGCCAGATCGTGCTTTCGGCGACGAAGCGGCCATCGGCATCGAGCACGCCCAGGCCGCCCGACACCTCCGTCGAGGGGACGATCACCGCGTTTTCGACGATTGCCAGTCCGGCCATGCCCTGTTGCACTTCTTGTCCGCGTCCGCCGGGTGGTCGCCCGCCGGTCTGCCCGCCCCGGGGACCTCTCTCCCCGTGGCGAAAGTCGCCCGCTCCTCGCGTCAGCGCAATGGCCGTCTCGGCGAAGCCCGCCAGGGTGTGTGGAAATCGCCCCGCCATGGGGCAAGCCGGGATCGCCGGGTCAAGGACCGCGCGCCATTGGAACCGCAGGGCAACGGCCCTCTCGGCCTCAGGGAAGGTAGGACCTGCCGACGAGGCGGAGATACTCCTCCTCGCTCACCATGATCTCCGTCTTGTCCGCCTTTCCATCGAGCGCCAGGAAGCAATGCCCGTGCACCGCGCACCACAGCGCGTAGGCCCGTGCGTTGACCTCCGGGTCCTCGGGGGGACGGCCGATGTGCTCGGCCACGACGCGCAGCACGATGGCGAACTTGCCGCGCCCTTCCTCGGCCAGGGCCTCGTCCTCGTCGTGGTGACCGGCATGGCCGAACATCAGTGCGAAGACGCCCGGCTCCGCGCGGGCGAACCCGATATAGGCGCGGCCGAGCGCCACGACCCGCTCGGGGTCGCCGGCCGGATAGGCGTCCGCCGCCGCCTGCATGGCCGCGCCCATGCGATGCATCGCGGCCAGAATCACGGCGTGCAGGATCTCCTCGCGGTCGCGGAAATGCTTGTAGGGCGCCGCCGTGCTCACGCCCGCGAGCCTGCAGGCCTCGGCGATGGTGAAACCGTCGGGCCCCTGCGTCTCGATCAGTTGCCGCACGGCCTCGACGAGCTGTTCCTTCAGCGCGCCGTGATGATAATTTTTCCGATTTTTCGTCAAACGGTTATTCGCTCGAAGTTAGCGCCTCTCACTTTTTTCCTTGCCTAAGTTAGCGCTGCTAACATATGTAAGCGCCACTAACATTGCAACCCTCGCGGAGGCGGCACATGGACATGTCGGACGATACCGGAGCCGGTCGCGCATTGCCACGGATGATGCGGCGTGCAGGGCGGATTGCGCTGACGCTTGCGGTGATTGGTGCGGCCGTCGGCGCAGGCATATCGGGCTATGGGGTGCTCGCGGCCCGGGCGTCGGAGGCCGACGGCCCGCCCGCCGCGCCGAGAACGACCGTCGCGCCGGAGATCCTCAGGCTGGAGGACCGCGTGACCCTCACGCGTCGCTTCACCGGCCAGTTCGAGGCGCAACAGGACGTTGCCCTCGGCTTCGAGGAGGGCGGCACGATCGCGGAGGTTCTCGTTCGGGAGGGCGAGGCGGTGGCCCATGGCGCCGTTGTCGCCCAGCTGGATACCCGCCTGCTCGAGGCCGAGCGGCAAAGGCTCGTCGCCTCCCGGGCCGCGCTCGACGCGCAGGCGGAGCTGGCCCGGCGGACGAATGCGCGGCAGATGACGCTTCTTTCCGAAGGCCACGTGACGCAGCAGCGCGTGGACGAGACCTCGCTTCAACTCGCCCAGCTCGAGGCATCCCTGGCCGAGACCGACGCCGGGCTCGCCGCCCTCGAGATCCGCCTGTCCAAGGCCGAGATCCGCGCCCCGTTCGCGGGACGGGTCGGCGCGCGTCTCCTGGATGCGGGCGCCGTCGCCGGACCCGGCGCGGGGGTCGTGACGCTTCTGGAAAACGGACCGGCACGGTTCCGTGTCGCGCTCGACCCGGACCTTGCAGCGGGTCTCGAGACAGGAACCGAGGTGGACATCGAGACGGCCGGCGGGCGCCTTGCCGCGCGTCTCGCCGAACTCGCCCCCGAACTGGACGCCGCGACACGAAGCCGGGTCGCCTATTTCGACCTTCTGCCCGGAATGCAGGCGCCGCCCGCGCGCGCCAGCGGCGATGTGATCCTGCGGGAGACACGGGCAGAGCGCGGCGTCTGGGTCCCGCTGCAGGCGCTTCGTCCGGGTCCCCGCGGCGCCTGGACGCTGCTCGTCGTGGACGAGGAGCGCCGGATCGCCGTGGAAGCCGCCGAGATCCTGCATCTGGCCGGCGACAGGGCGTATGTCAGGGGCACCTTCGCCGACGGAACGCACTACCTGCCGGAAGGAACGCACCGCGTCGTTCCCGGCGAGGTCGTCACGCTGGCGGAGGCCGAATGATGCTCGGCAACCTGACCTGGCGCGAGCCGCGCATCGTCGCGCTCGCACTCCTCGTGATCGTCGCAGCCGGTCTTTCCGCGCTCATCTCCATCGGGCGGCAGGAAGATCCGACCATCACCAACATCTTCGCGACCGTCACGACGGCCTATCCCGGCGCAGATCCCGCGCGGGTCGAGGCGCTTGTGACCGTCGAGATCGAGGAGGCGCTGCGCGAGATCGCCGAGGTGGATGTCATCGCGTCGACTTCGGCCACGGGCATCTCGATCGTTTCGGTAGATCTCGTCGAAACCATCGCCGAAGCGCGGATCGAGCAGGTCTGGTCCGAGATCCGCGATGCGCTCTCCGATGCGGCGCAGAACTTCCCCGAGGGCGCGCAGGAACCGGAGCTGGGCACCGACGGTGGCGGGGCCTTCGGGGCGATCGTGGCCCTGACCCCTGCGCGGGACGGCGTTCCGCTGACGCTGGTGGGCCGCTACGGCGAGGCTTTGGGCGATGTGCTGCGCAACGTGCCGGGAACGAAACTCGTGGAGCTCTACGGGTTGCCGGAGGAGGAGGTCACCGTCACCCTCGACGCCGCACGCGCGGCGGCGCTCGGGCTGACGGCGGGTCAGGTATCCCGCGCGATACAGGCCGCCGATGCCAAGCTGCGCGCGGGCGAAGTGTCGGGGGACCGGGACAGCCTGGTGGTCGAGGTCGCCGGCGAAATCGACAGCATCGCCCGGCTTTCGTCCATCGTCCTGCGCGAGGGCGAGGACGGCGCCACACTCCGGCTGGGCGACATTGCCTGGATCGAGCGGGGTGCGAGAAGCCCGGCGGCGGAGGTCGCGTTGCAGGACGGACGCACGGCCGTGCTGGTCGCGGCCAGGCTCGAGGACGGGCTGCAGGTCGACACCTGGGCCGCCTATGTCCGCGCCGCACTCGCGGAATTCGAGGCGGCGCTTCCGGCCGGCCTGGACCTCGCGCTGGTCTTCGACCAGTCGACCTACACCGCCGAGCGCTTCGCGGAAGTCGGCGCCAACATGGCAATCGGCGTGGCCCTCGTGGTCGCGGTGCTCCTCGTCACCCTCGGACTGCGCGCCGCGCTGATCGTGGCCGTCATCCTTCCGGTGGTCAGCCTCGCCAGCCTTGCCACGATGAATGCCATCGGGCTTCCGATCCACCAGATGAGCGTCACCGGAATGATCGTCGCGCTTGGCCTGCTGGTCGATGCGGGCATCGTGATGACCGACGAGATCGCGCGCCGCCTGCGGTCCGGCGTGCCGCGCGGCCGCGCCGTCGCCGACAGCGTCTCGCGGCTGACGATGCCGCTATTCGCCTCCACCGCGACCACGGCGCTCAGCTTCCTGCCGATGATCCTGCTGCCGGGCCCCGCGGGCGATTTCGTGGGCTCCATCGCGCTGGCGGTCGTCATCATGCTGTCGTGGTCCTTCGTGGTTGCGGTCACCATCACGCCGGCCATTGCGGGATGGCTGCTTCCCGCCGGGACCGGCGGCGCCTCGGGCGGCCTGCCATCGGGCATTCTCGGGCGCGCCTTCGCGGCGTCTCTCGGCTGGTCGGTGCGCAACCCGGTGCGGTCCATGGCCCTGGCGCTGGTGCTGCCCGTCCTCGGCTTCGCCAGCCTGCCGCTCCTGACCGCGCAGTTCTTTCCCGGGGTGGAGCGCGACCAGTTCACCATCGAGGTGGACATGGCCCCCGGCACCGCGCTTGCCCGTACCGAAACCGTGGTCGCAAGGCTCGACGCGGCGCTGGCCGCGATGCCCGAGATCGAAAGCGTCACCTGGGTCATCGGCCGCTCGGCACCGGCCTTCTACTACAACATCGTGTCGAGCCGCGATGGCGCGCCCGGGTTTGCCCACGGGCTTGTCCGCACCGCGTCGCCGGAGGCCACGGAGGCGATCCTTCCATTGCTGCAGCGCACCCTGCCGCAGGTCGCCCCCGACGCGCAGGTGCTCGTGCGCGGCCTCGTGCAGGGCCCCCCGGTCGATGCCCCGGTGGAACTCCGGATCGTGGGCCCCGATATCGCCACGCTCCGCGACGAGGGCGCCCGCCTCCGGCAGCTTGTCGCCGGGCAGGACGCGGTGACCCTCTCGCGCGCCTCGATCGCGGAAGGGGCGCCGAAGCTCGTTCTCGACATCGACGAGGCCGAAGCACGGCGTCTGGGGTTGAGCCTCGCCGATGTCGCGGCGCAGATGGAGGCGGCGCTGGTGGGCGTCACGGGCGGTTCGCTGATCGAGGGCACCGAGGAACTGCCGATCCGTGTGCGCCTCGGCGAGGACCTGCGCGCCGACCCCGCCGCGATCCGGGACATGGGCCTTCTGCCGGGCGACGCCGCGGCGCGCGGCGCGGCGGGCGGCCATCCGGCGGTGCCCTTGTCGGCGGTCGCCGACGTGCGTCTCGAACCGGGCGAAGGCACGATCACGCGCCACAACGGCGAGCGGGCGAACACGGTGCAAGCGTTCCTCCTGCGCGGCATCCTCCCCGAGGAGGCGCTGTCGGAGATTAGGGCCACGATGGAGGCCGAAGGCTTCGCCCTGCCGACGGGCTACCGGCTGGAGATCGGCGGCGACAGCGATGCGCGGTCCTCGACGGTGAACAACCTTCTCGCGCCGCTCGGCCTGATCGTCACCCTGTCCATCGCGGTGGTGGTGATGACCTTCCGCTCCTTCCGGCTGGCGGGCGTCGCCCTGGTCGTCAGCGGTTTGTCGGCGGGCCTGTCGATCCTCGCGCTGGCGATCTTCCAGTATCCGTTCGGGATCAACGCGATCATCGGCCTGATCGGGTCCATCGGCGTTTCGATCAATGCGGCCCTCATCATCATGACCGCGCTGCAGGAGAACGCCGAAGCCTCCTCGGGCGAGCCCGAGGCGATGGTCGGCGTCGTCATGGACAGTTCCCGCCACATCCTGTCGACGACGATCACGACCTTCGGCGGCTTCCTTCCCCTGATCCTCGCCGGTGGCGGCTTCTGGCCGCCCTTCGCGATGGCTGTGGCCGGTGGCGTGCTTCTGTCGACGGTGGTGAGCTTCTACTTCACGCCCGCCGCTTTCCGGCTGGTCTATGCAAGGCGGAGAGGCCAGGAAAGCGCCATGGAAACCGCGCCGATCGCGCGCCTTCAGGCCGCCGAGTGAGGCGCGCAGGCCCATGCCCGCCAAAGACTGGTCCGGCAGAGGTGGCGGGCGCCTTCCGCCTCAACTGTTGAGGTCGAAAGCGTTCTGGACCGACGCGCGGTCGGTGTCCGCCTTGCGTTCGGAGAACACGACGGACCCACGGCTGAGAACATAGAACCGGTCGGCGAGATCGAAGGCGAAGTCGAAATACTGCTCGACCAGGACGATCGCCATCTCTCCCTCCTCGCGCAGCTGGCGGATGACCCGCCCGATCAGCTGGATGATGTTGGGCTGGATGCCTTCCGTCGGCTCATCCATCAGCAGGATGCGCGGCCGGCTGATGAGCGCGCGCGCGATGGCCAGTTGCTGTTGCTGGCCGCCGGACAGGTCGCCGCCGCGGCGGTTCTCCATCTCCTTGAGGACGGGAAACATCTCGTAGATGCGATCCGGGACGACGCGGTCTGCCTTCGGCAGGCAGGCGAACCCCGTTTCGAGGTTCTCGCGCACGGTCAGCAGCGGAAAGATCATGCGGCCCTGGGGGACGTAGCCCACGCCCATCTGCGCCAGGCGATGGGCCGGCAGTTGCGGCAGGCTGACGCCGTCGAGGGAGATGCTGCCGCCCGACCGGGGGTGCGTGCCGGATATGGCTTTCATCAACGACGTCTTCCCGACCCCGTTGGTGCCCATCACGCAGGTCACCTCGCCCGTGCGGGCCTCCAGGCTGATGCCGTTGAGGATCTGGCTGCCGCCGTAGTGAAGGGTGAGGTCTCGGACGTCCAACATCTCAGCGCCCCAGGTAGACTTCGATGACGCGCTCGTCGGCCATGACATGTTCCAGCGAGCCCTCCGACAGGACGGAGCCCTCGTGCAGGACGGTCACCCGGCAATCGAGACGGCGCACGAATTCCATGTCGTGCTCGACCACGACGACCGCATGGCTCAACGCAAGGCGCTTGAGCAGGTCCGCAGTGTGGTTCCGCTCCTCCGTGGTCATCCCGGCGGCCGGCTCGTCCACGAGGAGGAGCCGCGGATCCTGCGCCAGAAGCATCCCGATCTCGAGCCATTGCTTCTGCCCGTGGCTGAGAACGCCAGCCTTCCGACGGAGGTGATCGGAAAGGCCGATTTCCTGCGCGATCGCCGAAATCCGGGCTTCGTCCTCCGGCGTGACCCGGTCGAACATGCTGGCGAAGGGGCCGCGCGGCTTGCTCAGGGCCACGCGCAGGTTGTCCCAGACGCTCTGATCCTCGAAGACGGTGGGGCGCTGGAATTTGCGGCCGATGCCCTCGCGCGCGATCTGCGCCTCGGACATCGACAGGAGCGAATGGCCCATCTCGCCCCATCGCACCGTGCCCTCATCGGGTCGCGTCTTGCCGGTGACGATGTCCATGAAGGTCGTCTTGCCGGCCCCGTTCGGCCCGATCACGGCGCGCAGCTCGGGCAAGCCGATGGCGAAACTCAGGTTGTTGATCGCCTTGAACCCGTCGAAGGAGACGGAGACGCCGCTGACTTCCAGAAGCGTGCTCATGTCCGTTCCTTCCGAACGAGGTAGTCGACGAGGCCCGCCAGGCCCTTCGGCGCGAAGAGCGTGACGAGCACGAAACCAAGCCCGAGCAGGACCGGCCACCAGTCGATCCACTCGACCCGGTAGAAGCCGAGGTTCAGGTCGGGCGCGCGGCCACCGGTGAAATAGGTCGACAGAAGCGACACGACGGCCGCCCCGATCACCGCGCCGTAAAGCCGCCCGCGCCCGCCGATGGCGACCCAGACCGCGAGGTAGATCGAGGCGATCGGCGCGATCTCGTCGGGATTGATGATGCCCGCCTGCGGGTAGTAGAGCGCGCCCGCGACGCCGCAGATCATCGCCGTCAGCGTGAAGACCACGAGCTTGTAGACCTCGACCGGGTAGCCGAGGAAACGCACGCGCAACTCGTCGTCCCGGATGCCGCGCACGATGTTGCCGAACTTGCCGGAGACGAGCCAAGCCGCCCCGACATAGCAGAGCCCGAGCGCGAGCGCGGAGGCCCAGAAGAACCAGATCGAGATGCGGTCCTGCCCGACCCCTTCGGCGCCTGGGATGTTCTGCAGGCCCGACAGGCCGTTGTTGCCGCGCAGGCCGGTGTCGTTCTGGAAGAGATAGAGCGACAGCGCGAGCGTCATCGCCTGGGTCAGGATCGAGAGATAGACGCCCGTCACCCGGCTGCGGAAGGCCAGCCAGCCGAAGACGAGCGCGAGCAGGCCGGGCACGAGAACGACCAGCAGCAGGCTGAGCACGAGGCTGTCGGAGACCGCCCACATCCATGGCCAGTCCTCGGCGCCCACGACCGAGAAGATCTGCAACGCCGTGGCCTGACTGATCTCGGCCTCGGTCGGCGGGATCGGCGAACTGGCGAGGTTGGCGCGGATCACGACCTCGGTCCGGGCCGTCATCAGCCACATGCCGATCATGTAGCCGCCGAGCCCGAAGAAGGCGAAATGGCCAAGCGACAGGATCCCGCAATACCCCCAAACAAGGTCCATCGCGAGTGCCGCGAGGCAAAGGCAGAGCGTCATGCCGAGGACCTTGGTGAAGGACACCGACAGTGCCCCTGTCCCGTAGGCCTCCGAGAGGATCGTCACCGCGATGGCGAGAAGCGTCAGGATCGCGATGAAGACCGGAACCGAGCGGTTGCGCGTGAAGATCGTGTCACGCATCCGTCAATCCCCCGCCGCACGGCCGCGCAGGGCGACGATCCCGCGGGGCCGGAACTGGATGAACAGGATCACGAAAAGGATCATGTAGGTCTGAGCCGCCAGCGTGTTGGACGGGTTGAGGAACTCGATCGCCTTCTGCAGCGAGCCGATCATGGTCGCGCCCACCAGCGTGCCGAAGATGTTGCCGACACCGCCCACGACCACGGTCATGAAGCTCTGCACGATGTAGTTGGCACCGAGATCGGGCACGACTTGCGCGAAGAGGCCGATCGCCACGCCCGCGATCCCGGCGATCCCCGAGCCGAGGCCGAATGTCAGCATGTTGATGCGGTCGGGATTGATGCCCATGGAGGCCGCCATCGCCGGGTTCTGGGTGACGGCGCGCACCTCCAGCCCCAGGCGCGTGCGGTTCAAGATCAGCCACAGGAGCACGAAGAATATCGCGCCGAGGATGAAGATCGCGATCCGGATCGAACTGATCGACACGACATCGTTCAGCGACACCGACCCCGCCAGCCAGTCGGGCGGCGTCAGCGGCTGGGTCAGCGCGCCGAAGACCAGCCGGACGATCTGCTGCAACGCGATGGAAATTCCGAAGGTCGCAAGCAGCGTCTCGAGCGGCCGGTGGTAGAGCCATCGGATCACCAGCCGCTCCATCGCGACACCGCCCGCGAAGGTGACGGCGAAGGCAAGAGGTATGGCGATGGCGATCGACAGGGTCTCGTTGGCCACGACGGACTGCACGACATAGCCGGTATAGGCGCCGATCATGATGAACTCGCCATGGGCCATGTTGATGACGCCCATGACCCCGAAGGTGATCGCAAGCCCGATGGCCGCGAGAAAGTAGATCGAGGCGAGCGACAGACCGTCGAGCGACAGGTCGAGCACGCGATAGAAGCCGACCCGCGTCTCGATCCCCTCCAGCGTTTCGCGCGCAGCCGTGGTCACGGCCGCACTGCTTTCGCGGTAGACTTCGTAGAAGACGTAGCTGCGGACGGCCTCGGCGACTTCGGCCTCGGTCGGCGCGGGGTCGGCGAGGCCGGCCTCGACCAGTGCAGCATAAGCGCGGTCGCGCGCGTCCTCGGTATTCAACTCCGCGACCGGCACGCCACCGACACGACCATCCAGGATGTTCGCCGCCAGCACGTCGACACGCTCACTGCGCGGTATGAGCGGCGGGGCAAGGCCCGCATCGACGAGCATGGCATAGGCGTCATCCACGCTGAGCGCGTCCCTGCCCGGCCTGATTTGCGCTGCGACGTTCCGGTCCTCGGGCAACGCCTCGGCCACTTCGAGCGTTGTCGCGAGCAGCGGGTTGAGCGTGGCCCGCGCGCTGAGGCTCACGTTGCCGGCGAGGCTCTGGATGGCCTCGATCCGCGGGGCGTCCTCGTCCGCGAAGGCGATCACGAGGGCGGGCAGGAGCGCCTCGACCCGGCGCCGCACGTCGGCGTCGGTCTCCGTTTCCATCATGTCGCGCAGGATCGCGAGATGGCTCTCGTCGGGGTCGCTTTCGATGGACGCCAGCGCCGAGAGGCGCTCGGCCGGATCGTCCGAGCCGAGCTGGAACTGCACCAGCGCGGCCGCGATCACGCCCTGCACGCCTCGGTTAGGCCTGAGCTGCGCAACCTCGCGGCTGCCGGCGGTTCCGACCGCCTCGCCGCTTGTGATGTCTAGAAGCGTCAGCGGATCGGCGTCGGGGTCCTCGACATAGAAGAAAAGCCCGTCACTCTCGCGCTGGTAGAGTTCGCGCGCCTGCCAGGTCGCCAGGAATGCGGGCACCTCCGGCAGGCCGCTTTCGATCAGGATATCGAGGACGTCCTGCACCGTGCGGCGCGACGCGTCGGCCACGAGTTCGGCGTTTTGCTGCAGGATCGACTGGAGGTCTGGGCCACCAGCTTCCTGGGCCGCTGCCTTGCCGGGGGGAAGCAGAGACAGGACGACGCCGACGAGGGCGGCGATAGCGAGACGGATCATTTTTTGACTGCCCGTTGGGGGGCGACGGGCGGAGAGGTCCGCCCGTCGCGATGGGTCCGATCAGTAGTTGGACTCGAGCTGTACGCAGGTTTCCGTCTGGGTGTTGTACATGCCGCAGCCAAGGCCCGGCCAATCGGAGACGAGCACCGAGGATTCCGGCAGGTAGTCGGTCCATGCATCACCCGGCACGGGATCGGTCTGGCTGATGATGTCGAACTGGCCGTCAGCCGTGATCTCGCCGATCAGGACCGGCTTGGTCAGGTGGTGGTTCGGCAGCATCTCGGCCATCCCGCCAGTGAGGTTCGGGAAGGTCTGGCCGACCATGGCCGCGATCACCGCGTCAGGATCGGTCGTGCCGGCCTGTTCCACCGCCTGAACCCACATGTTGAAACCGATGTAGTGTGCCTCCATCGGGTCGTTGGTCACGCGGGTGTCGTCGCCGGTGAATTCATGCCAGGCGGCGATGAATTCCTCGTTGGCGGGCGTGTCGGCCGACATGAAGTAGTTCCAGGCCGCCAGGTGCCCGACGAGCGGCTCGGTATCGAGGCCGGCCAGTTCCTCTTCGCCGACCGAGAAGGCGACGACGGGGATGTCGTCGGCGGTCACGCCCTGGGCGGCAAGCTCGGTGTAGAAGCCCACGTTCGCGTCGCCGTTGATCGTCGAGATCACGCCGACCTGCTGACCGCCCTCACCCAGCGCGACCACGTCCGCGACGATCGAGGACCAGTCGGAATGGCCAAAGGGCGTGTAGTTGACGAAGATGTTTTCCTGCGGGATGCCGGCATCGAGCAGGTAGGCCTCGAGAATGCGGTTCGTGGTCCGGGGATAGACGTAGTCGGTTCCCAGAAGCGCGAAAACCTCGACGCCCAGTTCTTCGAGGAAGTAGTCGACGGCCGGGATCGCCTGCTGGTTCGGCGCGGCGCCGGTGTAGAAGACGTTGTAGGAGCTTTCCTCACCCTCGTACTGCACGGGGTAGAAGACGAGACCATTCAGTTCCTCGACGACGGGAAGGATTGCCTTGCGGCTGGCGGAGGTCCAGCAGCAGAAGACGACGTCGACTTCCTCGACGGTCAGAAGCTCGCGCATACGCTCGGCGAAGGTGGGCCAGTCGGACGCACCGTCGACTACCACCGGCACCAGTTGCTCGCCCAGAAGACCGCCGGCCGCGTTCTGTTGCTCGATCATCATCAGCATCACGTCGCGCAGGGTCGACTCGGAAATGGCCATGGTTCCGGTGGTCGAATGCAGGATCCCGACCCGAATCTCCGCATCGGCAGCCTGAGCTGAGATGGCGGCCAAGGCCCCCGCAATTAGCAACTTTTTCATCAATTTGTCCCTTTGGCTGTGGCAGCTCATTTTGCATCTGCAGCATGATGAAGTCGCATTGACGTGATGTTGTCTGCCGTTATTTTCGGTGCGCCGTGGTGCAGGAATTGCACCACCCGGAAACGGTTCCGATGAAGCACCTGAAGATCTACAGCGCCGTCAGGCTGATCCAGCGACAGGGATCGATCCGAAAGGCGGCCGAGTTGCTGGCCGTGTCGCCTTCGGCGTTGAACCGGTCGGTGCAGAACTTCGAGGAATCGATCGGGGTCGAGATTTTCGAGCGCATCCCCTCCGGCGTTCGCCTGACCTCCGCCGGCGAGTTGCTTCTGGTCGTCATCGAACGGCACCTGATCGAATTCGGCGAGTTGCAGCGGCAGTTCGGCAACCTGCGTGACGGCAAGGCAGGCGAGTTGCAGATCGCGATCGGCGAGGACATCGCCGCCGGCTTGTCGCTGGCGGCGGTCGCGGATCTGGAGGCCGACATGCCGGGCGTGTCAGTCACCGTGGCTTCGGGCGACATGCTCCGCCTCCTGAGAAATCGCGATGTCGACCTGGCGGTCGTCACCAACCCCGAAACCGATCCCTCGGTCGAGGTCCTGGCCGCCCATGACGTTCCGCTCGTCGCCTGGTGCCACCGCGATCACCCGTTGCACGGCGGGCGACCAGGCATCTGGGACCTCTTGGAGGGTCGCCTCGTGCTGCCGCCCGAAGGAACCGGATCGCGGTCCGCGATCAGTCACGTTCTCAGACGCCACAACCTCAAGGAAGGCGTGACGAGCAGCGTCCCGGCCGCGCAACTCGCGCAGGCCATGGGCGGGGGGATGCGGACCTGCATCTTTCCCGGATGCGTTCTGGACGAAGAGACGCTGCCCGACCGCCTGCGCCCCCTCCCGCTCAAGATCGGCAATGTGCAGATCAGCGTGCTTCGTCTATCGGGCGTACCGCTCTCGCGCCCGGCGCAAAGCTTCCTGCGGCACATGGAGCGGCGTCTCAACCTCGAAGCCTCCTGACGGGGCAGCATCCCGGAACGGCGGGAAACCGGCCCCGGTTACAGAACCGGCCCCATCATCGCGACGGCATTGTTCCACATCCTGCGCAACGTCTTCCAGGATGCGATCTCGCCCGCATCGACCCGGTGTGAGGCGGCGAGGTAGACCTCCTGCTGCGCGACGATCCTCGCGGTGAGGGCGGCGTCCTGCAAAAGGACGTTGTTCTCGTAGTTCAGCTCGAAGCTGCGGCGGTCGAGGTTCGCCGATCCGACGAGAGCGATCTCACCGTCCACCGTCAGGGTCTTGGCGTGAAGGAGACCGTCGGGATACTCGAACACCCTTACCCCCGCATCGACCAGCTCGGGATAGTAGCTCCGGCTTGCAGCGGCCACGATCCAGGAGTCGTTCTGTCTCGGCAGGATCATCACCGTTCGCACGCCCCTCCTCCCGGCGGCGCACAGAGCCGACTGAATGCCGTCGGAGGGAACGAAATAGGGGGTCGTGATGATGAGTTCACGCCGCGCGGCGTGGATCAGTGCCTCGAACATCTCCGGCATCGCGGTGGCCCTCACGGTGGGGCCCGTGCCGATCACCTGCGCCACGACCCCGTCGCCGCCCGCCGGCACGGTGACGTCCGAGATCAGCGGGGTGAGGTCATCGTCCGAGTGTGCCATCCAGTCCTGGACGAAGATGTATTGCATCTGCGCCGCGATCGGCCCCTCGAACCGGACGACCACGTCGACCCAGGGCGCGAACCTGGCCTTGACCCGGAATTCGGCGTCGGCGCAGTTGGCGCTTCCGCAATACCCGATCCGGTCGTCGATCACGACGATCTTGCGGTGGTTGCGCAGATCCACCCGGCCCTTGATTGGGTGCAGGAAGATCGGGCGCACCGGCAGTGCCGACACGACATGCACGCCGGCGTCCTTCATGTCCGACCAATGGCGCGACGCGATGAAGCCGCGCGACCCAAGATCGTCGACCATCACGCGCACGGCCACGCCCCTGCGGGCGGCCCGCATCGCCGCTTCGGCGACCCTCGATCCGTTGCGGTCGTCGAGCCAGATGTAGAACAGCAGGTGCACCGTGCGTTCCGCCGCGTCGATGTCCGCGACGAGCGCGTCGAAGATGGCGTCGGTATCGAAGAAAGGCTCTGCGGTGTTGCCGACCATGGGGGCCAGCCCGTTGATGGAACTGCCGACCCGGAAGAGGTGCCTGTAGCGCGCGTCGACGACATCGGCCCCCCCGTCCGTCAGGGCGGCGGAGGCCCTGAGCTTCACGGTGGCGATAACGTCCCGGTAGCGCGCAAGGCGCTTGCGGCCGATATTGGTGTCGCCGAACAGGACGTAGGCGGCCATGCCGATGGCGGGCATTGTCAGGATGACGAGGATCCACGCGGCGCGCGACGCGGCCTCGCGGTGGGGCCTCAGCAGAGCCCGCAGGACAAAGGTGATCTGAAGCGCCAAGTGCGCACCAAGCGCCAGGAGCGCGATGCCGCCGCCGCTCATCAGGCGTAGCTTCCTGTCGCCGTGCGGTCGGCACGGGCTGACATTCGGACTGGTGGATGCATAAATCTCCGCCCCGGATTAGGATCGAACGCGACACCAGGATAACGCACGGACAAGCCTGCGCCATGCAGTTGAAGATTGCCAGCTACAACATCCGCAAGGCCGTCGGCCGCGACCGGCGGCGCGACCCGGCCCGCATCCTGGGGGTGCTTTGCGAACTCGACGCCGACGTGGTGGTCCTGCAGGAAGCGGACCGGCGGCTTGGCGCGCGCCCGACGGCGATCCCCCGCAACCTGATCGCGCTCGAAACGGACTACGTGGTCGCGGACGTGGCGCGCAACGACGTCAGCCTCGGCTGGCATGGAAACGCGATACTGGTTCGCCGCGGCATCGAAATCGGGCAGACCGGGCATATCGAACTGCCCGGTCTCGAACCGAGGGGCGCGGTGCTGGCCGAGATCGCCGGGATGACCGTCATCGGCACCCATCTGGGGTTCCTGCGCCGGTGGCGGCACCTGCAGATGAACGCCATTCTCCGGTACGTCGCGGACCGGCCGGCACGCACGCTGATTGCCGGCGACTTCAACGAATGGTCCGACATTCGAGGTTTCGACCCGTGGGAACAGGACTTCAGCATCCTATATCCCGGCCGGAGCTTTCCGACCCCGAGGGCCATCGCCTCGCTTGACGGCATTGCCCACGGCGCGGCGATCGCCGTGCAGCGGCATGGCGTCCTGCGCAGCCCCAAGGCGCGGACCGCGTCGGATCATTTCCCGATCTGGGCGACGGTCGAGACCGCAGGCTCCTAGGCTGCGGGCGCGACATACGTCGGGGCGAGGCACTGGCGTCCACCACGCTGTCGCACGCGCGCATTGCACACCGGCAAGCCGGCGCTGATTGGCGTCGTCTCTTTGCCGAGAGCGCAAACGCCTTCATCGAAGCGCGCGGCAGGACGGATGCCTCACCGCGTTCTCCGACGGACGCGGCCTGATCCCCCGCCGCTTTGGCGAGCTGCCAAGACGCCAACGGCGGCAAGTGCGGCCCGACCCGTCACGGACGGGCGAACACCGACAAGGCAAGGGTCAACATCTCGCGGATGCTTGCCGGATCCTCGCCCGAGGCCCGCTGGGTGATGGCAAGGGCGACCTGCTCGCCAAGGTACTTCGCCCCGGGCCCCAACGACAGCCCGACGGGCAACTCTCCGGCTTCGCGGCAGGATTCAAGGAAGCTCTCGTAGGCCGCATGCGCGGCCCGGTCCAGTTCCTCCACCCGCGCACGGGTTTCGGGACCAAGCCGGTGCTTGCCCGCACGCATCTTGTAGAACAGGCACCCGGTTTCCATCCGAGGATCCGCGCTGGCGAAATCGATCAGGGCTTCGAGCGTGTCCTTCAATCCCCTCCCGCCATGGAGAATTGCGAACACGTCCGACAGCACCCTTTCGGCGTAGCTGTCGAGGGCCGCGCGCATCAGCCCGTCCTCGCTCCCGAACTCCCGGTAGAGCGACGGTTTCGAGACACCTGCCAACTGGCAGATCGCATTGACCGACACGTCAGCCGGGTCGTCCCTCCAATAGGCGGCTACCGCGATGTCGAGCACCTTGTCGGCGTCCATCGTCTTCGGACGGCCGCGCGCGGGTTTCGGATCCGTATCATTCATTTTGTTACCGCATGGTATTTTATGTCTTGACGAGCCGTTCTTATTATTCGTACCAGTCGGTAACAAAGAGCTCAAGCCGGAGATCGAGCGATGCCCGACGAAAAAGGAACCGTGGTCGTGACGGGAGCCAGCAGCGGCTTCGGAGCCGCGGCGGTGCGTGCCTTCGCCGTTTCCGGGGACTGCATATGGGGCACAAGGCGCGACCCTGCGGGGCGCGGCGCCGGTAGGAATACGGCGCTTGGGGCCTGTTCGCCGCGCATCGCCGACCCCGCCCGGGCAAACGGCCGGCCCGCACGCTTGTCGGCAACACCTGGGGCGCGAACCCAATGAACGCCTTCGCCCCACCGCGCCGGGACGCGCTTCTGAAGGCCATGCAGCGCGATACCGCACTGGGCGGTGCCGACGCCTGACCGTTTGGGCGCTGGATGCGCCCTCCCCCTTTTCCACCCCCCTCAAAAGGAGAACTCCCCATGAGAAAGACCGTCGCAACTCTCGCCATCGCCTGCGCAACGCTCGCCGGCCCTGCTCTCGCGGGCGACATCGACACGGTGCGCGCGTTCTACGCAGACATCCTCAGCGATCCTTCGGGGACGACGGAGGAACGCTACTTCGAGCTTTTCTCGCCCGATGTCGTTTCGATCCCGACACCGCCAGGCGGCGAGGGCGCGCAGGGCATGCTCAACACCATCGCCTACCTCGGACAGGTCGTGCCCGACCTCACGTGGGAGCCGCAGGAGATCATCGAGACGGGAGACAACCGCTTCGTCGTGCGAGGGCTTGCCCGGGGAACGCCGGTCGGGCCGTTCTTCGGCGTCGACCCGGCGACGGGCAGAAGCTTCGAGATCATGTCGATCGACATCGTCACCGTCGAGGATGGCCGCATCGCGCATGTCTACCACCTCGAGGACTGGACAGGCGCCATCGCACAACTGACCGCCGAGTAAGCGCGGCTGGGTTCGGCGTCTCGCTGAGGGGCCGAACCCGTTTCATCCCCCGCCCCCTTTTCGCAGGACGTGTTTAATGTCGATTTCACAGATATCCGCCATAGGGCTCCTGCTTTGCCTGGCTCCCGCCCTGGTTCATGGCGTCGAGGTCTTGCGCCCGCTCTGGGCACGCTGGGTGGTGAATTGGGTTCTTCCCCTCTTCGCGCCCGGCCTCCCGAGGGCGTCGAAGGCCCTGACGCACGAAGATCAGCTCGCGATGCTGGATGCCGCACTGGGCGCGTCGCCTCCGCAAAAGTCGCCCGCAGGGGCAGACTACATCTTCCTGATGCTGTTCGAGCAGCGACAGGGGGCACTTGCGTTTCTGGCGGTGGCGGCAGGGGCGATCTACGCCCTGACTTTGCCGCTGGCCGATCGCCATGCCCTGCACTTCGTCTTCGCGGTCATGGCGGCGCTGTTCACATTGGTGAATGCGAACCAGGCAGGTCTCCCCGCGTTCGGGCAGCATCCAAGGATCTCACGGAACGGACGTCATGTCGGATTGGTCTTTGCACCGTTCTGGGCGGTCGTCGCGGTGTTGAACGGACTGGCCTTCGCGGCCTCGGCGGGGTGATGGAACGCCTGGTTTCCTCCGTCACGCCTGCTCTGCCCCTCCCTTTACCCACCTGACGGTGCCGGAATCGGTGGTCTCGCGCTCCATCGCATTGGAAAGACAAGGTTCCCCGGAGGGTCCTTTCCGCCACCGAAACCGCCATTGAAGGGCGGCGCACGGGGCAAGCGGACGGGATCGACAGCATGTTGCCGCGCCCAATTCTGATTATTTTTCAGGCAAAGTGCTGGATTTTCGGCGCTTTGGCTCCAGTTCGACCCGGATAGCACGTGCGGCCGGGAGCGCGGCTTGCGCCCCTGACGTCCCGCGCCGAGCGTTTGCCGAGAAACACGCAGGGACGCCATGCGCCTGGCAGACCCGGCGGCATCCGGGGTTCGCGACGGGGGGGAGCCAGTTGGAAAACCGAATGAACGGCGCGCAGGCAATGGTGCGCAGTCTCGAAGCCCACGGCGTCAGCCACATTTTCGGGCTGTGCGGCGACACGACCTTGCCGTTCTACGATGCGATGCGCCAACTCGACCATTCGATCAGGCATGTGCTGACCCGGGACGAACGCAGCGCGGCCTACATGGCGGACGCCTTCTCGCGCGTAACGGGTCGGGTCGGGGTCTGCGAAGGGCCCTCGGGGGGCGGCGCGACCTATATCCTTCCCGGGCTGATCGAGGCGAACGAAAGCTCCTACGCGGTGCTGGGGATCACGACCGATGTCTCGGTGGCGTCCTATGGCCGCTATCCGCTGACCGAAGTGGACCAGAATGCCCTGATGGCGCCCCTGACGAAGTGGAACACCGTGATCACGCGCGCCGATCACATCCCCCGGATGGTGCGGAAAGCGTTTCGCGCCATGACGACCGGGCGATCCGGGGCCGCGCATCTCGGTCTTCCCTACGACATCCAGTACGACCCCGTCCCCGAGGAGGAGATCTGGGCCGACCCCGAGCTGGCGCGGTATCCCGCCTACCGAACGGGGCCCGACCCCGACGCGGTCCGGGCGGCGGCGGAGGCCATCCTCTCGGCGCGGGCGCCCCTGATCGTGTGCGGAGGCGGCGTCGTGATCTCGGGCGCGATGGCTGCGCTCGACCTCCTGGCGAGAAGGCTCGACATTCCCGTCGCCACCTCGATTTCCGGACAGGGCAGCCTGCCCGAGACACACCCGAACTGCGTCGGGGTTGTCGGCTCGAACGGCGGCACGGACGAAACCTGGGAGGCGATGGCCGGCGCGGACCTCGTGATCTTCATGGGCTGCCGCGCGGGTTCGACGACGACGTCGCGCTGGGAGGCCCCCCGCGTGGGAACCCGGATCGTGCATTTCGACGTCGATCCGATGGTCATCGGCGCCGTGCTGCCCACGGAAGTCGGCGTGGTTGGCGATCTGCGACTGGCCCTTGATGCGCTGAACGCGGAACTCGACCGCATGGAAACCGCGACGGGCTTCGGCGGGGCCGGGACCGCCGCCGACATCCGGCGGCGCAAGTTCGAGCGCTTTGACGCGCTCGCGCGGTCGGACGAATTTCCCATTCGCCCGGAACGTGTGATCGCAACCCTTCAGCGTTGCCTGCCGGAGGACGCGACGATCGTGTCGGACCCGGGCACCTCCTGTCCCTATCTCTCGGCCTATTACACGCTTCCCCGGGCCGGACGCCATTTCATCACCAACAGGGCGCACGGCGCTCTGGGCTACTCCCTGTCGGCGGCGCTCGGCGCGTGGTTCGGCGCGCCGGACCGCAAGACGGTCGCGCTGATGGGCGACGGATCGTTCGGGTTCACCTGCGGCGAGCTTGAAACGGTGACGCGCACCGGCGCGCCGATCACGTACATCGTGCTTTCGAATTCAAGCTTCGGCTGGATCAAGGCGAGCCAGCGCGATGACTGCGACGCCCGCTACTACAACGTCGATTTCCAGCGGAGCGACCACGCGACCGTGGCGTCCGGGTTCGGCGTGAAATCGTGGAGCGTGGCCGATCCGCAGAAACTGGAAGGCGTCCTGCGCGAGGCCCTCGCGCACGACGGTCCGACGCTGGTCGACGTCATCTGCCAGCCGCTCGAAGAAGCTCAAGCCCCCGTCCGTCGCTGGATGGGATAACCGACGCACCTTAACGATGGGTGCACGACAACACAGGGAAAGGATGTCAACATGATCACACGCAGGACTGGACTGGCGGTAGCGGGCTTTCTGCTCGCACTTCCGATGGCAGGTGCCGTATCCGCGCAAAGCTACCCGGAAAACGACATCACCCACATCATGCCGTGGAGCGCGGGCGGGGGCACCGACACCGTCATGCGCACCTTCATGAACTTCGCCGAACAGCAGCTCGGCGTCGGCATCAACACCCAGAACATCACCGGCGCGCAAAGCGGCATCGGGACGATGCGGCTCATGCGCTCCCGGCCTGACGGCTACACGATCGGCTCGCTGACATGGGACAGCGTCATCACGGTGCCCTACTACAACCTCGTGCCGGGCTACGACACCAATGACCTGACCTACCTCGCCTCGGTCACGATCCACCCGACCGTGCTTGCCGTCGCGGCCGACTCGCCCTTCGAAACGCTGGAGGATTTCATCGCCGCCGCAGAAGCCGCGCCCGGTGAGCTCTCGATCTCGAACGTCGGCCTCGGCGGGGTCTGGCACCTGCCGGCGCTGGACTTCGCCGCCGCGGCGGGGATCGAGGTCAACCACGTCCCCTATCCCGACGGGTCCGGACCGCAGCGCGAGGCCCTGCTGTCGGGCGAGACCGACGCGGCCTCGGTCAACCTGGCCACCGTGTTCCCGGCGGTCCAGACCGGACAGGTTCGCGTCCTCGGCGTCATGGACGCCGAACGCAGCGATTTCCTGCCCGACGTGCCCACCCTTCTCGAGCAGGGCTATGACGTCGTCTGGGGAAGCTTCCGGCTGGTCGCGGCACCGGCCGGAATCGGAGAGGAAGAGCGCGCAAGGCTGGAAAGCGCCTTCGCCGCCGTCTTCGAGATGGAGGAGTTCCAGCAGCGCGCCGAGGAGACCGCCATGGGCGCGGTCTACATGAACGCCGAGGAAACCGCGGCCTACGTCGCGGCATCGCAGGCCAAGGCCTTCGCCCTGATCGACAGCCTGGTCGAGCAAGGCATTCTCGAACGGTAATCGCCGGCAGCGCGCCGCATCCAGACTTGCGGCGCGCTGCGACTTCACCGGAACAGGGATCGAGGATTGCCGAATGCGCCCGTTTGAACGTTTCAATTCCCAGGCGGTGTTTGCCGTGGGTCTAATCCTGTTCGCGACCGTATATGCGAGCCAGATCCCGAAGCTTGGCATTCCGTTCGCCCGGTCGGGAGAACCCGGCGCTTCGTTCTTTCCGATCGTGCTCGTCGTCATTCTCTATGTGGCGGCGTTCCGCGTGCTCAGCGCCGAGCTTCGCCGGACGGTCGATGCGCAAACCGATGCCCCCCTGCCCTCGGAGACGGTGCCGCGGATTGGCCTGGTGGGCCCGCTCGTTCTCATCGTCCTGACCGTCCTGTTCATCGTCGCACTGCCGACGCTTGGCTATTTCGTCGCCGCGGCGGTCTATACCTTCGGTGTTGCCGCGTTCTTCAACTACGAGGAGACGGGACGACCCTGGCGCGCGATTGGCCAGTCGGTGCTGACGGCAGCTGCAATCACGGTCTTCGGCTGGCTGTTCTTCGACGTCTTCTTCGGCCTGTCGCTTCCCGGCTGGGACCTTTAGGGCCATGGGGGAACTCTTCGGCGGCTTTGCCACGCTGTTCACGCCGTGGCCTTTCCTCTACCTGCTCGGCGGCTTTCTCATGGGGCTGGTCTTCGGGGCCATTCCCGGGCTCACCGCGACGCTCGCCATCGCGCTTCTGCTGCCGTTCACCTTCGGCATGGAGGTCACCCATGCCCTGATCATGGTCATGGGGATCTACATGGCCGGGATCTACGCGGGATCCATCACCGGCATCACGGTCAACATCCCCGGCGCGCCATCGGGCGCCATCACCAGCATCGACGGCCACGCCCTGATGAAACAGGGGCACGGCGCGCAGGCCCTGAGCCTCGACGCCTTCGCCTCATCGGTCGGCGGAATGATCGGCGCGATCGTCCTGATGCTTCTGGCCGAGCCGATCAGCGACCTGGCACTGTTGCTGCAGACGCCGGACAAGTTCGGGCTTGTCCTGATGGCGGTGGTCACGGTGACCATCGTGGCGCGCGGCTCCCTTTGGCGCGCGATCATCGCGACGACACTGGGACTGATGATCTCGACCATCGGGATCGACCCGATGGTTCCCCAGGGGCGCTTCGATTTCGGCAGCTACTACCTCATCGAGGGGATCGGCCTGCTGCCCGCCGTGATCGGCCTGTTCGCGGTCTGCGAGTTGCTGGCCCAGGGAAGCCTGCCGGCACGCGCCGCGCTCGGGCAGATCGTGGGCAAGATGCCGAGGCTGCGAAATCGCGACTTCATTCCCGATTTCAAGACGATCCGCGAAATCGGCGCGTTCACCTATATCAAGAGCTCGATCATCGGCGTGCTGATCGGCATGCTTCCGGGCGGCGGCGCGTCGATGGCGTCCTTCATCTCCTATGCCGAGGCAAAACGGGCCTCGAAACGACCCGAGGAATTCGGAAACGGATCCCACGAGGGGCTGGCGGCCTCGGAATCCGCCAACAACGCGATGTGTGGCGGCGCGATCATTCCGCTCTTGACCCTCGGCATCCCCGGCGATGCCGTGACGGCGATCATCTTCGGGGTCCTGCTCCTGCACGGGCTTGTGCCCGGTCCGGGATTGCTGGACGCCCACGCCGCGACGATCGCCCCGATGTTCGCGGCGCTGTTCGTCGCCTCGCTGCTCGTGATGGTCTCGGTCCTGCTGTTCGGGCCCTTGTACATGCGCGTCGCGCGGATCAACCGAGGTATCCTCTACGCCTTCATCGCGCTGGTCTCGATGGTCGGGGTCTATGCCTCGTCGTTCTCCTCCTTCCAGATGTGGATGGCGCTGGCGATCGGCGCGTTCGCCTTTGGCCTGCGCAGGTTCGGCTATCCGATCGTGCCGATGCTCATGGGGGTCATCCTCGGGCCGTACCTGGAGGAATTCCTCCGCCGCTCGCTCATCGTGTCCCAGGGTGACCCGCTGGTGTTCATCACCAGCCCGGGAAGTGCCGTTTTCCTCGCGATGACGCTTGTCTTCATCTGGCTGCTGCGGATCAGGCCCGCGATGGCCAAGAGCGGGCGCTAGCGTGGCCAGCCCCCCAGGGGTGACCGCCATGAAACGGATCAATCCCGCATTTCCGGGCGCAGTCCACGGCGCGCTCTGCCGTGCCGACGGCGCCCCGGCCGCAACGCGGACCTTGCGGCCGTTGGCTGCACGCGCAAATCCGTCAAGGGGCGAGCGCCCACGTTACCCGGTCAGGAACTCCGCGAGCGTTCGGTTGTAGCTCTCCCAGCATGGACTGCCGTGCAAGGGCACATGGTTGGCCGTCTCCAGCACCACCAGCTCGGCCCCCGGAATGCCCGCCGCCAGCTTCTGCGCCTGCGACAGGGGATGCACGGCGTCATCGCGCGCATGTAGGATCAACACCGGGCAGCGCACCTGGCCCAGCAGATGCGCTACGGACGCCGCGTTGACCGCGTCGCGGGCGCGCAGCATGATCTCGGGTGGGCAAGCGGCCTGCGTCATGCGCTGGACTTCGCGCCTTTCCTCCACAGGTCCTTCGGGAAAGTAGGCCGTCGCAAAACCACTCGCGAAGGCACTTTCGGGACGCGCCCAGCCCTCGGCGATCATTGCTCTCAATGCGTCGGGCGCGGCATCCGCGCTGCGCCGCGACCGCCCCTCGACATATCCGCCCACGATTGCCAGCCGCGTCAGCCGCTCGGGGTACAGCGCCGCGAAGGTCAGCGCCGTCATGCATCCGCCCGAATAGGACACCGCGGCGAAGCGATCAAAGCCCGCCGCATCGGCGACCGCGGCCGCATCGCGCGCCTCGATCTGAAAGTCATGGTCGCGCAGGACCCGTTCCGACTGCCCGCTGCCCACACTGTCAAAGCGCAGGTATCGGGTATGGAGCGCCATCGACGAGATCCAGGAACGGTGCAGCCCGTAGGCCCATTCGATTTCCAGGTCGTGCAGGGACAAAGGGCCGAACCGCAGCACGGGCGGGCCCTCGCCGCTGACGGCATAAGCGATTGCACTGCCATCCTCGCTCCGGCAATAGCGGATCCGCTGCGCCGCCTCGGTGGAAGCCGGAGCCGAGTCAGGCGCCCGGGCGACCGCCTCGCCCGACACCTCCGCCACCAACATCAAGCCCCGCCGCGCCACGGTTCGGATGACCG
Source organism: Roseicyclus sediminis (assembly GCF_025515305.1). Taxonomy (GTDB): domain Bacteria; phylum Pseudomonadota; class Alphaproteobacteria; order Rhodobacterales; family Rhodobacteraceae; genus Roseibacterium; species Roseibacterium sediminis. The sequence continues at coordinate 151,501 of NZ_JAOPHT010000006.1, forward strand.
CCTGCGCCTTGCCGGTGTCACCGACGGCCTTGCGCGCGGCCGCGATGCACGCGGAAATCGCGCTCTCCGACACGATCCGCCCGCCCCAGACCTCTTCCACCATCCGGTCGCGCGTCACCAGGTCCCCGGCATTGCGCACCAGCAGATGGATCAGGTCGAATACCTTGGGTTCCACAGCCACCGCGCTGCCGCCCCGCGTGAGCGTCAGGCGGGCATCATCCAGCGTGCAATCGGCGAAATGGTGCTCCATGTCCCTAAACTTACGCCACTTTTTCGGTGCTGACCTACAAGATTCAGCAGTCCAAGAGGTTTCCCAAGGCAATCCCAAGGGTTTCCAAGGGCCTCCCTCAAGCAAGGACGCGCGGGACCGGGCACCTTTGGGTCATCAACCAGCGAGGACCCCATGATGACCCCGTTTCACACCGACCTGATGAAGTACAGCACCCCCGCCGCCCCGACCGCGCATGAGCGCCAGGCGCTGCATGTCCGACGTCAAGTCCGCCGTGCCGTGTTCTCCGCTTTCATCAAGAAGGTCCTTTTGCACGCCCCGCGCTTCCCGGTGGTGGCGAAGCGGCCGCGCGTCAATTCGCAGTCCTGATCCCGGCACGCCAGCCAATTCGGTTTTCATGTTCGCAGCCGCAAACAAATGCGGCACCGCCGTGGGCCGCACCTGCCCCTGCCGCATTCACCGTTCCGGACACCTGGTGACCGGCATTCCAAAGATCACACAGGCCGGCGAGCCACGCTCGGATAACCCAGACCCGCCTAGGCAGACGTGGACGTATGCGGCCGATTAGCCGACCCATGTTCCACGATGGACGAGGCGGCCTGGTTGCCGGAGGCTGGGTTCCGGCATTGCGGGTTCTCCATCCAGCCCTCCCACACCATGCATCCGCACCGCGCCGATGCGCGGAGCCCCCCCTCCGCGAGGCGCGACGCGGACATCGGAAGCCCGGCCCGGAGGGATCGCTTTCGCGCCAGGCAGAATTGATCGGGTCCTGAAAGTCATTTTGCGCATGTCGCAAATCGGGCCTCTTTCGGCGCTGCAGCGACGGCGCGCCAGGTCGTTCCGTGTGACGGGCACTCAACGCGTGCCCGAGCCAGTAAGGTCCAAACCCATGGTGCAAGTCTTGTCCGGTGTCTGGGCCCTTCTGTTGGGCATCGTTCTGATCATGCTCGGCAACGGCATGCACTTCACCCTGATCGGCCTTCGCGGCGGACTCGAGGGGTTCTCGGCGGCGGAACTGGCCGTAGTGACGTCCGGCTACTTCATCGGTTTCCTGTCCGGCGCCCGGCTGACCCCGACGCTGATCCAGCGCGTCGGTCATGTCCGGGTATTCGCCGCGCTCGGAAGCTTCATGTCGGCCGGCCTGATCGCGTTCACCCTGCTGGCGGAGCCCTGGGCCTGGACCATACTCCGGATCCTGATCGGCTTTTGCATGTCGGGCATCTACGTCGCCGCAGAAAGCTGGCTGAACAATGCGACGACGAACGAGTCGCGCGGCAAGGTCCTCTCGGCCTACATGATCGCCCAGACGGTCGGGATCATCGGCGCTCAATACCTCCTGACGCTGGGCGACGCGGCGACCTCCGCCCTGTTCATCGGCGCATCGATCCTCGTATCGATCTCCTTCGCCCCGATCCTTCTGTCGGTCACACCGGCGCCGACCGTCGAGGTCGCACGACCGATGTCGTTCAGAGATCTTTTCGCGGGGTCGCCGCTCGGAACGATCGGGATTTTTCTGCTGGGCAGCATCTACGCCACCCAGTCGGGCATGGGGGCGGTCTTCGGAAGCGAGATCAACATGACGGCCAACGAGATCGCCCTGTTCGTCGCGATGCTCTTCGCCGGAGCGCTGGTGTTTCAGGTTCCGATCGGCTGGCTGTCTGACCGGTTCGACCGCCGCAAGGTCATCCTTGTCACCGCGGTCATGGGCGCCATGGCGTGCTTGCTCGGGTGGCTCTCGGGTGTCGATCACGGCTCACAGGATGGGCGCAACCTATGGCCGCTGATGGGCTCCGCCTTCCTGGCCGGCGGCATGACAACGCCGCTCTATGCATTGTTGATCGCCTATACCAACGACTTCCTGTCGGCCGAGGACATGCCCGCCGCATCCGGCGGGCTGGTCTTTACCTTCGGCCTCGGGGCCATTCTGGGGCCATTGCTGACCGGCTGGGCCATGCAGAGCGCGGGGCCCGATGCCTTCTGGATCGTGATCGGGGCGACCTTCGTCGTCATGGCCGCATACGCGGCGTACCGGATGACGCAACGCATGACGCTCTCCGCCAACGAAACCGAAGCTTATCTCGGCGTGCTGCCTACCGCCTCCGCGGTCGCGATCGAGGCCGCCGGAACCTGGGCGGCCGAACAGGCCGAGGACGAAGACGCCGGTACGCCCGGACACCCCTTGGCCGAAACCGGCCGTTGATGCCTGTGGAATCGCAGGGCTGACATCAACTCCGAACGGACCCGGCCTGTCCCGCATCACCCCGGGCGCAAGCCTCCGGGCATCGATCCCGGCTGGGGCCCAATGGTTCCCGGCCAGAGCGTTTCTTGTCTGAAAGGCCGCTTCGACCGCGACGCCCCGGGCCGAGGCCTTCGCTTCCGTGAAGTCCAGGTCCGCAGGGCCGGCCGGCTGAAACGACCCAGACCCGATCGCCCGCAGGCGACGGGTTGGGTCGCCGGCGCGCGTCTCAGGCGACGGCCTCGCCGCGCAGCCCCTTCACGATGGTGAGACGCGCGCCAATTGCGGCGGCGGCGGCCATCGCGCCCAGCACAGCGATATCGGTTGCCGCGGGTTTCAACACCATCACCGCGACGACGAGAAACAGGACCACGTAGTCGAACCGCGCGATGGTCACCAGGTTGTCGGCCTGTCCGAGAAGGACGCCTTGCGGCACCTGCCCGCCTGTGGTCGACGCGGCCAGTTTCTCGGCCCGCGGCTTGATCAAGAGTATCCCGGTCAGGAATGTCGCGGCAAAACCCGCGATCCCGAGTGCGACCCAGAGTTCGCCGAACCCCGGCCCCATCCATGCCGCGACCAGCCCGGTCAGCAGGGTCAGGATCGAGATCGGCACGAAGTACCCCGGACCAAGCAGGGCCACGATGTCGACGACCACAAGAACGGACGCGGGGCCGCGCTTGCGCCGCATGACCTCGGCCCCGACCAGAAGGGCGAGACCGCCGCCCAGCCACATGATGACAAAGATGACGTGCAGCAGGACCGCGAGATCCGGTAGGCTCATGACGTTCTCCCCGTGATGATGGTGTTGGTGGGTCGTGCCCGTCGATCAGGCCGCTGGCTCTGCCCGGGCGGCGCGGGCTGCGGTGACCATCCCGGTGAAGCCGGCGAAGGCCGCGTCCCACCCCGCGCGGTCGCGCATCCGCGCAAGCCAGGCTTGAACCGCCGGATAGGGCGAGAAATCGAACTCGACGAACTCGGCCAGCGTCACCAGCGAGACGCCCGCGTAATCCGCGATGGAAAGCTCGGCGCCGCAGACGAAGGGGCCGTGCTGCGCCAGTCGCCGGTCCAGCACGGACAGGTAGCGCGCGGATCCATAGGCCCCGAGTGCCGCCATATCGGCCTTGGTTCCCTCGTTCAGCCAGGCAAGCTGGGGCAGCATGCGCGGATAGGTTCCGCAGATCCCGTGAAAGGCGTTGAAGTTGGAGATGAACCGCGCCAGCATCTCGTCGACCCGGATCTGCGCCTGCAACTCCGAAGGGTAGACCGGCAGGTCGAACCGGACCGACAGGTATTTGAGGATCGCGGCGCTTTCCGTCAGCCCGAAGCCGTCGTCCTCCAGGACCGGAACCGTGCCGAGGGGGTTGATCGCCAGGAAATCCGGGGTCTGGTTCTGGTCCGCGAACAGGTTGATCGTGACGATCTCGACGGGGAGGTCGAAATCCGCCACCAGCATGATGACCGGGCGCGAACTGGTCGAAATCGGGTCGCAGTAGAGTTTCATGATCCTGTGCTCCGTTTTTTTGCTGCCCCGACGCTAGCCGCAAGCCGCGCCGTCTGACGAACACCACTCTTGCGGAGTGGTTATCCGGAACCGCATAACGCGACATGGAGAACAGCGACTGGCACATATTCCTCGGCGTCGCCCGGCACGGCTCTACGCTCGCCGCGTCGCGCGTCCTGCGCGTGAGCCAGAGCACCGTTTCACGCCGGATCGACGCGCTCGAGGCGGCGCTTGGCGTCAAGCTGTTCGACCGCCGCCCGTCGGGCTACGCGCTGACCTTTGCCGGAGGGCAATTGCTGCCGCGGGCCGAAGCGATCGAGGCCGCCGTGTCCGATGCCCTGACGACCATCCGGCAGCACAGGCGCGGTCTGGTGGGACAGGTGCGGGTCACCACCATGGGCGCGTTCGCGCAGACCTTCTTCTACCCTGCCGTCCGGGACTTCCGGACGGCCTATCCGGACATCGCGGTCGAGCTGGTGGCGACCGAAGCCAAGCTGGACCTGTTGGCCGGCCAGGCCGACGTCGCCCTGCGCGCTGGCCCGGCACCGGACGTGCCCGGCCTCGTGGCGCGGCGCGTTCTGACGGATGGCTGGTCGGTCTGGTGCTCGCGTGACTATGCCGCGGCGCGGGGCAGGCCCGAGCGGGCCGAAGACCTTGGCCGGCATCCGGTGGTGACCTTGTCGAAGGATTTCGGCAGCGCCCCGTTCGCCGAATGGCTTGAAGGCATCGTTCCGGAGCAGGGCATCGTGATGAGGGCTCACGACATCCCGGGTCTGCTGGCGGGACTCGTCAGTGGCGTGGGCGTGGGCGTGATGTCGAACATGACGGCCGAAGCCGCGGGCTTGCTGCGCTGTTTCGATCCACCGGTCAGAAGCGAGGCCCCGGTCTGGCTCGTCACCACGGAGAGCCTGCAGAAGGAACCCCGCGTCCGCGCCTTCGTCGACTACCTTGCGGGCTACCTCGCGCAGGGCTGTTATCGCAGAATTGCGCTCGATCCGGACAACGCGCGCCGCGAGACGCGTTAGAAAATGGGGCATACCTTGGGGCCCTTGCGATGCGAGAGCTTCGGTCGCGAACCTTCCCTTGCCCTGCCGGATGCGATCACGTCCGGTCTTGCCTGCGCTCTATACAATTGCGGTCAACACGCTTAATGGCGGGGTCTTCCCTCCTTCCAGGTGATGCATGCAGGATTTCTCCGGACTGCCCGAAACGCTGTCGAAGACTTTGGCCGCCAAGGGCTACCGCGAACCGACGCCGGTTCAAGTGGCGGTGACACAGCCGAAATTGGCGGGGCTCGACCTTTTGGTTTCGGCACAGACCGGTTCCGGGAAGACGGTCGGCTTCGGGCTGGCGCTTGGACAGGATCTGCTGGACAGGGATGGGCGATTTGAGCGACCGGCGACACCGCTGGCCCTGATCATCGCGCCCACGCGTGAACTGGCCATGCAGGTGCAGCGGGAGTTCGACTGGCTGTTCGCGGAGGCCGGGATCGTGACCGCGTCTTCTGTCGGCGGTATGGATGCCCGCGCCGAACGCCGGGCGATCGAGCGCGGCGCCCATGTCATCGTCGCCACGCCCGGCCGCCTCAGGGACCACGTGTCCCGCGGGGTGATCGATCTGAGCGACCTGAAGGCGGTCGTTCTCGACGAGGCGGACGAGATGCTCGACATGGGCTTCGCCGAGGATCTCGAATTCATCCTCGACCACACGCCGAAGAGCCGCCGCACGCTGCTGTTCTCGGCGACGGTGCCACGCGGCATCGCGAAGCTTGCGCAAACCTACCAGAAAGCCGACGCGCGGCGGATCGAGGTGGGTGACAAGGACGCCCAGCACAGCGACATCGCCTATGTCGCGCTGACCGTGGCTCCGTCGGATATCGAAAAGGCGATCATCAACCTGCTCAGGTATCATGACCCGCAAACGGCGATCATCTTTGCCAACACCCGCTCGATGGTGGCCCGGCTGGTGGCCAAGTTCTCGAACAGGGGTTTCTCGGTCGTGGCCCTGTCGGGCGAATTGAGCCAGTCCGAGCGCACTCATGCCTTGCAGGCCCTGCGGGATGGCCGCGCGCGTGTGTGTATCGCGACCGACGTGGCAGCGCGCGGCATCGACCTGCCCGGTCTTGAACTGGTCGTCCACGCGGACCTTCCCTCCAATTCGGAATCGCTCCTGCACCGCTCCGGCCGCACGGGACGCGCCGGGCGCAAGGGCACCTCGGTTCTCATCGTGCCGGTCCGTGAACGGTCAAAGGCGCAGCGCCTTCTGAAATTCGCCAACCTGGAGGCCGAATGGGGCACGCCGCCCTCGGCCGAAGCGGTCCTGGCCCGCGACGAGGACAGGCTGATGTCCGATCTCGCGTGGGACCATCCACTCAGCCCCGAGGAACAGGCCTTCGCCGACCGTCTCCTGCAGGCTCACTCCGCCGAAAAGGTCGCGGCGGCTTACCTGCGGCTCTACCGCGACCGCAACTCGGCGCCCGAGATCCTCGGCGACATGCCCGAGCCCGGCGCGCGCAAGCCGCGCGAGCCGTCCGCCTTCGGGCCGAGCACCTGGTTTTCGCTGTCGCTCGGTCGCAAGCAGCGCGCCGAGCCGCGGTGGCTGCTTCCCATGCTGTGCCGCAATGCGGGGCTGTCGAAGGACGCGATCGGGGCCATTCGCGTCCAGTATCAGGAGACCTTCATCGAGATCCTGACCGATGCGGTTTCCGGCATGAAGACCGAACTGGGCCCGGAGCTCGAGCTCGAACAGGGCGCGCGCCTGACGGAGCTGCCGGGCCCGCCGGAGTTCGACGCCTCTCCCAAGGGTCCCCCGGCCGCACCGAAGGCTCCGCAAGACGTGTCTCGCCAGGACGGGGAAGCGCGCAGGCCCTCCGCCGGGACGCCGCAGGCGGATGACGTGAAACCCGCTGCGACAACCCAGGCCGAGCGGCGCAAGGCAAAACCCGATGCGCGCCAGGACAGGCCGGACACACACAAGGCGAAAAGGCCCAAGCACGGAAAGCCGAACCCGGGACAGACGAAAAGCCGGGGGACCAAGGACAACGGGAAGGCCGGCAAGGGCGCCGCGCAGGACACCGAGAGGCGCAAGGATGCCGCCGATCCGTCCAAACGCATTGGACCAGGTCGCGACCGCGGCAAGGGCCAAAAGGATGGCGACAAGCCGAAACGGTTCAAGGCACGCGCCACGAAGGGCCCGGATTCACGCCCGAAAAGGAAACCATCGCCGGCGTCGTGAAAACGTCCGCCCGGGAGTGGACCTTCACCCCATTGAACGGAGGGGGTGCCACCATAGCGCTCCTCGTGACGCCTCAAGAACCCCCGGGCGAACACTCCACTTCATGACCGCAGACAAGGGCCGGTGTTTCCCGCCGGCTTGCGGAATGGTGACGTCAGGCGCATTCGAACCAGTCCGGGCCCGGCCAGTGACGCTGTCCCTTGGGCCATAAAGAGAGCCCGCCACTCGGGAAGTGCGGCAACGGACGTCCATCCGGCGCTTCTCCCTCCTGCCGGCTACAGATCGGTTTCGCACTGCCTTCCGGTCCAGGCGATCATGGCGGCGGAGATCAAGCCAAAGACAGCAGCCAAGGCGACAAGCCGCGCGGGCCGGATCATTCCTTTCCTTTCCAAATCCGTGTCGGCGTGGATGCTCCGGGGTCCGGCGGCCTTTCACCCGACGGCCGGCAGCCGTGCGGAACGGTCAATGAATGACATACTTCAAGCCGGCCAGCGCCAGCCCGATGCCGCCGGCGAAGAGGGCGCCTCCGATTGCGGGCCAATGCCTGCGGTCTATGACCCAGCCGACCCTCGCCCCGATCAGGAGCAGGATGGCGACGCTGACCAGTTGCGAAAGACCCACGGCCAGCTCGACCGTCATCATGCCGAGACCAGCGGACAGGAACAGCAACGCCGGAAGGATCGCCATGGAAAGCGAAGGTGAGCTGTGGCGCCAGGCAGCGTGCCACGCCGACCGCGTCAGCCGTTCACCGGTATCGATGGCATGCGCAAGCAGCTCCGAAAACGCCTTGGCCATCGTCACGGCAAGGACGGAGCCGAACAGGATTGCCGCCGTTTCGAACGGTGCGTCGGAATGATCGCCGATTGCCATCAGAATGCTGAGGACCGTGATCGCCCCGTAGACAATTCCGAAGGCGGCCTTGTCGAGGCGCTTCCAGCCACCGGGCATTTGTGCACTTTCGTTCCGCATGACTCAGGCCTTCACGATTGCCGCCCGAACACGCGCGGCGCTGTCCTCCGCGGCCGCATTCCCCGTCTGGGCATTGGCGGGACCTGCCAGATAGGCCGCTATCGCCAGGACAAGCAGCACGATCGCCACGCGGAACCCGCGCAATGCCCCGGCGATGACCGACACCGCGCCCGGTGACGGTGCTGCCGCGGTGAGCCGTGTCGGGATCTCGGCTTTTCGGGACACTAGCGCGGCTCCGCCAGCACACGGTTGGCAAAGAACTGGCGCGAGCCGGCCGAGGCCACGCTGGGATGATAGGTGCATGTGAGCCGCCCGACCGTGGGACGGTCCGGCACGACGACACGCGGCCGCGCGCTGCCCTGCCCGGTGATCTCGCGGATGAGATCGTCGAGGATCGCGCTGACCAGCCCGCGCGGCCGGCAGGTGATTTCGGCCGCCGACCACGCGCGTCCCATGTTGCAGGACTGCCGCCGCAGCGAAATGTCGACAGTGCCCCCCGAAACGCGCCAGTTCAGGCGCCCCTCGCAGACCAGTTGCGGCCCCTGCACCGCATATGTCCCGTTGCCCCAGTCGCCGAAGCACAGGCGGATACGGTAGGGCCCGTAGAGTGGCCGGTCCACGCGGCAACAGCCATCCACGAACGCCCCGCCAGTGGGTGAATCCGGAACGACGACACGCGCCGACTGATCCTGAGCCGCCCCCGGAAACGTAAGGGTCAAAAGCATGACGACAGGCAAAAGGGCGAGTCTGAGAAAGCCCGTCATGACGTGCTCCTCCTTGCTGGCTGGGACAAGCGCACAACCGGGAGCGCGAGAGCGCTCCCGGTGGCGTTACTGTGCCATCAGGTACTCCGCCACAGCCTGGTAGGCCGGCAACGAGGTCGGGTCGATCCGGCTGTTGAAGGCGATGGGGAAGGACGCGAAGCGCACGATCACCATCTCGGCCGTCGGATCGATGTAGATCGTCTGGCCATGCACGCCGCGCGCGGCGAAGGCGCCGTGTTCGTTGTTGAAGATCCACCACTGGCCGCGATAGCTGCCGCCTGCAAGGTCCGCGTAGCCCGCCGCCGCAAAGGCATCGAGGTCGCCGCCGCCGCGGATGTTCTCGATGGCCGCAGCCGGGATGAGCTGTTCGCCGTTCCACTCTCCGCCGTTGAGGATGATCTGACCGAAACGACCGAGGTCGCGCAGGCCGGCGGAGAGGCCGCCGCCGGCGAAGGGCGTCCCCACGCCGTCCACGGTCATGTAGGCGTCCTGCTCGGCGCCCATCCGGCTCCAGATGCGTTCCGACAGAAGCTCGGTCACCTCCATCCCGCTCACGCGGCTGATGATCCAGCCCAGAACGTCCGAGTTTGGCGTGCGGTAGTGGAACTCCTGCCCGTGCTGGATGCCCTCGGGATCGGGGCCCACGGTGGTCAGGTACTCGAAATACCCTTCCGGCCCGTCATAGTCGTCGGGCTTGGGAAAGGGACTGGCGGCGGCGTTGTAGACCCAGATCGCCGCGTTCGGATCGCCATAGTCCTCGCTGAACTCGAAGGCGGTCGTCATGTCCATGACCTGCCGCACCGTCGCCGACCCGAAGGCGCTCGGTTCGAGCTCGGGGATGATCTCGCTGACCAGAAGCGTGTCGTCGAGCGCACCCTCGGCCACCAGCATCTCGGCCAGCGTGCCGGTGAAGGACTTCGTCATCGACATCGCGGCATGCTGCCCGGCTTCGGTCAGACAGCCGAGGTAGCGTTCGTAGACGATGCGGCCCCGGTGCAGGATCAGGATGCCGTCGGTGTAGTTGGCGTTGAGCGACTCCTCCCACGTCATCTCCTCCACGTCGCCGCGCAGCGGACGGAAGGTGACGGCGTCGATCCCGTCGTCGAGCGCGTATTCCATGGGCATCGGTGCGCCCAGGCCACGGCTCACCTGCTCCGTCGGCAAGAACTCCCGCAGGTGACAGACCGACCAGCGCATGCGCGGAAAGCTGAAGAAGACGCTGTCGGGGTTCGTGATGCGCAGTTCGGGCGGGGGCGGAAAGCCTGTCATCCAGCCCATCGTGTTCGGATCGCTTTCCTCGGCGGTAGGGAACCCGGTTGCCTGCGCGTTTGCATTCGACGTCATGGCGGTCAGCCCCATCACCCCGCAGGCCGCGATGGCGGCGAGCCTAGAAATTGAAGACGACATTCACGAATCCTCCTACCCAGTTCGGGTCGTTCCCCGGAAAGACGTTCCGAATTCCATCCCCCGGCACGGCTATGCTGACGCCGGCCGTCAGGAACACGTTGCGGCTGATGATGCGCTGATACTCGACGAAGAAATCGTCCGAGAGATGCGGGTCGGTGACGCCGGTCACGACGTTGCCAGTGGCCCCGCCGATGTCGAGACGCGTGGCCTGTCCGAACTGGAGCGGGCTGTTCAACTCGTTGGCGCGGACATGCGCGTAGCGCAGCGTGATCATGTCCTGCTGCGTCGGCCGCATCGAGAGAGACAGGTTGTGCGACTGGACATTGGAGTTGCTTCAGATCATCGCCGACTTGGACCCTGTCGCCCAGGCGGCAGGCGATCCGTCATAGTAGAGCGGATCGAACCGTTCGAGGCCGGGCGTGGCGGGGTCGTCGCCGGAGAATGTCTGGTAGCTGTAGGTCAGAACGGGTGTCCACCGCGCGCTGGCGAAGGAGTAGCCCACCTGCGCGCGGCCGGCCCAGGCGTTCAGGTCGACGGCGTCGTTCCACTGGAAAGCCAGGTCGCCCGCGAAGAAGAAGTTCTCCAACGATCCCTCGAATGGGTTCGTCCGCCCGTAGAAACTGATGGTTTCGGTCCCTTCGCGGGCACCCGGAATGACGGTCGGTGCGCCGATCCCGCCGGGCGCGGCCTGCGGGTAGGCGGAGGTGGAATTCAGCACGTTGACGTACGTAAGCCCCAGATAGCCCCGGCCGGGTCGTCGTAACGCAGATCAATGCCGCCGAGTGCGTTGTCGCCGTCCGTGGCCGGACGCTCCCGCGGATCAAGGTAGAACAGGGTGCCGGTGAAGTTGCCGGTCTCCAGCTCCGCGATCGCCGCGATTTCCCAGGCACGGCGGGGGCCGAACTTGAGCGCGCCACGCTCGAACCCGTCCGACCCGCCGTCGGAGATCAGCATGCCGGTGCCGAGCCTCAGCTCGCGCGCGCCGAACGACAGATCCAGCGTCGCGTCCCCGGAAAGGGGAAACCGCAGACCGGCGTAGCTTTCCTCCAGCGTCCAACGCCCCGTGTCGCCCGTGTCGAACGCGTCGGTTCCCAGCGTGTAGGAACCCACGGCGGAGATACGGCCGTAGAATTCCGACCCGTTTCCGAGTGCCGTCTCGAAATTCAGACCGGGCTTGACGTAGATCTCGAGCCATGTCGCGTCGGGATCGTAACCCGAACCGGGCGCCGCGAAGTCCGACAGGTTCCAGAACAGGTTGTCTTCGCTGACGAGGTTCGCGCCGAACTGGAGCGTCGCACGGACACTTGTCCCGTTCGCATCATAAAGGAGCATCGGGTCTTCGGCCTGCGCCTGCGCCGCACCCGCCAGACAGAGCGTGGCAGCCATCGCTCCCTTGATCCGGCCCGGGGACAGCATTTTTCCGGCGGCACGGGATTGCAAGCGGCGCCCGAGATCCGTTGCGCCGACAGTCCCACTGCCAACCGACGTTCGCCGGTTATGCTCCATCGTACCCCCTCAGGTGAGAATCATCGCAATGAAACGATGGAATTGTTTTGACCGACAATGATCTTGCCGCCCAGAATGGGCGCCATGGCCGATACGGCGCCCTAACCGGACATCCAAATGTGCAGGAGCGATCCCATGAAGATCAGGAAGGCACGCAATCGCGAACTCATCGAGGAGCACTTCTCAACGATCTGGCCCGCGCAGATCGCCGGCTTCACGCGGTTCATCGTGCAGCTTCGCAAGGCCTTCGACGGGGACCTCGACATGATGGTGGTTCTCGCTGTCATCGGCGACCGGACTCGACCCGAGAACTGGGCGCGCGAACTGGTTGACTACCGTTCGCTGACCCGTGACGGCGCCGGCGAGCGCCGACAGGAACCGCTCAACGTGCAATCCATTTCGGACTTCACGGGCATCCCCCGGGAAACCGTGCGTCGCAAGATCGCCGCGCTCGAAACGCGCGGATGGATCAGAAAGGACGAAAAAGGGCACATCACCGCGTTGCATACGGCCTCGTCCGACCTGAAGGACGCGACAGGGGAAGCCATCGAGTACCTTTCCACCATCGCGACCGCGTTCGACGTCGCACGGGAAAACGCCGTTCCGGCACCGAACCTCGCCCGCGACGGCAAGGATCGTTAGATGCCGCATACCTGAGCAGGGACTAGCCGGGCCGATGATCTCCCTCTGGCGACGAGCGTCCGTCAGCAACCTCGGCGCGTGAGAAGCCGATATTCGCTGTGCCTTGCTTGAGCGACTGCTCCGGGCTCGATGGAGACATCTGACGGTTTGGGCCGGATGTCGGCTTGGTATCGTCTAGCAGCCCGCAAGGACAGGCCAAGGATGCGGCAACGTCAGTTTTCGCGTCTCCAGGTCCGCTTCTGACGGAACCGGACACTCGGCCCGGTTGGTTCTATGTCCGCAACGCGGACGAAGCGGTCGTGGATCGAGGCAGGTTGAATGGCAGTTTCGTGATTGCGCCTTTGTCTCATTGTTGGCGCCGACGGAGCCGTCGGATCATGCTTCTGAGCCACGTTGCCATCAGGAAAAGGACCCACCACGGTGCGGCGTAGGCCAAAGCGATCAGCCATCCGAACAATAGCGCAAAGACGAGGGGGCCACCGTCCGAATATGCCTCATCCAAGAGTTCCTGACTCGGATTTTCAGTGGTCTCGACGAGTTCATTCAACTCTTCGAAATGGCCGACGACGGTGAAGAAGTAAGTCGTCCAGCCCACGATGATGATCAATAGGATGATCAACCACCATGGCGGCTTTCGCCAAAAAAAGCGGGCCGCCAGGAGCACCGCGGGCAGCAAGGAAAAAATCCCTCCGAAGAAAATGGTTCCAACCGAAATCGTACTCTCCCCCGTTCTTGGCGTCGTGTTTCCTGGCTCGGTCTTTGCCGGCTTCCAGCAGGTGTAATCGATGGGATCGCAAAGCGATATCAGCTTGCGAGGACGCGAGAGCGTCCTTCAGTGGTGCCGGCATGGACGGTAGGTAAGGCCTCGGCTGCACCCGGTTCCTTTCGTGCAGTGCCCGGTGGGGACGGTCGCGGCCCGCCAAACCGAAGCCCGTTTCGGGCTCTATTGAGGCATCCGACGGTTTGGGCCGGGTGTCGGCTTGGTGTCGTCGAGCAGCCCGCGAGGACAGGCCAAGGATGCGGCATCGTCCGTTCTCGCGTCTCCAGGTCCGCTTCTGACGGAGCCGGAGACGCGGCCCGGTTGGTTCTATGTCCGCGATGCGGACAAGGCGGTCTTTTCCATGGTGCCCGGGTCGAAGAATCTCGCCCAGGACAGAGAAATGCGTCTGCCTCGGGTTGGCGCTGAGTGGCGGAGCATCACTCGTCCAGTCATTCGCATCTCAGTCGGGCGACAGTGCGATCGCCCGGGCAGTTGCGGGCCGCGAAACGTTGCGCTCGATCCAGGCCATGACTTTGGCGCAATCGGCGAGCCGCGGATCACCAAGCATTGGGGCCATCCCTGCCCAGGCAACCGCGGCGATATCTGCAATGGAATAGTCACCGGTGATGTAGTCGCGGCCTTCCAGCTGCCTGTCGAGCACCCCGAACAATCGCACGGTCTCGTTCATGTACCGGGTCTCGCCATAGGGAACCTTATCCTTGAGGCCCCGAAAGTGGTTGACCTGACCCATCGTCGGGCCAAGACCGCCCATCTGCCAGTGCAGCCATTCGATCACCGCCCACCGGTCCTTGAGCGTCGCGCCGCCGAACTTCCCCGTCTTGTCGGCGAGGTACTGCAGGATCGCGCCAGACTCCATCAGCCTGATCCCGGTCTCGTCATCGACGATCGCAGGAATTTTCCCATTCGGCGAGATCTCGAGAAACGCGGGCTCATGCTGTTCGCCGGCGCCGATATTTACCCATGTTATCTCGTAGTCGAGGCCCATTTCCTCCAGGGCGATGGCTACCTTGTAGCCATTGGGCGTGCCCCACAGATATGCAGTGATCATTGGGTCCTCTCGTTCAGTTTGTGCATCCGGACGGCCTCGGCGGATGCAATCAGCGCATCCTTGACCGGGATGAATTCGAAGCCGAATGTCCTTTCGGCCTTGGCGCCGGAGACGGCGAGGGTGCGCCCGACATTCGCCAGAACACCTTTCACTTCGCCTGAGAATAGGCCCATGATCCGCAGCAGCCAGACAGGGGCCTCACGCCCCGGCGTCTTGAGGCTGGCATCCCACGCCTTGAGGAATTCGCCCAGTTCGAGGAAGCGATGCGTTCCGCTCGCGGCGGCGAAACGCTCTCCCTTCGTGGCCTCCAGGTCGATGGCCGCGACATGCATCCGCGCCACGTCCCGCACATCCACGGCGACCATGTCCATGGGCGGAGCCATCGGGACCTTGCCGGTCATGAGCTGTTCGACAAGTTCCAGCGAGGATCCGTAGCGTGCATCCATCGGCGGGCCGAAAACGGCTCCCGGATTGATGGTGGTCAGGGCGATCTCCGAATGATCGGCTACGAAATCCCACGCCGCCTTTTCCGCGAGCGTCTTGGACGCTTCATAGGCCCCGACGGCCGGGTCGTCCGGACTTGTCCAGTATGTTTCGTCCGAGGGTTGCATCTTCGGCTTGTCCGCCTGTTTGTAGATCGCCGCGCAGGACGAGGTCAGGATCACCCGCTTGATTCCGGCCTCCTTGGCGGCGCGCATCGCCCGCAGCGTGCCATCCACCGCGGGGCGGATCAGGTCCTGCGGGTCCTTGGGTTCGGTCAACGGAAAGGGCGAGGCGGTGTGGATCAGCACATCGCAGCCCTTGAGCGCGTCCTGCCATCCGTCATCCCTGGTGAGGTCGAGCGTGGCGAACTCGAGCGAAGCATCACGGAACAGGCTCTCGAGTTCCTCCTTGCGCCTGTCGGAGCGGACCGAGGCGCGCACCGCGTATCCTTTTTCCATCAGTTCGCGCAGGATATGTTTGGCGATGAAGCCGGAGGCTCCTGTCACAAAGACCTTGGTCATTTGAGCATTCCTTTGAATTCGCTGTGATACGCGGGACCAGCCAGCCCCTGGCGCGCTATTCGGAGAGAGCTTCGATCAGCAGATCGGAGAACACCCGCGTGCTGTGCGGTTGCTGGCCGGTGATGATCTGACCGTCGCGGATGGCGAACGGCGCAAGGGGGGCGGCATTGGTCATGCTTCCTCGCTGAGAACAGGGGCAATGATCCCAACCTGGGTGCTTCCGCCTCCTCCGTCACTCGCGCGTTGCGCCAGAAGACTTGCGAGACGTGCCAGCCTCAGGCGCGCACACGTTGCGCTGCGCGCCATGCCTCCGGCGTGGCATCGGTCCAACGGCGAAAGGCCCGGAAGAATGAGTTCGGATCCTCGAAGCCGAGCAGGAAACTCACCTCAGCCGCGCCGAGGTTCGTATTCTTCAGGTAGTGCTTCGCCAGTCGCATTCGCGCCGAATTGAGCACGTCCAACCAGGATGTGCCTTCCTCGGACAACCTCCGTTGCAGGGACCGACGGCTGACCGCAAGTTCACCGGCCACGTCGTCGATCTGGGTCCGCCCGCTGGGCAGCAACTCCAGAAGGGCGTTCTCGACCCGGGCGCGTGTGCTCAGATCTTCGCGGGCGTCGTCCATCCGGCGTCGCAAACCGGGCTCGAACGCAGTCCACATCTGGTTGTCATGGGTCAGGAACGGCCGCATGGCGTCTATGGGATCAAGGGAAAAGGATGCGCTGTGACCGTGATCCACCGGACATCCGAACCAGTCTTCGAAAGCCGCCTTGTCCTGCAACGGTCCCGGCAGGCAAACCGCCCGCGGGACGACGCGATGGCGCGTCGCACGCCGCAGGAGGTTCACCAGAAAGACGACCTCCGTGGCTGCCATCGCGACCGGAAGGTCCGGGCGATACTTGCAGCGGTAGGTAAAGCGGGTGGCATCGGGGTGCACGTCGACATCGAGGCTGAAGGCGCCGACCATGCGCTTGAATTCCCCCAATCGCTGCCCCGCCACCGTCATGTTGGGCGCACACATGGCTGCGAAGAACGCCGGGTCGAAGTACTCGCTCGCCTCGATCCGCCCCAGTTTCAGTGGGAGCGTCGGAGACTGCGCTTCTGCGGCCAGACTTTCCCACAGGGAATAGAACTCATCGAGCGTGATGCGCGACCCGGCGCCGTCCAAAAGGCCGGTTGGCAAACCTGCACGACGGAGGACCGTGATCGTGTCGAGGCCAAGATCGGCCAGCAACAGTCGCCAGACTTTTCCTACATGTACCGTCGGTTGGTCGGGCAATTGCCGCATGGGTCCCTCCAATGCCGCAGGGATAAGGTGAGGCCCGCGCCATGCCAATCGCCTTTCACGCCAAGCCACTTGCCCAATGCGCCAAACGCTCGCTCCCTGCGCCGTACGGTCGTCGTGCCGCGCTCGTTCTCAGCGTCCGGCCGTCCAGATTGCAGCCGACCCCGATACCCGAGGAATGCCGGCTTTCTGGGGCGGTATCGCTTGACACCGCCATGGCGGGCAAGCCGACACCTGCCCGGTCTGAGGCTGCCTCATCATGCTGCGACGTCCGCTCCGGGCTAAAGGCGGCCTTGCGGTAGTGCAACAGAGGAGCCCGACGCGTGCTCCGGAAGCAGCCAATCGCAGGATTGCAGTTTCTTCCCTGACTTCAGCAAGCTGGCCCGGCAATCGGACCTTCCGTCGTTGGAAGCGGTCGTTGGGATAATCAGGGGTGAGTGACGGCAAAGAGCCCTTTCCGGAAGTGACCCAGCTAGAGCCCTCGCAGATGCAGCATGAAGGCCTCTGGTCCTGACCGCTGCGGCGCGGAAGGAATAGCGGTCATTAGTGACCAGTGCAGCGGGATCTCGGGCCCCAAGGTCTGGGTTGCGGACAAAGCCGCCGTCGGGCGGTCACCACGTTGCGAAGGAGGATTTGGCAAATCTCTCAAGGCCCGCTCTTTTTAGCCGAGTACCGATATCACGCTCGACATGTCGACCTTGGGGCCAAGCGCTTCTGCCGCCCGTGCGTAAAGGTCGGAGCTGACGTCGAGTTGCGGCGTTGCCGAGCACAGGCGCGCCGCTTCTGTTCGGATCAGGCAGGTGCTCGTATGCGCGTCTGCCACCCCGGCCTGCAGTCCAAAATCGCCTTCGATCATCTTGGGAAGTTTGATGGTCACGAAATCGCTGCTGAGAGGGCCTGCCGCCACGGCTTGCTTGAATTTGTCCAACGGAAGGCCGCCCTTGCGTGCAAAATTGGTCGCCTCGGCCAAGGCGACGAGGCTGGAGCAAAGGTAAAGGTTGATCGCCAGTTTCATGCGCAAGGCGTCGCCAGCGGCCCCGCAGTAGATCTGATCCTTGCACATGGGGCGCAAGAGGGGGGCCACCGCGTCCGCCACAGCGCGATCACCGCCCAACAAACAGACAAGCTGGCCGTTCTCCGCGGGCACCCGCGAGCCTGAGACCGGCGCTTCGAGATAGGTCCCACCCGCCTGTGCAATATCGCTTGCAAGACCAACCGAATAGAGCGGATCGACCGAGCCCATGCCGATGATGGTTTTGCCCTGAACATTCTCGGCGAAGGCGGCCGTGTCGCGTTCCAGCACTGCATCAACAGCGTCCTGGTTCAGAAGCATGAGAATGGATGTCCGCGACCCGCGCAAAACGGCCCGTGGTGATCGGGCAAACGCGACATCACATCCGCCGGGGAAGGCGTCTGGAGCCTTTTGCGTCCTGTTCCAGACGATCAGCGTTATGCCATGCTGCGCGAGGTTCCGCGCCATGGGCAATCCCATGGTGCCCAACCCGATGAAACCGACCTTTTCCATGATCCATCCAATCCTTTTGTTTGTGCAAAAACAGAATGGCACCTGATCCGAGGTGTTTTTTGCCAAATTGAGATATGAAATCGTGTATTTTTAGTGCCAAGCGCCATGATGCAGTACATTGATGGTGTTATGCGCCAACGGAAGTGAGCACGACCATGCAGCACGCCCTCGACGACATCGACCGGAAGATTCTTCGCCTCCTCCAGAAAGACTGCAAGCAGACCAGCAACGAGATCGCCGAGCAGGTCGGGCTTTCGCAAACCCCTTGCCTCCGGCGTATCCGGAACATGGAGGCTGCCGGCATCATCGAACGATACACGGCGATGCTGAACCCCGACACCCTCGGCCTTGGCATGACATTCTTCACCCGCGTGTGGCTGACCGGACAGGACGAGACGACCGTTGAGCGGTTCACCAAGGAAGTGCAGCGCCTGCGAAATGTCGTTGAATGCCACCTCATGGCGGGGGATTGCGACTTCCTTCTGCGCATTCTGGCCGCCGACATCACGGCGTATCGCCGCTTTCAGATCGAGTATCTGAACTCCCTTCCGGGTGTTCAAAGCGTCAAGACCGAAATTCCGATGCAACGGATCAAATATTCCAACGAGTTGCCCATCTAGCTGCATCCGTCCGAGCGTCTTCTCGGCCACGCGTCGGATATGGCATGGCAGACGACTGAATTGGGCTCGAGGCCGTCGTCGGGCCCCGGTTCACCCAAAGACCGTTTCCGATTGCCGAAGGTCCGCAGAGCCGACCAGCCGGTTGATCACAGGGAAGAACCTGCGTCCTGCGAACGGCAGCTTCCGGAGCCCGCCTCAAGTTGGCGCTGCTGCACCGCCGCCAGGCCGCTTCGAGCCCTGATCAGTCACGCAAAGGTTGGTGGCTGGCAAATCACACACGCAAGTAGACGCGGTGATCACAGGATTTTTCCCAAGAGGCTACAAACAGGATTGCCTGTTCGACCAAGCAGTCGGCCCGATAGAACCATCGTCACGCCCGTCGCCTTGCTGCCACTGACAAACGCTGTGGCCATCGACCGCCGCCGACCGGAGCCGACTTTCGACCAGGATGCAGCGATCGGCTGATGAGAACCTGGAGCGGGACTTGCCCTCGTGCGGTGTCAGGCACCCTCAGCAAGTGTGAAGAGGCATTCTGAGCTTGAATGGCGGAGGTGGACGACGGATTGGTATGCGTCCGATCTGAAGGCCGTCAGCGCGGCTTCATAGCTTGGGAATTCTACCACAACGTGCCGGTCAAGGGACGCATCGCCTTCGGCAGTTTCAGCGCGTCCTGCATCCACGGTATAAAGTCCGCCCAGTTGTTTGACGATGGCCGGCGCCACATCGGCGTAGCGGCGATAGGTTTCGGGGTCGGTGACCTTGATATGAACAATCCAATATCCTCTAGCCATGACGTCCTCCTGTTGCGGATGCGCAATGCTAGGGGCCAAAGGACGAAGCGGCCAGCGTCCTTTCAACGCAACGCGAGGCAGCGCGTTCGTTCCTGGAGTGAATTCCCGTAGCGGACGGCGAAGACCGCTTAGTCCGCGACCCGGACATCGGGGTCTGAGATCTCGCTGCACCGCTCACGAACGACCGGTATTCTTGCTGCGCTGAGGCGTCAGGTGCAGAGGCGTCCATGCTGCATTTGCGAGGGCTTCGGCGGGGTCACTTCCGGAACGGGCTCGAAGCCGTCGACCGCCACGTCCAAGTTCAAGGTCCGCTGCACAACGAACGGCCGCAGGCCCCGAAGACTTCGACCGGCAGCCTGGAGGGCACGGGCCACATCGCCGGATGCGCGCGTGACGTCTTGATGACCCCTCCCGCGGGGATCGTTTGCAGTTGGCGGTGCCCGGAAGTACAGCATGCGGCCAACGCAGTTGAGGCCCGCGATGACAGAGACCCCCATCCTTTTCCGCCCCCTTCAGATCCGCGGTATCGAAACTCGAAACCGGGTCGTGATTTCGCCGATGTGCCAATACTCCGCCCATGACGGGCATCTCGACGACTGGCATCTGGTGCATCTTGGCCGTTTCGCGATCGGGGGGGCGGGGATCGTCTTCACCGAGGCCACGGCGGTCCAGAAAGGCGGCCGGATCACGCATGGCTGTCCCGGGTTGTGGACCGACAGCCAGATCCTCGGGCATGCCCGGGTCGCTCGGTTCGCTTTGCGCAACGGCGCCATTCCGGCAATCCAGCTGGGCCATGCGGGCCGGAAATCGAGCATGCAGCGTCCGTGGTTCGGCAACGGACCTCTCGACCAGTCCGATTTCGACCGGGGCGACATGCCGTGGACGCCGGTCGGGCCGTCCGCAATCCCGGTCGCCGATGGATGGCCGGTGCCGCACGCGTTGACCCTTTCCGAGATCCGGCAACTGGTTGATGACTTCGTCGCGGCCGCAAGGCGCGCGCTCGAGGCGGGCTACAAGATCGTCGAGATCCACGGCGCGCATGGCTATATCGTCCACAGTTTCCTCTCTCCGCTGTCGAACAAGCGAACCGATGCCTATGGCGGTGATCTGGAAGGGCGGATGCGGCTTGCCACCGAGATCGCCGAGGCCGTACGCGCCGCCTTGCCCACCAACATCCCGCTATTCTTCAGGACCTCGGCGGTCGATGGGCCTCCGGAGGGTTGGACGCTCGATGACACGGTCGTCCTTGCAAAAAGGCTCAAGGAGATCGGGGTCGACGTCATGGATTGCTCGTCGAGCGGCATTGCAGGCGCTGCGACCGCGAGCGGGAACGCCAGGCGTCAGCCGGGATTCCAGGTTCCCTACGCCGAGAAGGTCCGCAAGGAGACTGGCATCAGGACGATGGCAGTCGGTCTCATCACTCATCCCCTTCAGGCCGAGGCTATTCTCGAACGCGAGCAAGCCGACCTCATCGCGATAGCGCGCGAGGCGCTGGTGGATCCGATGTGGGCGCTTCACGCGGCGCGTGATCTTGGCCACGACACGTCTTTCGCCGACTGGCCCAGGCAGTCAGGCTGGTGGCTTGCGATGCGGGAAAAAACCTCGGAGTTCTTCGATCCCGGGAGCCAGAGCTGACGACGCCCGGGCTCTGTCGAGGCCCACCGCATCGGACCGGTTGGGTCCATGCTCGCACGATGACAGCCGGGTCGACATTTTCCGCGAGCCGCGAACGCAACCTGGAAACGACCTTCGAAAGCATGACGTGACCACTGAATACGCAACTTCATCCGACGGCACCGCAATCGCGTTTACCACCGCGGGCGATCCGTCCAGGCCATCGATCCTCTTGATCCACGGCTGGGCGCAGCAGTTCATCTGCTGGAGGCCCCTGATGGACCGGCTGAGTGACCGGTTTTTCCTCGCGGCGATGGACCTGCGTGGCCACGGAGCGTCGGGAAAGCCTGCCAGCAGCGAAGCCTACACGGACACGAAACTCTGGGGCGACGATGTGCGGGCGGTGATGGCGGCTGCGGCGATGGAGCGTCCGGTCCTCGCCGGCTGGTCCTACGGCTCTCGCGTCATTGCCGCGTATCTGGCCACCCATGGGCAGGCGGATATTTCGGGCATTGCGCTCGCCGGTGGCATCCTGGCCATCGGCGAG
Organism: Roseicyclus sediminis; assembly: GCF_025515305.1. Lineage (GTDB taxonomy): Bacteria > Pseudomonadota > Alphaproteobacteria > Rhodobacterales > Rhodobacteraceae > Roseibacterium > Roseibacterium sediminis. The sequence continues at coordinate 173,202 of NZ_JAOPHT010000006.1, forward strand.
GCGCGGGAGCCCTGGATGGTGGGTGACGCAAGCCCCGGCCTCGATCGTGATCTCTACACGGATGACATCGTCCGCCGTCTTGGCGCCACGGCCCGTTTCGTCGAGGCCTGCACCGCTCAACCGCTCGACCGTCTCACCTATGCCGAGATGGTTGGCGTGAACATGCTCTGCCCTGCCCATGTTCGCCGCGCGCTGTTCGCGGCGTCCGTAGACTTCCGGCCCGTCTTTGCCGAGCTGTCAGCTCCCGCGCTCGTCATTCACGGGGCGCAGGACCGGGTCGTGACACCTGCAACCGGCGAAGCGGCCGCCCGGATCATGCCATCTGGGCGCCACCTCCCCTACGACGGCGTCGGGCACATACCGTTCCTCGAGGCCCCCGATCGATTTGCCGAGGACCTCGGGAGCTTCGTCACCTCATTGCAATCGTGAGACCGGCATCGGCCTGACCGCCATGACCCCCTCAGTGGGACTTTCGAGGCGACCTTCCGTCAGAAAGGGGCGACGTCTGCCGTCCACCAGCACCTCGTTCGCATCCGCCGCAGGCTCCCGGTCGATGTGGTCACCGCCATGCGCCACGCGGATCTTGTGGGCCTCGATCATGACGTCGGCCTCGCGTCATCCTTCCGGCGCATCGAAACGGCAGCTTGCGCCTTCGATCCGAAGACCAGGCGGATCGCGGAACCAGATCCAAGTCCGGCGGTCCGCCCCGTTGATCGTGATCCGGTGCACAGCCTGCGTCGGGATTTTCCAGTTTCGCCGGATCGCGGCATGGAGGTCCCACCGAGTTCCCTGCTCAAACGGCACCGGACCAATCGACCAGCTTCGATTTGTAGTCGGTCCGCGGCAGCGTTCCAAACGGCACAAGCTCGATCTCCGTGGTCACGATCAACTCGTCGCGCAGGCGTTGGCGAATGCGGGCTGCAAGCTCCGGGTCGGGCTCCGCACCGGGTGACAATTCGACAGCGACCGGCAGAGGTGGCGCCTGCTTCACACCCTTGGCCTTTGGGCGGATGGCGATGACCCCGCTCAAACGCTCGCCCATCTTGCCGACGACATCCCGCACGGCGGACGGGAAAACGTTCACGCCCCGGACAATCAACAGGTCATCGGTTCTCCCGATGCAGCGAACGCGTGGCGTGGTCCGGCCGCAGGAGCATTCTCCGACGGACATGCGCACCTGGTCACGGGACCGGAACCTCAGGAGCGGCGCGGCCCTGTGCCTGAGATGGGTGTAGACCAGTTCTCCCTCGGCGCCGTCCTCGATGGGAACCGGAGCGCCGGTATCGGGGTCGACAAGCTCGAAGTGCACGAAGCCCGCACCGGAGAAGTGCATCCCATGCCGCTCACTGCATTCGCCCCAAAGCGAGACGGAGATGTCTCCGATGCCCATCGCCTCGGTCACCTGCGCGCCCCATGCCTGTTCCAGCCGGGCCCGCATCGCGGGTTCCCCGCCGCCGGGTTCGCCCGCCACGAGGATCTTGTCGACCGAGCTGCCAGCGGTATCGATACCGCGATCCGCAGCCCATTCGGCCAGATGCAACGCGTAGGATGGCGTGCAGCCCAGCACGGTGGGCTTGAGGAGTTGCACCGCCGACATCAATCGCTCGGTGTTCCCGGCACCGACCGGGATGTGGCACACCCCCAGTCGTGCGAAGGCATCCAGCGTGACACCGGCCACGAACGGACCGGCGTTGTAGGTCGTCACCATACGCTCGCCGGCCGACAACCCGCTCGCCCCATAGGACCGGCAGGAAATCTCCACCCAGTTTTCGAGGTCTCCGGCCGTCAACGGAATGTAGCTGGGCGTTCCGGTCGTGCCGCTCGTCGAATAGATCCGCACCACGTCATCCATCGAGGCCGCCAGGTGCGTACCGATCGGATGCCGTTCGTCCCTGGACGCGCGAAGCTCGTCCTTTTCCGTGAAGGGAAGACCGTGCAGCTGATCGAGCCCACCGGCGTCATCGGCCGTCCGGATTCCGACCGAAGCCAGCTTTTCGCGATAGAACGCCGAGTGTCCAAGCAGGTATTCGATTTGCGCCCGGTATACGGGTTCATCCCGGGCGCGCTGCTGCTCCCAAGGTAGCTCGGTCGCGGCCATGACGCTCAATCCTCCGATGCCTGGGGCTCGAACGCGATGCCCATCTCCGCGTGGTGTGCCAGGGTGAAGCCGATCGGCGTCCGGCTTTCCTCCGCAAGATGCGCCAGCAGGCTTGCCGTCCGGGCAAGGATAGGAATTCCCTTCAGAACGGAACTCGGGAAATCGAGATCGAGAAGAACGGCCGGGATCGCGAAGGATACGTTCATCGGCAGCGGTCTTGGCCACAGTCGTTGGACCGCGTCCTCGATGTCGCGGGCGAGCGGGACGTATTTCCGCCCGACGTCGCGTTCCTCGGCGAGAGAGAGAATCCTCTGCGCGCGCGGATCGACGGGCTTGTGCAGAGGATGCCCGAAGCCAGGCAGGCGTCGCCCCTCATCCCTGATCCGGCAGATGATGTCGTCGAGCGCGTCGCCCTCGTCGATCCGACGCTGCGTATCCTGCAGGAACGCGCCGGCGATCTCGGTCGTCCCGAGAATGACCTTGCCGCAGCCGAGCAGCCCCGCGGCCACGGCGCCTTGCAGAAAATCCGGGTCCGCCGCGTAGGTCATGCGGGCCACCTGGTTGGTCGGAACCAGACCGTGCTCGGCGATAGAAACAAGCAGAAGATCGAGGAAGAACGTCTGCTCTTCCGTCGGCCTGCGCCCTGTCGTCAGCAGGAAAAAGTACTCCGTGAAGCTCAAATGCCCCATCAGATCGGCCACGAGGTCGTGGTTGCGGACAGTGATCGCGTCTGGCGTCGCTGTCGAAATGGATGTGGTTGCCTTGCCGGCTTTGCCAATCTGCATTCTGTTTCTCCCTCTGAACGCAGTGTAGTCCGAAATCCGGACATGGACATCACTTCGACTTCCGGCTGCCCCGGCATGGGTGACATTCCTTTGGCCGCGGCGTCTCATGCGGCCATCCTGAGCTTCCCGTCTCCGTGTGGATGCGATGGGCCGTGCGACGCTGAAGGGGGCCTTCTTCCGAGGCCGGAGATGCGCCTGAAGGTGTCGATTTCTCCGCCGACCATTTTGTTGCGCGCACTCGTACTGAGTGAACGGGCTCATGCGGATGCCAAGCGAGGCCCACAGGCGGTCATGAAGGACACGGCGATCGACGGCTCGGACCGCGGAGCGGTGGCTCGAACACGGCGCAGCGACGATCGGCCTCGAACGCTCCAAGGTTGCTGACGCGCGCTTGTTCCTGATCAACGACGTCCTGACGGCCCTGCCCTACCCATATCCCCGTCCAGCCGAGAACCTGTGCATGGAGGAGGTGCAAACATGGCCGAGGGACGCTTTCCATTCGAGAACCGTGACGATGCCGGACGCAGGCTTGCTTCGGAACTGATCAAGCGCAGCTTCGATGCGCCGGTGGTATTCGCGCTGCCGCGGGGCGGCGTCCCCCTGGGCGCGGAAATCGCCGAAGCCCTTGGGGCGCCACTGGACCTGATCCTGGTGCGCAAAATCGGAGCACCCCGCCATCCGGAGGTGGCGCTTGCAGCCATTGTCGAGGGCGACCCGCCCGAGAGGGTCGTCAACGAGGAGGTGATGCGCCGATCGGGCGCCGACCAGGCCTATCTGGACCAGGAAACCGAGCGGCAAGCCGCTGAAATGCAGCGCCGACGCGAACGTTATCTCGGCAACCGGCGCAGGCTCGACGCCAAGGACAAGACGGCCATCGTGGTCGATGACGGCCTTGCGACCGGCGCCACGATGAAGGCGGCGCTCATCGCGCTCCGGCGCTGGGGCGCGGCGAGGGTCATCGTCGCGGTTCCAGTGGCGCCGGCCTCCGAGATACCGGCACTTCAAGAGCTCGCGGATGAGGTCATTTGCCTGGTCGCCGACCCGCAGTTCCGCGGCGTCGGCGGTGCCTATGCCGACTTTCACCAGCTCACCGACGAGGAAACCATCGGATATCTGCGCCGGGCATGGACGGTGGCGGAGACGGTCGGGGCGGCCCCGACGCTGCGCCGCACCGTGTCGATCCCGCCCCTTGGGTTGCAGGGCGATCTCGTCGCGCCGCCCGATCCGCGGGGCGTGATCCTGTTCGCCCATGGCAGCGGGTCGAGCCGCCTGAGTCCCCGCAACCGCAAGGTTGCCGGGCAGTTGAACGACTTGGGCTTCGCCACGTTGCTGATGGATCTCCTGTCGGAACAGGAAGCTGCGGATCGCCGCAACGTCTTCGACATTCCGCTGCTGGCGGAGCGGCTGCTCGAAGCCGATCTGTGGATCGCCTCCGAACCGGAACTGGCGGATCTGCCGCTGGGGCTTTTCGGCGCGAGCACGGGAGCGGGTGCCGCCCTCCTGGCGGCCGCGGAGCTTGGCTCGCGGATCTCGGCCGTGGTCTCGCGCGGAGGCCGGCCCGACCTGGCGGGACCGCGGCTGTCCGAGGTGACAGCGCCCACGCTCCTGATCGTGGGCGGGGAGGATCCGCAGGTCCTCGCCCTCAACCGCCGCGCCCTCGCCGAGTTGCGTTGCGAAAAGCTGCTGCGGATCGTCCCGGGCGCCGGTCACCTGTTCGAAGGACCGGGGGAGCTCGAGACCGTCACCAAAATGGCCTGCGCCTGGTTCCAGCATTACGCGACGAAAGATGAGACCGCGCTGGGTGCACCCCCAACCGGGGAGAAGGCGCCCGCCACACCCGAGGAGATCGTCCGCGCGGCGGCCGAACCCCTGCCGGATCCCGACGACCCGGACTTCGGCGCGGCCTTCGACCGGTACGCAACGGCCCGCGTGGTTCTTCTCGGCGAGGCGTCGCACGGCACGTCCGAGTTCTACAGAGCCCGCGCAGCCATCACCCGCAGGCTGATCGAGAGGCATGGGTTCAACATCGTCGCCGTCGAGGCGGACTGGCCCGATGCGGCTGTCCTGGATCGTCGGGCGCGTGGGTTGGCGGAAGGTCGTCGCAACGTTTCAGCGTTCTCGAGGTTCCCGACCTGGATGTGGCGCAACCGGGATGTCGATGACTTCATCGCCTGGTTGCGCGACCACAATTCAGTCCTTCCGATGGAGCAGCGTGTCCGGTTCCAGGGCCTGGACATCTACAGCATGTTCAACTCGATCGCCGAGGTCCTGGCCTATCTCGATGCCCACGATCCAACCGCGGCGATGGCGGCCCGCCGCCACTACGGATGCCTGGCACCCTGGGCGAACGAGCCCGCCGCCTATGGCCGTGCGGCGCTGACCCGCGGGCACGCGCTTTGCGAGGAGGCCGTCACGCGCGTGCTGGTCGATCTCCTGACGCGGGACCTGTCTCAGGCCCGGCGCGACGGCGATCGCTTTTTCGATGCCATCCAGAACGCCCGAGTGGTCGCCGGCGCAGAACGCTACTACCGGGTGATGTACTTCGGGTCCGCCGAAAGCTGGAACCTGCGCGACACGCACATGTTCGAGACGCTCAAGCAGGCCATGGACCATGTCGGTCCCTCCGCAAGGGCCGTGGTGTGGGCGCACAATTCTCACATCGGCGACGCCCGCGTCACCGACATGGGCGTGAACCGTGGCGAACTCAACATTGGTCAGCTCTGCCGTGAGGAATGGGGGGACGACGCCGCCCTGATCGGCTTCGGCACCCATTCCGGCACCGTCGCCTGCGCCTCGGACTGGGATGGGCCGATGGAGATCAAGGCCGTGCGCCCGTCGCGCGCAGACAGCCACGAGGCCATCTTCCACGCGGCGGGGGTTGAACGTTTCCTGCTCGACCTTCGGCCCGGGGTCGATGATGCGCTCCGCGCCACGCTGTCCGGGCCGCGGCTCGAGCGATACATCGGGGTCATCTACCGACCGGAAACGGAACGTTGGAGCCACTACAGCAATGCGGTCTTGTCGCATCAGTACGATGGCTATGTCTGGTTCGATCGTACGCAGGCCGTGGTTCCCCTGCCCGCCGAGCCCGTGCCGGGAGCCAGGGACACCTATCCCTTCGGACTTTGACCCGCCGCCCCGATGTCGCCCGGAGGCTCGTTCGCGCGCTCGGCGTGAATGTCCGGACGGTCCGCGAAGCGGATGCGCGCCATCGTTTCGCGCCTGCCGGCCGAGGCCGAAGGTGAACGCCCGGAGAAATCAGCCCGATGACCGCCTGGCGGACGAAGCGGACCTTCGCCCTGTTTGCCTCGGCCGTCGCGACCGGCCTGGAGCGGACGTTCATGCGACTCGCGGCGACGGTCCGGAGTCGACCCAGAGCCGGGCAAGGCCTTCACGCTGACACGGACGATCAACACGGCAGAGCAGACATCTAGAGAACTCTTGAACCCTTCGTTCCTGTCCATGGAGTCTTCCGAATACTTCGGATGCCTGGGCTTCAGCTGCAAGGACCCGGGTTGAACGCCTGAGAGGTTACGAAGCCAGACAGCTTCTCGCCGTTCTGCCCATCATGGGTGAACACCATGAGCGTCGGCTTCAGCTGCTTCATGCGACGTAGTGTGTCGTAGGTCGCCAACGCCAGTGACCGGTTCTCGATGATGCCCGGAATGATCCCTTCATCAACCTGTCCATCGTCGAAGGCGGCATCGCCGGCCAGTACGACCTGCCGGTCGCCCAGGTCGATCACGACGCTCTGGTGGCCGACGGTGTGGCCCGGTGTGGCCATCGCGAAGATATCGCCCCGCGCCGTCAGCGGCATCACCTGTCCCGCGACCGCATGTGACTCTGCGGATACCGTCTCCTGCACGCGCCCGTCGCGCGGCAACTTCGCCAGCAAGCGGCCGGAACCTCTTGTGGGCGCGAACTCACCGGGCGAGACGAGGAGGCGCGTCCGGCCGGACAGCGCGCCAAGGTTGCCTATATGGTCCGAATGGGTGTGCGTCAGGACACAAAGCCCGATGCGCTCGGGCGCGATGCCCGTCCGGGTGAGCTGGCTCGCAAGGTCGCTGCCCGCTGCCGCGGTCGCGTCGATGATCTTGGGATAGATGCGCCCCATGCTCTTTGCCGCTTCGCCGAAGTAGGCGGGCGTGCCGAAATCGGCGCTTTCGCCGGTATCGACCAGGATCGCGCCTTCGGGGTGGTCGATCAGCCAGGCGGTGCAGTCGAGCCAGCCGGTCATCCGCCTGTCCGACATCATCACTGGAAACCGCAGCTTGTCGTCGACGTCCTGCAGATCGGCGGGCAGGGCGCGGTGACGTTCCCGGATCCGGACGACGCCCACGGGAAGCTGCCACAGGGTGATGCCCCGGCCGAGCGGCCAGGCGGCAGGCATGCGCGGCGCGGGCAAGGGCGGCCGAGGCGACCAGCGGGCGACCGGCGATCCCGCGAAGGCTGCCATCATGCGACCTAGGTGGGACAGGCGCCGGAACAGCGGAAGCGTCTTTGTCATCATGGGTCCATGTGCTATCTTAACAGTGTTTAGAATACGTGACGGAGATGGCATTGGATCAGGAGAAAGAAGACGCCCGGCCATACCATCACGGAGACCTGCGGCGCGCGATCCTGGATGCGGCGGAGCGGCGGCTTGAGACAGGCGGCGTTCAGGCGGTCACGATCCGCGCCTGCGCGCGCGAAGCCGGCGTCTCGCCTGCGGCGCCGATCCATCACTTCGGCAGCCTCAGGGGCCTTCTGAGCGCGCTGGCCGCCCGCGGCTTCGACCGGCTCGTCGTGCGTCTCGATGAGGATGCGCTGGCGGGGCGGGCGCGGACCCCGGCGTCCTTGCTCGTGGGGGCATATGTGTCCTTTTCCCTTTCCGCGCCGAACCTGTTCGACCTGATGTGGCGGGACGACATGCTGGACCCCGTAGACGACGATCTGGCTCGGGCCCGGCGGCGGGCGCTTGACTGTCTACGCCTCTTGTCCTCGGCTCCGTCCGAAGGTCGCTCGGCCCGCGTGCAGGCGATCCGGATCTGGTCGCTCGCCCACGGCCTTGCCATGCTGCTGCGGCATGGCCGGATCGTGTCTGCGCTGGGCAGCGAAGAGTACGGCCTTGAGACGATCGGGGACTTCGAGGCGCTTGCCCGGGACGCGGACTTCGCCTGACCGCCCTTCGCCGCGCTATCCTACATGTTGCCGACGTTGACGTGCTTGGCGATGAGCTTGCGCAGGCCCCAGACAAAGTCGAAGGCGGCGATCAGTCCGCCGCTCAACAGGACGCCGATGGCAGCGAAGTTGAGCGGCGGCTTCGCCTTCAGCTCCTGCGGCGCGACCGGGACGCGGGCGGAGATGCGCGTGAGGATGTCGCCGATGCTGTCGGTGTTGTTCCAGATGCTGCGGTAGAGGATCGTACCGTCGGTATCGATCACGTAGATCGAATTCGGCATCGCCCCGTAGGCCTTGTGCGCGACACCGTCGAGGTCGTCGACAAGCGTGATGCGCCCCTCGTGGTGGCGCGACGTCGACCGGATCGCGGCATCGACCTTGGCGTCCTGGGTCGCGTGCTGCGGCGTGCGCTCGCCGGGGTGCGCCTCGCGGACATAGAGGACGACGAAGTTGAGGTCCGGGAACCTCGTGACCATCCCCTGCATCGGCGGGGCGGACTGGGCGTACATCGGGCAGGTGAGGCTTCCGGTTTCCAGCACCAACGGCTTGTCGAGGAAGTCCGATATCCGGGCGGTGCCGCCGTCGAGCGTCCGGAGTTCTGCGTCGACGAAGCGGTCGCCGGCGGCAAGTCCCGTGAACGCGGAGAACTCATATTCTTCCGGGGTGAAGCGGCGGTAGTTGTAGGTGGGGGCGGTCATCATGAAATCCTTTTGGATTTGGGCTTGGAGGATGGGGTTCAGCGGGTCAGAGCGAAGACGACCTGAAGGACGGCGACGCTCGCCGCCGTGAACAGCCCGACGTGGTGCAACGCGGCCAATTGACCAAGGCCGGTCCGTACCGAGCCGATCGCGCTGTCAGATGGGGTCAGGTCGACCGCGCGGATGCGGGTTCCGAGGATCGACAGCAGATAGGACATGCAAAGGCCGAAGTGCAGCAGGATGACCAGCGAGAACCAGCCGAACCCGGCGAGCCAGGCCTGCAGCACCAGCAGCACCGCACCGCTGCCCATCGTCACCATCATCGTGGGCGGCAGAAGGTGAATGACGCGGCGCAGCTGCGCGTGGATGTCGCGTACCATCCTGTCATCCGCGCGCCGGCTCATCGGGTCGCGCATCAGGCTCCAGACCGGCTTCTCGACCAGCGATAGGACGGTGAAGATGCCTGCGGCAAAGGTGAAGCAGGCGGTGGCGAGCAGGGTGACAAGGTCGGGCATGGGTGAGCTCCAAAAGTTCGTCAAGCCGCTTGGTGCGCGGACGGGTGAGTGGTGACCGGCTTTGGCCTGTCGCCGAACAGGACGCGGTAGAGCGCGGGGACGTAGAACAGCGTCATGACCGACGAGACGCCGAGGCCGCCGATCATCAACGTGGCCATCGGCTCCCACAGCGCGCCGCCGCTCAGCGCCATGGGCAGGAGGCCCAAGACGGTGGTGAGCGAGGTGAGGAGGATCGGGCGGAACCGCTTCCGCGCGGCCTCGGCGATGGCCTCGGACAGCGGCAGCGTCTCGCGCTCGATGTCGATCTGGTCGATGAGCACGATGGCGTTGTTGATGATGATGCCCGACAGGGCGATCAGCCCGAGCGTTCCGAAGAAGCTTAGCGGCTGGTCGAGCCCGATCAGCGCGAACGGCACACCCACGACCACGAGCGGCACGCACAGAAGCGTCAGCCCGACCCGGCGGAAGGAATTGAACTGCGCCATCAGTGCCGTGAGCATCACGACCAGCGCCACCGGGAGCCCCGCGCCCAGCTTCTCGCGTACCTCACCCGCCTGTTCGACCTCTCCGCCGATGCGGATGTCGTAGGCGGGGCCGAGCTCGGACGACAGGCGGTCGAGCGTTGGCTGGATGTGGCCGACAAGCTCGAGCGCGGGCAACTCGGAAGAGATCGCGGTCACCGTCAGCCGGCGGACCTGGTCGACACGGCGGATGGTCGAGAAGTCCAGATGCGGCTCGAACCGGGCGATCTGGTCGAGCGACACGAGACCCCCCGGCGTCGCGATCGCGATGTTGGCGAGGTCGCCGAAGCTGTCGCCGTTGCCGGGCGCCCCGCGCAGAACGATGGGGATCTGACCGTCAGCGTCGCGTAGGACCGACACCTGCGTTCCATCGAGGAACCCCTCGAGCGCCTCGGAAACGCTCTGCGAGGTCAGGCCGTAGTGCCGGGCCCGGTCCTGCGCCACGACGACCCGCGCCTGCAGGACCCGATTGCCCCAGTCGCCCTGATTCTCGACCATGCCCGGCGCGGTGGCGAAGGCTGCCTCGACCTCCTGCCCGGCTGCCAGCAGAGCATTGGCGTCGGGGCCTTCCAGCACCACCTCGATTCCCGGCTCGCGCCCGCCCATGGCGAGCCGCTTGAGCCGCACCCTCGCTTCGGGGAACGTCGCGGCGACATGCGCCTCTGCCGCGGCGATGACCTGCGCAGAGGCGGGGAAATCGGTGGTGTTCACCACCATGAAGGCCGAGGCCGGGTCGAAATCTGCGGGGTCCAGCGTGAGGACGAAGCGCGGCCCGCCGAAGCCTACGAAGCTCGTCACGCCGGTGACGCGGTCGTCGGCGGTCAGCCAGTCGGACAGCCGCAGCGCCGTAGCCTCGGTCGCGGCGATGTCGGACCCGCGTGGCAGGTCGAGGTAGATCAGGAACTGCGGCCGCTCGCTCAAGGGGAACAGTTGCTGGCGGACGTTCGGCATCTGGCCGACCGCGCCGACCACGATCAGCGCCGAGGCCGCAAGGGTCAGATAAGGCGCGCGCACCACCCGCGCCACCACCCAGCCATAGCCGCGCGCGGCCCGGTCCATCAGCCCGGGACGCGTGAGAGGCTTCGGGTCCGGCAGGAACCAGACCGCGAGCGCGGGGAGAAGGTACACCGCCGAAAGGAACGACCCCGTCAGCATCAGCGCCACGACCGCCCCCAGCGAGAAGCCGTATTGTCCTTCGGTCCCGTCGAGGAGGAACAGCGGAAGGAATGCCGCGACCGTGGTGATCGAAGCGATCAGGAGAGGCAGCGTGTACTGCCGCCCCGCGGCCAGGGCCGCCTCGGCCCGCGTGGTGCCGGCACGGATGCGGCTGTCCATGTCCTCGACGATGACGAGACCGTTGTCGACCAGGAGACCCAGCGAGATGATGATGGCCGCGATCGAAACCTGCTGCAGTTCGATCCCGAGGAACGGCATGAAGACGAAGGCAAAGCCCACCGCGAAGGGCACGATGGAAGCGATCACCAGCGCCTGCCGCAACCCCAGGAACAGGGTCATCACCCCCAGCACGACGAGGAAGGTCTGGAGCATGTTGACCAGCGCGTTGTTGACGGACACGGCGACGACCTCGGGCTGGAAGGTCGAGAACGCGGCCTCGACCCCCCAGGGCTGATCGCGCACGAAGGCATCGACCACGAGCCGCAGGTCGCTGCCCACGGCCACGATATCTTCGCCCGCGAACATTTCGACGCCGAGGACGATGGCCGGCTCCCCGTCATGGAAGACCGGCGTCTGCCGAGGCTCCACCGTACCGCGCCGGACGTGAGCCAGGTCGCCCAAGCGCAGCAGGCCGACGCCAGGGATGTCGACGATCATCTCGGCGATGTCGTCCACGCCGCCGAAATCGCCCGTCGTCTCGAGCGCAAAGCGCAGGCCCTCCGACACGATGGAGCCCGAGGGCAGTCGCACGTTCTGCGCCCTGAGCGCCGCGATCACGGGGTCAAGCGTGGTGCCGAGGGACGACAGCCGGTCGCGGTCGATCTCGATCCAGATGCGTTCCTCCTGCACCCCGTGCAGCGTGACGGCCGAGACTGTGTCGAGCGCATAGAGCCTGTCGCGCAGGTCCTCGGCGAAACCTTCGAGGTCGGTCGGGGGAAAGCCCTGCGCGGCCACGGCGACGGTAGCGATCGCCACATCGCCGAAGTTGGTGTTCACAAGCGGCCCGACGGTGCCTTGCGGCATCTGGGGGGCCAAGGCCTCGATCTCGTTCTCGATCTCGCGGAAGACCGCGGCGATGCCGCCCTCGGGAACCGCGGTGTCGAGATCGATCTGCAGGATCGCGCCGCCTTGCAGCACCTGCGTCCGCACCTCGTCGACGCCCGCGATGGCGCGTGCGCGTTCCTCGACAGGCCGCGCGATCAGCTCCTCGATCTGCACCAGCGGCAGGCCCTGGTTGATGGCCGTGACGACGGCGGTGCGTACCGTGATCGCCGGGTCCTCGCGCTTGGGGAAGCCGAGGTAGGTTCCCGCGCCGAGGGCGAGGATGACCAGCATCACGAGGATGGTCAGCCGCTGGCGCGCGAGCCCGAAGCCGGTCAGCGAGGTCACGGCGTCACCGCAGCGTCATCCATTAGCCTGACCGTCTGGCCCGCCTGCAGGAAGGGGACGCCCGCCGTCACGACACGTTCGCCCGGGTCGAGCCCCTCCACCACGATCATGCGGCTTTCGTCGAGGCCCGCCAGGACGACGTCGCGCAGGTCGAGCGTCCCGTCGGCCGGTTGGAAGACGAACACGCGCCCCGCGCGGTGGAGCCCGTCGGGACCCGCGGGCCGAAGCTCCTCGGTCATGTGCGTGGCGAGGGCCGAGACGGGGATGGGCAGGCCGCCAGCGCTGTCCCTCAAGGGCAGCTCGATCAAGACTTCGGCGGCCATGCCCGAGCGCAGGTCCGGCAGGATGTCCCGCAGGGTGATGATGACCGGGAAGGCCGAAACTGCGGGCGCGCGATCCGCGATCTCCGTCACCGCGGCGACGAGTTGCCGCTCGCGCTGGTCGGCCGGACGGACCGTCACCTCCTGCCCCAGACGAAGCTGAGACACGACGTCGTAGCTGACGAGCATGCGCGCCTGCAGGTTGGTCTCCCGGTACACCGTGACGGCGACGCGGCCCGGTTGCAGCGTGTCGAAACTCCGCACCTCGACCGAGTTCACCACCGCATCGAAGGGGGCCGTCAGCCGTGTCTCGTCGCGGCTGACGGCGATGAGATCCACCTGGCGCTGGGCCTGGTCTACGCGGGCCGCAGCCTGTTCGAGCGTCCGGTTCGCCCCGTCGAGTGCGGCCTGTGCGACGACCCCGCGCGCGAACAGCGACGCCTGCCGTTCTGCCCCGTCCTGCGCGCCGGCAAGCGCGCTTTCCGCCTCTCCAAGCGCCGCCTCGGCCTGCCGAAGTTGCAGGTCAATGGTCGCGGCATCGAGGGCGAGAAGCTCCTCGCCCTGCGACACGCGCTGGCCGACCTGCAGGTCTACCTCGCCCAGGCGACCCCCGAGCTCGAGCGCGAGGCTCGTCAGTTGCGGCGGCTCCAGCACCGTCGGAAACGCGCGGGTCACGGACACGGGCAGGGGTTCCGCGACGATCGTCCGGACGGACCGGACCAGGGGCTCCGGCGCATTCCCGACTTCGGCCTCGTCTTCGACGCAGCCAGCCACGGCAAGGACAAGGCCGATCGCCAGATACCGGGGTGCCATGAAGTTCATGAAGGGATCCTCGAATTGGTACCAACAAGTACCATCTTGCGTGAGGCATATGGTACCATTAAGTACCGAGTCAACAGCCATGTTCGGAGAGGGGGAAAAAATGGCCGCATCGACCCGGGTCATCGAGCGCCGGAGCAGCGATGCGCGACGCGCCCTGGTTATCTCCACCGCCCGCCAGCTGTTTCTCTCGAAGGGGTTTGAGCAGACGTCGATCAAGGACATCACCGACATCGCGGGCGGGTCCCGGCGCGACATCTACGGGATGTTCACGGACAAGGAGGGTCTGTTCGACGCGGTCCTTCAGTCCCTGATCGCCGACATCGTGTCGCCCGCCGAGATGACCCTTCCTTCCGGGCCGGGTGAGAGCATCGCACAGGAGCTGAAGTCCTTCGGCTTGCGCCTCCTCGGCAGCATGCTGAACCCGTCGGCCGTGGCCATCTTCCGGCAGTTCGTATCCATCGGTGCCGCGCGGCCCGAGATCGGCAGACAGGCCTACCTCTCCGGTCCGTGCGTGCTCTATCGCAGGCTGGCGGACTACTTTGCCGCATGCGACAGCGGCGGTCGCCTGAAGATCGATGATGCCGAAAAGACTGCCCGGGTCTTCGTGGAAATGCTCAAGGGCGATTACCAGTTGCGCGCGCTCATGATGAACGAGACCGCATTCGAAGCTTCCGATCTGGCCGACCACGTCGAGAAGGTCGTGGCCCTCTTTCTGAACGGGGTCGCGCTCCGCACAGCGGAAAGCAGGACCTGAACTTCATCCCGGAAGCTGCACGAGGCCGAGCGGAGGTGGGGCAGAAGGGGGCACGATTCCGACCCCTTCGACACGCTCATCGACTCCGACGACTTCGCGCAGGCGCTCGGACCCGCTTAGCAATGCTCCTTGGTAGCGGGCCGCTGCACCTTCCTACTGCCCCGAAGTCGTGCGCTGGATCGCTGCCGCAGGGCCGGCCGGCGACGCGGTGGGCGCGGATCAGAGCTGTCGCCGTCGCCCGGCGAGCGGCGAGCGGCGAAAAGCTCCCGCAGTACAGAGCAAGAGATTAATAACCGGACACTGGTGCCACACGCAGCGAAGGCCCTGAGCCCGCCCATCGCTGCGGATGCTGCGGCAGGCACCAAGGTCCACTTTGGGCTCAGTGCGGACTCTTGCACCGCAGAAACGCCTGAAGGATCAGAGGGTCGCGAAGCGGACATTCCTCCAAGTAGGGTAGAATCCGCGCGTTGGCACGGTGCCGATGCCTGGTGTGGGAGGGCTGGATGGAGACCTCATCATGTCCAGTATCCAGCTTCCTGCGACCCGTCCGTCTCGTCCGCCTTGGAACAAGGGACGGCTGATCGGTCAGAAACGCCCGCTGCTGCCAAGGCGGGTTTGGGCCATACGTGCTCGGCTAGAGCTCGCGGACAACCTGCGCGACCTGGCATTGTTCAACCTCGCGATCGACAGCAAGCTCCGCGGATGTGACTTGGTTCGGCTTAAGGTCGTGGACCTCGTTGCCGGCGGAAGTGTCCGCGACCGAGTGTCGGTCATACAGAGCAAGACAGGGCGGCCAGTCCAATTCGAAGTGTCGGAAAACACGCGGCGATCGGTACTCGCGTGGGTCACGTCGGTACCCATGCTCGGTCAGACGCAGCCAATTCACGCTTAGTCCGCATGTGAGCCATCTGAGACCCGTGCGGCGAACGGCCGGCTACGACTAGGCTCATCTGGCGCGGCTAGAACGACCGCTTACAGGAAATCGGGCTGCGCTGCAGCGATGCGCTAACTGTCGATTGATGATCTCAACGATCATCCATGCCGCGGGTGCATCGGTCCGCTCCGTCCGCATGTGAGACGTCAAGCCGCCACGCGGCGAATGACCGGTTCGGATCTGTTCCATTCAGCCGTGCACGAACAACCGCTTCGGGGAAGGCGTGCTGCACTGCCGCAAGGCACGTCGTGACTCGATCGTGCCGCCGACGTGAACGTCGCTGCACCAGCATCGGGCAGCTTTGTCCGCGATCCGGTCTTTCGCCCCGTTTCAGTGAAGATCCGCTTTTTGGCGTAAACGGACGTCCTCGAAAAGACGGTGAAGGTCCGGATCGCGGACGAAACCGCCATAGCCGCTTGATACCGATCAAGGACCGCAGAGCCCTGGCTTGCGAAGGTTCAAATGAGGATTGCTGCGGTTCGCCTTCCGCACAAATGGGGATACGGATCTTCTCGTGACGCTTCAAGAAACCAGGATGCGGTTCCTTGTGACCGGTGGCGCGGGCTTCATGGGAATCAACTTGATCCGTCATCTGCTTGCGAAGGGTCATTTCGTCCGAAGCTACGACATTGCGCCGTTTCCCTATGCCGAAGTGTCCCGGATCGATGTTCTTCAAGGGGACATCCGGAACCCCCAGCTGCACGACCGTGCACTCGACGGGATCGACGTGGTCGTTCATTGTGCCGCTGCACTTCCTCTGGCCGAACCAGCGGAAATCTGGTCGACGAATGTCGACGGAACGCGGATGATGCTCGACGCGGCACAGCGCTACGGGACCCGGAGGTTCATCCATGTCTCGTCCACCGCAGTCTACGGTATTCCGGACCACCACCCCCTCGCAGAGGACGATCGTCTGACAGGCGTCGGCCCCTACGGCGCGTCCAAGGTCGAGGCAGAGTCCATCTGTGCCGCCTTTCGCGACAAGGGCATGATCGTGCCCGTTCTCCGGCCGAAGAGCTTCGTCGGCCCGGAGCGTCTCGGCGCCTTCGAACTCCTTTACGACTTTGCCGCGACGGGACACAATTTCCCGGTGCTTGGCAGCGGGAACAACCTGTATCAGCTGCTCGACGTCGAGGATTTGAGCCAGGCGGTGTACGCCGCCGCCTCCGTGGCACCGGACCGGGCCAACGCGGTTTTCAACATCGGTGCCGAGCGGTTCGGGACCCTGCGCCAGAGCTTTCAGGCCGTGCTGGACCGGGCCGGGTTCGGAAAACGCATCGTCGCCCTTCCGGAGGCACCGGCAATTTGGACGTTGCGCACCCTTGAAGCGATGCGGCTCTCCCCACTTTACAAGTGGATCTACGAAACCGCCGGGACCGAAAGCTTTGTCAGCGTGGAGCGGGCGAAGTCCGTTCTGGGATACGCCCCGCGGTATTCCAACGAAGACGCGTTGATCCGCAACTTCGAGTGGTACCTGGACAACCTTGAGAACATCTCGATCAAGCCCGGGGTCAGTCATCGCGTGCCCTGGAAACGGGGCGCGTTGGTTGCTGCAAAGTGGCTGTTCTAGATCTGGCCGTTGAGCGGCTCGTCGCTCAGCCTGCGACCTTGGGCCGGAGCCTGCCGGACGCGGGTATTCCGGGCGCACTGCACCTGACAAACTTGTAAAATTCGCGAAACCCGGCCGCGAGCCGTGTCGCGCAGCATGCAGTCTCACACCAGTCGTGGAGACCGACATGACCACCGGAACCAGACTCGCCGCGGCGGTTCTCGCCGCGCTCATGACGACGACAGCCTTTCCCGCGCTGGCCACGCCCGCCGCGACCCCGGCCACGGCGACCCCGGCATACGAGACCCAGGCCGAGATGCTCAGGACTGCCGACGTGGCGCTGCATGCCGTGATACGTGCGCGCGCCGCCCGGCTCGCGCTGTTCGAGAACGACATCGAGGGCGCCAAGGCCCGCATCGCGGAGGCGATGGCCGAGTTCACCGAGGCCGAGAGCACGTTCAACGACCTCGTCCTCCGGGACACCGAGGACCCGGCGAACGCAGCCCGCTACCTGCCTTTCGACATGTCGATGGCGCTGACCGAGACATTCACCGACACCGAGGAGAACCGGCAGGCGCTGCAGGAGGCCGCGGGCCTGATGCAGAGCGGCGCGCAGGACGAGGCGGTGCAGGTGCTTCGGCTGGCTCAGATCGACGTGAACGTCTCGGCCGCGATGCTGCCTGTCCTCGAGACATCCGAAAGCCTCGCGCGTGCCCAGGCGATGATCGACAACGGCCAGTTCTTCGAGGCCAACCTCGCGCTCAAGGACGTCGAGGACTCCATCCTCGTCCGCTCTTTCTCGATCGACGCGATCCCCCTGCAGGGGTCCGCCCATTAGGCGCCGCCCTGCCTGCGGCCCCGGCATCTTCCCCCGTGCCGGGGCCGCACCTTGACCCCCATACCATCCTGAGGCCGCCATGAACGTCCAGACCTCGCACCAGACCTCCTCCATCTCCAAGGCGCCCGAGCTTGTCGGCCGCCTGCGCGAGCACCTTTCGGCCCGCGTCGTCGGGCAGTCCGCCTTCATCGATAAACTGTTGATCGCGCTCCTGGCCGATGGCCACGTGCTGGTCGAGGGCGCGCCGGGCCTGGCGAAGACACGGGCCATCGTCGCGCTGTCGCGGGCCATCGACTGCGACGAGAAGCGTGTGCAGTTCACCCCCGACCTCCTGCCCGGCGACCTGACCGGCACCGAGGTCTGGCGTCCCGAAGAGGGTGCGTTCAAGTTCCAGAAGGGTCCGCTCTTCCACAACCTGATCCTCGCCGACGAGATCAACCGCGCGCCCGCCAAGGTGCAGTCGGCGCTCCTCGAGGCGATGGCCGAGCGGCAGATCACTGTGGGCGGGCAGACCTATCCCCTGCCGCGCCTCTTCATGGTCATGGCGACGCAGAACCCGATCGAACAGGAGGGAACCTACCCCCTGCCCGAGGCACAGCTCGACCGGTTCCTGATGCATGTCCGCATCGGCTATCCCGACGCGGCCAGCGAACGCGACATCCTGCGCATCGCCCGCGGCGAGGCCATGGGCGAAATGGACGACACGGATGGGCGCATCCCGCAGGAGGCGGTCTTTGCCGCCCGGCGCGCCGCGCTCGAGGTGCATGTCTCGCCTGCGCTCGAGAGCTACATCCTCGCCCTGATCCAGGCGACCCGCAGTCCCGGCGACTGGGACACGGCGCTGGCCGGGGCCGTGGCCTGGGGCGCCAGCCCGCGCGGGACGATCGCGCTCGACCGCTGTGCGCGCGTGCACGCGATGATGCGCGGCTCGGACTACGCCACGCCCTCGGACGTGCAGGCCGTCGCCCATGACGTGCTGCGCCACCGGGTGATCCCGACCTTCGAGGCCGAGGCCGACGGGATGACGCCCGACAGGCTCATCGACCGGCTTCTCGACCTCGTGCCGGTGACCTGAGGGGGCGGCGATGTCGCGCGATTATGCCCAGGGGATCGAGGCCGCACCTGCGGACCTGATCCGCGCCCGACCTGACCGCAGTATCACCGGGTTCGCCCCCGGAGGACGGGTCTCGACCCATCTCTGGGGTGCCAACCGCAGCGTGTTCCGCGGCCGGGGCATGGAATACGCCGAAAGCCGCGCCTACCAGCCGGGCGACGAGCCGCGCGCCATAGACTGGCGCCTGACCGCGCGGAGCGGAGAGACCTGGACCAAACTCTACCACGAGGAACGCGAGCGCCCGGTCTACCTGCTGATCGACCTGCGCCGATCGATGCAGTTCGGCACGCGGACCCGGTTCAAGGCACATCTGGCCGCCGAGATCGCGGCGACGCTGGCCTGGACCGGGCATGACGGCGGCGACCGGGTGGGGGCGACGATCCTGACCCGCTCGGGGCTGGTCGAGGTCGCGCCCTCGCGGTCGCGCGCGGCCCTCCTCGGCCTTCTCAAGCGGATCAGCGACGGCACGCTTCTGGCTGCCGAGACCGGCGGCGAGGCGGCTATGGACGCGGCGCTGAAGCGCCTGACGCGGGTCTGCCGCCCGGGGACGCTCGCCTTCGTCATCAGCGATTTCGCCGATCTCGACGCATCCGAGGAGCGCGAATTGCGCCGCCTGTCGCGCCGGGCGCATGTCACCTGCATCGCCGTTTTCGACCGGATGGAGGCAGGGCTGCCGCGCCGGGGCGGCAAGCTCAGCGACGGGCGCGCGGCGGTCTCGGTGGGCGGATTGTCCGCCGCCGCCCGAGACCGGCACGCGCAGGATTTCGCGAAGCGGCGCGAGCGGCTTGCGGCACTTTGCGCACGGCTCGGGATGGCCTGTCACTGGCTGTCGACAGAGGACGCGGCCGCCTCGGTCCTGATGCCGCGGGCGCGGAGGGCCACGGCATGACGCCGCTGTCCCCCGAACAGCAGGCAGCCCTGGAGCAGTTGCGCGACATCCGCCTGCCCGAGCCCGTGGGCTGGTGGCCGCTCGCCCCCGGCTGGTGGGGGCTGATCGCGCTTTTGCTGCTGCTTGTCGCGGGCGGTTTGACCTGGAGAGTGCTGCGCCGCCGGACCCGCCGCTACGCGGCGCTGCGTGAGCTTTCGGTGCTGCGCGACCGGCTGGAGACCGAGGGCGATCCGGGCCTGGCGGCCGAACTGGCCGCGCTCGTCCGCCGGGTGGCGCTTTCGGCGCAGGGGCGGCACCTGGCGCGGCTGAGCGACCGGGCCTGGATCGAGGCGCTGGCCGAGGGTCCGGGGCGCCTGCCGCCCGAGGTCGCGGCCCTGATCGCCGAGGCCCCCTATCGCCGCCCCGAAACGCTGGAGGCGGAGCGTCCGCGAAGCCTTCTCACCCCGACCGAACGCTGGATCCGGAGGGTCGCATGATCTCGTTTCTCTGGCCCTTCGCCGCACTCCTGCTGCCCCTGCCGATCCTCGCGCGACGGTTCCTCCCGCCGCGCCCGGAAGGTGCCGCAGGTGCGATCCGGGTGCCGTTCTTCGGCGCGCTTGCGGGCGGCGGCACGGCGGCGGCGCGGGGGCGCCGCCTGCCCGCGATCCTCGCCTGGGTGATCTGGCTTCTCCTGATCGCGGCGCTCATGCGGCCTGTCCTCGTGGGCGAGCCCGCGCCGCTTCCCGTCGAGGGGCGCGACATCATGATGGCCGTGGACCTTTCGGGCAGCATGGCGCGCGAGGATTTCCTTGCGGGCGGCCGCCCCGCCACGCGGCTTGACGTGGTGAAGGCCGCCGCGCGCGACTTCATCGGCCGCCGTGCAGGGGACCGGATCGGCCTCGTCCTGTTCTCTGACCGCGCCTATGTCCAGGCGCCGCTGACCTTCGACCGCGCCGCGGTCTCGGGTTTCCTCGACGAGGCGCAGGTCGGCCTGACCGGCACCGAAACCGCCATCGGCGACGCCATCGCCGTGTCGCTGCAGCGCCTGCGCGACCGGCCCCAGGGCGACCGGGTGCTGGTCCTTCTGACCGATGGGGCCAGCAACGCGGGCGTCCTTGATCCTGTCCGCGCGGCCGAGCTTGCAGCCGAGCTGAACGTGCGCGTCTACACCATCGGGGTCGGCGCGACGCGGATGGTGGCGCAGACGGCGCTCGGGCGGCAGGTCGTCAACCCTTCGGCCGATCTCGACGAGGCGACGCTGACGCGGATCGCAGACATGACCGGCGGTCGGTTCTTCCGGGCGACCGACGCCGAGGGCCTGGCCGACGTCTACCGCGCAATCGACCGGATCGAGCCCGTCGCAAGCGATCCCCAGGTCGTGCGCCCCGAGGTCTCGATGCTGCACTGGCCGCTTGGCCTCGCGCTGATCCTCGCGCTGGCCGCGGGGCTGGCGCGGCTGCCCCTCGCCCTGCCCGGAGAACGCCTGCGCAAAACGGAGGCACGCCCATGAGCGCGTTTCACTTCCTGCGGCCCGAGTGGCTCTGGGCGCTGATCCCGGCGGCGATCGTGGTGGCGCTCGCCTGGCGCGGCGTGGCTCGGGGCGCGGGCCCTGACTGGGCCGGGACGGTCGACGCGCACCTGTTGCGGCATCTGACGGTGGGCGGCGCCGAGGCGCGGCCTTCCCGTGGGCTGGTGGCAGCCCTTGCGGCAGGTCTGCTTGCGGCAATCCTCGCCGTCGCGGGCCCGGCCTGGGAGGAACTGCCGACGCCGACCACACGCGGGGCCGAGCCGGTGGTCGTCGTCCTCAGCCTCGCGCAATCGATGAACGGCACCGACCTCGTGCCCTCTCGGCTGGCGCGGGCGGGGCACAAGCTGCGCGACATCCTCGACCGGGCGGCGGGCGAGGATGTGGGCCTCGTGATCTACGCCGACCGCCCCTTCGTCGCCGCGCCGCTCACGCCAGACGCGGACGTGATCCGCGAGATGCTGCCCGAGCTGTCCACCAGCCTCATGCCGGTTCTCGGCAACCGGCTCGACCTCGCCATCGGCGCGGGCCACGACTTGCTGTCCTCGGCCGGAGCCACGCGGGGACTCATCCTGGTGATGGCCGACGATCTCGGCGCCGATCCCGAGGCGAGCCTGCGCGCCGCGCGGGACGCGCGCGACGATGGATATGCCGTCAGCGTGATGGGCGTGGGCACCACCGAGGGCGCAACGTTGCAGACGGCGGATGGCCGCGCCATCGCGGTGAACGGAGGAGAGGCCCCGGTGCAGCGCCTCGACAGCGCCGCGATGGCAGGCCTCGCCGAGGCCGGTGGCGGGCGCTACGCCGAGGTGACGGCGACGATGGCGGACCTCGACCGGCTTCTGCCTGCGGCGGCATCAACGGCGATGCCCGGCCGGGAGACCGACATCCGTGCCGACCGCTGGCGCGACCGCGGGTATCTGCTGCTCATACTGCCGGTCCTGCTGATGCCGCTCGCGTTCCGGCGCGGCGTCTTCTTCGTCCTTGCGCTCGGACTCGCGGGTCTTGGCGGCGTGACCGAACCCTCACGCGCGGCGGGGCTCGATGACCTGTGGGCAACCCCCGACCAGCAGGGCGCGCGGGCCTTCGCCGCGGGCGACTACGCCGCCGCCGCCGAGGCCTTCGCATCGCCCGAATGGCGGGCGGGGGCGCTCTACCGCGCCGGAGATTACGACGCCGCGGCGGAGGGGTTCGGCGCGGACGGCTACAACACGGGAAACGCGCTGGCCCGGGCCGGCCGGTTCGAGGAGGCGCTGGCGGCCTATGACAGGCACCTGGCGGCGGCCCCGGACGACGCCGACGCGCAGTTCAACCGCGACCTCGTGGCGCGATTGCTGGAGGAGCAGGAGCAGCAGGAGCAATCCGGCGAAGAGGCGCAGCCGCAGCAGAGCGGAGGCCAGGACCAGCAACAGGGCGGCGCAAACGATCAGGACGCGGATTCCGGAAACGCCGGCAGCGACCAGTCCGGGCAGCCCCAGCAGGGAACCGACGTGGAGGCCGGGCAATCCGGCGACGCCGCGGCGCAGGGCGAAGGACAGCCGCAGCAGGCCGCTGACGGTGCCGGGACGCAGGACCAGTCCGGCGCGGGTCAGCCCGGCGGCGAACGGCCCGGTGCCGGGACGGGCTCGGAGCCCGGCGCATCCGGCGGGACGCAGACCGCCGCCGACGGAGCGGCCGGACAGTCGGGCGAACGGCCCGACCCGGAGGACGGCGCGCAGCCGGAGCCTTCGCAGTCCGGGTCCGCCGGCGGCGCGCAACCCTCTGGCGGAAACCCGGAAGGCGCGGCCTCCGATGCCATGTCTGGCACTGCGCCCGGGCCGGACGACGCGGTCGCTTCCCCCTCTCCGGCCGGGGCCGAGCCGGACGGCGCCGCGGAGGCGGACGCGACGGCGGAGCCCGGAGGCTTGGCCGGTGACACCGGCGGCACGAACCCCGGCATTGCCACGGCCCCTTCGGAGGACGGCCTCCTGTCCGAGCTCATCGACCGGGTGCTGCAGGGAAATGGCGGCGGGCAGAACCCCGGCGCCGATGCTGCCGAAGCCCCGACCGCCAGCGGCACGCCCCTCAGCCAGGCCGCCGAGCAACAGCTCCGCGCCGTCCCCGACGATCCAGCGGGCCTCCTGCGCGCCCGCATCCGGCAACACTACGCGCAACTGCGCGCCAACGGTCAGTGAGGTTCCTCATGCGCCTTCGCTCCGCCACTTGTCTCTCCACCGCGCTGCTCCTCGCCACCGCCCTGCCGCTCCTGGCCGAGGGCCTCGACGCGCGGCTGACCGCCACCCGCGTCGCGGAGGGCGACCAGGTTACCCTGACGCTTTCGGCCGACGCGGCGGCCGGGGCCGGCCAGCCGGACCTTTCGGTGCTCGATGCCGATTTCACTGTCCTCAGCACGGCCTCGGGCAGCCAGACGACCATCGTCAATGGTGCACGGAGCGACACGCGGACATGGCAGATCACGCTCGCACCCCGGCGCAGCGGCGCGCTGACCGTTCCGCCGATCACCGCAGGCTCCGTGTCGAGCGCGCCGCTCACGCTGACCGTTCTCGATGCCGCCGAGCTGCCCCCCGAAGTGCAGGCCGGACGCCCGTCGCTGTTGGTCGCGCCGCCCGAGGGGACGATCTACGCCCAACAAGAAGTGCCGCTGACGGTGCAGTTGCGTCTGCCCCCCGGGACGCAGGGCGCCGAGATCGTGCCGCCTTCGGGGAGCGGATTCCTGCTCGAGCAATCCGGCGACGACCGCATCACGCGGCAGGCTGACGGCTCGGTTCTGGTCGAGCGCACCTATCTCCTGCGTCCGCAGGCGGCGGGGACACTCACCATCCCGGGTTTCGCCCTGCAGGCGCGCATCGCGGACCCCGATGCGCCCGAACCCATGGCAGGTTTCGGGCGTGCGCCCTTCGGCAACCTGTTCGGCGGCAGCCGCTTCGGCGGCATGTTCGCGCCAACCCGAAGCGTGACGGTCACGGGCGAGTCGCTGGTTCTCTCCGTGGCCGAAACACCTGGCGGGTCGACGGGCTGGGTCCTGCCGGCGAGCCGGGTGGAACTGGCCGAGGTCTGGCAACCCGATCCGCCGGTCTTCCGCGTGGGCGAGGCGGTGACGCGGAAGGTGCAGGTGCTGGCCCTCGGCGCCCATGGCGAGCAGATCCCCGACCTCGCGATGCCCGACCTGCCCGGCGCACGGATCTATTTCGAAGGGTCCGAGACGCGCTCGGTCCCGACGGCGCAGGGCACGGCGGCCTTGCGCGAATTCACCTGGTCGATCGTGCCGACCTCGGGTGGCACGCTGACACTGCCCGAGGTGTCGCTCGAGTGGTTCGACACCGTGCAGGAGGTGCCCGCGACAGCGACGCTCGCGGCTCGAAGCTTCGAGGTCGAGGGCCCGGTCGCGGCGGCGCCGACCCCGCCCGCCATGGCGCCGGAAGTGCCGGGCGTCGCGGCCGCCGCCGAGCCGCCGAACGGGGGTGCTTCGGCGGCCTTGCCGACGCTCCTTGCGCTGGTCGGTCTCGGGGCTGCGGGCGCACTGGGTTTCGTCCTCGCGCGGACGGCCAGGGGCCGCAGGGCCCGTCCCGTGGCGGCACCGCCGCCCACGCGCGACGCGCTCCTGCGGGCGCGG
>NZ_JAOPHT010000007.1 GCF_025515305.1 Roseicyclus sediminis
CATCGCGGCTGACAAGGGCCTGGATCTCTCGGCGATCAAGGGGTCAGGGCCCCATGGCCGCATCGTGAAGGCCGACGTCGAGGGCGCGGCCGCTGCTCCCGCGGCAGCCGCCGCACCGGCACCGGCTGCCGCCGCGCAGGCCGCTGCGGCCCCTGCGGCCGCCATGCCCACCGGCCCGGGCGCCGCGCAGGTCGCCAAGATGTACGAGGGCCGCGAATACGAGGAAATCAAGCTCGATGGCATGCGCAAGACCGTCGCCGCCCGCCTCACCGAGGCCAAGCAGACGATCCCGCATTTCTACCTACGCCGCGACATCCGCCTCGACGCGCTGCTGAAGTTCCGCTCGCAGCTGAACAAGCAACTGGAAGGCCGTGGCGTGAAGCTTTCGGTCAACGACTTCATCATCAAGGCCTGCGCCAACGCGCTTCAGGCCGTACCGGACGCCAACGCGGTCTGGGCGGGCGACCGGATGCTGCGGCTCAAGCCCTCGGACGTGGCGGTGGCCGTGGCGGTCGATGGCGGCCTCTTTACCCCGGTCCTGAAGGACGCGCACCAGAAGTCGCTCTCGGCGCTTTCGGCCGAGATGAAGGACCTCGCCACCCGCGCCCGCGACCGCAAGCTGGCGCCGCATGAATACGTGGGCGGCTCCTTTGCCATCTCGAACCTCGGCATGTACGGGATCGACAATTTCGACGCCGTCATCAACCCGCCCCACGGCGCGATCCTCGCGGTCGGCGCGGGCGTGAAGAAGCCGGTGGTGGGCGCGGACGGCGAGCTTGCCGTCGCGACCGTGATGAGCGTGACGCTCAGCGTCGATCACCGGGTCATCGACGGCGCGCTCGGGGCCGAGCTTCTGCAGGCCATCGTCGACAATCTCGAGAACCCGATGGTGATGCTCGCCTGAGGACAGGAACCGCGACGCCGGGGAGGATCGGCGGCGCATCTCGCGGGGCCCGGGCGGAGACGCCCGCGGCCCCGTTTCCTTTGAAGCGTTTGATCTGCCGCAAGGAAATGCCGACGGGGGGCGCCTATGCGGGTCCGGACCGATGCCCCGGAAAGGACCCCAGATGGACTGGAAAGACACGCTCCGCCACACCTCCTCGATCCTGAGGCCGATGCGCGCCGAGGAGGCCGCCACGGCTCAGGGCTTCCATGCCCTGCACGAGGCGGCACTCGCGGAAGGCGCCCTCTCGACCAAGCAGAAGGAGCTGATCGCGCTCGCCATCGCGGTGTCGAAGCAATGCGTCGATTGCATCGGCTTCCACGTGAAGGCCGCGATCCGTGCCGGCGCGACGCGGTCCGAGGTGGCCGAGATGGTGAATGTCTGCGTCCTGATGAACGGGGGCCCGGGCTACATGTATGGCGCCAAGGTGATGGAGGCCTACGACCAGCTTTCGGGCTGAAACGGCCCTGAAAGACCATGGTTTCTTGCGCGTTTCTCCGTGAAACGCCCGCTAGCGTCGGAACGGCGAGGGCCTCAGGCCCTCCCCCGCGCTCTCGACCACGTCGGCGATGCGTTTCCCGCGCGTCTCCGGCGTCTTGGCCGTCTTGATCCATTCCAGCGTGCCGCGCCTGACGCTGCGCGGCCAGCTTTCCCACAGCGGCGCATGCCCGCCCAGGGCTGCGGCGAGGTCCTCAGGCACTTCCAGGCGTTCGACATCGTCGAGGAAGGACCACATGCCGTTTTCCACGGCCAACGCGATCACCGCCTCGCCCGCCGCCGCCATCCGCCCCTCGGCCCGCATCCGCGCCACGATCTCCTTGTTCACGGCCGACCAGGCCGAGCGCGGATTACGCGGCGCGCAGCGATGGCGCATCCGGTCCTCGTCGAGGGCCGCGACCTGCCCGTCGACCCACCCCCAGCACAGGAGCTCCTCCACGGCCTCGCCCCAAGGCAGGTAAGCCGTCGTGTGCTTCTTGTAGCTGGCGATCCAGACGCCGGGCGACGTCGCGTGATGCGCCTCAAGCCAGTCGCGCAGCGCCGCGCGGCTTTCGACGGTGACGATCTCGTCACTCATGCCTGCAACTCCTTCCAGCCGCCGGGCGGCAAACCTTCCAGCGTGTGCGGCCCCACCGACCAGCGGATGAGGCGCAGGACCGGCAGGCCCACATGCGCGCACATGCGCCGCACCTGCCGGTTCCGGCCCTCGGTGATGGTGAGCTTCAGCCAGGCGTCCGGCACCGACTTGCGGAAACGCACCGGCGGATCGCGCGGCCAGAGCCAGTGGGGCTCCGCGACCGCCTCCACCGCGGCAGGCCGCGTCGGGCCATCGTTCAGCGTCACACCCCGGCGCAGCGCCGCCAGCGCCTCCTCCCCCGGAACACCCTCGACCAGCACGAAATAGGTCTTCGGCGTGTTCGCCTTGGGGCTCGTCAGCCGCGCTTGCAGACCGCCGTCATTGGTCAGGAGCAACAGTCCTTCACTGTCGCGGTCGAGCCGCCCGGCCGGATAAAGCCCCGGCATCTCGAGCACCCGCCCCAGCCCCGGCCAGTTCCCGTCATCGGTGAACTGGCTCAGCATGTTCATCGGCTTGTTGAACGCGACGAGGCGGGTCGGACCCCGCTCGCCCCTCGGCCTCGGGCGCGGACGGCTCATGCGGCGCCGGCCTTCCATTTGGCCAGCCATCGCTTCGGCGCCGCTTCCTCCCATGTGCGTCGCAGCCGCGCCTCGGCCCAGTCCCGGTCGATCCGGCCGGCGGCGACGAGGATCAGGCCATGGTTCGCGTAGTGGTCGTGGTGGACGAATGTCTCGGGGTCGGCGGCACGCAGAATCTCGCGCTCCTCGATCGTGCCCTTGAAGACGGCGGCATCGACGTAGGGGCTCCACCAGCACCACATCCTGCCATGCGCCTTGAGGTTCGGGTTGCCCCAGCTGACGGCGTCCTCGACCTTGGGCAGGCCGAGCGACAGGGCGAGGGAGCGCAGCTCCTCCCAAGACGCGATGGCGGCCATCAATGCGCCTCGGCCCAGTTGGCCCCCTGCCCCGCATCGACGACAAGCGGCACGTCGAGATGCACCGCCGGATGCGCAGCCCCCTCCATCACCTCACGCGCCGCCGCGATGAGAGGATCGACGGCCTCGGCGTCGACCTCGAAGAGCAGTTCGTCGTGCACCTGCAAGAGCATCTTGGCAGGCAGGCCGTCGATCGCATCCTCCATCCGGATCATCGCGCGCCGGATCACGTCCGCCGCCGTCCCCTGGATCGGCGCGTTGATCGCCGCGCGCTGCGCGAAGCCCGCCGTCGGCCCCTTGGCGTTGATCTCGGGCGTGTTGATCTTGCGGCCGAACAGCGTCTTCACATAGCCGTTCTTCTTCGCGAAATCCTTGGTCGCCTCCATGTAATCCCTGATGCCGGGGAAGCGCTCGAAATAGCGGTCGATGAAGCCCTGCGCCTCGGCCCTGGGGATGCGCAGGTTCCGCGCAAGGCCAAATCCCGAGATGCCGTAGATCACCCCGAAGTTGATCGCCTTGGCCTGCCGCCGCACATCGGGCGTCATCTGGTCGAGGGGCACGCCGAACATCTCGGACGCGGTGGCGGCATGGATGTCCTGCCCCTCCCGGAACGCCTGTTTCAGCGCGTCGATCCCGGCGATATGGGCAAGGATGCGCAACTCGATCTGAGAATAGTCGAGCGAGACCAGGACCTTGCCCTTCTCCGCCACGAAAGCCTCGCGGATGCGGCGGCCCTCCTCGGTGCGGACGGGTATGTTCTGCAGGTTCGGATCGGTCGAGGCAAGCCGCCCGGTATTCGCGCCCGCGATGACATAGCTCGTATGCACCCGCCCCGTCTCGGGGTTGATATGGTCCTGCAACGCGTCGGTATAAGTCGACTTCAGCTTCGACAGCTGCCGCCAGTCCAGCACCCGCGCCGGCAGGTCATGGGTCGTGGCGAGGTCCTCCAGCACGTCCGCCGGTGTCGAATACTTGCCGTTCTTGCCCTTCTTGCCTCCCTCGAGGCCCATCTTCTCGAACAGGATCTCGCCCAGCTGCGCGGGGCTTCCGACGTTGAAGGTCTCCCCCGCCAGTTCGTGGATCTCCGCCTCCAGCCCCGCCATCTTCTGGGCGAAGGCGTTCGACATGCGGCTGAGCGTGTCGCGGTCGACCTTCACGCCCGACCGCTCCATCCGCGCGAGCACCGGGACAAGCGGGCGCTCCAGCGTCTCGTAGACGGTCGTCACCTGCGTGCGATGCAGTTGCGGCTTGAACAGCTCCCACAGGCGCAGCGTCACGTCCGCATCCTCGGCGGCATAGGGCGCGGCCTTGTCGATCTCCACCCGGTCGAAGGTGATCTGGCCCTTGCCCGATCCGATCAGGTCCTTGATGGGGATCGGATGGTGCGAGAGATACCGCTCGGAGAGCGTATCCATACCGTGACCGTGAAGGCCCGCGTTCATCGCGTAAGACATCAGCATCGTGTCATCGATGGGCGCCACCTCGATCCCGTAGCGCGCCAGCACCTTCACGTCGTATTTGGCGTTCTGCAGGACCTTGAGGACCGCGTCGTCCTCCAGCAGAGGCTTCAGCGCGGCCAGAAGATCATCGAACGCGATCTGCCCCTCGACCAGGCTCGCCCCCTCCGCGAAGAGGTCCTCGCCGCCGCCGCTCACATGCCCCACGGGGATGTAGCACGCACGCCCCGGCTCCACGCAGAGCGAGACGCCCACGAGGTCGGCCACCATCTCGTCGAGCGAGGTCGTCTCGGTGTCGATCGCCACCACGCCCCGCGCCCGCGCCGCCTCCAGCCAGGGCTGGAGAGCTTCCATGTCGCGCACAGTCTCGTAGCTTTCGTGCGCGATCGGCGGGTGCTCGGGCGCGGCCTCCGCCACGCTTTCGGCCTCCGCGCCGCCCGAATCGTTGTCGGCGATCACCGGGGCATCCACCCCGAGGCTCTCCGCGATCCGCTTGGTCAGCGTCCGGAATTCCATCTCGGCCAGGAAGGCCATCAGCCGCTCCGCCTCGGGCTCCAGCACCTCCAGGTCGTCGAGCGTCTCCTCCATCGGCACGTGATCGTCGAGCGTCACGAGCCTTCGCGACAGGCGGATCTGGTCCGCGTTCTCGATCAGCGTCTGGCGCCGCTTGGGCTGCTTGATCTCCTCCGCGCGCGCCAGAAGCGTGTCCAGATCGCCGTATTCGTTGATGAGAAGCGCGGCGGTCTTGATCCCGATCCCCGGCGCGCCGGGAATGTTGTCGACGCTGTCGCCCGCCAGCGCCTGCACGTCGATCACCTTCTCGGGGCCGACGCCGAACTTGGCCTCCACCCCCTCCGCGTCGATCCGCAGGTTCTTCATCGCGTCGAACATCTCGACGCCACCGCCGACCAGCTGCATCAGGTCCTTGTCGGACGAGATGATCGTGACGCGCCCGCCCGCCTCGCGCGCCTGGCGCGCCAGTGTCGCGATGATGTCGTCGGCCTCGAAACCTTCCATCTCCAGGCAGGCGATGTTGAAGGCGCGCGTCGCCTCCCGCGTCAGGGGTATCTGCGGTCGCAGATCCGCCGGCATCTCGTCGCGGTTGGCCTTGTAGAGATCGTAGAGGTCGTTGCGGAATGTATGGCTGCCCTTGTCGAAGACGACCGCCGCATGGGTCGGCGCATCGGCCCCGTGATCCTTGATGATCTGGTTCCACAGCATGTTGCAGAAGCCCGACACGGCCCCGATGGGAAGGCCGTCGGATTTCCGCGTCAGCGGCGGCAGCGCATGGTAGGCGCGGAAGATGAACGCCGACCCGTCCACGAGGTGAAGATGATGACCCTTGCCGAACGCCATTCCGTCCTCCGCACTTGCTCGTTCCGGTTCTACCCCGCGCTCCGCGCCGGTGCGACCGTGTTTTTCACAGGCGCCGCCGCCGCCCTGTCGCAGCAGATGACGCTCGACCCCGAATGCCGCTTCACGATGGACAGCCCCGACAGCTGCTCCCACGTCATCGCCTGCATCGGCACCGAGACCCTTTTCGTCGGCGGCGGCATCGGCTGGGACAGCGGGCGGCTCGAAGGCCGGCTCGACACCGGCGCGGCCTGCATCGGCGACTGGGACAATGCCAAGGGCCAGGCCCGCTTCGCCTGCGAGGACGGGACGGCGGGCACGGTGCAGTATTTCCGCCGCGACGATCCAACCGGCACCGCCATCGGCATCGGCGAGACGGAGGACGGCCGCACGGTCGAGGCCTGGTCGGGAGAGAACGTGCTCGATTACATCCGCCGCGAAACCCGCGAGGTGGTGCTGCAATGCGGCCCCGCGACGGTTCCGCTGGCCTGAACAGTCAGGTCCCGCTGCCGGTCGCGGCGTCCGCGAAATCGGCGTGCACGAACTTCTTGTCGCAATAGCCGCATTCGACGAAACCGGTATCCCGGTCCAGGGACAGCCAGACGCGCGGATGGCCAAGCGCGCCCTCGCCGCCGTCGCAGGACACGCGCCAGGCGGTCACGATCTCGGTCTCGGGGGGCGGGATGGGCATGGGGCTGATCCTCGGTCGCTCGTCAGGGGCCGATATGGCAAATTGACGTCAGCCCGGCAAGTCCGCTCTGCCCCTTTCATCTTTCCCTGAAATACGCCGGGGGAGGCCGCAGGCCCCGGGGGCGGAGCCCCCGAAACCGAGCCGTCAGGCGAGACAGGCGGCGCGCAGCCCCCCCGGGGGCTGCTCCGTCAGGCCGGCTGGAGCATCCGTCCGAGCGGGCGGCCGGCGAGAATGTGCATGTGGTAGTGCGGCACTTCCTGAACCGCATCCATGCCCGCATTCGACAGCGTGCGGTAGCCCGCCCCGCCCTCGCCCGGCGCGATCCCGGCCGCCGCCACGATCCGCGCCGCCACGCGGTGGAAATCGGCGATTTCCTCGGCGCTCGCCTCCGCCGCAAAATGGTCGAAGGTGACGTAGGGCCCCTTCGGGATCACCAGCACATGGACCGGCGCCTGGGGACGGATGTCGTTGAAGGCGAGCGTGTGCTCGGTCTCCATCACCGTGTCGTTGGGGATCTCCCCGCGCAGGATCTTCGCGAAGATGTTCTGGTCGTCATAGGCATAGGCCATCGGCAAAAGCCTCCTTCAGTCGGAGAAGAGATAGGGCGTCTCGGCAAGGGCATACCCGGTGTCCGGGTCCATGTCGAAGCAGCTGCTCAGGACGGCGGCGTTCTCGGCCGTGCTGCGCCCCTCGCGCAGCCGCCAGTGGTTCTGGAACTCCGCCTCGCGGATGCGCACGGACTGGTCGTCGAACTCGTGGCGCAGGGTCGGCAGCATGCGCTGGATCACCTCGTCGGGCGTCTTCTCGGTGGCGAGACCGACACGGCGGGCATGGCCCACGAGATACTGATCGTCGAAGACGCATTGCAGCTCGAGAATGCGTGCGTTGGCCCGGTCGGACATGAAATCCCGCATCAGGTCGATGTTCGCGGGATCGAGGCAGATCATCAGCCGGTCGGTTCCGTAATAGTCGAACAGCATCCGCATCAGCGCGCGGCGGTGGCGGTTGCGCTTCTCCAGCGTGCGTTCGATCCCGCCCAGGTGCGGCACCGGGCAGGCATCCTCGTCGAAGAGATACTCGATCCCCCGGATCGCCAGCCGGTCCTCGGCGGCGTGCAACATGCGCTTGGCGACATGCCATTTCTTGCAGACGATCATGAACAGTTCCCGGTCGGGCCCGAGCGTGCTCTCGCGTTCCCAGAACCGTGTGCCGAAACGCCGCCCGATCCGTCCGCGCCCCGTCAGGAAGGCATGAAGCTTCGGCCCCTCCTGCCCGACGGTGAAATCGGTGCGCCCCGAATCCCAAAGCGCGGCAAGCCGGTCCTTCAACGCGACCGCCTCCGGGCTGATCTTCCGCGCGAATAGGTCGTCCTGTGAAATCAGCAGGTCGTACTGGTCGTTGTAGAAGGTGACCGGCATTCCGTAGTCGCTGAACATCTTGAAGGTCAGCGAGCGGCTGGCGATCTCGCGGTCGGGCACGAGATGGCGCACCAGCGTCTGGAAGAAGGTCTCGTCGGGGATCCATGTGGTGCGGAAGAAGCGCACGACATCGGGCCTTTGCCGGATGAAGTCGAGGATCGCCTCGATCGTGCGGCGTCGCAGGCACCACCACTGGCTGCCGATCATCACCTGGATGTCGGCGGGGATGCGGCGTTCGAGGCCGAGCCGCCGCTGCAGCGCCATCATCCCGTAGAACAGCCGTTTCTGCGTGCGCTCGTTCACGACATGCCGATAGACCAGCCGCTCGCGTTTCAGGCCCGTCTTGATCCAGTCCGAGGCGAAGAAATCGAAACTTTCGATGTAGTCGCGGTCGGCGGCGTCGAGAAAGGCGTGGGCATAGGCCGCCGACTTCACGGGCGCGCAATCCCCTGAAAGCATGTAGAAATGGGTGGCGTCCGGAAACGCCTCGACCGCCGCCTCCACGGCGTTGAGCGTGGCGCGCACCAGGCTCCACTCGCCCCAGCCGCATTTCGCCCGCCGCGCCGCGAAGGTCACGTCCGCCCGATCGGCCAGCGCCTCGCGGATCTTCTGGTAGGCCTCGACCGGGGCGCGGGCATCGAAATGGATCGCCACGCAGTCTCCGGACGCCGTCAGCCGCTCCGCCTGCCGGATGATGGCGTCGGGGTCCTTGTGGCACAGAAGAATGAAGGCGATCTTTGCCATGCTCGAAACGGTAGCGCTCAGAACCTGTTTATTGTTGTGTCAGCCATAACGCAGGGCGATTGAAGAAACACGACTTCTTTGCTTCTTTGTCGCATGACATGGCCCTTGGGGCGCAAGACCGGTTGAACCGCAACAAGAACGACGCGACACACAGAGGCAACAGGCAGAGGCGAGACGGCACAGATGGGCTTCCCCGGAACCTGGATGACGACGAGCGAAAGCGTGGTCTACCGCGTGGTGCCGAAATGCGCCTGCTCGACCATCGGTCAGATCATGTACTACAGCGACAACGGCGAGTTCTTCGACGGCGACATCCACGATGCCACCGCCGGCATGCACAAATGGGCCTTCGACGCGAGCCAGCCGCTGATCGAGGCGAATATCCGTGCGCACAAGTCCTACGCCTTCACCTGCGTCCGCAATCCCTACACCCGCATCCTGTCCAGCTTTTTCGACAAGATCTGCGGCATCCAGCGCAACGGTCGGCGCTACCGCGGGAACCTCGTCCCCCTTCTGATCCAGAAATACGGCATCGATGTGGGCGGCGAGGACGGCAAGGAGGAGTTCGACCAGATCGCGAGCTTCCGCCGCTTCCTGCTGTTCGCGCGCGACACGATCCGCTGGCGCCGCCCGATGGACCCGGACATCCACTGGTCGTCCATGTCCGGCCATATCTCGACCTTCGTGGTCAATGGCGGGCGCTACGACCACATCTTCTGGACCGAGGCGTTCAACGACGGCATGCAGACCGTGCTCGACAATATCGAGATGGCCCATCCCGTCGATCTCGCCGAGGTGCCCCGCTTCAACGAGAGCGAGGGACACGGGCCCAAGCGGCTCCACCCGGTGGAGGACTACTTCGACGACCTGTCGATGCACCTCGTCTACGAGATCTACAAAAGCGACTTCGATCTGTTCCGCTACGATTTCGAGAACCCCGCCAACAAGATGCCGACGGGCGAGATCGACCTCGACGAGGTTCACGCCAAGCTCGGCGACTGACGCGCGCAGCCCGCGTGGCCGATTCGCCTCTGTGGCCGGCGAAGGCACGCGGATGCGGGAACCCGTAGTTGATTCGCTGTCCCGCCGCGTCTACCGTTTCGGCGTTTTTGTACGCTGTACGGTGGGATAGCATGTTCGAGACGAAGGAACCGCAGGTGCCGCAGCGGGCGCGGAAGGTCGTTCTTTGCATGATCGCCGCCGCCCTCCTGGCCGCGCCGGCCGCGGCGGAGGGCCTGGCAACGGAACGTCAGGCCGTGTTCGCCCGGATGCTGGACGCACCGGCCGACCGGGCGCTGATGCTCCGCTACGCGCAGCTTTCGGTCGCGCTCCGCGACTACGAGGCCGCGGTCTCGACGCTGGAACGCCTGATCGACCTCGAACCGGGCAACGCGACCGCCCGGCTGGAGCTTGCGACCGCCTATTTCGCGCTCGGCAACTACCCGCTCGCCGAATACCACCTCGCGGCGGCCTCGGCCTCGGGCGCGCTCGGGCCGGACCAGATCGCCGCCGCCAATGCCTACCGCGAGGCCGCCGCCGAGCGGGACGCGCCCAGCCGGATTTCGGGCTACGTGGCCGCCGGCGTCGTCTCGGCCGATGGCGAGACGGGTCTCGCACTCAGCGGCGCGCTCGACTGGCGGATCGACATGGGCGACGCCAACGCCACCGACTGGGTCACCGAGATGGCGGTCTCCAGCTATCTGCTCGACAGCGATGCGGGCGCGGATGCGGGCGACCGGCGGTCCTTCCGGCTGCGCACGGGACCTGAGCTGCGGCTGACCGGCGACGCCTTCGGTCCGCTCCTGCAACCCTATGTGGAACTGGAAGCCGTCCGGTACCCCGACGCGCCCGCCTCGGACTACGATGCGCTGTCGATCGGCCTGGCCTACCAGAATCCGCACACCGCCACGCTCGGCAGTTTCGCCGACATCTCGGTGGGCTGGGGCGAGTTCCGCACGACCGGCGCCTCGATCGACTTCCACGACATCGACATCGGCCTCGTCTACCGCCTCTCGCGTGACGCTCAGATGCGGCTGACCGGATCTTTCGGGTCCGAGGAAAGCGGGAACCGCGACGAAGACAGTCGCGGCCTGCGCCTGGACTATTCCCACCGGTTCGACGGCCCCGCCTCGCTCGGCGGCGACGACTGGAGGGCGGGCGGCTTCGCCTCGGTCGACTGGCGCGACATCACGGAAGCCGGCACGCCGAGGGACGAGACGCTCAGTGCCGGGGGCCTCTTCCTCCGGGCGGGCCTCGGCGGCGACCTTTTCGTCGAGACCCGCGCGAGCTTCCTCGACAGGGACGGCGCCAATCCCGCCTCCGAGACGGTTCTTTCGGTGCAACTGGGTTGGGAGTTCTGAGATGAACAGGCTTCGCAAGACCCCGCTCGCCGCCCTTCTGCTGGCCACCGCCTTGGGCTTGCCCGCCCTGTCGCAGGAGATCGGTACCGTCGCCTCCAGCGAGCCCACGCTGCGCGGAACGCCGCCCGGCGCCGGGACGCGCACACTGGCGCTCGGCACGGACGTCGTGGCCGACGAGACGGTGCAAAGCTCCGCCACCGGGCGCGGACAGCTTCTGTTTCTCGATCAGACGACGCTGTCGCTCGCGCCGAACACGACGATCGTTCTCGACCGGTTCGTGTTCGATCCGAACCGCGGCACCGGCGAGATCGGCCTGCAACTGACCGAGGGCGCGCTGCGCTTCATCGGCGGCACGCTCAGCCGCGACCAGGAGGCGGTGATCGTCACGCCGACCTCGACCATCGGCATCCGCGGGTCTTCCGCGCTGGTGTTGCACACCAACGGGCGCACCATCGCGATCTTCATCGCGGGCGACCGGCTCTGCATCGTCGTGAACGGCGCGCGGAGCTGCACCAGCCGTCCGGGCGGCGTCCTGACCGAGGATGGCTACCAGGGGCGGGTCGCGCCGGACTTCCTGGCCTATGTCCTCGGCCTGATCGACGGCGCGCCCGTGGTCGTCTCGCGCGGCGGACCGGGGACCGGCCCCGCGGTCGGGCCCGGACAGGGCCCCGCCTCGCCCGACGGGGAGGAGTTCGACCGCCAGATCTTCCAGGACGGGTTCGACGCCGACACGCTGACCGGCCTGATCGATGGTTTGTCAGAGCCCGAGGACCCGACGATCATCGAAGAGGAAGGCGGAGTGATCGAACCACCCCCGCCGGAGATCGGGTTCGACCCCGAGGTCTGAAGCGCGGGCCTACCGCTTGTTCAGCGCAACCTCCGCTCCGTCCCATTCGGGCGGCGGCGGGTCGAGCCGCCATGCGGCGATCCGATCGAGGTAGAGCTGCACAAGCGCGCCCGTGTCGCAGAAGGCCGGCTCCTGCCGGGCAATGTCGCTGAAGGCGTCCTCGGCCGCGTCCCAGTCCTGCGCGAGATAGGCCGCGCGCCCGACGCCAAGCGCGCCCGCGAAGGCGGCGAGGCCGGGGGTATCCTCGGGCAGGACCGTGAAGACCTCGACCGCGCGGGCGAAACCCTTGGCCGCGATCCGGTCGAGCGGCACGGCGATCAGCCCCGGCGGGCACCCCGCCGCCGCCTCGGGCCCCACGCAATTGGTGACGCCGTAGGCCCGCGTCAGCCCCTCGAGCCGGGCCGCGAGCGTCACGCTGTCGCCGATGCAGGTATAGCTCAGCCGGTCGCGCGAGCCCATCAGCCCGACGAAGGCCATCCCGGTGTTGAGGCCGATCCCCACGCGCACCGCGGGCAGGCCCGTCTCGGCCAACTCCGCGGTCGCCCGGGACACTGCCTGTTCCACGGCGGCGATGGCCTCCAACCCAAGGGCGACATGGTCGGGCGCGGCGATGGGCGCGTTCCAGAAGGCCATCACCGCGTCGCCCATGAACTTGTCGATGGTCGCGCCCCGGTCCACCAGCGCCTCGGCCACGGCGGAGAGGTAGGTGTTGACCAGCGCCACGACCCGGTCGGGCGGCATCCCCTCCGTGACGGTGGAGAACCCGCGCATGTCGACGAACATCACGGTCAGCTCGCGTTCGGCCCCGCCCGGCGTCAGCGCGGCCTCCGGGTTCGCCTCGATCCGGCCGATCAGCGAAGGCGGAAGGAAATAGGCAAAGCGCGCGCGAATGGCCCGGCGTGCCCGTTCCTTGGCGAGAAAGCCAAGCGTCGTGCCGGGCAGGAAGACGGCCAGGGCCGTCAGGGCCGGCATCACAGGGTCGAAGAGAACGCCCGCGTGCCGGAACGCGAGCGTTCCGCCAAGAACCACGCCCCCCGCGAGGATCGCCGCCGCCGCGACGCCGAGGACCGGCCTCTCGCGCATCTGCAGCGCGGTCAGCGTCAGGCCCGTCAACACGACGAGCAGCAGCTCCAGCCCCGGCATCCAGTCGGGACGGCTTAGGAAATCGCCCTCGACGATCTGCTCGATGATCTCGGCATGGAGCGTGACCCCCGCGATCGCCCCGTCAAGCGGCGTGGTGCGGATGTCGAACAGCCCCTGGGCGGAGGAGCCGACGAGCACGATCCGCCCCGCGACGCGCGCCTGCAGGTCGGGATCGATCCCCTCGGCCTCCAGCACGCGCCCGACGGGCGTCACCCTCTCGGGCGTGTAGCCCGCGAAATGGATGCGGAAGCGTCCGTCGGCCTCCACCGGGAAACTGAGCGCGCCGGTGCGCATGGCGACCGCGGCCACCGTCCCTCCCGAGACCTCGCCCGAGGCCTCGGAGGTGCGCAGCAGATGCCCCCCCGCCCCTTGCGCCACGCGGAGGAGCTCGGCGGCGAGCGAGGGCATGGGCGTGTCGCCGATCATCGTGACCATGGGAACGGTGCGCGTGACCCCGTCGGCGGTCCGCCCCAGGCTGATCGTGCCGAGCCCTGCGGCGGCGGCGGTCAGGCCCGGCAGGTTGACGATGGCCCCGGGAAAGGCCGTCAGCCCCGCGGGCCAGTCCCCGGTGACCGCGACACCGGCCTTTGGCAAAGGCACCTCGCCCTCGGCCGCGCCCGAGACCGAAAGGACCACCGGCCGCCCCTCGATGGCCTGGGCGAAGACGAGGTCATGGGGCGGCAGGCCGAGATCGGGCAGGACCGGCGGTATACCGGGGCGGAAACGCGTCCAGCTTTCGGCGATGCGCTCGGGCGAGGTGCGGTCGGGCTCGGCAAAGAGGACGTCGTAGCCCACTGCCGCCGCGCCATGTTCGAACAGCCGGTCGGTCATCGCGGCGAGGTAGCTGCGCGGCCAGGGCCATTGCCCGTAGGCGTCGAGCGCGGCCTCGTCGATGTCGATGATGTGCACGGGGGCCGCCGGGTCGTAGGGCCGTGGGCTCGCCCTCTGGTAGCTGTCGAAGACGGCGTCGCGCGCGCGTTCGAGGATAGGTGGCGCCAGCACGGTCAGCGCCACGAGCAGCGCCGTCATCGACAGGCCGAGCGCGAGGGTCAGCCGACGCATGGGCCGCCCCGGCCTGCGGCGGGTTCGCGACCCTGCTTCACGCCTGTCGGCACGCGCGTCACCTCCCTGCCACCACCTGTTACCCAATTCCGGCAAGCATGGGCGAATTCCCGTTCGATGGCAAACTCTTGGGGTCTGGCGCCCGCGACCGCGGCGCGCCGGTGCCGAGGTTCTGATCGGGGAGACACGGTTCCCGGAGCGGCGGGGGCGGCGGCGGTGGCGAGCGAGGACACCGCGCGGGTCCTGCACCTTCCGGGCGAACGTGCTCTGCCCGGGATCGGGGCTCGGCAGGAGATCGCGCTTGCGGCGGGCCATGCACCGCAAGCCGAGGTTCGGCGCAAGCTCGTGGCGATGAGGGCGGCGGCCCCGCCCGCGTTCAGCCCCGCACCCGGAGCGTCTCCGCCCCGCTGAGCGCCCGGGCGTTGGCCGCGCGCTCCATCGGCACGCTGTCGGCGACCTTGCGCGCCAGTTCCCGCCCGAAGAGCGCCACCATCGCGTTCGACAGGGACGGCGCGCGCGCCATCCGCGCCTTCAGCGCCTCGATCGGCAGGCGCACGACGGTCCCCCCCTCGGGCAGCGTGACCCCCGCGCTCGATGGATTGCCGGTCAGAAGCGCGATCTCGCCCACGAAGGCGGGCCCCGCGATCGGGAAGACCGCCCCCTGCTTGTCGATCTCGATGCGGTCGGAGAAGACCAGCATCAGGTCCTCGACCGGCGCCCCCTCGAGCGCCAGGGGCGTACCCGCCTCCACCGTCTCGCGGCGCATGATGCGCTTCAGGCGCCGGAACTGGCCCGGTGTCAGGGTCGGGAAATGGGCGAACAGTTCCCGGTCGGGTTCGGACATGCGCCATGTCGTCCGTTCGGTCACGATCAGGAGAACGAGCGAGAGGTTCACCGAGAACAACAGGACGTTGGCGAAGACGGACTGGATCACGGGTTCGGGGCGAAGCGCATAGAACAGCGCGTCGCACCCGAGGCCCGCCATCACGAGGATCCTCAGCCACAACTCGTCACGCACCGTGAAGCCGATGAACTTGAGCAAGAGGCCCAGCATCAGGATGGAGGTGATCAGGATCGGGTCCGTCATGGCGGAAAAGGGCCCCAAGGACTTGAACTCACGCGTCTTCGACCCTTCCTAGCCGAGCGCGCGCGCATTCCCAAGCGCCGATGTCACGTTCCGCGCCTGCCAGTGCCCCACCCCTGGTCGAGGTCGAGGTCGAGGTGGCATGTCCCGGAACCGAAGCGCGACAATCCGATCGTGCCCGTCACCCATTGCATGGTGCAGACCCGCCGCGTCGCCGACCGTGTCGCGTTGCGCCACTTCGGGCGGCTGGTGGAGATCAGACCGACGGGGGAGGTTTTCAGGCACCAGGGAACGGAGGTGGCCCAGCGGTCCTTCGGTGGCAAAGTGGGCGAGAGCGCCGCCCGGGACCGAGGCAAGGCGCTTCGGGTGCGGTGAACCAGGCGCCTTCGAAAGCGCATCGCACGGGATCGGGAATTCTCATCGCCAGGCCGGTTCGACGAGGCGTCGCCGCATCTCTCAGATCAGGCCCTGCTCGGCGAACAGGTCCTTCAACGGGCGCTTCGGACGCGGGCCGATATGCCGGATCACCTCTGCCGCCGCGGCGACGCCCATGCGGCCCGCCGTCTCCAGGTCCTGCCCCGTCGCCATGCCGTAGAGGAACCCGGCGGCGAACTGGTCGCCCGCACCTGTCGCATCCACCGGCGTGATCCGTTCCACCGGGACCTCGGCGCGCGCGCTCCCCCGGATCAGCTTCACCGGATCGCCCGAATGGGTGCAGACGACAAGCTCGCAGACCTCCGCCGCCCGCGCGAGCGCCGCGTCGAGGTCGTCGGTCTCGTAGAGCGCGAGCCATTCCTCGTGGTTGCCGATGGTATAGTCCATCTCCGCCTCGATCAGCCGGAGGAAATCGGCCCGGTGCCGGTCGACGCAGAACGGATCGCTGAGCGTGATGCCCACCTTCCCGCCCCCGGCCCGGCAGGCGCGCGCCGCGGCCGTGAAGGCGGCCTTTCCTTCCGGCTTGTCGTACAGATAGCCCTCGAGGAACAGCCAGCGCGCCGAGCCCGCCACCCCGGCGTCGACGTCGTCCTCGTCGAAGTCCGCGCCGGCGCCGAGATAGGTGTTCATCGACCGCTCGCCGTCGGGCGAGACGAAGATCATCGACCGCGAGGTCGGCGGCAGGTTGCCCGGCACCGGAGCATTCGGGAAGTCCGTCCCCTGCTCGGCCATGCCCTGCGCGTAGAACCGGCCCAGCGCGTCGTCCTTGACCTTGCCGAGGAACGCGGTGGACAGGCCCAGCGAGCCCACGCCCGCGATGGTGTTGGCCACGGACCCCCCGGGCGTCTGCACCCGGTCGGACATCGCGGCATAGAGAAGCTCGGCCCGCTCGCGTTCCACCAGCTGCATGATGCCCTTGGTGATCCCCATGTTCTCGAGGAAACTGTCATCGCCATGGGAGATCACGTCGACGATGGCGTTGCCGATGCCGACGACGTCGTAGCGGTGGCTCATGCTGGGGTCCCTTTCGCGGGTTTCGGTGACGGCTCCACGGTCTTGTCCTCGAAGGCGCAGAGATCGCGGATCAGGCAGGCGGGGCACTTGGGCTTGCGCGCGACGCAGGTATAGCGGCCGTGCAGGATCAGCCAGTGATGGGCATGGCGCTGGAACTCGGCGGGCACGTTGTCCTCGATGGCGCGTTCCACGGCGTCGACGTCCTTGCCCGGCGCGATGCCCGAGCGGTTGCCCACGCGAAAGATATGCGTGTCGACGGCCTGTGCCGGGAACCCCCACCACATGTTGAGCACCACGTTGGCCGTCTTCCGCCCCACGCCCGGCAGGGACTGCAGCGCCGCGCGCGAGGACGGCACCTCGCCGCCGTACTCCTCCACGAGGATGCGGCTGAGCTTCATCACGTTCTTCGCCTTGTTGCGGAACAGCCCGATGGTCTTGATGTGCTGGATCAGGCGCTCCTCGCCGAGATCGAGCATCTTCTGCGGCGTGTCCGCCACCTCGAAGAGCGCGCGCGTAGCCTTGTTCACGCCCGCGTCCGTCGCCTGCGCCGACAGCGCGACGGCGACAAGGAGCGTGTAGGCGTTCACATGCTCCAGCTCTCCCTTCGGCTCGGGCTCGGCATCCCGGAACCTCCGGAAGATCTCGACCATCGTGTGATAGGGCAATTGGCGGGCCATGGCGCCCTTTTGGCCGCTCCGGCGCGGGGCGGCAAGGGGGGAAGCCCGGGCGCGGCGGACCTGAAGGCCCCCCGCGCCCGGCCCTGCCTCCGGCGGGAGTTTTCTTCCAGGATGAAGGAATGGCGCGGTCCCCCTCCTTCATCCTGGCCGAAAAACTCCGGGGGAGCCGGCGCCAGCCGGCGGGGGCGGCGCCCCCGGGCTCGCCGCCGCGATGGCCCGCGAAAAGCCGCAAGTTCCGGGTCGCGAACGCCTGCGGTCCAGCGTTACCTTCGCCCCATGACACAGGACAACGCCTATCATTACCAGGTCATCCGCCGCGCCATCGACGAGATCGACCGCGCCGAGGAGCCACTCTCGCTCGAGACGCTCGCGGCCCGCATGAACATGAGCCCGGCCCATTTCCAGCGCGTCTTCACCGCCTGGGCCGGCGTCAGCCCGAAACGATACCAGCAGTATCTCGCGCTCGATCACGCGCGCACCCTCCTGCGCGACCGGTTCACCACGCTCAAGACCTCGGGCGCGGTGGGCCTGTCGGGTCCCGGCCGCCTGCACGACCTGTTCCTGACCTGGGAGGCGATGAGCCCCGGCATCTATGCCTCGGGCGGCGCGGGCCTGACGATCCGCTGGGGCCTGTTCGACAGTCCCTTCGGTCCGGCGATCGTCATGGCGACCGAGCGTGGCATCTGCGGTCTCGGCTTCACCGCGGAAACCGGCGAGGCGGCGACACGCGACGACCTCATGTCGCGCTGGCCGAAGGCGCGTTTCCTCGAGGACGCCGGGGCGCTGCGCCCGCTGGCCACGGCGGCGCTCGGCGGCGGCGGCGGCGAGGTACCGCTCGCCCTGATCGGCGCGCCCTTCCAGATCAAGGTCTGGGAGGCGCTCCTCACCATTCCGTCGGGCCAGGTCACGACCTATTCCGAGATCGCCCGCGCCATCGGCCACCCGACCGCGGTCCGCGCCGTCGGCACCGCGGTCGGACGAAACCCGGTCTCCTGGCTGATCCCCTGCCACCGCGCACTCCGGAAATCGGGGGGGCTTGGCGGCTACCACTGGGGCCTGCCGGTCAAGCGCGCCCTCCTCGCGCGGGAGGCAGCCGAGGCCGAGCTTGCCCCGGCGCCCGGATCCGCCTGAGCGCGGTCAAATCCGCGTGAGACCATGGGCGGGTTTCCGCCCGGACGGTTTTTCCCCCTGCGTCCGCCGGATCGGGATGCTATAGACCCCAGCCAGAACGCGCGCGCCCGCCTCCCCCGTCAGAAGGGCCAGGGGGCGCGCCACACGCGACGAGCAAGCAAAGGGCCGAAAACCATGACCATCTCCGCCAAGCTGACCATGATCTGCGCCGCCAGCGCACTGGC
Organism: Roseicyclus sediminis; assembly: GCF_025515305.1. Classification (GTDB taxonomy): domain Bacteria; phylum Pseudomonadota; class Alphaproteobacteria; order Rhodobacterales; family Rhodobacteraceae; genus Roseibacterium; species Roseibacterium sediminis. Next base: position 18,593 of record NZ_JAOPHT010000007.1, read on the forward strand.
CCTGACAGGCTGCGTGTCGAACAACCCCGATCCCAACGCGAACCGCACCCGCGACGGCGCGATCCTCGGCGGCATGCTCGGCGCCTTCGTCGGCGCGGTCTCGAACGACGAGGACCGCGGCCGCAACGCCGTGCTGGGCGCCGCGGCGGGCGCGATGGCCGGCGGCGTGATCGGCGCGGCCCTCGACCGCCAGGCCCGCGACCTGCGCGCTTCGCTGGCAAACGACCAGATCGTGATCCGGAACACCGGCGAGGAACTGGTCGTGACCATGCCCGAGGGCATCCTCTTCGATTTCGACAGCGCCGCGATCCGGGCCAGCCTCCAGTCCGACCTCCGCGCGCTCGCGCGCAACCTGCAGGCCTATCCCGACACAACCGTCGACGTGATCGGCCACACCGATTCCTCGGGCTCGCCGGAATACAACATGGACCTGTCGTCGCGCCGGGCCTCCGCCGTCGCCGGGGTCCTGCTCGAGGCCGGCGTCGCGCCCTTCCGCGTCCGCAGCTTCGGCCGCGGCGAGGAGGAACCGGTGGCGACCAACCTCACCCCCGAGGGCCGGGCGCAGAACCGCCGCGTCGAGGTGATCATCCGCCCGACCGCTTGACCGGGGCAAACCCGGCCCGGGGGCCGCTCCGGGCTGGACTTGTCCGCGAAGGTGGTCATACTCCCTTACCAATCCGGGGAGGGAGGAGGCGATGCCGTTTCAGCGCATCGAGGCTGAGAAGCTGTCGCACTCGGTCGTGCGGCAGATCGAACAGCTCATTCTGCGCGGCATACTGCGCCCGGGCGAGCGCCTGCCGTCCGAGCGCGAACTGAGCGAGCGGCTGGGCGTCTCGCGCCCATCCCTGCGCGAGGCGGTCGCCGAGCTTCAGGCGCGCGGCCTTCTCGCCACCCGCGCGGGTGCGGGCATCTACGTGGCCGACGTGCTCGGCTCCGCCTTCTCGCCCGCGCTCATCCGCCTCTTCGCCGCCCACGAGGAGGCGGTCTTCGACTACCTCGCCTTTCGCCGCGACCTCGAAGGCATCGCCGCCGCGCGCGCCGCGATCCACGGCTCGGACACGGACCTCAAGGTCATCGACACCGTCTTCGCCAAGATGGAGGCCGCCCATTCCAAGCGGAACCCGGCCGACGAGGCGGAACTCGACGCCGAGTTCCACCTCGCCATCATCGAGGCCAGCCACAACGTGATCCTGCTGCACATGATGCGTTCGACCTTCGATCTCCTGCGCGAGGGCGTGTTCTTCAACCGCCAGATCATGTTCAAGAACCGCACCACGCGCGACCTCCTGCTGGAGCATCACCGCGCGATCAACGACGCGCTGCAGGCCCGCGACCCCGAAGCCGCGCGCGAGGCGGTCCGAGTGCATCTCGGCTTCATCGAGCAGGCGCTCGAGACCCAGAAGAAGGCCGAGGCGAACGAGGCCGTGGCGCGGCTGCGCTATGCCCACGAGCAGGACCGCTAGCGCCCGCGGCGCCCCTTCATCCTGGCAGGAAACTCCGGGGGAGGGCCGACAGGCCCAGGGGGCAGCGCCCCCGCAACCCGAGCCGCAGGCGAGGCCAGGGCCGTGCGGCCCGCAGGGCCGTGCAATTCAGTCGGCCGCGCCGCCCGTGAAGGCGTTGCCGTTCTTCCAGTCGCAGGGCGCCTCCTGCATCTCGAGGTGCAGCCGGTCGGTCGTGACGGGGTGTGCCGCGGCCACCGCCTCGTCGAGCTCGATCCCGAGACCGGGCGCTTCGGGCGCCTGCGCGAAACCGCCCTCGACCCGCGGACGGCCGGTCACCAGCGTGTCGTGAAACTGGGTCTCGATCGCCTCGACCATGAGGATGTTGGGGCAGGACACGGCGAGGTGCAGGTTCGCCGCCCATTCCACCGGCCCGGCATAGAGGTGCGGCGCGATCTGCGCGCCCGCGGCCTCGGCCAGCGTCGCGATCTTCCGACCCTCCCAGATCCCGCCCGCGCGGCCCAGTGCGGGCTGCACGATGCGCACGCCATGGGCCAGCGCCTGCGCGAACTCGGCCTTCGTGGTCAGCCGCTCGCCGCAAGCCACGGGGATCGAGGTGGCCCGCGCCACGGCGGCGAGCGCGGGAAAGTCGTCGGGCGGCACGGGTTCCTCGAACCAGAGCGGATCGTAGGGCTCGATCGCCTTGGCCAGCCGGATCGCGCCGCCGGGGATGAACTGGCCATGCGTGCCGAAGAGGAGGTCGGCGCGGTCGCCCACCGCATCCCTGATCGCCGCGCAGAACCCGGCCGACAGCGCGATGTCGGACTTCGCGGGCATGTGCCCGCCTCGGATCGTGTAGGGCCCGGCCGGGTCGAACTTGACCGCCGTCCAGCCCTCCGCGACCCGGTCGGCGGCGGCCTCTGCGGCCATGTCGGGGTCGATCCAGAAGCGGTCTGCGTCCTGTCCCGGCGCGGGATAAAGATAGGTATAGGCCCGGACCCGGTCGTTCATCCGCCCGCCGAGAAGCGCCCAGACGGGCCGCTCCCGCGCCTTGCCGAGGATATCCCAGCAGGCCATCTCCAGCCCCGAGAAGGCGCCCATCACCGTGGGATCGGGCCGCTGGGTGAATCCCGAGGAATAGACGCGGCGGAACATCAGCTCGATGTTCTCGGGGCTCTCGCCCTCCATGTGGCGGGCGAAGACGTCCTCGATCACCGCCTCCATGGCACGGGGACCCACGGCGCTGGCGTAGACCTCGCCCAACCCGGTGATCCCGTTGTCGGCCGTCAGCCGCACGATCAGCCAGTAGCGTCCGCCCCAGCCCGGCGGCGGGGGGGAAACGGCGAAGATCTCGATATCCTTGAGGCGCATCCGCGGCCTCCTTTCAGAAGACGATGACGTTGCGCCGCGCCTTCGCGCCGCGGGTGTCCTCGATCGCGTCGTTGATCTCGTCGAGGCTCCAGGTCCGCGATACCAGCGCGTCGAGTTCCAGCCGCCCCTGCTCGTAGAGGTCGACCATCCATGGCACGTCGCGCGACAGCACGATCTCGCCCATGAGGCTGCCGCGCATCCCCTGCCCCGTGGCCGCGAGGATCACCGGCTCCCAGGCCGAGGTCGCGCCCGAATGGGGCATGCCGACGGCATAGACCGTGCCGCCCGTGGCCAGAAGGCGGGGCGCCATGTCGTAGGCGGGGATCGCACCGACGCAGACGAAGACGTGGTCCGCGCCACGCCCGCCGGTCAGCGCCTTCACGGCGCGCCATGGCTTCTCCTCGGAGGCCAGCAGCACATCGGTCGCGCCGAAGGCCATCGCGTCGTCGAGCTTCATGGGTTCGAGGTCCATCGCGATGATCCGCGCCGCGCCGGCAAGGCGCGCGCCCTGCACCGCGTTCAGGCCCACGCCGCCGCAGCCGACGACGACGACGCTTTGCCCGGGCCGCACGCGGGCGGTGTTCACGACCGCGCCGAGGCCCGTGGGCACGCCGCAGGCCAGAAGGCAGGCGCTGGTCGCGGGGATCGCGTCGCCGACCGGCGCGACCTGGCTGGCATGGACCACGACCTTCTCGGCGAAAGCGCCGCATTTCAGGCCCTTGGTCAGCGCGCGCCCATCGGCAAAGCTCAACTCCGGCGGCAGAGGCGCGTTGCCCGAGCAGTAAACCGGCATCGCCGTGGCGCAGGACTGGCAGGACCCGCAGGCCCGGATGAGCGTGACGATCACGCGGTCGCCCACGGACAGGCCCACGCCGTCGCCCGCCGCCGTCACCCGCCCCGCCGCCTCGTGGCCGTAGACCGCGGGCAACGCCCCGCCCCAGGCGCCCTCCATGTAGGAGATGTCGGAGTGGCAGATCGCCACCGCCTCGAGCGTCACCTCGACCTCACCCGGGCCGGGATCGCGCAGGACCACCGTCTCGATGGTCAGCGGCGCATGGAACTCGTGGCAGACCGCGGCACGGATTTCGCTGGGCATGTCTCGCCTCCCCCCTGTCGTCCTCGGGCCACACTGCGGGGCGGCCCCTCCGCCCGCAAGCCCGATTTCGCCGCCGCAGGGCCGACTTGCGACGCGGTTGCAGCGCCGGGCGTTCTGGCGGAAAACGGAGGTCTCGGGCCCGGGGAGAGGACACCATGGACTGCATCGCCTTCGACGACGTGACACTTCATGTGCGGCAGGACGGAACGCCGGGCGGCCCGCCCGTGGTGTTCGGCAACTCGCTCGGGACGGATATGCGGCTCTGGGACGACGTGGTGGCGCGGCTGCCCGCGGGCCTGCACATGGTGCGCTACGACAAGCGCGGCCATGGCCTGTCGACCTGCCCGCCCGCGCCCTATTCCATGGGCGCCCTCATCCGCGATGCCGAACGGCTGATCGAGGCGCTGGATCTCCGAGACGTGGTCTTTGTCGGCCTGTCCATCGGGGGGATGATCGCGCAGGGGCTGGCGGCCAAGCGCCTCGACCTGGTGCGCGCGGTCGTGCTGTCGAACACCGCGCCCAAGATCGGCACGCGCGCCCTCTGGGACGAGCGGATCGCCCAGGTGGAGACCGAGGGGCTCTCGGCCATGTCGGACGCGATCATGACGCGTTGGTTCTCGAAACCATTCCGCGAAAGCGACGCGGTCAGCCCTTGGCGGCGGATGGTCGAGACAACGCCCGCCGCGGGCTATGCCGGCTGTTCGGCGGCCATAGCGGGAACCGATTTCTACACGACGACCGCGGCCCTCCGGCTCCCCGCACAGGTGATCGCGGGGGATGCCGACGGGTCCACCCCGCCCGACCTCGTGCAGGAGATGGCCGGCCTGATCCCCGGCGCGCGCTACGACCTGATCCGGGGCGCGGGGCACCTGCCCTGCGTCGAGAAGCCCGACGAATACGCCGCGATCCTGATGCGGTTCCTGGGCGAGATCGGCCACCTTCCGGACAGCGCGACATGAGCGTTTCGCCCTTCGACAGCGCGCTTCACCGCGAGCTTTTCGGCGACGCGGAGATCGCGCGGCTCTTCTCGGACACCGCCGAGGTGCGGGCGATGATGCTCGTCCTCGGCGCGCTTGCGAAGGCGCAGGGCGCGGCGGGCACGATCCCGGAGGTCTCGGGCGCCTTCCTGCACCGCGCGATGATGGAGGCCCAGGTGGACCCCGCGGGCCTGGCGCAGGCCACCGGGGCAAACGGCGTGACGGTTCCGGGGCTGGTCGCGGCGCTGAGGAAGGCTCTCGATGCGCCGGAACATGCCCAATACCTCCACTGGGGCGCGACGAGCCAGGACATCCAGGACAGCGCGCTGATGTTGCGGATGCGTCAGGCGCTCATGCTGATCGAGGCGCGGATCGGCGCGGCGCTGACTGCGCTTGCCGACCTTGCCGAGGCCCATGCCGAGACGCTGCAGGCCGCGCGGACCTATGGCCAGGTCGCCACGCCGTCGAGCTTCGGCGCGCTGGCGGCGGCTTGGGGCGGACCGCTTCTGCGGCTTCTCGACCGGCTGGAGGCGTTGCGGCCGCGCTGCCTCTGCGTGTCGCTGTCCGGGGCTGCCGGCACCGCCTCGATGCTGGGCGCGGATCCCGCGGCGCTGCGGGCCTCGGTCGCGGTGGGGCTGGGGCTGTCCGATCCGGGCGGATCATGGCACGCGAGCCGGGACCGGATCGGCGAGATCGCGGGATGGCTTGCGGACCTGAGCACGGCCTGCGGCAAGGCGGGCGGCGACCTCGTGATCCTCACCCGCTCGGAGCTGGGCGAGGTGCGCCTGCCGGGCGCGGGCGCCTCCTCGACCATGCCGCAGAAGCAGAACCCGGTCGCGCCGTCGCTTCTCGTGGCGCTGGCCCGGTTCGCGCCCCCTCAGGCCGCGATCCTGCAGGGCGCCGCGTTGCACGCCGAGGCGCGGGACGGCGCGGCATGGTTCGCCGAATGGCTAACCTTGCCACCGCTGACCGCGGCGGCGGCGAAGTCGGTTGCGGTCCTGGGCGAGATCGCCCGCGGGCTGGAGGCCGATGCCGGCACCATGGCGGCGCGTGCGGGCGACCCGTTGGGCCTGATCCATGCCGAGGCGCTGTCCTTCGCGCTCGCGGCCGGGATGCCCCGCGCCGAGGCGCAGGCGCTGGTCAAGGCGCTTGCGGCAGAAGCGCGGGAGACGGGCACGCCCCTTCCCGCCCTCGTGTCCCGGGAAAGGCCGGGCTTCGGGCTGCCGGACCTCGCGCCGCCCGGCGTGCTGGGCACTGCGCCGGCAGAGGCGCGGGCGTTCGCCCGGTCTGCGCGGGCCCGGGCCGCACGGATCGCGGGCTGAAATCTCCGATTGTCAACCGAGGCGTGTCAACCTAGATTGACACCTGCCAGACATCCCGCGAGACCGCATGCGCCGTTCCTCCGCCCGCCTTCCGATCGTCTTCATCATGATCACCGTGACGCTCGACGCGATGGGCATCGGGCTGATCCTGCCGGTCATGCCGGACCTGATCGCCGAGGTGCGGGGCGTCTCGATCTCGGACGCGGCCCTCTGGGGCGGTATCCTGTCGGCGGCCTACGCGGTGATGCAGTTCGGCTTCTCGCCCACCATCGGCTCGCTGTCGGACCGTTTCGGACGGCGGCCGATCCTGCTCGTCTCCATGGCGGTGATGGCGGCCGATTACGTCGTGATGTCGGTCGCGGGAACGATCTGGATCCTGCTTGCGGGCCGTATCGTGGCGGGGATCGCGGCGGCGACGCACGCGACCGCGCTGGCCTTCATGGCGGACATCACGGAACCGGGCAAACGCGCGCAGAACTTCGGGCTGATCTCGGCGGGCTTCGGGATCGGCTTCATCCTCGGCCCGCTTCTCGGTGGACTTCTCGGCGGGCTCGACCCGCGCGCGCCCTTCGTGGCGGCGGCGATCCTGGCCGCGATGAACTTCGCCTTCGGCTGGTTCGTCCTGCCCGAGTCCCTGCCCAAGGACCGCCGGCGCCCCTTCGACATCCGCCGCGCGAACCCGGCGGGGGGCCTGATGCAGATCGGCGCGTTGCCGGGCGTGCGCCCACTCCTCGTCGTGATGCTTGCCTACCAGATCTCGAACTTCGTCTATCCCGCGATCTGGGCCTATTACACGCAGGAGGCGTTCGGCTGGGACGCGCGCATGGTGGGCCTGTCGCTCGCCGCCTACGGCGTCTCCATCGCGGTGGTGCAGGCCGGGCTGATCCGGCCGATCCTGAGAACGCTCGGCGAGGGGCGCGCGGTCTTCTGGGGGCTGGTCTTCAACACGGTCTGCCTCGTGGTCTACGGGCTCATCACGGAAGGCTGGATGGTCTGGCTCATGGTGCCGATCTCGGCCATGGGCGCGGTGGTGGCGCCCGCGATGCAAGGCGTCATGTCACGAGCCGCCGGGGCCGATCAGCAGGGCGAATTGCAGGGCGTGCTGGCGTCGATCTCGGCGCTGTCGATGATCCTGTCGCCCCTGATGATGACGCAGGCCTTCTTCTGGGCCACGCGCGAGGGTGGTCCGGTCTGGCTGCCGGGCGCACCGTTCCTGCTGTCGGCGGTGCTGATGGCGACGGCCTTCGCGGTCTACACGACGACGTGGCGGCGCGGCGCGCAAACGGCGACGACACCGGCGGAATAGCCTCAGTCCGACAGAACCTCGGCGAACAGCCCGCGGTCGACGTTGCCGCCCGAGATCGTGACGATCGCCGGCCCATCGTCCAGTTCCTGCCCATGGAAGAGCGCGGCGGCGAGCGCCACGGCGCCGCCCGGCTCGGCCACGACCTTGAGCCGCTCGAAGGCATGGCGCATGGCCGCGCGCACCTCCGCCTCGGTCACAACGATCCCCGGCCCGCACAGGCGGGACATGATCGGGAAGGTGATATTCCCCGGCGCGGGCGTCAGGATCGCGTCGCAGAAACCCGCCTCGGGTCCGTTGTTCCGGACGATCCCGCCCGAGGCGAGCGACCGCGCGGTATCGTCGAAGCCCTCGGGCTCAACCGGCCGCACGACCATTCCGGGCGCCCGCGCCTCGAGCGCCAGCGCGATGCCCGCGGTCAGGCCTCCGCCGCCGCAACAGGTCAGCACGGTCGCCTGCGTCACCCCCTCCTCCGCCGCCTGCTCGGCAATCTCCAGCCCGCAGGTCCCCTGCCCGGCAATCACCAGCGGTTCGTCGAACGGCTTGATGAGCGTAAGGCCCCGTTCCGCCTCGAGCCGCGCGCCGATCGCGTTGCGGTCCTCGCCGCCCGCACGGTCGTAGAGCACGACATCGGCGCCCATGGCGCGTGTGTTCTCGATCTTCAGGCGCGGCGCATCGGCCGGCATGATGATGGTGGCGGGCACGCCGTGCAGCTCGGCCGCGCGCGCCACGCCCTGCGCGTGGTTGCCCGACGAGAAGGCGAGCACGCCCCGCGCCCGCACCTCCGGCGACAGCGCCGAGACCGCCGACCAGCCGCCGCGGAACTTGAAGCTGCCGGTGTGCTGCAACGCTTCGCATTTCGCGAAGACCCGCCGCCCGGCGATAGCGTCGAGGAAAGGCGAGGACAGCAGGGCCGTGCGCCGGACAACCCCTTGCGCCCGCTCCGCCGCGGCCTCGATCATGGAAATGTCGGTCATGCCACCTGCTCCAGCACCGCGGCGATCACCGCCTTTGCCTCCGGTTCGTCGAGGAAGGGAACGTGGCCCCGGTCCGGCACCTCGGCATAGGCCATGTCGGGCCTGCGCCGCCGCATCTCGGCGGTGGTCTCCACGGACAGAAGGTTGGAATTCGCGCCCCGGACAAGACCCAGCGGAAGCCCCTCGAAGGCATCGAAGAGCGGCCAGAGATCGGGCGCTTTCGCCCCCGGCTCGAAGGCCGGCGCCACGGCCTCGCGCAGGCGGGGATCGTAGCGCAGGTGCAACCGCCCCCCCTCCTCGCGGTAGAGGCGGCGGGCGAAGTCGTCCCAGGTCGCGGGCGGCACCTTGTCGAAGACGCCCGCGTAGAAGGCGGGGAAGACCGCCGCGACCTCCGCGAGGCTGCGCGCCGAGGGCGGGCGTCCGATGAAGTCCATGATCGCGTTCAGCCCTTCCTGCATGATGTCTGGCCCGATATCGTTCAGGATCACGCCCGAAAGCCGGTCCTTCGCCGTCGCCGCAAGGATCATGGCGACGATACCGCCGCGCGACGTGCCGAGGATCGTGACCTTCGGGAGCCCGAGATGATCGAGGAGCGTCAGGACATCCTGCGCCTCGACCGGCACCTGGTAGGTGGCGGGGTCGGCGAAGTCCGACGCCCCGCGCCCCCGGAAATCCATGCGGATGACCTGCGCGCGGTCTGCGAAGGCCTCCACCACCGGTTCGAAGTCGTCCATGTTCCGCGTCAGCCCCGGCAGGCAGAGGAGCGGCGTGCCCTCGCCCGTCACGTCATAGGCCAGTTTCACGCCATCGGCGGCGGTCACGTGCTGCATCAGTCGATCCCCAGAAGTGCCGGTATGCCGGTCAGGTCCCTCGCCACGTGCCCGGGCCGCCCCGGCAGGCGGTCCACGGGGTCCCCCGCCCGGTTCACCCAGAGCGTCCGGAACCCGTAGGACGCGGCCGAGGCGGCGTCCCAGCCGTTTGAGGAAACGAAGAGAACGTCGGAAGGCTCGCAGGAAAACCTTTTGCCCACGAGGTCGTAGACGGCGCGCGCCGGCTTGAAGATGCCCACGTCCTCGACCGACAGCACGTCATCGAGCATCGGGCCGAGCCCCGCGCTCCCGACCGCGCCATGGAGCATGTCGGGACTGCCGTTCGAGAGGATCGCAGTGGCAAGCCCGGCGGACTTGAGCCGCGACAGCATGGCGGGAACCTCCGGATAGGCCGCCAGCCGCCAGTAGAGCCCCAGGAGCGCCTCGCGCAGGTCCGGGTCCGGCACGCCCGCGCGCTCCAGCGCCCAGTCGAGCCCATCCTGCGTCACCTGCCAGAAATCGCAATGCTCCCCGGTCACGGCACGCAGCCACGAATACTGAAGCTGCTTCAGCCGCCAGTCGGACGCCACCTGCTGCCAGACCTCCGCGAAGGCCTCGCGGCCCGGCTCCCCGGCCAAATCCCGCGCCGCCGCCGACACGTCGAAAAGCGTGCCGTAGGCGTCGAAAACGCAAACCCCGATCCCCTGCATCCCGTGCTCCCCGCCGTTCGCCGGGACCTTGGCACAGGCTTTCGTCCGCGACAATTCGCAACCCGGGGTTCAAATGCCCGGCCCTTGGGCTTATGCTTTACACATCGACACGCGGCAGTCGCGCGCAACACCGCGCCCCCGTGAAATCCACCCCCCTACCGAAAGACGATACCCCATGACCCAGGCCAAGCCGGGCACGACCGTGTCCATCCATTACACCGGCACTCTGGACGACGGTTCCACCTTCGACAGTTCGGCAGGGCGCGAGCCGCTGACCTTCAAGATGGGTGAGGGCCAGATCATCCCGGGCCTCGAATCCGCCCTGTCCGGCATGTCGGTGGGCGACCAGAAGACCGTCACCATCCCCTCCGAGGAAGCCTACGGCCCGCATCGGCCGGAAGCGATCCAGCAGGTCCCGCGCGAGGCGGTGCCCGATCACATTCCGCTCGACCTCGGCACGCAGCTGCAGGTGCAGACGCCCGATGGCCGCGCCCTGCCCGTCGTGGTGACCGAGGTGACCGATGAGCAGGTGACGCTGGATGCGAACCACCCGCTGGCCGGCAAGGACCTGACCTTCGCCGTGGAACTCGTGGCGGTGGACTGACACAAGGCCCCCTGCGCTGGATCAAGGCGCAGGGGTGCGTTTCGTGATGCCTTCCTGCCAGGGAGACAGCATCATGACCGATACCATCGAACGACTGAGGTCGCGGCTGCACGACGCGCGCGAAGCGCTGGAGGCAGAGATAGACGCCAGGCGCGCGCGCTTCCGCTACCGCCTGCGCGGACGACGGGTGGAGTTCGGTCCGGAGGTGCGCGAGGCGCACCGCGCGGCCCGCGAGAGCCTGCGCAGCTTTCTCGCCCGAACCCGGCTGCTGGTCGTGCTGAGCGCGCCGTTTATCTACGCGCTGATCCTGCCGCTCGTGCTTCTCGACATATTCGTGTCGCTCTACCAGGCCGTCTGTTTCCCGGTCTACGGGATCGCGAAGGTCGCCCGCCACGACCACATCGCCATAGATCGCCACCACCTTGCCTATCTCAACGGCCTTCAGAAGCTCAATTGCGTCTATTGCGGCTATGCCAATGGCGTGCTGTCGCTGGCGCGCGAGGTGGCGTCCCGGACCGAGGCCTACTGGTGCCCGATCAAGCACGCCCGCCGCGTGGCGGACCCGCACGACCGGATGCCGGGTTTCGCGGATTACGGCGATGCGGAGGGGTTCAGGCAAGAGACCGCACCGGAAGGCCAGGCCCGCGCGGGCCCCGCGACGCCGTCGGACGGGTCCTGACCTCGGTCACGCTCCGACCTTGACCGGGATATCGAGCTGGGCCAGCACGTCGTCGAGATAGGTCTTGCTGATCGGAAGCTCGCGCCCGTCCGACAGGACGGCAACCGGCTTCTTCGCGCTTCCGGCCACGGCTTCGAGGTGCTTCAGGGCAATCCAGTGCGACCTGTGAATGCGCAAGCCCGGAAGCCCCTCAAGCTCGGCCATGGCGTCGGAGAGCCGGATCAGGACCAGGTGCTTGCCTCGCGGGGTCGTCACCTCGGCATAGTGGTCCATCATGCTGATCGAGACGATGTCGTGCACCTCGCCTGGCGGAAGACGCTTGTTGAAGGCGGTGGCGACGACGGCCGGCCCTGCCGTCGGCCGGTCCACTGCAACCTCCCGGTACTCGAAAAGGCAGGCGATCCAACCGATGGAGGCGACCTGAAACCACAGGTATGGGAAAGCATCGGCGCCCATCGTCGGCTCAACCATCACGCGAAAGACAAAGATGACGACCGCGACGCCGGGAACAGCCGCAAGCATTGCTGCGAACCCAAGCCGCACCGCGCGCGGAAACCGCGCAAGGGACGGCGCGGGAAGCGCGATGGAGACCGAGGTGTGCATCATGAGGCCGATCGCCGACATGATGACCGCCCAGAACACAACGCGCGACCACAACGAAAGTCCTTCATAGGTTCCGAAAGGCCCGAATGCCGCGAAACCGGCGACCAGGACGACGAAGACGAGGATCTTGCGCTCGGTCACGAGCGAGAGGAAATTTTCACGCATCGTGAAAAGTCCGGGTAGTGGATTTAGCGAATTATTTTCAAGTTTCACGAAAACACGCTTGTTTTCAAGAGGCTTGGGGTCGGCACTTCCTATCGCGGCGGAGGTCCGGGGCATGAGAGGAACTCCGGACGCCACGGTCTGGAGGACGGCGAGATGTGGAACGAACGGCGTTTCGAAGAACGGCATCGCATCGCGCGCCGGCTGCGCAAGCTGCGTCTGGAACGGGGACTGACACAAACGGAACTGTGCGCCCGGCTCGGATATGCGCACCCGTCCTCGATCTCGAGTATCGAGAAAGGGCGTCGGCCGGTATACAGGAGTGACCTGCTACGCTTCGCCGAGGCGCTCGATTGCGATCTCGACGATCTTCTCGGCGCGCCCGGTCGCAGGCTGAAGGGTTATCCCCTCGAGCGTGCGGTTCGCATGATGGGGATCGCGCTCATGCTTCTCGGCACCCAAGCGGGCTTCGGCACCGCGTTGGCCGAGGAAGCCGTGCTCGAGCTTGGCCCCGCTGACGGGGTGTCGGGGCTTGCGGAAGGAACGGATGGCGATCGCGGACGCCCACCGGGCCTCAGAATCCCCATCGAGAGCGACAATTGCGATGCACCGCCCACACGGCCCGGTCTGAACGTAGGAAGCTGAGCGCCTGCCCGCACGCAGGGAAGCTCACAGGTTCTCCGGCTGCAACATCCCCAGCACGTGGTAGCCGCCGTCGACGGTGATGATCTCGCCCGTCGTGCAGGCCCCGTAATCGGACGCGAGGTAGACGGCTGTCCCGCCGATCGCCTCGAGCGTGGCGTTGGCGCGGAGCGGTGCATTGGCCTCGGTCGTCTTGAAGGTCTTCCGCGCGCCACCGATGGCGGCACCCGCGAGCGTCTTCATCGGGCCGGGCGAGATCGCGTTGACCCGGATCTTCTGCGGCCCGAGGTCATTGGCGAGGTAGCGGACGGAGCTTTCCAGCGCCGCCTTGGCCACGCCCATGACGTTGTAGAACGGCGTCACGCGGTTCGACCCCTGGTAGGTCAGGGTCAGGAGCGTGCCGCCATCGGGCATGAGCTCGGAGGCGCGGCGGGCCACGTCGATGAAGGAATAGCACGAGATCGTCAGCGAATTGCGGAAGTTCTCGCGGCTGGTGTTGATGAAACGGCCCGTCAGCTCCGTCTTGTCGGAGAAGGCGATGGCGTGGACGACGAAGTCCAGGCTGCCCCATTCGGACGACAGTTTCGCGAAACAGGCGTCCATCGAGGCGTCGTCCATCACGTCCACGTCCACCAGGAGCGTCGAGCCGAGAGAGGCGGCCAGGGGCTCCACCCGCTTGCCGAAGGCCTCGCCCTGGTATGAGAAGGCAAGTTCCGCGCCCTCGGCGTGAAGCGCCTTCGCGATGCCCCAGGCGATCGACCGGTCATTGGCGACCCCCATGACAAGCCCGCGCTTGCCCTTCATCAATCCGCTCATGCTGCTGCCTCACCCATCGTAGCGGGAGAGGAGCATCGAGCCGTTCGTGCCCCCGAACCCGAAGGAATTCGTCATCACCGTGTCGAGCCCGGCGTTCTCGACCAGCACGGTCGCGATCTCGTCCGGCTTCAGCGCCGGATCCAGCGTCTCGACGTTGATCGAGGGCGCGATGAAATCGTCCTTCAGCATCAGGAGGCAGAAGATCGCCTCGAGCGCGCCGGCGGCGCCCTGCGCATGGCCGGTCATGGATTTGGTGGAGCTGACGGGCGGCGTCGTGCCGTCGCCGAAGACGCGGCGCACGGCCTCGACCTCGCCCACGTCTCCGACGGGCGTGGAGGTGCCGTGGGCGTTGATGTAGCTGACGCGCCGCCCCTCGGGCAGGGTCCGGAGCGCGCCGCGCATCGCCCGTTCGCCCCCCTCGCCCGAAGGCGCGACCATGTCGGCCCCGTCGGAGGTGGCGGCGAAGCCCGTGACCTCGGCGTAGATCGTGGCGCCGCGGGCCAGCGCGCGCTCTAGCGGCTCCAGCACGACCATGGCGCCGCCGCCGGAGATGACGAAGCCGTCGCGCCCCGCATCGAAGGCGCGCGAGGCCTTCTCGGGCGTATCGTTGTATTTCGAGGACATCGCGCCCATCGCGTCGAAGAGGCACGAAAGCGTCCAGTCGAGCTCCTCGCCGCCGCCGGCGAACATGATGTCCTGCGCCCCCAGCGCCACCTGCTGCGCGGCCATGCCGATGCAATGCAGCGAGGTCGAGCAGGCCGAGGTGATGGAAAAGTTCATCCCCTTGATCCGGTAGGCCGTGGCGAGGTTCGCGCTGACGGTGGAGGACATGCACTTGGGCACCGCGAAGGGGCCGATCCGCTTGGTCGAGCCGGTATTCAGAACCGTCTGGTGGGCCGCCAGCATGGCCGAGGTGGAGGGGCCGCCCGAGCCCGCGATCAGCCCCGTCATCGGGTTCACGACGTCATCCTCGGAGAGGCCCGCATCGGCAATGGCCTGCCCCATGGCGATGTGGGAATAGGCGGCCCCGGGCCCCATGAAGCGCAAGGTCCGCTTGTCGACATGCTCGGCCACGTCGATGTCGACCGCGCCCGCGATCTGGCTGCGGAAGCCGTGCTCGGCCATGGCCGCATTGGCGGTGATGCCGGACCGGCCCGCCCTCAACGATGCGATCACTTCCTCTGCGTTTGTGCCAATACTGGAAACAATGCCCAGTCCGGTGACGACGACACGGCGCATGCGGCCTCCCTTGGATTATCCTTGCCTGTCTATGGCAAAGGGGGGAACGCGTGCAAGCCGCGCGGCACGCGGCGACCGGACGCCTGCCGGGGCGGCCGGGGCGGAATGCGTATTTGGAGAAAGATGAAGGCGGGGAAAGCCCGGCGCCTCAGCTTTCGCTGAGCGCGACCTTCATGTCCTTGACCTGGTAGATCGTCTCGCCGTCCGCCTCGACCCGGCCGTCGGCGACGCCCATCGTCAGGCGGCGGGTCTGCACGGCCTTGGTGAAGTCCACGTAGTAGGTCAGCATCTTGCGGTCGGGCCGAACCATGCCGGTGAGTTTCACCTCGCCCACGCCGAGGGCATAGCCCCGCCCCGTCCAGCCGCGCCAGCCGAGGTTGAAACCCGTCAGCTGCCACAGACCGTCGAGGCCGAGGCAGCCGGGCATGATCGGGTTTCCGGGGAAGTGGCACGAGAAGAACCAGAGATCCGGCGTGATGTCGAATTCGGCCACGACATGGCCCTTGCCATGGCTCCCGCCATCGCCGGAGATGTCGGTGATCCGGTCCATCATGAGCATCGGCGGCTCGGGAAGCTGCGCATTGCCGGGGCCGAACAGCTCGCCGCGCGCGCATTTGAGCAGATCGTCCCTGTCGAATGACGTCGGATAATTCGCCATGCCTGCCGCCCTCGCCTTTTTATCCCCCCGGCCCGGTCGCCTCCCCGGGACGAGGTCCCGGCCACGTCGGACCCGCATAGGGTCGTCTAGCACCACGCCGGAACGGCTGGCAAGGGCGAGGCGGCCCGGACGGGCGGCGCGCTTTGCAATTGAAAACCACCCCTGTTGCGCCCTATATATCGCAAGGTACTCAGGGAAAGCATTCTCCATGACCCCCCAGGCATTGGAACGCGGGAAGAACTGGCTGGCGAAGGGCGCGCTTCGTCCCACGCGGCAGCGGCTGACGCTCGCCTCGCTGCTGGTGGGCGACGGGGAGAACCGGCACGTCACGGCCGAGGGCCTGCACGACGCGGTCATCCGCTCGGGCGACAGGGTCTCTCTGGCGACCGTGTACAACACGCTGCGCGCCTTCTGTGACGCGGGCATCATGCAGGAAGTCACGGTGGACGGGACGCGCTCCTATTTCGACACGCGCGTCGACGACCACCCGCATTTCTACCACGAGGACGAGGGCCGCCTGTCGGACGCGCCCTCGCGCGGGCTGGAGATCAGCTCGCTCCCCGAGGTCCCCGAGGGCTACGAGATCGCCCGCGTCGATGTCGTGATCCGGCTTCGCAAATCGTCCTGATCGACGTCCGGTACCGGGCGACCTGCCGGAAAAGCCGGCTTTTCCCGATGCGATCCGCCAGCGGGTCGCTTCACCCCTAGCCAAGCCGCCCGGGAGCGGCTAACGGCTCGGGCCAACCCTCCCATTCCGGCCAGAGACCCCATGGACCTGCGCAACATCGCCATCATCGCCCATGTCGACCACGGCAAGACCACGCTCGTCGACAACCTCCTGAAACAGTCCGGCTCGTTCCGCGAGAACCAGGCCGTGGCCGAGCGCGCCATGGATTCGAACGACCTCGAGCGCGAGCGCGGGATCACGATCCTCGCCAAGGCGACCTCGGTGGAGTGGAAGGGCACGCGCATCAACATCGTCGACACGCCCGGCCACGCCGATTTCGGCGGCGAGGTGGAGCGCATCCTGTCGATGGTGGACGGCGTCGTGCTGCTGGTGGACGCGGCCGAGGGCCCGATGCCGCAGACGAAGTTCGTGACGCAGAAGGCGCTCGCGCTCGGCCTGCGCCCCATCGTCGTGCTGAACAAGGTCGACAAGCCCGACGCGGAACCCGACCGCGCGCTCGATGAGGTCTTCGACCTTTTCGCGGCGCTCGACGCGGACGAGGACCAGCTCGACTTTCCGCATCTCTATGCCTCGGGCCGCGCCGGCTGGGCCGACGCAGATCTCGACGGGCCGAGGAAGAACCTCGACGCGCTGTTCAACCTGATCGTCCGCCACGTGCCTCCGCCGCGGCAGCTGAAGCATGTGGACGAGGATTTCCGCATGCTCGCCACCACGCTCGGCGCCGATCCCTTCATCGGGCGCATCCTGACGGGCCGGGTCGAGGCGGGCCGCATCAAGGCCGGCGCGACGGTCAAGGCGCTGTCGCGGCATGGCGAGACGGTCGAACGCTTCCGCGTCTCCAAGCTCCAGGCGTTCCGCGGCCTGTCGTTGCAGGAGATCGAGGAGGCCTCCGCCGGCGACATCGTCACGCTCGCGGGCATGTCCAAGGCCACCGTCGCAGACACGATCTGCGCGCTCGCCGTGGAGGACCCGATCCCGTCCCAGCCCATCGACCCGCCGACGATCAGCGTGACCTTCGGGATCAACGACAGCCCGCTTGCCGGCCGCGACGGCAAGAAGGTGCAGTCGCGCGTGATCCGCGAACGCCTGATGAAGGAAGCCGAAAGCAACGTCGCGATCCGCGTCGCCGATACGCCGGGCGGCGAGGCCTTCGAGGTCTCGGGCCGGGGCGAATTGCAGATGGGCGTCCTGATCGAGAACATGCGCCGCGAGGGCTTCGAGCTTTCGATCTCCCGGCCGCAGGTCATCTTGCGCGAGAAGGACGGCGTGACGGTCGAGCCGATCGAGGAAGTCACGATCGATGTCGACGACGACTATACCGGCGCGGTCATCGAGAAGCTGACCGGCGCGCGCAAGGGCGAGATGGTCGACATGCGGCCTTCGGGCACCGGCAAGACGCGGATCATCGCGCATGTGCCGTCGCGCGGGCTGATCGGGTATCACGGGGAGTTCCTGACGGACACGCGCGGGACCGGTGTCCTCAACCGCGTGTTCCATGCCTGGCAGCCGCACAAGGGGCCGATCCCGGGCCGCCGCGCGGGCGTTCTCATCTCGATGGAGAATGGCCAGTCGGTCGCCTACGCCCTCTGGGGACTGGAGGACCGGGGCCGCATGTTCATCGGACCCCAGGAAGAGGTCTACGAGGGCATGATCATCGGCGAGCATTCCCGCGACAACGACCTCGAGGTGAACCCGCTCAAGGGCAAGAAGCTGACCAACATCCGCGCGTCCGGAACGGACGAGGCGGTTCGCCTGACACCGCCCGTGAAGATGTCGCTGGAAGAGGCTATCGCCTATATCGACGACGACGAACTGGTCGAGGTGACGCCGAACGCGATCCGCCTGAGGAAGCGCTTCCTTGACCCGCACGAGCGCAAGAGGCAGGCTCGGGCCGCGGGCTGAAAACAGGATCGGGCCTGCACAAAGGAAGGCAGGCCCTTGATCTTTCAAGGTTTAACGAGGACGACGGTGGCGGCGGCATGGGCCGCAGCCCTCGCGTTTCCGCTCTCGGCCGAGCCGCTCGCCTGCCCCGGCGGGCGCATCCTGACCGAGGATGCGGGCGCGGATGCCGCGCTGATCTGCTCGCTCGCCGCGCGCGCCACCGAGCAGCTCGCCACCTGCGGGCTGACCGTGCCCACGCCCGTCACGATTGCCGTCGTGCCCGGGCTGGAAGAGCATTGCCTCGGCCTCTACCATTGCGGTGAGGCACGCATCGAGATCCTGGCGCCCGGCGCCTATCCCGAGCGGCGCATGACGGGCGACGGTGCGGCCTTCGGGCCGGTTTCGCCGGAAGCCTTCTTCGAGAGCCTGCTGCGCCATGAACTGGCCCATGCCGCGCTCGAGGACATGCCCTGTCCCTTTCCGTCCTGCATTGTCGGACAGGAATACATCGCCTACACGATGCAGGTTCGTTTCCTTCCGGAGGCCGACCGCATCGCCTTCGAGGCCGAGGCTGCCGTCGAGGGACACGTATCGCGGGACATCCTGAACCCGATGATCCTGATGATGGCCCCGGACATCTTCGCACAGCGCGCCTGGGCGCACCTGAGCCAGCGCGAGGATCCCTGCGCCTTCATCGGCCAGATCGCGCGGGGGGAAGTTCTTCTCGACTACGAACACCCCTGAAAACAGGAAAAACGGCGCCCACATGGGGCGCCGTGTGCCGGTCGCTCGAGTGTGCGAGATGGGCGCCTCGCCGGGCCTTTCGCCGCTCAGACCATCCGCTGAAACCACAGAACGCCGTCCGCGTCCGCATCGGGATCGCGCCGGAACCCGTTCTTTTCGAGAACGCGGGCCGATGCAGCGTTTTCCGGCACCACCGCCGCGTGCAACCGAAGCCCCGAACGCGGTGCCAGTGCCCTGATCGTGCCGCCAAGCGCCTCGCTGGCATAGCCCCGTCCCCAGGCGCGCTCGGCGAACAGGTAGCCCACCGATGCGGCCCCCTCGTCCAGAGCCTTGAGGAAGAACAGGCCGATCCTGTCCTGGTCCTCGTCCTCGTCGCGCAGCGATACCACGGCGACCTCGCCCCCGCTGCTCCGCGCCTCCAGCCAGGCGTCCATGTCGGCGGTCTCGGCAAGCGCGGCCGGCAGGGGCGCGAGAACCGCGGGCGTCAGGATGTCCGCGAGCCACAGCTTCAGCGCCGCGCGGCGCTCCGCGTCGCCAAGCTCGCCCGCCCAGGGCCGGATCGCGAGACGTTCCGTGTCGAAACCCGAACCCAGCAGCGGCGTCAGCGGCTCAGCTTCCTCTCGGCAGAAGGTGGTCCATGCTCATCGACGGCTGGTCGCAGCCCGCCTCGCCGACGATGCGCGCCGGCACGCCGGCCACGGTCTTGCAGGGCGGCACGTCCGCGAGGACGACCGAACCCGCCGCGATCCGGCTGCAATCGCCGACGCGGATATTGCCCAGCACCTTGGCCCCGGCCCCGATCAGGACGCCGTTGCCGATCTTCGGGTGACGGTCCTCGTCCTCCTTGCCGGTGCCGCCCAGCGTCACCGCATGCAGCATCGAGACGTTGTCTCCCACCACCGCCGTCTCGCCGATGACGATGGAATGGGCGTGGTCGATCATGATGCCCTTGCCAATCCGCGCAGCGGGGTGGATGTCGACCCCGAAAACCTCCGACACCCGCATCTGGATGAAATAGGCGAAGTCCTGCCGCCCTTGCGTCCAGAGCCAGTGGCCCACGCGATAGGCCTGCACCGCCTGGAACCCCTTGAAGAACAGAAGCGGCTGCAGGAACCGGTGGCAGGCCGGGTCACGGTCGTGAACGGCGACGATGTCGGCGCGCGCCGCCGCGCCGAGCGTGCGATCGGTGGCATAGGCCTCGTCCGCGATCTCGCGCAGGATCTGCTCGGACATCTCGCCCGATCCCAGCTTCTGCGCGAGCCGATAGGCCAGCGCGCTCTCGAGGTTCTTGTGATGCAGGACGCAGGCATGCAGGACGCCGCCCAGAAGCGGCTCGTCGTCGACGGCGGTGGCGGCCTCGTCGGTGATGCGCTGCCAGACGGGGTCGAGCTCGGAAATGCGGGATTGTGTCCTGGCCATGGGTCGCGGCCTCCTGATGTCGCTCGGGCCCCCCGTACATAGCGCGATCCGCTCCTCCGGTCCAACGCTCCCGTCGCGCGCCGCCCCTGCCCTTTCATCCTGGCAAGAAACTCCCGCCGGAGGCCAAGGCGCGGGCGAACCCTGCCGGAGGCGGGGTGAGGCCGCGCCTCCCCGGGTCGGCGCCGCAGGCGCCGAGGCCCGCGTCACACCGGATCGGGCAACGCCAGGTCGGCATAGTGCGCCGCGAGCCGGATCATGCCGCCCGCGAAATCGCCGCCCGCCGGAGTGACGACGACCGGCGTCGTCTCCCACAGGACCTCCGGCGCAATGGGCCCGCCGACCCAGGAGTTGAGCGACAAGCCGAGGCCCGCGCCATAGCGCACGGGATCGCCCGGAACGCCCAGGTCCCATGCCGTCGCGGCCCCGGTGATGGCCGAGACCACCCGTCCCGTGACCCCGAAGGCGATGGCCCGCGCGGGAAAGGACAAGGCGGTCGTCACGGCCCCGCCCGGGGCCAGGACGACATCCATTTCCGCCACCCGGACCGCCAGCGCCGCGCCCCCCGCGCTCAGGCTCAGCGCGCCGGGCCGCCAGGCCGCACCGTCGAAGATCGCCGGCCCACCGGCATCGAGCACCTGCGCCCGCCAGCCCCGCCGCGCCGGTACGAAGACCCAGCCGCCCGAGACGAAGACAGCGACCGTCCCGCCCTGCCCGGCCCAGGCATTCACGGCACCCGCCGGGACGCCCCAGGCCGCACCCTCGGCCGGGGCCGCCGGCGGGACGGTCTGGCTGACCGAGGAGAGGCAAAGCTGCGCCAGACCATCGAGACGCACCAGCGCCTCGTTCACCGTGACGTGTTTCTGCGCCTGCGCCGGCTGCAGGAGCGGCAGGGACAGGTTGGCTGTGTCAGGCATCGATCTCGATCCTCGCATTGGGGCCCGGCCCGAACCGGTCGGAAAGCTGGGCGACTTCGATGGCGAAAGGCGCGGACGTGCCGTCGGCGGCGCGCATCGCGGCGGTGTAACTGAAGGCGGGCGCGGTCAGCGTCTCGGCCCGCCGGAGCCCCGAGGCGTCGGTTACACGCAGCTGGTAGAGTTCCGCCGCCTCGCCGAGCGGCACCTCGACCCCCTCCCAGCTGTCGGCGTCGAGGCGTCCGCGCCGCACCCAGGTCAGGGCAAGGTCGCCGCCTTCGTGCCGCGCGCGCAGGTGCACCGGCGACAACGGACGCAGACCGATGCCGGGGAAGGCCAGCACCCTCTCGACGTAACTCGGGTCGTCGACCGAGCGCCGCGCGGGCCCGACCCGCCAGTGCCGCGCGAGGCCGCGGGCGGAGACGGGCAGGTCCACCTGCCCCACGGCGGCGTCGAGAAGGACGAAGAGGCTCCCTTCCGGCCAGAGGACGGGCATGTCCGCGTCGCTGCCCGCCTGGCCGCGCAGCAAGCGGCCGATGTCCCACAGCCCCTCGCCCACGAGGCGCGCGTCACGGAACTGGATCACCTCCCAGCCCGCGCCGTCGCCGGACCCGATCGCGGCCACGTTCGCGCCGTTCAGGACCGCCTCGGCCTCGGCCGAGGACAGCGTGCCCGACCCCAGCCGCACGCGGAAACCCGGCCCCCGGTCCCAGAGCCCGGGACGTGCCGCGGCGAGCGGCGTCTCGAGAATCCCCGCGATGGCGCCCCGCTCCACGAGGCGATTGAGTTCGAAGCCGTCGGGCCCCGGCGCGGAATAGACCGCGACCGCACCCGGCCAGGGCGCGGCGGCGACGGCGAGGCGGGGCGCGTGCGGCACCTCCTCCCCGGTCAGGAGCGGCAGGTCGAGGAAGACGGGCGCCACGGGCAGCGGCGGCACGAAGGGCGCCAGCGCCGCCACATCCTCGGTCAGGATGGAGGGCTCGGCCGTGCTGGGCTCCACCCGCACCGCCTCGATCTCGCGCGAGCCTCGGTCCGTCACCCGGTCGATCCGCCAGGTGGAGCCGTCCTCCAGCGCCACCATCGCCCCCGCCCCCACCCCGCGACGCGAGGGCGGAAGACTGAACTTCAGGGTATCGCGGGCCACACGCGCCTCGGCCAGCCGCCGCTCGGCAATCGCGTGCGCTTCGGGCCGGATGAGCGAGAGCGGCAGGTCGGTTTCCGTCACCACGTCCGCGCCGTCGCCCGGATGCACCGCCTCGGCGACGCGCGCGTCATGGCTGGCCTCTGCGTCGGAATAGCCGATGCGCAGGCGCCCCACCGTCTCGGCGCGCGGGGCGCGGACATGGGTGAAGCCGCTCTCCCCTTCCTCGCCCAGCGCCGTCTCCCCGGCGGTCACGACCGCCTCCGCCAGGCGTGGAAGCGGCAGGAAGACAAGCTGACCCTCACGCTCGACCGCGTCGAAGCCATGGACGAGCATCAGCGGCTGCAGCGTGGCACGCGCCGTTCCGGTCTCGCCCGAGACATGCCCGCGCACCAGCCCGAAAAGGCGGGAGACGTCGTAATGCGCAACCCCCGCCTCCTCGCAGATCGCGGCCACCACGAGGTCGAGCGGCACGGCGTCGAGCCGCCCCGTCAGCCAGTGGCCGCGCGCCCAGTTGCGACCGTCCGTCCAGCGCTCGGCGTCATGGGGGAAGGCCGGCCAGGGTCGCGCGTCCCAGGCCCAGCCATGGGCGCGGGCGACGTCGATCATCGGGCCGCCATAGACCGGAGAGACCGGGTTTCGCGCCGGGTCCGACCAGTAGTCGAGCACCGCGCGCAGGTATTGCGCCTGGATGACGTCGTCGCGGCGGGTGGTCGAGAAATGGGGGACATCGCTCTCGTCGCTCTTGGGATCGAGGAAGAGGTTGGGCTGGTTCGTCCCCTTGTCGATGGCGGGACATCCGAACTCATCCGCCCATGCGGCGTCGAACTGAGGGCCGCGAAGCGCCTCGGGGTCATGGGCCGAATAGACCCGCGCCTCCGCTCCGTTCGGCCAGACGAGCCTGCGCTCGGAGGCGACCCAGCGCGGGCGGCGATCGGGCGGGGAACAGGCGAGTATCCCGCTGTCGCCCTTGACCATCACCGCCAGCGCCTGGTCGTAGGTCTCTCCCACCAGCGCCACGCGCCGGGCACGTCCGCGATCTTCCGGGCGCGCACCCTCGACTTCCGCGCGCACCCATTCGGCACCCGCCCGCGTCTTGCCCGCCCCGCGCCCGCCCAGCACCACCCAGGTGCGCCAGTCGCCCAAGGGCGGCCGCTGATGCGGCAACGCCCAGACCTCGAACAGCCAGGCCAGCGCCGCCAGCGCATTGTCCGAAAGCTCGTCAAGGAACGCGGTCTGCAACTCCGGCTGCACGGAGGCGAGCCAGTCGCTCGGCGATCTCTGCCCTTGCAGCCTCGAGGTCGAGTCGTCCGCTCCCCCCGTTTCCTGCCCCTGTCCCGAAATGCCTGCTGCCTGCGACACGCGCCTTCTCCTGCATCTCCATGGCCAGCATCAGGGCGTTGTTCATCGCCCTCACGTCCTTGACGATCTCGCCCTCGCCCGTCTCGGGCATAGATTTCAGCGCCCGGACCGCGTCCTCGAGCGCCTGCACCGTCGTCTCAAAGGCCTTCTGCGCGCGCGCCACAAGCGTTTCGGCGCGCTCGAGCGTCAGCTCCAGCTCGTCGGGCGCCGCGCGTTCGGGCCGTTGCGGACCCGCCGCACTGCCTGTGTCCATCATCGCAAACCCCCGTGTCCCACATGCATTTGGCGGCCACGGGCAGGGCATGAAAAACGGCCCTCGGGGGTATCCCCGGGGCCGTTCACCCACGTCATCCAGCGTGGAAGAAGAGGTGCCATGGACCGCGCGCCCGGTCAATAAGTTTTTTATTATCAGACGGTTAATAGATGATCCGCGCGCTTACGGGTCGTTAACCTCCCGGCGGGCCTCATCGCACGACCCGCGCACCCTGCCTCAGTTGTCGGAGGCCGCGCGTTCCGCCTCGATCTGACGCCAGCGCGCCACGTTCCGGTTATGCTCTTCCAGCGTTTCCGAGAAGGCGTGCCCCCCGGTCCCGTCGGCCACGAAGAACACGTACTCCGTCGCGTCGGGATCGAGCGCCGCCTCGATGGCCGCGCGGCCCGGATTGGCGATCGGCGTCGGCGGCAGACCGTCGATCACGTAGGTGTTCCACGGGTTTTCGTCGCGCAGTTCGGACTGCCGGATACCGCGCCCCAGGACGCCACGCCCATTGGTCACACCATAGATCACCGTCGGGTCGGTCTGCAGCCGCATCCCCCGGTTCAGCCGGTTGACGAAGACGCTCGCGACCTGGCGCCTCTCGTCGGGGACGCTCGTCTCCTTCTCGATGATCGATGCAAGGATCAGCGCCTCCTCGGGACTGCTCAGCGGCAGTCCGTCGACCCGGTTTTCCCAGGCTTCCGCAAGGATCGCCTCCTGCGCCGTCCGCATCCGCGCGAGGATGTCGTTCCGGTCGTCGCCACGCCGTACCTCGTAGGTGTCCGGGGCCAGCATACCCTCCTCGGGAATGTCGACCACCTCGCCCGACAGGAAATCGGCCTGGTTCAGCCCCTGCACGATCTGCCAGCTTGTCAGACCCTCGGGGATCGCGACGCGATAGACCGTGATCTGGTCGCGCTCCACGAGGTCGGCATAGACATCGGGAACCCCGTCCTCGTAGGCGAAACTCGCCAGCTCGACGATCTCGCCGGTACCTGGAACGCGCTCGCGCAGGCGCAGCTCCCCCGTGCCCTCGATCCGCAGGACATAGGTCGCGGCGTAGCGGAAGCTCGAGGGTCCGCCTGCCGTCACGATCTCCAGCACCGTCTGCATCGAGGCCCCCGCCGGGATCTCGTAGGAGCCGAAGCGCAATTCCCCCGCCATGTCGGCATATTCCGTGCCCAGGCGGAAGATCATCGCCGACGACACCGCGCCCGCCTCCTCCAGGCCCTCCGAAACCGCGCGCAAGGATGCCCCGCGCGGCACCTCGAAGAAGATCGCCTGTTCAAGCGGGCCTTCGGCAGACCATTGCCGCTGCCCCCATCCGATGGCCCCCGCAAGCGCGATCGCCACGAGGATCAGGAAGCTCAGGCCGTTGGCGGCGACATGTTTCCACATGGGCTCAGACACGCCCCATGATGAGGCAGGCATTCGTGCCGCCGAACCCGAAGGAGTTCGACTGCACGATGTTGATCTCGCCCTTCTGGGCGGCATTGGCGCAGAGGTTGATCGCTGTCTCGGCGGCCGGATTGTCGAGATTGATCGTCGGCGGCGCCACCTGGTCGCGCATGGCGAGGATCGAGAAGATCGCCTCGATCGCGCCCGCAGCCCCCAGCAGGTGACCGGTCATCGACTTCGTGGAGGACATCATCAAGTTGGCGGCGTGGTTGCCCATCAGCCGCTCGACCGCGCCGAGCTCGATCGTGTCGGCCATGGTCGAGGTGCCATGGGCGTTGACGTAATCGATGTCCGACGGCTGCAGCCCCGCCCGCTTCAGCGCCGCGCGCATCGCCCGTTCGGCCCCTTCGTGGTCCGGCGGCGGCGCCGTGATGTGATAGGCGTCGCCCGACAGGCCGTAGCCAAGGATCTCGGCGTAGATCTTCGCGCCCCGCGCCTTGGCGTGCTCGTATTCCTCCAGCACGACCATTCCCGCGCCCTCGCCCATCACGAAGCCGTCGCTGTCGCTGTCCCAGGGACGCGACGCCTTCTCCGGCTCGTGCCCGCGCTTGGTGCTCAGGGCCTTGCAGGCATTGAAGCCCGCGATGCCGATGGCGCAGATCGGACTTTCCGCGCCGCCAGCCACCATCACGTCGGCATCGTCCAGCATGATCAGACGCGCCGCGTCGCCGATGGCATGAGCCCCCGTGGAACAGGCCGTGACGACGGCGTGGTTCGGCCCCTTGAAGCCGTAGCGGATCGAAACCTGCCCCGAGATCAGGTTGATGAGAGCGCCGGGCACGAAGAAGGGCGACACGCGGCGCGGTCCCTTCTCGTTCAGCGTGATGGACGTGTCCGCGATGGAGCTCAGCCCGCCGATCCCAGACCCGATCAGACAGCCCGTGCGCTCCCGCTCCTCGGTCGCGGTGGGGGTCCAGCCCGCATCCCGGATCGCCTGGTCGGCGGCGGCCATGCCATAGAGGATGAACTCGTCGACCTTGCGCTGTTCCTTCGGCTCCATCCAGTCGTCGGGATTGAAGGTGCCGTCCGTGCCATCGCCGCGTTTGACTTCGCAGGCGTAGGTCGTCGCGTAACCGGTGGTGTCGAACCGCGTGATGGGGCCTGCGCCCGACTGCCCGGCGAGAAGCCGCGACCAGGTTTCCTCGACCCCCGTCGCCAGCGGCGTCACCAGCCCCAGCCCCGTCACAACCACTCGCCGCATGCGTCCCGCCCCTTTTCATGGTCCGATCATGTCGGGCCCTGATACCGCCAAGGGACAAGCTTCGGCAATCCCCCCGGGCGGACCGAGGCCACCATCGGCGTTCATCCGGGCCGGGACGGTCGATGCCTCCGCGCCGACCGACGCGGTCTGCGGATAGCCCGGAACAGAAAAAGGCGGCCCCCGAGGACCGCCTTTTCCACACATGTCACCCGTGGCAGCGGGTCATGACATGGCAGCCCTCAGGCCGCTTTCTTGCGCGAGCGCGCCACTGCCAGGCCACCGATGCCTGCCAGGAGCAGCCAGCCAGCGGCCGGCAGCGGAACCGGCGCGACGTCGATCGATGCGACGGTGAACGAGTCGTTTCCGCCGAGGCAGAGGAACGTGCAGTCGTTGCGGATATCGCCATAGGCGATGACCGTCAGACGGCTCGAGACATAGCCGCCCAGGTCGACGACCGGCGAGTTGCCGGTGTACTGAACCGAAAGGCCGTTATCCGCCTCGAGACGCGCATCATCGTTGCGGTCCCAGCGGCCGAACGTGATGTTGTTCCAGCGCATGTCCTGTGCGAACGACAGGGTGATACGCTCCGAACTGAAGATCGGCGAACCGTCGATCTGGTCGGGCTGCGTATCCGGGTTCCCGTTAACGCCCAGTCCAGCGTTGTTGTACGTCACGCTGCAACCGCTGTTGAAAATCCCGAAGGCGTCGCACGACAGGCTGACGCCGGAGCCAGCTCCGGTGCCCCCTCCCGTGAAGTCGATGACGGTTGCTGATGCGGCACCGCCGCTCAACATCACCGCGCCGACGCACGCCAGGACCAATTTCTTTAGGTTTCGATACATTTCTTCCCCACTTGGCAAAGACTTTAGGACGGAGCCGCCCCAGCCCAAACGGAACGCAGACAACCCCGCCATTAAAATACCGCAATTCCGCCCGGATTGGCGCACAATTTCATTAGGCCGGTCAATGCGTTATCTGTTTCCCGAACAGGGACAATCCCGAAGGGCGAATCGCGCCCGGGAACTCCAACGTTTTCAGGGGCAGGATTCGAAGGACGCGACGATCCTTCGAAGGTCACGTGTCTCCGCCGACCCATCCGGCAGAGCTTCGGGCGATCTCCGCCTCCCTGCGCCATTTATCCCCGCAGACCGATTGGGTTTTTTTCTTGCGCGCCGGAAGGATGGCGAAGGTTCGCCATGCGGGCACGCGCCGTACCAAAGAAAAACGGCGCCCCGGGGGGCGCCGTTTTCTTTCCGGTGAGGATCGCCGCTTACTGGGCTTCCTTGATGAACTTCACCGCGTCGCCGAAGGTCTGGATGGTCTCGGCGGCGTCATCGGGGATCTCGATGCCGAATTCCTCTTCGAAGGCCATGACCAGCTCGACCGTGTCCAGCGAGTCCGCGCCAAGGTCGTCGATGAACGAGGCGTTCTCGGTCACCTTGTCCTCTTCCACGCTCAGGTGCTCGACCACGATCTTCTTCACGCGCTCTGCGATGTCGCTCATCTGTTTTCCTCGTCTCTTGTGTGCGCCGCCGTTTCCTGCCGCGCCGGTTTGGATTCCTGCCTGTCCGGCCGGTGAAATGCCCTCCCGGGGCGTACCGGCAGGCGGATGCCCCCCGGCAAATCTGCGCCGCCTATAGCATAGTTATATGCGAAGGCAATGGCCGCTAAAGCCAAAAGCCCTTCGCGTCAGAGCATCGCCATGCCGCCGTTCACGTGAAGCGTCGTGCCGGTGACATAGGCCGCCTCCGGACTCGCGAGATAGAGGACCGCGGCGGCGATCTCCTCGGGGGTTCCCATCCGGCCGGCGGGGATCTGCCCGAGGATCTTCCCCTTCTGGTCGTCGGTCAGCTTCTCGGTCATGGCGGTCTCGATGAAACCCGGCGCCACGCAGTTCACCGTGATGCCACGGCTCGCCACCTCGTAGGCGAGGCTTTTCGACATGCCGACCATGCCGGCCTTGGACGCCGCATAGTTCCCCTGCCCCGGATTGCCGGTCGCGCCGACCACCGAGGAGATGTTCACGATCCGGCCCCAGCGGGCCTTCATCATGCCGCGCAGGCTGCCGCGGCACAGCCGCATGGTCGAGGTCAGGTTGACCTCCAGAACCTGCCCCCATTCCTCGTCCGACATCCGCATGAACAGGTTGTCGCGCGTGATGCCCGCGTTGTTCACGAGGATGTCGAGGCTTCCCATCGCCTCGATGGCGCGCTTCGGCAGCGCCTCGACCGCCTCGGCATCCGACAGGTTGCAGGGCAGGACATGGGTCCGCTCGCCGAGTTCGGCCGCCAAGGCCTCCAGCGGCGCCTCCCGCGTCCCCGACAGCGCGACCGTCGCGCCCGCATCATGCAGCGCCCGCGCGATCGCAGCGCCGATCCCACCCGATGCCCCCGTCACCAGTGCAGTCTTTCCGACCAGGTCGAACATGCCTGTCCCTCCGCCCGTCTTGTCGCGTTCCGCGCTCTCCTAGCAGCAAGGCCGGGTCCGCGCCATACTTGCGGCCGCCCCTATTGCGAGGTGACGACGTTCATCACGACCTGCTCGACCGCCGTCATCTCGTGCCGCCCCCCTGCTCCCGCCTGCAGCGCGAACCAGTAGAAATCCTCGTTCCCCAGCATGCGGCGCACGTAGTCGAGGCGTTCGGCATGGGCGGGATGCTCCCGCGGCAGGGCCGACGCAGGACCGTCTCGCGTCTGCCAGTCGGTGACGGCAAGCCCCGAGTTTCCACCCAGCCGCCGTTCGACGCCCGCAAGGAAGAGGTACACCGCATCTCCCTCCAGCGTGACGCCCGGCGCGACCTCGGTCGAAAGCCCGGCCGCGCGGACAAGCCCGCCCTTCTGAAAAAGCGCCGTCGCGTCGCTGCCCGGCGCGATGTCGCCCAGAACCAGGGTCGAGAGATCCCCGTTCTCCTCCAGAAGCCGGTCAAGCCGCTCGGTCGAGGCCAGCGTCAGCTGCCCGGAGACGAGAAGCCTGTCGCCATCGGTCTCGAAACGGGCCGAAGTCGCGGTGGTCAGCCAGAGGAGACCGGCCGTCGCGGCACCGATGACGAGCGCGCCACCAAGCAAGATGAAAACTCGACGCATCACCCTCAGCCCGCCAGGGCCGCAGCTGCGTCGCGGACCTCGGCGGCGGTGCCGACCGCGCGCGTGGCGACGTCCCGGTCGATCCGCCGGACCATGCCAGACAACGCCTTTCCGGCACCGATCTCCCAGATTTCGGTCACGTCATGCGCGGCCATCCAGAGCACGCTTTCGCGCCACCGCACCCGGCCGGTGACCTGGGCGATCAACTGGTCGCGGATCAGCGCGGGCGCGCTTTCGGCCTCCGCCGTGACATTGGCGACGAGGGGAACAGAGGGCGCGAGAATGTCGACCTCATTCAACGCATCGGCCATCACCCGGGCGGCGGGTTCCATCAAGCCGCAGTGGAACGGGGCGGAGACCGGCAGCATCACGGCGCGCTTGGCGCCACGTTCCCTGGCGATCTCGACGGCGCGGGCCACCGCGGCCGCGTGGCCGGAGACGACCACCTGCGCGGGGTCGTTGTCGTTTGCCGCGGCGCAGACCTCGCCGCCCGCGGCCTCCTTCACGACCTCCGACACCGTGTCGAAGTCGAGGCCGAGGATCGCCGCCATCGCGCCCTCGCCCGCCGGGACAGCCTGCTGCATCGCGTCGCCCCTGACCCGCAGAAGCCGCGCGGCGTCCGCAAGGCCGATCGCCCCGGCAGCGGCCAGCGCCGAGTATTCGCCCAGGGAATGCCCCGCGACATAGGACGCGGCCGTCACGTCGACCCCTTCGGCCTTCAGCGCGGCCATCACCGCCATCGAGGTCGCCATCAGCGCGGGCTGCGCATTGCGCGTCAGGGTCAGCGTCTCGATATCGCCGTCCCAGATCAGGGCCGACAGCTTCTCGCCGAGCGCTTCGTCGACCGTGTCGAAGACCGCGCGTGCCTCGGGCCAGGCCTCGGCCAGGTCGCGGCCCATTCCTATGGTCTGGGCGCCCTGTCCCGGAAAAACGAATGCCAGTGCCATGCGAGCCTCCCTCCGCGATCTTTCGGACCGGGAGTAATCGAGGCCCCCGCAAGGCGCAATCGGCAAGCCCATCGACGCGATGAAGCGCCGCGCGGATGGGCGCGGCGCTTCGGAGATCTTCGGCTGGTCCGGCGGCTCAGTCGCGCAGGCGGATCCGCAGTTCGACGTCGTCGCAGGTGCCGCCGCCGTAGGTGCCGATCCAGATGTTCACCCGGCCTTCCAGGTCGTCCATGTCGTAAAGCCGGATACGGGAGTTCAGGCTCGGGCCGCTGTCGTCGTCGAAGTGGTATGTCCCGCTTCCGTCCTGGACCAGGAGCGTCGTGTCGCAGCTGGAGTCGAGCCGAACCTCGAACCGGTCGAAATCCTCCACGTCGCGAAGGTCCAGAGTGTAGGTCGGGTTGGCGAAGAAGTAACCGGTGCCGGGGACCCCGGAGCAGTTGCTCAGGTGCGTCGGCGCACCACCGGCCTCCATGTTGCGAATGCGGATCTGGCTGTCCTCGAGCTGGTCGCCGGTGCGCGACACGGGCTCGGCGATCCAAGCGCCGGGATTGGGGCAGCCAATGACGTTGCTTTGCGCGACGACCGGGCCCGTCGGGGCATCCTCGTCGTCATCGTCGTCGTCGTTGCCATTCCCGTTGCCGTTGCCCTGGTTGCCGTTGCCACCGCCGTTGCCGCCAGAGTTTCCGGGCGTGCCGTCGTCGTCGGTATGATCGTTCGGATCGTTCGAGGCGCCGGGATTCGAATCGTCGTTGCCATCGGCATCGTTGCCATGGCCGTTGTTCCCGTTGGCGTTGCCGTTGCCCGGCGTGCCGTCGGCATCGGTGTCATCGTTGGGATCGTTCGAGGCGCCGGGGTTCGAGTCGTCGTTGCCGTCGGGATCGTTGCCGTGGCCGTTGTTGCCGTTGGGATTGCCGTTGTCGTTGGGGTCGCCGTTGCCGTCGTCCCCGCTGCCGCCGTTCCCGATGCCGTTCCCGTTGTTCCCGTTGCCGTTGCCGGTGCCGCTTCCGTTGCTCCCACCGTTCCCGTTGCCGTTCCCGTTGTTGCCGTTCCCGTTGCCGTTGCCGTTGTCATCGCCGTCGCCGGCGGTCGGCATGACGTTGGACACGTCGGGGAGGCCCTGACCGGAGGGACCGACGGGGATGTTGTCGACCCAAGCCGTCTCGAAGTGGTTGTTCTGCAACTCGCCGCGCACGGTCTGGCTTTGCTGGCTGAGCGTGTCGGTGGTGATCTCGAGCACAACAAGGCCCGAGGCCGACAGACCGCCCAGGATTATGAGCCAGTCAATCGTCGTTACGCCCCCACGTTCGTCTCGAATGAACTGCTTAATGGACATTTTGGGATAACCCTCCTACCCGCCTAACATTTTGCCATCCGCGCGTAGACCGGAGGCAGCGTTTCTTGCGGAAACACGGGCCGGGCGCAAAACCGGATGGGATTAATTCGCAGATTTATCTGTTTGAATTTGGGCGCATCGGGGGAAAGGTCATGTCGCCACGCAGGGCGCCGCCTTCTTGCCGCCGTCCCGACGTCCGCCGGACGCCTCAAACCTGCCCGAAGACCTCCGAGAGCCAATCCCAGAACATCTGGAACGGATTTCCCCGACCGTTTCCGTTTCCGGGGACGTCGGCATGCGCCAGCGCGGAGTTGCCCGGCGTCCCGTCGTCATCGGTGGTATCGTCGGCATCGTTCGAGGCACCGGGGTTGGAATCGTCGTTGCCGTCGGCGTCGTTGCCGTGGCCGTTGTTCCCGTTGCGTGTATCCGTGCCCGCATCCGAACCCGTGCCGGCATCGGTCGCCATGTCCGAACCACCCGGGGCGCCATCGTCATCGGTGGTGTCGTCGGGATCGTTCGAGGCACCTGGGTTGGAATCGTCATTGCCGTCCGCATCGTTGCCGTGGCCGTTGTTGCCGTTGCCATTGCCCGGCTCTTCCTCGGTGTAGATCACCTGGGTGACGTCGGGCATGCCCGCCCCGGAGGGACCGACCGGGAGGCTGTCGACCCACGCCGTCTCGAAGGTGTTGCCCTGCAACTCTCCCTGGATGTTGGCGGAATGAGTGGTCATCGTGTCGGTCGAAACCTCGACGACGACAATCCCCGTGGCGGTCAGGCCGGCCAGGATCACGAGCCAGTCGATGGTCGCCACGCCGCCGTCATCCGAGGCAGCGAAGGCACGGATACGCTTGTTGAATGCGGACATGTCGAAACCCCTGTCGACGGGACGGTCTGCGCAGACCCGGACCTGAAAATCCCGTTCGTCGGGTTACGACACAAGCACCGCGATTTCGCCCGAATTACGGCGAGCGCCGGACATGTTCGGGCAATTTTCCTCGCTCCGCCGGAAGCGGCGTCTCACTGCATGGAGGGCGGCAGGACAGCCACGTTGTCGAACCAATCGGTTTCGAAATGCGGATCCTGAAGCTCTCCTCGCATGTTCTGCGAGTGCACGCTCAGCGTATCGGTCGTGAGGGCCGTCAGGGCAATGCCC
The DNA here is from genome assembly GCF_025515305.1 of Roseicyclus sediminis. Taxonomy (GTDB): domain Bacteria; phylum Pseudomonadota; class Alphaproteobacteria; order Rhodobacterales; family Rhodobacteraceae; genus Roseibacterium; species Roseibacterium sediminis. The sequence continues at coordinate 51,577 of NZ_JAOPHT010000007.1, forward strand.
GCACCGGTCAGCGCGGCGAGCATTACCGTCCAGTCGATCGTGACCACGCCGGCTTCGGCGCGTAGAAATTCGGGAATGGACATGGCAGCAATCCAGTCAATGGCAGCAAATGGGGCGCGGCCCGAGCAATTGACCACGCAAAAGCCATGTTCCGGCCCGATCATGGCCTAAATTCGGCATAAATGCGGCATTTCAATGTCGAATGGCCCGTTTGGGACGGAATTCATTGGACCCGGCCTCCGTCCACTGCCCGCGAAGGGCTTGTCAGCCCTGCCCGCCCCGCGTATACGCCGCGGGTCTCCGCCGCAACATTCCGAACGGCGTGCTCCCTCGTGGCCGGGAGGGCGGAGCGCGACAGACCCGGCCTTTGAAACGCGCCTGCAACAGAACTGGAGATGACATGCCTCTCTACGAGCATGTGTTCATTGCGCGTCAGGACCTTTCCAACGCGCAGGCCGAGGGCCTCATCGAGCACTTCGGCACGATCCTCAAGGACAATGGCGGCGATGTGGTCGGCTCCGAATACTGGGGCGTGAAGACCATGGCCTACAAGATCAACAAGAACCGCAAGGGGCATTATGCCTTCATGCGCACCGATGCACCCTCCGACGCGGTGCAGGAGATGGAGCGCCTGATGCGCCTCCACGACGACGTGATGCGCGTGCTGACCGTGAAGGTCGATGGCCACGACGACGGCCCCTCGGTTCAGATGCAGAAGCGCGACGAGCGTGACCGCGGCGACCGCGGCGACCGCCGCGAACGCCGCTGAGGAAAGGACAGGACCATGGCAGCCAAACCGTTTTTCCGCCGTCGCAAGACCGATCCCTTCGAGGGCGACAGCGCCCCCGCGATCGACTACAAGGACGTGCGTCTCCTGCAGCGCTACATTTCCGAGCGCGGCAAGATCGTTCCCTCCCGCATCACCGCGGTCGGTGCCAAGAACCAGCGCAAGCTCGCCCAGGCGATCAAGCGCGCGCGGTTCCTGGCACTCCTGCCCTACAGCGTGAAGTAAGGAGGACCCCGACATGCAAGTGATCCTTCTGGAACGCGTGGCCAAACTCGGCCAGATGGGCGAGGTCGTTTCCGTCAAGGACGGCTATGCCCGCAACTACCTTCTGCCGCAGAAGAAGGCGCTGCGCGCGAACGAGGCCAACCTCAAGGCATTCGAGACGCAGAAGTCGCAGCTCGAAGCCCGCAACCTCGAGACGAAGGGCGAAGCCGAGAAGCTGGGCGCGCAACTCGCCGGCCAGCAGTTCGTCATCATCCGCTCGGCCTCCGACGCGGGTGCGCTCTACGGCTCGGTCACGACCCGCGACGCAGCCGACGCCGCGACCGAGGCGGGCTTCAGCGTCGACCGCAAGCAGGTCGCGCTGACCCGTCCGATCAAGGAGCTGGGCCTACACACCGTGCACGTGAACCTGCACCCCGAGGTCGATGTCGAGATCGTCCTGAACGTGGCCCGCTCGCCCGAAGAGGCCGAGCTTCAGGCCTCGGGCAAGTCGATCCAGGAACTGGCCGCCGAAGAGGAGGCCGCGGCCGAATTCGAGATCGCCGAGCTTTTCGACGATATCGGTGCGGCGCAGCTCGACGACGACGAAGGCATGCCGGCAGCGCCCGCGCCCGAGGCGTCCGACGACGAGAACTGAGCCGGTTCCACCAGCTCACGGACTTGCGAACAGATCAGGCCGTATCCCTCGCCGGGATGCGGCCTATCTCTTTTCATGGACCGAATTCAGACCGGAGACTGCCCATGCCGACCCGCCCCTTCCTGCTCGCAGCCGCCGTGGCACTCTTTGCCCCTGCCCTGGCCTCCGCCCAGGCCCCGGTGGCGGACGCGGCCCCCAACCGCCCCGAGATCCGGCCGGCCTTCCCGCAGCAGACCGAGGCGCCGGAGGTCCGGTCGTCCTTCGTCGCCGCGCCCGAGCGGATCGCGGGCGGACTGTCCCATCCCTGGGCGATCGGGGTTCTTCCGGACGGCATGGGATGGCTCGTGACCGAGCGGCCGGGCCGGCTGCGCCATATCGCCCGCGACGGCACCGTGTCGTCCCCGATTTCCGGCGTGCCGGATGTCTTCTCAATGTCGCAGGGCGGGTTGCTCGACGTCGCGATCGCCCCTGACTTCGCCGAAAGCCGCAGGATCTACCTTAGCTTTTCGCGGCCGCTCGGCATGATGCGTTCGGCCACCTCCGTCGTGCGCGCCACCCTGTCCGGGGATTTTGCCCGGCTCGACGACGTGGCCGAGATCTTCCGGCAGTCCCCCGCCTCGGTGATCCCGATCCACTACGGTAGCCGGGTCGTGCCCATGGAGGACGGGACGATCTGGATCACCACGGGCGAACGGGGCGGCACGCCCGACGCCCGCGCGCAGGCGCAATACCTGACCTCCACCTATGGCGGCGTGATGCGCGTGACCGAGGATGGCCACCCCGCACCCGGCAATCCCTTCCTCGACCGGCCACAGGCATTGCCCGAGCGCTACACGCTCGGCCAGCGCAACATCCAGGGCGCGGCGATCGAGCCGTCCACCGGGCGGCTCTGGACGGTCGAGCACGGTCCCGCGGGCGGCGACGAGCTGAACCTCATCGAGGCAGGCGCCAACTACGGCTGGCCGCTGGTGAGCTACGGCGTCAACTACAACGGCAGCGAGATCGGCGACGGGCGCGCCGCCCATGCCCCGGAATACGTCGAACCGGTATACTATTGGGATCCGGTGATCGCGCCGGGCGGGATGGCGTTCTACGCTCTCGAGGCCGGAGACGAGATGTTCCCCGAATGGTCCGGCGACCTCCTGATCGCGGGACTTCAGGCGCGCGCTGTGGTGCGGCTCGGCATCGAGGACGGCCGCGTCGTCGCGGAAGAACGGCTGGCGCAGGGCATCGGCCGTGTCCGCGACGTCGCGATCGACGAAAGCGGTGCGGTGCTTTTCGTCACGGACGATGCATCGGATGGCGGCCTCTACCGCCTCGGCCGCCGCTAGGCTTCCCCTTGACGCAAGCGGCCCGCCCCGGGGCGTCCGGGACGGGCCGCGATGGCATCGACCGGCTCGGACGTCAGAACGTCTCGAGCGTCAGCGTCGCGCCGCAGGTGCCGGTGCCGTAGGTACCGACCCAGATATCCCAGGTGCCGTTGACCGGGTTGTAGACGTCGATCGACGGGTTGTAGCCGTTCGTATCGTCGTTGAACCACCAGTTGCCGGTGGAATCGTTCACCAGCAGGACCGTGTCGCAGTTGCCGTTCACACGGATGTTGAGACGATTGTAACCCTGGAGCCCGTCGAGCTGGAATTCGAAGTCGGGGCTCGAGATCACGTAGCCGGTGTAATTGAAACCGCAGTTGCGAAGCGCCACGTTGCCGCCCGCGGTGACGGAGTAGCTGTTGGGCGACCAGAGGTCCTGGCCGGTCGTGTAATAGGACTGGACACCGGGGTTCTGCCAGTTCGGGCAGGCCGCGGCGACGCCGGTCATGCCGACAAGGATAAGGAAAGCTGCAAACAATCTTTTCATCTTTTTTTCTCCTGAAATTGCCTGTGTGCTCTTGTTGTTTTTGGGGGATGCCGGGGGCGATCTTGCCGCCCCCGGCGTGTCTTTTGGACCGGGCGAGCCTTACGGCGAGTTCCAGGTCTCGAATTCGACGCTCGCCGGGCAGCTCTGGTTTCCGTAGGTGCCGACCCAGACGTCGATCCGACCGTTCAGCCCAGCCATGTTGCGCAGGTTCAGCGTCGGCATGAGGTTTCCGCCGCTGTCGTCGTCGAAATACCACTGGCCGAAGGCGTCGCGGACCAGAAGCGTGGTGTCGCAGCTCGAGTTCACCTCGATCTCGAGGCGCCCGTAGCTTTCCATCCCGCTCAGGAACATGGTGAAGTTTGGGACAGCGGAGGCGTAGCCCGTGCCGGGAAGCCCGCAGGAGCCGATATCCGCGCCGCCCGAGGCCATGGTCTGGAACGTGTCAGGCCCGTAGAGGTCGCTGCCGGTGGTGTAGATCGGCATCCCCTGCAAGGCGGGGTTCGGGCAACCGCCGGCCGGAGTGGGCTGCGGGACGGGCTGTGGCATCGGCTGCGGCAGCGGCTGGGGAACCGGCTGCGGCATGGGTTGCGCCATGGCCACGGCCTGCATGTAGATCGTCGCCTGGCAGCTATCGCCGCCGAAGGTGCCGATCCACACATCGAGCCGCCCGTTCAGCGAGCCCGAGGGCACGGTGAGACGCGGCTGAAGGCTGCCCGCGCTGTCGTCGTCGAAATACCAGATACCGTCCGGCCCGCGGGCCAGCAGCGTCGTATCGCACTGGGCCTGCACCTCGAGCGTCAGGTCAAAGCCCTGCATGCCGGAAAGGTAGAGGCTGGTCTGCGGCGCGACGGTCGCGGTTCCACCGCCGTTCACGCCGGGGCACTCGGACAGGCGCGTGCTGCTGCCCATGGCCGTGAGGATGTAGCCCTGCGGCTGGAACATCTGCGCCGCGGCCAGCGAGATCGGGGGCCCGCCGATCATCGGGTTGGGGCAGTTCGCCGCCGGGAGCGGGACCGGCACAGGCTGCGGAGCCGGCGCGGGAGCTGGTGCAGGCATCGGGACGGGGACAGGGACGGGCGCCGGTGCAGGTGCAGGTGCAGGTGCAGGCGCAGGCGCAGGTGCAGGTGCAGGTGCAGGTGCAGGCGCCGGCATCGGCATCGGCGCGCCACCGATCGCCTGGTCGGCGACGTTCAACGTCACGGCACATTCGCCGCCCGCGAAGGTGCCGACCCAGACATCGACCCGCCCGTTCAGCGCGGCCGCGTCCGAAATGATCAGGCCGGGGTCGAGACCGTCGTCATCGTCGTTGAACAGCCACTGGCCATCGGCGGTGTTCACAAGCAGCGCCGGGTCGCAGGTGCTGTCGACGTCGAGAACAAGCTCGCGCCCCTGCATGCCCGACACCGAGAAGCTGAAATCGGGCGCGGACCGGAACTGACCCGTGCCGATCATGCCAAGGCCGCAAGCCTCGAGCGTCTGGTCGCCGCCGGCCATGACCGACAGGGTCTGGGCCGGACCTCCTGCCGCCACGGGCATGGGCCCGGAGGCAAGCGAGGGGTCCGGACATGCCATTGCCGCGCCGCCGAGGCACATGAAGCCGATAGCCGGCACAATCAGGTATTTCATGATCGCGGGTCCTTTTGTTTTCCGCTCCGCCGAGGTTCTCCACAAGGCGCCGCGCGCTGTATTGTCCCTCTCTTGTTGGCGTATCTGTGAGAGAGACATGGCGAAACTGCGGAAACCCTGACCTTCGAACCACGGCCGAGGTTAGCGGATTCGCGGCGATTTCCATAGCTGAAACCATTCAGCGTCATAGGTATCGCCAAATCCCGGGACCTGTTCGCACCCCGCGCGCGGGAGAACCCCCGCCTTCTGTCCATCTCACCAGCGCCGGCCTTGCGATTCGAGAAACGCCAGCGCCTCGGCAAGCGGAAGCTCGGCGACGACCGCCCCCGTTCCCTGCGTCCGCACGACCCAGCGCAGCCCCTCGCCCCCTGCCCCGACCGGCGTGGAGGCAGCGGCGACGGAAGACGCCGCCCGCGTCCCCGCGATCCCCGTCTCCGCATCGGGGCGGGGCAGCGGACGCAGGCCCGGGCGCGCAGGTTCGACGGCGGCAACGGTCTGCGGACGGGGCGCCGGACGCAGCGGGTCCGATGAGGGCGACGTTCTAACCGCGGCAGGTGCCGGCGCGGCGACAATCGTGAGGCCGACAGGCTCGGGCGCGTTGATCGTCCAGGCCTCGCCCAGGAGATCGATCGCCGAGGCGGCAACGGGTTCTGCCGGAGCAGGCGCGTCGGGCCCGCGCTGATTGCCGAAGACGAGGATCGCGGCAAGGGCTGCCGAAAGGGGGACTGCAAGTCTCAGGAACATCGGGACATCTCCGCCGGTCGAAGCGGCCATCTTCGCCGCGCCATGACGACGGTGATGACCCCAAAGCCCCGTGTTATCCAATATCAGGGCCCGTCGCCGGGAACCTGCCCGCGACCATCGCCCAGAAAAAAAGGGCGGCCCCGCAGGACCGCCCCTTTTCGCAATTCACCAACCGGCGATGGGGATCACTCGTCCTCGAGCGCGTCCACGGCCTTCTTGAGGTCGTCCTTGCTGACTTCCTTCTCGGTCACCTCGGCCATCTCGAACACGAAGTCGACGACCTTGTCCTCGAAAAGCGGCGCGCGGATCTGCTGCTGCGCGCCCTGGTTCTTCTGGATGAACTCGAAGAAGGCACGTTCCTGGCCCGGATACTGGCGGGCCTGCGCCATGATCGCCTGGGACATCTCGGCGTCCGAGACCGTGATCTCGTTCTTCTGGCCGAGTTCGGCAAGCAAAAGGCCCAGTTTCACGCGCCGCTCGGCAAGCTTGCGGTGCTCGTCCGTCGGCTCGATCTCGGGATGGTCGTGGCCATGGACGTCCGGGTTTTCCTCGTGCCACAGCTGGTGGGCGATCTGGTTCGCCTCGGCATTCACGAGCGAGGGCGGAAGCTCGAAATCCACCTTCTCGTCAAGCTGGTCGAGAAGCTTGCGCTTCATCACCGCGCGCGCGGCACCCGCGTATTCCGCCTTCAGCCGCTCGGAGATCTGGCCTTTCAGCGCGTCGAGATCCTCGGCGCCGTATTTCTTGGCCAGTTCGTCGTCGATCTCGGCGGGAACGGGCTTCTTCACTTCCTTGACGGTGACTTCGAAGACCACGGCCTTTCCGGCAAGGTTCTCGGCGCCGTATTCCTCGGGGAAGGTGATGTCGAGGGCCTTCTCGTCGCCCTTCTTGGCGCCGACCAGCTGTTCCTCGAAACCGGGGATGAAGCTGCCCGATCCCAGTACGAGGGGATAATCCTCGGCCGCGCCGCCCTCGAAGGCCTCGCCGTCGAGCTTTCCGACGAAGTCGATCACGACCTGGTCGCCATCGGCCGCCTTGCCCTTTTTCGTATCGAAGTTCTGGACGTTCTTGGCGAGGTTCTCGAGCGCCTCGTCCACGTCGGCGTCGGCGGGCGCCACGGTCAGGCGCTCCAGCTTGATCACCTTGTAGTCGACATCCGGGATCTCGGGGAGCTTCTCGTAGGCCATGGCCACGATCACGTCGTCGCCTTCCTTCCAGTCCTCGTTCACCATCTTGATGTCGGGCTGGGTCGCAGGACGGTCGCCGGTCTCGTCGAGATGGCCCTGCATGGCCCCGTCGACGGCTTCCTGCATCGCCTCGCCCATCAGGCGGGGGCCGAACTGCTTCTTCAGAAGCGCGATCGGCACCTTGCCCTTGCGGAAGCCCTTCATCTGGATTTCGGGGCGCGCCTCCTCCAGCTTCTCGGCCACCCGGCTCTCCAGATCGCTGCCGGTGATGGTGATCTGGTACTCGCGCTTGAGGCCTTCGTTCAGGGTCTCGGTGATCTGCATGGGGTTCCTCACGGGCTGCTGCGCCGCGGTCCTTTTCCCCCCACGGCGCGCTGGTCGGCTTGAAAATCAGGGGCCCTTCTAGGTCTGGCGCGCGGGGCTTGCAAGCGCAAAGGGGCGAGGGTTCCACCCTTGCCGGATCCACCCCACGAACGCCGCGCCGGGGTCGGCCGGCGCGCCTGCCTTGATGGTGCGGGTGAAGGGACTCGAACCCCCACGCCTTGCGGCGCCAGAACCTAAATCTGGTGCGTCTACCAGTTCCGCCACACCCGCCCGGGATCTTTCCTAGCAGAGCCTTCCTTCGCAGGCGAGAGGCCAAACGCGCCGATCAACCCGCCGCCCCGACGACCCCGCGCAAAACCCCCGGCAGGGCCTCGGGCAGATCCTCGGCGATCAGGCCGGGACCGATCGCGCGCGCGGCCTCGACATGCAGCCAGGCCGCCCAGGCCGCCGCATCCTCCGCGGCGTGCCCCCGCGCCATCAGCCCCGCGATCATCCCGGCGAGAACATCGCCGGATCCTGCCGTGGCGAGCCAGGGCGCCGCGCGGTCGTAGGCGGCCGCATTGATCCTGGTGCGCCCCCCGGGCGTGGCGATCACGGTGTCCATGCCCTTGAACAGCACGGTGCATCGCGCCCGCTCGGCCGCCGCGCGCGTCGCGTCCACCCTCGAGAAGGCCGGCCCGCGCACCGGCGGTTCCTCCAGCCTGTCGGCAAGATCGGGAAAAAGCCGCGCGAACTCGCCGCCATGGGGGGTGAGAACGCAGGCTTCGTCCAGCATGGCAAGAAGCGCATCGGGTTCGTCCGCGAAAGCGGTCAGCGCGTCGGCATCGAGGACAACGCCCCTCCGCCGCCCCCCTGCGCCTCCGGCCTCCCTGCGCCGAAGCGCAGCCGTCACGAGATCGCGCGTCGCCTTCCCCGTGCCCAGGCCCGGACCGAGGCAGATCGCGTTGATCCTGTCATCCGCCAGCAACGCGCCCAGCGCGGTGGCTCCATCGACCTGCCGCAGCATGATCGCGGTCAGTTGCGCGGCGCATTCGGCCATCGCATCGCCCGGCGCGCCCAATGTCACGAGACCGGCCCCGACCCTGAGTGCGCCCCGCGCCGCCAGCCGCGCCGCTCCGCTGCGGCCGAAGCGGCCGGACAGGACCAGTGCATGGCCGTAGCTGTACTTGTGCCCGAGACGCTTCGCCAACGTCGATGCGGGAGGCGACGCGACGAGGCGTACGGAACCGCCTTGGCCCCCCTCGATCAACCCGATATCCGCGACCGCCAGTGCACCGCAAAGGGCGGGACCATCGGCCAGGAAGTGGCCGAGCTTGGGCCGGTGGAAGCTCACCGTCAGGTCGGCACCACCGCAGGCCGCGCGGCCGTCCTCCGCGTCATCGCCATCCGCCGCCAGAACTCGTCCGCTGTCGGCACACAGACCGCTCGGGATGTCGACTGCAACCACGAGCGGCGTCCCAGCTTCGATGCGCCTGGAGATCGGGCGCCCTGCACCACGGTCCAAGCACTCGGCGATATCGCGCAACGCCCGGCGCAGCGCCGTGCCGGTGACAGCACGGGCCAGCCCGGTTCCGAAAAGGGCATCGACGACGACGGCAGTGCCCGTCCTGATCGGCAAACCCTGTTCCGGGACCGGGCGCACCTCGCCGATCGCGCACCAGCGTTCGAAATTCGTCCGCGCGTCCGGCGGGAGCCTGTCGGGGTCACCGTGGAGAAAGACCTCCACCCGCCAGCCCCAGTCCTTCAGGACCCGCGCGATCACGAAACCGTCGCCGCCATTGTTGCCGGGGCCGCACAGCACGACGGCCGCCTGCGGCGCGGCGGCAAGTTCGGGCCAGCGATCGAACGCCGCCGCCACGACGCCACGGCCCGCGCGCTCCATCAGTTCGAGCCCGGTGACCGCACCGGACCCCATCGCTTGCTGCTCGATGGCGCGCATTTGCGCAGCCGTCAGCGCCTCGCCTCCGGAGCCCGATTCAAAATCGCCCATCTTTTATGCGCTCCGCCTAATTTTCGATCTCACGCTTCGGAATCCCGATGGATGCCGCAACTCGATCAGGCTACCCGATGGACGCCCCTCTCACAAAGTGGTGTCACCGGCTACGCGGCGCGGCGGCGAGGAGGAAGAAGCCCCATGAAAAAGATCGAGGCGATCATCAAGCCCTTCAAGCTCGACGAGGTGAAGGAAGCGCTCCAGGAAATCGGTATCCAGGGGCTCAGCGTCACCGAGGTGAAGGGGTTCGGTCGCCAGAAGGGCCATACCGAGCTTTATCGCGGCGCCGAATATGTCGTCGATTTCCTGCCCAAGGTGAAGATCGAGGTCGTTCTCGCCGACGATATGGCCGACGCGGCCATCGAGGCGATCATCGACGCGGCCAAGACCGACAAGATCGGCGACGGCAAGATTTTCGTATCCGACATCAGCCAGGCGATCCGCATCCGGACAGGCGAGTCGGGCGAGGACGCGCTCTGACGCACCTTCGGGGCGCGGCATAGGCGGACGGCACAACCATCAACCCATGCGGGCACCGGCCCGCGGATCAGACCAAACGTCAAGGGAAGGTCACGATGAGCAAAGACAGCGTTTTGAAGATGATCAAGGACGAGGATGCGGCCTATGTCGACATCCGCTTCACCGACCCGCGCGGCAAGCTGCAGCACGTCACGGTGATGGCCGAGCTCGTCGACGAGGACTTCCTTGACGAAGGCTTCATGTTCGACGGCTCGTCGATCGCGGGCTGGAAGGGTATCGAGGCATCGGACATGAAACTCATGCCCGACACCGACAGCGCCTATGTCGACCCCTTCTATGCCGAGAAGACGATCTGCATTCACTGCACCGTGGTCGAGCCCGACACCGGCGAACCCTACAACCGCGACCCGCGCGGCACCGCGCTCCTGGCCGAGGCCTACCTGAAGTCGACCGGCATCGGCGACGCGGCCTATTTCGGCCCCGAGGCCGAGTTCTTCGTGTTCGACGACGTCCGCTATGCCGTGACGATGAACAAGGTGTCCTTCGAAGTCGACGCGGTCGACGGCGCCTGGAACACCGACACCGAGTACGAGATGGGCAACATGGGCCACCGCCCGGGCGTCAAGGGCGGCTATTTCCCCGTGAACCCGATCGACCCCGCCCAGGACCTGCGCTCGGAAATGCTGTCGACGATGAAGCGCATCGGCATGAAGGTCGACAAGCACCACCACGAGGTCGCGTCGAACCAGCACGAGCTGGGCCTGATCTTCGACTCGCTGACCAAGCAGGCGGACGAGCTTCAGAAGTACAAGTACATCATCCACAACGTGGCCCATGCCTACGGCAAGTCGGTGACCTTCATGCCGAAGCCGATGGCCGGCGACAACGGCACCGGCATGCACGTCAACATGTCGATCTGGAAGGACGGCAAGCCGCTCTTCGCGGGCGACAAGTACGCCGATCTCTCGGACGAGGCGCTGTACTTCATCGGCGGCATCCTCAAGCACGCCAAGACGCTCAACGCCTTCACCAACCCGTCGACGAACTCTTACAAGCGCCTGATCCCGGGCTTCGAGGCCCCGGTTCTTCGCGCCTACTCGGCTCGCAACCGCTCGGGCTGCGTCCGTATCCCGTGGACGGAAAGCCCGAAGGCCAAGCGCGTCGAGGCCCGTTTCCCCGACCCGTCCGCGAACCCCTACCTGGCGTTCTCGGCCCTTCTGATGGCCGGCCTCGACGGCATCCAGAACAAGATCCACCCCGGCGATCCGTCGGACAAGGACCTCTACGACCTGCCCCCCGAGGAGCTGGCCGACATCCCGACCGTCTGCGCGTCGCTGCGCGAGGCGCTGGAGTCCCTGGAAGCCGATCACGACTTCCTGCTCAAGGGCGACGTCTTCACCAAGGACCAGATCGAGGGCTACCTCGCGCTGAAGTGGGAAGAGGTCTACGCCTTCGAGCACACCCCGCACCCGGTCGAGTACAAGATGTACTACAGCTGCTGAGCTGCGGTCGCGATCACACGAAAAGGGGCGCCCGAGGGCGCCCCTTCTTCTTTTGTCGGCGGCGTCCCGGGTTCAGTGCCGGCTCGACTGCCATTCGCCGGGGACGTGGCGGACGTTGCGCTGCGCGCGCTCGGCCTGCTCGGCCTTGAACGCCGCCAGTGCGCGGTCATAGCTGCTGCCGCGCGCGATGCGGTTGAGATGAAGGTGCTGCCCAACGTTCTCCGGACGGGGAACGAGTTGCAGGATCCTCTGCACGATCCGTTGCATGCTCTGCCTCATGTTTTTTTCTTTTGTTCTGCGGGTCTGGCCCGGCTCACAGGTGTCCGCGCCAATTGTGGCGGAATCTGGGCAGCCGCCACCGGATGCCGATGGCACGACGACGTGTGTGGCCGCAGCGCCACCGGGGCGCGCGGCCGATGCCACGAAAAGAAGGAGTGCGGAAGGCGCCGGTCAGAAGCGCCCGATACGGCGCGCAAGCCGCATGGCCTGCCGGGCATTGCGCTTGGTATTGCGCACCTGCGCGCGCTGCTCACCGCTCAGTTCGGCCTGCTCGCCGCCACCGCCGGTGCGCCGCGCCATCTGTTCGGCCCCGAAGTCGATGCCCTTGCCCACGACGCGGGACACGACCTGGCGCATGACCATGTTGATGAGACGATCCATCATTCCTGCCCGATGTTTTTTTCCTTGCCAGCATCATAGCGGCAATTGTGGCGAAAATCAGACTTCGTCCTCGTCGCCGGGCTCCTGCTCATCCTCGAAAAGCTCGCCCGTCTCGTCTTCGGGCAGGTCCGGTGCATCCTCGCCCGGGGGCCGGCTTTCCAGCAGGCCCGCCTCGCGCAGTTCCTTCAGCCCCGGCAGGTCGCGCGCGCTCTCCAGCCCGAAATGATCGAGGAAGCCCTGCGTCACGACATAGGTCACGGGACGCCCGACCGTCATGCGACGCCGCCCGAAGCGGAGCCATCCAAGCTCGATCAACTGGTCCACCGTGCCCCGGCTGACGGACACGCCGCGGATCTCCTCGATCTCGGCGCGCGTCACCGGCTGGTGATAGGCGATGATGGCGAGCGTCTCGATCGCCGCGCGGGAGAGCTTCCGCGTTTCCACCGTCTCGCGCGCCATGAGATAGCCGAGATCTGCAGCCGTCCGGATCGCCCAGGCATCTCCGACGCGCGCCACCGTCACGCCCCGACCCTCGTAGCGGCGGCGCAACAGCTGCACCGCCTCCGCCGGGTCGCAGCCATGGGGCATCCGCGCCGCCATCTCGGCCACGCTCATCGGCTCGGCGGAGGCAAAGAGCAGCGCCTCGACCATCCGCTCCTGCTCGGCCAGGGGCGGCGCGCGGAACAGGCTGTCGCGCGGGGCCTCCTCGGTGGTGTCCTCGGGACGGTCGTTCACCTCAATCCCTCCGTTTCAGCTGGATCGGTGCGAAGGTCTCGGACTGGCGCAGCTCGACCTTGCCGGCCTTGGTCAGTTCCAGCGCCGCGGCGAAGTTGGCGGCCGTGGCCGAGCGGCGGCGCTTGGGGTCCGTCTCCCATCCCTGGGGCAGGAAGCTCATGAGATCGGTCCACTCCGCCGCGCTGCCGATCAGCGGGCGCAGCCGGTCGAGCGCCTGCTCCATCGTGAAGACCGACTCCCGGTCCATCGCGTAGGGGCGGAAATCGTCACGCGTGCGCACGCGCGCGTAGGCTTGCAGAAGGTCGATCAATCCCGCCGTATAAACCACGCGCCGCGCCGTCGAGATGCTCTCGGGCATGCCGCGCACGAAGCGGTCCTGCCCCAGCCGGTCGCGCCCCATCAGCCGCGCCGCGCAGTCCCGCATCGCCGCCAGCCGCTCCAGCTGATAGGCCAGATGCGCGGCGAGGTCCTCGGCGCTCGGCCCCTCCTCGCCCGGCTCGGGCGGCAGCAGCAGCCGCGACTTCAGATAGGCGAGCCATGCCGCCATCACGAGGTAGTCGGCGGCCAGTTCCAGCCGCATCGCGCGCGCCTTCTCGATGAAGGCGAGGTATTGTTCGGTCAGAGCGAGGATCGAGATCTGGCGCAGGTCCACCTTCTGGGTGCGCGCGAGGTTCAGCAGAAGGTCGAGCGGACCCTCGAACCCGTCCACGTCGACGACCAGCGCCTCCTCCGCGCGGCGCGAGGCAACGGCATCCCAGTCCTGCGCGTCGTTTGCCGGAACCGGCGTGTCAGCCATGACCGTCCCCATCGAGAAGGTCGGCAAGGTCCGCCTCGACCGCCTCGATGTCAAGCGGCTCGGCCCGGGCCCTGAGCGCGAGCGCCGCATCGCCGCGCGCCAGCTGGTCCTCGTCGAGCGCGCCCGCCTCGGCCAGCACCTCCTCCATCTCCGGGCGCCTGCCGTTGCAGTGCAGGATCAGGTCGCAGCCCGCCGCCCGCGCCCGTGCCGCGCGCTCGCCGATGGGTCCCGGCAGCGCCCCCATCGACAGGTCGTCCGTCATCAGGAGACCGGAAAACCCGATATCCTCGCGGATCAGCCGGATCATGTCTGGCGAAAGGGTGGCGGGCCGCTCCGGGTCGAGCGCCTCGTAGACGATATGCGCCGTCATGCCGAGCGGCAGGTCCGCAAGCGGCCGGAAAGCGGCGAAATCGACGGCCTCCAGTTCCTCCCGGGGGGCGGTGACGCGGGGCAGCGTCTCGTGGCTGTCCACCTCTCCGAGCCCATAGCCGGGAAGGTGCTTCACGACGGGAACCACTCCCCCCTCGATCAGGCCCAGCGCGACCGAAAGTGCGGCCTCGGCCACCGTCTCGGCGTCGTAGCCGTAAAGGCGGTTCAGCAAGACGGGGTGCGTGCCGGCCCGCGCCACATCGGCCAGTGGGGCGCAGTTCACATCGATGCCGACATCCCGAAGCTCCGCCGCGATCAGGCGCGAGCGCAGGTACATCGAAGTCGGCCCGTGCTCGGGCCCGGCCTTCGCCATCTGCTCCAGCGGCGGCGACCATTCGCGCCAGTGCGGGCCGCGCAGGCGCTGGACCCGGCCACCCTCCTGGTCGATCAGGATCGGCGCATCGCGCCCCACGGCCTCGCGCAGGTCGGACGTCAGACGGCGCAGTTGCGCCGGGGTCTCGATGTTGCGCGCGAAGAGGATGAAACCCCAGGGCTGGGCGGCGGCGAAGAAAAGCGCCTCCTCCGCCTCGAGGATCGGACCCTCCAGACCGAGGATCGTCGCGGATACCGGTGTGCTCACCCCCTGCCCGCCCGCGCCCTAGCGAACCGTCACGGGGATGCAGGCGACCCCCTCGGCCACGAGCACCGCGCAGAAACGACGCGAGGCCGCGAGGTCGTCGAAACCGGCGGCCCGCAGCCGGAAGAAGCTCTGCCCTCCCGACGCCGCCTCCTCGATCACCCGGGGCCGGTCGGCGAAATAGTCGGGGAAACGCAGGGCGAGCCGCTCCCATTCAGACCGCGCGATATCCGTCGTGTCGAAGGCGCCAAGCTGAACCAGCCGCGTGCCGTCCGGCAGCTCCGAGACGGGGATTTCCACGACCGCCGCCCGGGCCGCCGCCTCGGTCATCGGCGCGGCGGAAGTGCGGACGACGGCGCTCATCGGCCGGAAGGCGGGGCGCAGCGACCGGGCGACGCCGGGCACGGAGGCCGGGATCACCTGGAGGCTCGCCGGCGCCGCGGCGGGCGGCGTATCGGGCGCGGCGGCGACATCTTCCCCGGCCGCGGCCGGCGCGGGCCCCTGAAGGCCCGGCTGTGCTTCGCGCAGCAGACGCTCGATCAGGGCCGCGGTGTCCGGCGTGGCCGATGTCGAGGCGCTGTCGTCTTCCGGCGCGGGCGCCCCGAGGGCGGCAACAGCGGTCTCCTGGCCGGATTCGGCCACGGGCTCCGCCGCCTGGGGACGTGGTGGCGGAGGCAAGGTGCCCGCACTCCCCGTCTCGAAGCGGATTTCCTGAAGCTCCACGGGCGGCGGCGCCAGCACGAGGCGGTCGGGCACCGGCTGCGCCTCCTCGCCTTCGGCGATACGGTTGACGGCAAGCCCTTGGTGCGGGGCCTGCGTGCCGCCGGGATCGGCGGGCGGCTCGCGCATCGGGCCCTCGATCGCCTCGATCACCGGCACGCCCGAGACATCGCGCATCATCAGCTGGACGGCCCAGACGCCCATGCCGAGCACGAGGCCCAGAGACACCAGGGCCCCCGCCCAGTTCACCAGCGCGCCAAGCCGCGACGCGGCCGGGGCCGCGGCGCTGGCGCGCGCATGCCCGGCGTCGAACTCGAAGCCATCGTCGAAATAATCGGTGTCTGCCATGCCTGACCTCATGCCGCCCGGGTCCCGGACGCATGAAGGATCACGCCCGCCGGATCTGATTATTTCTGCTCGATCCGGCCTGTCGGAGGGTTCGATCCCCTACATCTTGTCGGCCGGTTTGACACCCAAGATACCAAGACCGTTCGAAATGACAATCGCCACGGCCCGGATAAGCGCCAGTTTCGCGCGGGTTGTGGCCACATCGTCCTCCTGGAAGAAGCGGAGCTCGGCCTGCGCGTTGCCGCGGTTCCACAGCCCGTGGAACTCCGAGGCGAGGTCATAGAGGTAGAAGGCGATGCGGTGCGGCTCATGGCCCTGCGCCGCGATCTCCACAAGACGCGGCCATTCCGAGACCTTCGCCACAAGCGCGAATTCCGCCGGGTCGGCGATGGCCGAAAGGTCCGCAGGCTCGCCTGCGTCGATGCCCGCCTCGGCCGCCTTTCGCAACACCGACGAAATCCGGGCATGGGCATACTGCACGTAGAAGACGGGATTGTCCTTCGACTGCTCCAGCACCTTGTCCACGTCGAAGTCGAGCGGCGCGTCGTTCTTCCGCGTCAGCATCACGAAGCGCGTGACATCGGGGCCAACCATCTCCACGACATCGCGCAAGGTCACGAAGGTGCCCGAGCGCTTGGACATCTTCAGCTCCTCGTCGCCACGCTTGAGCTTGACGAGCTGCATCAGCTTGATGTCGAGCGGCACGCGGTTCCCGCTCAGCGCCGCGACGGCGGCCTTCATGCGCTTCACGTAGCCGCCGTGATCGGCGCCGAAGATGTCGATCAGCTCGTCGAAGCCGCGGCGCACCTTGTCGTAGTGGTACGCGATATCCGGAGCGAAGTAGGTCCATGACCCGTCCGACTTCATCACCGGCCGGTCGACGTCGTCGCCGTACTCCGTCGACCTGAACAAGGTCTGGACCCGCGGCTCCCAGTCCTCGGGCGTCTTGCCCTTGGGCGGCTCCAGCGTGCCCTCGTAGATCAGGCCCTTGCCCTTCAGGTCCGCGATCGCCGCCTCGATCAGGCCCGTGCCGTAAAGCGACTTCTCGGAATAGAAGACGTCCATCCCGACGCCCAGCAGCGCAAGATCCTGCCGGATCAGCACCATCATGGCCTTGGTCGCGAACTCCCGCACGGGAACCAGCCAGTCGCCTTCATCTTTCCCCAAATACGCATCGCCCACCTTCGCCTTGAGCGCTTCGCCGACCGGAACGAGATAGTCGCCGGGATAGGTCCCGTCCTCGAAGGCCACGTTCTGTCCGTGCGCCTCGAGGTAGCGCAGGTAGACCGACCGCGCGAGCACGTCGACCTGCGCGCCGCCGTCGTTGATGTAGTACTCCCGCGTCACCGCGTGCCCCGTGAAGTCCAGAAGCCGCGCAAGCGCGTCGCCGAAGACCGCGCCGCGCGTGTGCCCGACATGCATGGGCCCCGTGGGGTTCGCGGAGACGAATTCGACGTTCACCCGCCGCCCCCGCCCGAGGTTCGAGCGCCCGAATTCCGCCCCCTCGGCCAGCACCGACAGGACCACGCCCCGCCACGTCTCGCCCGAAAGCCTGAGGTTGAGGAAGCCCGGCCCCGCCACGTCGGCCGAGGCGATGCGCGCGTCCTGCGCCAGCTGTCCGGCCAGCGCCTCGGCGATGTCGCGCGGTTTCATGCCCGCGGGCTTTGCCAGGACCATCGCGGCATTCGTCGCCATGTCGCCATGGGCGGCATCGCGCGGCGGCTCCACCGCGACATTCGACAGGTCGAGCCCGGCGGGCAGCGTCCCGGCCGCCATCATCGCGTCGAGCGCGGCGATCACGGCCTCGCGGATATCGGAGAACAGGTTCATCTCGGGGATACCTCGGGTTGACGCCCGGCGGTGTATCACGGGCAGGGCCGAGGTCAACGCCGCTCGGGGTCCGCCTCAGGCGTCTTCCAGCGGCGGCTCGGCCCTGCAACTCGACAAGGTCATGCCGAGCCCGCGCAGAACGACGACCACGGACCCGGCCTCCGGCCCCTCTCCGAAGAAGATGCGGGCCTCGAACTCCGTCCCGTCCTCGGCGGTGCAGGCGCCGTCGTAGAGGAACTGTTCGGGCAGGCCCCGCAGCCGCGTGGGGTTCGACAGGGCGCAGCAGGCGCCATCGAAACAGAGCTCGGGGAAGGCCAGGCGCGCCTGCGTCGTACCGGCGGCGCCCTCCCCCTCGCCCGCGCATTCCTCGAAATAGGTGCCGTCGATCGGGAAGGCCGCGACCGTGCGAACGATGGCGACGGCGGCAAGGGCCGCCAACAGCGGCAGAAGGACGATCCGTCTCATTTCGGTGTCTCCGGGGCTCGCTCCTCGGGCGCCAGTGTGCCGAAGGCGGGCTTCGGGATCAACCTCGCTGGCCGGCGTGCACCCTGGCGCCCCGATATCAGCCCTCCGCGCCGCAGACGAAACGTTCCTCCAGCTCGCCCGAGCGCATCACGAGGTCACCGTCGGCATCGAAGAACAGCACCGCCGTGTCGGGTTACGGTCCCGATCCGTGGTCGCAATTCATCGTGTACTGCACCGCGCCCGCGGGGTCGCCAGAGGACGCGCATCGCTCAGCGTGCAGGGCGTCTCTTTGCAGGCGACCGTCTCGCCCTCGATGGTCAGGGCGGCGCAGGGCCGATCGTCACGGAAGCCGCATTCGCAGACGCCGTCGAACCCCTCGGCGAAGGCCACGGGCCCGGCGAGGGTCAGGACGGCGACGGCGCAGATGGTGCGCGGTCCGGACATGACGCGTTTCCCTCCCGACGACACTCGGAACCCAGCGTCTTTTTCGGCAGCGTTCGCTAGAGGTTTTCCATGCCGCCCAGGCCCGGAACGCTGCGTCCGAAGACCCGCGCATGGGTCTGCAGCGCGAAGCGGTCGGTCATGCCGGCGATATAGTCCGAGACGATCCGCGCGAGCGCCGTCTCGTCGCCCGAGATGGCCTCCACATCCTTGCGCCACTGCTTGGGAAGTTCCTCGGGGTTGTCCATGAAGAAGGGGAAGAGGTCGGCCACGACACTCGTGACCTGCGCGCGCATCTCGACCACGGCGGGCGCGCGGTACATCCGGCGGAAAAGGAAGGCGCGGATGACCTTGAGATCCGCGAAGAGCGCGTCGGAGAAACACACCACCGGCCGTCCGGCGGCGCGGATGTCGGTCACGTTCCGGGGGGCGAGTTCGGCGAGGCGCGCGGCGGACTGGGCCAGCACGTCCTCGACCAGAAGGCCGAAGAAACGGCGCAGCGCCTCGTGGCGGCGACGATAGTAGTTCAGGCCGGGATAGGCCCTGTCCACCTCGGCGAAACAGGCATCGAGGATCGGAAGCTCGGCCAGCTCGTCGGTCGAGAAAAGCTCGGCCCTGAGCCCGTCGTGAAGATCGTGGTGGTTGTAGGCGACATCGTCGGCCAGTGCCGCCACCTGCGCCTCGGCGCTCGCATGGGTGGCGAGTTCGAGGTCGTGATGCGCGCAGTATTCGGCCAGCGCCCAGGGCACGGGCTCGGCCACGGGACCATTGTGTTTCGCAATCCCTTCAAGGGTTTCCCAGGTGAGGTTCAGGCCGTCGAACTCGGCATAGTGACGCTCGAGGTGGGTCACGATTCTGATCGCCTGCGCGTTGTGGTCGAAGCCGCCATAGGGCGCCATAGCAGCCGAGAGCGCGTCCTCGCCGGTGTGCCCGAACGGCGGATGCCCGAGGTCATGGGCCAGCGCCACGGCCTCCGTCAGGTCCTCGTCGAGGCCGAGCGCGCGCGCCATGGTTCGGGCGACCTGCGCCACCTCCAGGGAATGCGTCAGGCGGGTGCGGAAATAGTCGCCCTCGTGCTCCACGAAGACCTGCGTCTTGTGCTTCAGCCGCCGGAAGGCCGAGGCATGGATGATCCGGTCGCGGTCGCGCTGAAAGGGCGAGCGAAACGCGCTTTCCTCCTCGGCCACGCGGCGGCCGCGGCTCTGGCCGGGATCGCAGGCATAGATGGCGCGCATGTTCCGTCTCCTGTCGTCGGACCGGCACGGGCGCTCCTTGCCCGGCCTGCCCCTCTCCCATATATTTCATGAGCGCGGAAATCGACCGTTCCCGACAGGAGCCCCCTCCAATGACCCTGACGCTGACCATGCCTCCGAAAGTCACCGACCGCGCCTTCGCGCGTCTGGCCGAGATCAACGAGGCCGCAGGCGAGGCCAAGGCGTTGCGCGTCGCGGTCGAGGGCGGCGGCTGCTCCGGCTTCCAGTACGAGATCAAGCTCGACGAGCCGACCGACGACGACATGGTGCTGGAGGGACAGGGCCAGAAGGTCGTCGTGGACAGCGTCTCGCTGCCGTTTCTCGCGGACGCCGTCATCGACTTCACCGAGGAGCTGATCGGCGCGCGCTTCACCATCGAGAACCCCAACGCCACCTCCTCCTGCGGCTGCGGCACGTCCTTCTCGATGTGATCCCCTGCCCGCTTGGCTTCGCGCGTCCGAGCGGGCAAGACTGGCCCCGAAACACGAGGGACGGGCCATGAAGATCGCGACATTCAACATCAACGGTGTGAAGGCCCGGATCGAGGCGCTTCTCGCCTGGCTTGAAGAAGCGCAGCCTGACGTCGCTCTGCTGCAGGAAATCAAGTCGGTCGACGAGACCTTCCCGCGCGAGCCGATCGAGGATCTGGGCTACAATGTAGAGACCCACGGCCAGAAGGGTTTCAACGGCGTGGCGATCCTCTCGAAGCTTCCGCTCGAGGACGTGGTCCGGGGCCTGCCCGGCGACGACGGCGACGAGCAGGCACGCTGGATCGAGGCCACGGTGACCGGCGACAAGGGGGCGGTGCGGGTCTGCGGGCTCTACCTGCCCAACGGCAACCCCGCGCCCGGTCCGAAATACGACTACAAGCTCTCGTGGATGGCGCGGATGCGCGACCACGCGGCGGCGCTCCTGGAAACCGAGATGCCGGTCGTGCTCGCGGGTGACTACAACGTCATCCCGCAGGACGAGGACGCCGAGAAGCCCGAGGCGTGGCGGGCCGACGCGCTCGCCCTGCCCGAAAGCCGCGCGGCCTTCCGGCGCATCCTGAACCTCGGCTACACCGAGGCGATCCGCACCCGCAGCGCCGCCCCCGGCCTCTACACCTTCTGGGACTACCAGGCCGGCGCGTGGGAGCGGAACAACGGGATCCGCATCGACCATCTGCTGCTCAGCCCGCAGGCTGCCGACCTGATGACCGACGCGGGCGTCGACCGGCAGGTGCGGGGACGCGAGAAGCCCTCCGACCACGTGCCGGTCTGGATCGACCTCGCAGCCTGAAGGCGGCGCCCCTTGCGAGGGGGCCTTGCCCCCTCGCGCTCCCCCGCGCGTATTTTCGGAAAGATGAAGCAGGCGGAGCCCGCAAGCGGATCATGTTGATTCGACGGGATATCGCGGGGCGTGTCCGGCGCGCGCTGGGGGGGGGGCGCACAAGGCGCGAGGCGCGATTCCTTTCTGTCTTGCAAACGAAATCCGTCGCCGTAACACTTCCGTCACATAACACCGATAACGAGACCACCGGGGGCGGCGACTGCCGTGCCCGGCACCTGAAGACATTGTAACCGACAGGATGGCCGGTTGTCCGTACGACCCGGCCGGAGGAGAGACACATGACCTTCCGCGTAATCGCGGCGGCCACGGCCGCCAGCGCGCTGGCCTTTTCTGCGCAGGCCCAGGACCGCACCGAGATCCAGTTCTGGCACGCCATGGGCGGCCAGCTCGGCGAGCGCACCGACGCATTCGCCACGGATTTCAACGCCATGCAGGACCAGTGCACCGTCACCACCGTCTACCAGGGCGACTATACAGAGACCATGACCTCGGCCATCGCCGCCTTCCGCGCCGGCGAGCAGCCGCAGATCGTGCAGGTCTTCGAGGTCGGCACCGCCACGATGATGGCCGCCGCCGCGAACGGCGCGGTCTACCCGGTTCACCAGCTCATGGCCGACCAGGGCATCGACTTCGACGAAAGCTCCTACCTGCCCGGCGTGATCTCCTACTACTCCGACACCGAGGGCAACCTCCTGTCGCTGCCGTTCAACTCGTCGACGCCCGTCATGTGGGTGAACCTCACGGCCTTCGAGGAGAACGGCCTCGAGATCCCGACGACCTGGGACGAGGTCATCGAAGCGGCCCGCGTGCTCAAGCAAGCCGGCTTCGCCTCGCCCTTCGGCCAGGGCTGGCAGAGCTGGACCATGATCGAGAACTACTCGGCCTGGCACGACCTGCCGATCGGCACGATGGAGAACGGTTTCGCCGGAACCGGCACCGAGCTCCTGATCAACAACGAGCATGTCGTGAACCATATCCAGCGCCTCGCCGACATGGCCGAGGAAGGGCTCTATGCCTATGGCGGCCGTCGCGGCGACTCCCGTCCGCAATTCGTCAACGGCGAAGCGGCGATGTGGATCAACTCCTCCGCCTATTTCGGCGGCTTCCTGAACGACATCCAGGACTTCGAGTTCACGCAGGTCCCGATGCCCTACGACCCCGCCGTCCGGTCCGAACCGCAGAACTCGGTCATCGGCGGCGCGACGCTCTGGGTCCTGCGCGGCCATGACGACGCCGAATACGCCTGCACGGCCGCCTTCCTCGACTTCCTGGCGACCGCCGACCAGCAGGCCGAATGGGCCATGGCGACCGGATACGTTCCGATCACCACCGCCGCGGCCGACCTGATGGAGAGCCGGGGCTTCTTCGCCGAGAACCCGGGCACCGATGTCGCCATCACGCAGCTGACGCTCAACGAGCCCACGCCCAACAGCCGCGGCCTGCGCTTCGGCAACTTCGTGCAGATCCGCGACGTGATCAACGAAGAGCTGGAAGCCGTCTGGTCGGGTCAGAAGACCGCGCAGGAAGCGATGGACGCGGCGGTTTCGCGCGGCAACGAGCTTCTGCGCCGCTTCGAAGCCGCCAACTGAGACCGTGATCAAGGAGCCGGGCGGGGGAAGATCCTCCGCCCGGCCTCACCTGCCACGAACGGACCCCAATGCAAAAGCGCGTCGTCTTCCGCAACTGGTGGCTTCCCTACCTTCTCGTCGCGCCGCAGGTCGCGGTGACGCTCGTGTTCTTCATCTGGCCGGCCTACCAGGCGCTCGAATCCTCGCTCTACATCGAGGATGCCTTCGGCTTCTCCCGCAACTTCGTCGGACTTGAGAACTTCGAGGCGCTCTGGCGCGATCCCTCCTACCTGCGCTCGTTCCGGACCACGCTGGTCTTCGGCCTGTCGGTCACGGTGCTGTCGATGGGCATGGCGCTGGCGCTCGCGCTGGCGGCCAACCGAGTGATCCGCGCGGCCACGACCTACCGTACCTTCCTGATCTGGCCCTATGCCGTCGCCCCGGCGCTGGCGGGCGTGCTGTGGTTCTTCATGATGAACCCCTCGCTCGGCATCGTCGCCTACTGGCTCGAGGCGGTCTTCGGCTACGACTGGAACCACTACGTCAACGGCAACCAGGCCCTGATCATGGTGATCATCGCGGCGGCGTGGAAGCAGATCTCCTACAACTTCCTGTTCTTCCTTGCGGGTCTCCAGTCGATCCCGAAATCGCTGATCGAGGCCGCGGCGATCGACGGCGCCTCGCCCGCGCGACGCTTCTGGACGGTGGTCTTCCCGCTCCTGTCGCCCACGACCTTCTTCCTGCTGGTGGTGAACCTCGTCTACGCCTTCTTCGACACCTTCGCGATCATCCACGCGACGACGAGCGGCGGGCCCGCGGATTCGACTTCGATCCTCGTCTACAAGGTCTACAACACCGGTTTCGTCGGCCAGGACTACGGATCCTCGGCGGCGCAATCGGTCGTGCTGATGGTGCTGGTCATCGCCATGACGGCGATCCAGTTCCGCTTCGTCGAGCGAAAGGTCACCTACTGATGGTCGAGAACCGCCCGCTCCTGACGTTCCTCACCCACGCGGTCCTGATCCTCGGGGTCGCTTTCCTGTGCTTCCCGGTCTGGATGGCGCTGGTGGCCTCGACCCATCCGGGCGAGGCGCTCAGCCGGTCGCCCATTCCGCTTTGGTTCGGCGACCAGGCGGTGGAGAACTACACGCAGCTTCTGACCGGCGGCGTTCCCGCCACCGGCGGCGTGCCGCTGTCGCAGATGTTGTGGAACAGCTTCGTCATGGCCATCGGCATCACGGTCGGCAAGATCGCGATCTCGCTGACCACCGCCTATGCCATCGTGTATTTCCGTTTTCCGTTCCGGATGGTGTTCTTCTGGCTCATCTTCATCACGCTCATGCTGCCGGTCGAGGTGCGGATCCTGCCGACCTATGATGTCGTGGCCTCGCTGGGAATGCTGAACACCTATTCGGGCCTGATCATCCCGCTGGTCGCCTCGGCGACGGCGACCTTCCTCTTCCGGCAGTTCTTCCTCACCGTACCCGACGAGCTGGTGGAGGCCGCGCGGATCGATCGCGCTGGGCCCTTGCGGTTCTTCTGGGACATCCTTCTGCCGCTCAGCCGCACCAACATCGCAGCGCTCTTCATCATCCTCTTCATCTACGGCTGGAACCAGTATCTCTGGCCGCTCCTCATCACCACCGACCAGGACCTCTATACCATCGTCATGGGCATCCAGCGGATGGCCAACGTGGGCGAGGAGGTGCCGATCTGGCACTACACGATGGGCACGGCGATCCTCGCGATGATCCCGCCCGTCTTCGTCGTCCTGGCGATGCAGCGGCTCTTCGTGAAGGGCCTCGTGGAAAGCGAGAAGTAAGACATGGCCGAGCTGACGCTGAACAACGTGGGCAAGATCTATCCGGGCGGCGTGACGGCCGTCTCGGGGGCGAGCTTCGACATCGCCGATGGCGAGTTCATCGTTTTGGTCGGCCCCTCGGGCTGCGGCAAGTCCACGATCCTGCGCATGATCGCGGGGCTGGAGGAGATCACCGAGGGCGAAGTCTCGATCGGCGGCCGGGTCGTCAACCGGCTGGAGCCGGGCGAGCGCGACATCGCGATGGTGTTCCAGAACTACGCGCTCTACCCGCACATGACGGTGCGGCGGAACATGGAATACGGCCTGCGCAACCAGGGAATGCCCCGCCCCGAGATCGACCGCCGCATCGCCGAGGCCGCGCGCACGCTCCAGATCGAGCCCTATCTCGACCGCAAGCCCCGCGCGCTGTCGGGCGGGCAGCGCCAGCGCGTCGCCATGGGCCGCGCCATCGTGCGGGAGCCTGCGGTGTTCCTCTTCGACGAGCCCTTGTCGAACCTCGACGCCAAGCTGCGGACCCAGCTGCGCGCCGAACTGAAGGACCTTCACACGCGGCTGGGCGCGACCTTCGTCTTCGTCACCCACGACCAGGTCGAGGCGATGAGCCTCGCCGACCGGATCGTGATCATGTCGGCGGGCCGGATCGAGCAGATCGGCACGCCGATGGAGCTTTACCGAACCCCCGCGAGCCGCTTCGTGGCCGAGTTCATCGGCGCGCCGCCCATGAACGTCTACGACCTCGGCAGCCCCGGCGGTCAGGCGCTGGCCACGCTGGCCGGATCGATCCCTCAAGGGGCGAAACTGGCGGGCGTCCGGCCCGAGGCGCTGTACATCTCGCGCGAGGGGCCTTCGGGCGACGTGATCCTGGTCGAGGCGCTGGGCGCCGAGAGCCTCATCCACCTGCGCATGGGCGAGGACCGGATGATCCTGCGCGGCGGGCACGACAGCCGGACGGTGGAGGGCCAGACGCTGCACATCGGCGCGGACAGCGGGGCGATCACCTTCTTCGACGGAAACGAGCGCGCCATGGAGAACGGGGCGCCGGCACTCCGGGTGGTGGAGTAGGAAAGAGGCCGTTTTCGGTCAGGATGCACCCCGACGGCCCGGGCCCTGCCTGCGGCGCGTCGAGCACGGCAACCGGTGGCCTGCGCCGCGCCAGGACGTGCCGCCCACTGCGGGGCGAACGCGTGCCGGAAACCGCCCGATCCTGTCCGGCCCGAGCCTTGTCGTGCAACGGACGAGCAGGAGCTGCGGGCAAATCCGGGCTGCCTCTTGTCGGCGAGGCGCACCGGTTCCCCGGCCTGTCGCGGACCTTGTCCTACTGCACCCGCTGGAAGTTCACCTCGCTGCTACCGGCGATCGTGGCATGGATCCTCATGCCGTCGAAATAATCCACGATCCACGTTTCCGAAGGCGGCGGGGCCATCGCGCGTCCCAGGTAGGTCTTCGGTTCGTAGTCCGTGGGATAGAAGTGCAACCAGTTCTGTGCGACTTCCCAGTTGCCCCATTGCATCGCCATAAGGTCTCCCAGGACCGACAATCGCTGGTAGGTCCCGTTCGGAAAAAAGATGACCTCCGAGCCGATCGTGGCCCCGCCCATGACGGTTTCGTAGCCCTGCCACCGGCCAGCGAGTCTTCCTGCGTCCAGCATCTGCTGGCCCACGGCCGGACCCGCGACCAGCGCCACACACGCGGCGAGGAGAACGGCACGTATCGCGTCCAACGAAAAAGCACTGCGCATTTCCCACCTCCCAAGTGCACATTCGCCATGACGTTGAAGAATGTCCTTTCGGCGGTTCGCCTGCGTTGATCAATGTCAATCAACCGATCCGCCCGGCAGCGACCTGTGGTCTTCGATCGGTCCAGCTCCGACCGGATGCCTCAGCGCCTGGTCAGGCAGGACCGATGATCTGCGGATGGCGGATCGGCGGCCTTGTGCGCGCGCCACACCGGGTTGCACCTGTCTGGCGAAAGCGGTGGCTCGGCAGAGAGGCTCCCCTCACGCCACCGCCAGCCCCTCGTCGCTCAGCCCGTCCAGCCTCGGCATCAGCGACAGGAGGTGCTGCGTATAGGCATGCTGCGGATCGGCAAACAGCGCCTCCGTCTCTGCCACCTCCACCAGAACGCCGTCCTTCATTACCCCCACCCGGTCGCACATCTGGCGCACCACCGGCAAATCGTGGGAGATGAACAGCATCGTCAGGTTCAGGTGCTCCTGCAGATCCTTCAGGATGTTCAGGATCTGCGCCTGGATCGACACGTCGAGCGCGCTCGTCGGCTCGTCGCAGATCAGGAATTTCGGCTGGGTCGCCAGCGCGCGGGCGATGGAGATCCGCTGCCGCTGACCGCCGGAGAATTCGTGCGGATATTTCAGCCCCGCCTCCGCGCCGAGGCCGACCCGGTCGAGAAGCTCGCCCACCCGTGCCTTGAGCGCGTCGCCTGCGAGAATGCCGTGATGCTTCGCGGGCTCCGCCACGATGGCGTCCACCCGCATCCGGGGATTGAGCGAGGAATAGGGGTCCTGGAAGATCATCTGGATCTCGCGGCGGTACCAGTCGGGCACGCCCATCGGCCCCGCCGTCACGTCCTGCCCCCTGTAGCGCACCGTGCCCCCGTCCACCGGGTAGAGCCCCGCGATCATCCGCGCGATGGTCGACTTGCCCGAGCCGCTTTCGCCCACGAGGCCGAAGACCTCGCCCTGCCGGATCTCGAACTTCGCCTGATCGACGGCGGTGAAATATTCCCGCCGCGACGGCAGGATCGCGGCCTTCGACACGAAGCGCTTTGTGATCCCGTCGGCCTCGATCAGCGCGCGGCCCCGCTCGGAGGTGTCGGTTGGCCAGCTCCGCGCAAGGTCCTCGATGGCAAAGCCCGTGATCCGCCCGCCATAGGCGATGAGCGGGAAGCGGTGAAGCTTCACCGTCGGACGCGGCACGGCGGCGATCAGCGACTTCGTATAGGGATGCTGCGGGCGGCCCAGCACCTGCGCCGTCGGCCCGCTTTCCACCACCTCGCCCTGGTACATGACGGTGACGACATCGGTCGTGTCCGCGATCACGCCCATGTCGTGGGTGATCAGGATCACGCCCACCTGCCGCTCCCGCGCGAGTTCTTTTATAAGATCGAGGATCTGCGCCTGGATCGACACGTCGAGCGCAGTCGTCGGCTCGTCGGCGATGATGACGTCGGGCTCCGAGCACAGCGCAAGCGCGATCACCACGCGCTGTCGCATGCCCCCCGAGAACTGGTGCGGATACTGGTTGGCCCGCTGCGCCGGGTTCGGGATGCCGACCCGGTCGATCAGGTCGACCGCGCGCTTCTCCGCATCTGCGTCGCTCAGGCCCAGATGCGCCTGGATCGTCTCGACGAGCTGCTGCTTGACGGTGAAGAGCGGGTTGAGCGAGGTCAGCGGGTCCTGGAAGATCATGGAGATCTTCTTGCCCCGGAGTGCCTGCATCGCCTCGGCGTCGAGGCCGGAGATCTCTTCGCCCCGGAACCGTATGATGCCCCCGGAGATGCGCCCCGGCCGCTCCAGCAGGCCCATGACGGCGGCTCCGATGGTGGACTTGCCCGCCCCGCTCTCGCCCACGAGGCCGTGGATCTGCCCCGGCTCCACCGTCAGGTGCGCGTCCTTCACCGCGACGAAGGTCTGACGGCGGGTCGGAAACTCGACCGTGAGGTTCTCGATTTCCAGCAAGGCCATCAGCGCAGCCTCGGGTTCAGCGCGTCGCGCAGCCAGTCACCCAGCAGGTTCACCGCGAGCGCAAGGGCCAGAAGAACGCCGGCCGGGAAGAACAGGATCCACCACTCGCCCGAGAACAGGAAGCCCTGCCCGATCCGGATCAGCGTGCCGAGCGACGGCTCCGTCGGCGGCGCCCCCACGCCGAGGAAGGACAGCGTCGCCTCCGCGATGATGGCCAGCGCGAGCGAGATCGTCGCGATCACCAGTACGGGGCTCAGCACGTTGGGCAGGATGTGCCGCATCATGATGGCGAAGGGTGAGCGCCCGATCAGGCGCGCCGCCTGCACGTATTCCTTCGATTTCTCCACCAGCGTCGCCCCGCGGACTACGCGGGCGAACTGCACCCAGTCCGAAAGTCCGATCGCGATGATCAGCACCCAGATCGCCACCTCGTTGCGGTATTCGGGCGGCGTGATCCCCTTGGCGATGCCGAAGATCAGCATGGCAACGAGGATCGCGGGGAACGTCAGCTGCACATCGGCGATGCGCATGATGACGGTGTCGATCCAGCCCCCCACGTAGCCCGCGATCAGCCCCAGGGTCACGCCGAGGATCAGCGCGAAGGCCACCGCGGCGAAGCCCACGAATAGCGAGATGCGAAGCCCGTAGAGGATGGTCGAAAACACGTCCCGCCCCTGGTCGTCGGTACCCAGCAGGAACGTCTCGCCGGTGAACATGTTGGCCTGCCCAGGGGGCGTGAAGCCGTTCATCAGGTTCAGCGTGGCGGGGTTGAACGGATCGTGCGGCGCGATCAGCGGGGCAAAGACCGCCGACAGGATCAGCAGAAGCGTGACCGCCGCCGAGATCAGCGCCACCGGCGAGCGGCGGAAGGAATGGGCCACGTCGCTGTCCCAGGCCATGGCGATGCGGGAACGGGCGCGTTCCGCCTGAACGGTGTTCGGGCTGTCTGTCATGACGTCTTCCCGTCGATGCGAAGCCGCGGGTCGATCGCGACATAGAGGAGGTCCACGACCAGGTTGATCGCCACGAACATCACCGAGATGAGCATGAGATAGGCTGCCATGACGGGGATATCGACGAACTGGATGGCGTTGATGAACAGAAGGCCGACGCCGGGCCACTGGAACACCGTCTCGGTGATGATGGCAAACGCGATGATCGACCCCAGCTGCAGACCCGTCACCGTGATGACCGGCACCAGCGTGTTCTTCAGCGCATGGCGGAAATGGATCGTCCGGTCCTTCAGCCCGCGGGCGCGCGCGAAGCGGATGTAGTCCTGCCGCATCACTTCCAGCATCTCCGAGCGCACCAGCCGCATGATCAGCGTCATCTGGTAAAGGCCCAGCGTGATAGACGGCAGGATCAGCGCGATCAGCCCCGATTTGGTCAGGAACCCCGTGGACCAGCCGCCCAGGTCCACCACCTCACCGCGCCCGAAGGACGGCAGCCAGCTGAGTTCCACGGCGAACACGTAGATCAGCAGGATGCCGATCAGGAAGGTCGGCAGCGACACCCCAAGCAGGGACAGCGTCATGATCGCGTTGGCGGCGAACCCGTCCCGCCGGATCGCCGTGAAGATGCCGAAGACGATCCCGAAGAGCAGCGCGAAGGCCCCCGAGACAGCGGCCAGTTCCAGCGTGGCGGGCAGGCGTTCGGCGATGATCTCCGCCACCGGCCGCCCCTGCCGGTAGGAGATCCCGAGATCGCCCTGCACCGCGCGGACGAGAAAGTCCCAGTACTGGATGAAGAACGGCTTGTTCAGCCCCAGGCTCTCCCTCAGCCGCTCGATGTCCTCCATCGTGCGTTCCTGCCCCAGCATCGTGTCGATCGGATCGCCCACGAAACGGAACATGGCGAAGGCCACGAGGCCCACGACCAGAAGGACGAGCACCGACTGCAAGACCCGTCTCAGGATGTAGCTGAGCATCTGCCTGGCTCTCCCATTCGCGTCCCGCCGTGCTGCACGCTGCCGGCCACGCGGTCAAGTCCCGAGCGGGCCGGCGCCCCCCGCCTCCCCCGCGCTGCCCGTGTTCCAGTCGATCTCCGGCCCGGCGGGCACGATCCCCAGCGGATTGCGAAGCGCGGAGGGCGAGAAATAGCCCCGTTTGTAGATGTCGAAGTCGACGGTCGCCGCGACGCCCGGCCGGCGATGGATGCGCCGCGCATAGTCCCAGAGGCGCGGATAATCCACGAGCCGCCGGATGTTGCACTTGAAGGCGTAATGATAGGCCACGTCGAACCGCGCCAGCGTGGGAAAAAGGCGCAGGTCCGCCTCGGTATACCGGTCCCCGCACAGAAACGGCCGGTCCGCCAGCGCCGCCTCGACCGCGTCGAGCGTGGCGAAGACATCCGCGACCGCCCGGTCATAGGCCTCCTGCGTCCGGGCGAAACCGGCGCGGTAGACGCCGTTGTTGAGGTCGCGGTGGATCCGCGCGTTCCAGCCCTCGATCTCGTCCAGCAACTCCGGCGGCGCGAGATCGGGCCCCGGAAAGGCGTCGTTCAGCATCCGCACGATCTCGGCGCTCTCGTTCGACACCGCGCGCCCGGCCACCTTGTCCCACAGAAGCGGCACGGTCACCCGCCCCGTGTAGGGCGCGGCCTCCCTCGCATAGACCTCGTGCAGCGCCGCGACCCCGAGCGCGGGGTCGGAATACGCCCCCTCCGCATCGAAGACCCAGCCCGCCTCGGTCCGCCTGGGCCTGGCATGGGCGACGGAGACCGCGTCCTCCAGCCCCTTCTCCACCCGCATCAGCAGCGCCCGGTGCGCCCAGGGGCAGTTCCAGGCGGCATAGAGGTGATAGCGCCCCACCTCCGCCGGAAAGCCCGAGGATCCGTCGCGCGTGATCCGGTGCCGGATCGTCGCCTCGGCGCGCCGGAACTCCCCACCCTCGACAGTATCGGGCCCCGGATCCTCCACATGGTAGACCCCGCCGATCATCACGCCCAAGCGCCCGCTCCTTCATCTTTCTCCAAATACGCATCCGGCCGGAGGCCGCCGGCGCGGCGACGGCCCCGCACGGGGCCCGAGCCGGGCCGGGATCCTCACGTCACTCCATACGCACCCGGCGCGGGATAAGGAAGTTGTCGGGCCGCCGCGTCACCTCGACCCCGTTGCGCGCCCCACAGAAGCGGCCGCACGTAAAGCGGCACGTGGACCATGCCCTCCTCGATGATGGGCGCTCGAGGAGCCGCCGAAGTTCAAGGTCCCCGGCGACCAGCCGGGGAGATACGTGTCGGAATTGTCCTCGCGCGGCTGCCGCCAGCCGTTCGACACCGGCATCGCGTCGAGCGTCGCGGTCCCGCGGACAAAAAGGAAGGGGGCCGGACGGTCCACCCGTCCGGCCCCCGCCTTCCGCATCGAAACGGCGTCAGTTGGTCTCGAAGTACTTGAACTTCACCTGGTCGTCGGCATCGACAAGGGTGCTCCAGCCGTCCGAGATGCCCCAGTTGAGGATCTGGTTGTGGATCGGGATGTAGATCGTCTCGGCCTCGGCCATCGCGAACAGTTCGGCGATCGTGGCGTTGCGCGCCTCGAGGTCCACGTTCGAGGCGAGCGACTCGATCATCGCGTCCATCTCGGGGTTGGAATAGCCCGTCCCGTTCCAGCTGCCGCGGCCCTCGTCCCTCGTGTGGTAGAGGAAGTTGAAGATGTATTCCGCGTCATAGGTCGGAACGCCCCAGCCGAGCAGGTAGAAGTCCGTTTCGCTATTGGCGATCAGCGGGAAGTGCTGCGCGCGCGGCAGGGCCGAGAGGTTCGCCGTGATCCCGATCTGGGCCAGCATGCCGACCGCCGCCTGGCAGATCGCCTCGTCGTTGATGTAGCGGTCGTTGGGGCAGTCGAGCTGCACCGAGAACCCGTCCGCATAGCCCGCCTCGGCCATCAGGGCGCGCGCGGCCTCGATGTCATAGGCGGGGTATTCGTCCAGTTCCGGCGTCCAGCCGTTCACCGGCGGCGGCGAGATCACGCCCGCGGGGACCGACTGGCCGCGCATCACGACCTGCTGGATGGCCTCGCGGTTGATGGCGATGTCCATGGCCTGGCGCACGCGGACGTCCGCGAAGGGGTTCGCGCCCTCCACGTTGTCAAGCTCGAGATCGTCCGAAGCCACGTCCATGCCGAAGAAGATCACGCGGTTCTGCGGCGCGGTGATGACCTCGATCCCGTCGGCCTCGGCCACGCGCTGAAGGTCCTGCACCGGTACGTCCTGGATGAAGTCGACCTCGCCCGTCAGAAGTGCCGCGACGCGGGTCGCGGGGTTCTGGATCGGGGTGAAGACGATTTCGGAGGCCGCGAGCGGGAACTCCCCGATGCCCCAGTAGTCGGGGTTGGCGGTCAGGACGGTGCGCACGTCCGCCTCGCGACTCGTGAGGACGTAGGGCCCGGTGCCGTTGGCATTGCGCGCCGAGAACGTGTCCTCGCCCGCGGCGTAGTCCTGCGCCGCTTCGGCGCCGTTCGCCACGGCCCAACCCTCGTCCATGATCATGATGTTGGTGAGGTTGTTCGGCAGCAGTGGGTTCGGTCCGTCCGTCACGATCTCGACCGTGTAGGGCCCGGTCGCGCGCACCTCGGTGACCGAGGACAGGAGTTCCTTGAAGTTCGAGGTCTCCGACATCGCGCGGTTCAGCGAGAAGACCGCGTCGGCGCTGTCGAACTCCTCGCCGCCGTGGAAGGTGACCCCTTCACGGAGCGTGAAGACCCAGACGTTCGGATCGTCCGCCGAAGGCCCCCACGAGGTCGCGAGCGCCGGCTCCATCTCACCGGCCATGTTGCGCAAGATGAGGGGCTCGTAGATCTGATGCATCAGCGTCGTGGTCGGCCCCTCGTTCTGCGCATGCGGATCGAGGGTGAGCGCCTCGGCGGCCCTTGCCCAGCGAAGCGTCTCGGCGGAGACCGCCGTCGCCGTGAGGGCCGTCGTGGCCAGAAGCGCCGCGCCGAAGGCGGCAAAGCGGGTATTCATTGGAAGGCTCCCTGTTCTTCTTGGTTTCCCGGGGCGCGAGTATGGTTAGGAAATCCGGCTTGTCCAGCAACCCCCGCCCATTCCCGGCCGCGGGGTCCGTGTGACGGGGGATGCATTTTGCCTCCGCTCGGAATAGATGCATGATGCGGCATATTTCACCGGGGAGAGGTCCGGACATGGCGGCCATCGCGCAAGACGAGGACTGGACCACCCGGTTCACCGGGCTCTCCCGGCTGGAGCCGCGCATCCGCGAGGTCCTGACCTCGCGCAGCCAGGTGATCCGGGTGCCCGCCGACACCGTCATCTTCGGCCCTGGCAAGTCGCCCGAGAACATGCTTTTGCTGCTGGAAGGGACCGTGCGGGTCCAGCAACTGGCCGAGAACGGGCGCGAAGTTGTGCTCTACCGCGTCACGGCCGGCGAAAGCTGCGTGCTGACCACGGCCTGCATGCTGGCCTACGAGGACTACTCGGCCGAGGGCGTGGCCGAGACCGACATCGTCGCGGCCGCCGTGCCGCGCGCGGTCTTCGACGACCTGGTGTCGACCTCGAAGGAATTCCGGACCTTCGTCTTCACCGCCTATTCGCGGCGGATGACGGACCTCTTCCACGTCATCGAGGATATCGCCTTCCGCCGGATGGACATCCGCCTGGCACAGAAGATCATCGAACGGGCCGATACGGGCGTGCTGAAGGCGACCCATGCCCAGCTCGCCGCCGAACTCGGCACCGCGCGCGAGGTGATCTCGCGCCAGCTGGCCGAATTCCAGCGCCGGGGCTGGGTGACGCTCGGGCGCGGCACGGTCGAGATTCTCGATTGCGACGCCCTTAGAAAGCTCTCCGAAAGCTGAAACCGCCTGTTCCCGGCAGCCGAAAGCCTGGTTTTCGCGCATCTCCGGCGCACGGTTTTCGATTTTCATGCCTTTAAAACAATCGGTTGCCAGCCATTCCCCGCTACATCGGCCGTTATGTGACTAGATCACTGATAGGCCCGCGGAGAATCGCTATTCATCATCCAGCGAACAGGCAGGGGCCGTCGGCGACGCCCCCGCTCACAGATATCGATGCGCGACCGCGCGGGATGGGAGAACCGAATGTTTGAAACCGCCTTTACACCATGGGCCTCGCTCGGAGGCGGCGCCCTCATCGGGCTGGCCGCAGTCCTGCTGATGCTCGTCCTCGGACGGGTGATGGGCGCCACCGGCATCCTGGCGGGCGTCTTCGCCCCAGCCTCGGTCTATGACCTGAGCTGGCGCGTCGCGATCCTGCTGGGCATGTTCACCGGCCCGACCGTCTACTGGCTGGTCACCGGCGGCATGCCCGAGATCACCGTGCCCGCCTCCATGCCCATGCTGATCGTCGGCGGCGTGATCGTCGGCGCCGGCGTCACCTACGGCTCGGGCTGCACCTCGGGGCATGGTGTCTGCGGAATGGCACGGCTTTCGCCCCGGTCGATCGCGGCGACGCTGACTTTCATGGCAACCACCGCGGCGACGGTCTTCGTCGTCCGCCACGTGATCGGAGGCTGACCGACATGCGCCTGATCCTCGTTTACCTCATCGGCGTGATCTTCGGCACCGGGATCGTCGTCTCCGGCATGGCCAACCCGGCCAAGGTCATCAACTTCTTCGATGTCGCCGGCAGCTGGGATCCCTCGCTGGCCTTCGTGATGGGCGGCGCGCTCGTCGTCACCGGCATCGGCTACCGCCTCGTCTTCGGGCGTCAGCGCCCGCTTTTCGAGGGCAGGTTCAACCTGCCCACCGCCCGCAACCTCGACGCGCGCCTGATCGGCGGCTCGGCCGTCTTCGGCGTCGGCTGGGGCATCGCGGGCTTCTGCCCGGGCGGCGCGCTGCCCGCGCTCGGCACCGGACGGATGGACGTCATCGTGTTCGTCGCCGCCATGCTCGCGGGCATCTTCGGCGCCCGCTACCTGCAATCCCTGTCGCGGCCCAAGGCGACCGCGACCTCGTGACCTGACCTGGAGGAGACTGAAAATGTCCGACTTTCCCGTTAACATGAACATCCGCCCCGAGGTCGAGCCCTTCTTCGACCCGGCCACCAACACGATCTCCTACGTCGTGAAGGACCCCAACTCCGACAGCTGCGCGATCGTCGACAGCGTCATGGACATCGATTACGCCGCCGGCCGCATCACCTACGACAGCGCCGACGCCATCATCGCCTACGTCAAGGAGAAGGGCCTCAAGGTCGAGTGGCTGATCGAGACGCATGTCCACGCCGACCACCTCTCGGCCGCGCCCTACATCCAGGAGCAGCTGGGCGGCAAGATCGGCATTGGCAAGAACATCACCGTGGTGCAGGACACCTTCGGCAAGGTCTTCAACGAAGGCACCGAGTTCCAGCGTGACGGCAGCCAGTTCGACGCCCTGTTCGAGGATGGCGACACCTACGAGATCGGCGGTATGCGTGCCTTCGCGATCTACACGCCCGGCCACACGCCCGCCTGCATGACCCATGTCATGGGCGACGCGGCCTTCGTGGGTGACACGCTGTTCATGCCCGATGGCGGTTCGGCACGGGCCGACTTCCCCGGCGGGGACGCGGGCACGCTCTACGACTCGATCCAGAAGGTCCTGAGCCTGCCCGACCAGACCCGGCTCTTCATGTGCCACGACTACGGTCCGAACGGCCGCGACATCCAGTGGGAAACCACCGTGGCCGAGGAGAAGGAGTTCAACATCCACGTCGGCGGCGGCAAGTCGAAGGAGGACTTCGTCAAGTTCCGCACCGAGCGCGACGCGCAGCTCGACATGCCCAAGCTCATCATTCCCTCGCTGCAGGTGAACATGCGCGCGGGCGAGGTGCCGAAGGACAAGGACGGGCGCCCCATGCTGAAGGTTCCGGTCAACGCGCTTTGACCGGCCCCCGGACGGGGGCGCAACCCGCGCCCCCGTCCCGCTTTCCCTGAATAGCGCCAGGTTTCATTGGAGGAGGCTCCGGTCATGGACGCCAGAACGATAACGGCCGGCCTTTCGGTCGCCCCGCAGATTTCCCCCGAGGACGTGCAGACGATCGCCGATCACGGGTTCCGGTCGATCATCTGCAACCGCCCGGACGGCGAAGGCATGGACCAGCCCAACTTCGAGGAGATCGAGGCGGCGGCCCAGGCCATCGGTCTGCAGACGCGCTACCAGCCGATCACGGCGGGCAAGGTGCAGGACGAGGACGCGGAGGCCTTCAAGTCCCTGATGACCGAGCTTCCGGGGCCGATCCTGGCCTATTGCCGGACCGGCACGCGCTCGGCCACGCTGTGGTCGCTGGCCGTAGCGAAGGAAAAGCCGGTCGCCGACATCCTCGCCGCGACGCAATCCGCGGGCTACGACATGGGCGGCGTCGTGCGGCGCATCGCCAATGGCGGCAAGACGCCGACCGACCGGGCCGACGCCCGCTTCGACGTGGTGATCGTGGGCGGCGGTGCCGCCGGCATCGCGGTCGCCTCCTCGCTCCGTGCGCGGCAGCCGAACCTCGAGATGGCGATCATCGACCCGGCCGACATCCACTACTATCAGCCCGGATGGACCATGGTCGGCGGCGGCATCTTCGAGGCCTCGACGACCGCGAAGACCATGGGCAGCCTCATCCCCCGCGGCGTGCACTGGATCAAGTCGGCCGTCGCCGCCTTCGAACCCAAGGACAACGCCGTCATCCTCGATGCCTGCCGCGTGGTGAAGTACAAGCGCCTCATCGTGGCGCCGGGGCTGAAGCTCGACTGGCATCGGGTCGAGGGCCTTGTCGAGACGCTGGGCGAGAACGGCGTGACCTCGAACTACCGCTACGACCTCGCGCCCTACACCTGGGAGCTCGTGAAGGGCCTCAAGAAGGGCCGCGCGATCTTCACCCAGCCGCCGATGCCCATCAAGTGCGCGGGCGCGCCGCAGAAGGCGCTCTACCTCTCGGGCGACCACTGGCACCGCGAGGGCGTGCTCAAGGATATCGACATCCAGTTCATGAACGCGGGCGGAGTCCTCTTCGGCGTGAAGGACTACGTGCCGGCGCTGCAGAGCTACATGAACCGCTACAAGGCCGAGCTGAACTTCTTCCACAACCTCGTGGCGGTGGACGGCCCGGCCAAGAAGGCCTGGTTCGAGGTGAAGAAGCCCGACGAGGACGTCCGCACCGTCGAGGTGGAGTTCGACATGCTCCATGTCGTCCCCCCGCAGGTCGCGCCCGACTTCATCCGCGTCTCGCCGCTGGCCGATGCGGCGGGTTGGGTCGACGTGGACCAGGCGACGCTGCGGCACAAGACCTACGAGAACATCTGGTCGCTCGGCGACGTGATGAATGCGCCGAACGCCAAGACTGCGGCCGCCGCCCGGATGCAGGCCCCGATCGTGGCCGAGAACGTCTCGGACGACATCGAGGGGCGCTCGCCCACGGCGATCTACAACGGCTACGGCTCCTGCCCGCTGACGGTGGAGAGGGGCAAGATCGTGCTGGCCGAGTTCGGCTATGGCGGCACGCTCCTGCCGTCTTTCCCGAAATGGGTGATCGACGGAACCAAGGCGACCCGCGCGGCGTGGTTCCTGAAGGAAACCGTGCTTCCGCCCTTCTACTGGAAGGCGATGCTGCGCGGAAAGGAGTGGATGGTGAAGCCCGAGAAGGTCACCGTCCGCTGAACCGGACAAGAGGTGGCGGCCCCGCGTGAGGGGCCGCCCGAGCACAGAAAAGGCCGACTGGCATGAAGACCGACATCCTCGCCATCGCGAAGCGCTATATTCCCGTCCTCGACTGGGGCCGCGACTACAACCGCGACGCGTTCCAGAACGACATGATCGCGGCGGTGATCGTGACGATCATGCTCATCCCGCAGTCGCTGGCATATGCGCTGCTGGCGGGTCTGCCGCCCGAGGCGGGTCTCTACGCCTCGATCCTGCCGATCATCCTCTACGCGATCTTCGGCACCTCGCGCGCGCTTGCCGTCGGACCTGTCGCCGTCGTCTCGCTGATGACGGCGGCCGCGGTCGGACAGGTGGCCGAACAGGGAACCGCGGGCTATGCCATCGCCGCACTGACGCTCGCGGTCCTGTCGGGGGGCATCCTGCTGACCATGGGCCTCCTGAAACTCGGCTTTCTCGCCAATTTCCTCAGCCACCCGGTCATCGCGGGCTTCATCACCGCCTCCGGCGTCCTGATCGCGGCGAGCCAGCTCAAGCATATCCTCGGAATCGAGGCGCACGGGCATACCCTGCCCGAGATCCTCTACACGCTGAACGAGCACATGGTCGACGTGGACCCGGTGACGCTCGCCATCGGTATCGGGGCGACCGGGTTCCTGTTCTGGGTGCGCAAGGGTCTGAAACCCCTCCTCATTTCGCGGGGCGTGAAGCCGAAGCTGGCAGATGTGGCGCAGAAGGCCGGCCCGGTGGGCGCGGTCGTGGCCACGACGCTGCTGGTCTGGGGCCTCGGCCTTGCCGACCGGGGCGTGGCCATCGTCGGCGAGGTGCCGCAGGCCCTGCCGCCGCTGACGATGCCGGGGCTGTCCTGGGACCTCGTCAGCGCGCTCTTCATTCCGGCGCTTCTCATCTCGATCATCGGCTTCGTCGAGTCGATCTCCGTCGCGCAGACGCTCGCCGCCAAGAAGCGGCAGCGGATCGACCCCGACCAGGAACTGATCGGCCTCGGCGCGGCCAATATCGGCGCTGGCTTCACCGGCGGCTACCCGGTGACCGGCGGCTTCGCGCGCTCGGTGGTGAACTTCGACGCGGGCGCCGAGACGCCGGCGGCGGGCGCCTACACGGCCGTGGGCCTCGCCATCGCGGCGCTGGCGCTGACCCCGCTCATCTACTTCCTGCCCAAGGCCACGCTCGCGGCCACCATCATCGTCGCGGTCCTGAGCCTCGTGGACTTCTCCATCCTGACGCGGACCTGGACCTATGCGCGCGCAGACTTCGTGGCCGTGGCCGCCACGATCCTCCTGACCCTCGGCCTCGGCGTCGAGGCGGGCGTCTCGGCGGGCGTGCTCCTGTCGATCGGCCTGCATCTCTACAAGACGTCGAAGCCGCATGTCGCGGAGGTCGGTCTCGTCCCCGGCACGCAGCACTTCCGCAACATCCTGCGCCACAAGGTCGAGACGCATCCCGAGGTCGTGACGCTCCGCATCGACGAATCGCTCTACTTCGCCAACGCGCGCTTCCTCGAGGATCTCGTGCAGGACCGCGTGGTGGAAAACGGGCCGGTGAAACACGTCGTCCTGATGTGCTCGGCGGTGAACGAGATCGACATGTCGGCGCTGGAAAGCCTGGAAGCGGTGAACGAGCGGCTCAAGAGCATGGGCGTCAAGCTTCACATGTCCGAGGTGAAGGGCCCCGTGACCGACCGCCTGAAACGCTCGCATTTCCTCGACGAGATGACGGGACAGGTGTTCCTGTCGCAATACGACGCCTGGCGGACGCTGACGAAGGAAGACCCCGAGCCAGCGCTCGAAGCCGCGCAATAGGCGCCCTTGCGCCGGGCGGCGTGCCTTGCGACGCTGCCCGGACATTGCGGAGGGGAAGAGCATGCCACAGCCCGATCACGTCTCGATCTACGACCTGCCGGAGTTCGACGCCCTCGACCCGGAGACGCAGCGGTATTTCGAGATCTGCGTCGAGAAGCTCGGCCTCGTGCCGAACGTGCTCCGGACCTTCTCGCGCAATGTCGAGAAACTGCGCGCCTTCTCGCAATACTACAACACGCTGATGCTCGCCCCCTCGGGGCTGTCGAAGCTGGAGCGGGAGATGGTGGCCGTCGTGGTCTCCTCGGCGAACCGCTGCTTCTACTGCCTCGTGGCCCATGGTCAGGCGGTGCGGAAGCTTTCGGGCGATCCGCAGCTGGGCGAGATGCTGGTGATGAACTACCGCGTGGCGGAACTGTCGCTGCGCCAGCGCGCCATGCTCGACTTCGCGTGGAAGCTCACGACGACGCCCGCCGAGATCGTGGAGGCCGACCGCGAGGCCCTGCGCGCCGCCGGTCTCGGCCCCGACGAGATCTTCGATCTCGCCGACGTCATCGGCTTTTTCAACATGTCGAACCGCTTTGCCATCGCGTCCGACATGATGCCGAACCCGGAATATCACGCGATGGATCGCGGGGCGGATTAAACCCTTCGGGTCAGCGCGTTACGGCGCGTTCTTCAGGTAACTTACTGCGCCAGCGCCCGCGCCGCGCCCAGGGTCATCGGCCCGACCTGACCGTCCAGCGCGCCCTGGTAGAGCCCGCGCTCCTGCAAGATGCGCTGGAAGGCGATCGCCGTGGCCGGGTCCCATGGCGGGACGGCTCCGTTCACCGTTCCGCGCATGGTTGCGGGATCGACGCCCCCTGTCTCCAGCGCACGGACATATTCCGCCGCCGCACGCTCGGGATCGGCCACGACGCCGATCCCCCGCTCGATCAGGAAGGCCCGGAGCGCCATCGCCGGCGCGTCGCCCTTGTCGGCGAGGAAGCTCACCCAGCGGAGCTGCCGGGCGGGGTTGGGCGTCAGCCCCTCCGCCCCCGTAGCATAGAGCTCGGCCAGCTCGCGCGCGGCATCGTCGTTGCCCGCCCTTGCCGCGCCCGCCAGCAGCGGGATCGCCCGCACCGGGTCGGGCAGGCCGAGGCCCGCGACCGCGTCATCCGGCACGCCATCGCCGTTGAGGTAGGTCTGCGCCAGGCGGTATTGCGCGAAGTGGTAATCCTCGGCGGCGGCCTGCTGCATCAGAGCGATCATGCGCTCGGGGTCGCGCGGCACGCCACGACCGAGCTGATGCATCATGGCGAGTGTCGCCGCGGCCGCAGCATCGCCCTCCGCGGTCGCCTGCTCGTAGAGTTCGACGGCCCGAGGCACGTCCTCGCCGATCGGGCGGATACCGAAATTGTAGTAGTCGCCGAGCCGGGTCAGCGCCGCGGGCACGCCCGCCTCCGCCGCGCGCTCGTAAAGCCGTACGGCCTGCCGATGCTCGCCCGTTGCCTGCGCGATGGTCGCCAGGTGGTAGAGCGCGGGGCCCGCCTCCGGCAGGGCCTGCACAGCGGCCTCGCAATCGGCGCGTGCCGCCGCAAGCGCGCGGAAAAGGGCACGCTGCGCGTCTTCGGACACCGGCACTTCGGCCGAAGGCGGCCCTGCCGTTTCCACGCAAGCCGCAAGCGTGGCTTCTGCCGCGGCGCGCGCGGCCTCCGCCTCGGCCGCAATCCGCGCCGCTGCCTCCTCGGCGGCTATCCGTGCGGCTTCCTCCTCGGCCGCAATCCGCGCCGCCTCCTCCTCGGCGGCTATCCGCGCGGCTTCCTCCTCGGCCGCAATCCGCGCCGCTTCCTCCTCAGCCGCAATCCGGGCCGCTTCCTCCTCAGCCGCAATCCGGGCCGCTTCCTCCTCAGCCGCAATCCGCGCCGCTTCCTCCTCAGCCGCAATCCGCGCCGCTTCCTCCTCAGCCGCAATCCGCGCCGCCTCCTCCTCGGCGGCTATCCGCGCGGCTTCCTCCTCGGCCGCAATCCGCGCCGCTTCTGCCTCGTCGGCCTCGTCGGTCGGGGATGCCTCTGCCGCCTGGCGCGCGCCGATCGCGGCGGAGAGCGCGGCAATGGCCCCATTCGCGACCCGCCGCGCCTCGGCCGCGGCGTCCGTCAGGCGGGCAAGCTCGGCCTCGGCCGCGGCGCGGGCCGCATCGGCCGCCTCGGCCGCGTCCCAGGCGTCGCGGGCCGCAAGCCGGGCCTCGGCCTCCGCGGCGCGCAGCGCGTCCAGTGTCGCGACCGCCGTTTCCCCGGACGTCCCCCCGACCTCCTGCGCCAGCACATGCGTGGGCGACATCGCCAGCACGGCCACCGCCATCCAACCCGATATGCGACCGATCCGTGCCACGGCAAAAACCTCTTTGAAATCATGAAGCCGGTCGAGACGATAGCGATGCAGATTGGCCATGTCGATAGCGCGATCCGCCAGAAACCTCTGGTCAAGCCATCCCCTTGCGGGCAATCATTCCGCAGGCGACGACCCAGGGAAAAAACGGCATCCTCGAGCAGCAGATGACCCCTGCCCTATCAGCACATGACGATGGCGCGATCCTGCCGGACGCGGCGCGGAGCGGTCTCGTTCTGGCCGTCGACCTCGATGGCACGCTTTTGCGCTCGGACATGCTGCACGAGACGATGTGGGCGGCGCTGGCGACACGCAGCCGGCTGTTCCTGCAATCGGCCGGCGCGCTCCGGAACGGAAAGGCCGCGCTCAAGGCCGCGCTGGCCGACCGGGTCACGATCGACCCCAGGACCCTGCCCTACGACAAGCGCGTGCTCGACCTGATCAAGGCATGGCGCGCCGATGGCGGCGAGGTCGCGCTGGTGACGGCGACGGATGTCCGCCTTGCCGAGGCCGTGGCCGACCATCTCGGCCTGTTCGACATGGTGCACGGGTCGACGCCCGAGCAGAACCTCAAGGGCGCGGACAAGGCGGCGCTGCTTGTCGCGGAATACGGGCCGCGCGGTTTCATATACGTGGGCGACAGCCGTGCGGACCTCGCCGTCTGGGACAAGGCCGCGGGCGCGATCACGGTCGGGGTCTCGCCGGCGGTCCGGCGGGCGGTCGACGCGATGGGCCGGCTGGCCGAACACCTGCCGGCACAGGGCAACGATGTCGCCTCGCTCATACGGGCACTCAGGCCCCATCAATGGCTGAAGAACCTTCTCGTCTTCGTGCCCATCGTCGCCGACCCCGCCCATGGCGGCTGGCAGTGGACGTGGGTTCTCGCCACCTTCGCCGCGATCAGTCTGGTCGCCTCGGCGGGTTACGTCATCAACGACCTGCTCGATCTGGCCGACGACCGCAGCCATCCGCGCAAGCGCAACCGTCCGTTCGCCTCGGGTGCGCTCTCGGTATCGACCGGAACGCGGCTGGCGCCGGCGCTGCTGCTGCTGGGACTGGGCATCGCGGGCATGGTCTCGCCGGCGCTGCTGACGGTGGTGGTGATCTACTTCATCCTGACGATGGCCTATTCCGTCCGGCTCAAGCGCTACGCGATTATCGACATCTGCATGCTGGCGGGCCTCTACACGGTCCGCATCGTGGCCGGCGGCGTTGCCATCGGCGTCGGCCTGTCGGTCTGGCTTCTGGCCTTCTCGATGTTCACCTTCTTCGCGCTGGCCGCCGCCAAGCGGTTGGGCGAGTTGTCTGATGCCGACGCGGCGGGACGCACCGTCACGCGCCGCGGCTATTCGCTGGAAGACCGGCGCATCCTCAGCCAGATGGCGATCTCGGCGGGCTACATGGGGGTTCTCGTTCTCGCCCTCTACATTGACGAGCCCTACGTGCAGGAGCGCTTCGGCGCGCACCGGATGTTCTGGGGGGTCTGCGCGCTGCTGATCTTCTGGATCAGCCGCCTCGTGCTCATCGCCAACCGCGGCCAGATGGACGACGACCCGCTCGTCTGGGCGATCACGGATCCCATCAGCCGCGCGACCGTAGCCCTCATCGCCATCCTGATCGCGCTGGCGGTATTCCTGTGAGCCGCAAGACGCTGATCCTGCGCTATGGCGCTTTCGCGGTGCTGGCCGTTCTGGCCAACCTCGCTACCCAGCGTCTCGCGCTTTTCGGGGCCGACCCCGTGACAGGGCCCCGCCTCGCGGTGGCCATCGGCGCCGGAACGCTGGTCGGGCTGGTCGTGAAATACCTTCTCGACAAGCGCTGGATCTTCTTCGACGACACGACCGGAATGCGCGGGCACGGGCGGCTGTTCTTCCTCTATTCGCTCATGGGTGTCGCGACGACGGCGATCTTCTGGATCACTGAGACGACGTTCTGGCTCCTCTGGCAGACCGAGGCGGCCCGCGAGGCCGGCGCGGTCCTGGGCCTGACGATCGGCTACGTCACCAAGTACGCGCTCGACCGCCGCTTCGTGTTCCGGACCGCGGCGAGGCCGGCATGACGCGCCTTTCGGGATGGGGTCGCACGCCGGTCGCCGAGTGCCGGGTGCGGAAGGCGCGCAGCGAGGCCGACGTGGCCCGTGCCGTGGCCGA
Organism: Roseicyclus sediminis; assembly: GCF_025515305.1. Lineage (GTDB taxonomy): Bacteria > Pseudomonadota > Alphaproteobacteria > Rhodobacterales > Rhodobacteraceae > Roseibacterium > Roseibacterium sediminis. The sequence goes on from NZ_JAOPHT010000007.1 coordinate 95,538, forward strand.
AGGGCCGATGATCGCGCGCGGCAACGGGCGGTCCTACGGCGACCCCGCGATGAGCCCGGGCCTGACACTCGACATGCGGGGCATGGACCGCTTCCTGGCCTTCGACGCGGAGACGGGCATCCTGGTGACCGAGGCGGGCGCGCTTCTGTCCGACGTGATCGAGACGTTCCTTCCGCGTGGCTGGTTCCCCTTCGTCACGCCGGGCACGAAGTTCGTGACCATCGGCGGAGCCATCGCGGCGGATGTGCATGGCAAGAACCACCACGGCGACGGCAGTTTCCGCGCCTGCGTCGAGTGGGTCGACGTGATGGAGGCCGACGGGTCGGTGACCCGCGTGACACAGGACGACGACACGGGGCGCTTCGGCACGATCTGCGGCGCCATGGGCCTGTCGGGCGTGATCCTGCGCGCCGCCATCCGCCTGCGGCCGGTCGAAAGCGCGTGGATCGTGCAGGAGACGATCCCGGTCCAGACCGTCGAGGCCGCGGTCGATGCCTTCGAGGCCCGGCTCGACGTGCCCTATTCGGTGGCGTGGATCGACTGTTCAAGCGGCCCTCCGACCCTCGGCCGGAGCCTCGTGATGCTCGGCCGGCACGCCCGCGCCGACGAACTTCCCACGTCGAAACGCAAAGCGCCATTCAAGGTCGCGCGTCCCCGCAAGCTCGCCGTGCCGGTGGATTTCCCGAGCTTCGCGCTGAACCGCCTGAGCGTGCGGGCCTTCAACGCGCTCTACTACCGCATGGGCGCGCGCAACGCCGGCGAAACGCTCGTCGACTGGGACCGGTACTTCTATCCGCTCGACGCCATCTCGGGTTGGAACCGGATCTACGGGCGGCGGGGCTTCTACCAGTTCCAGTGCGCCCTTCCACTACCGACCGCGCGCGAGGGGCTCGAGCGGCTTCTGACCGACATCTCGGCCACGGGTCTCGCCAGCTTCCTGTCGGTGCTGAAACGCTTCGGCCCGGACGACAGCCCACTGTCCTTTCCCTGCGAGGGATACACGCTGGCGCTCGACTTTCCGGCGGGCGCGCGCAGCCTCGCGCTGCTGGAGCGGCTCGACCGCATCACGCTCGAACATGGCGGGCGCTTCTACCTCGCCAAGGACGCGCGCATGACGGGCGAAACCGCACGCGCCGCCGACCCGCGCCTCGCCGCCTTCCGCGACCTCAGGCAGGCGCGCGGCTGGGCCGGGCATTTCGTTTCGCATCAATCTGAAAGGCTGGGATTGTGAGCAGATCCGTCCTCATCCTCGGCGCGGCCTCGGGCATGGCGCGGGCCATCGCGCGCAGTTTCGCCGCCGAAGGCCATGCCATCAGGCTGGCCGCACGCGACCCGGAGCGGCTGAAGGACGACCGCGACGACCTCGTCACGCGCTACGGCGTCGAGGTGACGCTGCACCCTTTCGACGCCCTCGATCTCGCATCGCATGCGGGCTTCGTCGCGGGCCTGCCGGACCTGCCCGAGGTGGTTGTCTGCGCCGTCGGCACGATGGGCACGCAGGAAGAAAATGCCGCCGACCCCGAGGCCGGCGCGATGGTCATGCGCGCGAATTTCGAAGGCCCGGCCTCGATCCTCGGGCACCTCGCAAACGCCATGGAGGCGCGTGGCTCCGGCACCATCGTCGGCATCTCGTCGGTGGCGGGCGAACGCGGGCGGGCCTCGAACTACGTCTACGGCTCGGCCAAGGCCGGGTTCACCGCCTTCCTGTCGGGCCTGCGCAACCGGCTGGCGAAAAAGGGCGTGCACGTGGTGACGGTGCTGCCGGGCTTCGTCAACACGGCGATGACCGAGGGCCTCGACCTGCCCGCGCGCCTCACAGCCGAACCGGAGGAAGTGGGCGCCGCCGTACTCAAGGCCGTGACGTCCCGGCGCAACGTGGTCTACGTCCGGCCGATCTGGCGAATCGTGATGGCCGTGATCCGCGCGATCCCCGAACCGGTCTTCAAGAAGACGAGCCTCTGAGCCTGCAATCCGGGCGCCCGCATGGTGGGCATCGGCGGATATCGGCGCGAATCCACGCCAACCGGGCTTCGCGACCGGCGGGATTCCGCCAAGTGCTCCATCTCTCAAGACATTTCCACCCGGCGTTGTTGCGGGAGCAACACTTTGCGCTTATCGCCGATTCCCATGAATGGGACAGTCTACGCATCGCTCGCGGTGCGTTTCAGGGGCATCACCGGCATAGGCCAGACCAGTGGCCGTGGCACGGGCCAGGCATCGGTCGACGCCGTCATCGCGACGGTGGCCGTTTCCTCCGTCGTGTCGGCGCTGTGCAGCTTCGTGGTCGTGTCGAACGTCTACGACGCGCTTCATGGCGCGCGCGCGGTCCCGGCCGCGGTGGTGGAAACCGCGGAGGCGGAGGCGACGCCCCCGGCCGCCGAACCGCGCCGCTATCCCGTGGCCGAGGCGGCGCCCGCCGCTCTCACCCGCTTCACCGATGCCTTGCCCGCCAGGCAAACGCCGGTCCGCCCGGGCGATGCCGGCGCGATCCTTGCAGCGCTGCCGGACGTAAGCGGCCCGCTTGTCGCGGATAGCCGCGACACTGCGGAGGTCGAACCGCTCCTGCGCGCCGCCCGCAGCCTGTCGCCCGAGATCGCGCTGAGCCTGCGCACCCCGCTCGCGCGCCCCGAGGGCGTGACCGAACTCGCGGCCGTGGCGCCCGAGGTGGCGGCCCCGCAAGCCGCCGTGAACCCACTTCTGCTCGATGTCAGCCCACGCCCCGCGCTGCGGCCCAGCGGCCTCGCCGACCGTGTTCCGGCGGCCATCGCCACGCGCGCGCCGGCCGCGGCCGCCACGATCGAGGTCGCGCGGGCCGAGGCGCCCGACGCGGCCCTTCCCCCGGCACGGCTGGGCGATGCCGACCGCGGCCGCCTTTTCCCGCCGCGCGCGGGCGCCAACCCCTGCTCCAACCGCCTGGCCCGAGCGATCCCGCGCCGTTCCGGAGGCGCGGCCGGCGGATCGGCCATCATGGCGCGGGTCGGCAACGGGTCGGGCTCGAGCCGCGACAGCGCCATCGTCGCCGAGGCCCTGTCAGGCAACGTCCCCACGCATCTGCGCGAGCTCCAGCCCGTACGCTTCACGGGATCCGTGGGTGGACGCCAGACGGAAATCGTCATCTGCGTGACGCCCGACTACCTGGCCGTCGGTTCGGATGGTGACCACGTGCGCGTCCCGCTCGGCCTGCCCGCCGCGCTGCGCGTGGCGGATGCCTTCGACATGATGCTGCCCACGACGCGGATGGTCGATGCGATCTATGCGCAGGCGGATCTGCGCGTGTCGCCTCGTCCCATGCCACCGGGGCCGCAGATGTCCTCCACCGACTATTTCATGCGCCACGACGCGACGCTCGACGCGCAGTTCGCCGAAGCGGGCGCGCGGGACGGCCTCCTCGTCGCGGGGCACAAGAAGGACCTCGTCCTCGCCAACCGCCTGTCCAACAACCGCGGACGCGTCGCGATCTATGGCTGGCACCGCGGCAACGGCGACCCGATCCAGCCGCTGTCGACCGTGCATGGCGAGTACTACGCCGACTACAGCCACGGCATCCGCCTGGTCAGCCGCACGGCCTATGTCGATGGCAGGCCGGTCGACCTGCGCGGCCTCCTGACCGACGGAACCTACGCGGGTCTGCTCAACAGCGAAGGCCCGCTGACTTCGGCGACGATCCGGCTCGCGTCTCTCTGAACCTTTCCGCAGCGCGCCGTCCTTGCAAGGACGGCAGAAGCGTCTTGCAAGACGCTTTCCCGCGCTCCCGCGCGGGAGGCAAAGCCTTGCAAGGCTTTGCCCAAATCCCTTGCACGGGATTTGCCCCGTGCGATCAACGCCTCAGCGGATGTCCCGGAAGCAGCGGAACCCGAGGTGATAGTTGCGGTGGCTCGCCTCCGACATCACCCGGCTGCCATGCCAGAACGGCGCCCGCCAGCGGGCCCAGTGCTCATGCGCGCGGATCGTGTCCCAGATGAACCATGACCCCTTCATCTCGGTCACGCCAAGCGTGGTCGAGCCACGGCTGGCCATCTGGTCCTCCGAAAGGGGGAGGTTCATATGCTCGGCCGCGTTGCCGTCGATGTCGTAGACCCCGAGCGGGCTGCGGCAGTCCGGGAAGGAGCCGGCAGGATAGGTGTTCGAGCCGCATCCGGTGAAGCTGCCGCCATTGCAGGAGGCGTTCTTGAAGCTGCCCGTGGCGCAGACGCCCGAGCGCCAGGCACCGATCGAGTAGGTGCCGCTGGTCGAGGCGTAGCGGTTGTTGTGCCACGAGCGCATCGTGTTCACCGCCGCCGAGCCGCCCATGCCGCGGATCATGTCGAACGGGTAGTCGGGCGGCAGAAGCTGGCCGGCCGCGGCACCTTCCCATTCATGGGCGTCGCCCATCCGCTTGCCCTCGGCAGCACACAGCTGCGCGGCCTCGTTGGCGCGGACCCAGACGACCGGGTAGACCATCGGGATGTTGGGATACTCGAACATGTCGGCGCAGACGGTGGCATCCTCCGGCCGCTGCGTGGCGGGATCGTAGAGCGGCACCATGTAGCGCTCGCCGCAGATCCGCTCGTACTGGCGGTTGCGGTAGCTCTCCTGGATCTGGGCGACCGATCCGCCGAGGCGTGCGGCGGCCTGCTCGGGGCTGAGGGGGTGCTGCGTGACGGCGGGGTTGCCCTGGCCCATCCAGCCATTTGGCGAGGCCGCGAAGATCTGGCGGATGCGCTGGATCTCGCTGCCCGAGACGCCGCGAACCTGCTGCATCTGCTGGAACATGATCTCGTTGCGCTCGGCCAGGGACTGCGCTTGCGCCGCCCCCGCGCCCATCGCCGTCAGTGCCACCAGCGCGGCGCCGAGCGCGCGGCGGCTCCGTCCCAGCAGGTCCATGCCCATCGTTCCCCCCATCAGTCCCTCCTTACCAGGTAGAAGAAGTCTCGGTTGTCCGGTGCGCTGACGAAGCGCGGGATGCGCGTGCCGCGGCTGCCGCGCACATCGACGTCGGCCATGCCGGACACCAGATGGCGCGGTTCGATCTCGTCGCCTTCGTGCAGGTAGAGCGCCATGTACGTCAACTCCTGGCTGTTCATGTCGAGGAGCATTGCGTAATCGCACTGGTAGGCCTGGAACGTGCGCGCCATGGCCGACGGCGTGGCGGTCGAGAAATAGGCGTAGATCAGGAAGGGCCGGTCGCCGACCGTCCGCAGGCAGGCGCCGGCGCGCAGGGTGCGCAGGTTCGCCTCGGCCGAGCCGGACCAGTTGCCGCCGCCCCAGGACGTCACGCGGTCGCCCGGCACGCCGTTCTCGATCAGCGGCACACCGTTCTGCCGCGCCATGACAAGCTCGGGCAGGACCTCGGCGTGGCCTTCCGTCCACGTCTCCATGTGAACCTCGCCGTCATGCGTGACGTAAAGCGTCGCGAGATTGGGCCAGAGCCGCGACAGCATCACGCCCTGCTGCACGAAGCCGTAATGGTGGCCGAAGTTGAAGGTCGCGTAGTCGCCGAAGCGCCACGCCCCGTGGTCGCGCTTGAACCCGCCGGTGAAGGCCGCTGCCACGTCTTCCACGAGCGAGGGGCTGAGCGTTCCGTTCAGGACCAGCGGATCGGGCCGCGAGAACCCGTCGGGCCCGGCGCCGCCATGGCGGTTGGAGGGCCGTGAGGACCAGCCGAGGTCGGGGTGATCGGTGCCAAGCTCGTAGCCGATGTCGAACCGCGCCATGTCAAAGGCGACGAGATAGACGTCCGCCCCGCTTTCGACCCCGTCGAGCCAGTTTGCGCCGGGCACGTCGAAGACCGATTGCGCGATCATGCCGGGCTGCATGACGCTGGCGTAGATCCCGGGCGCGCCGTCGACCTCGTACCAGCTTCCGGCCTGCATGCCGGCCTCGGCGCCGAGAAGGTCGAAGCCCATCGCCGGACGCATCACCGGCGCCCGGTCGAGAAGCGCGGTTCCCAGAAGCTCGACGCCACTGACCTCCTCGGCGGTATCGAGTTCCTCTGAGGAGACCATGAAGGCGTCCTCGTAGAAGGCGCCCTTGATGAGGTTGACGATACTGTCGCCGAAGATGACGTTTTCGCGCAGGAAATCCGAGACCGCCTCGCGCGTGGTGCGGTTGCCCTGCACCGGATTGCGCAGGAAGAGGCTCCAGTCGCAGACCGGCGCATAGGGCAGACCGGTCGCGCGCGCTTCGGCAAGCTCTCCGGCCCAGGGATCGCAGAGGACGACATCGCCCAGATCGTCCTCGAGCCGCAGGCGCGGACCGTTTTCCGTTTCCGCCAGCGAAACCTGCCACAGGTCGGCGTCGGCGTTTTCCAGGTGGTAGAAGGCGGAGCGCCCCCCGGCCGGGGCCACTTCCAGCACGAACCAGGAATTCACCCGCGGATTCAAGGAGGTCAGGCGGTAGAGCGTGCCCTCCGCGTCGGTTGCCTCCTGAGCGTTCATCCAGGGCTGAAGCGCCCAGATCGACCCCGGAACCGGGGAATTCAGAACCTCGAGGCGGGCCTCGACCGTGGCGGCGTCGGGCGGCGCGATACCTTCGGCCACCACCCCCCCGGCAGGGAGGACGAGGGCAAGCGCGGCGGTCGCGATGCGGGAAGCGGCAAGAGGTCTCGGCACGAAAGGCTCCATTCGTAAATGCGGGTTCGGAACCGCCAGTCGTGGCGCAACCGTTGGGTAAAACTCGGGCCGGATTGTTGCAACAACTCGGCAAATGACGCAACGGCGGGAACCCCAACCTCGGGGCTTTTCGCGAAGACGTTACGACGCCGCCCGAAAACCCGGCACGCCGGGCGCAATCGCACCTGCGATCCATCCCGACGCAACGGTCATTAACGAAGTATTAACCGACCGCCGTCTTTTCTAGGTGTCGAGGGAACGCCTCGCGCCACAATCGAACGAGATCCAGCACCGTCTTCTGCGGACGGCATGCCTCGTGCGTCCGGGTGCGCAACGGGTGTGACCGAACTGGGGTGGACACTGGACTTCGGGGGCATTCGATGAGTGGCGAAGCCGGCTCGGCGAGGCGGATCGAGCGGTCGGGAATCACGGCCGCGCTTTCGGAAGGAGATCTGAGGCTGGCCGCGCGCCTGTCCGAACAGGGTCTGGGCACGAGGCCGGGCGATCCGGACCTTCTGCGGCTGCTGCTGCTGACGCAGCTCGGGCTGCGCGAAGTGCAGGCGGCGCAGGACACGGCGGACAGGCTCTCGCAGGCCCCGCTGACCGCGGCGGCGCTCGACGCGCTCATCCCGGCACGGCTGGCCGCGGGACGGGTCCGCGACGCGCGCGATCTGGTCGCCCGCGCCGACCGCGAGCGGACGGCAGACCCAGCATCGCTCGAGGCGGCGCGCGCGCGGATCGCGATGCACCATGACGACCTGATGGCGGCGCGCGCGATCCTCGTCCGCGGGCTGGAACGGACGCCCGAGGCGACTGGTCTGCGCGCGCTCATGGCCGAGGTCCTCATGGCCGATGGCGACGCCGCACACGCCCGCGAGGTGATCGCGCGTCTGGGGGAGCCGCCGACCGCGCCGGGGCCCGAAGCCGCGCTCGGCTCCAACGCGCCATCCCAGCGGCAAAGCCGCGAGGCCTGATCCGCGCGTCAGGCTCCGGCGAGGTTCCGGGCCAGCGCCCAGAGCGCGTCGGGCACCTCGACGGGATCGAGATGTCGGCGCGGCACGCCCGGAATGCGCGCGCCCGGATCCTCGTCCAGCGCCTCGGCCACACGGGCGAACCGGGCGCCGAAGGCCGGGTCATGGGCGCCCGGATCGATCAGGATGTAGAACTGCCCCAGATCGTGCGGCGGCCCATCGGGCGACTTCAGCCCCTTCACGTCGAGCGAATTGACCGACCCGGTGAGGCCCGCCGCGAAAGCCTCGACCATCAGCCCCAGCGCCCATCCCTTGTGGCCCGCGGCCGACAGCAGCGCGCCGGCAAGCGCCGCTTCGGGGTCGGTCGTGGGCCGTCCCTCCGCGTCGACGGCCCAGCCCTCGGGGATCGGCTCGCCCGCCGCTTTCGCCATCGTGATCCGTCCGAGCGCGACTGCGGAGGTGGAGAAATCTGCATGAAGCGCGGGCGCGCCGTCCCCGGGAATGGTCACCGCGAAGGGGTTGGTGCCGAGCACGGGGCGACGGCCGCCGGGGCCCGCCACGATCGCGGAGGCATTGGTCATGCCCATGCCGATCAGCCCCTCGGCGGCGATGCGCTCGGTAAAGAAGCCAAGCGAGGTGCAGGTGTGCGAATGGCAGACGGCGAGGCTCGCGATGCCGCCGGCGCGGGCGGCGGCGACAGCCTCGGGCAGTGCCCGCGAAAAGGCGGGCTGCGCGAAGCCCAAGCGGGCATCGGCGCGAACCACACAGGGGCGGGGATGCGAGACGTTGGGCTCCGCCCGCCCATCGACGCGGCCCGAAACCAGCTGCAGGCAATAGGATTCGAGATAGTAGAGGCCGCAGATCACGTTGCCCGTTTCCTCGGCTCGGGCGATGGCGCGTGCGACCTCCGCCGCCTGCCACGACCCCGCGCCATGGGCGATCAGCGCCGCGCGGCTCGTTTCCTCGATCTCGGCGATGCCGACCAGCATGGGACCTCCTGTCAGGTGTCGGGGCCCGCACCCGCGCGGCGCGAGGCTTCGGTTTCGGGAACGAGCGTCCGCGCGGCGAGCGCCTCGAGCGCGGCCCAGTGGGCGGGATCGACGGGGCGGCTGCGCCAGTCGGGCGGCCGGGGCACCCCGGTGCCGAGCGCAACGGTCTCGACCGACAGGCCTTCGGCGATCGCGGCGTCGAGCGCGCCGTCGGCCACGACGCCGCCGCCGCTGCAACCGATATCCGCCCCCTCCCATCGCAGCATCGCCGCCGCCCCTTTCCGTGCGGCCATCAGGAGCGGCGCGGCCAGCAGCAGTGGCGCGGCGACGTGCCCCTTCGGCACGGCACGCGGATCGTCGGACAGCGCCGCCATCGCCTTCAGCCCGCATCGCGGTGCCGCGCTGCAACCCGGCTGGCAATCCCTCGGCCCCTCGAACAGCCGCGCGAGCACCGACACGCCCGGCAGGCCGTGCGCCTCGAGCACCCGCACCGCGAGGCCCGCCTCCTCGGCCAGGCCCCAGGGGCATCCCGCCCCGCGCGCGGCCTTGGTGCAGGTCGCGCGGATCTCGGCAAGCGTGCGTGTCCCGCTCATTCCGCGGCCTCGGCGAGGCGCGCCCCCGCATGGTGCAGCCACCCATCCGCCGGGATCGCGTGCAACTCGTCGGGATAGGGCGCGCCCTGGTACATCGTGATGCGCAGCCAGCGGTCCGAGCGGGGATCGAAATTCGTCGCCCCGAAGAAGGCGAGCTTGCAGCGCAGCATGTCGATCGGGCGCATGTCGGCGGACAGCAGGTTGTCGCGGATCTCGCGATAGGGCGCGCGGTCGAGCGCCTGCACCCGCCGGACGATGCGGCGATGGCGGGGATACGCGGCCAGGAAACCGGCTACACTCGCCTCGCCTGCGCCGTCCAGATCGCGCTTCAGCGCCGCGGCGGCCCGCGCGATGTCGAGCGGCTGTTCGAGCTCCGCCCCCGGTTCGGCGTAGCGCTCGCCAAGGCGCGGCTCCAGCTTGGCCTCGGAGACATACCAGAACCGCGCAGAGGCCTCCGCCGCCGCGTAATCCGTCCCGAGCGCCCAGCCGAAGCCATCGCTCAGCATCTCGCGCAGCAAAGACAGCGGTATCGCCCCGTCGATCGCGAACCCGGCGATCTCGTCGGCGCCCATGGTATCGGCCAGGTCGTCGACAAGCTCACCATGCGGCTCCAGCATCAGCGACAGGCACATCTCCTGCCCCTCGAGGCCGAGACTGTCCTCGGCCCAGCGCCAGAGAGCGTCCCAGGGGGCTGCCCCGGCGAGGGCGCCGTCGGCGACATGGCTGGAAAGCCGCGCCATGTCGCGGCGTAGGCCGTCCCATTTCGCCGCCTGCACGGGGTCGCGCGTGCGCCAGCGGAGCGCGGCCTCCTGTGCCCCGGCGAGCGCGCGGGAGAAGGCCGCACGACTGTCTGCGGACGCAACGGGCAGGTCCCGCACCCGCCCGAGCGCCGTCTCGCGCGCGGCGATCCAGGCGTGGAGCAGGTCGGGGTGGTTCACGAGGAACGGGGCCATCCCGAGCCCGGTCGCATTGCCGATCCCGAGGCTGCGGCGCAACGCCGGATCGAGCCGCGCGGCGCCCGCACCGCCGCGCACGCGCGCCACGTGCTCGGCCAGGTCGGCGACGAAGGCGCGGATCAGCCAGACGGCCAACATCTCGGCCCGGAACGGCCCGTCCATCAGCGCCCTGCCCTTCAGCGCCTCGTGATCCGCGGCGCCGAACTTGCCCGAGCCATAGACGGCGGTCGTGCGCATGAGGTAGCCGACCTCGTCGATCAGCGCCGCGTCGGGCTGCCGCCCTTCTGCAAGCCGGTCGACCACATGCGCCCAGAGCCGACCCGAGCGGTTGGCACGGGACAGGACAAGCTCGCGGTCGCTGACCCGTCCCGCCTCCTGTTTCGGGACATTGGCCGCGAGCCGGTCGAGATCTTCGGCCGAAGGCTCCCCGTCGACCAGCGCGAAGGTCGCATCCCAGGCCTCCGCGATCACGCGGTCCGAGCGCAATTCGTCCGGCAGGTCATGGGCGAAGGCCACGAGGCTGTAGGTCTGACCCTGCCCGCGCACGCGGTATACCGCGCGTCCGACACCATCGCCGTCCACCTCCCAGAGCGGCCGGTCCGCCGTCCAGCCGCCGTCCGCCAGCCCCCGGAGCAGGACACGCATGAAGCTCAGCCGCGTCGGGTGCGAGGCGCCCATACGCGCAAGCCGCATCACGGTATCGGGAGACCGCAGCGCCGTCATGCGCGCGCCCCGAAGCTCTCTTCGAAGAACCGGAGCCAGTTGCCGCCCATGATGGCGGCGGCCTCTTGCGCATCGAAGCCCACGGCGCGCAGCCCTTCACGCAGGCGGGGGAAATCGCGGTTGTCGGCGAAGAAATCCGGCATCGGCGGAAACCCCGGCGCATCGGCCGAGCCTTCGCCGTAGTCGACGCGCTTGGTCCAGCGGCCCACGCGCATCCACTCCACCACGCTGTCGGGCTGATCCTGACAGAGGTCGGTCCCGATGCCCAGCCGCTCCACCCCCATGATCTCCGCCGTCCGTGCGACCATCTCGCAGAAGCCCTGGAGCGTGCAGTCGCTGCCCCCCTTCAGGTGATGGGGATAGAGCGAGAAGCCCAGCATCCCCCCGCTTTCGGCCAGCGCGCGCAGGACGGTGTCGGACTTGTTCCGCCGCGCGGGGTGCCAGCTTGCGGGGTTGGCATGGGTGATGGCGATGGGCCGTGCGCTGACCTCGATCGCCTCGAGCGTCGAGCGTTCAGCCGAATGACTCATGTCGACGACAAGGCCCACGCGGTTCATCTCGGCCACCACCTCGCGGCCCATGCGGGTCAGCCCCGGGTCCTCCGCCTCGTAACAGCCCGTCGCCAGCAGCGACTGGTTGTTGTAGCTGAGCTGCATGAAGCGCAGGCCGAGGGTGTGGAGGATCTCCACGAGCCCGATATCGTCCTCGATCGGCGCGGGCGTCTGCGCGCCGAAGACGATGGCCGTAACGCCGTCGGCCTTCGCCGCGCGGATGTCGTCGGCCGTTCTCGCGTGGCGGATCAGGTCGGGGAAGCGCTCGAAATGCCGGTTCCAGGCCTCGATATTGGCGACCGTCTCGCGGAACATCTCGTGATAGGCGATGGTGACGTGCACGGCATCGACACCGCCCTCGCGCATCTGCCGGAAGATCTTCTCCGACCAGTTGGCGTATTGCAGCCCGTCGATCACCATGGGTCGCAGCCTGCGGCGGCCCCGCGGCCCGATGCAAGGAAAAAAGGCCCCCGCGCCGGACGCGGAGGCCTTCGGTCCCGATACACGTGGACCTACTCGGATTTCGCCCCGATGGCCCAGAGACGGATGCGTTTGGACAGCCAGTCGATCGCGAAGATGATGACCAGGACGTTCAGCACCACGAAGGCCACCTGGTCATAGAGCGAGGCGCGGAAGCGCTCGATCAGGATCATGCCGATGCCGCCCGCGCCGACGATGCCGAGGATCGTCGCCGAGCGCGTGTTCGATTCCCAGAAATAGAGCGACTGGGAAATGAACACCGGCAGGACCTGCGGGATATAGCCGTAGCGGATCACGGCCAAGGGCCCCGCACCCGTGGCCTTCACGCCCTCGACCTGCTTGCGGTCGATGTTCTCGATGGCCTCGGAATAGAGCTTGGACAGCGTGCCGAGGTCCGAGATGAAGATGGCGAGCACACCCGCCAGCGGCCCTAGGCCCACGGCCCGGACGAAGACGAGGCCCCAGACCAGCTGATCGATGCCGCGCAGGATGTCGAGGAAACGGCGGATCACCTGCCGCACAAGGCGGATCGGCATGACGTTCCGCGCGGCGAGAAAGCCGATGACGAGAGAGCCGATGGTGCCAAGAAGCGTGCCGAGGAAGGCCATCGCCAGCGTCTGCGCGATACCGCGATAGATGTTGGCGTATTGCCAGGTCTCCATGTCCTCCCACACCACGAAGGCGCGCAGGAGGGCCAGCACCCGCTCGGAGGCGTCGAGAAGCCGGCCGAAATCGAAGTACCACATCGAGACGATGACGTAGACGACCGCCGCCGCCAGCCAGCCCCAGCGCCGGACCTGGCCGCCCAGGCTCCCGAAGGCGCCGGGATGGGTTGCGCGGGCCGTGGCGATCTGTTCGGGCGTGATCGCCGCAATGGATGCCATGCTCATGCGAAGTTCTCCCGCCCGATATAGCCGAGGCGAATGCGCTCGGAGATGAGGTCGATCACCGTCACCATCAGGACGACGAGGATCAGGACCGCCAGCACCCGGTCGTCGGAGTAGAACGAGATCACGCGGTTCAGTTCCTGCCCGATGCCGCCCGCGCCCACGAAACCGATGATGGAGGAGGCGCGCACGTTGATCTCGAAACGCAGCATCGCATAACTGAAGAAGTTCGGCAGGACCTGCGGGGTCACGCCATAGGCCATCTTCTCGAACCAGTTGCCGCCGACGGCCGTGATGCCCTCGATGGGCCGGTCGGAGGCGTTCTCGTTCACCTCGGCGAACAGCTTGCCCAGCGCCCCGGCCGTGTGGATCGCGACGGCCATGACGCCGGCAAGTGGCCCGATCCCGATCATGAAGACGAAAAGGAGGGCCAGCAGGATCTCCGGCACGCCCCGGCAGAATTCGAGGAACCGGCGCGAGATCCAGTAGATCCAGCTGTTGGGCGAGAGGTTCGCCGCCGCCGGGAAGCTGAGCGCGAAGGCCACCGCGGTCCCGATCAGGGTGGCGGTGATCGCCATCAGGATCGTTTCCCAGATCAGTTCGACGTAGGTCCAGAAATCGGTGTACCAGAAGGTGAGCGAGCCCGGCACGGCGCGCCCGTCCTCGGTCCGCCCCTCGAAGAGAACATCCCATTGCAGGTCGGGCATGATCGTCCCGAAATACTCGAAGATCCGAGGAACGCCGCTGGCCAGCCGGTCGGGGTAGAAGTTGCTGATCCAGATCGAAAGGCCGAGCGCCAGCGTGAAGGCGCCCAGCGCGACGATGTTCCAGACGCGCCGCGAGGCCTTCAGTTCGGCGCGATGCGCCTCGAAGACGGCAACGGCGTCGCGCGGGGCGCCGCCCGATGCGCCGGCGGAGCCGCCCAGCATGGGGATGTCGGTCATGTGAGGATGTCCTGTCAGGCCGGAACGGGCATGGCGGCGGGGATCGCGGTCGAGGTCGCGGCCTCGTTGAAGGCCTCGTCGGCCTCGGCCCCGTAGATCTCGCGCGCCATGGCGGTGGTCAGGAGGTCCGGCGTCCCGTCGAAGACGATGCGCCCGTCCTGCATCCCGATGATCCGGTCGCAGTAAGTCCGCGCGGTGTCGAGCGTATGCAGGTTGCAGATCACAGTGATCCCGTCCTGCCGGTTGATGTCGCGCAGTGCGTCCATCACGATCTTGGCGTTCATCGGGTCGAGCGAGGCGATGGGCTCGTCGGCCAGCAGGATCTTGGGTTCCTGCGCCAGCGCGCGGGCGATGGCGACGCGCTGCTGCTGACCGCCCGACAGCGTCTCGGCCCGCTGGAGCGCGGTATGCGCCATGCCGAGCCGGTCGAGCGCCTGGATCGCGAAGGCGCGCTCGCGCGGCGTGAAGACCTGCGTCAGGGACCGCCACGCGGGCAGGTCGTAGAGCCGGCCGGTCAGCACGTTCGTCACCACGTCGAGGCGGCCGACGAGGTTGAACTGCTGGAAGATCATCGCGCAATCCGAGCGCCAGGCCCGAAGCTCGCGGCCGTTGAGCTGGGCGATATCGGTGTCGCCGAACAGGATCTGTCCCTCCGACGGGTCGATCAGACGGTTCAGCAGGCGCAGAAGCGTCGATTTCCCGGCACCGGACCGGCCGATGATGCCGACCATCTGGCCATCGGGAATGACGAGGTTCGCGTTGTTGACGGCGAGGTTGTCGCCGAAACGGCGCGTCAGCTTTTCGAGTTTCAGCATGGGTGCCCCAAGGGTTCAGGTGTCACGAATGACCCGGGCCGGCGCTCTCCCCCGCGAGGCCCCGGAAACGAGACGCGGGGGCCGGTGTCGCATACCGGCCCCCGCGCCTTTCGGCGGCTCAGCGCGTGCCGGCGGCCTGCCGGCGCATGTTGATGATCGGCTCGTAGAATTCCTGGCTGATCGGCCAGTAGCCCATCGACTCGCCGTCGTTGATCGCGTCGAAGCAGTCGCGGTCCACGACCTGCAACTGCATCATCGCCCCCATGACGAGGTCCTTCAGCTCCTGCGGCAGGTCCGAGCGGACGACGCGGGGGCCGTTGGTGATGAGGTTGGACTGCCAGATGATCTGGATTTCCGACATGTCGAGCATGTCCTTGTCCACCATCGAGCGCAGGTTGCCGCGGCTGTAGCCTTCGTCGATGTTGCCGACGCCGGAGGTCCAGGTCACGCCCGCGTCGTACTGGCCCTGCAGAACCGCGATGACCGCCTGCTCATGCCCACCGCCGAAGCCGGTCTCGGAGAAGTAGGCATCGGGATCGATGCCCATCTCGGTCAGTTCGGCCAGCGGCACGAGGTAGCCAGAGGTCGAGTTCGGATCTGCGAAAGCGAGGCTGCGGCCCTCCATCTCCTCAAGCGAGGTGATGCCGCTGTCGGCGCGCGTGTACATGACCGAATAATAGCCGAGCGAACCGTCGATCTGCATCGTGGTGTAGAGCGGCTCCACCGCGTCGGGGTCCTGCAGGTAGATGCCGGCATAGCCCGCCGAGCCGAGGCCCGCGAATTCCAGCTGACCGGCCAGAAGGCCCTGCATGACGCCCGCGTAGTCCGATGCGGGATAGAGCTCGACCGGAACGCCAAGACGCTCTTCGAGAAAGGCTTGCTGGCAGGAATGCTCGCGCAGCCGGTCGGCCTCGTTCTCGCCGCCGAGCAGGCCGATCCGGAACACCGGAACCTCGTCGCGCCAGTCCTGTGCGAAGGCGGCGGTGGAGGTGAGTGCGGTCGCGCCCATGGCGAGCGCGGTCATGGTCTGTCTGATCATCGGGTAGTCCCCCTGGATGTGTGTCAGCGCGGAGGCGGCCCTGGCCCGACCCCGTCGACGCCGTGGCTAGGGACGGAGTGTGATGGCAGCGCAAAGGATTGGTGAAAGATGTGTGACGGCCCGCCAGCGCCTTGAATTGACGCTGATTCCCCCGCCCGCAATGCCCCGAGAACGCGCCCGGGCGCAGGGCCGGGCAACCGACAACAGGGCGCATTTGTTGGATTATTCGCCCCTCGGGCGAGCCGGAAGCCAGCCATTCCCGCGCCGCCGCGAAAGAATCGCCCGAGGTGGCGCAATACGACCTGCGCGGGGTCGCGCGATGTCATGCAAACGTCACCGCGCCTCCATATGCCTGTCACGCAACGCGCCTCTTGGGTGGGGCGACGCGACCCGGAGGCGACCATCATGTTCGACCACCCGACCCTTCCCGACCTCACGCTCCGCAAGGCGCGCATCGTCACGCCACGCGGGGTGGTCGAAGGCGGCCTGCGGATCGAGGGCGGACGCATCGCGGGACTGACGCAGGCCTCTGACGGCATCGATCTCGGCGGCGCCTTCCTGATCCCCGGCATCGTCGATCTGCACACCGACCACGTGGAACGCCACACCCACCCGCGCACGACCGTTCTCTGGCCGTTTCTTCCGGCGCTCATGGCCCATGACGCCGTGGTGATCTCGGGCGGCACGACGACCGTGCTCGATTCGCTCTCGGTCGGGGCATCGATGAAACGTCCCGAGCGGCGCGAGATCCTCGAACCGCTGGTCGCGGCCCTCGATGCCGGCCAGCGCGCCGGCGCCTTCCGCGCCGAGCATCTCCTGCACCTGCGCTGCGAGATCTCGGACCCCGCGACCATGGCGCTGGCCGATGCCACCATGTCCCATCCGCTGACGCGCCTCGTCTCGATCATGGACCACACGCCCGGCGACCGGCAAAGCCCGGACATCGACCGCTGGTTCAACCACATGATCCACGAGATGGAGGTCGACGAAGCCACGGGCCGCGCGATGATGGACGACCTCTTCGAGCGCTCGCGCACACGCGGCGCCGAGGTGCGCGCCCATGTGCTCGCAGCCGCGAGACGCGCCGGTATCCCGGCGATGAGCCACGATGACCGTACCGTCGAACACGTGGACGCCGCCGTGGACGAGGGCCTCCACGTTTCGGAATTCCCCACGACGATGGCCGCCGCCGCCCGCGCGCGCGCAACCGGAATGGCCATCGTCGCGGGCGCGCCCAACTACCTGCGCGGCGGCTCTCAGTCGGGCAATGTCGCGGTGGCGGAGCTTCTCGCCCACGACCTCGTCGATGCGCTGGCCTCGGACTACGTGCCGCGCTCGCTGCTGGATGCCGCGTTCCGTCTTGCCGCCGATCCCGCGCTGCCGCACGATCTGCCCGCCGCGATGGCGCTCGTCTCCGGCACGCCCGCCCGGATCGCCGGTCTCGACGACCGCGGCCGGATCGAGGAAGGCCTCCGCGCCGACCTCGTGGCGGTCCGGATGGCGGGCGACCAGCCTCTCGTCCAGGCCGTCTGGCGCGAGGGGCGGCAGGTCTTCTGACGGCGAGAGGAGCAGGCACAGATGACACCGATCCGCATCGGCGCGGCGCTCCCGGTGAGCGAACTCGCGACCTACCGCGACTGGCTGATCGAGGGACAGCGCGACCTCGAGATCCAGGATTTCTTCTCGACCGAGGTCCTGCTCGGCGACTGGCGCGGCCGGGTGGCCGAGGCGAAGGCCGCGCTCGACGGCTTCGGCGGGCGGCTCGGCATCCACGGCCCCTTCGTCGACGTGCCGATGAACTGCAACGACCCCGAACTCATGCCGATCGTCACCCGGCGCTTCCTCACCGGGCTAGAAGCCGCCATCGCGCTCGGCGCACGGCAGATGGTCGTGCATTCGCCCTTCACGATCTGGGACTACCGCAACTTCGGCGACAAGCCCGGCGGCGGCAACCGTCCCTCGCTCAAGGACAGCATCATCGCCGCCTGCCACGACGTCATGGCCCCCGTCGTGAAACGCGCCGAGGATCACGGCGTGACGCTGGTGATCGAGAACTGCGACGACATCTCGCCGATGGACCGGCTCGACCTCGCCCGCAGCTTCGACAGCGCGGCGGTGCGGCTTTCGATCGACACCGGCCATGCCCACAACGTCCATGTCGCGGAAGGCTCGGTGCCGGTCGATTACTTCGTCGTCGCCGCGGGCGACTGGCTCGACCATGTCCACCTGCAAGATACCGACGGCTTCGCCGACCGGCACTGGGCGCCCGGACGCGGCACGATAAACTGGGCCTCGGTCTTCGGCGCCCTCGCGGCCCTGCCCCGGCGCCCGCACCTGGTCCTCGAACTGCGCGACAGCGCCCATATCCCCCAGGCCATGGCCTACCTGGAGCGCGAAGGCCTTGCCTGCTGACAAGGTCCCGCCCCTTCATCTTTCCAAAAATACGCAACGCGGCACCGGCCGTCCCGCGCGGCCGCGGGCGTCAGGCGACGCGGCTCCCGGCCGACCAGACGCCGCGCAGGACGGGCACGCCCTCCACCGTGCGGAACCGCACCATGTCGGCCCGCATCCCCTCGGCCAGCCATCCCCGGTCCACAAGCCCCGCGGCATGGGCCGGCGCGGCGCTGACGGTGGCCATCGCCCGCGGCCAGTCACGCCAGATCTCCGCCAGCCGCACCGCGGAATACAGCAGCGCCGAAGGCACGTAGTCGGAGGACACGATGTCGAGCAGGTCCGCCTCGGCGAGGCGCGCGGCGGAGACGTTGCCGGAATGCGATCCGCCCCGGATCAGGTTCGGCGCCCCCATCATCACCGCGATGCCATGCTGCCGGCAGGCGCGCGCGGCCTCCTCGGTGGTCGGGAACTCGGCGAGCGCGATCCCGTGCGCGGCCGAGCGCGCAACGTGGCCCGCCGTGGTGTCGTCGTGGCTCGCCAGCACCGCCCCGAAGCGCTGCGCCGCCTCCACCGCGGCCCGTTCATGGCCCTCGCGCACCCGCGCGCCCAGCGCCTGCCGCGTCTCCACGTGCTCGCGGAACACCGTCTCGGACATCCCGTGCTTGCCCATCATGTAGGTCCGGTACTGCCCGATATCCGCGAACTGCCGCTGCCCGGGCGTATGGTCCATGAGCGAGACGATCCCGATCCGGTCCTCCGGGCCGAACTCCGCCAGCTCGTCGATCAGCGAGTGCGAGCACATCTCGGCCCTGAGATGCAGGTGATGGCTGATCTTCAGCGCCCCGGCCTCGCGCATCGCCAGAAGCTCGGAGGCGAGGTTGCGGGCATAGCGCGACCAGCCGATGCCGCCCTTCCCCTCGATCGAGCCCACCCGGATCGCGTCGTAGACCGTGGTGATCCCGCAGGCCGCCAGTTCCGCGTCATGGCCGACGATGGCCGCAGCGTGGGGCCAGTCGGCGGAGGGGCGCGGACGGATATGGCGTTCGAGGTTGTCGGTATGAAGCTCCACCAGCCCCGGCGCGAGGATGTCGCCCTCACAATCGGTCGCGCCCGCGGGCACGTCCGCGCCCGTCGCGATCTCCACGATCTCGCCGCCCGCGAACGAGATGCGCCCGCGCACCTCGCCGCCGGGCAGGATCAGGCGCGCATTGGCAAGGGTCCGGGTCTCGGGCATCAGGGGCTGGTCTCTGGGCATGGAGGTCTCAATGTCGGCTGAAGGATACGGGCGCTACGGAATATATGTCCTGCCCGAGGGCAGGTTCCACGACGCGGGCGCGGAATGGCTGGGATGGGACTGTGTCGCGGGCCGCGAGGTCGGGCATCCGGAGGTCGCGGGCCTGCCCGGACCGGCCGACGCCCTGACCGCGACGCCGCGCAAATACGGCTTCCACGGCACGGTGAAACCGCCTTTCCGCCTGGCGACCGGCACCGACGCGGCCATGCTCGACGAGGCCGCGCGGGCCTTCTGCTCCACCCGGGCCCCGGTCGAGATCCCGCTGCTGGAGGTGCGGCGTCTGGGCAATTTCATCGCGGTGGTTCCGACCGCACCGAGCGCGGCGCTGGCGGATCTCGCCGCCGAAACGGTCATGGCGCTCGACCGGTTCCGCGCCCCGCCCGCCGAGGCCGAGCTTGCCCGGCGCCGCAAAGCGAACCTCACCGCGCGGCAGGAGGAGAACCTGCTCCGCTGGGGCTACCCTTACGTGATGGAGGACTTCCGCTTCCATCTCACGCTGACGGGAAGGCTCGGACCGGAGGCCGCGGACATCGCGCGCGACGCGCTCGCGGCACATTTCGCGCCCGTCCTGCCGCGCCCCTTCCGGATCGGCAGCCTCTGCCTCGTGGGCGAGGACGACACGGGTCGTTTCCACCTCGTCCATCGCTACACCCTCTCGGGATAGAGCGCGGCCATCGCCGCCTCGACGGCACCGTCCAGCGCCCCGGAATTGTCGATCTCCGTCACCTGCAGCCCCGGGGGAAAGTCCGGTGCCGGACGGGCGAGGCGCCGCGCGATCTCACCGGGGCTTTCCCGACCGCGCCCCGACAGCCGCCGCGCCAGCACCTCGGGCCGCGCCGTGACGTGCAGCACATGCAGGCTTCCGAACCGGACCGCCGCCTTCGCAAGCACCCCGCGCGAGAGGTTCACCAGCGCATCGCGGCCAAGCGAGAGGACATCGTCCACCGCCACCGGAACGCCGTAGCTCAGCCCGTGGGCCTGCCAGTGCAACGCGAAGTCGCCCCCCGCCGCGCGCGCCGCGAAAAGCGCGGGGCTCACCGCCTCGAACTCCTCGCCGCCCGCCTCCGCATCGCGCGTGATGACGCGGCGCACCCGGTGCAGGTCCGGCCGCCGCGCGCAGAGCGCCTCCATCAGGCTGTCCTTGCCCACGCCCGACGGCCCGACAACCGCGATGAGCCGGCCGGCGCTCATGCCGCCCGCCCCGGCGAGAAACCCGTCACGTCGATCTCCCGGTCGGCGACGCGCGCCCGGGCCTCGAGATCGTGGAAGATGCCGACGATCGCCGCGCCCGAGGCCTTGGCCTCCTCGATCAGGGACAGAACCGTCTCGCGGTTCTGCGCATCGAGGCTCGCCGTCGGCTCGTCGAGCAGAAGCGCGGGGTAACGATGCACGAAACCGCGCGCGATGTTCACACGTTGCTGCTCGCCGCCCGAGAAGGTCGTGGGAGACAGCGACCAGAGGGCCTCGGGGATGCGCAGCCGGGTCAGAAGCGCGCGCGCGCGCTCCCGCGCCTCCTCCTCGGCCACGCCCAGCGCCAGAAGCGGCTCGGCCACGACATCGAGCGTCGGAACCCGCGGCACGACGCGCAGGAACTGCGAGACATAGCCCAGGGTCTCCCGCCGCAGCGCGAGGATCTCCCGCGGCTCGGCCCTCGTGATGTCGAGCCCCCCGATCCTGACCGCCCCCGCCTGCGCCAGGTAGTTGCCGTAGAGGATGCGCATGACGGTGGACTTGCCGGCCCCGCTCTCGCCGGTCAGCGCCACGCATTCGCCGGGCCGCACGCTGAAACCCGCGCCCGTGAGCACCGGGATCGTCACGCCGCCCTGGTTGTGCAGCGTGAAGGACTTGCCGAGATTCTGAACGTCGATCATGGGACCCTCACACCTGCAGGACAGAACTGACGAGAAGCTGCGTATAGGGCGCCTGCGGATCGTCGAGCACCTGGTCGGTCAGGCCGGTCTCGATGACGCGCCCGTCCTTCATCACCATCAGCCGGTCCGCCAGAAGCCGCACCACGGCCAGATCGTGCGTCACGACGATCGCCGACAATCCCATGCGCCGCACGAGGCCCCGGATCAGGTCCAGAAGCCGCGCCTGCACGCTGACGTCCAGACCGCCCGTGGGCTCGTCCATGAACACCAGCCGCGGACCCGTCACCAGGTTCCGCGCGATCTGCAGCCGCTGCTGCATGCCCCCCGAGAAGGCGGCGGGCCGGTCGTCGATCCGGCTTTCGTGGATTTCCACCCGATCGAGCCAATCGAGCGCCGCGCCCCGGATCTCGCCGTAGTGACGTGCGCCCACCGCCATCAGCCGCTCGCCCACGTTGCCGCCGGCGCTGACACGCATCCGCAACCCGTCGCGCGGGTTCTGGTGCACGAAGGCCCAGTCGGTGCGCCCCAGCATCCGCCGCTCGGGCTCGGACATCGCGAGCACGTCGCGCGGCCCCCCGGCGCGCGTGTCGAAGATCACCTCGCCCCGATCGGGCGGCAGATGCCCCGCCAGGCAATTGAGAAGCGTCGATTTTCCCGACCCGCTTTCGCCCACGATACCCAGCACCTCGCCGGGGTAGAGCGTGAAGGACACGTCGGTGCAGCCGATGCGGCCGCCATAGGTCATCGTCAGGGACTTCACGTCCAGAAGCGGTGTCATGCGCGCCCCTCCTTCATCTTTCCCAAAATACGCATCGCGGCGCCCGACGCCGGGCGCGCGGCCTGCCTGCGGTGCGCCCCGTTTTCTCCTGCGAAAACGGCCCCGGTCCGCCGGCGGTTCCGCCCGCCCCTCATGCCGCCTCCCCGCGCCTCCGGGCACAGAAATCCGTGTCCGAGCACACGAACATCCGCCCACCCGCGTCATCGGTGATGACCTCGTCGAGATAGGTGTCCTCCGCCCCGCAGAGCGCGCAGGGATGCGGCGCCTTGGAGGGGTCGAAAGGATGGTCCTCGAAATCGAGGCTGACGACCTTCGTGAAGGGCGGCACCGCGTAGATCCGCTGCTCCCGCCCGGCCCCGAAAAGCTGCAGCGCGGCCGATTCCAGCTTCGGGTTGTCGAATTTCGGGATCGGCGAGGGATCCATGACGTAGCGCCCCTCGACCTTCACCGGGTAGGCATAGGCGGTGGCGATCTCGCCGTGGCGCGAGATGTCCTCGTAGAGCTTCACGTGCATCAGCCCGTATTCCTCGAGCGCGTGCATCTTGCGGGTCTCGGTCTCGCGCGGCTCAAGGAACCGCAGCGGTTCGGGGATCGGCACCTGGTAGACGAGGATCTGGTCCTCCGTCAGCGGCGTCTCGGGAATGCGGTGACGGGTCTGGATGATCGTCGCCTCCGCGGTCTTCTCGGTCACCGCGACACCGGCGGTCTTCTCGAAGAACTTGCGGATCGAGACGGCGTTCGTCGTGTCGTCCGCGCCCTGGTCGATGACCTTGAACGTGTCCTCGGGCGTCAGGCAGGCCGCCGAGACCTGCACGCCGCCCGTGCCCCAACCGTAGGGCATGGGCATTTCGCGGCTGGCGAAGGGCACCTGGTAGCCCGGAACCGCCACGCCCTTCAGGATCGCGCGGCGGATCATGCGCTTGGTCTGCTCGTCGAGATAGGCGAAGTTGTAATCGGTGTCGCTCATGTCATCCTCGCGATGCCGCCATGATGGTGCCGGATTGGTCGGCCAGACCTGCGACCCAAGAGGTGTCTTTTGCCGGGGTCGCGATGTTTCCGCTGATCTTTTCGATTCTCTGGACCGTCGCCAGCACGGTCATCATCGCCACGAACTTCGAAGGTCTCTCGCCGTTCGAGCGCGCGTTGGCCGTGCTCTTCCCGCTCTTCGGGCTCTTCGCGGTCCGAACGAGCTGGCTGCACTGGCGCCGCCGCAGCAGCCTTCGCATCCAGGAGAACGATGGCGCGACCTGGTATGTCTGGATCGAACTCGACGGCAGCGAGCGCCGCTCGACCAGGGACCCGCGCGACGACTGGGACAGCGACAGCGGCGGGGATGGCAGCGGGGATGGCGGGGGCGACTAGGCTCATTCCGCGGCCTCCCGCCGTGTGGCGGCCATCGCCTCGCGCCTGAGCCGCCGGATCAGCTCCAGCTCGGACTGGAAGTCGACGTAGTGCGGCAGCTTGATGTGCTCGAGGAAGCCCGTCGCCTGCACGTTGTCGGAATGGTAGAGGACGAATTCCGCGTCCTGTGCCGGCGCGCCGACATCGTCCTCGCCCAGTTCCTCCCACCTCAGCGCCCGGTCGACGAGCGCCATCGAGATCGCCTTGCGCTCGGTCTGGCCGAAGACGAGGCCGTAGCCGCGCGTGAATTGCGGCGGCTCGGTCTTGGAACCCTTGAACTGGTTCACCGTCTCGCATTCGGTCAGCACGACCTCGCCCACATCCATCGAGAATCCGAGCTCGGGGATGTCCATCTCGACTGTGACCGTTCCGATGCGAAGCTCGCCCACGAAAGGATGGTTGCGCCCGTATCCGCGCTGCGTGGAATAGGCCATCGACAGCACGAAGCCCTCGTCCCCGCGTGTCAGCGCCTGGAGGCGCAGGGGCCGGTCGGCGGGAAAGTCGAGCGGCTCGCGCGTCAGGTCGCGGGGCGTCTCGGCGCCCTCGGGCTCGGGCTGGATCAGGTCCTCCCGGGCGAGAAACCCCGTCACATGCGGCATCGGCCCCTCGGCAGGGGCGCCGCGCTCGGCCTCCGGCACCGCCAGCCCCTCGGCGGCCAGCGCGAAGTCCAGAAGGCGGTGCGTGTAGTCGAAGGTCGGCCCCAGGACCTGCCCGCCCGGAAGGTCCTTGAAGGTTGCGCTGATGCGCCGGTCGCATGACATCGCGCCGGTATCCACCGGGCGCGAGGCCCCGAACCGCGGCAGCGTCGTGCGGTAGGCGCGGATCAGGAACACCGCCTCGATCAGGTCGCCGCGGGCCTGCTTGATGGCGAGCGCGGCGAGGTCGGGGTCGTAGAGCGACCCTTCCGCCATCACGCGGTTGACCGCCAGAGACAGTTGCTCGCGGATCTGCGCGACCGACAGCTCGGCCACCCCCGGGTCGCCCCGCCGCTCCTCGGCCAGCCAGGCATGGGCGTTGTCGATAGCGCGTTCGCCCCCCTTCACAGCGACATACATGGCTCAGCCCTCCGCGACGATGGTGGAGCGCGGCAGGCCGGCCACCCGGTCGCCGCAGGTGAAAAGACAATCGAAACCAAGGGGGAAACGGGCGCGATTGACGCGGAATGCGTCCACCTCCGGCAAGGACAACGCGGCCTCGGTCTCGATCCCCGGTCCGGTCAGCCGCGCGCCCCCGGCCGCGAGCGTCTCGACCTCGACGATCAGCGTCGCCGAGCGGTCGGGATATTCCGACGTCCCCACGGAAAAGCGCCCCACCGGCTGCAGCGCGCCCCAGGTGCCGAGCGCGAACTGCGCGGTCTCGGGTCCGCAGAGCGGCGCGGCGGTATGGAAGGCGATCCATGCGCGCACGTCGTCCGTGTCGTGGGACGGCGCGAGGAACAGGGGCGTCGTGGGATCGCAGAGCGTCATCAGGACGGCGCCTGCGGCGGGCGAACAGGGCGAAGGCGGCGCGGCGCCCGCGATACGCTCGATCCGGCCGGGCCGCGACAGGGCCTGCAGGACCGCGCGGAAGGCGTGGGCGGCCTCCACCGGCGGATCGGCGAAACCGCCGTCGAGTGCGGACAGGCTCATGCGTTGTCTCCCCGGACCATGGTGAAGAACTCGACCTTCGTGGCGGCCGCACGGGCGGCGCGCCCGCTCCGCACCGCCTCGGCCTGACGCCTCAGCGGGGCGAGGATCGCGGCGTCGAGCGCCTCGGCCTGCCCGGCCTCGGAGAGCGCATCGATCAGCGCCGCGACGAGCGCCGCGCGCTTGCTTCGCCCCTGGACATGGCCGTGGCCGACGGCGCCATCCGGCAGCCGCACCGCCGCGCGGGTCACCGTCATCTCGCCGAGGTTGAAGGGGGCGCCCGTCGCCCCGGCCCGGCCACGCACCATCACTGTCCCGATCTCGGGCGGGCGCAGGACCTCGTGCGCCGGATCGGCCCGGTCGCCGAGCCAGGACGACCAGAGCGCCAGAAGCTCCGCCTCGGGCGCGCGGGCCAGTGTGGAAAGACGCGCGCGGCGTGACGCCTGCGCCCCGTCTTCCACCGATTGCATCGCCGAATTCGACATCTTGCGCGTTTGTCCATTTATTTATACAACTATACAAGTTGATACATCCCGCGAGGCCACCGTGCAAGCGGCGCCGCATGAAACTTTGGTGACAGCATGGGACGTCCCGCACTCTGGATCTCGATCCGCGACCGGCTGGCCGAGGAGATCGCGCTTGGCCATTACGGGCCCGGCGACCGCCTGCCGACCGAGGCGCAGCTGGCCGGACGCTTCGGCGTGAACCGCCACACGGTCCGGCGTGCGCTGGCCGCGCTGGCCGAGGCCGGGACGGTCCATGCCCGCCGGGGTGCGGGCGTCTACGTGCAGCACCGTCCGACCCCTTACGCCATCGGCCGGCGCGTGCGGTTCCACCAGAACCTGCTGGCCGCCGGGCGCGTGCCGGAAAAGCGCGTCCTGTTGATCGAGACGCGCGCGGCTGGCCCCGACGAGACCGGGGCGCTGGCCCTCCCGCCCGAGGCGCCGGTGCATGTCTACGAGGGACTGAGCCTGTCGGACGGCGTCCCCATCGCGCTGTTCCGCTCGGTCTTTCCGGCCGACCGCCTGCCGGACCTTCCCAGGGCGCTGTCGGAAACGGGATCGGTGACGGCGGCGCTGGCGGCGGCGGGCGTCGACGATTACACCCGCGCGCGCACGGAGATCACGGCCAAGCCCGCGACGCCGACACTTGCCGCGCAACTGCGCCTTGCGGCCGGCGCACCGATCCTGCGGACGGTCGGCGTGAACGTGGACCGGGTGGGCATTCCGGTGGAATACGGCCGCACCTGGTTCGCCGGGGATCGCGTGGCGCTGACGCTGGGCGCCGACGATCTGTAGCCAAGGAAGCTCATGCGGCACATGAGCGTCGTCGGCTTATGGATTGTAATTCATGACTCTTGCAGGCGCTCAGTCCACGAGGAACCGCGCACTCAGCGGCAAGCTGGCCGCGCCGAGCGCCCTTGCATCGGCGCCGATCGTCCCGCTCCGGATGGCGGGCCGGCGGATGCCCGAGAGGTCCAGGCCGTCGAGCGCCGCCTCCACCCTTACCCTGAGGTCGGCAAGAACCCGGCGCGGCAGCCAGCCGTCGAGCAGGATCGCGTCGAGATCGAGAAGCGCCTGGGCTGCAAGCACCGCGTGCGCCAGCGCCGGGGCCGCATGATCCAGCCAGTCCTCCAGCGCCGCCTCGGGGATGTCCCAGCCCTCGGCATCGTTCCAGATATGCGTCGCATCCTGCCCCATCTCTACAAGCCGCCGCTCCAGCTTGGATAGCGACGCAAGCTCGATGAGCGGGAGCATTCTTCCGTCGGTGTCGGGCACGACCAGCGGACCGAGACCCGCCGCATTGCCCGTCGCACCGGTATAGAGCGAGCCGCGCAGCACAAGGCCGCCACCGATGAAGAAGGCGACGAAGAAACTGAGGAAATTGGGCGGTCGCGGCGAAGCCCCGAAGACGAGTTCCGCACTGCAGGCCGCCGTCGCATCGTTCTGGACGAAAAGAGGAAGGTCGATCCGCTCGGCCAGTTCCGCCCCGAGGTCGCGGGTCTCCCAGTTCGCCATGCGCGCCGGGTCGACCCCGATCTGCGCGGCCCAGTTCCACAGGTGGAACGGCATCGCGATGCCCATTCCCGCCAAGCGCCCCCTCAGCGCCGGGGCGAGCCGGTTGCGGATCGTTCCGCAGCCCGAGACGGTGAAGGCCAGCACGTTGTCGAAGTCGGGATAGGAATGGATCTGCTTTTCCCGGTCGATGATCGTGCCGAGGAAATCCGTCAGCACGAGCTCCAGCGACCGGCGACCGACCTTCAGACCGAGGAAGAACGCGCCCGTCGGGTTCAGCGACAGGGGAACGGAGGGTTGCCCGACGCGCCCGCGCTGCGGCGCGCCCCGCCGGATCAACTGATCGGCCTCGAGCGCCCGAATCAGCCGCGAGACGGTCTGCGCCGACAATCCCGTGCGTCGCGCGACCTCGGCGCTCGCCAGCCCCGAGGACCGGCGCAGAAGCGTCAGGACAAGGCGCTCGTTCTGCTCGCGCATGCCGCTCTGGTTCGTCCCGAGCTGGGTCGATCCGCCCGGGATGTTCTCCCGCTCGCTGTCCGTGAGGTGTTCCATCCTGGGCGAGTCTTCTCTCTCCGGGGCCGGTCTGGCAAGGTGCGTTAATAAATATCTCTCTGGAAGTTATTTATTGACTCGGCCCCGGCCCTGCGTAAAGACTCGTGTTGTCAGGCCGAATGGCCCGAGCTGGACCGGGAGGGTCCGGACGACAGTGGAGGAGACCAGAATGAAAAAGATGAAGCTCGCGCTGCTCAGCGGCGCGGTCGCGCTTGCCGGCAGCGGTGCAGCCTTTGCAGATGCCCATGGCGGCGTTACCGCGTGCCTGATCACCAAGACCGACACCAACCCCTTCTTCGTGAAGATGCGCGAAGGCGCGACCGCGGCCGCGGAGGCCGCCGGCATCACGCTGCAGACCTATGCGGGCGCCATCGACGGTGACGTCGAGTCCCAGGTCGCGGCCGTCGAGACCTGCATCGCGGCAGGCGCCTCGGGCATCCTGATCACGCCGTCCGACAGCCGCGCGCTCGCGCCGGTGATCGGCCAGGCGCGCGAGGCCGGCCTTCTGGTCATCGCGCTCGACACCCCCTTCGAGCCCGCGGACACGGCCGACGCGACCTTCGCCACCGACAACTTCGAGGCGGGCCGCCTGATCGGCGCATGGGCCGCCGCGACGCTGGGCGACGCGGCCGCCGACGCGCGCATCGCGACGCTGGACCTGAACGCCTCGGAAGTTTCGGTCGACTACCTGCGCAACCAGGGCTTCATGACCGGCTTCGGCATCGAGGTGAACGACCCGACCGACATCGGTGACGAGGACGATCCGCGCATCGTCGGCAGCGACGTGACCAACGGCAACGAGGAAGGCGGCCGGACCGCGATGGAGAACCTTCTCCAGATCGATCCGAGCATCAACGTGGTCTACACGATCAACGAACCGGCCGCGGCCGGTGCCTACGAGGCGCTGAACGCCTTCGGGCTCACCGAGCAGGCGCTGATCGTGTCGGTCGACGGCGGCTGCCCGGGCGTCCAGGACGTGGCCGAGGGCATCATCGGCGCGACCGCCATGCAGTTCCCGCTGCTCATGGCTTCGCTCGGGGTCGAGGCGATCATCGCCCACGCCGCGGACGGGACCATGCCCGAGAACAGCGAAGGGCTGGAGTTCTTCAACACCGGCGTGATGCTGGTGACGGACCAGCCGGTGGACGGGATCGAGTCGATCACGTCGGCCGAGGCGCTGGAACTCTGCTGGGGCTGAGGCCCATCTCCTGACGGGCGGCGCCGGACAACCTGCGCGCCGCCCGTCTGCCATCCCCCAACGATCATGCGATTTCTGGTGTCCCGCCTTGCCGCGAGCGGCCGGGCCGTGGCACCCTCCCCCATGGAGGACGAGATGTCGGACAGCCCCCAACCCGGCGGCCAGGACTACGAGAGGCGCCTGAACGAGAGCGCGGCCGCGGTGGCCGAGTTCGAGCATACGCCGCGCGGCTTCCTGGGCACGGTCCAGCACGTCCTGCACGCCAACCCGACCTTCGTGCCGGTGATCGTGCTCGTGGCCTCCATCGCCGTCTTCGGCGTGATCGCGGGCGAACGCTTCTTCTCGCCCTTCAACCTGACGCTCATCATGCAGCAGGTGTCGATCATCGGCATCCTCGCCGCGGCGCAGACCCTCATCATCCTGACCGCGGGCATCGACCTGTCGGTGGCGGCCATCATGGTCCTGATGAGCGTGATCTCGGGCAAGCTCGCCGTCACGCTGGGCGTGCCCGCCCCCATCGCGCTCGCCGTCAGCTTCGCCGGCGGGATCGCGGCGGGCTACCTCAACGGCTGGCTGGTGACGAAGGTCAAGCTGCCGCCCTTCATCGCCACGCTCGGCACCTGGAACGTGTTCTTCGCGCTGAACCTCTGGCTTTCGGGCGCGCAGTCGATCCGGGGCTCCGATATCGACGAGGTCGCGCCGCTTCTGAAATTCTTCGGCAACAGCTTCGAGATCGGCTCGGCGCGGCTGACCTTCGGCACACTCCTTATGGTCGTGATCTTCGTGGTGCTCTGGTACATCCTGAACAAGACCGCCTGGGGCCGCCACGTCTACATGATCGGCGACGACAAGGAGGCCGCCGAGATGGCCGGCATCCGCACGGACCGGACGCTCCGGCAGGTCTACATGCTGGCCGGGTTCATCTGCGCTCTGGCGGCATGGGCCTCGATCGGGCGGGTCGGATCGATCTCGCCGCAGAGCTTCTACGAGGGCAATCTCGAAAGCATCACCGCCGTGGTGATCGGAGGCATATCCCTCTTCGGGGGGCGCGGCTCGATCATGGGCGCGCTCTTCGGGGCGCTGATCGTCGGCGTCTTCCAGTCGGGTCTCCGGCTCGCCGGGGTCGACGTGCTCTGGCAGGTCTTCGCGATCGGCTGGCTCATCATCATCGCGGTCGCCATCGACCAATGGATCAGAAAGGTGTCGGCATGACGGAGCCCCTTCTGAAGGCCCGCGGCCTCGTCAAGCGCTACGGCCGCGTAACCGCCCTCGACCACGCGGATTTCGACCTCATGCCGGGCGAGATCCTGGCCGTGATCGGCGACAACGGCGCGGGCAAGTCTTCGCTCATCAAGGCGATCTCGGGGGCGACGACGCCCGACGAGGGGACCATCACGCTGGAAGGGCGCGAAGTCCGCTATGCCTCGCCGCTGCAGGCGCGCGAGGCGGGGATCGAATGCGTCTACCAGACGCTTGCCCTCAGCCCCGCGCTGTCGATCACCGACAACATGTTCTGCGGGCGGGAACTGCGCAAACCCGGCATCCTCGGCAAATGGTTCGGACTGCTGGACCAGAGGGCGATGGAGGAATTCGCGCGGCAGAAACTGACCGAACTGGGCCTGATGACGATCCAGAACATCAACCAGGCGGTCGAGACGCTGTCGGGCGGACAGCGGCAGGGCGTGGCGGTGGCCCGCGCCGCCGCCTTCGGGTCCAAGGTCATCATCCTCGACGAGCCGACGGCTGCACTCGGCGTGAAGGAAAGCCGCAAGGTGCTCGACCTTATCCGGGACGTGCGTTCGCGCGGGACGCCGGTGGTCCTGATCAGCCACAACATGCCCCATGTCTTCGAGCTGGCCGACCGGATCCACATCCACCGGCTCGGCCGGCGCCTGACGGTGGTCAAGCCGGGCGACGTGTCGATGTCCGACGCCGTCGCCCTCATGACGGGAGCGATGACGCCCGATGCCATCCACGCCTGAAGCGCTCGCCGATGCGGCGGCGCGGCAGCTCTGCACCCTGCCCGGACCGCGCAGCCTCGTGGCCATCGCGGGGCCGCCGGGTGCGGGCAAGTCGACCGTTTCCGACCGTATCCTGGCCCGCCTCGCCGACGAGGGCCGAACGGCCGCGGTGGTGCCGATGGACGGTTTTCATCTCGACAACGCGCTTCTGGCCGCGCGCGGCCTTCTGCACCGCAAGGGCGCGCCCGAGACCTTCGACGCCGATGGCTTCCGGCACCTTGTCGCGCGGATCGCGGCGGGCGAGCCCGAGGTGATCTATCCCGTCTTCGACCGCAGCCGCGACATCGCCATCGCCGGGGCGGGTGTCCTGAAGGCGGACGTGGAATTCGTGCTGTTCGAGGGAAACTACCTTCTGCTGCGGGAGGCGCCCTGGTCCGGGCTCGCGCAGTACTGGACCCGCACGATCTGGATCGACGCCCCCCTTCCGACGCTCGAGGCGCGGCTGATGGAGCGCTGGCATGCCGAGGGCCTGGGAGAGGACGAGGCCCGCACGCGTGTCCAGGGCAACGACCTGCCCAACGCGCGCCGCGTGATCGAAGGCAGCCTGCCGGGCGACATCGTCCTGCGCGTGGCCGCACCGTCCTGATCCGCCGGGACCGGGGGCGCAAAGGCCGCCTCCCTTGATCCATGTCATCGCGCGCAAGGCCGCCTGGGGGTGAAACCGTCGCCCGTCACGACCCTGCGGACCGTACCATGAAGATCGTTCTCTTTCTCCTGGCAGCCCTCTGCCTGTGCCTTCTGGCGCTTGGCATCCTGCGCTTCCTCGACTGGCGCGGGGACAGGCAGGAATGGCAGCGTCTCGCCGCCCTGCAACCTGCCGCCCCGCCGATCTACGGCTCCGATCGCGTGGCCGGCCTGCCGGACCCCGCGAGGCGCTATTTCGGCTTCACCATCGCCGAGGGCACCCCGCTCCTGCCGGTGGCGGAGATCGACATGGGAGGGCGCTTCAGCCTCGGGACGAAAGAGGCGCCGAACTACCAGCCGATGGAGGCGCGCCAGATCCTCGCCGCGCCCGAGGGCTTCGTGTGGTCCGTGCGCCTGCGCGGCGGCATGCCCATCTCGGGCTCGGACACGGGAACGTGGATGCGGTTCAGGATCCTCGGCCTCGTTCCCGTGGTGCGGGTCGGCGGCACGGATGATCACCGCCGCTCCGCCTTCGCGCGCTTCGCGGCCGAGGCCGTGTTCTGGAGCCCCGCGGCCCTTCTGCCCGGTCCCGGAGTGACATGGTCCGAGTTGGACGAGGACACCGCCCGCGTGACCCTTCGCCGGGGCGACCTCGAACAGGCGGTCGATGTCACCGTCGACGCCGAAGGCCGCCCACTTCATGTCTCGATGCAGCGCTGGACCGACGCCAACCCGGAGAAGGTGCACCGTCTGCAACCCTTCGGCGGATACCTCTCCGACTTTCGCGAAGTCGGCGGCTACCGCCTGCCCTTCCGCGTCGAGGCGGGCAACATGTTCGGGACAGACGCCTATTTCCCCTTCTTCCTCGCCGAGGTGACGGACATCCGGTTCCCCCCTCCGGAGTGAAGAAACGGTCGCGGTGGCCGCGCCGAGTTGCTACCAGTCGGATCGAACCACCATCCCGCGACGCCATGCCCGATACCGCACTTCCCCCCGCCTTCACCGGTCCCGCCGCCTGGATCGGCGCCGACCTGCGCGCCCGGCCCGAGGACTGGCGGACGGAACTGGGCCCCGCCGACATCGCCGATCTCGAGCAGGCCGCGCGCCATTTCCTGTCGCTCGGCCGCGATATCGGCACGATCAGCTGGGCGGACTTCCCCCTCGGTCCCTTCGCGCAACACCTCGACGCGCTCCGCGAGAAGCTTCTTCACGGCATCGGCTTCGAGGTGATCTCCGGCTTGCCGGTGGAACGGTACACGCGCGAGATGTCGGCGGCGATCTTCTGCGGGATCGGCGCGCATCTTGGCTCGGCCCGCTCGCAGAACCGGGACGGCCACATCCTCGGCCACGTCCGGGATACCGGCGCCGATCCGGCCGACCCGAACGCCCGCATCTACCAGACCAACGCGCGCCAGAGCTTCCACACCGACAGCGCGGACGCCGTGGGCCTGCTGTGTCTGCGCGAGGCGAAAGCGGGGGGCGATTCCCTCCTCGTGAGCGTGGAGACGATCTTCAACCGGATGCGCGAGACGCGCCCCGATCTTCTCGAACGCCTGTTCGATCCGATCGCCACCGACCGGCGCGGCGAGGTTCCGCCGGGCATGGCGCCCTTCATGACGATCCCGCCGCTCAGCTGGCATGACGGCAAGCTCACCGTCTTCTACCAGCGCCAGTACATCGACAGCGCCCAGCGCTTTCCCGAGGCGATGCGGCTGACGCCAGCGCATGTCGAGGCGCTGGACCTTTTCGACAAGCTGGCCGACGACCCCGAGTTGCACCTGTCGATGCGGCTCGGGCCCGGCGATATGCAGTTTGTCTACAACCATTCGCAGCTGCACGACCGGACCGGCTTCACCGACTGGCCCGAGCCCGGCAAACGCCGCCATCTCCTTCGGCTGTGGCTGTCGCTCGACGGGGACCGGGAGTTGCCCGACTGCTTCCGCCAGCGCTACGGCAGCATCGAGATCGGCAATCGCGGGGGCATCGTGGTCGAGGGAACGAGGCTTCATGCGCCGCTCGACTGACGCCTCCCGACCAGCCCGAGGATGCCGCCAATGACCGATTTCGACATCGCGGTCGCGGGCGCCGGCATCGTCGGCACCAGTACCGCGCTCTGGGCACAGATGCGCGGGCATCGCGTCGTCCTGCTCGACCCGGCACCGCCCGGCTCGGGGACGAGCTCGGGCAATGCCTGCACGATCGCCACCTATGGCTGCCTGCCCGTGAACGACCCCGCGGTCCTGACCGCCCTGCCCCGGCTGCTGTTTGCGCGCGACAGCCCGCTGTCGGTGTCGTGGTCCCATGCGCTGCGCAATCCGCGCTGGATGCTCGGCTTCCTCGCCAATTGCAGGCGCGGCCCGTCGCGGCGCATCGCGGGGCATCTGGCCGACCTCCTGTCCCACGCCGATGCCGGGCTGAACCCGCTGATCGCCGAGGCCGGGGCGGAGGACCTGATCCTCGCGCGCGGTCAGCTCACGATCTGGTCCACGGCCGAGGCCGCGCGGGGCGCCGACGCGGGCCTCGCGCGACGCCGCGAACTGGGTGTCCGGGCCGAGGAGATCACCGTCGCCGAAGCCCGCGCGCTGGAACCCGGCCTCGCCCTGCCGATCGAGCGGGCGGTCATGTTCCCCGAGGCGCGCCACGTGCAGGACCCCGAGCGACTGGTGCAACGGTTCCACGCCCGTTTCGAGGCGCTCGGCGGCACGACCGTCTCGGCGCGGGTCACCGCGACGCGCGCGCAGGGGGACCATGTGCGCATCACGGCGGATGGGCGGACCCTGACGGCGGGGCGCGTCGTCCTGGCCGCCGGGGCCTTTTCGGGCGCGGTCGCGGGATCGGGCGCCGAGCGCCTGCCGCTCGGAACCGAGCGCGGCTATCACCTCCTCTACTCCGGCGAGGCGCACAGGATCAGCCGCCCCGTGGGCTGGGCCGAGGGCGGGTTCTACGCCGTGCCGATGGCCCGCGGCCTGAGGCTGGCGGGGACGGTCGAGATCGCGGGCCGGGACGCGCCGCCGAACCCTGCGCGTCTCGCCTATCTCGAACGCCGCGGGCAGGAGATGTTCGGGACACTTCCCGCCCCGACGTCGAGCTGGCTCGGCTTCCGCCCCACCATGCCCGACTCTCTCCCCGTGATCGGCCGCAGCCCCGCCTCCGAGCGCATCATCCACGCCTTCGGGCACCAGCATCTCGGCCTCACGCTCGGCGGCATCACGGGCCGCATCGCCTGCGACCTCGCCGAAGGGCGGCAACCCAACATCGCCATCGACGCCTACAGGCCCGGACGGCGCTACGCCTGATCATCCGGCGCGGCAAGACGCGCCCCGGCGGCGAGGCTCTGGCTCAACGCCACGCCGCTCTGCCCCGTGCGCCGCATGGCAAGGATGAGCCGACAGGCCTGGTCGGAGGCCGCCTCCACGCCCATGCCCGCATCGCGTATGTTCGAGATGCAGTTGCGCGCGCTGTCGGGCGTCTCCGCTAGCGGGCGATGGGTGATGTAGACGCCGAGACTGTCGGAGGCCGACAGGCCCGGCCTCTCGCCCAGAGCCACGACGACGGTTTCCGCGCCCATGGCGCGCGCGATCCCGTCGCCCAGCGCCACCCGCGCCTGGTGGGCGAGGATCACCGGCCCGACGCTCAGGCCCTCCGCCGCGAGCCGCCCGGCGAGCGTGGCCACGAAGGCCACGCCGTTCAGCATGACCGCCGTCGCCGACAGCCCGTCGCCCAGCACCAGCGCGACGTCAGCCGGGCCCGCATCGGCCAGCGCGGCCTCCGCCTCGCCGGACAGGCGCCGCCCGAGGTCGGGCCGACGGATGAAGGTCTCGCGGGTTCCCGCAAGGCTCGTGACCGTCCGGTGCGCCAGCCCAGACCGCCCGAGCGCCGCCGAAAGCGCGGCCTCGTCGAGCCCCGCCAGAACCGCCGCCCGCGCCTGCGCGTGGTCGAGCGCGAAGTCGAGCGTCGCGCGCGTGTCGGGTGCGCGTCCCCTTGCGCCGAAGGTCAGCCGCGCCTCGGTCAGCGCGCGAATCTCCTCGCGGGATATGACATCGCGCCCCGTCATGCCGCCGGCAGCCGCAGACGCCCCAGCGCCTCGCCCAGCGCGGGCAGCGCCGCCTCCCCGGTGCCGATCCCGTTTGCTTCCATCCAGGCCGCGAACTCGGGCGCGGGCGGGCGGCCCAGCGTGTCGCGGATGAACCCCGCATCGTGGAAGGAGAGCGACTGGTAGTTCAGCATGATGTCGTCGGCGCCCGGCACGGTGATGACGAAGTTCACCCCCGCCGCGGCCAGCGCGGTCAGAAGGATGTCCATGTCCTCCTGGTCCGCCCAGGAATGGTTGGTGTAGCAGATATCCACCCCCATCGGCAGGCCGAGGAGCTTGCCGCAGAAATGGTCCTCCAGCCCCGCGCGGATGATCTGCTTGCCGTCGGCGAGGTATTCCGGCCCGATGAAGCCGACGACCGTGTTGACCAGGAGCGGATCGTAGCGGCGGGCCACGGCATAGGCGCGCGCCTCCATCGTCTGCTGGTCCATCCCGTGATGCGCCTCGGCCGACAGCGCGGCACCCTGCCCCGTCTCGAAATACATCAGGTTGGCACCTTGGGGCGCCCGGCCAAGGGCGCGGACGGCGTCATGTGCCTCGTCCAGCATGGCAAGCGTCACGCCGAAACCCGCGTTCGCCTTGCCCGAACCCGCGACGGACTGGAACACGAGGTCGACCGGCGCGCCCGCCTCCATCGCGGCGAGCGCGGTCGTCACGTGCCCCAGAACGCAATGCTGCGTCGGGACGGCAAGCTGCGTGCGGATTGCCTCCAGCACCTCGCAGATGCGGATGTAGTCCGGCAGCGTGTCGGTCGCGGGGTTCACGCCGATCACCGCGTCCCCCGCCCCGTGCAGCAGGCCGTCGAGCGCCGACAGCGCGATGCCCCGGCTGTCGTCGGTGGGATGGTTCGGCTGGTTGCGGGTGGAAAGCCGCCCGCGCAACCCGATCGTCGAGCGGTACCGCGTGACCACCTCGATCCGCGCGGCCACCGCGATCAGGTCCTGCGCGCGCATGATCTTGCTGACGGCGGCGGCCATCTCGGGCGTGATGCCCCGGGCTACCCCCGAGATTTCGGTTGCGTCCGTGGCCGGGTCGAGCAGCCAGTCGCGAAAACCCCCGACCGTCAGCGCGGAGACGGGCGCGAAGGCCGCCGGGTCGTGCTGGTCGGCGATCAGTTCGCTGACCGGGTCGCCGTCCACCTCCAGCACGTCGCCGAGGAAATCCGACAGGGCCACATCGGCGAGGCAGCGCTGCGCGGCGATACGCTCCACCGGGCCCTCGGCGGCAAGACCGGCCAGCGCGTCCCCGCTCCGCTCGGGCGAGGCGCGGGCGAGCAGCGTCTTGAGCGAGGCAAAGCTGTAGCGGGTGCCCTGGATGTCCGCGCGGTAGGTCATGGCCGAAACCTCAGCATGCCGCCCCGCGCGGGACAAGAGCCGAAGCGCGCCGCCCCGGGGCCCGCCTTGCCCGGGGGCGCATCCGGGGGGCAAAGAGTGGAAAACCCGTGCAATCCCGCCGCAGGACATCTCCGACGGAGGCCGGCGGGTTGCCTACGGGCCCGCGACCCGTTAGCGGGAGGCGACGAACCCGGACCCGGCCGAGATGCCGGGTGGCTCTTCCGGCCGCCTATCCGCCGGACAACGCTACGCCAGGCAAGACGCAAGGACCGGTGCCGCACAGCGCCGCCGGACTCGGACAGCTTTCATGTTTTCATTCGACGCCTACCGCCGCCAGTGGCTGGGCAACGTGCGCGCCGACCTTCTCGCGGGTCTCGTGGTCGCACTGGCCCTCATCCCCGAGGCCATCGCCTTCTCGATCATCGCGGGCGTGGACCCGAAGGTCGGGCTTTATGCCAGTTTCTCCATCGCCGTGATCACCGCCATCGCGGGCGGGCGTCCCGGCATGATCTCGGCGGCGACGGCGGCAACGGCGGTCCTGATGGTCACGCTGGTGCGGGACCACGGGCTGCAATACCTCCTGGCCGCGACGGTGCTGGCGGGCCTCCTGCAGATCGGGGCGGGCGCGCTGAGGCTCGGCTTCGTGATGCGCTATGTCTCGAAATCGGTGATGACGGGGTTCGTCAACGCGCTCGCCATCCTGATCTTCATGGCGCAGCTTCCCGAACTCGACCCCAGGGAGGTCACCTGGCTGACCTACGCGCTGGTCGCGGCGGGGCTGGCGATCATCTACCTCTTCCCGCTCCTGACGAAGGCCGTGCCCTCGCCGCTGGTCACGATCATCGTGCTGACCGCCCTGACGGTCGCCTTCGGATGGGACGTTCGCACGGTGGGCGACATGGGCGAGTTGCCCGATACGCTGCCCATGTTCCTCCTGCCCGACATCCCGCTGAACCTCGAGACGCTGCGGATCATCCTGCCCTACTCGGTCGCGGTGGCGGTCGTGGGCCTGCTCGAAAGCCTGATGACCCAGAACATCGTCGACGACCTGACTGACACGAAGTCGAACCGCAACCAGGAGTGCATCGGCCAGGGCCTCGCCAACACGGCCACGGGCTTCATCGGCGGCATGGCGGGCTGCGCCATGATCGGCCAGTCGATCATCAACGTGAAATCGGGCGGGCGCGGGCGGCTGTCGTGCTTCGTGGCCGGCGTGTTCCTGTTGATCCTTGTTGTGGGCCTCGGCGATCTGGTGCGCATCATCCCGATGCCCGCGCTCGTCGCCATCATGATCATGGTCTCGATCGGCACATTCTCGTGGTCGTCGATCCGCAACCTCGCGGTACACCCGCGCTCTTCCTCGGTGGTGATGCTGGCGACCGTGGCGACCGTGGTCTGGACCCACAACCTCGCCATCGGGGTGCTGGTCGGAGTGCTCCTGTCGGGGATCTTCTTCGCCGGCAAGATCGCGCAGCTTTTCCGGGTGACGAGCGAGATCAGCGCCGATGGCCGCGTGCGCACCTACCGTGTCGAGGGGCAGATGTTCTACGGGTCGGTCGAGGACTTCATGGACGCCTTCGACTTCCGCGAGGCGCCCGAGCGCGTGGTGATCGACGTCTCGCGCTCACACATCTGGGACATAAGCTCGGTGCAGGCGCTAGACATGGCGATCCTGAAGTTCCGCCGCGACGGCGCGGAGGTGGAGGTCGTCGGCATGAACGAGGCGACCGAGACGCTGGTCGACCGGCTCGGCGTGAGCGACCGGCCGGGCGCGCTCGACAGTCTCTCGGCGCATTGAGGGGGAAGAAGACATGACGACCAAGATCATCGCGCTGGTGGACGGTTCGATCTATTCCGAAAGCGTCTGCGACCATGCCGCCTGGATTTCCGGGCGGACCGGATCGCCGGTGGAACTCATCCACGTGCTCGGCCGCCGCGAGGCGGCGGAGACGCGCGACCTCTCCGGCTCGATCCGGCTCGGCGCACGTTCGGCGCTGCTGGAAGAACTGGCCGCACTCGATGCCCAGCGCGCGAAGCTGATCGCCCATCGCGGCCGCGCCATCCTCGAGGATGCGCGCGCCATCGTCGCGCGGGACGGCGTGGCCGAGGTCACGACGCGTCTGCGCCATGGCGACATCGTCGAGGCCATCGCCGAAATAGAGGCCGAGGCGCGCGTGATCGTCGTCGGCAAGCGTGGCGAGGCGGCGGATTTCGCGAAGGGGCATCTGGGCTCGAACCTCGAACGGATCGTGCGCGCCGCGCATCGGCCGGTTTTCGTCGCCTCGCGCGCGTTCCGGCCGATCGGGAAGGTCCTCGTGGCCTATGACGGCGGGCGCTCGGCGATGAAGGCGGTGGATCATATCGCGCGCAGCCCGCTTTTTGCCGGGCTTTCGGTCACCGTGGTGACGGTCGGTTCCGACACGGCCGCCGCGCGGCAAGGGCTCGGCGATGCCGCTGCCCTTCTGAAAGCGGCGGGGATCGAGGCCGAGACGCGCCTCGTGCCGGGCCAGCCGGATGCCGAGCTTGGCCGGATGGTCGAGAACGAGGGCTTCGGCATGGTCGTGATGGGCGCCTATGGCCACAGCCGCATCCGGAGCCTGGTGATCGGGTCGACGACCACCGAGATGGTCAGGTCCTGCAAGGTTCCCGTCGTCCTGATGCGCTGAGCGTCCTGGCGGGTAGCGGCGAATGAGGGATCGACCTCATGTCCCCGCGCAGCCCGCGTCTGGCATCAACGGGTCATCGGACGGGCCATGACGGTCCGTCGCCAGACCGAAGGACCCGGACCATGACCAC
The DNA here is from genome assembly GCF_025515305.1 of Roseicyclus sediminis. Lineage (GTDB taxonomy): Bacteria > Pseudomonadota > Alphaproteobacteria > Rhodobacterales > Rhodobacteraceae > Roseibacterium > Roseibacterium sediminis. The sequence continues at coordinate 135,072 of NZ_JAOPHT010000007.1, forward strand.
GAATTCCATCCGCCGCGCCGCCCTCCGCCTCGCCGCCGTCACTGCCGTCGCCCTCACCGCGATGGGCGCCGGCACCGATGAGGCCGCCGCGCAGGAGCAATTCTTCAGCTACTGCTTCTACGACAACAACAACGTCAACGTGTTCGTCGGCGATCTCTCCGTCGGCTTCCAGGCCTATCCCGCCGGGCGGCCGGGCAACGCGCTCTACTACCAGCGGGTCGGCAATACCCACCGCTATGTCGGCCAGACCGGCGCCATCTACGCGCTGTTCCAGAACGGCGATGCGACCTGGAGCGACGGCAACCAGACGATCCGCCTCTATCGCTGCTGAAACCCGCGGCCCCCTCCCCCCGTCGAAAGGCGGCGCAGGCACCCCTGCGCCGCCTCTCGCATCTGTCCGCATGGTCGCGCGCGCGCCCCGAAGCGGCGCAGTATGAGGGATTGACCTCATGGGGCCGATGCGCGGCGGCGGCTAGGGTCAATTCATCGGCACAGAACGCCACACCCCATGAACCCGAAGGACCTCACCCATGACCCTCCGCATCAAGACCGCCCGCCTCCTTACCGCAGCCATCATCGGCGCCTCCGCCATCACAGGCACCTCCGCCACCCCGGCCGCCGCGCAGAACGCCGAGCTGGAAGCCGCCCTGATCGGCGCCATCGCCGCGATCATCATCGGCCAGCAGACCGGCCCGGCGCCCGCCCCGGCCCCTCCCCCCCAACCGGTCGTCGAGACGCGCCAATATTGCTTCGGCGGCAACATCAACGTCCTGACCGGCAATTTCGACGAGGGGTTCTATGCCGAGGGCCTCGGCCGCGGCGGCAACATCCTCTACTACACGCGCAGGGCCGGCACGAACCGCTACGTCAACAACGCGGGCCACATCTACATCATCTACGACGACAACTCGGCCGCCTGGCTCGGCTCGACGACGGCGGTGGACATGCGCCGCTGCTGATCGCGGGCACGATCCCCACGGATGACGCGGCGCAGACCCCTGCGCCGCGTTCCGCTATTCGGGCGGTGCCTCGCGGAGGCCCTCGATCGCCATGGTCGTCCCCCGCCCGGGCGCGCTGCGGATGACGAGGGAGAGCCCATGGTCAATCGCCAGAGCCTCGACACTCGCAAGGCCTACCCCCTCCCCTTCGGCGGCGTGCGATTGCGCGCCCCGCGCATAGCTCCCGCGAACGGCGGCCACCTCATCGGCGGACATGCCCGGCCCGCTGTCGCGCACTTCGAGGGCGATGCGCCCGTTGCGGCGGCGCGCGCCGATCACGACCGCCCCGGCATCGGTGTACTTCACCGCGTTCGAGGTCAGGTTGGACAGCATCCGGATCAGCGGGACGGGATCGGCCTCGACGATCAGGCCGCTTGGCGCGGCGCGCAGGGTCAGGCCCTTCGCCCGCGCCTCGTCGCCGAACATGCGCACGACGTTCTGCGTCAGCACCGAGACCGGGATCGCCTCGCGCGCGGGGGCGGGTCCGTGACCGGCGTCGATGTCGCTCGGCCGCGCGGCCACCATGCTGTCGGTCAGGACCGAGCGCAGGTAGTCGAGCCCGGTACTCAGCCGTTCCTTCAGCGCGGCCGGGGCGGCTTCCGCCTCCTCCAGCGCGAGCCGCAGCGACATCAGCGGCTGCCGCAGGTCGTGGCTAGTCAGGGCGAGGCGCGAGCGGTGCTGCTCGGCCAGGGTCCGGGCGCGGTCGAGGTCGCGGTGCGCGGCCAGCAGCGTCTGTGACAGGCGCAATTGCTCCTGCGAGGCGGCAAGCTCGGCCTCGCGGGCGATGTCGCGCTGGTTCCGCAGGCCGAAGGTCTGGCGCACGATGGCGGCGGCGAAGATCATCGCATCGGTGAACCACAGCACGTTGACGACCGACTGCGTCCAGATCGCGTCGATCCCCGCCGCCGCCGGCAGGTTCCGCGCCACGAGGGCGACGCCCAGCACGAGGACCATGACGCCGGCCGCGAAGAACCCGCTTCCGTCCGTTCCGAGCCGCCAGAGCAGCACCGCCGCCCAGAGCGCGTAGAGGAGAGACGCGGCGAAGATCGCGCCGCCGAAGGCCTGCCCCACCAGCGCGCTTGCCGCGATCATGCCGGCATAGAGGCCGTCGGGGTCCTCGATTGGCACCACGCCCGAGGTCATGAGCACGATCAACGCGATGACGCCGAGAACGAACACGACGACCGCAAGGATCGCCCAGAGCGCCAGCCGCACCAGCCGCCCGCCGACGCGCGCCATTTCGTGGCCCGGCGCGGCATCCTCGACGAAGGCGGCGACGAACCGGTAGTGCGCGAGGCTGAGCAGGATGACGACGATCACCGAGACGCCGTTGATGATCTGTCCCGCATTGTAGGGCACGAGCGCCGCGACATAGCCCTCGCGCGCGGCCATGGTCAGCCAGATGATCCCGAAATACACGGCATAGAGCCGCGCGGGCCGGGATTGCAGCAGGTAGGCGAAGGCGGTGAAGAACAGGATCAGCAGCGCGGATCCAGCCAAGAGGCCGCCATAGAGATGGGACCGGCCCATCATCTCGGCGTCGAGCTGAAGTTCCGGCCGCAGCATCGGCGCGGACCCAGTGATCAACCCGGCCAGGTCGAAACTGGCCCAGATCTCGATGGTCTCGCCCGCCATGATCGGAATGGGCAGCGAGACGACCCGGCGCGTCCCGGTCTCGCGTTCGCGGATGCCAGTCTCGGCCCGGTTGGTCAGGACCGGCTGATCCTCGGCCGCGCGACGCACCCACCAGGTCGCGCGCACCGCCGTCACGTCGCCCATGTCGATCCGCCAGACGCCCGAGGTGGCCGACGCGTTGACGACGCGCAGGCACCCCCAGACATCCGAGCCCAGCGCCTCGGTATCGACAAGCGCGATGCCGTCGGCCACGGGACAGGGCGCATCGGGATCGGTGGAGCGCACCATGCGCAGATGCAGGTTGCGCACCGGCGCATCGGCAAGCGCCACGACGATCGGACTGTCGTCCGCACCACGAGTGATCCCCGGCCGCGCGAGGTTGTGATACGTCAGAATCGCGATACTACTGAGGAAGGCGATGGCGAAGATCACCAGCGCCGCTCGGTTCGCGTTCAGAGAAAAGACAGACAGTGCAAGGCTCTCCGAAGAAGATCGTGATCGCCGACGACCATGCGTTGGTTCGCAACGGGCTCAAAGACATTATTGCCCGCATCGACGGCGCCGAGGTCGTGGGCGAGGCCGAGAACGGCTTCGAGGCCATCGCGCTCGGCAAGACGCTGCGCCCCGATCTGCTGCTTCTGGATGCCGGCATGCCCCTGTCGCGCGGCATGGAGGTCTTCGGCGAGGTCCGGCGCTGGTCGCCCGACACCCGCATCGCAGTCGTGACCGGGTTCACCGCCGCCCAGAGCCTGGCCGACTGGATGGCCGTCGAGGTCGATGGCCTGTTCCTCAAGTCCTGCCCCCCCGACGAGATGCAGAAGGGCTTCGAACTCCTGCTGCGGGGAGAGCGATACGTGGCACAGGAAGTTGTGCGCATCCTCGAGAACGCGACGACGGTCGAACCCCTGACGCAGCGGGAGCGGCAGGTGCTGCACCTGATCGCGCAGGGCTGTTCGAACGCGGCCATCGCCGAGCGCCTGTCGATCAGCGCCAAGACCGTCGACAACCACCGCACGCGGCTGATGGCCAAGCTCGAGGTGAACTCCGTCGCGCAGCTTCTGGCCTATGCGCTGAAGGAAGGTCTGCTGGATTCCTCGTCGCAACTCTGAGTTGGGCGTTCGCGGCGCGGGGCCGCGCGCGCCGCATGATCCCGGAGGGGGGCTTGCCGCAACGGGCGGGTCCGTCGCGAAGAGAGGCGCGCGGCCTCCGATCATCCGAACCGCTGCCGCTTCGGCCGGTGGATTGACGCGGCGATACCCTGCCAAGGGCCGCGCGGGGCATGTTTTTGGTCCTGCGGCGGCCTCCACCCATGTAGTGTCCGGCCCATGGATATCGTTCTTCTCACCACGATCATCGCGTCGCTCTTTCTCCTGATCGGCGCGGCCGAGCCGATGGCCGACCGCCTGCGGCTGCCGATGAGCGTGATCCTCGCCGTTCTCGGCGTGCTGATCGGGGTCGGCGCGCTGTTCTTCCTGCGCACGGAGCTGACCGATGTCCTCAACCCGGTGGCGGAGGCGATCCTCGGCCTGCCGATCCGGTCGAACGTGTTCCTCTACGTCTTCCTGCCGACGCTCCTGTTTCAGGCGACGCTCGGGATGAATCTTCGCCGGATGCTCGACGACTGGGTTCCGATCCTCGTGCTGGCCATCGTGGCGGTCGTCGTGGCGACGCTCAGCGTCGGCTACGCGTTGTCCTGGGCCAGCGCCTTGCCGCTTGCCGCCTGTCTGCTGGTCGGCGCCATCGTGTCGACCACCGACCCTTCGGCGGTCGTGTCGATCTTCCGTTCCATCTCGGCGCCCCGGCGGCTGGCGCGGATCATCGAGGGCGAGAGCCTTCTGAACGACGCCGCGGCCATCGCGCTCTTCGGGGTGTTCATGGGCTTCGTGATGCTGGGTGTGCCCGACCCCGACCTCGGTGCGGCGATCGCGCGCTTTCCGGTCCTGCTGGCGGGCGGCGCCCTGACCGGGTGGTTCGCGGCAAGGCTGGCCGTCTGGGTCATGGGCCTGTTCGCGCGGCACGAGCGGGCGCAGATCTCGATCTCGGTCGCCCTGCCCTACCTCGCCTACATCCTGGCCGAACAGAGCGTCGGCGCCTCCGGCGTGATCGCCGTGGTGACCGCCGGCCTGACGCTGAACCTTACGGGTCCGGGTCGCCTGCCGCCGCAGGCCTGGACCAACCTGCGCGAGGTCTGGGACCTGCTCGCTCATTGGTCCGGCGCGCTGATCTTCATTCTCGCGGCCCTCCTGATCCCCCGCCTCCTCGAAGAGGCGCGGCCCGGCGATTTCGTCCTGATCCTCGTGGTCGTGCTCGCCGCGATCGCCGCGCGGGCGGTGATCCTGTTCGGGCTCCTGCCGCTTCTCACCGTGCTTCGCGCCTCGCCGCAGGTCGAAACGCGCTACCGGGCCGCGATCCTCTGGGGCGGGCTGCGCGGGGCCGTCACGCTGGCGCTGGCGCTCGCCGTGACCGAGAGCATCCGGGTGCCGCTGGAGACCAAGCGCCTCGTCGGCATCCTGGCCACGGGCTTCACGCTCTTCACGCTCATCGTCCAGGGCACCACGCTGCGCTGGGTCATCGCCCGGCTGGGCCTCGACCGGCTCCCGCCGCTTGACGAGGCGCTTTCGCGGCAGGTCGTGGCGGTCTCGCTGCAGACGGTGCGCGAGGACCTCGCCACCAGCAACGAGAACTATGAACTCACCCGCGAGATCGTTCGCTCGGAAGCCAAGGCTTTCGGCGAGCGGCTCGACGAGGCGGTGAAGGCGGCGGAGGACAGCCACGACATCCTGGACCGCGACCGCATCACGCTGGGCCTGATCGCGCTGGCCGGGCGCGAACGCGACCTGATCCTCGAACGTTTGCGGGAACGCACGCTGTCCTCGCGGATGGCCGAGCAGGTCCTTTCGGACGCCGACCGGCTGATCGAAGGGGCGCGGACGGGCGGGCGCAGCGGCTATCAGCGCGCCGCGCGCCGGAGTGTCGCCTACGACCGCGGCTTTCGCGCCTCGGTCATCCTTCAACGCCGGCTCCGCCTGTCGGCGCCGCTTGCGCGGATGACGGCGGACCGCTTCGAGTTGCTGCTATCGCAGCGGCTGATCCTGCGCGATCTCGGAGCCTTCATCGACGGGCGTATCCGGCGCATCCACGGCCGGCGCGTGGCGGACCTGCTGCAGGAACTGCTCACACGTCGGATCGAGGCGCTGGAGACCGCGCTCGAGGGACTGCGCCTGCAATATCCCGGCTACGCGGAAGAACTGGAGCGGCGGTTCATCCGGCGCACGGCGCTTCGGCTCGAGGAGCGGGAATACGAGGCGATGCGGGGGGACGGCCTGATCGGCGCCGAAGTCCATTCCGCGCTGATGCAGGATCTCGCGAAACGCCGCGCGGCTGCGGAGATGCGCCCGCGTCTCGACATCGCGTTGCAGCGGACGGAACTCGTACGGCAGTTTCCGCTCTTTGCCGATCTCGACGACGCCACGTTGAGGCGCCTCGGCCGAGCGCTGCAAACACGCTACGCCAATGCCGGCGAGACCGTGATGCGCAAGGAAAGCCCGCCGCACAGCGTCTTTTTCATCGCCTCGGGCGCGGTGGAGCTGGAAACCGCCGGTCAGTCCTGGCGCCTGGGACGCGGCGAGATGTTCGGGCAGATGGCGATCCTCTTCAACCGGGCCCGCCGCGCCGAAGTGCATGCCATCGCGCCCTCCACGTTGCTCGTGCTGGACGAGGCGCGGTTCAGGCGCCTGCTGGATCGCAGCAAGACCCTGCGGGAGGCTGTCCGCGCAAGCGCCGAGAAGCGGGGGATTTCGTCCGATCAGATCCTGCTCGAGGAAAGGTGACGCGGCCTGCAGGGACCCCGCGGCCTTCGGTTGTGGCGGTTGCACACGGACGCAGGCCTTCCTATGCCTTGTCGGACCCGCGGGCAGGACCGCCCGCAGCAGCGAGACGGAACACAGACATGAGCGTGGCGGTATCGATCATCGGGCTGGGCATCATGGGGCGCCGCATGCTCGAACACATGCTCCGGCATCCCGGATACGAGCCGGTTGCCCTGTGGGACCCTGACCCGCAGGCCTGCCAAGCCGCCGCGGCGCTCGCGCCGGACGCCAGGATCGCCTCTTCCGCGGAAGAGGCCATGGCGGCCGCCGATCTTGTCTATCTCGCCTGCCCGCCGGTGCCACGGAAAGCCTACGCGCTCGCCGCCGCGGCCGAGGGCAAGGCGGTGTTCCTCGAAAAGCCGCTCGGCGTGGACATCGCCGAAAGCGAAGCGCTCGTCGCCGCGCTTGCGGCAAGCGGCGTTCCGGCGGCCGTCAATTTCACCCAGGCGGCCGGGGCGGCATTGACCGGGGTCGCGGAGGCCGCACGGAGCGGCGCGCTCGGCGAGGTGCTGGGGGCCGACATCGTCGTGACCTACGCGGCCTGGCCACGCGAATGGCAGAAGGCGGCCGACTGGCTCCGCTTCCGCGACGAGGGCGGGATGACACGCGAGGTGATCTCGCACTTCCTGTTCTTTTCGGAACGCATCCTCGGCCCGCTATCCGTGGTCTGGGCGCGGCCGTCCTACCCGGCCGATCCGGCGCTGTGCGAGACCCACATGCTGGCCCGGCTGGAGAACGCCGCGGGCCTTCCCGTCACGATCATGGCCAGCGTCGGCGGCGCGCAGCCGGACCGGCAGGAACTGACCATCAAGGGCTCGGCGGCAAGTCGGCGGATCACGGATTTCTACGTCGACGCGCGCTCGGATGGCGGGCCCTTCGAAGAGCTGACCGAACGGCCCGCCGATCCCCGCGCGGTCAGCCTCCGGGCGCAACTCGACGACCTTCTCCTTTGCATGCGGGGCGAAGCCAGCAGACTTGCGACACCCGCGGAGGCGCTTCGGGTGCAGAAGCTCGTCGAAGCGATGCTGGCGGCGCCGGCCTGAACGCAGAAAGACGCGGACCTTCGTCCTTGCGGCGCTCCGGGTCGTTGGCCTGGTCCGGTGCGCCCTCTAGCTCAGCACGTAATTGCGCCAATCGTGTTCCGGGCTGAAGCCGAGCAGGTCCCTGGCCTTGCGGTTGGAGTAGAACGTCTCGCGCTCGCCCATCCCGCGGTTCACGGGGACGCCTGCATAGAACTCCTCGATCAGCTGCGCGGTGGTGCGGTCGACGGAATGGCTGTCGTTCGACACGTTGAAGACCTGGTAGCCGAGCCCGTTCACGCTCAGGCACCGGTCGACCATGTGGCCGAGATCGCGCGCGTCGATATAGGCGAAGAAGTTCCTGCGCCGGAGCGCGGGATCCGCGATGTAGGCCGGAAAGTTCTCCGCGTATTCATGGGGTTCCACAACGTTGTTGATCCGGAGGCCGTAGATGTCGAAGCCGCTCCGGCGCTGGAAGCTGCGGGCCGTGGCCTCGTTGACGACCTTGGACATGGCGTAGCTGTCCTCGGGGATCGTCGGGTGCTCCTCGTCGACTGGAAGATAATCCGGCTTGCGCTCGCCGTCGGCGAAACAGACGCCATAGGTCGTCTCGGACGAAGCGAAGACGATCTTGCGCACTCCGAATTTCACCGCCGCGTCGATCACGTTGTAGGTGCCGAGCGTGTTGACGCGGAAACACTCGTTGTCTGCCGTGATGAGGATCCGCGGAACGGCGGCGAAGTGGACGACCGCATCGAAGCGCGGCACGCCCTGCCCCGGCTCCAGTTCGTCGAACCCGGCATAGCTTGCCATGACGTCGAACATCTGACCCGCGTCCGTGATGTCGGCGATCCGGTTGTCCACGCCTTCCATTTCTAGCGGCGTCAGATCGACGTTCAGGACGCGATGCCCTCGTTCGACAAGAAACCGGACCGCGTGGCGCCCGGCCTTTCCCGATCCACCGGTGAAAAGGACCCTCATCGCAACCTCCATCCAAAAGGACCTCCCCATGGCCTATCAGGCCAGCGCCGCGGGGTCGACCGGGGCGACGACGGTCAGCGCCCCCCGCCGGCGCCCGCCGCGATGGCGAGGCCGGCCGCGACGCCGGAGGACCAGGCCCACTGGAAGTTGTAGCCGCCGAGCCAGCCGGTCACATCGACAGCCTCGCCTATGGCGTAGAGCCCCGGCACGTCGCGCGCCTCCATCGTCTTGGACGAAAGCGCCGCGGTCGAGATGCCGCCCGCCGTCACCTCGGCCTTGGCATAGCCCTCGGTGCCCGTTGGCCGGAAGGTCAGCGCCGTCAGAACCTCGGCGGCCGCGTCGAGCTCGGCATCCGAGCAATTTCCCAGCTCCCGCCCGAGCCCGATGCGCGCCGCGAGCACGTCGGCAAGGCGGGCCGGCAGGTGGCGGGAGAGCGCGGCCTTCAGATGCGTCCGGGGCATCTCCTGCCGCGCGGCGCGCAGGACTGCGCCCGCATCGGGCAGGACACGGAGCGACACCGCCTCGCCCGGCGCCCAGTAGGAAGAGACCTGCAGGATCGCGGGCCCCGAGAGGCCCCTGTGCGTGAAGAGCGCGGCCTCCTCGAAGGCGACGTCCCGCACCCGGGCGACCACGGGAAAGGCCACGCCCGGAATGCCCTTGAAGGGGGCATCCTCTTCTCCGAGCGTGAAGGGCACGAGCGCCGGGCGGGGCGTCACCACATCGAGGCCGAAGCGACGGGCGATGTCGTAGGCCACGCCACTCGCACCCATCTTCGGGATGGAGGGCCCGCCCGTCGCGATCACGAGCGCCCGCGCCGTTGCGCCCGCCACGCGGAACCGCCCGTCGGAATGTCCGATCTCGCCGATCGCGGTGGACAGCCGGACATCGACGCCACCCTTCCGGCATTCCTCCAGCAGCATGGCGACGATCTGCCGGGCCGACCCGTCGCAGAAAAGCTGCCCAAGCGTCTTTTCATGCCAGGCGATGCCGTGACGCTCCACCAGCGCGAGGAAATCCCATTGCGTGTAACGGCTCAGCGCCGATTTCGCGAAATGCGGGTTCTCGGACAGGAAGTTCTCCGGCTCGGTTCCGGTGTTGGTGAAATTGCAGCGCCCGCCGCCGGAAATGAGGATCTTCTTTCCCGGCTTCTCGGCATGGTCGATGACGAGGACGCGCGCGCCGGCCTGCCCCGCGGTCGCCGCCGCCATCAGGCCCGCGCCCCCCGCCCCGAGGACGATCGCATCGTAGTCCCGTTCCGCCATTCAGGTTCCCTGTCCCGCCCGCTTGTTCCCGCCCGCTTGTCCCGACCCGCCAATCCGGCTACGCCGCCCATATGTTGTCCTATCAGCACAGTTTCCACGCAGGGAACATGGCCGACGTGCACAAGCACGCGCTTCTGGCCGTGATGCTGGACTACCTGACGCGCAAGGACAAACCGCTCAGCTACATCGAGACCCATGCCGGCCGTGGGCTCTACCGGCTGGACGCGGCAGAGGCGCTCAAGACCGGCGAGGCGGCGGTCGGCATCGGCCGGCTCGCCGCGGCCTTCCCACCCGAGCATCCCTATGCCCGCTGCCTTGCCGCGATCCGCGCACGATACGGGGCGACGGCCTATCCCGGATCTCCCCTGATCGCGGCGGACATGCTGCGGCCCGGCGACGTGATGCACCTTGCGGAACTGCACCCGAGGGAACACGAGGCCCTGAAGGAGGTGATGGCCCCCTTCGGCGCCCATGTCCTGCGCCGCGACGGCCTCGCGGCGGCGCTTTCGCTCTGTCCGCCGACACCCCGGCGCGGCCTCGTCCTGATCGACCCGTCCTGGGAGGTGAAGGACGACTACGCGACGATCCCGAAGACAATCTCGAAGCTGCGGGCGAAATGGAACGTCGGGATCATCGCACTCTGGTATCCGCTCCTGCTGGGTGGCGCGCATGGGCCGATGCTCGACGCGCTGTCCGCCCTCGATCCGGACGGGCTCCGCCACGAGGTCGTCTTCGGCCCCGCGCGCGAGGGGCACCGGATGGTCGGATCGGGCCTGTTCGTGGTGAACCCGCCCTACGGCCTTGCCGACGAGGCCCAGCGCATCGAAGCCCTCTTCGACGCGCGGCCCAAGTCCTCGTGACAGGCGGTTTCATGGCGGGGTGACGCGCCCCCCACGGTCCAAGACCGCCGGACCCTGAAGCCATTGCCGGGCGGGGACGGGACGGCGTCTCGAAGGGCTGGCCCCGCGCGCGGTGGCGAAGACGCCCGGAGACGAGCATGCGAAGCTCAGGAAGCGGCTGGCCCACGCGCTCCTCGGCCATGCGAAGCCGAGGGACCTGGCGGCGAAGAAGGTGGCGCAAGACGTGAGGCAATGGCGCCCGGAGTGGAGATCCCCGGAGTGGGTCGGCGCGAGGCGCTCGACATTGCCCTTGCCGGGCCGCATCCGACCGGATGACTTTCGCGTCCATGGGCCGCTTCCTGAAAATCGCGCGCCGCCGGACATCCGCATCTTTCCAGGCCTTGATCCAGATCATCGCTGCGACGGCCGTGTTGGCATGGATGGGGGCATCCCTTGCCAAGCAGCAGCACGATGAACTTCCTTCTCGCTTTCGCGGCCGCCGTCCTTGTCGCAACCGGAGCACTCGGGGCCTTGCGGGCGTTCGACCGGCGCGCCGATCGTGTGGAATGGCAACGCCTCAGGGCGCTTCAACCGCAAAAGCCGGATGCGTTCAGCCGGGACATGGTCGCCCATCTGCCCGGCCCCGCGCGGCGGTATTTCGGGTTCGCCATCTCGGAGGGTGCACCGATCTTGCCGGTTGTGGAAATCGACATGGGGGGTCTCTTGAGCCTCGGCACGAAAGAGGCACCGAACTACCGGAGGATGGACGCGCACCAGATCCTTGCGGTTCCCGAGGGCTTCGTCTGGTCCATGCGTTCCCGCGGCGGGATGCCCGTCGCGCTTTCCGATTCAGGGATGTGGACACGGTTCTGGGCCATGGGGCTTTTTCCGGTCGCAAGGCTCGGCGGCGATCCGGACCACGCGAGGTCCGCCTACGGGCGCTATGCGGCAGAAGCCGCGATCTGGGCGCCCGCCGCACTGCTGCCGGGTCCCGGCATCGCGTGGTCGGAAGTGGACGGGAACACCGCCCGCGTGACCGTCAGGCACGGCGCGCTGGAGCAGTCGGTGGATGTGACCGTTGAGGCGGATGGAAGGCCGACCGTCGTGCGCTTCGACCGCTGGAGCGATGCCAACCCCGATGGCATCCACAGGCTGCAACCCTTCGGCGGCCATCTGTCGGACTTTCGGGAGGTCGACGGCTACCGCCTGCCCTTCCGCGTGGAGGCCGGCAACATGTTCGGCACCGACGACTACTTCCCCTTTTTCCTCGCCGAGGTCACCGGCATCCGTTTCCCCAGGGCGCGCAAATGACGGGGTCAGGTGCACCTCGGGCCAGCAGGCCAGGCGCGCGGGACGCGACGCCCGCCAGCGATGCGGCGGAGGCGAAAAGCCCCGGTGCCTGCATGCGACAGGCGGTTGTCTTCTCGATACTGTCGCTCGCCCTCTCGTGGTCGGCCTGGGGCTTGGCCATCCTCACGGACAGCAGCGCGGCGGGTTGGCGGGTCGCGGGTGCATTCGGGCCTTCACTCGCGGCGCTCGGTCTCGCCGCCATCTCCGGCCGAAGCGATTTGTCCCGGCTCCTCTCGGGGTTCTCCCGGTGGCGGGCTTCTCCTTGGGCCTGGGTCTTCGCGCTTCTGAGCACGGCCGCAGTCGGCGTGACGGCCCTGTTATTGGACATGGCCGCCGGAGGGGAAGTGGACTGGCCGGCTGCGCAGGTCCTGATGCTCGCCCCGGTCATCTTCCTTTGGGTCCTCGTGTTCAGCGTGGCCGGAGAGGAAACCGGCTGGCGCGGATACCTGCTGCCGCGGCTGCTCTCCCTGACCGGGCCTGTGCGCGCGAGCCTCGCTCTGGGTCTGGTCTGGGCCCTTTGGCACCTGCCGCTCTGGGCACTGCCCGGAGACTTCCATGCCGCGATACCGGCGTGGCTCTTTGGCGTGCAGATCCTCGCCGTCTCCGTACTCTACACCTGGCTCTGGCTCAGAAGCGGCGGAAGCCTTGTCCTCGCCCATGTCTTTCACGCCGCCTCGAACACGACGCTGGGCCTCCTTCCCCTGATACCCGGTGAAGGGGCCGATGGCCTGCGGCCTCTGACGATTGCGATCGGGCTTCTGTGCGTCGTGTCCGTCTTTGCCGGCTGGCGCCTGTCCCGAGCGCGGTAGGGCAAGGCGCGAAGGACAGAAGACGATCAGGTGCGTCGCCATCTCGCGGCGGCAAGCGCCAAAAGCGCCAGACCCGAAAGGATCGACGCCACGGCCAGCAGGGGCCAGAGTCCCGGAAGGATCGAAAACAGGAACAGGTAATCCTGCCGAGCCGCCCAGATCGGCCAGCCGATCAGGACAACGCCCGATATGCCGGCGGCAGCTGCACCGCCCGCCCCGCCACCAGCGCCCCTGGCCGCGCTCCAGGCGGCAAGCACGCCCGCCGCAAGAAGGGCCGCGACCGCAACCTTCGCGACCGTCTCGGCCCAGAGAACGCGCGCCATGCCGACAGGCTCGACGCCGAGGCTACCCGACCATTCCCGCAGAACCGCCGCGAAGAGCGGCCAGGCGCGCTGGCTGTTGGACAGGATCACAATGCCGTCGCCGGTTTCGGGAACGACATGCATGTGGCTCATCCAGCCATAGCCCTGCCCTCCGTGCCAGATGGCAGCGCGACCATCCGAGAGCGTCTCCGTGAAATGACCGAGGCCGTATCCCGCGGCCGCGAAGCCGAACAGGCCACCGACCTCGATCCGGGGGGCCTGCATCAGCGCGACCGTCCCGGCCGGCAACACCGCCTGATCCGAACCCGCCATGGACGCCGCGGCGAGGCGCGCAATGTCCTCCGCCGTGGCGAAGAGGCCACCGGAACCCCTCGCGGGATAGACATACGGCGCCACGGCCCGCCCGCGCAGGTCATGGCCCACCGGCATAGCGGCCGCGCGCCAGTCATAGCCTGCCCCGGTCATGCCGAGCGGCCGGAGTATCTCGCGCGCCATGAACGCGCCGAACTCCTCGCCGGCGCAATCCTCCACCACGAGCTCAAGCAGGTTGTATCCCGTGTCCGAGTAGGCGAACCCCTCCCCCGGAACACCGACCATGCGGAAATCCCCTTCGAGAAAATCGGGAAGCGTCGGCCTCGGCGCGCCGGGTCGATACCGCGCGGCGTAGTCGCCGATCCCGATACCCGCCGAATGCGAGAGAAGCTGCCGCACCGTGATGGCCGGCACGCCGTCCGGCGGCCTCCAACGAAGGAGGCAGTCCGCGATCGGCCCGTCGAGGTCCAACCGGCCGGTCTCGGCCAGCCGCATCACGCCCCAGGCCGTCACCGGCTTGGAAATGGACTCCACGCGGAAGAGCGCATCGGCGGTCATCTCCCGGCCCGCCGAGGGATCGGCCAGTCCCAGGGCGACCGGGCCGAGGAGGATACCGTCACGCAGCACCGCGATCACGACGCCCGGCACATCGTCCGCTTCCATCCGGTCTCGGGCGGTCGCCGCGAGACCCTCCAGAAGCGGGTCGCCCGCGGGCTGGGCAGCGACCGAAGATTGAGCGCAGACCGCTGCGAGCGGAGCCATCACGACCAGGAGGAACGCCGCGAGGACGACGATCGCGGCGCTCATGATGTGCGCGAACCGGGAGCGCGGCCAGATGCCGAGCCGGGGCCGAGTTGGTCTGTCCCTTGGCATTCGGCACCTCCCGGCCAGAGGCACGGCATCACGGCGCGCCGCGCGCCAGAAGCTCGGCCTCAAGGCTGTCGAGCGCGGCGCGGTCGAGGACGTGGCCATGGGCGATCACCAGCCGGGGCCGACGCAGCGTGCCCAGGTCCTCAAGCGGGTTGCCGTCGAGGAGCAGCAGGTCGGCACGGCGACCTTCCGCGATGGTGCCGTCCTGGTCCGACAAGCCGAAGAAGCGCGGCGGAGCGACGGTCGCGGCATAAAGCGCATCTTGTGGGGTCAGGCCGATCTCGACGTAGAGATCCAGCTCGTCGAGCAACGAGAACCCGTGAAACAGGTAGGGGTTGGCGAAGGAAGCGTCGGTCGACGCGAGGATCGGCACCCCCGCCTCGTGCGCCATGAGAAACGTCCTCCGGTCGAGCGCGATCGTATCCTCGGCCAGGGCGCGCACCTCGTCGGTCATGGCTTCCAGTCGGAAATCCGGCCGCCCCCAGGCCTCGCGGACTTCCGGTGGGGTCATCCGCATCCTTGGCGCGTCCCCGGAGGGCCAGTTGCCGGTGTAGAAATCCGCGACGACGAGCGTCGGGCTGACATGCATCCCCGCCTCGGCGATCCGCGCGAGCGTTGCGTGGCAGAGCGCCTCGTCCCATGTCTCCAGGATGATCAGGTTGCGCGCGGCCATGAGCCCGAAGATGCGCGCCTGGTCGGCACCTTCGTCCATCGCGTCGCGAAGGTCCGAGAGCATGCGTTCCTCGGCGGTCGAACAGGCCATCGCGACCCGGCCGAAATGCTCCATCCCGGCCTGGCCGGCCTCGATCGCCGTTCCCAGAGAGACGCGCTCGGGGATGTGGCCTACGAGTGGCAATCCATGTGCCTCCGCCGCCTCCGCAAGCGCGACATAGGTCGCCTCGTCGAGCATCGAATAGGCCTTCACCGCGGCCCAGCCCTCGGCCTCGATGCGCGCCACGACGGAGCGGGCCTCCTCCGGCGTGTCGGCGAGGAACATGCCCGGCCAGGAGCCGGGGCTTGCATCGACCCACGCGCCGGACAGCACCAGGCGGGGCCCGAGCACCTCGCCGGCCTCGATTTGCGCCTGCAGGTCCTGTTGCGCCCCGATGGGCCAGAGCGCGCCCATGTCGCGAATGCCCGTCACACCGTTGATCAGGTAGAGCGACAGGGCCGTTTCAGGCTCGTCCGGTGTCGAGAAGAGGTGCACGTGCGCGTCCCACAGACCCGGAACGAGAAACCCGCCGCCGGCATCGATGCGGGTTGCGCCGGGCGCCTCAAGGTCGGTGCCGATCTCGGCGATCACGCCGTCCCGGATCAGGACCGACCGTCCGGGGCTGAGGGTGCCCTGCTCCACGTCGACGATCGTGGCATCGACCAGAAGCGTCTCCTGCGCGATGGCCTCGGCCCCGGCGAGCAGGCCCAGGAACAGCGCGGTGGCGGCAGCGATGGTCCCCCTCATGGCTCCGAAACCCTCAGCACGAGCTTGCCCGCGACCGCGCCTGCCTCGATGCGCTCATGCGCGGCCCGCGCCTCCTCGAGCGGCAGCACGTCCGCGACCACCGGCGCGATGCGGCCGTCCTTCAGCATTGCGAACAACGCCGCCAGATCCTCCCTGAACCAGTCGGGATGCTTCCTACGCATGGCTCCGATCGAGTAGAAGGCGGTCGCGTGACCGTTGGGAAGCCAGTCCCACAGCTTCAGCTTCACGAAGTCCATGGGGATCGAGCCGCCCTGGCCCATGACCTCGTTCTGAAAGCCGAAGGCGACGAGAATCCCACCGGCCTTCAAGGCGTGAAGGGACCGTGACAGGCTTTCGCCGCCGAGCGGGTCGAAGACCGCATCGACGCCACCGCCCGTGGCATCCGCCATTGCCTCCCCGCTCACGCCGGGATCAACCGGTCTGCCGCCGAGGCTTCGGATCAGGTCATGCTTGGCGGGTATGTCCGTCCCGTAGGTCTCGATCCCGGCATCCCTTGCGAGCTGGAGCATCGCCGTGCCGACAGCGCCGCCCGCCCCGTGGATCAGAAGGCTCTGGCCCGCCGTCAGCTTCGCGACCCGGTGGAGCATCTGGTAGGGCGTCACGGCGGAGAGGATCATGGCAAGCGCATCCACCTCCGGAATACCCTCCGGCACCGGGGTCAGCCGGTCCTCGGGCAGGCAGAGGTAGTCGGCATAGGCCCCGATGGTGGTCAGGTCCGCGACGCGGTCGCCGGGCCGGAAGCGCGCAGCGCCGGGTCCGGTTGCGTCCACCACGCCGACCATGTCGTAGCCGGGGGAAAAGGGAGGCTTCTCCTTCACGTCGGGATACATTCCCTTGCGGATCATCACGTCGGTGAACGCCGCACTCGTCACGAGGACGCGGACGCGCACCTCGCCTTTCCCGGGCTCGGGGACCGCTTCGGCCTCCCGCAGTTCGAGACATTCGGGTCCCCCGAACTCGGTGATGACAACACGTCTCCAGGTCATGGTCGGTCGCTTCTCCGTTGATGTGTGGGACTGCCGCTCAATCCGCCGCCGCGATCGCGAGATCGGCCAGCGCCGCCTCGAGGCTCGGGACGACATCGCTCGAGTCGTCGACAACGCCGGCGTCGGTGTTGATCTGGAAGGTGACGGTGACGCCGTGATCGGCATAGTGGCGCAGGCTCGACACGTAGGCCGGGATCCAGCCGCCATGCCCATAGACCGGACCGCGCGATGTCTCGGAATAGACGGCGACGCCGGCCCCGTAGAGGATGCCCGGCGCGTCCGGTGCCACGGGCACCGCGTCGAGGAACCGGTCTAGATAGGGCGCGCCCAGCGCAGCGCCGCCGAAAAGCAGATGGCCCCAACGCGCCAGGTCGGCCGAGGTCGAGGCCAGACCACCGCCGGTCCATTCCACGGCCGGATCCCACAGAAGGCGCCCCTCCGGATCGGCGGTGCGCAGCCGCAGGTCGAAGGGATTGCCCTCGGTCGTGTAGCCGACGGCCAGACCCGGGATGTCGGTCCTGTCGGAAGGTGTCGTGGCATCCAGGCCCAGCGGCTCCAGGAACGTCTCGGACAACAGATCGTAGTAGGCCCTGCCGGTGACCTCCTCGATCACGAGGCCCAGCAGGATGTAGCCGGTATCGCTGTAGGCCCACCCCTCTCCCGCGGCGAAGAGCGGCTCGGTACCCCGCACGAAGCCGAGGATTTCTTCGGGCGCGAAGGCCGCTTCGCCGGCCGCGAACCGCGCGCCGGCGGCCCGCTGGAAATCCGGCATGTGCGGATGGTCCGGCAGCCCGGATTGGTGGTGCAGGAGATGCCCCAGCGTCATCGTGTCCGCGTTTGGAAGCTCCTCGAACCATGTCTCGCCGCCGAGATATCCCGAGACGAGATCGCCTTGAGAAAGAAGGCCCCGCCCCTCGAGCGCCAGAAAGGTCATGGCGACGAAGGTCTTGCCGATACTCGCGGCGAGCATCGGCGTCTCGGGGGCCATCAATCGTCCGTTCTCGACGTCGGCGAACCCGGTGGCGACCGTCACGACCGAGCCGTCAGGCAACGCGATCGCGGCTGTGGCCCCCGGCAGCGCGTAGGTCTCCCCGAAGGCATCGAGCGTGGCCTGCAGGTCCGCCTGAAGCCCGGTCATGTCGGCCTCGGCCGAGCCGACCGCCAGGCATGACAAGGCTGCGGCGATGACATTTCTCGTTCCCATGGGACTAGACGATCGCCGGACGCAGACCGCCATGCCCGGACGGAACGACCTCGGTCACGGCGCCCCGGCGGGTCAGCATCTCGTCCCGTTTCCACCAGATCACCACGACCGCGATAACCGCGAGGATCCAGGTGTCCCATGGCTGCGCATCGGGCCAGAACGGATTGATCAGGAGCCAGTGGAACAGCATCGGCAACAGAAGGCTGCCCCTCGCGCTGTTGAAGATCGGCGTGACGAGGACGGCGAGCGTGACGTTGCCGATGAAGAACGGCAGGAAGCTCCAGTTCTCGTAGACTACGCCGGCAAGGTAGAAAGCCGGCAGGTGCCAGAGCCCCCAGGCCGCACCGATCAGCGCACCGGCGAAGACCGGCGCCATGTGCCGCTGCAGGATCGGCTGCGCGACCCCACGCCAACCGAACTCCTCCACCGGACCGAGAAACAGCATCATCGCCATGACGGCGAACATCGGCCCCGCGCCCTCGGGCGGCAGAGGCGCCAGAAGCGGCCCGCCCTTGATCAGGGACCCCGCCATGAAGACCAGCGGAAGACCGACGAGGATGAAGGCCCACCATCCGGGCGCACAGCGCCACATCAGCAGACGCGAGAAAAAGGCGCGAAGCCCGGCGAGACCGGTGAAGGCGAAAACGACGGCGATCCCGGCGATGGCCGGCGCCCAGGTGGCGGCGAAGTAGAGCGGATGACTTCCGCTGATCTCGCCGAACAGACGCACGGCCGTCTCGGGAAAGAAGATGTAGCCGCCGATGATGCTCCAGGTGATGGCGAAGGTTCCAAGAGCGAAAAAGACGACCGCCCACGACGGCACGCGGTGGCCGGACTGGTTACCAGACGAGGACATGGTCCACTCCTTCGATGCAATGATGCCCCCGTCTAGTTCGCCCCCGCCCCCCGAAACATGATTTCGATCAATATTGCTGACAGATTGTACCTTTTCACGCGGTGAGGTTTCCATCGCGGCGCCCTCCGGGCGGGCGAGACCTCGATCGAGGTGCCGGGCGGCGCAGGGTCGTTCGCATGGGCCACGGCGATCGGAGACATCGGGAAATCGGCCGTGCCGAAGACCCCCGGGAGCAGGAGATCGAGCACGCGCCTCGACCCGCCAGCGGCGGTTGGAGATGCACCGTGGAGAGCGCGGACAGGTCGGTCCGCGCGGCCCGGACGCTGCCCGACATTGCACCGCCAAGATACCGCCCGCGACACAGCGGACGCTGCGCGCACCGATCCGGTATCGTGGACGCGAAGAACGGGCGTTACGGACCATCGTGTGACGGTCGTGGGCCTCCTATGGGATGGCCGCGACCCAGATCGTGTGTCGACTGCCGCGCCCGTTTCGGCCCGCCCGAACGACGTGGGTCTCGGCATCGAAGCCACAGGAAGACAGAAGCCTTCCAAAGCTCCGGTCCTGCGCGGCCGACCACACGGCAAGCACGCCTCCGGGCGCGAGCGCGCGGCGCGCAGCTTGCAGGCCCGCCGCACCATAAAGGGCGTCGTTGTCCGCGCGGGTGAGGCCGTCCGGGCCGTTGTCGACATCGAGCAGGATGGCGTCGAATGTCCCACGGGCGTCCCGGATCATCGCGCCGACGTCACCGATCCTGACTTCGACCCGGGGGTCCGATAGGCTGTCGCCGAACACCCCGGCCATATGCTGCGCGGCCCATTCCACCAGGTCTGGCACGATCTCCGCCACGATGAACCGAGCGTCGGGTGGGGCGATGGCCTGCGCGGCCCGCAGGGTGAAGCCCATGCCAAGCCCTCCGATCAGCACGTGGGGCGCGCGGCGTCCCGCGAGACGATCCAGCGCCAACGACGCTAGCGCCTCTTCCGACCCGCCCAGCCGGCTGTTCATCAACTCGTTGCCGTCCTCGAGGCGGATGGAGAATTCGTCGCCTCGTCGAAGAAGCCGAAGTTCGCTCCCTTCTGGCGCTCGCGCCGTCGCCAAGTGTTCCCACGGTTTCATTCAGACCCCCCGCCGCTTTGTCCTCAGCCGGAAAAGACGGTCGGACGAAACTATGTGCACCGGGAGGTCACGGACAAAGGATTTTCAAGCGCAAGATCCGCACCTCCGGCCGCGTCTACGTCGCACATAAGCGATGTCGAGCCAACACGCGCGCTCTGCACGTTCCGGACCCTCCGGGGGCGCCCAGGGCTGGCGCCGGTGAAACGATGCGCTGAATCGCTTTGCGGACGCGAAGACTTGGTGCCGTGAATTAAGCCCACGCAGCACCTGCTCCAGCAGACAGCGGGCGTTTTCATCGAGGTGCAGCTACCCCGCCGCGCAGGTCTCAACGGTGATCCTTTGTAAACAATACCGATTTACCGCCACGATATTGCCAGTTTGCCGGTGTCAATCGAAACGATGACCAGAATGCCGGACAATGTCCGCACCAATATCGGCCGCAACGCAAACCCGAGCTCCTGATGAGCTATTCCAAGCATGATCACGCGGTCATTCCCGATCCGCTAACCGCTGCCGTCTCAATCGACCTCGAGGTCGATCCGAAGACGGCGCGGATCTTCGCGTTTGCTGCGCTGGATGGCTCTGGCGACCGCGTGCTTCGCCACGAACGGGGTGACCTCGATGCGGCGCTGGACCGGCTGGAGGCATTCTGCGCCGGGACCAGATTCCTCGTCGGCCACAACATCCTTCGGCACGACCTGCCCCACCTCGTGGCGAACCGCACTCGTCTCGCCGCACTTGGCGCGGCGCCGATCGATACTCTGTGGCTCAACCCGCTCGCCTTCCCGCGCAACCCCTACCACCACCTCGTGAAGCACCATCACGACGGTCGGCTCGAAGCGGGCCACGTCAACGATCCCGAGCTTGACGCGCGCCTGGTCTTCGACGTCCTGGCCAACCAGATCGCCGCCTTCCAGGCCCTGGCCAAGACCTCGCCAGGCGCGATGGCCGCCTACCATTTCCTGGTCACCCGCGGCGAGAATACGGACGGTTTCGACACACTCTTCCGACAGATACGCGGGACCGACGCGCCGGAGGAGGCCGCGGCCTCGACCGCGATCCGGCGCCTGCTTGACGGCCAGGTCTGCACACATCGGCTGGAACAGACACTTGCGCGCCTTTCAGACCCGCACCTGGGCTGGCCGATGGCCTACGCGCTGTCATGGATATCGGTGGCCGGCGGCGACTCGGTCATGCCGCCCTGGGTGCGCCACCAGTTCCGCGAAGCATCGCTGATCGTGAAGCATCTGCGCGACAGGCGCTGCGCGCGGACGGACTGCGCCTGGTGCGCCCAAATGGGCGATCCGACCGGGGCGCTCGAACGCTGGTTCGGCTTTCCATCATTCCGGCCGGAACCCGTCGACCCGGAGGGTCGCCCGCTGCAGGAGCGTATCGTTTCCGAGGCGATGGAGGGCCGAAGCGTCCTCGGCATCCTGCCGACCGGCACGGGCAAGTCGATCTGCTACCAGATCCCGGCCCTGTCGCGCTTCGACAAGACCGGGGCGTTGACCGTCGTGATTTCACCGCTCGTGGCGCTCATGGCCGACCAGGTGCAGGGGCTCGCGCGCGCCGGGATTTCATCGGCGGTCACGGTCAACGGGATGCTGTCGCTGCCCGAGCGGCACGACGCGCTGGAGAAGGTGCGTATGGGCGACGCCGCCATCCTTCTGATCTCTCCCGAGCAGCTGCGATCGGTATCGATCAGGTCGGCGCTGCAGCAACGGGAAGTCGGACTTTGGGTTCTCGACGAGGCGCATTGCATCTCGAAATGGGGCCATGATTTCCGCCCGGATTACCGCTATGTCAGCCGTTTCATCCGCGAATATTCCGGCGACGACGCCCCCGCGCCCGTCCTTTGCCTGACGGCTACGGCGAAGCCGGAGGTTGTGCGCGACATTCGCGAGCATTTTCAGTCTCGCCTCGGGGTGGATCTGATGCTGCTCGATGGAGGTGCGGTGCGAACGAACCTCACGTTCGCGGTGAAGCCCACGCAGACCACCACGAAGCTCGCCGACATTCTGGACGCCATCGAGTCCGGTCTGCCGGCGGATGGCGCCTCCGGTGCCGTGGTCTATTGCGCCACACGCAGCGGGACGGAGAAGGTCGCCGAGTTTCTCAAGATGCAGGGCCTCGCGGCGGAACGCTTCCATGCGGGTCTGCCGGCCGACGAGAAGCGCGAGATCCAGGAGCGTTTTCGTGTCGGCGAGCTGCGCGTGATCGCGGCCACCAACGCTTTCGGAATGGGCATCGACAAGCCGGACATCCGCCTCGTCGTGCATGGCGACGTACCCGGGTCGCTGGAGAATTACCTGCAGGAGGCCGGACGCGCCGGACGCGACCGCGCCCCGGCCAACTGCGTCCTGCTGTTCAACACCGACGACGTGGAGCGTCAGTTCAGCCTGTCGGCCCGCTCGCGTCTCGCGCGGCATGAGATTGGCGCCATCCTGAGGGCGCTAAGGCAACTCGACCAACGGCTCAAGCAGGACGGCACAGTCATCGCCACCACAGGCGAGATCGTCCGCGAGGACCACGACGCCGAGTTCGTGCGCGACAGCAACACGGACGATACGCGCGTGAAAACAGCCGTCGCGTGGCTGGAGGAGGCGAACCTTCTGTCGCGCGAGGAGAACCGGGTGCAGGTCTTCCCCTCGTCGCTGCGTGTTCGCACGATGGAGGAGGCGACCGGTCTCATCGGAAGGGCCAACATCACCGGCACGCGCCGGAAGCAGTTGCTGGATATCGTGCGGCACCTGATGACGGCCGACGCCGATCAGGGGATCTCCACCGACGAATTGACCGGCGCCAGTGGGTTGAACAGCGCGGCGTTGCGCAAGGCGCTCTCCGATCTGGAAGCCCTTGGTATCGCCAGCAACGACACCGCGGTCACGGTCTTCGTTCACGTCGGCGTCGAAGACGCATCGCAAAGGCGGCTGGAACAGGCAGCACACCTCGAAGCCGATCTGATCGCCCTGATGCGGGAGGCGGCGCCCGACGCGGCCGACACCGAACCGCAACCGCTCAACCTCACCGAAACCTGCCAGGCCCTGCGCGATTGCGGTCACGCGAAGGTCCGCCCCGACCTCGTGGAAAAGCTCTTGCAGGGCATGACATTCGACGGGCGCGACCAGGACGGGGGACGTGGCAATATCAGCCTCCGCAAGCTGAGCCGCACGACCCTTTCGGTGCGCTTGCAGCGGACTTGGAGCGTTCTGGAACGGACGGCGGCGCTGCGGCGGCAGGCGGGTGAGCGGCTCTTGTCGCACTTGCTGGAAAAGGTGCCGAAGGGCACGCGCGGCAAGGACATTCAGGTGGAAACGACGCTTGGCGACCTGCTTGGCGCGCTGAGTGGGGATGCGTTCCTGCGCGGCGAGGTGCGGGACATCAACCGGCTGATGGACAGGGCGCTTCTGTGGTTGCACGAACAGCAGGTCATGACGCTCGGCCGGGGCCTGACCGTGTTCCGCTCCGCCATGACGGTGCATGTCAATCCGAAGGGCGGGAAGTTCACCGTCCAGCACTTCGCGCCACTGGATGAACATTATGCCGAGCAAACGATCCAGACGCACGTGATGGCCGCCTATGCCGAGCTCGGTCTGGAGGAAATCAAGAAGGCCGAACGGCTTTCGGAAGATTACTTCGTCCTCGACCGCGACTCCTTCGTCCGGCGCTGGATGCCGGGGCGCGGGCCCGAGTTGCGGCGCCAGACCACGGGGCGGTCGTGGAAGACGATCGTCGATGCGCTCGGCAACCCGGTGCAGGAGCAGATCGTCAAGGACGACCGCGAGCAGACAAACGTCCTTGTCCTGGCAGGCCCCGGCTCGGGCAAGACACGGGTTCTCGTGCATCGCATCGCCTATCTCGTCCGCGTGCGACGGGAGGATCCGCGCGGCATCCTCGTGCTCACCTACAACCGCCACGCGGCGGCGGAGATCCGGGAACGGCTGCGCCGCCTGATTGGCAAGGACGCGACACGCGTTACGGTCTCGACCTGCCACGCCTTGGCCATGCGCCTGATGGGCGCGAGCTTCGCCGGGTTGGCCGAGGGCCAGCGCGACTTCGACGGGATCGTGATGCAGGCCGTGGCGGCCCTGCGTGGCGAGGGCATGTCCAGGACCGAGGCGGAGGCGCTGCGCGACACCCTGATCGAAGGTTTCAGATGGATTCTGGTGGACGAGTACCAGGACATCGGCCCCGAGGAATATGCCCTGATCTCGGCCGTGGCAGGTCGCAGTCTCGACGACCCGGATCAGCGCCTGAGCCTCTTCGCCGTCGGAGACGATGACCAGAACATCTATGCCTTCGCCGGCGCGTCCATAGAGTTCATCCGCCGCTTCGAGGCGGACTATAACGCCAGGCCGACGTTTCTGACGGAGAACTACCGCTCGTCCGGGCACATCGTCGCCGCATCCAACGCGGTCATCGGCCCGGCGCGGAACCGCATGAAACTGGGGCACGACATCTCCGTCGACGAGGCGCGGCGCAAGGAGGCCCCCGGCGGGCGAATGACCCGGATCGACCCGGTCGGACAGGGCCGCGTGACGCTGCTCGATATCCCCCCGGGGGACGACGCCCAGGCGGTCGCGATCCTGGACGAGTTCAAGCGGCTCTCCGATCTCGACCCGGACTGGCAGTGGCGCAACGCGGCCATCATCGCCCGTGACTGGCGCCGTCTCGAGCCGGTGCGCAACTATGCAGAGCATCTTGGCATCCCGGTCGAGATGGCAAACGAGAGCCTTCCGAGCTTGTGGCGGCTGCGCGAGATGCAGGCCCTGGTCCGCGACCTCCTGGCCGACCGGACACGCCTGATGACGATCGCGGACCTGCTCGATACCCTGAAGCGCCAGCCGACCACGTTCTGGACTGGCGTCATCGGCGAGGGCATCGGCACGCTTGCCCGCGAGATCGACGAGAAAGCCATGCCGGTGCCGGATATCGTCGAATGGCTCGGCGAATGGGCGCGGGAGGCAAGGACCGAGCAGCGCGGCCTCCTGCTCCTGACGGCGCATCGCGCAAAGGGTCTCGAGTTCGACCACGTCGCAATCCTCAATGGCGGCTGGGACCGAGCATCCCGGAACGAGGACGCCGACGCGCCCCGCAGGCTGTTCTACGTCGCCATGACGCGCGCAAGGCAAAGCCTGACCCTTCTCACACAGGGCGGTCACCCGTTGGTCAAGGACGCGGGAGCGGCGCTGCTGCGGCGATCGGTTAAGCCCGACGTGACCGCGGTGCCGGAACTCCGCAAGCGCTATGTTGCGGCCGATCCGAAGCTCGTGGATCTCTCCTTTGCCGGACGGCTCTCGGACCGTAACCGAACCCTCCGTGCGATCGCGGCAGCGCGCCCGGGCGATCCGGTGCGCCTGGTGCGCGAGGATGACAAATGGCTGATCCAGAACGAGGCAGGTGACACGCTGGGCCGCATGGCGCGCGCCTTCTCTCCCCCAGATACCAGCCGGTTCCTGCATGGTCAGGTCGCGGCCATACTGCGATGGCGCGCAGACGACAGCGAGGAGTGTTTCCAGACATACCTGAAGCGACCGGAATGGGAGGTCGTGCTTCCTGAGCTCGTCTTTGGCGACCCTGCGTGACCTGGCAGAAGACGTCGAGTTGCACGACGATGAGTGTGCGCGGAGCTTGGCTTGGCGCTCAACGCGCGCGCCACAGGCATGATAGTGCCCGTTTTCGGGCGGCGCCTGCTCCAGGCGGCCATAGCGCATGCACCCCCTTTCCGGGGCTCCATGCCATTGACGGAGGGTCGGCCGTGTTCGCCGTCGCAACGGCGCATCTGCGGGCGGGCAGGCTTCGAAACCCCTGCAATACTGCGTCCCGCTTGCCTCGCGCGAAACGCGAGGCTCACTCCGGGGCGCCGCAGCGCCTGCCTTTTCAGACAGACGCCACGACGCGTGTCACCGGCCGGGGCCGCCCCTCACCAGCTGTTGTAGGCGAGGAACTTGCCCGACATCTCGAGCTTCACGCGGTCGCCCTTGGGGTGCTCGACCTTCGTGATCTGCATGTCGAAGTCGATCGCCGACATGATGCCTGTGCCGAACTTCTCCTCGATGATCGCCTTGATGGTGGGTCCGTAGACGCCGACGATCTCGTAGAGGCGGTAGATGCAGGGATCGGTCGGCACCGACTGTTCCCAGACCTTGGTGGGCGGCTCGACCATGACGGAGGCCGCCTCCTGCGGCAGGCCCATCTTCGCGACCAGAAGCTCCGCCTTTTCCTTCGGGAAGGCGTTCATGCCCATGCAGGCGGAATGCGTCCAGACAGGAGACATGCCGATCATGTCGGCGATGCCCTCCCAGGTCAGGCCGGCCTGCTTCTTGGCCGACAGGATCATGACCGTCACGTCCTCCTTGGACATCATGACGGGGCGCTCGAACGTGTCCTTCATCTTGGTCTCTCCTCTCGCGTGAAATGGGGCGGCGTCAGTCGTTGACAGCGCGCAGCAGGGCCTCGGGCTCGGGGTCCTCGGCGGGCTTTGTCTTGTCGATCACCACGGTCTCGGGCGATTGCGTCGCCCCGCCCGAAGGCTGGCCAGACAGCGCCTTGGACCGCTGGCCGAGGAACTGCACCAGGTGGTTGCGGATCGCGTAGTAGTTGGGGTGCTCGACGATTTCCGTCCGGTTGCGGGGGCGCGGAATGGTGATCTGCACGCTTTCGGCGACGCGGGCATAGGGACCGTTGGTCATCAGCAGGATGCGGTCGGCCAGAAGGATCGCCTCGTCGATGTCGTGGGTGATCATGAAGACGGTCTGCTCCGTCTTGCTCCACACCTTCAGGAGCTCCTCCTGGATCGTGCCACGGGTCAGCGCGTCGAGCGCGCCGAAGGGCTCGTCGAGCAGGAGCAGCTTCGGCTGGTTGGCGAAGGCGCGCGCGATGGACACGCGCTGTCGCATCCCGCCCGAAAGCTGGCTGGGCTTGCGCAAGACCGTGTCGCCCTCGAGCCCCACCATCGCGAGGAACTTGCGCGAATGCTCCTCGACCTGCGCCTTGGACCAGTCGCGGTGGCGCGCGGCCACCCCGAAGGACACGTTCTTCAGCGCCGAGAGCCAGGGCAGGAGCGAGTAGTTCTGGAACACCACGCCCCGGTCGAGCGAGGGGCCCGAGACCTCGGCCCCGTCCATCGTCACCGCGCCCGACGTGGGCGAGGCGAGACCGGCGAGGATGTTCATGATCGTCGACTTGCCGCAGCCCGAATGGCCGAGGATGCAGACGAACTCGCCCCGCTCGATCCCGAAGCTCGCGTTCTCGAAGACGGTCGTCGTGCCGCCCGACCCGTCGGGGTAGGTCTGGGTCAGGCGCTCCACGCTGAGGAAGGGTTTGGTCATGGGAACGCTCCTTATTCCGCGTAGGCGACGAGGCGCTGGAGCGCCCCGAAGGCCGTGTCCAGCAACATGCCGACGACGCCGATCATGAGGATCGAGAAGATGACGGAGGTCAGGTCGAGGTTGTTCCACTCGTTCCAGACGTAGTAGCCGATGCCGGTCCCGCCCACGAGCATCTCGGCGGCCACGATGACCAGCCACGCGATGCCGATGGAAATGCGCATCCCCGTGACGATGGTGGGGGCGGCGGCGGGCAGGATCACCTGGAAGGCGGTGCGGAACGGACCGAGTTCATGGGTGCGGGCGACATTCACCCAGTCCTGCCGGACAGCGGCCACACCGAAGGCCGTGTTCAGCAGCATGGGCCAGATCGAGCAGATGAAGATGACGAAGATCGCGCTCGCCTCGCTGTCGCGGATCACGAAAAGCGCGAGCGGCATCCACGCGAGCGGCGAGATGGGCCGCAAGACCTGGATGAAGGGGTTCAGCGCCCTGTAGGCGACGGGCGACATGCCGATCAGGAAGCCCAGCGGGATCGCGACCAGCGCGGCGAGGAAGTAGCCCGACAGGACGCGGTAGATCGAGTAACCGATCTGGATGCCGATCCCCTTGTCGTTCGGGCCCGCGTCGTAGAACGGGTTCGACAGTTCCTCCCACGCCTTGGCGAGGATGTCGGACGGCGGCGGGATGGCGGCGCGGGGTGCGCCGCCGCCCATCAGGCGCTCGTATTCCGTCATCTCGCTGGCGAGTTGCTGCTCGGGGATCGCGGCCTCCCAGAACAGGAGGCCGACGATCAGGATGAGCGCGGACAGAAGCGCGCCGCGCTGGTTGATGCTGAGGGCGACCATGGATCAGGCCCGGCGGATCGCGAAACTGTCGATGTAGCCGATTGGGTCCGCCGGGTCGAAGGTCTTGCCCATGATCGTGTGGGTCCGGTAGGTCTCGGCCGGCGCCTCGTAGCCGAGGTCCTCCATGATCCGGCGCGCGTCGGAGGCGAGATAGACCTGCTCGGCCACGGCACGGTAATCGACATGCTCCTCGATGTAGCCCCAGCGCCGCATCTGGGTCAGGATCCAGACGCCCATGGAATGCCAGGGGAACGGGTCGAAATCGATCCGGTCTGGCACGCGCTGCACGTTGCCTAGGCCGTCCGCGAAGGTGCCGGTCAGCACCTGCTGGATCACCTCGACCGGCTGGTTGAGGTAGTTCTCGGGCGCGATGGCGGCCGAGATCTCCGCGCGGTTCTCGGCGGCGGAGGCGTATTGCGTCGCGTCGATGATCGACTTCAGGAGCGCGCCGTAGGTGTTGGGCAGTTCGGTGGCGAAGGACAGGGGCGCCGCGAAGGCGCAGCAGGGGTGCCCCTCCCAGATGTCCTTGGTCAGGAGGTGGATGAAGCCGATCCCCTCCCAAACCGCGCGCTGGTTGAACGGGTCGGGCGAGAGGAAGCCGTCGAGGTTGCCCGCGCGCAGGTTCGCGACCATCTCCGGCGGCGGCACGACGCGGATCTGGATGTCGGTGTCGGGGTCGAGCCCGTGTTCGGCCACGTAGTAGCGAAGCAGGAAGTTGTGCATCGAGTATTCGAAGGGCACCCCGAAGGTGAAGCCGCGCCACTGGCTTGGGTCGCGCCGCTCGAGGTGGTCGTTGTGAAGCACGATCGCCTGGCCGTTGATGTTCTCGACGGCGGGCATGATGTAGGGGGCCGCGACCGAACCTGCCCCCAGCGTCATGGCAAGCGGCATGGGGGTCAGCATGTGCGAGGCGTCGTATTCCCCCGACAGCGACTTGTCGCGCGCCACGGCCCAGCCGGCGGTCTTGATGACCTGCGCGTTGAGCCCGTAGCGGCCGTAAAAGCCCATCGGCTCGGCCATGATGATGGGCGTCGCGCAGGTGATGGGCACGAAGCCGATGTTGAGGTCGGTCTTCTCTGGCGGCCCCAGCTCGTCGAGGAGCGCGGCCTTGGCCGCCTCGAGCGGGAACACCGAGGCGAGGATCGACGCGAAGGCGCCGCCGCCGAGCATCCCCATGAAGGACCGGCGCTGGATGTCGTTGTGTCCGAAGACGGAGCGGACGACCGCGCTCTCGATGGCGCGTTCCATGATCTCGTCGGAAGACATGGGCGCCGCGACTTTCGCATGGTCATCCCTGTGACCCGCGCAGCCGTCGCAGCCGCAATCGGCGCCGTGGCGGAGGTCGGTCTTGTCTGAGAACGGGTTTCCGAGGCTCTTGACGGACATGGTGCATCCCCTGTGCTGGCTGTCTTCCAAGATCATGGAAGCCCTTCGTCCAACGGAGAAGCATGTGCCCAAAATTTGCGCATTCGTGATATTCCAATTTATTTCAATATCTTGACCATACCCTATCCCCTGCAATCTTTACGAAATTCCGTAATTTACGAAATTTCGAGAGACCGTGCTGCAGCGCGGCACTAAATTTCGGCCATGCTGGACACACCTCCGCTCCACGATTCGCTGGTCGCCACCGTCCCCGAGGCGGCGCTGGTTCTGGACACCGCGACGGACCGCATCGTCGCGGCGAATGCCGCCGCCCGCCGGATGCTGGGTGCGGCCCCCGGGGCGGTGTTCTCGGACTGGCTCGGGCGCGCCCTGCCCCGCTTCATCGTCTTCATGGAGGAGACGGACCATCGCGGCGAAGCCTGGACCCGCGACGTGGATCTCCTGGTCGCGGGCGAGGCCCTGCCCTGCGAGCTGCGCGCCCGCCGCATCGCCGGAAGCGCCAGCCACGTGTTCATCATGCTGCTGGACCTCGCCGAGCTGGAACGCCGGGCGCAGATGGTCGAGACCGTGCGCCTGCACCGGGCAGGCATCGAGGAATGGAAGCGGGCGCACGACTTCTTCGCCGAACTGGAGCGCCAGAACCAGCTGATCCTGAACGCCGCTGGCGAAGGCATTTACGGCGTGAACGCCGAAGGCAAGACCACCTTCGTCAACCGCGCCGCGCAGGAGATGCTCGGCTGGACCACCGAGGATCTGCTGGGCAAGCCGATCCACGACATGATCCACCACCACCACCTCGACGGCGAGGTGTACCATGCCCACGACTGCCCGATCTACCGCTCCTTCCGCTTCGAGCAGGTGAACCGGATCGAGGACGAGGTGTTCTGGCGCAAGGACGGCCGCCCGATCCGCGTGGAATACGTCTCGACCCCGATCTACGATCAGCAGGTGCTGGCGGGCGCCGTGGTGATCTTCCGCGACATCACCGAGCGCAAGGAGAACGAGAAGCGGCTCCACGACGCGCTGGAGGAGATCGCGAGCCTGCGCGACCGGCTGGAGCAGGAGAACGCCTACCTTCAGGAGGCGATCACCACCGAACGCGCGCATCACGACATCATCGGCACCTCGCCGGCCGTGCGTCAGCTCCTGACCCGGGTGGAGCTGGTTGCCGGCACCGACGCCACGGTGCTGATCTCGGGCGAGGCCGGGACCGGCAAGGCGCTGGTGGCCCACGCCATCCACAACGCCAGCCCGCGGCGGCGGCGACCGCTCATCCATGTGCGCTGCGGCTCGGTGGCGCCAGGCGCGATGGAGGCGGAGCTATTCGGTCAGATCCGGGGCGCCTACCCCGGCGCGCTCCGAGACAAGCCCGGCAAGCTCGAGCTTGCCCATGGCGGCACGCTGTTTCTCGACGACGTGGAGGAACTGCCGGCCGAGGTTCAGGGCCAGCTCCTGCGCGCGCTGCAGGAGCGCGAGGTGACCCGCCTCGGCGACACCCGCAGCCGCAGCCTCGACGTGCGCGTCATCGCGGCCTCGACCAAGCCGCTGGAGAAGGAGGTGGCCGCCGGCCGCCTGCGCGAGGACCTGTATCTCTGGCTCAACGTCTTCCCGATCCTGTGCCACCCGCTGCGCGAGAAGAAGGAGGATATCCCGGCACTCGCCACGCACCTCCTCGGGCTGGCGAGCAAGCGCATGAACCGCCGCCCGCCTGTCATCACGCAGCACGTCATGCAGCGGCTGATGGACTATCCTTGGCCGGGCAACGTGCGCGAGCTGCGCAACGTGATCGAGCGGGCGACGATCGTCTCGCAGGGGGGCAAGCTGATCGTGGACCTCGGCGAACCCGGCACACGGTCGCGCAGCGCGCCCGGACCGATCCGCACCGAGGCCGATCTCGAGGCGGAGATGCGCCGCACGCTTGTCGATTGCCTGCGCGAGACCGGCGGCAAGGTTTCCGGCACAAGCGGCGCGGCGGAGTTGATGGGCATCCCGGCGACCACCTTCTATTCCCGGATCAGGAAATTCGGCATCAAGCCGGAGGAATGGCAGATCACGACGCCCGACAGCCCGCCGGGGACCGGCGCCTGACGGATCCGCCGACGCTTTCCTTAACCGCGGCAGCCAGTGGAACCGAAACCGGGCCACTTCGCAGGGCCAGGTCGGTCAAACCTGGGGACCAAGAGGATCGAACCCGATCCGAATGAGGACCGGACGTGGCGATGAAAGTTGAACGTCTCGGCCGCTTTCGTGGTGCCGAGGGGCGAAATCGAACCACCGGCACGAGGGCTTTCAATCGGTCCGTGAGCACGTTTGCTTGAGGGCCGACGACGATTGAACACTTGCCGGGACCCGTTGAAGGCGCGGGTCGGTGGGCGGGCGAGAGAAGCCTCAAGAGAATGCAGACCCCACGCTCGCTATTGTGATCGATTGAACCACCGGGAATGCGCAGTCGAAGGCTCAACTCGAGCATCTGCAACTTCAGAACAGATCAAGTTCTTCATCGATCGCGGAAAGCGTTGCTATGCGCTGGCCGACCGCATCGGTGTTTTGGCCGAGATAGGCGACGGCGATCAGACGAAGCACCGAAAGCATTGTCGCATGTGTTGGCAGCACCCCGTAGCTCGCGACATGGCATGGCAGCACCACATCCGAGAAGCGATCTGCCTGCGCGGCGTATGCGTGGTCCGTTATTGTGACAATCCTCATACGCGTCGTCCGCGCGTAGGCCAAAAGCGGACGAAGCACCTTGGGCCGAGGTTCGAAGGTAAGTAGGACCAGGACGTCGCGCGGACCGGTCATCGACAGTTCGGCAGCCCAGGACTGGCCGGACCCGCGCAGCTGGTGCACGCTGTGCCGGAGGCGCGAAAACACCGACCGTCCCACGGCCGCCATGCCCTCCTCGTCGCCGAAACCGAGGAACCAGACCCGCGGCGCGGCAGTAAGCATCTTCGCCGCTTCTGGAAGCAGGTCGGAGCGCATCTCTTCGAAGGTGCGCGTCATGTTGCGCAGTTCGAGTTCCAGGTGATCGGAGATCGTTCGACCGAGCGTGGCCGGCTGGTAGCTCGATTCGGAGCCAGCATAAGGCTCGCGCCTGTTTCGCTCATCCCTGGCCTGAAGCCGGACTTCCTCGAAATCGGCGTAGCCGAGACTGCGGAAAAAACGTGCAGTCGTCGCTTTCGACACGCCGGCAAGCGCCGCCAGCTCGGTCGCCGTATGCGTCTCGATAAGGCTTTGGTTCTGCAAAAGAACCTGAGCGATTTTCTTCTCGCTCGCGGTCAGACGCGAGGTTCGTTCCTGAATCCGCAGGATTAGTCTCGAGGCCATGGGGCACGAATCCTCTTGACGCATGAAACTCTTGTTCCACGATTATGAAACAATGAAACAGAGTGAATGGGCAAGATGTCGACCTCCAGGGTTATCCGCGAGAAGATATGGACGAAGCTGAAGGACGTGGCGAGGCCGGATACCCGGTTCCACCTGAACTTCGCCGAAGTGATCCCGGACTTCGAAGGCTCCGAGGCCGCGACGGACCGGCTTGTCGCCGACCCCGCCTATGCCGCCACGACCTTCGCCTTCATCACCCCCGACAACTGCCTCGCCGACCTGCGCCGCCGGATGATCGAGGCCGGCAAGCCTTTCGTGATGTCGACCTACGGCATCTACCGCGGCTTTCTGTTCCTCGATCCGGCAAAGGTGCCGGACGGGGCCGCGCTCTACGCCTCGTGGCTCGACGGAATGGAATACTTCGGTGAACCGATCACGCTGGAGGAGATCGCCCTGAAAGGGCGTTTCGATTACCTCGTCACGGGGGCCTCTGCGGTGTCGGTCAATGGCGTGCGCTTCGGCAAGGGGCACGGCTTTTTCGACCTCGAATGGGGGATGTTCACCGATCTCGGCCTCGTGGACGAGACGACGCCCGTCCATGCCGTCGTGCATGACGTGCAACTTGTCGAAGAGCAGCTCCAGCCGTCCGAGACGGATATCCTTGTGGACCGCATCTTCACGCCGACCCGCACTCATGTCGTTGAACGACGGGCGAAGCGTCCTCGCGGCGTCAAATGGCCACTCCTCGAACCCCGGCAGATCGCCGAAACGCCCCCGCTTCAGGAACTTCAGCGCCTGCAGGGCCTTGCCTGACCCAGCCAACGGAAAGGATACCTCCCATGAGTATCAGACTGAACCGCCGCCGCTTTCTCGGAACCACCGCCGCCCTTGGCGCGGCGGCAGCCATGCCTTGGCGCCCCGCGCATGCATCGACACCTTTCACCATGCAGGCCGCGTGGATCAATGATGCCGAGTTCGCAGGCTATTTCATCGGTATCGACGAGGGTTACTATTCCGACGAGGGTCTCGACCTGACCTACCTTTCGGGTGGGCCCGACGTGATCCCCGAAAGCACGATCATCGCAGGCCGCGCGGACCTCGCGCTCACGACACCCGACACGACGATCCGCGCCATCGTGGAACAGGGCGCGCCGTTCAAGATCATCGGGGCGCAGTATCAGAAGAACCCGATCGGCATCGTATCGCTTGCGTCGAACCCGATCCTGACGCCGCAGGACCTCGTTGGAAAGACGCTCGCCGTGCCGCCGGTCAACGTCATATCGGTCAATGCGATGCTTCAGATCAACGGGATCGATCCGAACGCCGTGAACATCGTTCCGTATGCCTATGATCCAACGCCGCTCATCCAGGGCGAGATCGACGCAAGCCTCGATTTCACGACCAACGTTCCCTACACCATCAGCCAGCAAGGCGTGGAGGCGGTGTCCTTCCTGCTCTACGACTATGGTTTCACGATCTACAACGACACGGTCGTCGTGACCGAGGAGGTGCTGGCCGAGAAGCGGGACCTCCTCGTTGCGTGGCTCCGTGCTTCGCGTCGCGGCTGGGAGGCCAACTTCGAAGACCCGAACCTCTGGCCGCCTCGCTGGGCAGATACGTGGTTCGCGGGCACGGGCCGCACGATCGAGAACGAGATCTTCTTCAACAACGCGCAGATGCCTCTGATGCAAAACCCTGCAGGCTATTTCGCAATGAGCGAGGAAGACATTGAGGCGAACCTCAGCGCCCTCGGACAGGTGGGCATCGTCGGAAACCGCGAGATGTTCGACACGACGCTGCTCGAGGAGATCTGATGGACGCCCCGGACGGGATCGCCCTCTCCGGGGTGTGCAAGACCTTCACCGGGCGTGGCAGGGTGGTCGAAGCGCTTCGCGACGTCACCCTGACCTGCCCGCAGGGGTCTTTCACGGCGATCATCGGGCCCTCGGGCTGCGGCAAGTCAACCGCAATGCGGATCGCCATGGGGCTTGAACAGCCTGACAAGGGAACGGTCAGCATTGCGGGCAAGACGCCACTGCAGGCAGCACGCGACGGACTGACAGGCATTGCCTTCCAGGACGCTGCCCTGCTGCCGTGGCGCAGCGTCCGGCGCAATGTCGAGGTTCCGCTCGAGGTGCTGCGCAGGCCGCTTGCAACCTCTTCCGAACATGTCGAGCACCTGATCGAGCTGGTCGGGCTCAAGGGTTTCGAAAACGCGCTTCCGGGCGAGCTTTCGGGCGGAATGCGGCAGCGCGTCGCCATAGCCCGCGCCCTCGCCACCCATCCGCAGGTCCTTTTCATGGACGAACCCTTCGGCGCGCTCGACCAGATTCTTCGTCGCCAGATGAACTTGGAACTGCAGCGAATCTGGGCCGAGAGCGGCTCGACCGCGCTTCTTGTCACGCACGGTATCGACGAGGCCGTATTCCTCGCGGACCGCGTGGTCGTCATGCACGCCCATCCCGGCAGGATCGTGGAGGTGATCGACATCCCGTTCGACCGGCCGCGGCAGCCGGCTCTCTTCTCCGACGCGACCTTCCACCAGACCTGCGACAGGATCGCCGAGGCGCTGCATGGCGGCTGACACGCGGCTTCCCCTCCGCGGGCTTCGCAACGCGGTGATCATCCTCGCGGTCTGGGAGATCGTCGGCCGACTTG
Source organism: Roseicyclus sediminis (assembly GCF_025515305.1). Lineage (GTDB taxonomy): Bacteria > Pseudomonadota > Alphaproteobacteria > Rhodobacterales > Rhodobacteraceae > Roseibacterium > Roseibacterium sediminis. Next base: position 170,528 of record NZ_JAOPHT010000007.1, read on the forward strand.
ATCTCGTGGCAGGAGGAGCGCTGCCCGGCTTCACCGAGATCCTTTTTCGTCTTTGGGAGGACCGCGCAGACTACCCTCGGCACATCTGGGCGACACTCGCGGCCTCGGGCGCGGGTTTCCTCATCGGCAATATGGTGGCCATTGCCGCGGGCATCGTCTTTGCGCTCTCCCCTGCCACGCTGCGGCTGTTCCGCGGCGTGAATATCGCGATCTTCGCGCTTCCGCCCATCGCCATCGCACCGATACTCGTCCTGACGCTCTCGGGAATGGCGCCTCGGATCGCGCTCGCGGCGCTTGGCGTTTACTTCGTCACCATGACCGCAACGGTCATCGGCCTCAGCCAGGCCGACAGCCGGGCAACAGACCTCATCCGCGGCTATGGCGGCTCCCGCCGGGACGAACTGCGCCTGGTGCTCTTCCGCGGCGCGATGCCGTCTATCCTCTCGGGCCTCAGGATCGCGGCCCCGAACGCAGTCCTCGGCGCCATCCTCGCAGAGTTCGGTGGTGGCGGACGCTGGGGGCTCGGTGCCTATCTGCTCGGCTCGCTTGGAAGAGGAGAGCCGGACCGCCTCTGGAGCATCGGGCTGGTGGCAACGCTCATCGCAGGGCTGAGCTACGGCGTCTTTGCGCTTCTGTCGCGGCGGATCGTCGGAGCAACCCGTGCGGTCACGCTCAACAGTGCGATCCCCGAGGTAACCAAGGTAGGCGGAACGCCCGCGTTCCGGCTTTTCCTCACACTCGGCGCCGTGGCGCTTCCGTTTCTGTTTTGGTGGGCCTTCATCTGGCTGACGGGCGTCCCCGATCTCATCGCCAAGACGCCCTGGGGCGTCGTAGATTACCTCTTCCTGTCCCGCACGGCCGAGACGGCACAGGCCCGCCTCCTCGCCGCGCTGGCCGAGACTTTGCCAATCACATTCGCAGGCATGCTGGCAGGCCTCGCCTTCGCCTTCCTCCTCGCGATCTCCTCCAAGCTTTTCCCGCGCGCAATCGAAGCTTTCATGCCGGTCGCGCTGATCACCCAGACGATGCCACTCGTCGCGCTAACGCCGCTTCTGGTGCTCATTCTCGGGCGAGGGCCGTCGTTAACCCTCTGGGTCACGATCTCGGTCACGTTTTTCCCGGCCTTCGTTACCCTGGCGCAGGGCATCGCACTGGTCCCTCGCAGCGCCGAAGAACTCCCCCGGGCCTATGGTGGCAGCCGGTGGACCGAACTGCGCATGGTGACGATCCCGGCCTCCCTGCCGTACCTGTTCGCCGCGACGCGCCTGACGGTGCCGCGCGCGCTTCTGGGCGTCATGATCGCGGAATGGCTGGCCACAGGACGCGGGCTCGGCAATTTGCTCAACCAGTCGCGTGGCTATCTCGACTACGGCATGATCTGGACGGTTGCAGCGGTCTCGGTGCTGCTATCCGTCGTTTTCTATCAAGCTGTCGTCCTCATCGAACGACGCGTCCTCACGCGCATGGGAATGTCCACGGCGGAATAATCCGCACGAGTCATCAGGCGAAGATGTTCACTCTTGGATTTGCCGCCAGCAACCCGCAGACGTAAGGCTTGCCGGGTTCAGATCGGCATATGACCGGTTCCGAGTTCGAGTGGTGAGAGCGGCACTGGGCACGGATTGAAGGGGAGCTACGGCACCCCTTCCCGTCTTGTCACCCAGATCCGCCTTCGCGCGTTGCGGATGTCTCACCACAACTAGTGCTTGAAGCAGTTCGCCCGATGCCAAGCAACGAACTCGGACCTCGGTTGCTCGGAGGGGCGCCGGGGCACGAGCAACCTCCCCGAGGGGTTGATCATCGACCGGATCGCACCCGCGTCGTTCGCCTGCCGCGAGACCAGGACGCCAAGGTCGTCGTCCAGCCCCACGAGCCCTCGATCGAACATCCAGTGCGCCGTGCCAGAAAGCGCGATCCCGTTGCTGACGATGTCGGGGCCACCGGCCTCTACCGGCTTGATGTGCGCGGCCTCGACCTCGGCACGCCCGCCGCCGTTGATGAGCCTGAGCCCCGTGATCGCGCAGCGCTCGCCATAGACGCGCAGCACCGACTTGCGGAAGTTGCGGTCCCTCACGGCGCGGCTCGCAAGCTGGCGGATCCGCTCGCCCGTCGACAGGTGCTCGAACGGTGCTGGCGCATCGGCGAAGCCACCCGGCGATGCGGGATCCCCGACGCGCGGCAAAACCGCGTCCTCGCCGCCCAGGCCCCGCTCGACGATCCGCGCGAAGTCCGCGGGCGAGAGAATCCGCACCGCCGCCTGCGCCCGGCCTGAAATGGCGCCCACATCGTTGAGGACGCCCCGCTCGACCACGTCGCCGCCGTCCCGGAACGGCACCGGCTCGCCGAAGTCGAGGTATGTCCCCGGAGCGATCACGGCGATGAACATGTCCCTTTCGCGCGGATCAGGCACGACCTCCTGAACCTTCGCCACCGCGAAGTAGCCGCGCGTCTCCCTCACCTTCGACGGCTCGAGATAGACGATCCAGTCGCCCTCGCACTGCCGGACGCGCGAGAGATACTGCTTGGGGAACTGGTAACGCTCCGACGGAACATCGTCGTAGATCGAGTCCGAGCGGTGCATAAAGACGCCGAAGGCCATGGCCAGAGCATGAAGCGGGCGAAGGGCGATGCCAAGAAGCAAACGGACTGCCTCCGGGGGGGGCACAACGCGTTGGCCTTGGAAGCTGAAGTGGTGCCCGGGGGCGGAATCGAACCACCGACACGAGGATTTTCAATCCACTGCTCTACCCCTGAGCTACCCGGGCACTTGGGTCGGCCGTTGACGCGGCCGGGGGTCGATTTGCGGCGTTCTAGGGCCTTCGCGGCGGGCTGTCCATAGGGCTTCGGCACTTTTGCCAGCCGCGCTCGCTCAATGCGGGCGCGAGCGGATTTCCTCGAGCGCCGATGCCGCTTCCTCTGCGTCCTCGGGATCCTCGGAGGGCACCGCGTAGCTGCCGTTCAGCCACCGCGCGAGGTCCACGTCGGCACATCGCCGCGAGCAGAAGGGGCGGTACTTTTTCGTCGCCGGTTTGGAGCAGATCGGGCAGGACATCGGGTCTTCTCTCGCCATTTCGGACGTGTCGCGAAGCTGCACGAGCGGCCCGGGCGAGGCAACCCCCGCGAAAGCCCGCCGGTGACGCCGCCGATCGCCCGAAGGCCCTGCCCCCGCGCGCCCTTCACGCTATAGTCAACCCGATCGAAGCAAGGGAGACGCGTCATGGCCATCTCGCGCAGGACCGCGCTGATCCTCGCCGCCGCGGGCGCGGCACAGGCCTGCATGCCGATCCCGGGCGGCCCGGGCGCCGGCGCGCCGGACGCGCTGGGGCCCGAGTTCCGGCCGCAGGCCAATGCCGACTATGACGCCTGGGTCGCGGCCTTCCGGACGCGCGCGCTCGATGCCGGCATCACCGCCGACAGCTTCGCGCGCGGCTTCGAGGGGCAGGGTTTCCTGCCCGGCGTGATCGAGCGGGACCGCAACCAGACGGAGTTCCGGCGCACGACCGAGGACTACCTCGCGCTCGTGGCTTCGGACGAGGATGTGAGCCTTGGGCGGTCGCGCACGGCGCCGGTTCGCGGCACTCTGGCCGATATCGAGGCCGCGACAGGCGTCTCGGGCGACGTGCTGGCCGCCATCTGGGGCGTCGAGACGCGCTTCGGCACGCGGCTGGGCCAGATCCCCGTGATCTCGGCCACCTCGACGCTGGCCTGGGAGGGGCGACGCGGGCGGTTCTTCGAGGCGCAGCTTCTGGCCGCGCTGCGCATCGTGCAGACGCGCGATACCACGCCCGACCGGATGACGGGGTCCTGGGCCGGCGCGATGGGGCACACGCAGCTGATGCCGACCGTCTACCAGGAGTACGCGGTCGATTTCCGCGGCGACGGGCGGCGGGATATCTGGAGCGACGATCCGACCGACGGGCTCGCCTCGACCGCCAACTACCTCGTGCGGCACGGCTGGCAGGGCGGACGGCCCTGGGGGTTCGAGGTTCACCTGCCCGAGGGCTTCACGGGGCCCACGGGGCGCGACAACCGCCGGTCGGTGGGGGAGTGGCGGGCGGCGGGCGTGCGGCTCGCCTCGGGCGGCGCCCTGCCCGACCACGGGCCGGCGGCGATCCATGCGCCAGGCGGGGCGCGGGGGCCGGCATGGTTCCTCTACCGCAACTTCGACGTGATCCTGCGCTACAACCCCTCCACGAATTACGGCATCGGGATCGGCTACATGGCGACGCGGCTGGGTGGCGGCGGGCCGCTCTCCCGTTCCTTCGGGCCGGACGAGACGGGGCTGACGCAGGACCAGCGGCGCGAGTTGCAGCGGCGACTGACCGCGGCGGGCTACGACACGGGCACGCCCGACGGGGTCTTCGGGCGGAGGACGGAGGCCGCGATCCGCGATTTCCAGCGCGCGCGGGGTCTGCCGGTGACCGGTGTCGCCTCGCCCGATCTGCTTGCGATGCTGCGCTAGTCGCGCGGCCAGGACTGCGAGAGCGGAAGGCGGTCGCGCTTCTTCTGGATCTCGAAGTGCCCCAGCGGCGTCCAGCCGGCCAGCACCACCTCGGCCCCGTCCTGGCGGAAGGCACGTGTCAGGGTCTGCTCCACGCCCTTGCGGTCCTTCTTCGGCATCGGCGCGAGGTCGAGCACGATCTGCCCGCCCAGCCCCCTGAGCCGCAACTGCCGCGGCAGGTCCTTCGCGAGTGCGAGGTTCGCCTTCAGCCCGGCCGCGAGCGAGGTGTCGGCGCCGGTGTTGACGTCGACGGCGACGAGCGCGCGCGTGGGTTCGATGAAGGCGCGCGCGCCGCCCGACAGGGGCACCTCGGGCGACAGCACCGCGTCGACCGCCTCCAGCACACCATGGTCGTGGAAAGAGCCTTCCGCGTCGATCACCTCGTCCGGGTCGGGTTCGGCCCAGTCCCGCCAGGCGAGATGATGCGCGTCGGCGGCATCGAGCAGCAGTTCCGGCCCGCCCGCGGCATCGGCCATCACCGCCGCCGCAAGATCGCGCATCGCGGCGATGTCCGCCGCCAGCGCGTCGGCGTCGACGGCTTCCGCGGCGCTCCGCAGGATCAGGCCGTGGCCCTCGGCCGCGCCCTCCATGGCCTCGTGCGCCACTTCGAGAAGGCGGTCGCGCTCGGCCTCGTCGCGGATGCGGCGCGAGATGTTCAGGCCCGGCGCGTCCGGCGTGACGATGGCATAGCGGCTCTTGAACAGGGGCCTCGGCGTGACCGGCACGGCCTTGCCCGGCTCGGCGGTGCCCGAGACCTGCACGATCATCGTGGCCCCGGGCGCGATTCCCTTCGCCTGCCGGAGGTAGCCCTTCGCGCCGCCGCCGAGGCTGACGGTCAGGCCGCCCTGCCCCTTCATCGGCCGGTCGGCAACGGCACGGTATATGGCGCCCGGCAGGGCCGCGTCCCCCTCGGGGTCGATCAAAAGATCCATCAGCCGCCCGTCGACCATCAGCGCCGCGGCCTTGCGGCCCCCGACCTGGTCGAGCAATATCACGCGCCCCTTCATGCAGTCCTCCAGACGGGCCATCCCGCGGAATGGAGCAGCGCCGCCGTCTCGGCCAGCGGGAGGCCCACGATGGCCGAGTGGCTGCCCGAGATCCACGGGATGAAGGCCCCCGCCGGCCCCTGGATCGAATAACCCCCGGCCTTGCCTTGCCAGTCGCCGGTCGCGAGGTAGCCTGCGATCTCGGCTTCGGACAGGCGTTTCATCCGCACACGGCTTTCCACCACCCGCTCCCATGTCCGCCCGCCCCGGCGCACGGCAACGGCCGTGAAGACGCGGTGCCGCCGACCGGAGAGCGCGCGCAGGAATGCCTCGGCCTCGCCCGCGTCTTCCGGTTTTCCGAGGATGCGACGGCCCATCGCGACGGTCGTGTCGGCGCAGAGCACCACGTCGTCCGGCCCGGCCGCCACGGCCGCGACCTTCTCGGCCGCGATGCGCGCGCAGTAGGGGCGCGGCACCTCGCCCTTGCGGGGCGTCTCGTCGATGTCGGGCGGCAGGACCGCGTCGGGCACCACGCCCAGCACGGCCAGAAGCTCCAGCCGCCTCGGGCTGCCGGAGCCGAGGATGAGCCGCGGGGGCGGTTGCATGTGCGAGGTCATTTCATTGCCCGGAACGGCGCCCGGGTGCCGGGCCGCGCGCCGCCTGCGGCGTCACGCCTACCCGCACGGGGCGAAGACACGTCTTCGCCCTACTTGAAGCGGTAGTTGATGCGCCCCTTGGTCAGGTCGTAGGGCGTCATTTCCACCTGAACCCGGTCGCCTGCCAGAACGCGGATGCGGTTCTTCCGCATCTTTCCTGCCGTGTGCGCGATGATCTCATGGCCGTTTTCAAGCTCGACCCGGAATGTCGCGTTCGGCAGGAGTTCCTTAACGACACCAGGAAATTCGAGCATTTCTTCCTTGGCCATGGTCACTCCTTGCTTGGCGCACCAAGGGGGCCGGATGGTCCCCTTCGCGCAAGTGGGCGCTAAATGCGCCCGGTTCGCCAGATTTTCAAGGCAAATCTGCCTTTGCACCCGAAAGGGTGGCGCGTGCGGCGCTTTCGGGCCAGTGGGCATGGTTGAACACGGCCCCTGTGCGGCGTACCCGCGCCACGGCGCCGGGATCGATCTCGGCCACTGCCCAGCCGGGATCGTTCAACGCCCGCTCGGCGAGGACACCCGTTGCCGGAAAACCGAGGTCGGGCGGCCCGTAGACCGCGGCGGCGCCCGCGTTCTCGTCGACGGCGGGCGACCACGCGGCATCGCCGACGGTGGGCGCATGCACCACGACGCATTGCCCTTCGAGGGCGCGGGCCATGGCGCCGACCCGCACGCGCCAGTACCCCGAGACCGCATCGGTGCAGGAAGGGACCAGGAGGATCTCGGCCCCGGCCTCGACAAGCGCGCGGCCCAGAAGCGGAAACTCCGCATCATAGCAGATCAGGACCCCGACCCGGCCGAGCGCGGTGTCGAAGACCCTGAGCGGCCCGCCCGGCACCACGTCCCAGCGCTCGCGCTCGAAGCGTGTCATCACCTGCTTGTCCTGGTGGCCGTGGGGGCCCTCGGGTCCGAAGAAGGCCGCGCGGTTCACGGGGCGCGCGCCGAAGGCCGCGTCGAAAACCGGACCGGACGGTGCGAGAATGTGGACGCCCCGCGCACGGGCCAGCCGCTCGGTCAGCGCGTCGGCCTCCGCCGTCCAGCGCGCGGCGGCATGCAGGCTCGCCTCGAGATCGGCCGCCGCCTCCGCCCCGTCGAGCGTGGCCAGTTCCATGCGCCCGTACTCCGGGAAGACGAGAAGCTCCGCCCCTTGCCCCACAGCGGCGTCGACCCACTCGGTCACCTTGGCCGCATAGGCGTCCCAGTCCCGAAGGAAACTCAGCGGATAAGCGGCGGCGGCGATCCTCACAGCGTCCTCATCCAGAATTGCAGGGGCTTGGCGGTCTGACCTTCGTCGCCGATGTCGCGCCAGGAGAATTCGGCGACGACACCGTCGAGCCTTTCATACCCGCGCGCGCCCCAGAAGCCGTCGAGAGGGCGATACCCCTCGGGCCGCGCCGGATGATCGGCGGGGCGCACCACGCCACAGAACGCGACGCGGCTATAGCCCAGGCGGCGGGCATGGGCCTCGCGACGGTCGAAAAAGGCATGCCCCGCCCCCTGCCCCCGGTATCCCGGAAGGAGCACGGATTCCGCGCAGTAGAAGACATCGCCGAAGTCGATCCCCGTCCCGTCGAAGGCCGCGCGGAAGTCGTCGGCATGGTCGCCGAGCGGCATTCCCGTCGCCGCCCCGACCATTTCCGCGCCGTCGTAGGCGCCCACCACGATGCTGTCGCCCTTCGCATAGCGCGCGAGATAGCTCCGCTCGTAGTCGAAATCGCCCTCGTAGAGGTAGGGCCAGTCCCGGAAGACGGTGATCCGCAGTCGGGCGAGGCCGTCGACGACCTCGGCGATATCCGGCCCCGTGAAGTCCCGGAATTCCAGGCTCATGCCGAGACCTGCCGCACCCAGTCGGCGAGGTTGTAGTAGGTGACGACGCGCGCGATCCGCCCATCCGCGACGGTGAAGAACCCGCCCGCCGGCAGGACATAGGTTTGCCCCCGTGCCTCCGGCAGCCCCGCGTCGGTGGAAAGGTAGGTGCCGTTCACCGTGAATTCGGCCGCGGCGCGGGTGCCGTCGGGGCTCGCCATCACGACGATGTCCGTCAGTTCCTCGCGGTAGCAGTCGGACATGTGCGCGCAGAATGCCGCGAAGGCCTCCTTGCCCCTGCGCACCGCGCCCTCGTTCACGTGGTGGGCCACGTCGTCGGACAGGCAGTCGAGCATGCCCGCGACGTCCCCCTCGTTGAACGCCGCGTAATAGCGCGCCACCAGCGCGCGGGTCGCATCCATCGCCTCGCTCATGGCAAGTCTCCCGTTTCATGGGTCGGCGGGCCGAAGCGGTCGATCATCCGGCTCACGATCTGGTCGCGCGCCTGCCGGTAGGCGGAGAGCTTCGCCTCCCGCGTCTCGCCCAGCCCCGTGGGGTCGAGGATCGGCCAGTATTCCACGTCGGTATGGAAATGCCGCGTCATGTCGAGCGCGCGCCGCTGGCTCGCCGGGCTCAGCGCCACGATCAGGTCGAAGCCCGAGATATCGTCGCCCCATTGCTGCATCTCGTCGAAGCTCCGCACGCGGTGCCGCTCCAGTTCCACGCCCAGTTCGGCGCAGACCGCCACTGCGAAACCGTCGATGTCGAGCTCGCCCTTCACGCCGGCCGACTGCACGTAGGCGCGGTGGCCGTAGAACTTCTTCATCAGCCCTTCCGCCATGGGAGAACGCGTCGCGTTATGGTCGCAACAGAAGAGCACCGACTGGGGGAAGTCCGTGGCCACGGCCCCGCTCAGCCCCCGAAATGCAGGACGCAGATCAGGGTGAAGAGCCGCCGGGCGGTGTCCATGTCGACCTCGGCCTTGCCTTCGAGACGTTCCTCCAGGATGCGCGCGCCCTCGTTGTGGATGCCGCGCCGGGCCATGTCGATCGCCTCGATCTGGCTGGGTGGCAGGCGTTTCACGGCGTCGTAATAGCTTTCGCAGATCTGCCAGTAATCCTTGACCACCTGCCGGAACGGGCTGAGCGAGAGGTGGAATTCCGCGGCCTCGCGCCCGTCCTCGGTATCCACGTCGAAGACCAGCCGCTTTTCCCGGATCGCGAGCGTCAGGCGATAGGGACCTTCGGGCACCTCGCGCCCCTCGCGGGCGGGCAGCACGAAGGAGTTCTCCTCCAGGAGGTCGAAGACCGCCACCTTCCGCTCCTGCTCGATCTCGGGCGTGGGTGCGGGCATGCCGCTGGTGTCGATATCGATCTGGCAGATATGCATTGTCATCACGTCTCCCCAGGCAAGGGCATGCCTCAAGCGCGCTAACGGTTCAAGCGGTCGAGCCTTGCGCGGACCGATGCGCCATGTGCCTCGAGGCTTTCGGATCGTGCCAGCGTTTCGGCCGCCGGGCCTATGGCGCGCAAGGCCGCAGGGGTCATCTGCGCCAGAGTGGTGCGCTTCATGAAGTCGAGCACGGAGAGACCGGAGGAGAACCGCGCCGACCGGGCGGTCGGCAGGACGTGGTTCGGCCCGCCGATGTAGTCGCCGATCGCCTCGGGCGTCCACTGGCCGAGAAAGACGGCGCCCGCGTGGGTGATCTTCGCCAGCAGGGCCTCGGGGTCTGCGACGCAAAGCTCCAGGTGCTCGGGCGCGATCCGGTCGGAAAGCGCCGCCGCCTCGTCGAGATCGCGCACCGTGACGATGGCGCCATAGTCGCGCCAGGAGGGCCCCGCGATCTCGCGCCGCTCCAGGGTCAGAAGGCGCCGGTCCACCGCCTCGGCCACCGCCTTGCCGAAGGCAACGTCGTCGGTGATCAGGATGGACTGCGCGCTCTGGTCGTGCTCGGCCTGGCTCAACAGATCGATGGCGATCCAGTCGGGGTCGTTGTCGGCATCCGCGATCACGAGGATCTCGGAGGGCCCTGCGATCATGTCGATGCCCACCTTGCCGAAGACCCGCCGCTTCGCCGCCGCGACATAGGCGTTGCCCGGGCCGGTGATCTTGTCGACGGGCGCGATGGTTGCGGTGCCATAGGCCATCGCCGCCACCGCCTGCGCACCACCGATGCGATAGACCTTCTCGACCCCCGAAAGCCGCGCGGCCAGCAGGACAAGCGGATTGGCCACCCCGTCGGGCGTCGGCGCGCAGATCACCAGCCGCTCCACCCCGGCCACCTGCGCGGGAATCGCGTTCATCAGAACGCTCGACGGGTAGGAGGCGAGGCCCCCCGGCACGTAGAGCCCCGCCGCCGACACCGGTGTCCAGCGCCAGCCCAGCGTCGCCCCCTCGGGATCGGTCCAGCGCGCATCCTCGGGCCGCTGGCGGACGTGGTAGGCGCGGATGCGCTCGGCCGCGAGTTCAAGGGCCGCGCGTTCGTCATCGGGCACGGTGACGATGGCCGCGTCGATCTCGTCCGCCGTGAAGGCCATCGTTTCGGGCGTCAGCCGCAGACGGTCGAACCGCTCCGTCAGCTCGATCACGGCGGCATCGCCCCGGGCGCGCACGTCGGCGATGATCGAGGCGACCGCGTCGTCGACCTCGGGCGCTTCCTCGCGCTTCATCTCCAGAAGCGCCGCGAAACATCCCTCGAAGCCCGCGTCATTCGTATCCAGGAATACCGGCATCTTTTCCCCGTTCGTCGTGCCGGTTCCCTCTACCGGTTCTGCCGCCGGGGGTGAAGCGGCCAAAAAGCGCGCTCCGACGGCTGCACATTGACTCATATCAAACGAAATAATTGCCAGGCCCATTAGTGTAACCTGACCGCATGTGCCTCGGGACCGGGTGGGCGCGCGTGGTTTGCATCAGGCTGCACAAAGGAAGGGAACCATGACCAAACTCACACTGATTGCATCGGTGGCGGCGCTCGGAATTTCTGCGACGGCGGCGTTCGCCCAATCGAGTGCAGGGCTCGAGGAATACATCCAAGCCTGCGCCAGTTGCCACGGCCTGGCCGGGCATGGCGACGGACCGCTGGCCGAATACATGACGGTCGAAGTGCCCGATCTCACGCAGATCAGCATCGCCAACGACGGCGAGTTCCCGATGTACCACGTCATCAGCATCATCGACGGACGCACGGGCGTGCGCGGCCACGGAAGCCAGATGCCGGTCTGGGGGCAGCGCTACCAGATCGAGGCGACGCCCGAGGCGGGCGAATACGGCGCCGAGCTGATTGTGCGCGGCCGCATTCTCGCGCTCGCGCAGCACCTGGAAGCCATTCAGGAATGACCAGAAGTCCCCGGGCCGCGTCGATCGTGGCCCGGAGGATCCGCCGCGATCACTCGGGGTGTTTCGGCGCGCGCCCCGAGGGGGCCTCGTAGGGCCGCGTCACGTCGGTCAGCGTGACCTCAAGCGCCTCGACGTCCACCGCAACGGCGCCGTCTCCGGCAAGAACCAGCGTGATCCGCCCCGTCCCGTCCGGGCCCGGCGTCCAGTCGAGCGTCAGAAGCGACAGGACGGTGTCCGGATCGCCGCGTTCCACGCCCTGGCTCGATACGCCCAGCGCATCCTCGACCGTCAGCACCGCGCGAACCCGCTCGGGCCGGCGGCGCCCCCCGCCATCCTCCCAGCGAAAGCGGTTCAGGAGGACCGCGAAGCGCCTCCGCCGCGCGTCCCACGTCATCTCGCTGGCGGGAAAGACCGCATCCTGCGTCAGGGCAGCGATCACCTTTAGATCGTCGGCATCGAGCGCCCGCAGGGTCACGGGCCGCTCGGCACCATCCTCGAAACGCGCGTCGTCAGTCATCGCCCTGCACCCGTTCGATCTTCGCGCCGACGGCCGAAAGCTTCTCCTCCACGCGCTCGTAGCCGCGGTCGAGGTGATAGACGCGGTTGACGACGGTCTCCCCCTTGGCGGCGAGGCCCGCGAGGATCAGGCTGACCGAGGCACGCAGGTCGGTCGCCATGACCGGCGCACCCTTCAGCGTCTCGACACCCGTGACCTTCGCGGTTCCGCCGTGGACGTCGATGCGCGCGCCCATCCGCATCAGTTCAGGCGCGTGCATGAACCGGTTCTCGAAGATCCGCTCCTCCAGGACGCTCACCCCGTCGGCGAAACACAGCAGCGCCATCATCTGCGCCTGGAGATCGGTGGGGAAGCCGGGGAAGGGCGCGGTGGCCACGTCCACGGCCTTCACGCGGCCATTCTTGCGCTCGACCCGCAGGCCGGCCTGCGTCTCGCTGACCGAAACGCCCGCCTCTTCCAGCTTCTCGACAAAAGCGCCGATCAGCGACATCTGCCCCCCCAGAAGCTCGACGGACCCGCCCGCGATGGCAGGCGCCAGCATGTAGGTGCCAAGCTCGATCCGGTCGATCACGACGGGATGGGTCGCGCCGTGCAGGCGGTCGACCCCCTCGATCGTGATCTCGCCGGTCCCCTCGCCCTCGATCGCGGCCCCCATGGCCCGCAGGCAACGCGCGAGGTCGACGATCTCGGGCTCGCGCGCCGCATTCTTCAGAACCGTCGTCCCCTTCGCCAGAGTCGCGGCCATCAGCGCGTTTTCCGTCGCCCCGACCGAGACCATGGGAAAGTCGACGATGGCCCCCTTCAGCCCCGACGGCGCGCGGGCATGGACATAGCCCTCGCGCAGGTCAAGCTCCGCGCCCATCGCCTCGAGCGCCTTGAGATGCAGGTCCACGGGCCGCGCGCCGATGGCGCAGCCCCCGGGCAGCGAGACGACCGCATGCCCCTCGCGCGCCAGCATCGGCCCAAGCACGAGGATCGAGGCGCGCATCTTGCGAACGATGTCGTAATCGGCGGTGTGGTTGTCGAGCCCGTGCGAGGACAGCGCCAGCACCCGCCCGTCGTTCAGCGCCGAGACCTCGGCGCCGAGCGATTGCAGAAGCGTGGTCATCGTGCGGATGTCCGACAGCCTCGGCGCGTTCGTCAGCGTCAGTGGCTCGTCGCTGAGCAATGTCGCGGGCATGAGCGTAAGACACGCGTTCTTCGCTCCCGCGATCGGGATCTGCCCCGACAGCGGTCCGTTGCCCGTCACCACGATCCTGTCCATCGCTCCACCCTCGCCTCTTGCAGGCCGGGTCCATCCGGGGCTCAGTCCCCGGTGCCGCCCGTCTCCGCCCGTTTTCTCGCCTGCGCCTTGCGCTTGGCCATGTTGGCCTTCAGCGCTGCCTTCAGCCGCGCCTCGCGGCCCGTTTTCGCGGGCTGCTTCACGGCCGTTTCCGGTGCCTGTTGCCCGGCCCGTTTCGGCGTTTCGGGGTCACTCCTGCCGACCATGGAGGCCCTCTTACCTTGCACCGCCGGAAGCGTCCAGATTGCGCTTGCGTCATATGGCGATTGCGTCTAATCCACCGCCCACACCGCGCGAGGGCCGCAGTAGCTCAGTGGTAGAGCGCACCCTTGGTAAGGGTGAGGTCGGGAGTTCAATCCTCCCCTGCGGCACCATCACTCGCTGAAAATTTATTATACTTCAATGTGTTATAGGGTCTCGGGATTTTTGACCCACCCAATAAACCACCCTTTTGCGAGTGCTTTATGTGCCCCAGGCCAAGCTCGCCGCAACAGAAAAACGACTAGAGCCCCGCTAGATTTCCACCGGTTCTGAGCAACTGGTCCCACGACACCTCCGGAAACGTTCGCTCTTCGAACCGAACCTCTATGCCGGCGGATTTCTCGTTGAGGGCGACCTGCAGCAAACTGACGGCCTCGGGCGTTTCGCAATAGACAGCCGGCATGGCGCCGAAATCATCCTCGCAGTTCCGGAAGGCAAGACCTCGGCCTTCGGGCTCGGTCCCGTCCGGACCGAGGCCTAGCGCCTCCAGTAACCAGACAGCCTCGCTGTCCGGAGAATAGTTGGCCGCCCAGACTGGATAGTAGCCATCTGCGACAGATGGCTGGAAGGTGTCGTCGCGGGAGAATCGGCCCTCGTCAATCAGTCTCCAGTGATCCCGCTGGGTCAGTTTGCGGAAGCTGCCCTCACCCAACGCCTCTTCGATGACGTCGAACTTCACCAGCCGCCGCGGGAACGGCAGGGCGTCGGTCACGATCCGGAAACCCGGGTGGTCGGGGTCGCGATGCATGTAGATGACGCGTTTGGCCGTTGGCGGCGGCACGAGCAATGGCGCCTCGTGGCGCAGGTGGTGTTCCAGAATGCGCTCCACCTGTGGCGTCAGGGCGAGCGCCGAGGCGCCCCGCAGAAAATCTCGTCGCGACAGCATTTGCATCCTCCTTCAGAGGGCGTGGCGGTCACGATCTGGATGAGGCTGCACCCGTTTTTTGCCGGATCGGCCACATCTCCCGAAGGACGACCACCTTGCCGGGTTGGGCAGGTTGGTGGGGGCCGAAGCCCCGCTCTTGATGCTGCGGATGACTTACCAGAGCGATGGCGAGCTCACAATGAATTTACTGCGACACTTGCCGGTGCCCCACGCAACTCGCCAAGGGCTTCGCTAGCTTGAGAGCATGCCGCTGCGAGGACTGATGGCCGCGAAGGACCGGCAAGCAGACGTTGATGCAACATGCAGCGAACGGCGGCTTCGAGCCCTACTTGGACCTTGCTGTCCGGCGCAGCATTTTTTGCGATTGGCGAATAGCGGAAATTCGCTGCGGGCGCGAGTGTACCCCGAACCACCGTGGAAGATCAACGTATCGGGCTGGAGATCGCGCACTCCAACGCGCAATCGCGGATCACATCATCGCCACAGTCATGCAGCTCCAGTGATGGGTCAGGTGGATGCGCACCCGTGGACAAGCTCATGGAAGAGAACCGAATACCAACTTTTGTTAGCGGAGCTGGTTTCGGTATGCCGGAACCGGAACCAATCAGGCGTCGTGATCGTGTCCTTGGCGGGATGACGACCGGCCAGATCAACTCCGACTTGATGGCCTTGAAGAACGTCTCGACCACGGGCGGAACGCCACTTGGGGAATGCCCGGTGGAACGGCCTGACAATCGCGCGCCCGACACCAATCCACTTCGAAGGATTGATACAGGTCAAAGGCAACGGGTGATTGCCATCGCTACAATTTACCATCGCAACAATTTCATTGGGGAATGATGATGCGTTTTCCGTCATTCGCACTGACCGCCGCGGCGCTTGGTGCGACCATGTTCGCTGGGACGGCGGCGTCGGCCTGCCCGACAGCCGCCTACCCCGGCCCGGGTTTCAACTACGCCGGCGGCGATCTGTATTCCGGTCAGGCGTTCACCACCACAGCGACAGGCGGCAGCGACCTGTCGGCTTGTGGCATCCCGGGCGCCCGAGGATATGCCGCAGACGTGGCGACCATGTCGATGTATCTGACCATGATGGACGGCTATGCGCTGGACATCGACGTTCAGTCGGACTGTGACTCAACGATCCTGCTGCATACACCGGACGGCGGCTGGGTATTCGACGACGATTCCGGCGGCTCCCTGATGCCGAGCATCACCTTGACCGAGCCCTGGCGCATGAACGGTCGCGTCGATGTGTGGGTCGGCACCTATGGCGGTGGCACTTGCCCCGCGACGATCACCTTCCGGACGGGCCGTGCGCCCGGGGTCGCGGACGAAGCCGGCGACGTGCCCATGGGAGGTAGTGGCGCTGGCGCCGCCGTGGGATGCCCCAACCCCGGCCTTGTCGGGCAGACCGTCGCCTATACCGGCGGGCAGCTCTGGTCGCGCCAAAGCCTTCCGGTGCAGGCCTCGGGCACGACACCTCTGGGCTCCTGCGGCATTCCAGGAACACGCGGCTATGCCAACCCGGCCCCGAACTACAGCTTCTACCTGTCGGGGATGCAGGGGTACCGGCTCGACCTGACGGCGGACGCCTCCTGCGACTCGACCATGCTTGTAAGGACACCCGACGGGCTGTGGCACTTCAATGATGACGGTCATGGCAATTTCGACCCGCTGATCTCTCTCACGCCACCCACGGCACTGGAGGGTCGCGTGGATGTCTGGGTCGGCACCTACGGTCCGACGCCCTGCCCCGCGACCCTGAACCTCGAAACCTTCACAGCCGCAAGCGGCGCGCCGCAGGCCGGTGGCGGACAGGGGGGTATCTCACCGACCCCGGCACCAATGCCGGGCAGCCCGGTTCAGCCGACACCAGACAACGGCTTTGCCGGCACTTGGTCGACGAACCAGGGCGGCATGATCCTGACGCGCATGGGCAATCAGGTCAGCGGCAGCTACGGCGGCAGTGGGAGCCTTGTCGGGACCGTCTCGGGCAACATGCTGACAGGAACCTACACCTGGAACGGGTTGCAAGGTCAGTTCCAGCTTACCCTGATGGATGGTGGCACGGCCTTTTCCGGCACTTGGTCGCGCCCCGGCGCATCCGGCACCTGGACCGGGTCCTACATGGGGCCGTAACCCCAGGTCGCGGCCGGGCGAGGCC
>NZ_JAOPHT010000008.1 GCF_025515305.1 Roseicyclus sediminis
GTCCAAACACGGGCGGGAGGGATTCATAGCGGCACCACTTTGCGCCGAGTACTTTCAGGTCTTGGGTGATCCAATGTCAGATTCGTCCGCACACCAGCCAATTGGAGTAGCCGAGGCGGACGGCTGCTCTCGGTGGCAGCGGAGCTTGGGCAACATCGCAGCGATCGACTGCTCGGAGTCCAAATCACTCGACGATGCTGTTCCGACCAACGTGTCTTCAGCCACGATCAATGGTGTTCGATGGCTCTCCAGACTATCCTGAAAGTTGCTTCGCACCGTTCGAAGTCCCGCGCTGCCGCTTCTGCGATTTCGATATCGACCTTCAATACCTAACGCCTTCGGATGGCACTTGCCGATACCTTGGTGCTTGTCATCGGTGAGAGACCTTGGATTCGCCGCGCACGGTTTCTCAATCAGATATCGATGATTGCCGTCGTAATCGCCTGCCATTGGTCGCGCGACACCGCTTGGGGGCTCGCGAGCAGCCAGTAACTCTCGTGGTAGGAAAGAGCGGCGGGATGCAGGCGGACCAACGCTCCCGTTGACAAGGCCTCCGCGCACAAAGGCAGAGATGCCAGGAAAACGCCCAGCCCCGCCTTCGCCGCGCCGAGCGCCGAAAGATGCGTGTCGAAGCGCAGGTCGGGCAACGGGGTGGTCGGGATGCCGAACTCGGCTGCCCAGGCGTGCCAGCCGGGTCGTTTACCGGAGCAGGCGATGCGCGGCCAAGCCGTCCAATGCCCGGCGCGGGCTGCCAGAGACGGGGCCGCCACCGGACAGATCTCTTCGGCATAAAGCCGGGCGCGATAAGGATGCGGCCAGTCTCCCGTTCCATAGCGGATGCGAATGACGTCGTCCTGCGGGGCGTCGTGTGCGCCGACAACCATCGACTGGATCGAGATTTCAGCCTTCGTGAGCGATCGCAAGCGGCCCAGCCTTGGAAGCAACCACTGGTCGATGATGGTTTGGCTGGCGGACAGCGTCAGGCGTCGATGTCCGCTGCCGAAAACCGCCTCGGTGCTGTCGCGCAGCCCTTCCAGCGCAAGACGGACATGGGGCAACCACGCTTCGCCCTCGACGGTCAGCGAGATGGCCCGTGCCCGACGGTGGAACAGGGGTGTGCCAAGTTGTTTCTCCAACTGTCCGATGCGCTGGCTGACCGCGGCCTGCGTCAGTCCCACGTCTTCGGCGGCGGCGGTAAAGCTGCCGAGCCGCGCCGCCGCCTCAAAGGCGCGGATCCATTCGAGCGGAGGAAGACGATCTCTCTTCATAAGCCAAACGACATCTCAGGCCATAAACTCCTGATTTGAGTTTATGCAATGAGCTTGAGAAACTCCAGCCAAGTCAAACTCAACCCTTGGGGCCTCTCATGCCGTCAGTCGCTGTCGATCCGTCCGGAACCTTTCTGACACTTGACTCTGCCACGGGCCCGCACCGTTTTCATGCGATCTGGCTGCGGGACAATGCGCAGGATGCGCAAACACGCGCTCCCGGGAACGGGCAGCGATTGATTGCCTTGCGCGACATCCCCGCCGAGACCCGTATTGCGGCCGCAGAGATCGCCGCGGACGGTGCGCTGCACGTCCGTTTTGACCCAGAAGACAAGACCGTTCGCTTCGACCCTGCATGGCTTGCGGCGCATGCCTATGACCGGTCCGTACATACGGCGCGGGGCTGGCTGCCAGACGGGGTCGAGCCGTGGGATGCGGGGCTGATGGACGCCGTGCCATGCGGCGACTTTGCCCTGCTGCAACAAGGCGGCGCGCCGTTGCGCGACTGGCTTGGACAGATAGTCCGCTATGGCTTTGCCAAAGTGGTGAACGCGCCGGTCGAACCGGGGGCGCTGTTTCGCATCGTCGATCTGTTCGGCTATGTGCGCGAGACGAACTATGGCCGCCACTTCGAGGTGCGGACCGAGGTGAACCCGACCAACCTCGCCTTCACGGGCCTCGGGCTTCAGGCGCATACCGACAATCCATATCGCGACCCTGTTCCGACGATCCAGGTTCTCTACTGCCTCGAGAGCTCTGCCGCGGGGGGCGAGAACATGGTGGTCGACGGGTTCGCCGCGGCCCTGCGCCTGCGCGAGGAAAACCCGGAGGGATTCGACCTGCTAGCCGATCATTGCGCGCGGTTCGAATATGCTGGCGAGGCGGGGGTTTGCCTGACCTCCCGCCGCCCGATGATCGAACTGGCACCGGACGGTGAACTGGTTGGTATCCGCTTCAACAACCGCTCTTTCGCCGCGGTGACGGACGTACCCTTCGACAAGATGGAGGCCTATTACGCCGCCTATCGCCGTCTGGGCGAGATCATCGACGACACGGCCATGGAGGTGACGTTCCGGTTGGAGCCTGGCGAGGCCTTTGTCGTCGACAACACCCGCGTGCTGCACGCGCGCAAAGGCTATTCCGGTGAAGGAACGCGCTGGCTGCAAGGCTGCTACGCCGACAAGGACGGGCTGCGGTCCGCTCATGATGCGATGTGCCGTGAGGGCGTGCTGGAGGCCGCGGAATGAGGCCAGATATCGACACTTTGACTGCCGAGACAATTGTTGCCTTCATCGGCTCGATCTTCGATCGGCGCGGCGGTGAGGAATACCTGGGCGAGCCCGTGACGATGGGCGAACACATGCTGCAAGGGGCCACGATCGCCGAGCGCAACGGCCAGCCCGAAGCGATCATCGTCGGCGCGCTGCTGCACGACATCGGCCATTTCACCAGCGAGTTCGGCACCTTCACCATGGACGATACCGAGGACCGGCACCACGAAGACGCAGGCGCCGAGGTGTTGGAGCGCTTCTTTCCATCTGTCGTGACCGATTGCTGCCGATACCACGTCGCGGCAAAGCGTTACCTCTGCGCGACGCGCCCCGAGTATTTCAAGCGCCTGTCCGAGGCTTCGGTCCATTCGTTGAACCTCCAGGGTGGCCCGATGTCGCCCGAGGAAGTGGCCGAGTTTGAGAAGAACCCGAACCTCAAGGAGATCATCGCCGTTCGATATCTCGACGAGGCAGGAAAGGTCGCGGGGATGGACACGCCCGACTTCTGGCATTTCGCGCCTATGGTGCAGCGGCTGGTCGACAAGCATTTGTCCGGCACCTGATCGCACAGGGAGCCCGATCACGTGAGGCTGGTAGGGAATGGACGTCCATCCTTGGCCAACGTCTGACGCTGGACACGCCGCGCTTCGACGGAAAACATACGGCTGAAGAGGAGGGTCCGCATGCACAGGAAGGTGATCTCGGGCGCAGACGCCGCCGCGCTTATCAAGGATGGGGACGTTCTGACGACCTCCGGCTTTGTCGGAATTGGTGTGCCTGATGCTCTTCTTTCGGCGGTAGAGCAGCGGTTCCTCGAGACCGGCCATCCGAAAAACCTCTCGCTGGTCTTCGCAGCAGGACAAGGAGACGGTGGAGAACGCGGACTGAACCGCCTCGGGCATGAGGGCCTCCTCAGCCGTGTTGTGGGTGGGCATTGGGGCCTCATTCCAAAGGTCGCGGCGCTTGCCGTCGAAGGCAAAATCCAGGGGTGGAACCTTCCGCAGGGATGCATCAGCCAGCTCTTCCGCGACGCCGCCGCGGGCAAGCCCGGGATGATCACCACGGTCGGTTTGGACACGTTCGTCGACCCACGGAACGGCGGTGGGGCGATCAATAGCATATCGGTGGAGCCGCAAGTCGAGCTGATGACGCGCGGCGATGAGGAATACCTATTCTATCCCGGGCCGAAGCTAACGGTCGCCTTGTTGCGCGGTACGACCGCCGATGAGACCGGCAACATCACGATGGAGCGTGAGGCGCTGATCATCGACAACCTCGCACAGGCCATGGCGGTGAAGAATGCGGGCGGCATCGTCATCGTTCAGGTCGAACGCCTTGCCCGCGGTCGTAGCCTCCCCGCGCGTGAGGTGCAGATCCCCGGGATCTTCGTGGACGCTGTCGTGGTCGCGCCCCCGGAGCTGCATATGCAGACCTACCGGACGGCCTTTTCCCACGCCTTCACCAATCGCATCCGCCCGCCCGAGGGCGAGATCCCGCATATGCCGCTCGATGCGCGAAAGGTCATCGCGCGACGCTGTGCATTCGAACTCCCGGTGAACGGTGTGATCAACCTTGGCATCGGCATGCCCGAAGGCGTCGCTGCCGTTTCCGCTGAAGAGGGTTTGCTGGATCATGTGACCCTGACGGCCGAGCCCGGCGTTGTCGGCGGCCAACCCGCCTCCGGCCTCGATTTCGGGGCGGCTGTCGATGTCGATGCCGTCATACCTCAGAACGCGCAGTTCGACTTCTACGACGGTGGCGGGCTCGACATGGCGTGCCTCGGTCTGGCGCAAGCCGACGGGCAGGGAAACGTTAACGTCTCGCGCTTCGGCCCACGGCTTGCCGGGGCGGGCGGGTTCATCAACATCAGCCAGAACGCCAAGGCGCTTGTCTTCGCCGGGACGTTCACCGCCAAGGGCATCGACGTCGAGGTTGGCGACGGTGCGTTGACGATCCGGGCGGAAGGCACATCCAGGAAGTTCCTCGACGCCGTCGAACAAGTAACTTTCTCTGGTAAACGCGCAGCGCGCCTTGGTCAGCCGGTTCTCTACGTGACCGAACGCTGCGTGTTCCGGTTGCGACCCGATGGGCTTGAGTTGGTTGAGGTTGCACCGGGCGTCGACCTCGGTCGGGATATCCTCGGACACATGGGTTTTCGTCCAATCATCGAGGACGTTCGCGAAATGGATGCGCGGATATTCCGCGACGAACCCATGGATTTGAAGCGAGAACTTCTGCACCTCGACCTGCCTGAGCGAATTGCTTTGGACGCAACGACCGGCCGTCTCTTCATCAATTTCGAGAAGATGCGGATCCGGACGCTCGAAGAAATCGAGCAGGTGCGCGGGCAGGTCATGGAGGTTTGCGGCCCGCCGACGGACAAGGTGGACGTCGTGGTGAATTACGACGGCTTCCAGCTCGACGATGATATCGCTAAGGACTACGCCGAGATGGTCGCGGACCTGGAGAGCCGGTTCTACAGGACGGTCACGCGCTACTCCGGCTCAGCATTTATGCGCTTGAAGCTGGGTGAAACACTCCCAAGCGCGTCACCGCACATCTTCGAGACAAGAGAGGCCGCGCAGGCGTTCCTTGACCGGCTGAAGTGAGGGAGACAGCGGGATCGCCTCAGGGCAACCCAGAATGGCGGTTTAGTCCGCACACCAGACCTTCAGAACGATCTTCAGAATGGCGGCTTACCACGAAAGCGGACGTTAATCCGCATTCCGCCAACGACCGAGAAGCGGACCAAGCTGCCCGATGCTGGTGCAGCGACGTTCACGTCGGCGGCACGATCGAGTCACGACGTGCCTTGCGGAAGTGCAGCACGCCTTCCCCGAAGCGGTCGTTCGTGCACGGCTGAATGGCGCAGATCCGAACCGGTCATTCGCCGCGTGGCGGCTTGACGTCTCACATGCGGACAAAGCAGACCGATGCAGTTGCTTTCTAAGGCGTCATCGCGATGGATCAGAGGCCTGCTAAGATGTTAGTGAGCGATATTCACGATAGGCCGTTGGGTTGTTCCCTCTGAGCGCTCCGCCATCGCAACTGAGGAAGCTTCGGTCGAGGCTGGCGACCAGATGACCACATTACCAGTTGTCCGAGAACTCGCAAATCAAGCGGCCGATTCCTCGTTTACGTTCTTGTTCGATGGTCAAGATTGAGCGTCCTTTCGTTCGTTCTCGTCGGAGAGTCTCGCTCCGGCGATCGCAAGGCGTCATGTGCGGGCGTCGTAGTCGGTGTCCGCCACAACGACATCGACTTGCGGCGTTTCCCGGACGATCCCGCAATCGGTCTTCGGCCGGCAGGAGGGCAACCGGATAAGGCAGACCGGAGCCTTGACATGTGCCGGCACCGGCTGCAATGTCGCTTGAACAAACTGTTCTATAATGAACAATCGATGGTGGGCTCTTGTCTGGGCACTAGACTGCAAGGACGATCCGATGTGCCGATACTCGCAACCATGGCGATACCGCGATGACTGAGCCGATACTCGGGGTGTCGGGTGATCTCTCCCATATCTCGCGACCCGGGCCGGGGCCCGTTGTCGTGTTCCTGCATGGTATCGGGTCCAACGCGACATCCTTCGCGCCGCTCTTCGAAGTCCTGCCCCCCGACCTGACCCTGCTTGCGTGGAATGCACCCGGCTATTCGGATTCCGCGCCACTAAACGAAGATTGGCCGACGGCCGGTGACTACGCGGAAAAGCTGGCGGATTTGCTGGACCAGCTTGGCCATGACACGGTGCATCTTGTCGGGCATTCGCTTGGAACGCTGATCGCCGCCGCCTTCGCGCGCCAGTTCCCGGATCGGGTGCAGAGCCTCACGCTGGCCGCCGCCGCGAAGGGCTACGGCGTGCCGCGCTTGGGGGCGCTGCCCGACGGGGTGCAGGCCCGTCTGACCGATCTCGCGCGCCTTGGCCCCGCCGCTTTCGCCAGCGCACGCGCGGCCAACCTGGTGCACGAGCCGGAAGAACACCCCGAGATCGTAAAGAGCGTCGAGACCGCGATGGCGCAGGTGAACCCCGAGGGCTATGCCCAGGCGGTGCGGATGCTCGCGTCGGGCGATCTGCCCGGCGATTTGACCCATGTCGCAGCGCGCCCCGGCTTCATCATCGGCGCGCAGGACCGGGTGACGCCCATGGCGCAGACCATGGCCGCCGCCGACGCATGGGGCCCGGGCCGGGACACGCGCCCGACCGTCACCGAAATCGAGCGGGCGGGGCATGCGGTCTACCTGCAACGCCCCGACGCATTCTGCGCCGCCCTGCTGGATCACATGGGCCTGCCCGCCGCCCGAAACCCCGAGGGAGCTTGAGATGACCGAAGACCTCAGACTGGATCACTTACGCGGCATCGTGATGCGCGCGCCCGGGATCACCGCGACGACGGCGTTCTACACCGATCAATGGGGACTGCACGTGGCCCATGAGGGCGACGGGATCACCTATCTGCGCGGGACCGGCGACCAGCCGTTCATCTATGGCCTCAGAGACGATGCGACCTATGGCATTGAGTACATCCATTTCGGCATGCCGGACCGCGACGGTGTCGACGTGCTCTACAGGCAGCTTTCCGAAAAGGGCGCGGACCTGCGCGGCGCACCGGGCATGTTCGAGGGGCCCTTCGGCGGCTACGGGTTCGAGGTGGTCGACCCCGACAACCGGCGCCTGCGCATCACCGCCGATATCGCGCTGCGTGACGCCGACGACATCCACGCCTATCCGCGCAAGATCAGCCACGTGGTGCTGAACACGCCGGACATGGAGGGAATGCAGCGCTGGTACGAAGAGATGCTGGGCTTCCGCACCAGCGACTACTCCGCCGACCAGATGGTGTTCCTGCGCATCGGCAGCGATCACCACGCCATCGCGCTGGTGCGCGCGCAATACCCGGCGATCAACCACGTCGCCTTCGAGATGGCTGGCATCGACAGTTTCATGCGGGGCATCGGCCGCATGAAGCAGCAGGGCCAGGTGCCGAGCTGGGGGCCGGGACGCCACGGGCCGGGCAACAACCCCTTCGCCTATTTCGTCTCGCCCTCGGGTTTCGTGATCGAATTCACCTCGGAGGTGCAGCAGATCGACGAGGCTACGCACGAACCCAAGGTCTGGTCGCGCACCGACCCCGAGGCAATGGACCAGTGGATGACGGCGGGTCCGCCGACACCGGCGCAACGCGCGGTCATGGCCGGGCGACCCGACCCCGGCTTTCCGAAGGAAGGGTGAAGGATGGATCTCGGGCTGACCGATCGTTGCGTCGTGGTCACCGGCGGCAGTTCCGGGATCGGGCTGGCGACGGTGCGCATCCTGCTGGAAGACGGCGCGCGGGTGGCGTTCTGCGCCCGGGGCGCGGAGCGGCTGGAGGCCGTGGCGGCGGAGCTGGCAGACGAATACGGCGGGGACAGGGTTCTAGCGCGGGCGTTTTCGGTGCTGGACCCGGAGGCGGTCGCGGGTTTCGCCGAGGAGGTTTGGCAGACCTTCGGCGGCTGCGACGCTCTCGTTACGAATGCCGGGCAGGGGCGCGTCTCGACCTATGCCGACACCAGCGACGCCGACTGGCGCGAGGAGCTGGAGTTGAAATTTTTCAGCCAGCTGCACCCGATCCGCGCCTTCGAGGCGGTGCTGCGGAAAAGCGGGCAAGGCGCGATCGTCGGCGTGAACTCGCTTCTGGCGCTTCAGCCCGAACCGCACATGGTTTGCACCTCCGCCGCGCGGGCCGGCGTGCAGAACCTGCTGAAGTCGCTGGCGACGGAACTCGCACCCGACATCCGCGTCAACTCGATCCTTCTGGGCCTCGTGGACAGCGCCCAGTGGCAGCGCCGGTACGAGGCGCGCGAGGACAAGGCCCAGACCCGCGAGGACTGGTTCGCCGCGTTGGCGCGGGCCAAGAGGATCCCGCTCGGCCGGCTTGGCCGGCCCGAGGAGCCCGCCCGCGCGATCGCGTTCCTCGCCTCGCCCGCGTCCAGCTACATCACTGGCGCCAAGCTCGAAATCTCGGGCGGCGTGTCGCGTTTTGCCTGATCCCCGTATCCGAAGACCCTGACGAAAGACCCAAGCCCCATGTCCCAGACCGTTGGCCACCAGATCGCCGAGGCGCTTGCCGATGCGGGCGTCACCACCATGTTCGGCGTGATCTCGATCCACAACATGCCGATCCTAGACGCGGTGGCCGAACAGGGGCGCATCCGCTTCATTCCGGCGCGCGGCGAGGCCGGGGCGATGAACATGGCCGACGCCTTTTCGCGCGTCACAGGGCAACTCGGCGTGGCGCTGACCTCGACCGGAACGGCGGCGGGCAACGCCGCGGGCGCGCAGGCCGAAGCATTGACTGCCGGAAGCCGGGTGCTGCACCTGACCACGCAGATCGACCGCCCCTGGATGGACCGGGACCGCGCCGCGATCCACGATGTGCCCAAGCAGCCCGAGATGCTGCGCGGCGTGTCGAAGGCCGTGTTCCGAATCTGGGATGAGATGGGGGTTCTGGGAACGCTGTCGGCCGCGATCCGCGCGGCGATTACGCCGCCCACCGGTCCGGTCAGCCTCGAGGTGCCGGTCGACGTGCAGCGCATCCCCGCGGTGCCGGGATTGCGCCTGACCCCTCCGCGCCCGGCCGTGGCGACGGTGGAGGAGGTCGCCCTCGACGCGCTGGCCGAGCGCGTGAAAGCCGCGAAACGGCCGATGCTCTGGCTCGGCGGTGGCGCTAGGGGGGCCGGAGCCGAGGCGTTGGAGCTGGTCGAACGCGGCTTCGGCGCTGTCAGTTCGACGCAGGGCCGCGCGGTGGTTCCCGAAGCCCACAAGGGCACGCTCGGGGCTTTCAACATGACCCCGGAAGCGGAGGCGCTCTTTCGGGGCTGCGACCTGATGATCGTCGTGGGCTCGCGGCTTCGCGGGAACGAAACCCGCAACAACAAGATGCCGCTGCCGCGCCCGCTGTTCCAGATCGACGTGGAGCCGACGCAGGGCGGGCGCAACTACCCGGTCGACGGGTTGCTCTGCGGCGACGCGGCGGCGACGTTGCGCGCGCTTCTGGACCGATTGCCCGAGCGGCTGGGGACCGATCCGCAGCTCCATTACGACATCGCCGTGGCCCGCGCGAAATCCGAGGGGGCACTGCGCGCGCGCCTCGGGCCATATCAGGTGGTCGCCGATCACCTGCTGGCGGTGGTGCCGCGGGGCGGCCACCCCTGGGTGCGTGACGTCACGATCTCGAACTCCACCTTCGGCAACCGCTATGTCCAGATCGCGGCGCCGCATCTGGGCGTACACGCCCTTGGCGGCGGCATCGGGCAGGGGATCGCCATGGCCATCGGGGCGGCGGCGGGATCGCAGGCGCGCACCATCGCGCTGGTGGGCGACGGCGGCGCGCAGCTCGGCATCGCCGAACTGGTCACGGCGGTCGATGCGGACCTGCCGATCACCTTCGTGCTGATGAACGACGCGGCCTACGGCGTGATCGAGAACATCCAGGACGCCCAGTATGACGGGCGCAGGCATTATTCCAAGCTCAAGACGCCCGATTTCGGGTTGCTCTGCCAGTCCATCGACATGCCCCATGTACGCGTCGCGCGGATCGAGGATTTCCCGCAGGCGCTGGACGCGACACTCGGGCGTAACGGCCCCGCGGTGGTGGAGGTCGACATGGTGTCCATCGGCCCCTTCGCGGAATCCTTCGCCGGACCGCCGGCCGGAGCCGCGGGCGGCAAGTCATGAGCCTCGGTCACGTCGCGATCATCGGGTTCGGCGCGATCGCCCGCGACTTGATCGACATCCTCGCCGCGCAGGAGTGCGCGCCCGACCACCTTACCCTCCTCGTTCGCCCGGGCCGCGAGGCAGAGATTCAGGCGGCGCTTGGCACGGAGGCCTCGGTGACTTCGTCGCTGGACACGGTGCTGGCGATGCGCCCCGACGTGGTCGTCGAATGCGCCGGACACCGTGCCGTGGCGGCCTTCGGGGCAGCGGTGCTGGCCAGTGGCGCGGACCTGATCGTGGCCTCGGTCGGCGCCCTGGCGGAGGCGGATCTGGCCGCCGGGCTCGAAACCGCCGCGCAGTCCTCGGGCGCGCAATGCGTCGTTCCCGCCGGGGCCATCGGCGGGATCGATGCGCTGGGCGCGGCGCGGCTCTCGGGGTTGATCTCGGTCGACTATATCGGCACCAAGCCGCCGGGCGCCTGGGCCGGCACGCCGGCCGAGGATGTGACTGACCTCGCCGCGCTGACCACGCCCTGCACCTTCTTCGAGGGCAGCGCGCGGGAGGCGGCGCAGCGCTATCCCAAGAACGCCAATGTCGCCGCGACGCTGGCTTTGGCCGGACTGGGCATGGACAGGACGCGTGTCCGCCTCGTCGCGGACCCCGGCACAACCGAGAACACCCACGCCTTCAGTGTTACCTCGCAGGCGCTGGAGTTTTCCATGCAACTGGTGGGCAAGCCGTCGCTGCGAAATCCCAAGACGTCCCGATCCACCGTTTACAGCATCGCGCGCGCCGTCGTGAACCGGCGCACCGCGATCGTCATCTGAGGGCGCCATGGAGCACACATTTCGCGACGACCTGATCTTTGTCGGAGGCCATTGGCAAAAAGGGCGGGGCGCGCCGATAACCTCGCACTTCGCCGCCGAGGGCCGTGTCAACATCACGCTGAGCGGCGCCTCGACGGAGGATGTGGAGCTTGCCATCGCCCGCGCGCGCGCCGCGCAGCCGGCCTGGGGGGCGCTCAAGCCCCATGACCGCGCGACGGTGCTCTACCGTATCTCCGAAGGCATTGCCGCCAATATCGACCGCATCGCCTGGGTGCAAAGCCGCGACACTTCCAAGACGCTGACCGAAACGCGCGCGCTGGCGACCTCGGCTGCGGGCACCTTCAGGTATTTCGCGGCGGTGGCGGAAACCTCAGACGATCTGCTGACCGTTCCACGCGGGGATTACACCACGGCCTCGATCCACGAGCCGCTGGGCCTCGTGGCGGCGATCACGCCCTGGAATTCGCCGATCGCATCCGACGCCCAGAAGGTCGCGCCGGCCCTTGCTGCGGGCAACGCCGTCTTGCTGAAACCGGCCAGCTGGTCGCCGCTGGTCAGCCTCGAGCTGGCGCGCATCGCCGAGGAGGCGGGGCTGCCGCAGGGGCTCTTGTCGGTCCTGCCGGGGTCGGGGCGCGAGGTGGGCAACGCGCTGGTCGAGCATCACGACATCGCCAAGGTTTCCTTCACCGGCGGCACGGCGACGGGGCGCAGGCTGGCCCATGCGGCGGCGGAAAAGCTGATGCCCGTCTCGCTGGAGCTGGGCGGCAAGTCACCGACAATCGTGTTCGAGGACTGTGATACCGACCTCGCCATCGCGGGGATCCTGTTCGGCATCTTCTCGTCCTCGGGACAAAGCTGCATCGCGGGGTCGCGCCTGTTCGTTCAGCGCAGCATTTACAAGGCTTTCGTCGCGCGGCTGGTCGAGGCGACGCGGGCGCTGGTGGTCGGCCATCCCTTCGACGCGGAGACGCAGGTGTCCTCGCTGGTCCATCCCGAGCATCGCGAAGCGGTGGAACGCTACGTGGCGCTCGCCCGGGAGGAAGGCGGCACGATCCTGTGCGGCGGCACGCGGCCGGAGGCCGCGGCGCTCCAAGAGGGCTCCTATTTCACGCCCACGATCATCGCCGGGCTCGACAACACCGCGCGCACCTGCCGGGAGGAGATATTCGGCCCCGTGCTGGTCGTGATGCCCTTCGAGGACGAAGCCGACGTCATCGCGCAGGGCAACGACAACGACTACGGGCTCGCCTGCGGCATCTGGTCGACCGATCATCGCCGCTGCCGACGCATCGCGGGCGCCATCCGGGCCGGCACGGTCTGGATCAACACCTACAAGCAGTTCTCGATCTCGACGCCCTTCGGCGGCGATGGCGAAAGTGGGATCGGCCGCGAGAAGGGGCGCTCGGGTCTGCGCGCCTACCAGCGGCAGAAGTCGATCTACGAGGACATGTCCGGCAGGCCGCATCCCTGGGCCAGATGGCCCTAGCGCGCGGTGTATCCCAGCGCGGCAGAGGCCTTGCGCGCGGCCGAGGTCACCGCGTCGATCAGGGCCTGGTCGCGGCCGTCGCGACCGGCGGCGAAGCGCGCCTCTGGGCCGGACACGTTGATGCCGCCCACGACTTCGCCGGAATGATCGAAGACCGCCGCCGCGCAAGACCCGATGCCTGCCTCGAAATTCCCCTGGCTCCAGGCGAAGCCCTCGGCCTTGTCGTGGCGGGCCTGGGCGATGATCTCCTCGATTGTCCGCGGCGTCTTGTCGGTCGCCGTCTCGGGCGGATCGCCGGAAAAGATCTGCCGCAACTGCGTCTCCGAACATTCCGCGAGGATCGCACGTCCGATCGACGAGGCATGGGCCGCCAGCCGCGATCCGGTGCGCACGTTGCTGACGAGATGGGAATTGGGCGCCTCGCGGCCGAGGTAGATGATGTCGCGCCCGTCCAGCACCCCCAGATGCGCCGACATGCCAGTTTCGAGGCACAGCTCCCGCAGAATCGGCTGGCAAATCTGCACGATGTCCCGCCCCTGGATGGCCTGTGCGCCGAGGCTGACCAGTCCTGCGCCCAGCCGGTAGCCGCCGCCGTCGCCCAGTTCCTCGATCATGCGGTGTTCCACAAGGGTATGGATCAAGCGGATCAGGGTCGTGCGGTTGATCCCCAGATCGCGCGACACGGTGGACAGGTTCCGCGCCCGCTGCCCTTCGCCGATGTAATGCAGGAGTTTCAGAGCCCGCTCGACCGGGGGCACGGAGTAGGGGGTCTGGGATGGCGTGTCGTCCATGGGGATCTGTCCTGTCATTCAGGTTCGGGCGGGGTGCTGCGAACCGTGGCCCTGCGGCGGAAAACTATTGACCGCAAGGGTCCTCATAACCTACGTTTGAACATATAGTTCAATATAGAACACCCAGCAAGATCAAAGGGACCATAGTGACGCTTTCAATTGGCATATGCGGCGGAGGAATCGGCGGTCTTTGCGCCGCCATTGCGCTGCATCAGGCGGGTCACGACGTTCAGGTCTTCGAAAAGACGCGGTCGTTCAACCGAGTCGGCGCGGATGTCAATCTGACGCCGAACGCCGTCTTCGCCCTCGACCAGCTGGGCGTCGGTCCCTACCTGCGCGACAGCGCGGCCCGCCCCAGCTTTCGCATCAGCCGGGACGGCGTGAGCGGCGAGGAGACCTCCCGGCTGCCGATGAGTGCGGCGGCGGAAGAGAAATACGGCGCGCCGCAACTGACGATCCACCGCGCCGACCTGCTGGACGCCCTGCGCGCGCGCCTGCCCGAGGACAGGCTGCGCCTTGGAATGGGGGCGGTCTCGCTGGAGCTTGGCGAGGGGCAGGCGGTGCTTGGCTTTGCCGACGGAACGCAGGCGGCCTTCGACGTGGTGATCGGCGCGGACGGTATCCACTCGGTCGTGCGCACCGCGCTCTGGGGCGAGGATCACCCGCGCTATACGGGAATGGTGTCCTATCGCGGCACGTTTCCCAGCGAAAAGGCCGCCGGGCTGCCCGACACCGACGCCTTCACCAAATGGTGGGGCGAGGTGCCCGAAAAGCAGATCGTGACCTTTCCCCTGACCGGGGGCCGGGAGATCTTCGTTTTCGCGACCCTGCCGCAGAAGGATTGGTCCGAAGAAGGCTGGACGCTGCCCGGCGATGCCGAGGACCTGCGCCGCGCCTATGCTAATTTCCACGGCGATGCCCGCAAGCTGCTGGACGCGCTGGACGAGGTCACGCGATCCGCGCTGCATGTGCGCGATCCGATGCCGCAATGGGCCAAGGGGCGTGCGACGCTTCTGGGCGACGCGGCCCATCCTATGGTGCCTTTCATGGCGCAGGGCGCCTGCATGGCCATAGAGGATGCCGTGGTGCTGGCCCGTGCCCTCGAAGGCGCCGACGACAATGACGGGATCGAGGCCGCGCTCGCGCGGTACGAGACGGAACGCAAGCCCCGCACCGCGCGGGTCCAAGAAAGCTCGCTTGCCAATGACTGGCTCAAGAAGGCCGGCAACGCGGATTGGGTCTATGGCTACAACGCCTGGACCACGCCGCTCGATGATTCCACTCACAACGGGGGTTCCCATGAAACACGTGTTTAGCAGCGCCTTGCTTGCGGCGAGCTTTGCCGCCGCCGCCGCTCCGGCCTTTGCCGATCCGGTCCAGATCAACGCCGTGACGCTTGCGCCCCGGTCCGTCTACATCACCCAGCCCTTCGCCCAGTTCGTCGAGGAAGTGAACGAGCGCTTCGCCGGCGAGATCGAGATCAACTGGCGTGGCGGCCCCGAGGTCATGCCGCCCTTCGGTCAGGCCGAGGGCGTGCGCAACGGCGCGATGGGCATGACCTATACCAGCCCCAGCTACTACCAAGGCCTTGTTCCGACCTCGGGCACGATGAACCTGTCCTTCCTGAACTACGAAGAGATCGCGGCCACCGATTACCACGAGCGGATGACTGAGCTGCACGCTGAACAGGACCTCGCGTTCATCGGTGAAATCCCGGCGACGCAACTGAATTTCCAGCTCTACATGGGCGAGGAAGTCACCGGTCTCGCCGATCTCGAGGGCAAGCGCATCCGCGTTTTTCCGACGCTCCTGCCGCTGGTGCAGGCGCTCGGCGCCGAGCCGATCGTCCTGCCAATGGAGGAGATCTACACCGCACTGGAACGCGGCACCATCGACGGGTTCATGCAGGGCCCGCTGGGTCAGGCGGCGCAGTTCGAGGGGCTGGTGGAGACCGTCGTCCAGCCCGGCGTCTACCGCGCGGGGTTCCCGGTGCTGATGAACATGGACCTGTTCAACCAGATGTCACCCGACCTGCAGGAACGGTTCACGACCTTCCTGCGCGAGGATTTCGCCCCCCGGATGGACAATATCTGGGCCGAGGACATCGCAACCGAGCGCGCCGCGCAGGAAGCGGCCGGGTTCAATTACCTTATGCTGTCCGAGGAAGAGGCGGCGCGGTATGAGGCCATGGCCATGGATGCGGCATGGGCCATGACGGCGGAGAATGCGGGCGCGGAGATCGCGGCCGAGCTTCGCGAGATGCTGGACCGCTGACAGCCTGATGTGACACGCGAAACGGCGGGGTCGGGCCTGTTCCGACCCCGCCATTGGCAAGAACGGAAGGCAGAAGGTGGACCGCACCCTGACCCAGCTGAGGCGCGTGTTCAGCCGCCTGAACCTGTTCTGCGCCGTGATCGGGGCGGTGCTCTTGTCCATGATCGCGGCGATCATCTGTTCCGAGGTGGTGATCCGTTGGCTCGGAGGCGCGTCCCAGCTCTGGGTGATCGAGGTCAGCGAATACGCGCTTTTGTTCATCACCTTCCTCGGCGCGCCGTACCTGCTTGAAAAGAACCTGCACGTGGTCATGGATCTGGTCTATGACAGCCTGTCGGGCCGCTGGCGCCTGATTTTGCAGCTCATGAATGCGACCATCGGTTTCGTTCTCTGCGCGGTGCTGACCGTCGTCGGCATCAGCGTCGTGATCGAGCAATACGAGCTGGGCGTCAGGCTGGTTACGGTGATGCGTCCGCAAAGCTGGTGGATCACCGCGGCCCTGCCTGTGGGCATGGCCCTGATGACCGTCCAGTTCCTTGACCAGATCATCCGCACCCTCCGTGGCGAGGTGCTCTGAGCGATGGAATGGTATGTCACGCTCACCATCGTTCTGGTGCCGCTGTTCGGGCTGATGCTGGCCGGCCTGCCGGTCGCCTTCGCCTTTCTCGCCATCAATCTGGTGGGGTCCTACATCCTGATGGGCGGCTTTTCCGGGGTCGAGCAACTTGTCCTGAACACCGTCGGCTCGGTCACCAGCTTCACGCTGATCCCCATCGCGCTCTTCATGATCATGGGCGAGGCGATGTTCCGCTCCGGCATCGCCATCGACCTGATGGACACGCTCGACAAGTGGTTCGGAAAGCTGCGCGGGCGGCTGGCGCTGATGGCCGTGGGCGGGGGCGTCCTGTTCTCCACCCTGACCGGGAATTCCATGGGCTCCATCGCGCTTCTGGGCTCGTCGCTCACGCCTGAGATGGAAAAGCGCGGCTACGCGAAACCGATGTCGCTCGGGCCCATCCTCGGCTCTTCGGGCCTTGCGATCATGATCCCGCCTTCGTCGCTGGCGGTTGTGCTGGGCGTGATCGGCGACATCTCCATCGGTCGCATCCTGATCGGCATCATCGTGCCGGGGCTCCTGATGGCGCTGCTTTACGTCCTTTACATCCTCGGCCGCTGCCACTTGCAGCCGCATCTCGCGCC
Source organism: Roseicyclus sediminis (assembly GCF_025515305.1). Taxonomy (GTDB): domain Bacteria; phylum Pseudomonadota; class Alphaproteobacteria; order Rhodobacterales; family Rhodobacteraceae; genus Roseibacterium; species Roseibacterium sediminis. The sequence continues at coordinate 16,808 of NZ_JAOPHT010000008.1, forward strand.
ATCCTTCGACGTGCCGAAGGTCAGCATGGGCGAGAAGCTTACGGCCACCGTCGTCAACATCGTGCCGCTGTCGTTGATCGTCTTCTCGGTCGTGGGCGTCATCTTCCTGGGCATCGCGACGCCGAGCGAAGCCGCCGCGACGGGCGCTTTCGCCACCCTGTTGCTGGCCGCGCTGCGCCGCCGTCTGACGCCCAAGGTCTTCGGCGACACGATGTTCTCCAGCGCCAACATCTCGGTCATGGTGCTGCTGATCGTGTCGGGCGCGGTCACCTTCTCGCAGCTTCTGGCATTCACGGGGGCCACCTTCGGCATGGTCGATGCGGTCCTGAGCCTCGACATCTCGGACGACGCGATCGTCTTCATGATGATCATGCTGGTGGTCTTCATGGGAATGTTCATGGGGCCGCTGCCGATCATGCTGATCACGTTGCCGATCTTCGTGCCCATCGTGCAGCAGTTCGGCATGGACCCGATCTGGTTCGCCGCCCTGTTCCTCGTGGCGATCGAGACCGGGGCGACTTCGCCTCCGTTCGGGGCGGCGCTGTTCGTGATGAAGGCCGTGGCCCCCAAGGGCACGACGATGGGCGATATCTACCGGGCGGCGATCCCCTTCATCCTTCTCGATCTGCTGGCGATCCTGCTGATCTTCTTCATCCCCGAACTCGTGACCGTCCCGGTCGATCTGATGTTCCGATGAGCCGTCCGAATTTCCTTGTCATCATGACCGATCAGCAGCGCGCCGATCACCTGGGCTGCTACGGCAACGACATCCTGCGTACGCCGCGGATCGACGCGCTGGCCGCGCGGGGCACACGGTTCGACCGTTTCTACGTCGCCAATCCGATCTGTCAGCCGAACCGGGCGGCGTTGGCCACGGGGCAGCTGACCTCCGTCAACGGGTGCCGCCAGAACGGCATTCCGCTGGGCCTCGACTGCACGACCTATGCCGATGTGCTGCGCGCCGCGGGCTATCGCACGGGGCTGGTGGGCAAGGCGCATTTCCAGAACGTCTCGCCTGTCCCGGCGCGGCCAGCGGTGCCGGGCGGTGAGGGAGAGGCCCCGCCCGAACCGTTCGATCTGGCACGCAGAAGCCAGCGACGCGGGCCGGAATACGAGCAGGAGATCCGCAGCCGCTGGATCGACGACCCGGATCGTGACGTGCCGCTTCCCCATTACGGGTTCGATCACCTGCGCCTGTGCATCGGCCATGGCGACCAGGTGGAGGGGCACTATTCCGGCTGGCTTCGGGATCGGCTGGACGGCGCCCCCGATCCGCGCGGACGCGCCGCGTCGGCCGGCAACGGGCTAGGGGACGCGCCGCAGGTGTGGCGGACCTCGGTGCCCGAGGCGCTCTATCCCACCGCCTATGTCGGCGAAGAGGCCTGCCGGTTTCTGCAGCACCCGAGCGACGATCCGTTCCTGCTGCTGGCCTCGTTCCCCGATCCGCACCATCCCTTCACGCCGCCGGGGCGCTATTTCGACATGTATGACCCGGCCGATATTCCGCTGCCCGAAAGCTTCGGCCATCCGACCGCGGCCCGGACCGACCTGCCGCGTCACATCCGGCGCGTCTACGAGATCGGCGCGGAAAACCCCGATGCCTACTGGCCCTTTCACAGCGACGCGGAGGCGACGCGCCGGATGATCGCGCTCAATTACGGCGCGATCACCATGATCGACGACTGGGTCGGGCGGATTCTCGACGCGCTGGAACAAAGCGGCAAGGTGGAGAACACCGTGGTAGTCTTCATGTCCGATCACGGCGATTACATGGGCGATCACGGCACGGTCCTGAAACATGGGCTGCACAGCCACGGGCTGATCCGCGTGCCGCTGATCTGGGCCGATCCGAGGCGTGCGGGCGCATCGGTGTCCTCGCTGCAGGGCAGTGCCATCGACTTCGCTCCGACGCTGTTGCAAAGCGCAGGGATCGCATGTCCTGTCGGCATGCAGGGACGCGACCTGTTTGCTCCGGACGCCGCCGATCTGCCCGTCCTGATCGAGGATGCTGGCCTTGCCTTCGCCAGCGACGACGGCCTTACCGCCAGCCGCACGCTGGTCCATGAAGGTTGGCGGATGACGGTTTTCGAGGGTTCCGATCTGGGGGAGCTCTACGACCTAGGGGCCGATCCGTCCGAGCTGTCGAACCTCTGGGCCGATCCTGCCTTCTCCGCGCGCAAGGCGGACCTCATGCAGCAACTCGTCCTACGCCAGATCGCGCTCAGGGATACATCCCTCCAGCCGACGCACCAGGCCTAGACCGATGCAGGGGCGCCCACTAGACATACTGATCGTGGGTGGCGGGATCGCCGGCTGCTGCGCCGCGATCGCGCTGACGCGGACCGGCCACCGGGTCCGGATCGTTGAGAAGCAGGACGCGTGGCGATTCCAGAGCTCGGGCATCTTCGTGTATGCCAACGGTTTGGAAAGCCTTGGGAAAATCGGCCTGTTGGAGGATATCCTCGCTGCCGGGTTCCCCGTGCCCGAAGGCCGCAACGCCTATTACGACCACACCGGGAAACCGATCGTCGAGACCCGCTATCCCACCGCCGACGCCGGCCGGATCCCGGCGATCCTCGGGATCAAGCGCGCCGAGATGCACCGCGTCATGGCCGCCCGCGTCGCGGCGCTTGGCGTGCCGGTGCAGCTGGGGACGACCGTGACGCGGCTGGAGGACGGGGCTGGGGGCGTCAGCGCGACGCTCTCGGACGGCAGCGTCGCGCGTGCCGATCTGGTGGTCGCGGCCGATGGCGTGCGTTCGGCCACGCGCGCCCTGATCGGCATCGAGGTTGCGCCGCGCTACACCGGGGTGGGCGTCTGGCGGGCCGTGCATCGCCGGCCGCCGGAGCTGACCGACAAGATCATGATGATGGGGCCGGCCAAGCGCTTCGGCATCATGCCAATCAGCGACGAGCTGCTCTACACCTTCGGCACCGTGACCGAACCCGAGGACAGCTACTACGCCCCCGCGGACTGGCCCCGGCTCATGGCCGCGCGGTTCGCGGAGTTCGGCGGCCCCGCCGCCCCGTTCCTCGCGGAGCTGAGCGCGCGGACCGAAGTGCTCTATACGGCGGTCGAGGAAATCGTACTTCCCCTGCCGTGGCACCGGGGACGCGTCCAGCTGATCGGCGATGCCGCCCATGCCTCGACCCCGTTCATGGGGCAAGGGGGTGCCATGGCCATGCAGGACGCCGTGGTCCTCGCGGAAGCGCTTGCGGCGCATGACACGCTGGAAGAGGCGCTGAGCGCCTTCGGCGCCGCGCGTTTTCCGGTATGCGTTTTCGTGCAGGACGTCTCGCGCGCGGTCGGAGAGGCCGGTGCGCGGGAAACGGGCGACCCATCGGCCCGCCATGCCGAGATGCGCGCGACGGCGCAGGACAAGGTGGACGGGTTCTACGACCGGTTGCACGCGTTGACCCAGGCGGGCCGGTTCGGACGCTGACGGCGAGCCTAGCCGGGCAGGCGCAGGCGCCCCGAAATCTCGGCCTCGGCGTGGTTCAGCGCGCCGAAGCCGGCCCCGGCGGTCCAGAACCCGCCGAGGATCTCGGTGCCCGAAAGCTCCGCCCGCCCGGCGATCCGTGCGCCTTCCAGGGTGACATTGGCCATCATCAGCGCTTCGCGCATCGACAGGGTGGCCAGCCGGGCGCGCGCCAGCGACAGCACGCCCTGAACAACCGCCCCGTCAAGGATGACATCGCCTGCCTCGAGGCCGTCGGCGCGCAGGTCGGTGCGGAAGGTCGCACCGGTGAGATCGCATCGCTCCGCCATGCTTGCCTGCCGCAGCCATGCCAGCCCCTGAAAGCGCGTGCCCCGTGCGCTGAGCCCGCCCATCAGCCGCGCGCCCGACAGGTCGAAGCCGCGCAGCTCCAGCCCATCGAGGATCAGCGGCGCCTCCAGCACGATGCCGCGCGCGTCGACATGTTCGCCATGGCGCCATGGGCGCTGCAACTCGGCCAGAAGCTCCGCCCCGGTCACGTGAACACGAAGCCCCGGTTGACCGGCAGGACCTGACCGGTCAGCGTCAGCGCCGCCTCGCTCAGAAGGAAGGCCACGGTTCCGGCCACGTCCTCGGGCGGTTGCGGCCCGGGCACCGCGCGGCCCTGACCGTATTGCTCATGGCGCGCCCGGGGGACGTATTCTGTGCTTTCGGTGGTCAGGATGCCCGGCGCGATGGCCGTAACGCCGATGCCGTCGGGGCCGAGTTCGCGCGCCAGCGAGCGCGTCATCGAGATAACCGCGCCCTTGGAGGCCACGTAGCTCATGAGGTTGGGCGCGCCCCAGAGCGCGGTGTCGGAGGCCACGTTGACGATCCGCCCCGAGCCCGAGGCGCGCAGGGCAGGGGCCGCGGCCCGCGTCATCAGCCAGGTGCCGCGCACGTTGACCTCCATCACCCGGTCCCAGGTGTCGATATCGACATCCTCGAACCCGATGCCGCCGATGCCGGTGGCGATGGCCCCGTTGTTGACCAGCCCGTGAAGAGGTCCGTCCAGCCCGGCGCCAAGCGCCGCGACGCTGGCCGGGTCGCGCAGGTCGACGCGGTTGAAATCGGCGGAAAGCTCCGCCGCCACGGCCCGGCCTTCCTCCTCGAGGATATCCGCAAGGGTCAGCCGCGCACCCGCCTCCGCGAGGTGGCGGGCGATCACGGCACCCAGACCGCGCGCCGCACCGGACACGACAATGTGCCGTCCCTTCAGGGTCATTGCGCGGCGACGCCCTCGGCGGCCGCGTCCTCGGCCTCGATCTGCGCGCGCGCCAGCCGGTTGAGCGCCCGCCGCAGATGCGCGAGCCCGATGTCGTGCTGATAGAGCATCTCGCGCCGCCGCGCGTCGTCGGGCATCCCCTCCAGCATCACGCGATCCTGCTCCAGAACTTTCCAGTGCTGTTCCTCCAGCCGCGCTCGGAACAGGAAGCGCCAGCTGTCGCGCTCGAAGCCCTGCACCTTGCGCATCCGCCAGAAGAACACCTTGCAGCGTTGCGGACCCATGGGCAGCACGTAGCCTACGATCCGCATGTTGCCGCCGGGTCCGGCCGAGGCGGGGTAGGGGATGTCGAGATGGCAATACATGCCGCCTTCGGGCGTCTCGAATTCGACCCAGTCGAAATTCTCGCCGGTCTGGCCAATGCGTGCCACGCGAAACCCGGTCTCGCGGTTTTCCAGCTCCAGCAGGTCCTGCTTGGAGCCGAAGGCCAGCGTGAAGCTTTCTGCGTGCAGGTAACAGCCATGCATCGGGTCCGCGAGGTTGTCGAGCGCGTAGCGATAGTTCACGTCCCAGACGGCGGTGCACAGGAAACCGGCCCAGTCCGGATCGGTCAGTTCTGGCGAAAGCGGCAGGGGCGGCGGCTCCGTCGCCTCGTCCGAGGACATGAAGACGAAGACCGCGTCGCTGTGCTCGGCCACGTGGTAAGAGCGCAGCGCCTTGCGACCTTCCATCGGGCAATCGGGCATGGCGGGAACATGCTGAACCGTGCCGGTGCCATCGACCACGACGCCATGATAGCGGCAGCCGATGTTCTCGCCGTGGATCTCGCCGTAACTCAGCGGCGCGCCGCGGTGCGGACAGAAATCCTCGATGCACTGCACCGTCCCGTCCGAGCGGCGCCACATCACCAGCTTCTGCCCCAGCGCCACGACGCCGAAGGGCCGGTCGCCCCGAATCTCCACCGATTTGGCGACCGGATACCATTGATCGCGGACGCCTTCGTTCACGCGGGCCTCGACCCGGCCCCTCATCTCTGCCGATACTGCCATCGTGTCCTCTCCCTCAAGCTCCGAAGCCGTTTTCGAGATATGCCGCGTCCAGATCCGCGTTGATCGCCTGCAGTTCGGCCGCCAGCGTCTCGACCGTCCAGTCGGGCTTGCCGCTGGACGGCCGGATGACTCCGCGGGCGGTCAGCGCGTCGGCGAGCTCGGCCTGACCGGCAATCCCGTCGCCATAGAGTGCCATGAGCGCCCCGGCGAAGTCATCCTCAGCGGCGCTGAGCGGCCGACCCCGACCCTGGTGGGCAAGTTCCGGACGGCCCGCGGCGCGCGCGGCGGCCATCATCGCCTTGAACGCGTCGGGGCGTCCGGGATTGCTGGGTGTGCTCATCGCGCTCAGCCCTTACTGTAGACGGCGCCATCATCGCCCGACGTGCCGATCACGGTCCAGACGGTGGCCGGCCCGACGCCGGGGTTGCGCAGGTAATGGGCCTGCCCCGCGGGCGTCTTGACCAGATCGCGGGGGCCAAGCTCGACGCTGGTTTCCGCGCCTTCCTCGCCGACCCAGACGACCTCGACGCTGCCCTCGATACAGAGATACGCATCTTCGGCGGTGCGCGTGAAGGGCGCCAGTTTCGCACCCATGGGCAGGCCCCACATTTCCTTACGCGTGCTGTCATGCTTCACCGCGCCCGGCGCATCGCCGACGTAGACCTTGCGCGTGAAGCCCGCGTTTTCCCAAATTGTCGGCAGCTCGGTGTAGCGCACCACATAGTCGGCCATCAGCTTCTGGATCTCGTGGGTGCCGTTGCGGTCAAAGGGCATGGTCTTGCCCGGCTGGGCGCCGAAGGTCCGCGCCAGCTCCGCCGGATGCTCCTTGGGGTGATAGTGATAGACGGGCGGCAGCGGCTTGCCCACGTCGACCGAGATCGACATGAACACCGGCTCGACCCCGTCGACGCGGAAACCGTGGCCGATCTCGCGCGCGTTCAGGATCATGTCCTTTGGGCCGAGATTGACCTCGACGACCTCGCCGTGCTTTTCCCAGCCCACGACCAGCGCCCCTGACAGGATGAGAAAGCTTTCCTCGATCTCGTGGCTGTGGCACGCGGCGTATCGACCGGGTTCCTTGTAGATCAGGCTGAGCGTGAAATTGTCCGCCTTGAGCGTCGACGGATCGCCCACCTTGGGCGAGCCGCCGGCCCCGATATAGCGCATCTGCGCGCGGGCCAGCTCATCAAAGCCGGCATTTGACGGAAAAGCGTTCCAGTCGAAGGTCTTGTCGACGAAGCGCCCGGTATGAGCTTTCATGCGGTCCGCAAGGCTGGCCTGAGGGGTCGAGGCGATGTTCATGGCGTGTCTCCCGAGTGAAATTGCTTGACCCGACACTAAGGCCGGGGGTTTCGTTGGGAAGCGCGCGTTTTACCGGTGAAACGTCCCGGAGGGCCGATGAGCGATAAGGATCCCTATTCTGTTCCCGCCCTCGTGCGTGGGCTGACATTGCTGCAGACGTTCACGCCGCAGCGTCCGGAACAGACGATGGCACAACTGGCGCAGACGCTCGGCATCACCCGGTCGGCGGTGTTCCGTACCGTTCACACGCTTGTGCAGGAGGGTTTCCTGCTGCCGGTCCGCGACGGCAATCACTTCCGCCTCGGTCCGGCAGTCCTGCGGGTCAGCTATGGATACCTCGCCAGTCGAGAGTTGCTGGAAGTGGCGCAAAAGCCGCTGGAGGCGCTGCGCGACGCGCAGGACTGGTCCGGTCATCTGGGCGTGCTTGACGGGCGGCATGTCCTCTACCTGATCCGCCTGCCGGCGTCCGACGGTCTGTCATCGCTGGTCCATGTCGGCAGTCGCCTGCCGGCGACGATGACCGCCATGGGGCGGGTGCTGCTGAGCCGGAGGACAGAGCCGCAGATCCGCCGCTTGCTGGACGGTCAGCCGAAAGCGGCCATCGAGAAGGCGCTTGCCGCCTGGCGGAAAGACAGCGCAAATCCCTCGGTGATCCATAACGGCAGCTTCGAGACCGGGCTGTGTAGCGTCGCCGCCCCGATCCACGACTTGTCTGGCGATGTCATCGCGGCCATCAGCGCCACGAAACAGACCGACACCGTGCCCACCTTGGTGGAACGCGAAGTCCTGAAGACCGCATACGCGATCAGCCGCGCGATGGGTTGGAACGCGCCGGAACCCTAGCGGTGTTTGGTCTGCCGCCGGCGGGTCAGCGGCATGAATCTTGCGTCCGGGTTCGATGCCCGGGCACGTCCCGAGGATCTCGTCTTCCCGGATTGCCTTGCCCCTGAAGGGCCGGACCTCAATTTCCGAGCATGCCGGGAAGCCGTAGACCGCTTTCTCGGGCGCAGGAGATGGCGTCCTCATAGGCGGCGTCGGCGTGCCGCCAGACGCCCGAGGCGGGATCGTTCCACAGCGCCGGTTCGAGCCGTTTGGCGGCCTCGGGCTTGCGATCGGCCACGATGACGGCGCCTGCGTGTTGGCTGAAGCCCACGCCGCCCCCGCCACCGTGGTGGAGCGACCCCCATGTGGCGCCGCTCGCGGTGTTCACGAGGGCATTCAGGAGCGGCCAGTCGGACATGGCGTCCAAGCCGTCCTTCATCGCCTCGGTCTCGCGGTTCGGGCTTGCCACCGATCTTGCCTTGGGTCTGTGGATGGTTCGGTGCGCCGCGGACATGGTCCATGCCCTTCTGCTCGAGCCGGCTGGCGAGATCAACGGAGTTATAGGAGGCGGCAGTGTCACGGAGTAGCCGCGGCCGGTGCGCCACTGTTGCGCTGTCACAGCCGGAGACGTCTATACACTAACACTCAAACTGGACCACTCAGTGGGGGCAGGCCAATCTAAACCAACTTTCGATTGGCCGCTTGGTCCGCGATCCGGACCTTAGCGTCTGAGATCCCGCTGCACTGGTCACTAATGACCGCTATTCCTTCCGCGCCGCAGCGGTCAGGACCAGAGGCCTTCATGCTACATCTGCGAGGGCTCTAGCTGGGTCACTTCCGGAAAGGGCTCGAGGCAGTCATCTGACTTTTTTTGTCGGATGACGGTTCTACCTCGAACTGCGGACATCAGGCGGCTCTCGTTCATCTGACCAAGCGCGCCACGACCTCCGGGCACGGGATACCGCTTGAGGAGCTCCCAGTGAGCGCGCGGGAGGGCAAGACGTCCAAGCTGATCGAGGAGTTGCGTGGAAAAGCTCCCGAGCGCCTCGGGCGCGTCTTCTGCTCCGTCGTCGCTAAAGCGCGTGGTGCCAACCGAGCAGGGTGCGACGTATGGGAAGTTGATCGATTTTGTGCATCGGCATACCTTACTGACGCAGACCCCAACATCGTGAGGAGCCCATGGGCACCAAGTGGATCGTCCGCGACGACGACAACTTCCACTATGGCAACGAGGACGAGCGCTACAGGTACGGCGCGTTCGGCAACTACGACGAGGCCGTCGCGGCCTGCAGGCAGATCGTGGACGAGTACCTCGATAGTGCCTCCGCGGACACCGCCGAGGCACTCTGGGACAGCTACACCTCCTTCGGCGAAGATCCCTGGATCGACGCCCCGCCGCCCACCGGATCAGAGCGGTTCTCGGCGTGGACCTACGCCAAGCAGCGCGCCTTCGAGCTTCGGCCTTCGGCAGAGACCTGATCGGAGAGCCCGCAAGTTGGCGGCAACAAACGGTACTATGGGCGTGCACCAAGCAACGTGATAGATGGCGCGACCGCGTCTTCTGGTAGTGGATACCGACGAGCCAGTTCCTCCTGCAGCGCTGCCCGGATGCTAACGACCTCTATCAGAATACTGTCCGCATCCTCGATCGCAGCATCAATTGTCCTTTGCTGGACTGGCTCGTCGATATGAAACCACTGAGCTGCCTTCCCACGTCCCCTCGTGAAGTAGTGCTCAATGCGCAACGCACCGTCGCCGTAGAACCATGCTCCGTGCGCTGCTGCGTTGCGGGGCTCGATGCCGTCCCGAATTCTCGGGATCAGCGCATGCAACCGCAGCCCGATGGGCGCAGGCGCCCAGCATGCCGCCTCCTTCAGCCCGTCGATGATCTTCCAGTTGTCTTTCTTTAGCCCGAGCACCTTTTCCCATTCAGAAACGGTGAACCTTCGTTTCCCATGGGCAATTTGAACGATGTGCCAACACCCCAGCTCGATGTGGGCGCACGTTTGCATGTAGATCGCGTGCTGCATCAGGAAACGGGCCGGCAACATGCCTTCGACCACTGTTCGCAAGGTCACAACCTCCGCTACAGCATTCTCGAGTATGGGTCGTCCTCGGCCGCCATGTCGAACCTCAGCTTTCCCAGTGAGGAGCTTCGACAATGCGGCACACGGGGACCGAGCAAGTCAACGCCTGACGACGCTCCCGCAACTGGCACATGAGACGGACACAAAGCCGTCGCCCGATAATGACGACCCGCAAGCAAGACTCTAAGTTATTGTTTTATTGCTGAAAATTGGCTCCGGCGGTAGGGATCGAACCTACGACCAATTGATTAACAGTCAACTGCTCTACCGCTGAGCTACGCCGGAACTGGGGGGTCACATATCAAGTGCGATTTTTCCTGTCCAGAGGGACCCCGGAAAAAATCCCCGATGCTCACGAGACGAGGCGAAAGCCGGTGTCGGCGGTGATTACCCCTTCGCTCTCGGCCAGGTTTCGTTCTTTAAGATCAATAAGATGCGCCAGAACGTTGCGGGCGGCGGCCGGCAGGAGGGCGGGCGGCGTCTCCGTGTAGATGTCTTCTGCAAGGGCCGCAGCCGTGCAGGAGCCCAGACGCCCGAGCGCGGCGAGGATCTGGGCCTCGCGGCCGCGGCGGTGTGCGACGAGTTCCGCCACGCGGCCCGCGGGGTCGGTCACTTCGGACCCGTGGCCGGGGTAGTAGAGCCTGTCGTGCCGGCGTGACAGGGCGTCGAGCGATGCCATGAAGGCCGTCATGTCACCATCGGGCGGCGAGACCAGCGATGTCGACCAGCCCATGACGAGGTCGCCGCTGAACAGGGCGCCGCGCCAGGCGAAGGACAGGTGGTTGGCCATGTGTCCGGGGGTTTCCAGCACCTCGATCTCGCCCCAGCCGCCGCCGATCACGTCGCCTGTGCCGATGCGCCGGTCCGGGGCGAAGTCCGAGTCGATGCCTTCGCCGCCGCCCACACCGCCCGCCTGCGCAAGCGCGGCCATCACCGGGCTGCGTCCCCAGTCCGACGGCCCGGCTGCCAGGACCGGCGCGCCGGTCGCCTCGGCCAGCGGGCGCGCGAGGGGCGAGTGGTCGAGGTGGGAATGGGTGACAAGGATCGCGCCGATCCTTTCGCCCGGATCGAGCGCGCCGAGGATCGCGGACAGATGGGCGTCGATCGCGGGGCCCGGGTCGATCACGGCGACCTCGCCGGTCCCGACGATGAAGGTGTTGGTGCCGTGGAAGGTCATCGGGGATGGATTGGGCGCGAGCACGCGCCGCAGATCCGCCTCGGGCCGGTCGACCGCGCCGCTTTCGCCCCTTTCCATCCCTGCCTGCCCCCGATTAGATGCGGCCATGACCCCGTTCTCCTGGCTCAAGCGTCTCGTGCCCCGAGGCATCTACGGCCGTGCCGCGCTGATCCTGAGCGTGCCGGTGCTCGCGGTCCAGCTTGTCGTCTCCTCGGTCTTCATTCAACGCCATTACGAGAATGTCACCGAACAGATGGCGCTTGCGCTCAGCTTCGATCTGAACCTGATCCTCGACATCTATGCCGCGCAAGGCGCCGAGGCGGGAATGGCGACGGCCGAGGCGCTGCATGTCGAAGTGGACATTCCTCCCCGCGGTCTGACCGAGGACCGGCGCGTGTTCTACGACCTCTCGGGGCGGGTGATGACCGATCTTTTCCGCGATCTCCTGCCCAACGTGCAGGCGGTGGACCTGGCCGAGAGCCACCGGCTCGCCATCATCGCCGTCGGCCCGGGCGATGGGCGACCGGCGATGGACCTCGTCGTCCGGCGACAGCGCGTGTCGGCCTCGAACCCGCACCAGCTTCTGGTCATCATGGCGTCGACGGGCATCTTCATGACGGCGCTCGCCTATCTCTTCCTGCGCAATCAGCTGCGCCCGATCCGACGCCTCGCGGCCGCGTCCGAGGCCTTCGGCAAGGGGCGGCGCGTGCCATATCACCCCGCCGGTGCCTCCGAGGTGCGCAGCGCGGGGCGCGCCTTCCTGGAGATGCGCGATCGCATCGAGGGCCAGATCGAGCAGCGGACCATGATGCTGTCGGGGGTGAGTCACGATCTGAGAACCCCGCTCACGCGGATGCGGCTGGGGTTGTCGATGCTGCCCGAAGAGCCGGAAGTGGAGGACCTTGTCCGCGATGTCGAAGAGATGGAGCGGCTGCTCGACACCTTCCTCGATTTCGCCCGTGGCGAGGCGCTGGACGATCCGGCCGAGGCCGACCCCGCGGCCCTCGCCCGCGGCGTGGTGGAGGCCGCCCGCCGCGGCGGCGGCTCGGTCACCTACGAAGGCCCCGAGACGGCGGCGCCCGTCGGCATGCGTCCGATGGCGGTGCAAAGGGCGCTGACGAACCTCGTTTCGAACGCGCTGCGCTACGGAGAGACGGCCGTGGTGTCCGTCGCTCTACTCGACGGCGCGCTCAGCTTCTCGGTCGAGGATGACGGCCCGGGCATCCCGCCCGAAAGCCGCGGCGACGCGGTGCGCCCCTTCGTGCGGCTCGACAGCGCCCGCAACCAGGACCGTGGCAGCGGCGTGGGCCTCGGGCTGGCCATTGCCGACGACATCGCCCGGCGGCATGGCGGCACGCTCCGGCTGGGCGAAAGCGCGCGCCTCGGCGGGTTGCGCGTGGACCTCGTTCTGCCGCGTTGAGCCTTCTTCGGTAACTCGGCCCGCGCGTCGCGGTGCGCCCGGCGAAGCTGGATGCTGGGAGGGGGGCGGAGGAGGGTGGTAGGCCCGGCAGGACTCGAACCTGCAACCAAAGCGTTATGAGCGCTCTGCTCTAACCAATTGAGCTACAGGCCCCGCCGGCGTCCACGCTTATTGGCGCGCCCCGGACACGTCAAGCGCGCTCGCTTGCGATGCGGGGGGGCATGGCCTAGGACAAGGCAGCGTGTTTCCGGAGTCCGTGCCAATGCCCCCGCTTTCGAGCCTCGCCCTCAGATATACCGCCTGGTTCGTGGGCCTGTCCTTTGCCTTCGGGATCCTGTCGAATCTCGCCGGTGTGCCAGGCAGCCTGGCCACGGGCGTGATCCTTGCCGCCGCTCCGGCTGCGGATGTGGGGCTGCAGGCCACCAAACGCGCCACGCGGAGGCTGGCTGTCCGCGACTGGACCGTGATCTGGGGCCTTTGCTTCGGCATCTACCTGCTGCTGGGGCTGATCGGTCCGGCGCTTCTGTTCCCGCCGCTGCGCGAGAGCCTGTCCGATCCCGCGGCGCTGGGACGGACCGCGCTTGTGATCGGCTCGACCGCGCTCATGATGACGCTGTTCATGTGGATCGGGAACCGCTCGGCCGGCGGGCGCGGGCAGGGCTGAGCACACGCGCGCGCCGCATGGACGTGGCCGTCGCCACCTGCTAACGCGGCGCCGGCAGGACGGAGGGCATGGCCATGACCGGGAAAAGTGACGGCACGGGCGGAACGGGCCTGACCTATGCGCAGGCGGGCGTCGACATCGACGCGGGCAATGCCCTGGTGGAGCGGATCAAGCCCGCCGCTGCGGCAACCGCGCGCCCGGGCGTCATGTCCGGGCTTGGCGGGTTCGGCGCGCTCTTCGATCTCAAGGCGGCGGGCTACAGCGATCCCATTCTTGTCGCGGCGACCGACGGCGTCGGGACCAAACTGAAGATCGCCATCGAGACCGGCGCCTTCGGAACCATCGGCATCGACCTTGTCGCCATGTGCGTGAACGACCTCGTCTGCCAGGGCGCGGAGCCTCTGTTCTTCCTCGACTATTTCGCCACCGGCAAGCTGGAGGTGGAGGCGGCCGCGCGGATCGTGGAGGGCATCGCCGAGGGTTGCGCGCGCTCGGGCTGCGCGCTGATCGGCGGCGAGACGGCGGAAATGCCGGGGATGTATGCGCCCGGCGACTTCGACCTCGCGGGCTTCGCCGTGGGCGCGATGGAACGCGGCGCGCATCTGCCGGCGGACGTGGCCGGGGGGGACGTTCTTCTCGGCCTCGCCTCGGACGGGGTTCATTCGAACGGCTATTCGCTGGTCCGCAAGGTGGTGGAGCGCGCGGGGCTGGCCTGGGATGCGGCCGCGCCCTTCGCCGATGCGCCGCTGGGCGAGGCGCTGCTGACGCCCACGCGGCTCTACGTGAAGCCTGCGCTCGCCGCGATCCGGGCAGGCGGCGTCCATGCACTGGCGCATATCACGGGCGGCGGCCTTACCGAGAACCTGCCGCGGGTCCTGCCTGACGGACTGGGCGCGCAGATCGACCTCGCGTCCTGGACCCTTCCGCCGGTCTTCCGCTGGCTCGCGGAGGAGGGGGGGCTGTCGCAGGCCGAACTTCTCAAGACCTTCAACGCCGGGATCGGAATGGTCGTCGTCGCCGCCGCCGACCGGGCCGGGACGGTCGAGGCCGCGCTGGCGGAGGCGGGCGAGACGGTCTTCCGCCTCGGCACCGTCGCCCCGGGCTCGGGCGTTGGCTATAGCGGCACGCTCGGGTGACACGGCGCGTCGGCATCCTGATTTCGGGCGGCGGGTCGAACATGCTGTCGCTCGTCCGCTCGATGACGGGCGATCACCCGGCGCGGCCCGTCTTTGTCGCCTCGAACGATCCGGGCGCGGGCGGTCTGGAAAAGGCGCGCGGCCTCGGCATCCAGGCCGTCGCCGTCGATCACCGCCCCTTCGGCAAGGATCGCGCCGCCTTCGAGGCCGCGCTGTCCGAGGCCATCGCGCCCTACGAGGCCGACATCCTCTGCCTTGCGGGGTTCATGCGCGTCCTGACGGCGGGGTTCGTCGAACCCTGGGCGGGGCGGATGCTGAACATCCACCCCTCGCTCTTGCCGAAATACCGCGGGCTCGACACCCATGCGCGCGCCATCGCGGCGGGCGACACGGAGGCCGGGTGCACGGTTCACGAGGTGACCCCGGCGCTCGACGACGGCCCGATCCTCGGCCAGGCGCGGGTGCCGGTCCTGCCGGGCGACACGCCTGGAACCCTCGCCGCACGCGTGCTGGAGCAGGAACATCTGCTCTATCCGGCCGTTCTTCGCCGCTATGCCGCTGGTGACAGAACGCCCGTCTTCCTGCCTGCACCGGTCTGAGACGGCTTTCCTTTCCCGCATCCCTCGCCTAAACCCGGCCAAACGAGCCGCGACGAGCCGGGATCGAGCCCCAAGTGCCTACAATTCTGACAACCACCGAAGCGCTGGCCGCCTTCTGCGAGAAGGCCGCGGGCGTTCCTTACGTTACCGTCGATACGGAGTTCCTGCGCGAACGCACCTATTTCGCGCAGCTCTGCCTCGTCCAGATGGCGCTGCCGGGGACGGATGAGGATGACGCGGTCCTCATCGACCCGCTGGCCAATGGCCTGTCGCTCGACCCGCTCTACGAGCTTTTCCGCAATCCCTCCGTGGTGAAGGTCTTTCATGCCGCGCGGCAGGATCTCGAGATCTTCCACGTGGAAGGCGGGGTCGTGCCCGCGCCGCTGTTCGATACGCAGGTGGCGGCGATGGTCTGCGGCTTCGGCGACCAGGTCGGCTACGAGACGCTGGTGCGCAAGATCGCCAAGGCCCCGCTCGACAAGTCGTCCCGCTTCACCGACTGGTCGCGCAGACCGCTGTCGGAGGCGCAGCAGGACTACGCGCTGGCCGATGTGACGCATCTGCGCCAGATCTACGAATACCTCAGCCGGGAGCTTGCGAAATCCGGCCGCACCCACTGGATGGAGGAGGAACTCGGCCAGCTGACCGATGCGTCCTCCTACGTGGTCGAGCCCGAGGAGGCTTGGCAGCGGCTGAAGCTTCGCAATTCCTCGCCAAAGCTTCTGGCCATCGCGCGCGAGCTTGCCGCCTTCCGCGAGCGCATGGCGCAGGAGCGGAACATCCCGCGCAGCCGCATCCTCAAGGACGACGCGCTGATGGAGCTGGTCTCGACCAAGCCCCGCACGCTGGCCGATCTCGCCAAGTCGCGGCTTTTGCTGCGCGAGGCGCGCAAGGGTACCGTTGCCGAGGGGCTGGTGGAGGCCGTGAACCGCGGGCTGGAGACGCCCCAGTCGGACTGGCCGCGCTTGCCAAAGGGGCGGGACCGCTCGGCGCTCAATCCCGCTCTGGCCGATCTGCTGCGGGTATTGCTCAAGGCCAAGGCCGAGGAATCGGGTGTCGCGGCCAAGCTTATCGCGTCCTCCAGCGATCTAGACGACATCGCGAGTGGCGAGCGTGACGGTCTCTGGGCGCGCGGCTGGCGGCGGGAGGTCTTTGGCGAGGATGCCTTGCGGCTGCTCGACGGCCGTATCGCGCTTGCGGCCGAGGGGGAGCGGGTGCGCACCGTTCCCGTCGGCGATTAACGCGATACCGACCGCCGGTTCTCGCGGCCGATCACCGTCACGCTTCTGAGCCCTTCGAGGTCGCCGCGGCCCAAGGCGACCGCCGCCACGAGCGAGCGCGTGGGCGCGGGGCCGGCCGTCGATGCCGCAGCCGGCGGTGCGGCGCGGAATTCGTAGACGATCTCACCGTCCGCACGCGACACCTCCACGAGGTCCGTCTGCCAATAGCCCTGCCGCTCGGCCAGCGCTGTCGCCGTCAGGATCGCGCCCGAGGTCGTCTGCTCGATCGTCAGAGACGTGATTTCACCCACCAGCGGCCGGGGATCGGCGGGGCGCCCGGTATCCTCGACCGTGATCCGTTCCTCCCTGTCGCCACCGAACCAGTTCAGCGGGTTGAGACGGCTTTGTCCGCAGGCCACGAGGCCGATGCAGAGGGTCAGGGCGATGAGCGCGCGCAGCATGGTGGCTCCGGGTTGGGGCGTGGTTCGCGGACCCGTGCCTATCCGAAACCAGTGGGCAAGAAAAGCCGCCATGCAAGTCGCGGGCTGGACGTCGGCGTGTGTGGCGCATACCTCAGGGTCAAACCGGATGGAGCAAGAGATGGCCACCGAAGCCTTCGAAGAGATCGCCGACACGTTCGAGTTCCTCGACGACTGGGAGGAGCGCTATCGACACGTGATCGAGATGGGCAAGGCGATGGAGCCGCTGGACGACGCCTTCAAGGTGCCCGCCACCAAGGTCGACGGTTGCGCCAGCCAGGTCTGGATCCTGCCGCGCATCGAGGGCGAGGGGCCGGGCGCGACCTTCGATTTCCAGGGCGACAGCGACGCGATCATCGTGCGCGGTCTGATCGCCGTGCTGCACGCGCTTTATGGCGGGTTGAACGTACGGCAGGTGGGCGATGTCGATGCCGCCGCCGAGCTTGCGCGGCTTGGGCTCGACGAGCACCTCTCCTCGCAGCGGTCCAACGGGCTCCGCGCCATGGTGGGCCGTATCCGCGCGCTGGCGGCGGAGCGGGCGGACGCCTGAAGTTCGCCCCACAAGGCGCTTTATTAAAACGAAAAAAGCCGCCCCGTGGGGCGGCTTGTTCATTAACGTGCGGCGCGGGTCAGCGGTTCTCGATTTCCACGTAGTCCCGCGTCGTCGCGCCGGTATAGAGCTGCCGGGGACGGCCGATCTTCAGGGCGGGATCGGCGATCATTTCCTTCCACTGGCTCACCCATCCGACGGTGCGCGCGACCGCGAAGATCGGCGTGAACATCGAGGTGGGGAAGCCCATCGCATCGAGGATGATGCCCGAGTAGAAGTCGACGTTGGGGTAGAGCTTCTTCTCGATGAAGTATTCGTCCTCGAGCGCGATGCGCTCCAGTTCCTTGGCGACCTGAAGCGTCGGATTGTTCTCGATCCCGAGAAGGTCCAGCACTTCGTCGGCTGATTGTTTCATCACCTTGGCGCGCGGATCGAAGTTCTTGTAGACCCGGTGACCGAAGCCCATCAGGCGGAACGGATCGTTCTTGTCCTTCGCGCGTTCGATGAACTCGGGGATGCGGTTGGTGCTGCCGATCTCGCGCAGCATCTCGAGGCAGGCCTGGTTGGCGCCGCCATGGGCGGGGCCCCAGAGGCAGGCGATCCCGGCGGCGATGCAGGCGAAGGGGTTCGCGCCGGAGGAGGAAGCCAGCCGCACCGTCGAGGTCGAGGCGTTCTGCTCATGGTCGGCATGCAGCGTGAAGATGCGGTCCATCGCCCGCGCGAGCACGGGGTCGACCTTGTATTCCTCGGCCGGCACGGCAAAGCACATGCGCAGGAAGTTGGCGGCATAGTCGATGTCGTTGCGCGGATACACGAAGGGCTGGCCGATCGAGTACTTGTAGGCCATCGCCGCGATCGTCGGCATCTTCGCGATCAGACGGTGCGAGGCGATCTCGCGCTGACGCGGGTCGTTCACGTCGGTCGAGTCGTGATAGAATGCAGACATCGCGCCCACGACGCCCACCATCGTCGCCATCGGATGCGCGTCCCGCCGGAAACCCCGGAAGAAGTTGTGCATCTGCTCGTGGATCATCGTGTGGTGCGTGATCGTGTGCTCGAAGGTCTCGAGCTCCGTCGACGACGGAAGCTCTCCGTAGAGCAGCAGGTAGCAGACCTCGAGGAAGTGGGACTTCTCGGCGAGCTGGTCGATCGGATAGCCCCGATGCAGCAACTCGCCCTTGTCGCCGTCGATGAAGGTGATCGAGCTGTCGCAGGACGAGGTCGAGGTGAAGCCCGGATCGTGGGTGAAGACGCCCGCCTGCGCGTAGAGCTTGCCGATGTCGACGACGTCCGGTCCGGCCGTCGGAGAGCGCATCGGCAAGTCGTAGCTCTTGCCGTCGATGATCAGTGTGGCGGTTCTGGTGTCTGCCATGGTCGTCCCTCTCCAACTGGCGCGCCGGGCGCGGGGCGCGCGCCGGCGATCGGGCTCGGGGGCAGGGGTCGTCCCGCCCCGGTCCCCGTCGCATAAAGCGGCCCCCTGCGTCAGTCGCGGGGAGCGGCGGCTTCGCCCAGGCGGGCCACGGTTTCCTCCCGGCCCAGGACGAGCATCATGTCGTACACACTCGGGCTGACGCTGCGGCCTGCGAGCGCTGCACGGAGCGGCGCGGCAAGCTGGCCGAATTTCAACCCGTGGGCCTCTGCCGTTGCGGTAAGCTTCGCCTCCAGCGTGTCCCGCGTCCAGCTAGCATTCTGCAGGTGCTCAGTCAATTCGCCCAGTATACCACGGGATACAGCGTCCAGCGAGCCCGCCGCCTTCCCGTCCGGGACGACCGGGCGTTGGACCAGTGAAAACTGGCCTTTTTCCAGCAGATCGGGCAGGGACTTGGCCCGTTCCTTGAGGCAATACATCGCAGCCGTCAGGGTGTCTTTCTGCGCCTGCGAAAGGGCCGGCTGCCCCGTCAGGGCGAGGTATGTCTCGATCTCGGCGACAAGGCTCGCGTCGTCCATCCGCGCGATGTGCCAGGACGCGACACTTTCGAGCTTCTTCATGTCGAGGCGCGCGGGCGATTTGCCGATCCCCTTGAGGTCGAACCAGTCCCGAGCCTGCGCGTCGGTGAACAGCTCGTCGTCGCCATGGCTCCACCCCAGCCGCGCGAGGTAGTTGCGCATCGCCGCCGCAGGAATGCCCATGGCCGCGTATTCCATGACGCCGGTCGCCCCGTGGCGTTTCGACAATTTCTTTCCGTCCGGCCCGTGGATGAGCGGAATATGCGCCCAGACGGGCTCGGCCCAGCCCATGGCGCGATAGATCTGCGCCTGGCGCGCGGCGTTGTTGAGGTGGTCGTCGCCCCGGATCGCGTGGGTCACGCCCATGTCGTGGTCGTCGACCACGACGGCCAGCATGTAGGTCGGTGTCCCGTCGGACCGCAGCATCACCATGTCGTCGAGTTGGTCGTTGCGAAAGGTGACGCGGCCCTGAACGGCATCCTCGATCACCGTCTCGCCCTCGCGTGGCGCCTTCAGGCGGATCGCATAGGGGGCGTCGGGGTGCTCGCTCTCGGGGACGTCGCGCCAGGGGCTGAGGAACAGCGTCGAGCGTCCCTCGGCCTTCGCGGCGTCGCGGAAGGCCTGGATTTCCTCCTGCGTGGAGAAGCACTTGTAGGCCGTCCCTCCGGCCAGCATCTGCGCCGCGACCTCGGCATGGCGGGGCACGCGCTCGAACTGGCTGACCGCGTCGCCGTCCCAGTCGAGGCCGAGCCACGTCATTCCGTCGAGGATCGCCTGCGTCGCCTCGGGGGTGGAGCGCGCGCGGTCCGTGTCCTCGATCCGCAGCAGAAACCTGCCGCCGCGCCCGCGGGCGTAGAGCCAGTTGAACAGCGCCGTGCGCGCCGTGCCGATGTGCATCGTGCCGGTGGGCGAGGGCGCGATCCGGGTGACGACGTCTTCGGTCATTGAACCCCCTTCGCGCACGGGCTTTCCGCCGTCCGCGTTAACCAGTTGGAAACCATGTCTTGGCAAGACGATGAGGACTTACCCGAGCGACAGGGAAGGGTGCAAGGGTGCGGGCGTCGGCCATCCTCTCCGCGCTCGACGCGGTGCAGCAGGGCCAGCGCGGCGCGCTGATGCCCTGGTCGCCCGTTGCGCTCGGCCTGGGCGTCGCGCTGTACTTCGCGCTGCCGGTGGAACCCGGGCCGCTCGCCTACGCCGCCGCCGCCGCCGTCGCGGTGCTGGGCGCGGCGATGCTGTTCCTGCGGCGCGAGGCGCTCGGCCCCCTCGGCCTCTGCCTCGCGCTCGCGGCGGCGGGGCTGATACTGGCGGGCGCGCGTGCCCACCAGGTGGCGGGGCCCGTGCTCGACTTCCGCTACTACGGGCCTGTGGAAGGCAGGATCGTCGGGATCGACCGCTCCGCCTCGGACGCGCTGCGGCTGACGCTCGACGAGGTGCGGCTCGACGATGTCGCGCCCGACCGCACGCCGCGCCGGGTCCGTGTCGCCCTCCATGGAAGGCAGGACTGGCTCGACCCCGAACCGGGCGCGCGCGTGATGATGACGGCGCATCTGTCGCCCCCTTCGGGGCCTGCCGAACCCGGCGGCTTCGACTTCCAGCGCCATTCCTGGTTCCTGTCGATCGGCGCCGTCGGCTACACGCGTTCGCCCGCGCTGCTGGCCGAGGCGCGCCCGCCCGGCGCCGCGGCGCTCTTCCATCTGCGCATGGACATGTCCGAGGGTATCCGCGCCCGCATCCCCGGCCAGCCGGGCGCCTTCGCCGCGGCGGTGCTGACGGGCGACCGCTCGGGGCTCGAGGCCGGCCCGGTCGAGGACATGCGCGACGCCAATATCGCGCACCTTCTCGCGATCTCTGGCCTGCACATGGGCCTGCTGACCGGCTTCGTCTATGGCGGCCTGCGGCTGATCCTCGCGCTCATTCCCGCGCTCGCGCTGCGCTACCCGATCCGCAAATGGGCGGCGGTGGGCGCGCTGGCGGCCGGCGCCTTCTACCTCGCGCTGTCCGGCGGAAACGTGGCGACCGAGCGGGCCTTCATCCAGGTCGCGGTCATGCTGGTCGCGGTGATGCTCGACCGCCGCGCGATCACGCTGCGGTCGGTCGCCATGGCGGCGCTGATCGTGCTCGCCCATCGGCCCGAGACGCTGTTCTCGCCCGGCTTCCAGATGTCGTTCGCCGCCACGGCCGCCCTTGTCGCGGTGTTCAACGCCTTTCGCGGGGCAGTCTGGCTGAAGTCCCGCGCCGGATGGCAGAAATGGGTGTTCGCTCTCGTGGTGTCCTCGGTCGTGGCGGGCCTCGCCACCGCGCCGTTCGCTGCGGCGCATTTCAACCGGATCGCGGTCTATGGCCTCGCCGCGAACCTCATGACCGTCCCGGTTATGGGAAGTCTCATCATCCCCGCCGCGGTGGTGGCCGCCGTTCTCTGGCCGTTCGGCCTATCGGAGATCGCGTTCGCGGTGATGGAGCCTGGGCTGATCTGGACGCTGGAGGTTGCCGCGCGGGTTTCCGACATGCCCGGCGCCGTCGACCATGTGCCGAGTCCGCCCACCCCCACCCTCGGCCTCGTGACCATCGGCGGCCTTGTCCTGATCCTCTGGCGGGGCAGGGCGCGGCTCGCCGGCTGCCTGCCCCTCGTGCTGGCCGCGCTGCTCTGGACGGGGGTGGAGCGTCCGACGCTCCTCGTGTCCGATACGGGCGGGCTCGCCGGGCTCATGACGCCGGAGGGCCGCACCCTGTCCCGACCGCGCGGCGATGGCTTCGTGGCCGGGGTGTGGCTCGAGAACGACGGCGATGGCGCCACGCAGGAGGCGGCCGCCGCGCGCCAGGGCTGGAGCACTGCGGGCGCCGGCGCATCGACCGAGATCGACGGCCTTCGCGTTTGGCATGGCGCGGGCCGCCGGGCGCTCGCCGAAGCGGCCATCGCCTGCGACACCCATGACCTCATCATCCTGTCGGAGCCGATGGAAGAGGCGGTGCCGCCGCTCCGGGGACGCCAACCGGACCTCGCGCTCCTCGAGCGCAGCGCCGGAGGTGCGCACGCCGCGCCCGGGCGCGCGGCGGATTGCGTGGTGATCGATCCGACCCTGCTTGCCATAACCGGTGCGCTGGCGATCGCACCCGGGCAAGGACCGGGGGCATACACGATCCGCACGGCCCGCGGCGCACAGGGCGCGCGGCTATGGACCTCGCTTCGGTGAGGTCTCAGTAGGTCCGGATCAGACCCACGAGCTTGCCCTGCACCGTCACCTGGTCCTCGCGCAGCACGCGCGTCTCATAGGCGGGGTTGGCGGCCTCCAGCGCGATCATGCCGCCCTTCCGGCGATAGCGCTTCAGCGTCGCTTCCTGGCCCTCGACCAGCGCCACGACGATATCGCCGTTGTCGGCGGTCCGGCCTTCCTCGATCACGACGATATCGCCGTCGTTGATCCCGGCCTCGATCATCGAATCGCCCCGGACCTCGAGCGCGTAATGGCTGCGCCCGGAACTCAGCATCTGCTGCGGCACCGCCACGTGGGAGGAGATCTCGCTGATCGCCTCGATCGGCGTGCCGGCTGCGATCCGGCCCATCACGGGCAGCTCCATCGCCGAGGCCGCGCTGACGGGCATCGCGCCGCGGGGCGGGTCGACGCGATCGCCCTCGATCACGCGGGGTGCGAAACCGCCGCTTTCCATCGCCTCGGGCATCTTCACGATCTCGATGGCGCGGGCGCGGTGCGCGAGGCGGCGGATGAAGCCGCGCTCCTCCAGCGCCGTGATCAGCCGGTGGATCCCGGACTTCGAGCGCAGGTCCAGTGCCTCCTTCATCTCGTCGAAGGAGGGTGGCACGCCGTCGCGCTGCACCCGCTTGTGGATGAACTCCAGAAGATCCCGCTGTTTCCGCGTCAGCATTCCGTTCTCCTCCTGCGGTGGGTCCTGTGGAAAACCCGGCGCCGCTCATGAACCGTTCGCGTTACGTTCTACACCTGTTCCGCAACTTCTGTCAACGAATCAGGTGCGTCATTCCGCGATGGGGCCCAGTGGGAGGTATTCGACGATCTCGCCCGCGCGCCGCGCACCGTCGCCGATGGGACGCACGAGAAGCCCGTTGGCCCGGCTCAGGATCGACAGGAGCGAACTGTCCTGCCGGTCGAACGGCACGATCTCGGGGATCTCGCCGGTGGGGAAGACCTCGGCGCGCATGTAGTGTTCGCGCGGCCCGTTCGGTCCGAGATCCGCGCCGAGCCGCGCGCGCCGCCGCCGCCGCTCGCCTGCCCTGAGCCCCAGGAATGCACGCAGCATCGGCACGAGGAAGAGATGCCCGCAGACAAGCGCCGAGACGGGGTTCCCCGGCAGCCCGAGCATCGCCGCCCCGCCGAGACGTCCCGCCATCAGCGGCTTTCCCGGCCGCATGGCGATCTTGTAGAACGCGCGCTCCATCCCCATCCCGCCCGCGACCTCGCCAACGAGGTCATGGTCGCCCACCGAAGCGCCGCCCACCGTCACAATCAGGTCCGCGTCCGAGGCGAGCGCGAAGACCGCCGCCAGGCTCTCGCGGTCGTCCCGTGCAATCGGCAGAAGCCGCGCCTCGCCACCCTCCGCCTCCACCAGCGCCTTGAGACCATAGGTGTTCGAGGCGACGATCTGGTCGTCCCGCGGGGCCTCGCCGGGCAGGACCAGCTCGTCACCCGTGGCGATCAGCGCGACGACCGGCTTTCGCGTCACGGTCAGGACGGGCGCATTCATCGCCGCGGCGAGCGAGAGATCGGCGGGCGTCAGCCGCCGAGGCGCCTCGAGGCGCGCACCCTTGCGGAAATCGGCGCCCGCCGGGCGCACATGCGGCCCTTCGTCGAGCGCGGCGCCGATCACCATCGTCTCGCCGTCCCGCGTCACGTCTTCCTGGATCACGACCCGGTCCGCACCCTCGGGCAGGGGCGCGCCGGTGAAGATCCTGAGCGCCTCGCCCGGACCGATCTCTCCGTCCCACGCCCGACCTGCCGGCGCCTCGCCCACCACCCGAAGCCGCGCGCCCGGCACCGCATCCGTGCCGCGCACCGCGTAGCCGTCCATGGCCGAGGCCGCGAAGGGCGGCTGGTCGCGTGTCGCGAAAACCGGCCCGGCCAGCACGCGCCCGGCGGCCTCCGACAGCGGCACGCGCTCGTCCGGCAGGACCCTCGTCAGCGCGAGACAGGCCGCGAGCGCCTCCTCGACCGTGATCACGCCCGCCCCCCTTCATCTTTCTTCAAATACGCAACCGCGCAGGCCCTGCGCGCGGCGTGGCCGACGGCTCCCGCAGGGGGCCCGAGGTCGCGCCGGCAAGGGTCGGGGCCGAAGGCCGCGAAAACCCTCATCGCGCCGCCTCGTAGCGTCCGGACTTGCCGCCCTCCTTGAGCACAAGCCGCACGCCGCCGATCTCCATGCCCTTCTCGGCGGCCTTCAGCATGTCGTAGACCGTCAGCGCCGCGACCGAGACGGCGGTCAGCGCCTCCATCTCCACCCCGGTCTGGCCGTTCGTCTTCACGGTCGCCGTGATCCTGACGCCGGGCAGGTCGGGATCCGGCACCAGCTCCACCGCGACCTTGGTCACCGGCAATGGATGGCAGAGCGGCACGAGGTCGGCGGTCCGCTTCGCCCCCATGATCCCGGCCAGCCGCGCGACGCCCAGGACGTCGCCCTTCGCCGCCGTCCCGGCCTCCACCAGCGCGAGCGTCCCGGCACTCATCCGCACATGTCCCTCCGCCACGGCAAGCCGCGCGGTCGCAGCCTTTTCCGAGACGTCGACCATGTGCGCCCGACCGCCCTCGTCGAAATGGGTCAGCTTGCCGCTCATGCCGCCGGCACCGGATCGGCGAGGATCGCGCGGGTCGCAGCCGCCACGTCCGCCTGCCGCATCAGGCTTTCGCCGATGAGGAAGGACCGCGCGCCATGGGCGGCCATCTCGGCGAGATCGGCGGGCGTGAACAGGCCGGATTCCGAGATCAGCATGCGGTCGGAAGGCGCCCGCGCGGCCAGCCGCTTCGTCGTCTCCAGCGTCGTCTCGAACGTGTTGAGGTCGCGGTTGTTGATGCCCAGAAGCGGGCTTTTCAGCTTCAGCGCCCGGTCGAGCTCGGCACCGTCATGCACTTCGATCAGCGCGTCCATGCCCCAGTGCAGCGCGGCGTCCTCCAGTTCCGCCGCCAGCCCGTCATCGACGCTGGCGAGGATGATGAGGATGCAGTCCGCCCCCCAGGCGCGCGCCTCGGCCACCTGGTAGGTATCGTAGAGGAAGTCCTTGCGCAGGACCGGCAGCGACACCGCCGCCCGCGCCCGGCGCAGGTAGGCCGGCGCGCCCTGGAAGGATGGCGTGTCGGTCAGGACGGAAAGACAGGTGGCCCCGCCCTCCGCATAGGCCTGCGCCAGCAGCGGCGGGTCGAAATCCGCGCGGATCAGGCCCTTGGAGGGGCTCGCCTTCTTGATCTCGGCGATCAGGCCGTAGCCCGTCGCCTCCGCCGCCTTCAGGGCGGCGCCGAAGGGGCGGACGCGGGGCGCGTCGCGCGCCTCGGCCTCGATGACGGACAGCGGGCGCTCGGCCTTGGCGGCGGCGATCTCCTCGAGCTTGTAGGCCCGGATACGGTCGAGAATGGTACTCATGGCCCCGTGGTTTACGGATGCCGCGGCCCCATGTCCATCGGCCTCGCGTCGACGATCGCGCGGCGCGCGGCGCCGGCGTCTTCGCCTGCTGCCAGTGGACCTCGGCCCCGTCGACCTGACGGAGCCAGGGGTGGAGATGCGCGGCGAGGCGCGGGTCGAAAGGGCTTTCGCCGCTTTCGGGCCGATCGGCGGGCAGACCCGATCAAAATGCGCATGTTCCTCGCGCGACAGGTCTTGCGCGCGCCCGGTCACGCCTTTCCCGGGGGTGTCGATGGACAGCAACCGGACATCGACGGAACCGCCTTCGAGCCTGTCGTGGAAGCGTCTTTTGCGGATGGAATCGAGCGTCGGCCCGTCAGGCTCCCGGAAATCGCGGTCGCCGGTGTCCCGTCTCCGCGCCTCGGGATGACAGTCTCCGGACCGTTCCGCCCGGCCTCAGCCGCCGCTCGTGATCCGCGCCAGCGTCTCGACCGCGCGTTTCGCGAGCCCTGAATCGATGCTCTCGGCCGCGACCTCGACCCCGTCGCGCAACTCCGCGACCTTGCCCGCCACCACCAGCGCCGCCGCCGCGTTCAGGAGGACCGCGTCGCGGTAGGCGCCCGGCGCGCCCTCGAGCAGCGCGCGGAGCGCATCGGCGTTCTCCTGCGGGGTGCCGCCGAGGATGTCGCGGAAGGGATGAACCGGCAGGCCCGCATCCTCTGGGTGCACGACGCGGCCGCGCACGCGCCCGTCCTTCAGTTCCGCCACCTGCGTCGGCCCCGAGATCGAGACCTCGTCGGTCCCATCCTCTCCATGGACCAGCCAGGCGGCCTCGGACCCCAGCTCCTGCAGGGTCTCGGCCATCGGGAAGATCAGGTCGATCGCGAAGGCGCCTGTCAGCTGCCGTTTGACCCCCGCCGGGTTCGTCAGCGGGCCGAGGATGTTGAAGATCGTCTTGGAGCCGAGCTCGGCCCGAACGGGCATCACGTGCTTCATCGCCGGATGGTGCATCGGCGCCATCATGAAGCCGATCCCGGCCTCGGCGATCCCGCGTTCCACCACCTCGGGGCCCACCATCACGTCGATCCCGAGTGCGGTCAGCGCATCGGCCGCGCCCGACTTCGACGAGAGGTTGCGGTTGCCGTGCTTGGCGACCGGCACGCCCGCGCCCGCCACGACGAAGGCCGTGGCCGTGGAGATGTTGAGCGTCCCCTTGCCGTCGCCCCCGGTGCCGACGATGTCGATGGCGTCCTCGGGCGCTGTCACCTTGACGCATTTCTCGCGCATCACCTTGGCGGCGGCGGCGTATTCCGCGACCGACTCGCCGCGCGCGCGCATCGCCATCAGGAAACCGCCCATCTGTGCCGGCGTGGCGGTGCCCTCGAACAGTTCCTCGAAGGCGGCCTCGGCCTGCGACCGGCTGAGCGGCCCCTCGGAGGCCGCGTAGATCAGGGGCTTCATCGTGTCGCTCATGCCGCTGCGCCCTCCAGCGCGTCTGTCAGGAAATTCTTGAGAAGCGCGTGGCCATGTTCGGACCGGATGCTCTCGGGGTGAAACTGCACGCCCTCGATGGGCAGCCTCCGGTGCCGGAGACCCATGATGGTGCCGTCATCCAGCTCGGCGGTGATCTCCAGGTCCTCGGGCAGGCTCGCACGCTCCACGACGAGGCTGTGATAGCGCGTCGCCATCAGCGGCGAGGGGAGGCCCGCGAAGACGCCGCGCCCCTCGTGGCGGATGGACCCGAGCTTGCCGTGAACGATCTCGCTGTGGCGGACGACCTTGCCGCCGAAGGCCTCTCCGATCGCCTGATGGCCGAGACAGACCCCGAAGAGCGGAAGGCCGGCGCCCGCGGCGGCCCGGATCAGCGGGACGCAGATGCCTGCCTGCGCGGGGTCGCAGGGACCCGGCGAGACGACGATCGCCTCGGGGCGCATCGCCAGCGCCTCCTGCACGGTCAGGGCGTCGTTCCGCACCACGCGAACCTCCGCGCCGAGCTCGCCCAGGTAATGCACGAGGTTCCAGGTGAAGCTGTCGTAGTTGTCGATCAGCAGCAGCATTCCGCGCGCCTCGCAAAAGGGGGTGAAGGCGCCGCGCGCCCGGGCTATACATGTTTCAAAGCCGCGCCCCGGGGTCAAGCAGGACACCCGGGCGAACGAACGGCGACGGATTGGGCCGGGCGCCGCGCGACAGATGACGCGCGGCCCTGCGAGAGCGGTGGACACCCGGCGGGGCAGGCCGGGCGCGAGAGAAAGGTGGGCAGCGATGGGCGGTGGTGTCATCCTTGGCATGGTCTGGGGACTGGTCGTGTCCGTTGTCGTGCTGGCGGCGGTCTCGCTGAGCACGCCGCTTCCGCCGCGGCCCGGCGCGCCTGCGGCCAGCGGCGGCGCGATCACCGCGACGCCCGAAGCCTCCATGCCTGAGCCACCCGCCGAAGAGGCCGCCGAAGAGGCCGCCGCCGAGGCCGCCCACGCGCCGGCAGATCCGGCGCCCGCAGCCGAAACGGCCCCTGACGCGACCCCGGAAGCCGATACGCCGCCGCCCCCGGCGGCGCCCGAGCCCGACGCGACCGGGGAGACCGGTTCCCCGACGGCGCCCGCCACGGCCCCGGCGACCGGCGCGCCGGCCGATACGATCCCGCTTCCGGCCGGGTCCGAGTTCAACCGGCCCCCGCCCGAGGAAGACGCCGTCCTGCCCGGAACCGACGCCGCGCCCGGCGGCAGGTCGCCCGACGCCCCGCCATTGCCGGACCAGACTTCGGCGGGCGGGATCGATACCGCGTCCGCGCCGCTGCCCGATGTCGTGTCGGCCGCCGCGGCACCACCCGTGCCGGAGGCGACGCAAGCCGGCCCCGGCGCGGTGGCCATGGCCGCAGCGGGCGGCGATGCGGCACAGGCGCCCCCGGTGGTGCGTCCCGCCCGCCTGCCCGTACCCGTCCCGGACGCAGCCGCCGAGGCCGATGCCGAGGCCCCCGCCGCCGCGCCGGCCGATCCGCTTCCGGCACCTGAAGCGGTGGCGGAAACCGCCCCGGATCCCGTGCCAACCGCGCCGGAGCCTGCCGCAGGCGCCGCGCCGCCCGAGACCGGAACCGCCGCCGCGCCAGAGCCTCCCGCGCCAGCCACCGCCATTGCCGACGCCACGCCACCGCCCGTCGCGGCCGACATGCCGAACGTTGTGCGCCTCGTTCCACCGAGCGAAAGCGCGCCGCTCGGCCTCGCGCCCGTCGATGACCTGACGACCCCGGCTGTCGCCCCCGAACAGGCCCCCGCCGCGACACCGACCCGTCCCCGCGTCATCCGTCCCGGAGCAGGAACGGCCGTGGGCCAGGGCGATGGCGCCGGTCCGGGCCGGACACTCCCCCAGGTGGTGACGCCGGGCCGAAGCACCATGCTGCCCGACCTCGAGGATCCCTCCGCCGAGACTGGCAATGCAGCCGATGAGGCCGAGGCGGATCCCGCCGGCCCCCCTGCGGACGGCGATCTCCCCGCGCTCGTCGCCTATGCCGCAGTCTTCGACGAGACCGAGACACGGCCGCTGATCGGCATCGTCCTGATCGACGAGCCCGACGCGCGCCTCGATATCTCGACGCTGACCGGCTTTCCCTTCCCGGTCGCCTTCGCCGTCGATCCCATGCGCCCCGATGCGGCCGAGCGGGCGGCGACGTTCCGCGCCGCGGGCTTCGAGGTTCTGATGCTCGGCAGCGCGATCCCGGTGGGCGCGACGGCCTCCGATACCGAGGTGGCGCTTGCCGCCGCGCGCGCCCGCGTGCCCGAGGCGGTCGCGCTGATGGACACGCCCGACAGCCGCATCCAGTCCGACCGCGCGGTGCTCGAGGCAGCCGTCGGAGCGATCTCCGAACTGGGCCAGGGCCTCGTGGCCTTTCCGCGCGGCCTCAACACCGCCGAGCAGATGGCGGCCCGGGCCGATGTTCCTGCGGTCACGGTCTTCCGGCTTCTCGACGACGAGGGACAGCGCGCGACCCTCATCACGCGGTTTCTCGGACGCGCCGAGTTCGCCGCGGTGCAGGAGGGCGGGGTGATCGTCGCGGGACGCACACGGCCCGACACGGTGACCGCGCTCTTTTCCTGGGCGCTCGGCAACCGCAACGAGGGCGTGGCGATCGCGCCGGTTTCCGCCGTGCTCCGGCGGCTCGCCGAAGACGGCTGACGCGGCCGATCCTTGCAAGGATCGCAGGCAGGCTTTTGCAAAAGCCTGCCGCCCGCCGGGGCGGGCAAGACCCTTTCAAGGGTCTATCGGGGCTTTTTGCAAAAAGCCCCTGCCGGCGCGTCAGGTGTTCCCGCGGCCCGAGAACAGCCCCGCGTCTTCGGCGGCACGGCGGATCGCGCGGCTCTTGTTCACCGTTTCCATGAACTCGGCCTCGGGGTCGCTGTCGTAGACCACGCCGCCGCCGGCCTGGATATAGAGCTTGCCATCCTTCACCACCGCGGTCCTGAGCGCGATGCACATGTCCATGTCGCCGCCCGCGCTGAAATATCCGACACCGCCGCCATAGACGCCGCGCTTCTCGGGCTCCAGCTCGTCGATGATCTCCATCGCGCGGACCTTGGGCGCGCCCGAGACCGTCCCGGCCGGGAGACCCGCGAGCAGCGCGGAAAGCGCGTCCTCGTCCTCGCGCAACTCGCCCACCACGTTCGACACGATGTGCATCACATGGCTGTAGCGCTCGACGATGAATTCCTCGGTCGGCCGCACCGTGCCGATCTTCGCCACGCGGCCGACGTCATTGCGCCCGAGGTCGAGCAGCATGAGGTGCTCGGCCAGTTCCTTCTCGTCCGACAGAAGATCGGCCTCGAGCGCCCGGTCTTCGTCCGGTGTCGCGCCGCGGGGGCGGGTTCCGGCGATGGGCCGGATCGTGACCTCGCCGCCGAAGACCCGCACGAGGATCTCGGGGCTCGCGCCCACGACCTGGAAGGGGCCGAAATTGAAGTAGAACATGAAGGGCGAGGGGTTGGTGCGCCGGAGCGCCCGGTAGAGCGCGAAGGGCGGCTCGGGGAAGTCGAGCGTCCAGCGCTGCGACGGCACGACCTGGAAGATGTCGCCCGCGCGGATATAGTCCTTGGCCTTTTCCACCGCCGCGAGATAGTCCGCGTGGCTGAAGTTCGACACGGGCTCGCCCAGCGGCCTCGCCGCGCCCATCTCCCGTGTCGCCGCCGCCGGCGCGCGCTCGAGGTCGCGCAGCGCGTCCGACACCCGCTCGGCCGCCTGGGCGTAGGCCGCCCGCGCCGACAGGCCGGACGAGGTCCAGGCGGGCGCGACGACCGTCACTTCGCCCTTCACGCCGTCCAGGACCGCGATCACGGAGGGCCGCATCAGGACCGCGTCGGGCAGGCCGAGCGGGTCGGGGTTCACGTCCGGAAGGTGCTCGACCAGCCGGATCATGTCGTAGCCGAGATAGCCGAAGAGACCGGCGGCCGCGCCGGGCAGGTCCGCGGGCATGTCGATGGCGCTTTCGGCCAGCAGGCTCCGCATCGCGGTGAGGGGCGGCTCCGCGCAGGGCTCGAACGCCTCGCGGTCGTAGCGCGCGGCGCGGTTCAGCCGCGAGGTCTCGCCGCGGCATTCCCAGATCAGGTCGGGTTTCATGCCGATGATCGAATAACGCCCGCGCACCTCGCCGCCGGTGACCGATTCCAGGATGAAGGCGTCGCGGCCCGCATCGGCGAGCTTCAGCATCACCGACACCGGCGTGTCGAGATCTGCCGCGAGACGGGCATAGACGAGCTGGTTCCGGCCCGCCGCCCAGCCGGCCTCGAACGCCGCGAAATCCGGGGTCAGGGCCATGGCGCGCGCCTCACGGAAACTGTGCGTGGACCGCGTTGATCACGCTCTGGTCCAGGCTGATCCCCGCATCGGCCTGCAGGGCCTGGCCATAGCTCTCGAAGATGTCCTGCGCCATGGACTGCGTCACTGTCTGGTTCAGGATCTGCAGAAGGATGCCCGTGTCCGGGGCGTCGCGCGCGGCGGGATGCACCGCGTCGAGGCGGACGATATGCGCGGCGCGCGCGGCGGGGATGGCCACGACGTCGCCCGGTTCGGCAAGCTGGAAACTCTGCACCACCAGCGTCGGGGGCATGTCGGGCAGGAAGTCCTGCCGCCGGACGCGCCGTTCGGTGGCGACGTCGCCCAGGTCCTCGAGCGTGGCGCCGGTGGCGATCTGCGCCACGAGCTGGTCGGCGCGTTCGGCCAGCGCGTCCCGGATCGCGCGCGTCGTCCAGGCATCGGCGACCTCGTCACGGATCTCGGCGAGCGGCGGCACGGCCGGCGGCACCACTTCGTCGAGGCGAAGCGCGAAGATGCCGCCGTCCGAAAGGTCGAGCACTTCGGGGAAGTCGCCTTCCTCGGCCAGCGCGGCGGCTTCGCGGAACGCGTCGTAGCCCGCGATCCCCTCTTCCGAGATCGGGGTGAAGTCGATGGCGCCCAGCTCCATCGGCGTCGTCTCGACCAGTTCCTCCAGCGTCGCGCCCGAGGCGAGCAGATCGTCGATTTCCTCGCGCATCGCGCCGATCTCGCGGCGTGCCGCGTCGTCGGCCAGTTCCTCGCGCAGGTCGCCGCGCGCCTCCTCGAAGCTCGTCTCGGTCGCTTCGAGAACCGCGTTGACGCGGTAGAGCGCGGGGCCGAGCGGCGAGGGCAGGGGGCCGAGGATCTCGCTTTCGGTGTCGGCGAAGATCACCTCCGCCGCGCCGGCAGGCAGGTCGCCCCGGGCGACTTCGCCGATATCGACGTCGTCGATGGTCAGATCGCGCTCTTCCACCAGGGTGTCGAAATCGGTCTCTCCTGCCGCGATGGCGTCGAAGGCTTCCTGCGCCGCCTCCTCGCTGCCGAAGGCGAGACGCTCCAGCAGCCGGCGTTCGGGCTGGCGATAGAGGTCGATGCGCTCGTCATAGAGCGCCCGGAGCGAAGCCTCGTCGATCTCGACGCTGTCCATCATCTGCCCGGGCGTGAGCCAGGCATAGGTGATGCGCCGCGCCTCGGGGCGCTCGAACCGGTCGGCGTTCTCCTCGTAGAAGGTCTCGAGATCGGCCTGCGTCGGCACCGGAAGGTCACCCTCGAGACTGTCCTCGGTCAGCGTGAGGATCGTGAGGTCCCGCGTCTCGCCCTGGAAGGCGGCAATGGCCTCGCCGTAGAGGCCCGGCGGGCGGATGCCGCCGACCACGGCGGTCTGGAGCAGCGCGCGCGAGGTGTCCTCGCGCACGTCTTCCTCGAACTCGCGCGGGCCGAGACCTTCCTGTGCCAGCAGGAATTCGTAGGACTCGCGATCGAAGCTGCCGTTGACCCCCTGGAAGGCCTCGAAGGCCTGGATCTGGCGTGCGACCTCGGCATCGCCCACTGACAAGCCCATCGCGCGGGCCTCCTCGGCCAGCGCCGCGCGCGCCACACGGGCGCGCAGGACCGCCTCGTCGAGGCCACGAGCGCGCAGGTCGGCGAGGTTCACCGGCGTCTGCGTCTGGGCGATCTGGGCGCGGATCTCGTTCTGGAGGGCGCGGGCGTAATCCTCGGCGGTGATGTCGGTCTCGCCCACCTGGCCCAGCCGGCTGGCCCCGCCGCCGAAGGACCCGATGCCGAACCCGGCGAGCGCCACGAAGAGAAGGCCCAGAATGACCCAGACGAAGACGTTCGAAAGCTTCTTCGCGGCCGATTTCGCCATGGTCGTGATCCTCCTGCGCCCGCGTCCCCGGGTGCGCGCACCCTTTCGTTCCGGCGTGACTTACGCGCTCGGGCGCGGCCCGGCAAGGGTTGCGGAACGCCCGGTCAGGGAACGAGGCCGGCCAGCCGGTCGCAGACCTCGGCAAGTCCCGCGGCGTCCGCGTTCGCGAAGGCGATGCGCAGCGTCGCCTCGGCCTGCCCGTCGCCACCCTCGGCCCTGAGCGGCCCGAACATCGTGCCGGGGAGGGTGAGGATGGAGGCTTCCTCCACCAGCCGTTTCGCGACGGCGTCGGAGGGCATGTCGAACGGGTGGCGTGCGTAGGCGAAATAGGCGCCGCAGCCCAGAAGCTGCCAGCCCGAAAGCCGCTGGAACCCAGCGGTCAGCGCGTCGCGTCGGGCGAGGATTTCGCGCCGCTCGCCCGCGAGCCAGTCGCCGAGGTTCCGCATTCCCCAGAACGCGCCGATCTGGCCCACCTGGGGCGCGCAGATGGCCACGGTGTCGAGGAACTTCTCCACCTCGGCCAGGCGCCCCTCGGAGGCCATGAGCGCGCCGACACGGTGGCCGGTCAGGCGGTAGGCCTTGGAGAAGGAATAGAGATGAATGAGCGTGTCGTCCCATTCGGGATCGGCAAAGAGATCGTGCGGCGCCTCCTCCGAGCCGAGGAAATCGCGGTAGGTCTCGTCGACGATCAGCGCGATGCCGCGGGCGCGCGCAAGCTCGAGGAAGGCGCGCAGGAGGGCGGGAGGATATTCCACGCCCGCCGGATTGTTCGGCGTGACAAGCACGATGGCCCGCGTGCGTTCGGTGATCAGCGCTGCCGCGCGGTCGGGGTCGGGCAGCAGGTCATCGCCGGTCGCAAGCGGGATGGTCCCGATTCCCGACATGTCCAGCCACATCTTGTGATTGAAGTAGTAAGGAAGCGGCAGGATCACCGCGTCGCCGGGTCCTGCCAGTGTCGCCATGGCGGCGCAGAAGGCCTGGTTGCATCCCGCGGTCACGGCGACCTGATCGGGCCGGACCGTGCCCCCGTAGGACTGCGACCATTGCGCCGCAAGCTCCTGGCGGAGTGCGGGCAGGCCGAGAACCGGGCCGTAGAGATGCGCCGCCGGGTCGTTCAGGATCGCCTCGGCCATGGCGCGCGCCAGGGGCTGGGGCGGGGGATCGACGGGGGCCGCCTGGCTGAGGTTGATGAGCGGCCTGTCGCCGGGAAAGTCCCGGCCGGCGATCCAGCGGCGCGCCTCCATGACCGGGGGCGGGAAGGTCGCGGCCATGTTCGGGTTCAGCGGCTGCATCGGGACCTCGTGGATGGGAGGGCCAGTGGCCCTTGAACCTGGGTCTGGACCTGGGCCCTTGACCTTGGACGGGACTGCATGCGCGGGGGTGCGCGCTTGCTCGGATGGGTTCGGCCGGTCGTGGCCGCGCGGGCGATCAGAACGGGATCTCGTCGTCCATGTCGTTGCCGCCGCCGGGGCCGCCCGAACCGCCGCCGTAGCCACCGCGATCGTCGGGGAAGCCGCCGCCGCGGTCGTCGCCATAGCCGCCGCCACCGCCGCCGCCGCCACCGTAGCCACCGCCATCGCCGCCGCCGTCACGGCCGTCGAGGAAGGTCAGTTCGCCCGCGTAGGGGCGCAAGACGACCTCGGTCGAATAGCGGTCCTGGCCGGACTGGTCCTGCCATTTGCGCGTTTCCAGCTTGCCCTCGATGTAAACCTTCGAGCCCTTCTTCAGGTATTGCTCGGCCAGCTTCACGAGGTTCTCGTTGAAGATGGCGACCGTATGCCATTCGGTCCGCTCGCGCCGCTCGCCGGTGTTCCGGTCGCGCCAGTTCTCGGAGGTGGCGATGCGCAGGTTGCAGACCTTGCCGCCGTTCTGGAACGTCCGCACCTCGGGGTCGCGGCCGAGATTGCCTATCAGGATCACCTTGTTGACGGAGCCTGCCATGTCGTCTTCCCCCGGGTTCTCTCAGTGGTCTTGTCGTCGCTCGGGACCGCGCGCACCGTCCCGGCGATTCCGGGCGGCCCGCGGCCTTCGGAACCTTAGATCATCCCGCTTTGGTGAATAAAAGCCTAATCCGGGCGCAGGAACCGCGGGCACGCGGACGTCCGCGGCCGCACTTGCGTATTTTCGGAAAGATGAAGGGATCAGGGTGTGTCGGGGAGGTCGGCGCCGAGCGCGACGAGGCGCGCCCGGAGCATCGCGCTGCGCGGGTCGCCGGCCTCGAGCGCGAAGACGTAGGCATGGGTCATGTAGAAGGCGGCCGCTGTGCCGGTGGCGGCCTCGGAGGCCTCGGCGTAAAGGCGGATCAGCGCCGCACGGTCGTCGCGGGCATGGGCGGCGAGGAGTGCCGCGTCGAGGGCGGCCAGGCGCGCGCGCCCCGCGGCGGCGGGATCGGCGAGGCCCGCCGCGAGAAGGCCCTCCGGCGCGGGCGCCGGACCGGTGACGGGCGGCGGGGTCATGCCGCGCCGTCCTCGGCCTCCGCCATGCGGCCCGCGACCCAGGCATGGAAGCAATGGGTCGGCCCGTCCATCGCCGGGCTGAAGCGGCCGCCGTCGAAGCCGGCTGCGAAGCGCCCGCGCTGCATCCCCTCGACCACCATGATGTCCTCGACGAAGACACCCTTCCACTGGGTCGCGTTCTTGGCACGCAGGGTCTCGTCGGTGCCCGGTGTCGCATAGTAGATGTGCACATGCTCGCGCGTGCGGTCGTGGGCGACGGGCTCGAGCACGATGGCGAAGGTATGGTCGCGGTGCACGCCGAGAAGCACGTTGGGATAGAGCGCGACGTATTCCGCGCCCGTGTCCCACTTGTCCGTCAGATCGTCGAAATCCGGGAAAGTCTGCTCGTCGGTGCCGCGCAGCTGGCGGTAGACCAGGGTCCCTTGCCCGGAATACCGACCCGGCGCCTCGATATGGTAGTGGTCCTCCAGCCGCGAATAGCTGTTGAGGCCCGGATGTACCCAGGGCAGGTGATAGCTTTCGCAGTAGTTCTCGACGGCGAGTTTCCAGTTCGTCTCGACCTCGAGGGTGAAGCGGCTGTCCGCGCCTCCGTGATGGAGAGGCCGGTCGTATTCCGACCAGCGCGCCATGAGATCGCCGTGCACCTCGGCGAAGTCTGGCGCATCTCCCGAGAGGTTCACGAAGACCACGTCCATCCAGAGGTGGCTGCGGACCTCGACGAGGCCCAGCGTGGCGCGGTCGATGCCGGGATGGGCGTTCTGCCCGGGCCCGCCCACGTGGGGCGTGGCCACGAGGCGGCCATCCTTCGCGTAGCACCACGAGTGATACGGGCAGCGGATCGCGCCTTCGATCTTGCGCGGCTCCGACACCAGGATCATGCCGCGATGCCGGCAGATGTTGTAGAAGACGCGCACCTCGCCCTCGTCGTCCCGCAGCAGCAGGAGCGGCTGGCCGAGGAACTGCAGCGGCACGGCGTCGCCGGGCTCCGGCACGTCGGCGCCGACGGCGATGGCGGACCAGGTCGTCTCGAGACAGGCGCGGTTCTCGGCCGCGATGGTCTCGGGGTCGGTGTAGTGGGCATTCGGCAGGCCGTGGGCCTTTTCGATCGGGGCGGAGACCTCGTTCAGCACGGCGCGGGCGGCAGCGGCTCGTGGGGTGGTGTGGTGCGTCATGGGGCGGCCCTCCATGCTGGTGCCGGCGGTGGTCCTGGTGCCAACGCGCGCGGCGCCTGGCGAGACCGAGCGTGGGCCCCGCCGCCGAATCCCGTCTTGTCCCTACGCGACAGGCCGATGTCGGGTTCGGACGCTTCAGGTCTTGTCGAAAAGGGCCCGGATCGGCGTCGTTTCGTCCAGCCCGAGGACGTCCCGCAGCGCCGCGCGGCCGCGCGCGAGCCGCGAGGTCACCGTCCCCAGCGGAAGGCCCGTCTCGGCGGCGATCTCGGCGTAGCTGAGCCCGCGCAGGCCTCTCAGGCGGAGGACCTGCGCCTGGTCGGTCGGCAGCCTGTCGAGCGCGGCGAGCGTTTCGGCGACGGCGATGCGGGCCGGCGCGCCGGGGCGGACGGCGGCGCCGGCCTCGGCCTCGGCGCTGTCCCCGGCCGTGACGACGGAACCATGGGGAAGCGGGCGCAGACCCTGGCCGCGCCGGGCGCGCGCGCGGGCCCGCAGCGTCGCCACGGCATAGGCGCCGAGGTCTTCGAGGGGTGCCGCGTCGCTGGCGCCCTGGCGGTCCATCTCGAGCCGGGCCCAGACCCTCAGGAGCGTGTCCTGCACCAGGTCGTCGGCATCCTCCGCGCTGCGGGCGAGGGACCGGGCCTGCCGCCGCAGGTCGCCCAGAAGCCGCGTGAAGGCGGGGTTTGGCCGGGGCACCGGCGCACGCTTTCTGGGGAAGGGTTCGGACATGGCGGAAGGGTCCCCACGGGGGCGGATCGCGGGGGGCAGGGTGGGGCGGTCCTCCCCAGGGCACAAGCCGGTGTCGGGCGCGCGCGGCTGGACGGGCGCAGGCCTGCCGAGGCGCCGGACGGGTCGGCGGGGGCCCGCCGGGGTTGGGGCGGACGTGCCCCGGTTCGGCGGTCGGGCGCCGAGCCGGACCGCGCCGCCGCGCGGGGCCCCGCCGATCGTGGCGCCGGGGCACGTCGTCGGGATCAAACGGCTTGCCCGGCCGCCCTTCATGGGCAGAGGGGTGCCGGACGCACCCTTCGGCCAAGACATGAAAAAGGAGACGCACATGGCTATCCGACAGACCCGGCCCGACTTCTCGACGGCGACACGGCGCAGGGGCGGCCTGCGCCTGGCGCCCGCCGCCATGGCAGGCATCGTTCTCGGCACGCTCGTGGGCGCCGGGCTTGCCATGGGGCAGGCCGAAACGCTCGACGGCGACGGCGACGGGATGGTGAGCTACGAGGAGCTTCTCGTCGCGGTGCCCGACCTGACCGAGGACGGGTTCACCGCCATGGATACTGACGCGGACGGCCTTCTGAGCGCCGAGGAAGTGGCCGCGGCGGTCGAGGCCGGGATGATCCCCGCGGGCTGACCGCAGAAGGGCCGTGCCCCGGGGGCGGTGGCTGCCGGGGGAACGCGGGGGCGGACGATCCGCCCCCGCGTCGCTTTTGGCGGGGACAGGCGCTGCGCGGTGGT
Organism: Roseicyclus sediminis; assembly: GCF_025515305.1. Classification (GTDB taxonomy): domain Bacteria; phylum Pseudomonadota; class Alphaproteobacteria; order Rhodobacterales; family Rhodobacteraceae; genus Roseibacterium; species Roseibacterium sediminis. The sequence goes on from NZ_JAOPHT010000008.1 coordinate 55,291, forward strand.
TCGGGTCCGGAGCTCAGGTTCCGGCGCGGGCTTCGACCTGGGCCTTGAGGGCGGCGTTCATTTCGCCGAAGGCGAGGCGCGTGGTTTCGGACATGCGTGGCCGGACGATGTAGGCGAGGAAGCCCGAGACCGTTTCGCCGTGGCGCAGGCGGGTGGTCCCGCTCCCCGTGTCCTCTAGAATGAAGAAGTGTTCCGCGTCGAACAGTCCGGGGATCCACCCCATGGCCGTGACCCAGCGCAGCTCGGCCGCATCGCGGGCCACGACGACGCGGGGGCGCATCTCGAACGCTGTGGCGTCCCCGAGGCTGACATCGAGCGTCTGGCCGACGGTCCATTCCCCCGAGACCCTGCGCAGCATCGGGTTCCAGTCGCCATAGCTGTCGGTGTCGGAAAAGGTGGCCCAGACCACGCCCGGCGGCGCGTCGATCTCGATCATGGTCTCGATCGACCCGGCGACGTCCGCCCCAAGGTCGATGTCGCCGACCGTGGCGGCGACGGCGGCACAGCCCAGAAGGGCGGCGGCCACCCCGAGCGCCGGGGTCGGTATCCTGGGGAACGGCATCGGGGTATCCTTGCGTCTTGGGGCGGCACCGCCCCGGGTTTCGATGCGCCGAGAAAGCCACCGAAAGATTGGCAAGGTCTTAATCCCCGAGGGTCGAAAGCCTAAACTGCGCCGAGGTTTGTCGGCACCGCGCGCGAACCCGGAGCGGGGGGTCCGACGTCAAAGTCCGCGTGCGATGGCGGCGACGCCGGTCCGGGCAAGGCGCACCTCGCCGAGGGGGCGCATCAATTCGGTGAAGGCGTCGACCTTCTCGGGCGTGCCGGTGATCTCGAAGACGAAGCTTTCCAGCGTGCTGTCGACCACGTTGGCGCGGAAGATTTCGGCGATGCGCAGCGACTCGACCCGCTTCTCGCCCTTGGCCATGACCTTGATCAGCGCCAGCTCGCGGCTGACGAAGGCGCCTTCTACGGTGAGGTCCGCGACCTCGTGCACGGGCACCATGCGCTCCAGCTGCATCTTGATCTGGTTGATGACCTGCGGCGTGCCACTCGTCACGATGGTGATGCGCGAGCGGTGCCCCTCGTGATCGACCTCGGCCACGGTGAGGCTGTCGATGTTGTAGCCGCGCCCCGAGAAAAGCCCGATCACGCGCGCCAGCACGCCCGCCTCGTTGGTGACCAGAACCGCCAGCGTGTGCGTCTCGATCTCGTCGGACATGTGGCTGCGCAGGTCGTAGGCTGAATGGCTGGAGGAGCCTTTTTCGATGTTGAGCGGCGACATGGGCAGGGTCCCTTCCTTGCGGTCGGGCAGGAGAAAGCACGCGGGCGCCGCGCGTTCAAGGGCGAATGGCCCTCGGGGAGGCCTCCGGGCGCCACATCATGGGCGCCCGGAGCCTTGCGCGGGGGTGCCTCAGGTCGGTTCGGCCTTCAGCCCCCGCCAGATCGCGTAGCACAGGAGCAGCAGGACCACCGTGAACGGCAGGCCGGTGGAGATCACCATGGCCTGCAGGGACGCAAGGCCGCCCCCGATCAGCAGCGCGATCGCCACCAGCCCCTCGAACGTGCACCAGAAGACCCGCTGCGGGACGGGCGCGTCGATCTTGCCGCCCGCCGTGATCGTGTCGATCACGAGGCTGCCCGAGTCCGAGGACGTCACGAAGAACACGATCACCAGGATGATCCCGAGCGTCGAGGTGATGGAGGCCATGGGTAGGCTTTCCAGCATCGCGAACAGGGAGAGCTCCGGGCTGTAGGTGTCGATGACGTTGGCCTTCACGGCCGAGGTCTCGGGGTTGGCGATCATGTCGTTGATCGCCGCGCCGCCGAAGACGGCCATCCACAGGACGCAGACCAGCGAGGGGATGATGAGGACGCAGGTCACGAATTCACGCACCGTGCGGCCCCTGCTGACGCGGGCGATGAACATGCCGACGAAGGGCGACCACGAGATCCACCACGCCCAGTAGAAGGCCGTCCAGCCCTGCATGTAGCCCGTGTCCTCGCGCCCGAACGGGTTCGACAGTGGCACCACCTCGCGGAAGTAGCCGACGATGCCCTCGCCGAACTCCGACAGGATCGTGGCCGCGCCGGCCGCGAACAGGACGAAGATCAGCAGCGCGAAGGCCATCACCATGTTGATCTCGGACAGGACCTTGACGCCGCCGTCGAGGCCGCGCAGCACCGAGATCAGCGCGACGGCCGTGATGGCGACGATCAGGATGACCTGCACCGTGATGCTCTGGGGGATGCCGTAGACGTAGTTCAGCCCGGCATTGGCCTGTTGCGCCCCGAAGCCGAGCGAAGTGGCCAGTCCGAAGAGCGTCGCGAAGACCGCGAGCGTATCGATAATGTGGCCCCACCAGCCCCAGACGCGTTCGCCGAGCAGCGGGTAGAAGGCCGAGCGGATCGTGAGCGGAAGGCCCTTGTTGTAGGTGAAGAGCGCGAGGGCGAGGGCCACGACCGCGTAGATCGCCCATGGGTGCAGCGCCCAGTGATAGGACGTGGCGGCCAGCGCCATCTGCCGCGCCTCCTGGACGTTCGCCTCGATCAGGGTGCCGTCCTCGGCGAAGGGGCGGATCGTGCCCAAGGGCGCGTCGCCCCAGGGCGTGGCGAAGTAGTAGGCCGGTTCCAGCACCCCGAAGAACATCAGACCGATGCCCATGCCCGCCGCGAAGAGCATCGCGAACCAGCCGGCATAGGAATAGTCGGGTGTCGCGTCCGCCCCGCCGAGCCGCACCTTGCCCACCGGCAGGACGATGAGCGCGAGGCAGAAGATGACGAAGACGTTCGCCGACAGCAGGAAGAACCAGTCGAAGCTGGACGTCAGCGCGGGCCGGAGCCAGCCGAAGAAATCCGCCGCCTGCGTCGGGGCCAGAAGCGCGTAGACCACGAAGGCGACGATGGAGAGGCCGGAGATGAGGAAGACGGGGTTGTGGATGTCGAATCCGAAGGGGCCGACGGCGCCCTCTATATTGTCCTGGCCGATGTCGTATTCGGTCTCGATCAGGTCCACGTCGCCTTCCGGCGCCGGGATGCCCTGTAGGTTCGTGTCGTCGGTCATGACGGTATCCCTGTTCTTTTTGCGGTGGCGTCCGCCCTCTGGCGGGGCGGCGGCGGCTGCGGTTGCGGTTCAGGCCGGGTCGCGGACCAGCATCACCGAGTGATGACTGAGCGCGGCAAGGTGCCCGCCATGGCTGCGAAGTTCGAAGCGGCGCGGAATGTGGCTGCCCATGACGATGAGATCGGCGCCAAGCTCGTCGGCCGCCGAGGCAAGCCTGCCATCGAGATCGATCGTGGGGTCGTGCGAGACGATCGGGTGGCTGCCGGCATCGACGACGCCGCGCACCTCAGTCTCGGCCGCCGCGAAACGGGCGAGTTTCTCCGCGAATTCCTCGGGGTTGTGCGCGACGGTGCTCGGCTGCGGCACGGTGACCCCCACATAAGTCACGCGCGCCCCGTAATGCCGGGCGAGATCGGCCGCCACGCCCAGTGCCCGGTCGAGCCGGTCGGCATGGCCGAGGTCCACCGGAACCATGATGTGTCTGAACACGTGCCCCTCCTCTCCTTTGGGTGTCTTGCGACGCATTGGGTGAGGGAATGAGCCCGTCGAACATGGACATGGACGACGGGACATAGCCCAAAAGCGACATATTTTTGTCGCGATTAGGCTAACACCCATGGTTCAGGTTGCAACCCGGTCGCGGGCCGGGGGGGGCGAAACGCCGGATTTTCCCATGCAGGCAAAAGGAAAAGGCGGCCGGACCTTCCGGTCCCGCCGCCTTCCAGATCTTTCCGTTGGCCGTTACTCGGCCAGGTCCCGGATCAGACGAGCACGCCGCCCTCCGCGCCGATCACGCCCTGCGTGTCGGCCTCGCCAAGCAGCATCTCGTTATGCGCCTTGCCGGACGGGATCATGGGGAAGCAGTTCTCGTGCTTCTCCACGAGGCAATCGAAGATGACCGGACCGTCGTAGTCGAGCATCTCCATGATCGCGTCGTCGAGATCCTTGGGATCGGTGCACAGGATGCCCTTGGCCCCGAACGCCTCGGCCAGCTTGACGAAATCGGGCAGGGCCTCGGACCAGGAATGCGAATAGCGCTCGCCGTGGAGTAGTTCCTGCCACTGGCGGACCATTCCGAGGCGCTCGTTGTTGAGAATGAACTGCTTGACGGGCAGGCGGTACTGCACCGCCGTTCCCATCTCCTGCATGTTCATCAGCCACGAGGCCTCGCCCGCCACGTTGATGACCAGCGCATCCGGGTGCGCGATCTGCACGCCGATGGAGGCGGGCGTGCCGTAGCCCATGGTGCCGAGGCCTCCGCTCGTCATCCAGCGGTTGGGATCCTCGAAGCCCAGGAACTGCGCCGCCCACATCTGGTGCTGGCCTACCTCGGTCGTGATGTAGCGGTCGCGTCCCTTGGTCAGCGCCTCGAGTCGCTCCAGCGCGTATTGCGGTTTGATCGTGGTCTCGGAGTTGGTGTAGCGCAGGCACTTCACCGCGCGCCATTCCTCGATCTTCGCCCACCACGCGGCCAGGGCGGATGCGTTGGTCTTCGACCCGCGCGCCTTCCAGACGCGCAGCACTTCCTCCAGCACGTGGGTCACGTCGCCGATGATCGGGAAATCGGCGTGGATCACCTTGTTGATCGAGGACGGGTCGATGTCGATGTGCGCCTTGCGGCTGCCCGGGCTGAAATCCGCGATCCGGCCCGTGATCCGGTCGTCGAAGCGCGCGCCGATGTTGATCATCAGGTCGCAGCCATGCATCGCGAGGTTGGCCTCGTAGAGACCATGCATCCCCAGCATGCCCAGCCAGTTCTTCCCCGAGGCTGGATAGGCGCCGAGGCCCATCAGCGTGGAGGTGACGGGGAAGCCCGTGGCCTGCGCCAGTTCCCGAAGGAGCGCCGAGGCGCGGGGCCCCGAGTTGATGACGCCGCCGCCGGTATAGAAGACCGGGCGTTCCGCCGTCTCCATCGCCTCGACCAGCGCCTCGATCACGGCCGAGTCGCCCTTCACGCGCGGGCGGTAATGTTCGATCTTGGCTTGCGGCTTGGCGGTGTAGGCGCCGGTGGCGAACTGCACGTCCTTGGGGATGTCGACGAGGACCGGGCCGGGGCGCCCCTGGGTCGCGATGTGGAACGCCTCGTGGATCGTGCCCGACAGCCGGTCGGTGTCCTTCACCAGCCAGTTCATCTTGGTGCATGGGCGCGTGATGCCGACGGTGTCGGCCTCCTGGAAGGCGTCAGAGCCGATCATGAAGGTCGGGACCTGGCCGGTGAGCACGACGATCGGGATCGAATCCATCAGCGCGTCGACGAGCCCCGTGACCGCGTTCGTCGCGCCCGGACCCGAGGTGACCAGCACGACGCCCGGCTTGCCGGTCGCGCGCGCATAGCCCTCGGCGGCATGGACCGCGCCCTGCTCGTGGCGGACCAGGATGTGGCGGATCGCGTTTTGCTGAAAGATCTCGTCGTAGATCGGAAGCACCGCACCGCCCGGATAGCCGAATACGACTTCGACGCCCTGCTCCTTGAGGGCCTCGACCACCATCTTCGCTCCGGTCATCTGGACCGTCTTTTGGGGTTCCATCGCGGGGTTCCTTCTCTTCCTGACCACGATCTTCCGTTACGCGATGCCCGACACGCCTTGGGGTGTCCGGCATAAAAAAGCCCCCGGAGTTTCCGAGGGCGCATGGGGTGTGAGTATGGCTGCCGTCACCGACCCATGCGCATCCTGTGTACTACTACGATAAGGAGGTCCATGACCTGCTCCGGCTTTCGAACGCTGCGGACACTAGGGAGGGGGGCAGGGGGCGTCAACCGCGAAACGCCCGGCTTTGTGAATAATCTGTCGCAAGCGCGGCGTTTCGCGCAACAAAGCGATTTCGGGATGAGGCTGGGCGAAACCTCCGTGCCGGCACGCCGCATCCCGCAGATGCGTGTCGGACGTGTCCGGGCGCGTCCCGCGGGCGACCGCCGGATGCCCACCTTTGTCGCGGAAACGATTCACAGCTGTCACGCCGCGCCTGCGGATCGGCCGAGGACAGATGCTCCGATAGCGCTAACGAACCACAACCCGGAGTTGATCAGGTCAAATTGCGCGGATTTTGGTAAGGAAATTTTACAAAAAAGTGCCCTTCGGACGCGAAAACCTGTTTCACGACGCGAGTCGCTTCGCTAACGTGCCGCCACAGCGAATTTGAACTCGCGGTCCGGGGAGGCCCGCGGGACATCCAATGGGAGGATATCTATGGATCGCCGTTCATTCCTGCGCACGTCTGCACTCGGCGGCGCAGCAGCCGCAACCACGTCCCTTGCGGCACCGGCTTACGCTCAAGGCAACCGCACGCTGACGCTGGTCACGTCGGTGCCCGACGGTTTCGCCGTCTTCGATGATGCCGCCCAGCTGGCCATCGACTACATCACCGCGATGACCGACGGTCAGCTCAGCTTCAACAAGATGCCTGCAGGCAGCCTTGTGGGCGCCTTCGAGGTGTTCGACGCCGTGTCTTCCGGGCAGGCCGACCTCTACCACTCGGCGGAATACTACTTCCTCAACCAGCACCCCGCCTTTGCGTTCTTCACCGCCGTGCCCTTCGGCATGACGGCGCAGGAAATGGCCAACTGGTACTACCGTCGTGGCGGTCAGGAACTGCACGACAACCTGTCGTCGCTCTTCGGCCTCAAGCCGCTGATGTGCGGCCAGACGGCGATGCAGCCCGGCGGCTGGTTCAACATCGAGATCAACTCGGTCGAAGACCTGCAGGGCCTGCGCTTCCGCATGCCCGGCCAGGGTGGCCAGGTGCTGGGTCGTCTGGGTGCTTCCGTCCAGAACATCCCCGGCGGCGAGATCTACCAGGCGCTGGCCTCGCGCCAGATCGACGGCGCCGAGTGGATCGGCCCCTATGCCGACGAGCGGATGGGCTTCCAGGAAGTCACCAACATCTACTACGCCGCAGGCTTCCACGAGCCGGGTTCGACCCTGTCGCTGGTGTTCAACCAGCAGATCTGGGAATCGCTGACGCCCACCCAGCAGACCGTCTGCAAGGTCGCCTGCGAAGCCGCACACGCGCAGAACACCGCGCTTTCGCTGGCTGAAAACGGCGCGGCGCTTGCCCGCCTGCAGGCCGGTGGCGTTCAGGTCCGCCAGTTCCCCGATGAAGTGTGGGATGCGTTCGGAACCGCTGCTGCAGAAGTGCGCCAGGAGAACATGGGCGACCCGATCTACGCCGAGATCGCCAACAGCGTGTTCGCCTCGATGAATGAGTCGTCGGCTTGGTACGAGATCGCCGACGGCGAATTCATGCGCCAGCGTAACCGGGTCAACGCAGGCTGAGCCTTGCCTAAAGTTCGTCCCGTCCGGTCGCCTCGCGCGGTCCGGGCGGGGCCTTGCGCCGTGCGTGGACCACTGGGGGTCCGGACTGCACGGCATGCCCGCGTTCGGGGGATCACAGCATGATCGATTTCATCCTATGGGTGCTGCAGAATATCGCGCTGGCCCCGTATCACCTGTTCGTCGCGCTCACGAATCCGGGGGCATGGCTCGACTGGGCCAATCCCGAGGCCGTGATGCGCTTCATCTACTACGGCGCCTCGGTCGAACTGTTCTTCGTGGCCTTCACCACGTTCCTCATCATCACCGCGCTCGGCATGGCCTGGAAGCGCGACATCCTGTGGTGGGGCGTACGCATCCTCGAAGGCTTCGCCAACGTCGTCGGCCGCACGGCCGCGTGGGCGGGCCTCATCATGGTCCTGATCCAGGTCATGATCGTCTTTCTTCAGCGCATCTTCCGTGTGTCCGGGATCGAGCTCGGCCCGCTCGGCATTGCGCTGTCCATGGATCTCAGCTGGTGGGCCGAGGGCCTGAAGTTCTGGAACGCGCTCGTGGTCACGCTGTGCGTGGCCTACACCTTCGTGCAGGGCGGCCATGTCCGCGTCGACCTCGTCTACTCGGCGGTGAAGTTCCGCACGAAGAAGGTCATCGACATGGTGGGCTGCCTGATCTTCATGATGCCGGCCATCGTCATCACGTATCTCTATGCCTGGTTCTTCATGTGGCGGCACCTGATGACGCCTTCGGTGACGTCCACGAGCGAGCTTGACCGCATGCTGATGCAGTCGCGCATCTTCCGCTGGAACGTGGAGACCATCGGCTTCAGCCCGAACGGCTTCAACGCCTACTTCCTGTTCAAGGTGCTGATCGTGCTGTTCTGCGTCATGGTCTTCCTTCAGGCCATCGCCTTCTTCTGGCGCTCGTATCTGGAATGGCTCGAGGGCGAAGCGAGCGAGGGCAAATATCTCGACCGCGACAAGCTGGGCGACGAGGCCGAGGAACTGGAGCACGCGATTCACTCCGGCTCGACCTGAGCCGGGCCGTCGCGCGACTTTCGATTTTGGGACTGACGGCGTCTCCCGTGATGACGCCGGATTGAGGGGAAAGACAGGACCATGCTGTTCGGATTGGATGGGGTCGAGATCGGCCTGATCATCGTGTTCCTGACGCTCTTTGCGGGGATCATGACAGGCTTTCCGGTCGCCTTCGCCATCGGCGGCGCCGGCGTCATTTCCTTCGCGATCATCGCCGCGCTGGACAGTGCCGGCCTCCTGATACACCAGGCGATCGACACGTCATCGGCGGAATACTCGGCGCTCGTTGCCGAAGGGGTCATCCGGGAATCGATATCCGTATTCCGATACCCCGAGTTGCCAAGGATCGAGGAACACCTGTTCCCGGGCGGCTGGGAACAGGCGATGGAGCGCAATATCTCCTTCATCGTCAACCGGATGAACGAGCGCGTCATCGCTGGCCAGTCGATCGAGACGCTGCTCGCCGTGCTGATGTTCGTCCTAATGGGCATCACGCTCGAGCGTTCGAAGATCGCCGAGGAACTTCTGACGACGATGGCGCGGGTCTTCGGCCCGCTCCCGGGCGGCCTTGCCGTGTCCATCGTGATCGTGGGCGCGTTCCTCGCGGCCTCGACCGGCATCGTCGGCGCGACCGTGGTGACGATGGGCCTTCTCGCCCTGCCGACCATGCTCAGGAACGGGTATTCGCCCGAGCTTGCCACCGGCGTCATCGCGGCCTCGGGCACGCTCGGCCAGATCATCCCGCCGTCGATCGTGATCGTCCTTCTCGGCACGCTTGTGGGCGACCTCTACGCCACGGGGCAGGAGACGCGGGCGCAGCTCGCGGGATGTTCCGACGCGCTCACCTACCTGGGTGAGCCCGCTGTCCTCTCGGTCGGGACGCTCTTCCAGGCCGCGCTTCTGCCGGGTCTCTTCCTCGCATTCCTCTATGGCGCCTATGCCTTCGGCTTCGCGCTTCTGAACCCGTCCAAGGCGCCCGCGGTCGAGTTCGGCGCAAGCACCTCCGAACCCGTGACCCGCAACGAGGGCCTGACCTGGTTCCTCGGCGTTCCGGCCGCGATCCTCATCGTCGTCGGTCTGGCCGCGAACGGCGGCCTTATCGGCACCCAGAGCCCGCACCTCGTGGATGCCGGGCCGCAGCAGGAGCGGGTGCTGCGCACCAACGTCAGCGAGCAGTGCCAGGCGGCGATGATCGAGCTGCATGGCCAGGAAACCTGGGATAGGGCGGTCGAGGCCCGCGCGGCCGGTGCCGCGGCCGAAGAAGAGGCAGCCGCCGCCGCCGCCGAGATGACGGACGAGGAACGCGCCGCGGCCGCTGCCGCCGCAGTTCTCACGGCCGCCCCGATCGGCACGGGCGTCACGGCGATCTTCGTCCTGCTCGGCCTGATCCTGACCATCGCACGGGGCATTTCGCCCACGTCCTCGCCGACGCCTCTGCTGGTCGGGGCAGGGGGTATCGCGCTGGCCTTCCTCCTCGATATCCTGGTGCTGACGCCCGCGACGAGTTCGGGTGCCACCTTCCTCATCCTTGCCGTGCCGACGATCCTGACGCTCTACGGCTGCCGCGAGGCGATGGTGCGGCTTGCGCGCAACGACCTGCTCCGCGTGGTCTTCCCGCCGCTGATCCTGATCGTGGCGGTGCTGGGCTCGATCCTCGGCGGCATCACCAACCCGACGCCCGCCGCGGCGCTGGGTGCGTCGGGCGCCATCATGCTCGCCGCCTATCGCAAGCTGAAGGAAGAGAACGGCAAGTCGAAGATCGTGATCTGGGCGAGCTTCGCCATCGTCATCATGATCCTGCTGGGCGTGAACTTCGACCTGCGCATCACCCGCGAGGTCGTGCCGATCGAGGACTGGATCGCCTACGTCCTGGCGCAAATGGCCTATCACTTCGCGTTCTTCGGGCTCCTGTTCTCGTGCTGGGTGCTGTTCCGCTCGAACATCCTCAGCCCGGTGGTCCGCGAGACGGCGAAGGTGACGTCGATGGTCTTCACCATCCTCATCGGTTCGCAGATGCTGAACCTCGTGCTCATTTCCTTCGGGGGCGAGCATCACATCCAGCAGTACCTGCGCAGCTTCGACAACGAACTCGTGGTGTTTTTCGTCGTCATGGCGATCCTGTTCATCCTCGGCTTCGTGCTCGACTTCCTCGAGATCATCTACATCGTGATCCCCATCGTCGGGCCGGTGATCTACGGCGGAACGCTCGATCCGGCCTGGGTGACGATCATGATCGCGGTCAACCTGCAGACGTCGTTCCTGACGCCGCCATTCGGCTTCGCGCTGTTCTACCTGCGCGGGGTGGCGCCACCACAGGTGACGACCGGCCACATCTATCGTGGCGTCGTCCCCTTCGTGCTGATCCAGGTGATCGGGCTTCTGCTGCTCTACTTCTTCCCGGGCATCGTGACGATCCTGCCGGATCTCCTGAACTAGCCGGGTCCGGCACCGAGAAACGCAAAGAGGGGCGCCTGGCGCCCCTCTTTCACGTTCGCGGTTGCGTCGCCGGGCCTATCAGGTCCCATTTGTTGCCCCAGGGGTCCCGCCATTGGGCGACCCGGCCATAGGCCTCGTCGCGCGGTTCTTCGAGGAAACGCCCCCCGGCCGCAATGATCCGGTCCGCGTCTCTGGCGAAATCGTCGGTGTCGAGGAAGAAGGCGACGCGATCGCCCGCCTGGGCGCCCATGGCGGCCACCTGCGCGGGGCTGGTGGGGCGGGCGAGGATCAGTGCCGTTCCCGGCATCGGCGGCGCTACGACGACCCAGCGCTTCCGCCCCTGGTCGATATCCTCGACACAGGTCCAGCCAAGTCCCTCCACGAAAAAGGTCAGCCCTTCGTCGTATTCCGGGACAAGGAACGTGATCCGGCTCGGCACCTCTCAGGCGCCGCGAAGGTCGGGAAGCGTGATCTGCGCCACCTGCTGCGCGATCGGGTCGACCGAGAGCGGGTGCGTCTGGTTGGAGTAATCGTTGGGCTTTCCGATCGGCTGCCACTGGCCGCCGACATAGACCTCGAGCGCGGGGAACTGCGCCTTGTATCCCATCTTGTCCGAGCCGGGCACCCAATAGCCGAGATAGACATAAGGCAGCCCCGCCTCCCGGGCGAGCGCGACGTGATCGAGGATCACGTAGGACCCCAGCGACGACTTCGTGCGGTCGGGGTCGAAGAAGGAATAGACGAGGCTCAGCCCGTCATCGAGGATGTCGGTCAGGCATACCGCGGTCAGCGCCTCGTCGCGCTGGCGGTCGCGGTATTCGACGACGCGCGTCTTGACCGGCGTCTCCTCGATCATCGCGGCGAACTCGAAGACGTCCATGTCGGCCATGCCGCCATCGGCGTGGCGGGCATCGAGGTAGCGACGGAACAGCGCGTACTGCTCCTCCGTGGCCCAGGCCGAACGGGCCGAGCGCACGAGGCTGCCGTTGCGCTTCATCACGCGATTCTGGCTTTTGCGCGGTTCGAAGTCGGCGACCCGGATCCGCGCCGACAGACAGGCCGCGCATTCGGTACAGGAGGGGCGATAGAGAACGTTCTGCGACCGGCGGAAGCCCTGCTTCGACAGCGCGTTGTTCAGTTTTTCCGCCTGCTCTCCCTGAAGCGCCGTGAACAGTTTGCGCTCGCGCCGGCCCGAGAGATACGGGCAGGTCTGCGGAGCCGTCACGTAGAATTGCGGCGCTATGGGCAGGGTATGACGCATGATGCGGGCAGTCCGGGTGGGTCGTGCTTGGTCGTCCTCGGCCTATAGCCTGCCTCACCCGGACCACGGCCCGCAACACGTTTTTTCGTCGCTGGTTAGCGCGGCCGGTTGATCGCCGCGGTTCCGAGGATGTGGTCGTGCAGGCCCTGGTGGCGCTGCGTCGCGGCCATGAGCCCGACGGAGATGATCTGCAGGATCATCGACGCCGACAGCACGAGGTAGAGGCCGGTATGCACCATCGCCTCGCCGCCGGTGAACCGATGGCCGAGCGCATTGCGCAACTCGATGTTCATCAGGCGCATGCCGAGCGTTGCCGACCCGGTCCCGATCGTGGCCGACCGGTAGAGGAAGGAGACGGTGAAATAGAGGATCGGCCAGACCCACAGCAGCACCGTCAGCGTCAGAAGCCCGAGGACCAGAGAGATCGCGCTGATGATGAGAACATCGACCACCCAGGCGAAGAAGCGCTTGGCGGGCACGCCGTCATAGAAGGCGTGGTCGTATTCGGGGTCGGGCAGTCCGCCGGTCAGGGTCATGGCGTGGGACATGGACATCGTCATCTCGTTTGAAAAGGGACAAGTGGCCGCGGCAGGCGCCGTCAGGGGACGTGTCGGGCACCGTGCCGCGGCCGGAACCATGGCGTCAGGGGGGCGCGCCATGGTGTCGTTTCGGCCGTGATGCCCCACCCGCAATGCGGGCGGGACAGGTGGCTCAGGCCTCGGCCGTGTCGTCGGTCCGTGCCTTGCGCGCACGATCGTCCATGAACTGGTCGAATTCCGACTTGTCCTTGGCGTCGCGCAGCCGCTGCAGGAAGGCCTCGAAGGCGTCCTGCTCCTCTTCCAGCCGGCGCAGCGTGTCGGCCTTGTACGCATCGAAGGCGGTGTTGCCGGACGTGCGGAACTTGTGGCGGGTCATGTGGCGGGCGTTGCCGCAGCTTCCGTTGAACATGCGTTTGCTCCAGATCATGTAGGCGAGAAGGGCGAGGCCGAGCGGCCAGAACAGGATGAAGGCAAGGACCATCGCGGCGATCCATGCGCCTTTGCCGCGGGCGTCGAGCCAGGCCTCGGCCCTGGCGAACCAGCCCCGGGCCTCCTGGGCCATCGGAACTTCGGTGGAGGATGCAGTCATCTGGGGTCTCCTTGTCGGCTCTCAGTGAATGTAAATGTTAATCACATTAACGCATATGGGGAGCCGCCTTCGCCCCGCAAGAGGCGAAGTGAATCTTTTTTACATATTTTCGGAAGACGGTCGCGAGCGCCGGGATTCCGCGTTCCGGTCGCGGGGCGCCGGCAGGGATCTGGGCAAAAAGAAACCCCACGCGAGGTGGGGCAGGACATTCCAGATCAGAGGTTCGATCTTGGGGTCCGCTGCCCGGCGCTGCGGCACGAGGTGCACCTGGTCGTCATTTTCGCCGCGCGCCGGGCAAATCTGCGGACATATCTTGGAGTGTCACCCCAAATGATGCCACATTTTGTTTCCCGGTCAAGAAAAATCGCGGTTTCCCGGGTTTCAGTCGCTTCGTCCACGTGACTCGAATCTCGGCAACATCGCCGAGAAGTCGCGGCCCTTGCCGTCCTCGTCCTCGACGAATGTCTCGTAGAGCCGCGCCGCGAGACGGCCCATCGGCGTGTCCGCGTCCGCGCCTTCGGCCGCGTCCTGCGACAGCCGAAGGTCCTTCAGCATCAACTCCGCCGCGAAGCCGGGCTTGTAGTCGTTGTCGGCGGGGCTCTTCGGGCCGATGCCGGGCGCGGGGCAATAGGCGTTCATGCTCCAGGAATACCCCGATGAGGTCGACACGACGTCGAACATCGCCTGTCGGTCGAGGCCCAGCTTGTCGGCCAGCGCGAAAGCCTCGCAGGTGGCGATCATCGTGACGCCAAGGATCATGTTGTTGCAGATCTTCGCGGCCTGGCCGTTGCCGGCCGGTCCGCAATGCACCGCCTTCTGCCCCATGACGTCGAAAAGCGGTTTCGCGGTCGCGAAGGCCCCGTCGCTTCCGCCCACCATGAAGGTGAGCGTCCCCGCCGCCGCGCCGCCGACGCCGCCCGAGACCGGCGCGTCGAGAAAGCCGATGCCGGCGGCCTCTGCCTCCGCCGCCACCGCGCGCGCCGAGGCCACGTCGACGGTCGAGCAGTCCAGAAGGACCGCGCCCTTGTCCATCGCGGGCAGCACCTCGGCCGCCACCGCGCGCAGGATCGCGCCGTTGGGCAGCATGGTGATGACCACCTCCGCGCCCCTGGCGGCGTCCGGTGCGCTTCCCGCCTGCGCGACGCCCTCCACGGTGACGCCCGCCACGTCGTAGCCCGTCACCGCGTGGCCCGCGGCCACGAGGTTCGCCGCCATCGGCGCACCCATGTTGCCAAGCCCGATGAATCCGATCTTCATGTCCGTCCCTCCCTGCCGTCTTCAGATCACAGCTTCAGCCCATCGGCGCCGAGCGGCAAGAGCATCCCCGACACCTCCGTCGCCGGGGCGCCGTCGATCCGGTCATGCCGCCATCGCGGCGACCGGTCCTTGTCGATGATCGCCGCGCGGATCCCTTCGAGGAAATCGCCCTTCTCCATGGCGCGAGACGTGAAACGGTATTCCAGCTCCAGCGCCCCCTCGATCGTGTCGCGGCCCCGCACCCGGTGGATCAGGTCCACCGTGCAGGCCATCGACAGCGGGCTGTTCTTCTCCATCGCCGCCAGAGCGCGGGCCGCGACGGGGCCGTCGGAGAAGCGGAGCGCGTTGAAGATATCCCGCAGCGTCTCGCCCCCGAACAGCCGGTCGATCCAGGTGGCTTCCGCGGCCATCGCGCTCTCCGGGGCGGGCTGGGCGGCGCGGTCCACCGCCTCCCAGTCGCCGGTGTCGCACAATTCGGCCTTCAGCGCGTCCCAGCCCGCCTCCGGCAGGTAGTAGTCGGCGAAGCCCGCATGGATCGCATCGCCCGGTCCCATCCGCGCCGCCGTCAATCCAAGGTACTCCCCGAGCCGCCCCGGCGCGCGCGCCAGGATCAGCGAACCGCCGACATCCGGCACCAGCCCGATGCCGCATTCAGGCATCGCGATGCGCGAGCTCTCCCCCACCACCCGGTGTGATCCGTGGCAGCCGACACCAACGCCGCCACCCATGGTGAAGCCCTGCAGGAAACTCGCCACCGGCTTGGGGAAATTGAACAGCTTGGCGTTCATCCGGTACTCGTCGGCCCAGAAACGCCGCGCGTAGTCGAAATCTCCCGCCTTGCCCGTGGCGTGCATCTCCGCGATGTCGCCGCCCGCGCAGAAAGCCTTCTCGCCCGCTCCGTCGATGACGAGAAGCGCCACTGCGTCGTCCTGCGCCCAAGTGTCGAGCGCGCCCTCGATCGCGCGGCACATGTCCCATGTCAGCGCGTTCAGCGCCTGCGGCCGGTTCAGCGTGATGCGCCCCGCGCGGCCTTCCTTGCGGATCTGGATGTCTCCGCTCATGGGCGGTGCCGTTCCTTCATCTTTCCAAAAATACGCATGACCCGTCCTGACCTCAGCGCGCCGCGAGCATCTGGCGCGCCACGATCATCCGCATGATCTCGTTGGTGCCCTCGAGGATCTGGTGCACGCGAAGGTCGCGCACGATCTTCTCGATTCCGTAATCGGCGAGATAGCCGTAGCCGCCATGCAGCTGCAGGCACTGGTCCGCCACGCGCGAGCCTGCCTCGGTCACGAACTTCTTGGCCATGGCGCAGGCCTTCGTGGCGTCCGGCGCGCCCGTGTCCAGCTTCCAGGCCGCCTGGCGCAGGAAGACGCGCGCGGCCTCAAGCTCGATCTCCATGTCGGCCAGCCGGAACTGCAGCGCCTGGAACTGGTCGATCGACTTCCCAAAGGCCTTGCGCTCGCCCATGTAGGCCAGCGTCGCCTCCAGCGCCGCCTGCGCGGCCCCCAGCGAACAGGCCGCGATGTTGAGCCGCCCGCCGTCGAGCCCCATCATCGCGTAGCGGAAGCCATGGCCTTCCTCGCCGAGAAGGTTCCCCGAGGGGATCGCGCAGCCATCGAACTGGACCTGTCGGGTCGGCTGCGAACGCCAACCCATCTTGTCCTCCAGCCCGCCGAAGGAAAGGCCCTCCGCCCCGTCCTCCACCACGAGTGCCGAGATGCCGCCCGGGCCCTCCTCGCCGGTGCGGGCCATGACGATATAGGCATCCGAATAGCCGCCACCCGAAATGAAGGCCTTGGTCCCGTCGAGCGTGTATCCCTCGTTCGTGCGCACGGCCTTCGTCTTCAGCGCCGCCGCGTCCGAGCCCGAGCCGGGCTCGGTGAGGCAGTAGGAGAAGACGGTTTCCATGGTCAGCGCGCGGGGCAGGAGGCGGTCGCGCAGCTCGGCGCTTGCGAAACTGTCGAGCATCTTCGCGCACATGTTGTGGATCGAGAGAAACGCCGCGACCGAGGCGCAGGAGCGCGAGAGCGCCTCGAAGACCAGCGTCGCGTCGAGCCGCGAGAGGCCCGAGCCGCCGTTCTCCTCGCTCACGTAGATGCCGGCGAGCCCCAGTTCGGCCACCTTGGGCCAGAGGTCCTTGGGGATCGTGCTCTGCGCCTCCCAATCGCGCGCATGCGGCGCGATCTCGGCCTCGCCGAAGGCCCGCGCCATGTCGAAGATCGCGGACTGTTCCTCGCTCAGTGCGAAATCCATGGGCCTGCCCTCCCTGCCTGCCGCGCGCCGGAAATGAACGCTTGTTTAATTAACGCCGCGCCGTCCGGGAGGCAAGCGCGATCACCGAGGGAAGGCGTGGCGGGCGATGCTCTCGCAGGTGCCTCGATTCGCCCCGATGGCCGAAAAACCGTTTCGCATTCGCGCCTGTTTTCCCGTGAAAAGAAGCGTTGTTTCCAGATCGGCAACGGTAGCTCCCGGAATTCTCTCGATCGAACAGCGGAACCGGGAGTGCCCGCTGCGATTGTGTTTGTGGCCAAAAAATGGCGATGGTATAATTTGACCTGTTCAACTGTCGAGGCAGCCTTTGTCTGTAGCTTTCGGCGGCGCGACACCCGGATGGCGGATGCCAGGTCGTAGGTCCTGGCCTTTCGGGTTCGAATGCTTTTTTTCCTGGAGGGGATACATCTTGAAGTCATATCTCGCGGGGGCCTTCCTGGCCCTGACACTGGCTTTCGGGGCCAGTCAGGCGAGCGCGCTCACGCTGGATTTCAGCGACGAGTCGGGGGGAATCCTCGGTGGAGGGCTGTTCCAGCTCACGACCGACCATCCCAGCGGAAATCCGACCGTCAACAGCGGCAACTGCGCCATTGCGCCCTGCCTCGAGGTCACGCCGAACAACAACCCGAACGTGACCGGTGGCGAGATCGTCACCCTGTCGCGCGTCGGCGGCGGCACTTTCAGCGTGACCGAGTTCTGGTTCCAGTTCCTTGGCCGGGCACTCGACAACACGCTCAGGGTCACGGGCGGTTCATCCCTCGTCGACTTTGTCCAGACCTCCTATCCGCACAACAATGGCGGCCAGACGGTCAGCGTCGCGGGCCTGTTCGACAACATCACGAGCATCTCGTTCCAGAACCTCAACCGGGGTTCGGTCCGCATCGACGACATCGAGGTTTCCATTGCGCCGGTTCCGGTGCCGGCCGCGGGGCTTCTGCTGCTGACGGCGTTGGGCGGCATGGCCTTCTGGCGCCGCCGGACGGTCGCAACGGCCTGAGCCGAAGCTTCGGAAGGATACTGAGGAAGGGCGTCCCACGGGGCGCCCTTTTTCCGTTCGGACGGCCGCTCAGAGGTCGGCGTGAAACTCCTCGATCAGGTGCTGCACCACGGCCTGCATCGCGTCCGCCTCGTCGGCGCCCGCCGCCAGCGCGGCGGCGCGCACCTCGCGCTGGCGGTCGGATGAGGTGCCGCGGCCGGGTATGCCGGCCAGGCGCGCAAGCTCGGCCATGCACCCCAGCGCCTCGGCATCCTCGGCCAGGATCTCCACGAGTTCCGCGGTCAGCTCCGCCACCGGAACGATCTCGCGCCGGCCGAAGTCGATCAGCCCCTCGTTCACGCCATAGCGCTGCGCGCGCCAGCGGTTCTCGTTCACCAGGAAGCGGTCGTAGATCCGCCAGCGCAGGTTCGACTGTCTCAGCCGCGTGAGGTGGCGCACGAGGCACTGCACCGTCGCGGCCAGCGTCAGCGCATCCTCCATCCGGGGGCAGACGTCGCAGATCCGCGTCTCGAGCGTCGGGAACCGGTGCGAGGGGCGCAGGTCCCACCAGATCTTCGTGGTGTCCTCGATCAGGCCGAGGTCGATCAGGGTCCCGGTCGTGCGTTCGTACTCGGCATAGGAATCGAACCTCGGCGGCAGACCCGTCCGGGGCAGGTTGTCGAAGACCGTCAGCCGGTAGGAGGCAAGACCCGTGTCCTGCCCCTGCCAGAACGGCGAGGAGGATGACAGCGCCAGCAGGTGCGGCAGGAAATAGGACAGCTGGTTCATCAGGTCGATGCGCGTCTCGTCGTCGGGGATGCCCACGTGCATGTGCATCCCGCAGATGAGCATCCGCCGCACCACGCCGCCGAGATCGCGGGCAAGCTGGTTGTAGCGGTCCTTGTCGGTGTGGTGCTGGTCCTTCCAGTCGGCGAAGGGGTGGCAGGACACCGCGATGGGCGTCAGGCCGAAGCTGGCCGCGCAGTCCGAGACGGTGGCGCGCAGGCGACGCAGGTCCTCGCGCGCGGCGGCGATGTCGGGACAGACGCGGGTGCCGATCTCGATCTGGCATTGCAGGAACTCGGGGCTGACCTGGCCCTCCAGCTTAGCCGCGCAGGCATCCATCAGCTCGGGCGGCGCCTCGGTCAGGGCGCCGGTCTGGCGGTCGACGAGGAGGTATTCCTCCTCGATCCCGAGAGTATAGGCCTTTTCCGTCACGCGGTCCTCCCTGCGGCCGCGACGGACCGCCCTCGAAACGTGTCCGGGCAGGATGGCCCCGGGGCCGGGTCGTTGCAAAGGCAAAAATCCGCGCGGAAAACCCGACAGGGGCGGGCCGCCATCTTGCCGGCCGGCACGGCGCGATCTAGATGCCGCTCCGGCGCATCGCGGGGGGCATCGGGCCGCCCCGCCGGCGCGGCGTTCGGGTGCTCCGGTGTCCTCCCCCACATTCGACTGCACGGCCTGCGGGGCCTGCTGCTTCGGCGGTCACGACCGCTATGTCGCGCTTCTGCCCGAGGATCGCGGCCGCGCGATCCCCGAGACCGCCACGACCGAGATCGAGGGCGGCCGCTATATGGCGATGACCTGCGGGCATTGCGCGCAACTGACCGCGACGCCGGAGGGTCGGCTCATGTGCGGCATCTACGAGGAGCGCCCCGAGGCCTGCCGTGCCTTCCGCGCGGGCAGCTTCGAGTGCCTGAGGGCGCGCGCCCATCGCGGGCCCCTGGCCGAGGCGCTGAGGGCCTTCGCGGTCGCGGATGCGCCGTCCGGTTCGCCAGAAGGGCCGGTGCCGGTGCCGCCCGTCGTCGCGGCCGAAGGGCCTCCCGATCCGGCGCATCCCTGACGTCCGAAAGCAAAGGACCCCCGCCCGTCGGGGCAGGGGTCCTTGTCGTTGCGTATGGCCGGCGTTCTATTCCATGACCGGAATGGTGAACTCGCCGCCTTCCTTGATGCCGCTCGGCCAGCGTGCGGTCACGGTCTTGGTCCGCGTGTAGAACCGGAAGGCGTCCGGCCCGTGCTGGTTGAGGTCTCCGAAGACCGACTTCTTCCACCCGCCGAAGGTGTGATAGGCCAGCGGCACCGGGATCGGCACGTTGATGCCCACCATCCCGATGTTGATCCGGTTGGCAAAGTCGCGCGCGGTGTCGCCGTCGCGGGTGAAGATCGCGGTGCCGTTGCCGTATTCATGGTCCATGGCAAGCTTCAGCGCCTCTTCGTAGGACTGGGCGCGCACGGTGGACAGGACGGGACCGAAGATCTCCTTCTGGTAGATCTCCATGTCGGGCGTGACCTTGTCGAACAGGTGCGGGCCGATGAAGAACCCGTCCTCGTAGCCCTGCAGGCTGAAGTCGCGCCCGTCGACGACAAGCTCCGCGCCCGCATCCACGCCCGACTGCACCAGGCGCAGGATGTTCTCCTTGGCCATCGGCGTGACGACGGGGCCGTAGTCCACGTCCTCGCCGGAGGTGTAGGGGCCGACCTTCAGCGCCTCGATCTTCGGCACGAGTTTCGCGATCAGGCGGTCGGCGGTTTCGTCACCGACCGGGACCGCGACTGAGATCGCCATGCAGCGTTCGCCCGCCGCGCCATAACCCGCGCCCACCAGCGCGTCGGCCGCCTGGTCGAGGTCGGCGTCGGGCATGATGATCATGTGGTTCTTGGCGCCGCCGAAGCACTGCACGCGCTTGCCGTTGGCGCAGCCGCGTTCGTAGATGTACTGCGCGATGGGGGTGGAGCCGACGAAACCCACGCCCGAGATCGTCGGGTTGTCGAGGATCGCGTCCACCGCCTCCTTGTCGCCGTTGACGACCTGAAGGACGCCGTCCGGCAGACCCGCCTCCTGCATCAGCTCGGCCAGCATCATCGGCACGGAGGGATCGCGCTCGGACGGCTTGAGGATGAAGGCGTTCCCGCAGGCGAGCGCGGGGGCCATCTTCCACATCGGGATCATCGCGGGGAAGTTGAACGGCGTAATTCCAGCTGCGACGCCAATGGGTTGGCGCATGGAATACATGTCGATGCCGGGGCCCGCGCTGTCGGTGTATTCGCCCTTCAGGAGGTGCGGCGCGCCGATGCAGAACTCGACCACCTCGAGGCCACGCTGAACGTCGCCGCGCGCATCCGGCAGGGTCTTGCCGTGCTCGCGGGAAAGCGCCTCGGCCAGCTTGTCCATGTCGCGGTTCAGAAGGCTCACGAATTTCATCATGACCCGCGCGCGGCGCTGCGGGTTCGTCGCGCCCCAGGCGACCTGGGCCTTCGCGGCCGAGGCCACGGCGGCGTCGAGCTCGGCCTTGGAGGCGAGCGCGACCTTGGCCTGCACCTCGCCCGTGGCCGGGTTCCAAACGTCGGCGAAGCGCCCTGACGTGCCCGCCACGCGCTTGCCGTCGATCCAGTGTCCGATCTCTTCCATGGTTCTCTCTCCCTCGGGATGTCTCTCGCCGCGCAGGATAGCCTTGCAGAGACGCGTGCAAAAGCGGCAGGTTGTCAAAGTCGTTTTGCGAAAATGCAAAGGGTGCAAGAATGAACTGGGACGACCTGCGGGTCTTTCTCGCCGTTGCGCGGGAGGAGGGATTGTCGGGCGCGGGCCGCCGCCTCCGGCTCGACCCCGCCACGGCCGGGCGGCGCATCGCACGGCTGGAGGAGGCCCTCGGCACGGTTCTGTTCGCGAAGTCGCCGCAGGGATACCGCCTGACCGAGGCGGGTCAGCGCCTGCTGCCCCGCGCGGAGGCGGCGGAGGCGGCGCTGCGCGAGGGGCTCGAGGCCGGCCGCGACGGATCGGGGAGCCTTTCGGGAACGATCCGGATCGGCGCGCCGGACGGTTGCGCCACCTTCCTCCTGCCGCAGGTCTGCGAGGCCATCGCGGCGGCGCACCCCGATCTGGACATACAGATCCTCGCGCTGCCCCGTGTCGTGAACCTCTCGCGCCGGGAGGCAGACCTCGCCATCGCGGTCTCGGCCCCCAAGACTGACCGGCTGCGCGCCGAGAAGCTGTCGGATTACCGCCTCTCGCTCGCCGCGACGCAGGGGTTTCTCGACGCGCACGGCACGCCGCGCGCCGTGGGCGACCTGAGGGCCGCGCGGATGGTCGGCTACATCCCGGACATGATCTTCGATGCCGAGCTCGACTATCTGGGCGGGCTTGGCGTGTCGCGCGTGCCGCTCGCCTCGAATACGGTTTCGGTGCAGCTCGGCTTCGCGCGGGCGGGCGCGGGCCTCGCCATCGTGCATGACTTCGCGCTGCCCTTCGCGCCCGAACTCGTGCGGGTCCTTCCCGACGAGGTCGCGCTTCGGCGCACCTTCTGGCTGCTCAGCCATGCAGGCCCCCGCGATGCGCGCCTCGACCGGTTCGCGGGGCTTCTGCGCGACGGCGTCCGGGCCGAGATCGCGCGGCTCGAGGCGGTAGCGGCCGGCTAGCGCCCGGGCGGTCGCGCCGGGGCGTCGATGTCGGCGAGGGAGACGCCGTTGACCCGGCAGAAGGCCCAGAAGACCGGCGCCTCGATCACCAGCATCGACAGGAGGCTGAAGACCCACCACGACATCGGCACCGGTCCGATGCCGAAATCCAGCCCCCGCCCGGCAAAGAGAAGCGCGGCGGCCCCGAAGGCCAGCGCCGTGACGACGGCATCGGCCTTCATCATGCGGCGCGCGGTCAGGGGCGAAAGACGGGGGTAAATCAGCCCGTAGGCGGCCCCGATCAGAACCGCGTTGATCGCCAGGATGGTCAGGTGCGGTGTCACGTTTCCCTCCGGCCCGGGGTGCGGCGCCACAGGGTACCGCATGCCGCCCCATCCCGCCAAGGCCCCCCTCGGATCGCTGTTTTCCTTGACACCCGGCCCATGCGCGACGGACGCTTTACCCGGGAGAGACGGAAAAGGCGACGCATGGCATAGGGAGGTGCAACATGCTGGTGCAACAGATCCTCAGGTCGAAATCCGATGACGGAGTGGTCACGGTCGCGCCCGGAACGAGCGTGGCCGAGGCGGCGAAGCTTCTGTCCACCCGCCGGATCGGTGCGATCGTGGTATCGCCCGACGGCAAGGCGGTGTCGGGTATCCTTTCGGAACGTGACATCGTGCGCGAACTGGGCGCGGGCGGTGCCGCCTGCCTCGCGCGCACTGTCGACGAGATCATGACGAAGGAAATCGTCGGCTGCCGCCTGTCGGAAAGCTCCGACAGCGTTCTCGCGTCCATGACCGAGGGCCGCTTTCGCCACATGCCGGTGATCGAGGCGGGCGAAATGGTCGGCCTCATCTCCATCGGCGACGTCGTGAAGGCGCAACTGGCCAAGCTGGAGATGGAGAAGGACGCGCTCGAGGGCATGATCAAGGGTTTCTGAGCGGCGGTCCCGTGCAAGGGCCGCAGGTCCGGGCCATCCGCGGCCGAAAAATCGCGCGGCCGGAGGCCCTTCGGACCGGCCCGGCACGCGGTTGCGACCTCAGCGGGGGGTTGCAAACCCGCGTTCCCGGTGATTGGGTCGCGCCACGATACGGCGGGCCCGCGGCAGGGCCCAGACGGGGCAGGGACGAGACCATGCGAACAGGGCTTTATCCCGGGACATTCGATCCCATCACGCTGGGCCATGTCGATATCATCAAGCGCGCCTGCAAGCTTGTGGACCGCCTGGTGATCGGCGTGGCGATCAACCGCGACAAGGGCCCGCTCTTCACGCTGGAGGAACGCGTGGCGATGGTCGAGGCGGAATGCGCCCTCCTATCCGCGCGCACCGGCACCGAGATCGTCGTCCATCCCTTCGAGAACCTCCTGATCGACTGCGCCCGCGACGTGGGCGCAGGCATCATCATCCGCGGCCTGCGCGCGGTTGCGGATTTCGAATACGAATTCCAGATGGTCGGCATGAACCGCAAGCTCGATGCCGACATCACGACCGTCTTCCTGATGGCCGAAGCCGACCGCCAGGCCATCGCATCCAAGCTGGTGAAGGAAATCGCACGGCTCGGGGGCGAGGTGTCGCATTTCGTGCCGCACGAGGTGGCGACCGCACTCAAGGCGAAATTCGCGCGCTGAAGCGCGCCCCACAGAGACAAACCGGAGAAAGACATGGCCGAGATCAAGGATCCCGAGAACACCATCCTGATGGAACTGAAGGACGGCACCGTCGTCATCGAGCTGCTGCCCGACGTGGCGCCGCTGCACAGCGCGCGCATGAAGGAACTGGCACGCGAGGGCGCCTATGACGGCGTCATCTTCCACCGCGTGATCGATGGCTTCATGGCCCAATCGGGCGACGTGGAACATGGCAAGGAGGGTGGCAACATCCGCCGCGCGGGAACCGGCGGCTCCTCCAAGCCCGACCTTCCGGCGGAATTCTCCAAGCTGCCGCATGACCGCGGCACTCTTGGGGCCGCGCGTTCGTCCAACCCCAATTCGGCCAACAGCCAGTTTTTCATCAACTTCAGCGACAACCATTTCCTGAACGGCCAGTACACGGTCTATGGCCGCGTCATCTCGGGTATGGAGCATGTCGACGCCATCACGCGCGGCGAGCCGCCCGCGAACCCCGACAAGATGGTTTCGGTGAAGGTCGCAGCCGATGAATAAACTCGCGTTCGCGCTCTGCCTCGCGGCCGCGCCCGCCTTCGCCACCGGTCTGGAGATCGATGTCGAGGGCGACGCCCAGGGGACGATCGTGATCGACCTCTTCGAGGAGGTCGCGCCGCAGCACGTGGAGCGGATCACGGCGCTTGCCGCCGAGGGGGCCTATGACGATGTCGTATTCCACCGCGTGATCGACGGCTTCATGGCCCAGACCGGCGATGTCGAGTTCGGGCGCATGGGCCAGGACATGCGCTATGCCGGACGTGGCGCCTCGACCTATCCGGACCTGCCGGCGGAGTTCTCGGACATCCCCTACCAACGCGGGATCGTCGGCATGGCGCGCGCGCAATCGCCCAACAGCGCGAATTCGCAGTTCTTCATCATGTTCGACGCCGCCCCGCCCCTTGACGGTCAATACACCGTGGTGGGCACCGTCGTCGCGGGCATGGACGTGGTCGATGCCATCAAGCGCGGCCGGGGCCGGAACGGTGCCGTGATCGGCCAGCCCGACAGGATGGTGGCACTGCGCGTGCTCGAGGAGGACCCGGTTGCCCCAGAGGAAACCGGGAACGACGGATAGCCGCCGAGGACTCCAATCCCGGCACATTCGCGTGAGAGGGGGCTTCCGGGCCCCCTTTTTCGTGGCACCCTCATTCGGGTGGCCGACGCGTCCGGCCGCGTCGGAGGGCCCCTCATGTCAGTCGCACCCGTGATCCGCGCGCTCGCGATCGCACTCGTCCTGCCGCTCGGCACCATCGCCGCGCAGACCCCGCCCGACCTCGGGCAATGGCCCCGCACCGATTTCGACAGGACGACCGTGGATCTCTCCGAGATCGTATCGGGCGGGGTGGGGCGCGATGGCATTCCGGCCATCGACGGCCCGCGCTTCCTGCCCGCCGCGCAGGAGGATGCGATCGGCCGGCGCGAACCGGTCCTGACGCTGGTTCCCGAGGGCGAGGTGGCCCGTGCCTACCCGATGCGCTACCTGACGTGGCACGAGATCGTGAACGACGTCGTGGCGGGCGTTCCCGTGGCCGTCACCTTCTGCCCCTTGTGCAATACCGCGCTCGTGTTCGACCGGCGGGTGGGGGACGAGGTGCTGACCTTCGGCATTTCGGGCAACCTGCGCCATTCCGATATGGTGATGTTCGACCGCGAGACGGAAAGCTGGTGGCAACAGGCGACCGGCGAGGGCATCGTCGGCGTGTTCGCGGGCGCGCGGCTCGAGCCGCTCGTCGCCTGGGTCGAAAGCTGGGAGAGCTTCAGGACCGCCCATCCCGACGGCCTCGTCATGGCCGAGCCGGACGCGTCCCGTCCCTACGGCCGCAATCCCTACGTCGGTTACGACACCAGTGCGCGGCCCTTCCTCTTCTCGGGCGAGATGCCGCCTCACGGCATCGAACCTCTGGCCCGC
Organism: Roseicyclus sediminis; assembly: GCF_025515305.1. Classification (GTDB taxonomy): domain Bacteria; phylum Pseudomonadota; class Alphaproteobacteria; order Rhodobacterales; family Rhodobacteraceae; genus Roseibacterium; species Roseibacterium sediminis. The sequence goes on from NZ_JAOPHT010000008.1 coordinate 80,958, forward strand.
GTGGTGCGCGTGGGCTCCCGTGCGTGGCCGCTTTCGCGCATTGCCGCGGCGGGCCGGATCGCCGAGCAGGGCCTCGTCATCAGCTGGGGGGCAGGCAAGGCCTCGGCGCTCGACGCCGCCCGCATGTCCGAGGGGCGCGACGTTGGCCAGATCCGGGTGCGTGGCACCGCCGGCGCCGACGTCGTCCACGACGTCATGTTCGCTTTCGCCTTCCATGCCTTCTGGCCCGAGGGCGAGTGGATGCTCGGCCGGTAGCGCGTGCCGAGCGCTTTCGGCGGCTTCGCCGCCGACCGGCGAAGCTCCGCCTTCGGGACCTGAAGGCCCCTCGTCGGAGCTGATGCCTCCGGCGGGAGTTTCCTGCCAGGATGAAGGAGGGACCCGGTTCGCCCTTCATCCTGGCCCAAAACTCCGGGGGAGCCGGCAAGGCCGGCGGGGGCGGAGCCCCCTTGATGCAGGACATTTGCCGCGGGCGTCGGCCCGCGGCGCCGGGCGACGCCGAAGGCGGCGCAATCCCTTTCGGCCTCCGCTCCGCGCTGCGCCATTGACGCGGCATGGCCGGCCCAATACCTCCTCGCCCATGGCGACAGCACCCATCCTCCAGCTCTCCGGTCTGACCCTCGGCTTCGGCGGCGCGCCGGTCTTCTCCGGGCTCGATCTCGTGATCCAGCCCGGCGACCGTCTGGCGCTCGTGGGGAGGAACGGCTCGGGCAAGTCCACCCTGATGAAGGTCATGGCGGGCCTTTTCGAGCCGGACGCGGGGGCGCGGGTCCTGCCTGAGGGGACGACCGTCGGCTATCTCGACCAGGATCCCGATTTCGGGCCTTTCGACACGCTTGGAGATTTCGCGACGGCGACGCTCGGCCCTGGCGAGACCTGGCGCGTGGAGGCGGCGGCCGAGGGGCTCGATCTCGATCTCTCGATCCGCGCGGACAAGGCCTCGGGAGGGGAGAAGCGTCGCGCGGCCTTGGCGCGGCTGCTGGCGGAAGCCCCGGATCTCATGCTGCTCGACGAGCCGACCAACCACCTCGACATCGTCGCCATCGAGTGGCTGGAGGCCGAGCTTTCCCGCACGAAGGCGGCCTTCCTGGTCATCTCGCACGACCGCGCCTTCCTGCGCCGCCTCGCGCGGGCGACCCTCTGGCTCGACCGTGGCGTGGTGCGTCGCATGGACCGCAGCTTCGAGCATTTCGAGGACTGGCGCGACCGGACCTGGGAGGAGGAGGACCTCGCCCGGCACAAGCTCGACCGGAAGATCAAGGCCGAGGCGCGCTGGGCCGTGGAAGGCATCAGCGCGCGGCGCAAGCGCAACCAGGGGCGGGTGCGCGAGCTGCAGAACCTGCGCCAGACCCGCGCCGAGATGATCCGTCGCGCCGGCGGGGCGGCGCTGGCGCTCGACGCCGGCGCCCAGAGCGGCAAGCGCGTGATCGAGGCGCGCGACATCTCCAAGTCCTATGGGGATCGCACGGTGATCGCGCCCTTCTCGCTCCGGGTTCTTCGTGGCGACCGGGTGGCCTTCGTTGGCCCCAACGGCGCGGGAAAGACAACGCTTCTGAAGATGCTGACGGGCCAGCTTGCGCCCGATACCGGGAAGGCGGATCTCGGCACCGGTCTCGAGATCGCCGTCTTCGACCAGAGCCGCGCCGCGCTCGATCCGGAGGCGACGCTGTGGGACAGCCTGACCCAGGACCCGGCCCTCGGCGTCAGCGGGCGCTCCGACCAGGTCATGGTGCGCGGCACGCCGCGCCATGTCGTCGGCTATCTCAAGGATTTCCTCTTCGACGAAGCGCAGGCCCGCGCGCCCGTGCGGGCCCTGTCGGGGGGCGAGAAGGCAAGGCTGCTGCTGGCCCGGATCATGGCGCGGCATTCCAATCTCCTCGTTCTCGACGAACCGACGAACGATCTCGACGTCGAGACGCTCGATCTGTTGCAGGATGCGCTCGCGGCCTACGAGGGAACGGTCCTTCTGGTCAGCCATGACCGGGATTTCCTCGACCGGGTCGCGACCGTCACGGTGGCGCTGGAGGGCGAGGGCCGGGCGACCGTGTATGCCGGTGGCTGGAGCGACATGCAGGCCCAGCGGAATGCCGGTGCCGACATCGAGACGTCGGAAAAGCCCGCGCCGAAGAAGGCGCCTGCTGCACCGGCCAGGCCCACGCCGCCCGCCAAGGCTGTGCGCAAGGGGTTGAGCTTCACCGAAGCGCACAGGCTCGAGGCGCTTCCGGCCGAGATCGCGCGGCTGGAGGCCGAGATCGCGAAGCTCGCAGAATTCCTTTCCGATCCCCAGGTCTACGCGACGGCGCCGGCCAAGGCCGAGAAGGCCGGCGCGGCGCTCGCGGAACGGCAGGCACTTCTGTCGGCGGCCGAGGAGGAATGGCTGACGCTCGAGGAGAAGGCGGGCGCCTAGCGCCTGCAGGCCTCATTCGCCGCCCGGGCGGGGCCTCGTGCCCTCACGAGCAGACGCCTGCGAGGTCGGCACCGTTCCAGGGGATCACCTCCGTCACCGTGTCGGCGCGCGATTGCAGCGGCGTCACCGACATGACCTGGCCGATCAGCGCCTCGAGGCGCGCGGTCCGCGCGCCGCCGGGATCCACCGCGCGGCAGCACACGTATTCTTCTACAAGAGAGGCCTGGACCTCGTAGCCGTAGTCGAGAAACCGACGCGTCTCCTGCGGGTCGAAGAGATAAGGGTCCTCGACCCGGACATGCTCGGTAAAGGCGCGCACCGGGTGATAGCCGGTCACCGTCCGGTTCTGCCATTGCCAGGCATGGGTCATCTCATGGGCGAAGAACATCGCGGCGGCGAGGCTTCGGCGGCCGTTTCGGCCCGCGACATAGTCCGGCAGCCAGAACTCCGGGCGCACGTGCAGCGTGTTGAACAGCATGATGCCGGCCGTCCGTGTCTCGAATGTCGGCCCGTCCGGCGGAGGCCAGATGCGCTCGCGGCAGGTGGTCTGGGGCCGCGCGGGGTAGGTGCGGCGGCCGAGGCCGACATAGGGCGCCTCGACGATGCGCACCGCGCCGGCATCGAAGCCCGGGCCCTGCAGATCGGCCATGTAGGCGGCCTCCGCCTCGGTCAGGGGGCGGCCGCAGGCCATAAGGGCGAGGCACAGGATCAGGGCTGCGAGCGCGCGCATGGCGGTCACGATGGCGGGATTCCCGGAAGCTGAAAAGCCCCGCCTGTCCGCAGCTTGACAGGGATCAAGGCGCGCGGGTCGCCGACGCGACAGGATCGTCGCAAAGGAGGAGATCCGATGCGTGTTCAAACCCTCTGTTTCTGCCTTTCCACGGCCTTGGCGGCCCTGCCTGTCCAGGCGCAGGACGCCGAGGAAGGACGGGCGCTCTACACCGATTTCTGCGCGGTCTGCCACGGCGAGAGCCTGCAGGGAGACGGTCCGATGGCCGAGCTTCTGCGCGTCGAACCGGCGGACCTGACGCAGCTGATGAAGGAGGGGGGATTTCCCGTCCTCGACGTGGCACAGCGGATCGACGGGCGCATGCAGCTGCGCGCCCATGGGGGCGAGATGCCGCTGTTCGGATCGTTCTTCGAGGGGCAGGGGCGTGACGTGGCGATGGTTGGGCAGGGCGGGCAGCCTGTGATGGTCAGCCGGCCGATCGCGGACCTTATCGCCTATCTCATGGAGGTTCAGTCTTGAAACCCCTTCTCTTTCTCGCGGCGCTTGTCGCCGCTTCGCCTGCGCTGGCGCAGGACGTCGCGCGGGGCGAGCGGCTGTTCGCCGACAACTGCGCGGTCTGCCACGGGCTGGGCCTGCGCGGCGACGGGCCGATGGCCGAAATCCTCGTGGTCCCGCCGCCCGACCTCACGCGGATCGCGGAACGCTACAACGGGTTTCCCCATGTCGGCATCGCCTGGAAGATCGACGGGCGCGATCCGATCCTGAGCCATGGCTCGGACATGCCGCTGTTCGGTTATGTCTTCGGGGACATGAGCGAGGTCATGCGCGACGGGTCGCAGACCATCCTGACCGCGCCCGAGGTCGTGGACCTCGTGGCCTACCTGGAGAGCGTGCAGGAATAGCGCCTTCCGCGTGACCGGGCCGGCCTGCGTCCTGGGGCCCACCTGCACGGCGCGACGTCCGGGGGTGAGGGGCCGCGCCCGCGGCCCGCCGCCCCCGCGCGCCGGGTTACTTGCCCTTCTTCGGATTGCCGATGTCGAGCGGCTTGCCCAGGTTGGAATTGGCCGTGGCCAGAACCTTGGGTTTCACCTGCTTGGGCTTCTTGGTCTCGCGGTTGCCGCGGCTCTTTTCCTTGGACATGGGATGGTCCTTTCGCGTGAACACCCGCGCGGCGGGATGCCGGCGGGGCCGTTGCTCAAGGGCAATCAGGGTTGCCTGGGAGGGCCCCAGGGCGATGATCGTCGGTGAGTGTGGGGGCGGGGCGATGCGCCTCGCGCCACGCAACCAGAGATAAGCGCCGCGCGCGAAACCGGCAAGGCCCGCCTCAGGGCAGGGCGAGCGTCGCGGTGGCCAGCGCCACGGTCTTGCCCGTGTCCTCGGCCGTCAGCTCGGCGCGGGTGAAGACGAGCGATTTGCCCAGCCGCACCACCTCGGCGCGGGCGAGGATGTCGCCGGTTCCCGGGCGCAGGAACTGCATGTGCAGGTCGGTCGTCGCGGCGGGCACGAATTCCCCCACCTGACCGGCGAGCGCGAGGATCATCGCGGTGTCGGCAAGCGCGCTCAGCGCCTGGCCCGAGACGGTGCCGCCCACCCGTTCCAGCCGCCCGGTGAAGGGCATCCGGATCACGACCCGCGTCTCGTCCACGTCGGTGACGGCGAGGTTCAGGTCGAGAACCCAGGTGGAGAAGTGGTCGGTCAGATGGGATTGCGCTTCGGCGGGGGTCATGGGGACAGGGTAGGCGAGGGGGAGGTGGCGGGGCAAGGGGGTGGGAGAGCCGTGGGACGGGCAAGCGGCAACCTGTTAGCCTTCAGCGCCAGCGATGCGCGAGAGGCGCCCCATTGGGCCGGACGAGCTAAGCACCCGAGCCGGAATAGCAGCGAAGCTGCCCGGCCAGCGCCTGCCCGCCCCCCGGGCTGGCGCTTTGGTTGACCTTGGCGCGGCGGTCGAGCAGGGAGGGGTTTGGCCGGGATAAATCGAGGGGAACGGGCGTTGGAAGCGCCATCCCGCGGGCAGGCGCTGGCCGGGCAGTTAACGTTCTTTAAACCAACCTGATGAACATACGTTCCGAGAAAACGCGAATGACAAAGGAGGTGCCCACATTGCAACGACAATGCTGGACATTACCTGTCGTTGGGAAGCGGTTTTTCGGGCGGTTTTTCTTCTTCGCTACTGGGTTTTTGCTCGGCTTCATGCTCCCGGCCATCGGAATTAATTCTTTGCTCGGCATTTGGCAGAGCTTCGTTTGAATGCCGGTCGTACACTGCGGTGCCAGCCGCAAGCCCCATGGCAAGCGTAGACCCAACCACGATTATTTCCCTGAGGATACTACAGACTTGTTTGAACGCGCCTTTAGGTTCCTTCTGTTGAAGTGCTAATTTTGCAATTTCAACTAAGTCGCTATTGATAGCCTCTGCAGATACCGGAAGTGTTGAAAGATCCTTGGCGTCTTCAATCTTCTTGATGAAACGTACTGCCTGCTTGCGATTGATGTTCGAATTTCGAACAAGCCTTTCGATCTGTTTCCGAAAATCGTGCAAACCGTCCCGCACTATCGCTGGTCCACGGCATTTGGGGCATTCGACAACACTGGCGGAAATCTCAGCTTCGTTCGGAGGTCCAAACGGAAACGCGATACCTGCCTGCACCGGTCCGCACAGGTCGCAGTAGGCATCGACTTGAAGCGGTCCGCCTCCTTCGAAAACCGAACCGATTATTCTAATTTGCGACAAGCGTAACCCTAGACATCCAGCTCCTCCACGAACCTCGCATTCTCCTGGATGTACTGGAACCGCAGCTCCGGTTTCTTGCCCATCAGCCGCTCCACCAGGTCGCCCGTCTCGCCCGGCACCTCGTCGTCCACCGATACCCGGATCAGCTTGCGCGAGGCGGGGTCCATCGTGGTTTCCTTCAGGTCCTTGGCGTCCATCTCGCCCAGGCCCTTGAAGCGGGAGACGTCGATCTTGCCCTTGCCGCCGAGGCCCTTCTCCAGCCAGGCGGCGCGTTCGGCCTCGTCCAGGCAGTAGACCCGCTTCGCGCCCTGCGTCAGCCGGAAGAGCGGCGGGCAGGCGAGGTAGAGGTGCCCCTTGTCGATCATCGGCCGCATCTGCGTGAAGAAGAACGTCATCAGGAGCGAGGCGATATGCGCCCCGTCGACATCCGCGTCAGTCATGATGATGACCTTGTCGTAACGCAGGTCGTCGATGTTGAACTTCGTGCCCATCCCGACGCCAAGCGCCTGGCACAGATCGGAAATCTCCGCGTTCTGGCCGAGCTTCGACGACGCGGCCCCCAGCACGTTCAGGATCTTGCCCCGCAGCGGCAGGAGCGCCTGGGTCTTGCGGTCCCGCGCCATCTTGGCCGAGCCGCCCGCGCTGTCGCCCTCGACGATGAAGAGCTCGGTTCCGTCGCGCGCCTGTTGCGAGCAGTCCACCAGCTTGCCGGGCAGGCGCAGCTTCTTGGTGGCGGACTTGCGCGCGGTCTCCTTCTCGGCCCGCCGCCGCAGCCGCTCCTCCGCGCGCAGCACGAGGAAGTCGAGGATCGACCCCGCGGCCTTGGTGTTCGCGGCCATCCAGTTGTCGAAGTGGTCGCGCACGGAGGCCTCGACCATCCTCGCGGCCTCGGTCGTGGCGAGGCGGTCCTTGGTCTGGCCGACGAATTCGGGCTCGGCGATGAAGCACGAGACCAGCGCGCAGCCCCCGCCGGTGAGGTCGTCGCGGGTGATGTTCTGCGCCTTCCGGTTGCCGACGAGCTCGCCATAGGCGCGCACGCCCTTGAGGATCGCGGCCCAGAAGCCCGCCTCGTGCGTGCCGCCCTCGGGCGTCGGCACCGTGTTGCAGTAGGACTGGATGAAGCCGTCCCGCGAGGGCGTCCAGGTGATCGCCCATTCGACGGAGCCGGGGACGTTGAACTTGGGCCCGAACTCCACGCGGCCCGCGAAGGGCGCGTCGGTATAGGTCGCGGCGCCGCCAAGGGTTTCGGACAGGTAGTCCGAGAGGCCGCCGGGGAAGTGGAACACCGCCTCGGCCGGTGTCTCGCCGTCGTCGATCGCGGATTTCCAGCGGATCTCGACGCCCGAGAAGAGGTAGGCCTTCGAACGGACCATCTTCATCAGGCGTGCGGGCCGGAAGCGGTGATGGCCGAAGATCTGCTCGTCCGCGTGGAAGGTGACGCTGGTGCCCCGCCGGTTCGAGACCGCGCCTTCCGCGCGGACCGGACCTTGCGGATGCCCGCGCGAGAACTCCTGCACGAACAGCTCGCGGTTGCGCGCGACCTCGACGCGGAGATGATCCGACAGCGCGTTCACCACCGAGGCGCCGACGCCGTGGAGGCCTCCGCTCGTCTGGTAGGCCTTGCCCGAGAACTTGCCGCCCGCGTGCAGCGTGCAGAGGATCACCTCCAGCGCCGACTTGCCGGGGAACTTCGGGTGCTCGTCCACCGGCATCCCGCGTCCGTTGTCGCGGATGGTGACGGCGTAATCCTCGTGCAGCTCCACCTCGATGCGGTTGGCGTGGCCGGCCACCGCCTCGTCCATCGCGTTGTCGAGGATTTCCGCAACCAGATGGTGCAGCGCCCGCTCGTCGGTGCCGCCGATATACATGCCGGGGCGCTTGCGGACGGGTTCCAGGCCTTCCAGCACCTCGATGGAGGAGGCGTCGTAGCCCCCGGAGCCCGCCGTGCTGTCATGTCCGGACAGAAGATCTCCGCGGTCTGTGGGGGCCATGGCGCTGCTCTATCTTGTGTGGCGTTCGCGGGAATATGGCAGGTTTGGGGGCAGGGGGGAAGGGCGAGGCCCGTGCCCCGCCCACATGCCGTTTCGCGCCGGATTTCCGGGACAAACTGTTTCGAAGCATGATCGTGACAGAATTGGGGCAGGAATATAACGCTGTCGCCACATTTGTCTTTTTTTTGGGAACCCAGTGATATGAAAAGAATTAGGGCCGCCATTTCGGTGGCCGCATTTGTCGGGCTGACATCGGCCGCGTCGGCCACGACGATCTCGCTGCATTCGGCGGGCTCGTACGGGGCGCTGGTCGGGTCCGGCCCTCAGATCGTCGAGGATTTCGAAGGCTTCGGCGCTCTTGGCGAAGGCGAGGTCGGCAGCAATTTCTCGACCGACGTCGGCACGTTCAACACGCTCGGCGGGACGGGATCGGGGGGCACGGTGACGGGCCTGTCGGGCAACACCGGCACCGAGCTCGCGCTGCGGGACGGCAACACCTTCCGCCGCGTGAACACGACGCCGGGCGGCCGGTGGTATCTCGACTCCAACGACACCTGGGGGATGTCGTGGGAGGTCAGCACGGGCTCGATGTTCAGCCGCATCGTCTTCACGCTGGCCGATGGCAGCGACGCGGGCGGCTGGCTGGCGATCATCTCCGAGGGCATCCGCGTCGAACAGCGCACCAACGGCCGTCTTGGCGACGGCAACATCGCCACGGTGGTCGTCGATTTCGGCCGGGCCGTCTCCTCGGCGCTGATCACGATCGGCAACTACAGCGGGTCGGGGTCGCAGGGGTTCGTCCGCAACGACGGCTTCTCGGTCGACGACATCAGCGTGAACATCGCGCCCGTGCCGCTTCCGGCTGGATTGCCGCTCCTGCTGGCGGGGCTCGGAGGTCTCGTGGCACTCGGCCGACGCCGCAAGGCCAACGCCGCCTGAAGGGGGCTTCAGGCGACGGAAACGGGGCCGCGCGTCATGAAACGCGCGGCCCCGTTTTCCTTTGGCATCTTCCCACGGTGGGCCGGACTTTCATGACCGTTTCTTGACATGTCTCAAGGCGGAGGACCCGGCGCCCGTGGTAAAAAACGGCGTTTGAGATGCCAGAGACGGAAAGGGACAGTCGACGTGAAGGATCTTACCGCCGAAACGGAGGCTCTCGCCGTCTCCGAACCCGCCACCTCCGAAGCCCCCGCAACCGCCGCGCCGGGCGCGCCGGCGGCCGGGGCCCCCAAGCCCGCGATGCGCGGACGCCGCCACCCCAGTCCGGCGGAGATCCGGCAGGCCTTCGAGACCGGCGCATACCCCTACAAGACCAAGCTCCGCCGCGAGGCCTACGAGGCGCAGAAGGCGAAACTGCAGGCCGAACTTCTGAAGGTGCAGCGCTGGGTCGGGGAAACCGGGCAGCGGATCGTCATGCTCTTCGAGGGGCGCGACGCCGCCGGCAAGGGCGGCACCATCAAGCGCTTCACCGAGCATCTCAATCCGCGCGAGGCCCGCGTCGTGGCGCTCAACAAGCCCACGGACGTGGAGCGCGGGCAGTGGTACTTCCAGCGCTATATCCAGCATCTGCCCACCGCAGGCGAGATCGTGTTCTACGACAGATCCTGGTACAACCGCGCCGGCGTCGAGCGTGTGATGGGCTTCTGCGAGCCCAACGAGTATCTGGAGTTCATGCGCCAGACCCCGGACATGGAGCGCATGCTCGTCCGCTCGGGCATCCGGCTCTACAAGTACTGGTTTTCGGTGACGCAGGAAGAGCAGAAGCGCCGCTTCGCCAGCCGTGAGACGGATCCGCTCAAGCAGTGGAAGCTGAGCCCGATCGACCGCGCCAGCCTGGACAAGTGGGACGACTACACCGAGGCGAAGGAAGCGATGTTCTTCTACACCGACACCGCCGACGCGCCCTGGACGGTGATCAAGTCCGACGACAAGAAGCGCGCGCGCCTGAACTGCATGCTGCACTTCCTCCACAGTCTCGATTATCCAGACAAGGACCTGCGCCTCGTACACGCGCCCGATCCGCTGATCGTCGGGCAGGCGGGGCAGGTGATCCACCGCTCCGAGCATATTCTCGGGACATCGCTTCACCCCGACAACCGCCGGGTGAAGGGCTGACACAGGCAAAGGCCCGGCTGTCGCAAGGGCAGCCGGGACACCGTCCTGAAGCTGGTGGGTTCAGGTCATCCCGTCGGTGCTGGCGCACCGCCGAATGGTTCACCGCCGCCGAAGCCGAAGTAGTACTCCAGCACGGAATCATCGACGACGTTGCGCTGGTAGATGACCGACGCGACCGCGAAGAGTTCGGTCAGCTCCTGTTCGGTGATCGTGCCTTCCTGGATCTTCGTGATCCCGGCCTGCAACTGGTCGATCAGGTCCTGGTTCATCTGCGCGTTGGCCGCGTTCCAGAGTTCGAGGGCGGCATCTTCCGACAGCATGCTCACGGCGTAGAGCGGCTCGAAATGCGAGCTGTCGAACGCGATGAATGTGTCATTGAGCTGGCGCGCCCGAAGCTCGGCGTCAATCTGCTGGGTGAGATTCTGGATACCACCGGTGATGATCGCCGTAGCGGCGATCGCCATGCCGACGGCAGCAGCGCTCAGTACCGTGTAATCGACTGAAATCGCGCCGTTTTCGTCTCGCAAAAATGAAATAAATGAATGAAACACTCGCACTTCCTCTCGGCGGGCAGCTTGCATGGCCAAGATGGAGCGAGAGTTGGGCGGAAATGTGGCGGACTGCCATCGAATCTCTCAACAATGCCAAGCGGTTTGGTCAACAAAGGCCGAGCCCGTCCACATGACGCGGCGAATGCTCGAGGTCGCCCGTTTTCCGCCGGTCCTGGGCGTGAGGCCGGCGCGGCGCTTGCATGGCCCGGGCTTGTCCTCATATTGCGCTGCATGATCCGAGCGCGCGGCCGATCCGTCCTTTCTCTCGTCCTTCCGCTGGCCGGTGCCGTCACGCTGGCCGCGCCAATGGCCTTGGCGCACCCCCATGTCTTCATCGACGCCGGTGTCACGCTGATCGTCGACGATGCGGGGAAAGTCGAGGCCGTCGAGGTCACCTGGCGGTATGACGAACTCTACACGCTCATTCTTCTCCAGGACTACGGGCTCGATCCCGATTTCGACGAGACGCTGACGGAGGAGGAGGTCGCCGAGACGCTCGGCTTCGATCTCAACTGGAACAGCGGGTTCGACGGCGGTCTCCACCTGTATCGCGGCGCGACGGAACTCGCGCTCGGCCGGCCGGAGGCCGTCTCGCTCGAACTCAGGGCCGACGGTCGGATGGAGACGGTGCATCGCCGGCCCGTGACCGGCGATCCGGGCGGCGAGGACCAGATCGAGGCGCAGGTCTACGACGAGGCCTTCTACGTGGCCTTCGAGGCGACGCTGCCCTCGGGCATTTCGGGCGCGGGCGATTGCGTGCCCGAGTTGGTCCGCGCCGATCTGGATGCCGCCTACGAGCGTCTTCAGGTGGAGCTGGCCGCGATCGGCGGCGCGGTGGCGGCCGAGGACAATTTCCCCCCTGTGGGCGCCTATTTCGCGGATCGGCTGGTGTTTCAGTGCGTGCGCTGATCGTGATCGCCGTGGTCGCGGCCCTGGCGCTCGGCACGCTTTTCTGGGTGTCGGGCGCGGACCGGCTGGTCCTGGCCTGGGCGATGGAGGGGCAGAGGACGGCTCAGACCGGCATGGCGGGCGCGCTCCGGGCCTTGCGCGCAGGCGACCCGGCGGCCGTGATCCCGCTTCTGGCTGTCTGTTTCGCCTATGGGTTCTTCCATGCCGCAGGGCCCGGGCATGGCAAGCTGCTGATCGGCGGCTACGGCGCGGCGCGGACCGTCGGGGCGATGCGGCTGTCGGTTGTGGCCCTCGCCTCGAGCCTCGCGCAGGGCGTGACCGCCATAGCGCTTGTGGCGGCGGGCTTCTGGCTTCTGGGCTGGAGCCGCGAGCGGATGACCGACACCGCCGAGCGTCTCCTGCAGCCCGCCGGTTTCGCGGCCATCGCGCTGATCGGTCTCTGGCTTGTCTGGCGCGGCGCGCGGGCGTTCCTCGCGGAAAGGGCGGCAGCCCGGCATGAGCACGGTCATCACCACCACGACCGTTCCTGTAGCGGATGCGGCCATGCCCATGCCCCGGATCCCGCCGCCGTCGCGGGGGCCGCGGGCTGGCGCGAACTGTCCGCTCTCGTGGCCGCGGTGGCGGTCCGGCCCTGCACCGGCGCGCTGTTCCTGCTGGTCCTCACCGCGCAGATGGGCGTCTTCGTCTGGGGCGTCGCGGGCACGATCGCCATGGCCCTCGGCACCGCCGCCGTGACGATCGCGGTGGCGCTCGCGGCGGTCGGGCTGCGCCGCGGGGTCGTGGCCGGCCTTTCGGACGGCGCCGAACGGATCGCCCGGCTGCAGCCCGCGCTCGAGATCGGGGTGGGCGTCGCCGTGGCGTGGATCGCCGGTGGCCTCGCGCTGGCGACGCTCTGACGCCGCGACGGGACTTGCCGAGAAACCGCCGCCCCAATAGAGCCGATCCATGACGCTCGCCCAGCATCTCCGCGCAACGCTCACGATCGGCGGGCCGCTGATCGGCGGCCAGCTTGCGCAGACGCTCATCACCCTGACCGACACGCTGATGATGGGCTGGTACGGCGCCGAGGAACTGGCCGCCGTTGCGCTCGGCGGATCCTATTTCCACGTGGTTCTCATCCTCGGCATGGGCTTCGGCCTTGCCGTCATGCCCATGGTCGCCGCGGCGGCCAGCAACGAGGACGTGCAGGCCGTGCGGCGTGTGACGCGGATGGGCCTCTGGATCGGCATTCTCTTCAGCCTCGCCATCCTGCCCGCCCTGTGGTTCTCGGGCGCGATCCTTCTCGCGCTGGGCCAGGCGCCGCAGATCGCCTCGGACGCCCAGGACTATCTCCGCATCGCCGGGCTCGCCATCCTGCCGGCGGTTCTGGGCCTCGTGCTCCGCTCGCATCTCTCGGCGCTGGAGCGCCCCCGGATCGTGCTTTGGGCGTGGCTCGGGGGGGCGGCGCTGAACGCGGGGATGAACTGGGTTCTGATCTTCGGAAATCTCGGGGCGCCCGAGCTTGGCATCCAGGGCGCGGCGCTCGCCTCGCTCGGGACGCAGATCCTGATCTTCATCGTGCTCGCGGTCTTCGCGGCGCGGGCGCGGGGGCTTTCGCGCTACACCCTCTTTGCCCGGTTCTGGCGGCCCGATCCCGAGGTCTTCGCCTCCGTCTTCCGCCTTGGCTGGCCGATTTCACTGACGTTGCTGGCCGAGTCCGGGCTTTTCGTGGGCACGATGATCATGATGGGCTGGATCGGCACGGTCGAGATCGCCGCACACGGCATCGCGCTGCAGATCGTGTCGGTCACCTTCATGGTGCATATCGGCCTCAGCTCCGCCGCGACGGTGCGGGCGGGCCATGCCTGGGCGCGGGGCGACGCCGAGGGGCTTCGCCTCGCCGCGATCGCGGCGCTGATGCTGTCTGGGCTGATGGTGGCCGTGACCATCCTGCTGCTCGTCACGGTGCCGGGCCTCCTTGTGGGGCTCTTCGTCGAGCCGGGCGATCCGCTCCGCCCGGAAATCGTGGCGCTCGGCGCGCAGCTTCTGATCGTGGCGGCCTTTTTTCAGCTGGCCGATGCCGCGCAGGTGATGGCCCTTGGACTGCTGCGCGGCGTGCAGGACACGCGCGTGCCGATGATCCACGCGGTGGTGAGCTACTGGCTGGTGGGAATGCCGGCGGCCTACCTTCTCGGCTTCGAGGCGGGCTTCGGCGCGCCGGGCATCTGGTGGGGTCTCGTGGTCGGCCTCGTCCTTGCGGGCGGCCTGATGATGGCGCGCTTCTGGCGCGGCGCGGCGCGGAGGGCGGTGCCAAGGCCACCCTTGGAGATGCCGCCGGCGACGTGACGCCGCGCCTCGCTTGTCCGCGATGCGTCCGCGCGCTACGCCTTTGATCGACACGGAACAGGGAGGGGGGCCATGATCCGAACAAGTCTTCTCGCCGCCTTGGCGCTGGCCGCGCTGACCGGCGCGGCCGCATCCCAGGACCTTCCCACCCTCCGGGAGGCGCGCGGCCTGCTTTTCGCGGAGGATGGCGCGGTGGAGTGGGAGGTGATCGCGGACCCCGCTCTGTCGGCGCAGGACGCGGCCACCCTCGACCAGCTGAACCGCGTTCAACCACAGCCCTATTACGGCGCGCTGGCGATCGCCCCCGATGCCGGGCTCGCCTCGGAACTCACCGCGCTCGCGGCCAATTACCACGACGAGGAGAACGCCCGCGCGGCCGCGCTTGCGGCCTGCGAAGCGAACCGCGAGGGGCGTGGCGCCCCCTGCATCGTGGCGCTCGTCATCCGCCCCGAAGGCTGGGAGCCGGGACGCCCGCTGCAACTGTCCAGCCAGGCGACGTCCGCGCTGAGGAGCGAGTACCGCGCCCTGCCGCGGCGAAGCCGGGTCCTCGCCATATCGCCGGCGACCGGCCGATGGGGCGTGGGCGAGGGGCGGGAGGCGGCGCTTGCCGCCTGCGGCGCCTCCGACTGCGTCGCGGTGGTCGAGGGCTGATCCGCGCCTAACTTGCCCGGAGTGATTGACACAGGTCAAAGTCGTCTTCGCGTCAATTTGTACCTTGGCCTCACCGGACCCCACGGCCTATGTCGGGGAAACCGGGACAATACCGAAACCGGCGCGCCACCTGCGCCAGGGGAAACCGGGCCAAACAAGCCAGCGTCTTGCCTGGCCGTCGGGACGAAGCTCCCGGGCCAGAGGAAGGGAGACAGCCAGTGGATTATGACAGCGCGCTCGGCGCGGCCATCGACCGTTTGCACAAGGAAGGCCGTTACCGGACCTTCATCGACATCGAGCGCCGTCGCGGCCAGTTTCCCCACGCCGTCTGGACCAAGCCGGACGGAACCGAACAGGACATCACCGTCTGGTGCGGCAACGACTATCTCGGCATGGGCCAGCATCCTGTGGTGCTGAATGCGATGCACGAGGCGCTGGACGCCACGGGCGCAGGCTCGGGCGGCACGCGCAACATCTCGGGCACGACGGTCTACCACAAGCGGCTCGAGGCCGAGCTTGCCGACCTGCATGGCAAGGAGGCGGCGCTGGTCTTCACGTCGGCCTACATCGCCAACGACGCGACGCTGTCGACCCTGCCCAAGCTGTTCCCCGGCCTCATCATCTATTCCGACGAGCTGAACCACGCCTCGATGATCGAGGGCATCCGCCGCAACGGCGGGGCGAAGCGCGTCTTCCGCCACAACGATGTTGCGCATCTGCGCGAGCTTCTGGAGGCCGACGATCCGGACGCGCCGAAGCTCATCGCCTTCGAATCGGTCTACTCGATGGACGGCGATTTCGGCCCCATCGCCGAGCTGGTCGAGGTCGCCGAGGAATTCGGCGCGCTCACCTATCTCGATGAGGTGCACGCGGTCGGCATGTACGGCCCGCGCGGCGGCGGTGTCTCGGAACAGCTGGGCATCGCGGACCGGATCGACATCATCAATGGCACGCTCGGCAAGGCCTTCGGCGTGATGGGCGGCTACATCGCGGCCTCGGCCCGGATGTGCGACGCGGTGCGCTCCTACGCGCCGGGCTTCATCTTCACCACCTCTATCCCGCCGGTCGTGGCCGCGGGCGCGGCGGCGAGCGTGCGGCACCTCAAGGGCGACCAGGCGCTGCGCGACCTGCACCAGGAACGCGCGCGGGTGCTGAAGATGCGGCTCAAGGGCCTCGGCCTGCCCATCGTCGACCACGGCAGCCACATCGTGCCCGTGATCGTCGGCGACCCGGTCCACACCAAGATCATCTCGGACATGCTGCTGGCCGATCACGGCATCTACGTGCAGCCGATCAACTACCCGACCGTGCCCCGCGGGACCGAGCGCCTGCGCTTCACGCCCTCGCCGGTGCACGATCCGAAGATGATGGATGGCCTGATCCAGGCCATGGACGCCCTCTGGAGCCATTGTGCGCTGAATCGCGCCGAGCTGGCGGGGTAATGCTTTCTGCGGGTGCAACACGTCTCGTCGCGTGCTAATTCCGGCTAAATCGCGGTCTGGCTTGGGAATCAGCCGCGATCGGGGGTAACATTTCGATGAGGCCGGGCTGCCACCCGCATTTTAATGTGGCACACCGGCGTTGAGACGGGACGTGCCGTATGGGCAAGGGCCATCAGTGGGGCGATGACGCGGAGCGCGACGGCGACGATCCGTCCGAGACCGTGTCCACGTCTCCGGCCTTCGACGGCTACGACATGTTCGACGTCGCGCTCGGCGACCTGATGCGCGGCGAGCGTGCGACGCTGGGCAAATCGCTGCTCGATGTCGAGCGGGAACTGCGGATCCGCGCCACCTACATCGCAGCCATCGAGAACGGCGACATCGGCGCCTTCCAGAGCCCGGGCTTCATCGCAGGCTACGTGCGCTCCTACGCGCGGTATCTCGGCATGGAGCCGGAATGGACCTTCCGTCGCTTCTGCGAGGAGACCGGGTTCCGCGGCGTCCATGGCGGCCCCGCGCTTCAGTCCCGGGCCAATCGCCGCGACCCCGAATCGGTGCCCAAGCGGGTCGATCCGAACGACGTGATGCGCCGCGCCCCGGTGATGCTGGCGCCCGAGCGCGAGCCGTGGTTCTCTCGGATGGAACCCGGCGCCCTGGGGTCGATCGCCGTGCTCCTCGTGATCGCGGTCGGTATCGGCTACGGCGCATGGGCAGTCCTTCAGGACATCCAGAGGCTCTCGATCGCCCCGGTGGACGAGGCCCCGGCGCCGCTGGCGCAGCTCGACCCGCTCACCGGCGCGACCGAGGGTGCCTTCGACGTGGCGCAGGGGTTCGACATCGCGGTGCCCGGCGCGGAGGATGTCGGCCGCCTCTATCGCCCCGAGCCGCTGCAAACCCCGGTTCTAGCCCCGCGTGACGAGGCGCTGGCCACGCTCGACCCCGACGAGGTCGGCACACTCTCGGGCTTGCGGCTGGCGGCAAGCCGTGGCGACGGCGTGGTCGCGACCGCCGAACGCGGCGTGCCACAGCAGCGCCCGACCCGGCAGGTGCAGGTCACCGAGTTCGCGCAGAACGACGAGGTGCTCGTCTTCGCCGTCCGTCCGACCTGGGTCCGCATCACCTCGGCGGGGGGCACGATGCTCTTCGAGGGGACGCTCAACGCCGGCGACAGCTGGGTCCTGCCCGAAACCGAGGCCGCGCCTCTCCTGCGGTCGGGGAATTCCGGCTCGCTCTACTTCGCGGTGAACGGCGTGACGCTGGGGCCCGCGGGTGTCGGCGCCTCGATCGTCCGCGACGTGGAGCTTTCGGCCGACGCGCTGAGCGCGAACTTCGCCATGGCCGACGCGGGGGCAGACCCCGATCTTCCGCAGGTGGCGGAACTCGTCCTCGGCATCGACGCCGAATAGCGGTCCTGCGACACATGCCGTCACGCCGGTTTCCGGGCGTTGTCCACCGCGCCTGACAGGTCTATCTTCGGTCGCAAGACCGGACGCAGCCCGAAAAGGCCCGACATGTCGCACAATCCCATCCGCCCCTGGCGCAACATCGACCGTCGCAAGACCCGGCAGATCCACGTCGGATCCGTTCCCGTGGGCGGCGACGCGCCGATCAGCGTCCAGACCATGACGAACACGCTGACGACCGATGTGAAGGGCACGATCGCGCAGGTCCAGGCCTGCGCCGAGGCCGGTGCGGACATCGTGCGCATCTCGGTCCCCGACGAGCCGAGCGCGCGCGCACTGAAGGAGATCGTCCGCGAAAGCCCCGTGCCCATCGTCGCGGACATCCATTTCCACTACAAGCGCGGCATCGAGGCGGCCGAGGCGGGCGCCGCCTGCCTCCGGATCAACCCCGGCAACATCGGCGACGAGAAGCGGGTGAAGGAGGTGATCCGCGCCGCCCGCGACCACGACTGCGCCATCCGCATCGGGGTGAACGCCGGTTCGCTGGAGAAGCACCTCCTCGACAAGTATGGCGAGCCCTGCCCGGACGCGATGGTGGAATCCGGTCTCGCACATATCAAGATCCTGGAAGACAACGATTTCCTGAACTTCAAGATTTCGATGAAGGCCTCCGACGTGTTCATGACTGTCGCGGCCTACACGATGCTGGCCGAGCAGACGGACGCGCCGTTCCACCTCGGGATCACCGAGGCCGGCGGGTTCGTGGGCGGCACGGTGAAATCCGCGATCGGGCTTGGCAACATGCTCTGGGCCGGGCTTGGCGACACGTTGCGCGTGAGCCTCTCGGCGGACCCCGTGGAGGAGGTGAAGATCGGCTTCGAGATCCTGAAGTCTCTGGGCCTGCGCCACCGGGGCGTGAACATCATCTCGTGCCCCTCCTGCGCGCGGCAGGGTTTCGACGTCATCAAGACGGTCGAGGCGCTGGAAAAGCGGCTGGAGCACATCAAGACGCCGATGAGCCTGTCGATCATCGGCTGCGTGGTGAACGGGCCGGGCGAGGCGCTGATGACGGATGTGGGCTTCACCGGCGGCGGCGCGGGAAGCGGCATGGTCTATCTCGCGGGCAAGCAGAGCCACAAGCTGTCGAACGACCAGATGATCGAGCATATCGTCGAGCAGGTCGAGAAGAAGGCCGCCGAACTGGAAGCCGCGCGCGCCGCCGAGGCGCAGGCCGCCGAATAGGCGGAGCGGCTGCGCCGCGCGGGTCCCGTCTCGACCCGCCCCTCCGGGCGGGTCTCGGGCGCGGGGGGCGCTGCCCCCCGGCCGTTCCGGCCTCCCCCCGGAGTTTTCCGCCAGGCTGAAGAGGCATGGTCGCGGGCTTGAGGCGGACGCGGGCCGCGGCTAGCGTGGCGGCGCATCCGAGGGAGAGAGAACCATGGCCCTGATCGCCGATCTGCCGAGAAACGAGGAGGGGATCGCCACCGCGCTCGACCTCCTGCGCCAGCGGCTCGGGGCCGGCCGGGTCGAGACCGGGCAGGCGCTGCGGGAGCAGCATGGACATACGACGACGTGGATCCGCACCCAGCCCCCCGACGCGGTGATCTTCCCGGCCTCCACCGGGGAGGTTCAGGACATCGTGCGGATCTGCGCCACGCACCGGGTCCCGATCGTGCCCTTCGGCACCGGGACCTCGCTCGAGGGGCATGTGAACGCGCCTGCGGGGGGCATCTCGCTGGACCTCGGCGCGATGAACCGGATCCTCGCCGTCCATCCCGAGGACATGGACGCGGTGATCGAGCCCGGCGTCACGCGCAAGGCGCTGAACACGCATCTGCGGGATACGGGCCTGTTCTTTCCGGTCGATCCCGGGGCGGATGCCTCGCTGGCCGGCATGGCGGCCACGCGGGCCTCCGGGACGAACGCGGTGCGCTACGGGACGATGAAGGACAATGTGCTGTCGCTCAAGGCGGTGCTGCCCTCGGGCGAGGTGGTGACGACGGGTGCGCGGGCGCGCAAGAGCTCGGCCGGCTATGACCTGACGCGGCTGATCGTGGGCTCGGAGGGGACGCTCGGCATCATCACGGAGCTGACGCTGAAGCTGCAGGGCATTCCCGAGGCGGTGTCGGCGGCGACCTGTTCCTTCGCGAGCGTGGCGGCGGCCTGCGACGCGGTGATCGCGACGATCCAGTACGGCGTGCCGGTGGCGCGGATCGAGCTTCTCGATGCGTTGCAGGTGAAGGCGGTGAACGCCTATTCGAAGCTTTCGCTGCCGGAGACGCCGCTTCTCCTGTTGGAGTTCCACGGATCGGAGGCCGGCGTGGCGGAGCAGGCGGAGGCCTTCGGCGGAATCGCGGCGGAATTCGGCGGCACCGGCTTTGCCTTCACCACCCGCGAGGAGGAGCGCAACCGCCTCTGGCAGGCGCGTCACGATGCCTACTGGGCGAGCCTCGCGCTCCGGCCCGGGGCCAAGGGGATTTCCACCGATGTCTGCGTTCCGGTCTCACGGCTGGCCGATTGCGTGACCGCGGCGCAGGAGAAGACGCGCGAGATGGGCTTCGTCGCGCCGGTCGTCGGGCATGTGGGGGACGGGAATTTCCATGTCCTGCTGCTGATCGACATGGAGGACCCCGGCGAGGTGGCGCGGGCCGAGCGCTTCGTCGGCTGGCTGAACGAGCTTGCCATCTCCATGGAGGGGACCTGTACCGGCGAGCACGGGATCGGGCAGGGCAAGGCGCCTTACCTCGAGGCGGAGCTTGGGCCGGCCGCGATGGAGGTCATGGCGGCGATCAAGCGCGGGATCGACCCCCTGAACATCTTCAACCCGGGCAAGCTGAGGCTTCCGGTGTGAGCAGGCGACGCGGACCCGCGGGCGCGGTGCCGGTTCTGGACAACCTGTAGCCGCACCTGTCGGGGCGCCGGGGCGGGGCGCGACGGGCGTGATCGGGCGGTTCGCGGGGATGTCGCCCTAGGCGTGCAGGACGTGCCACGCGTGGCCGTCGAAGCCCTCGACCGCGTCGCCGTCGAGATGCAGGAGACGGGCGGGCGCCCCTGCCGTCAGCACGTTCGCGCGCCCGGTCAGCAGGCGGTGGGGACGGTCGAACCCCATCGGCAGCACCTCGGCGAGTGGCCGCGCGGTCAGCCGCGCGATATGTCCAAGCCCCTCCAGCAGGCTGATGTCGGCGCCGGCGAGCGTGCCGTCGGTGAGCGTGAGCCGCCCTTCATGGCGCAGGACCTGCCGGCCGGCCAGCGAGAAGCCGGCGGCATCGGTGCCGGCGACCGCCATGGCGTCGGAGACGGGGATCGCCCCACCGGGGTGCGCGGCCAGCGCGATCTTCAGGGCCGCATCGGCGACGTGGTGGCCGTCGGGGATCACCCCCCAAGCCTCGGCATGGGTGAGGGCGGCGCCGACCAGTCCGGGCGCGCGGTGATGGAGGCCCGACATCGCGTTGAAGAGATGCGTGGCCATGCGCGCGCCCGCGGCGAAGGCGGCGACGGCAGCCTCGTAGCTGCAGGCCGTGTGGCCGAGCGAGACGACGACGCCTGCCTCGGTCAGCGCCGCGATCTGCTGCGGCGTGACCCGTTCGGGCGCGAGCGTGACGAGCAGGTGGCCGACCCGCGCCCGGGCGTCGATCAGGAAGGCGAGATCGGCGTCGCCCATGTCGCGGAGCGTCGCCGGATCATGCGCCCCCGGCACCGCGATATGCGGACCCTCGAGGTGCAGGCCGAGGATGCCGGGATCGGCCTGCCGCGCGGTGGCGACGAGGTGGACTGCGGTCTCGGTCGCGGTGGCGGTGTCGGAGATGAGCGTGGGCAGGATCGCCGCGGTCCCGAGCCGCAGGTGCGCGGCCAGTATGTCGAGGACATCGCCCGGCCCCTCGCAGTCGCCCAGCATCCGGCCACCGCCGCCGTTGACCTGCAGGTCGATCGGCGCGGGGCAGACGACGGGGGCATGATCCCTCGCGGTTCCGGGGGAAAGGCGCGCGATGCGGCCTTCCGCGATCTCCAGATCCATGCCCCGACGCATGCCCGCGCCGTCGAGGATATCGACGCCCTCGAGCTTCACGGCAGCCCCCGTGCCAGCGCCAGCGCCCCGTCGAGCGGGCGTCCGAGCGCGGGGCGCAGGTCGCGCGACAGTGCCTCGGGAAGGTGCGGCGCGAGCAATTCGCCGAGCCCGCCGGTGACGACGAGCGGCGCGCCCGGCGCATGGCCGAGGTCGGCGAGGCCTTCGGTCAGTGCCTCCAGCGTCTCGGTGATCAACCGCCGGGCGAGCGGTGTTTCGGCATGGGCCAGAACCACGCGGGCGACCTGCGCGAAATCGCCGGGCCGCGCGTCACGGGCGAAAAGGACGGGATGGGGCGGCGCGGCCTCCATCAGGGCTTCGGCCAGCGGGTCCGCAGGCAGGCGGCCATCGGCGACGCGCAGGGCGAGGGAAAGCGCGCGGCGGCCCAGCCACGCGGCCGAGCCTTCGTCGCCGAGGTGGAAGCCCCAGCCGCCCACATGCCGGATCCCCGAGGCCGACTTGCGGATGAAGAAGGATCCGGTCCCGAGGCTTGCGAGTGTGCCCATCGCGCCGCCAAGCGCGCCTTCCAGCGCGGTCACGCTGTCATCGACCACGTAGGCGAGGAAGGGAAGGCGCGTGGCGAAGGCGTCGGCGACGCCGGGCAGGCGCCCGCCCGCCAGGCCCGCGCAGACGCGCGCGCGTCCCATGTCCTCGAGGCCGAGTCCATGGGCCGCCAGCCCCTCGATCAACGCCTGGCGGATCGCGGCCTCGGCGCCCGGCGGATCGGTCACGATGTTCGCGGGGCCGCCCGTCGTCTCGGTCACCGTGTCACCGACCGACACCGCCACGCGGCAGCCTGTTCCGCCGCCGTCGATGCCGATATCGATCCGGTCGGCCATGATCAGAGCGCGACGGCCTGACCCGTCATCGCCGCCTCCTGTGCGGCCAGGCCGATCCGGACCGCGGCGGCGCCGTCCTGCAGCGTCACCTCCGGGCGGCGGCCTTCGCGAACCACGTCGAGGAAGCGGAGATGCTGGTAGTACGTCGCCCCGTTGTGGTCGCCCGCTTCCAGAAGCGTCGGGTCCACGGGGATGTCGATGCGGCTCGGGCCCGTCGGATGGCGCGGGCTGACGATCAGGTGTGGGACAGGCTGCGGGCCGATGTCGAAGTTCCAGAACCGCGTCGGCCCCGGCACGAAGGCCTGAAGTTTGCCCGTGGTACCGACGGCCGAGATCTCTTCCTGGTAATCGGAGCCTTCCGCGAACATGCACAGTTCCAGCATCGCGCGGGCGCCCTTCGCGAAGTCCACGATCACGTAGCCGTGGTCCCAGATATCCGGCGTCTCGCCCCCGTAGCGTTCGTCGAGATGGTTCACGGCCTGGCCTGCGCTCGCCATGACGCGCACCGGTTCGTCCTGCAGGATCAGGCGCATCAGGTCGAAGAAATGGCAGCATTTCTCGACCAGCGTCCCCCCGGTGTTGCGGTTGAAGCGGTTCCAGTCGCCGACCTTCTCGAGGAAGGGGAAGCGGTGTTCGCGGATCGTCAGCATGCGGATGCCGCCCGTGGCCGCCTCCGCCATCTCGCGGAACTTCGCGATCGGCGGCATGTAGCGGTACTCCATCGCGACCCAGATCGGCGCGGGGAAATCGCGGGCGATGTCGCGCAGCGCGGCCTCGTCCTCGCGCCGCGTGTAGACCGGCTTCTCCACCAGGACCGGCAGCGGCCTGATGCGCGCGATGTCCCGCAGTTGCGGCACGTGCATGTGATTGGGCGAGGCGATGACCAGCGCATCGACGTCGTTGCGCGCCAGAAGCCCGGGGATGTCCGCGCAGGGCGTGGCGCCGGGCACCAGCGCCCGGGTCGCGGCCGCCATGCCTGTGTCGGGCTCCACGAAGGCCGAAACCTCCGCCTGTGCGAGAAGTGCTATGTTGCGGATGTGCTCCTGGCCCATCATGCCGCAACCGACGATGCCGTAGCGCGTCATTGCCGTCTTGTCCTCCCCTCGCGCGGCGCCCTCAGGGCACCCGCGCATGATAGCGGGCGCGTGCCGGATCGAACCATGTCCGCGACGCCTCCGCCGGTTTGCCGTATTGATCGAAGGCCAGCCGTTCGACAAGCCCCATCGTGTCGCCGGGCAAGGGCCCGAGTTCCGTCGGCGCCCAGTCGGGTAGGGGGCCCACGCTCACCCTGTCCTCGGCCCGCAGGATGTCGAGCGACAGCCGCTCCCGGTAGAAACGGTAAAGCGATTCCGAAAGGTGCGACGCCTTCAGCGTGCCATAGCGGGCATGGAGCCAGATCTCCTCGACCGCGACCGGCACCCCGTCGAGCGCGCGCAGCCGCCGGATGCGCCAGGCCCGGCCGGGCATGTCGGACAGCGCCTCGGGCGACGGCCCCTCGTCGAGCGACAGAAGCCGCGCGGTCGGAAGACCACCGCCGCCCGGCACCGCCTCGAGCCGGAAGAGGGCGTAGGTCCCGACGTTCCGCGCGCCGCCCCTCACGTAGTTCCCCGAGCCCTGCCGGCGTTCGATCAGTCCGCGCTCGGCGACGACGGCGAGGGCCTTCCTCAGCGTCATCATCGACACGCCGTTCTGGGCCGCCATGCGCCGTTCGGGCGGAAGCCGGTCCCCCGCCGCAAGCCGGCCCGCGCCGATCTCGATGGTGAGACGCTCGGCGATGCGCAGATAGGCGGGCAGGGCGCCGGGATGCGGATCTGCTGACATGGCCTTCCAAACCTGTCGCATAAAAATTGTTATACCATTGATCTACCCGTTTCCTCCGGCTAGGCAATCGGGAAACGCATTCCGGGAAGGGAGGCCCTGCGTCATGACCGTCGTCCCCGTCACGTCCGCCGATCTCGATGCCGCCGAGGTATCGTGGTTCGCCGCGCTCTGTTCCGACGATTACCGCTACCTGGGCGTGCCGGAGGGAGACCTGCGCTCGTCCTGGGCGCACTGCTCCTCGATTCTCAAGGAGGCGGAAGCCCAGGGTTTCCGCAACATCCTGTGCCCGTCCTCCTACCAGGTCGGGCAGGACACGTTGAGCTTCGTCGCCGCCGGCGGGCAGGTGACGAGCCGGATCAACATGCTGGCCGCCGTCCGTTGCGGCGAGATGCAGCCGGTCATGCTGGCGCGCACCATCGCCACGCTCGATCACATGCTGGAAGGGCGGCTGACCGTGAACATCATCTCGTCGGACTTCCCCGGCGAGAAGGCCGACAGTGCCTTCCGCTACCAGCGGAGCCGCGAGGTGGTGGAGATCCTGAAGCAGGCCTGGACCCAGGATCAGATCAACTACCAGGGCGAAGTCTATGATTTCAAAGGTCTGACGACCGATCCCGCGAAGCCGTACCAGACCGGCGGGCCGCTTCTCTATTTCGGGGGCTATTCGCCCGACGCGCTCGAACTCTGCGGACAGCATTGCGACGTGTACCTGATGTGGCCTGAGCCCAAGGAACAGATCGCCGGACGCATGAAGGCCGTGAACGAAGTCGCTGAAAGATATGGCAGAACGCTCGACTACGGTCTCCGTGTCCACGTGATCGTCCGCGACACGGAGCAGGAGGCGCGCGAATATGCCGAGCACCTCGTCTCGAAACTCGACGACGAGCTTGGCACGCTGATCCGGGAGCGCGCGCTCGATTCCGGCTCGCTCGGGGTGAGCCACCAGGCCCGCGCCCGCGAGCTTGCGGACCAGTTCGGGTATATCGAGCCGCATCTGTGGACCGGGATCGGGCGTGCGCGCTCGGGCTGCGGCGCGGCCATCGTCGGATCGGCCGATCAGGTTCTGTCGGAGATCGAGGAGTATCGCAAGATGGGGGTCCGCGCCTTCATCTTCTCGGGCTACCCGCATCTCGACGAATGTCGGCATTTCGGTCGGCTCGTGATGCCCGAGCTCAAGACCTGTTCATTGCCAGAGGCTTACGGCAGAGTGCCTGCGGGCGTGCCCGATACGCCGCTCGGAGCCGGGGAGAGACGCTGATGGACCGCGTTAAGGTCGGAGACCTCGAATTCAGCCGCATCGTCTACGGGATGTGGCGGCTCGGCGATGACGCCGACACTTCGCCTGCCCATGTGGAAGCCAAGATCGAGGCCTGCCTCGAGCAGGGCATCACCACGATGGACCAGGCCGACATCTACGGGGCCTACGGCGCCGAGACGATCCTCGGCGCGGCCTTCCGCGCCAGCCCCGGCCTGCGCGACAAGGTGGAGCTGGTCACCAAATGCGACATCGTCGCGCCGATCGGCAAGCACGCGGACAAACGCGTGAAATATTACGACACGTCAGGCCCTTACATCACGTCCTGCGTCGAGAACTCGCTGACGCAGATGGCGACGGACCGGATCGACCTTCTGCTCATCCACCGCCCCGATCCGATGATGGACCATGCCGAGACGGGCGCCGCGCTCGATGCGCTGGTCGCCTCTGGCAAGGTGCGCGAAGTGGGTGTTTCGAACTTCCGGCCCTGGGACTGGCAGCTTCTGCAATCGGCGATGGAAGTGCCGCTGGTGACCAACCAGATCGAGTTGAGCGTCATGCATCTCGATCCCTTCACCAACGGCGATCTGGCGTTCCACCAGGCCCATGGCCATCCGGTGATGGCCTGGTCGCCGCTGGCCGGCGGTCGGCTCTTCGCCGAGGAGGGCGCCGCGGTGCGCGAGGTGCTGACGCGGATCGCGCACGAGCAAGGCGTGGATCCCGGCGCGGTCGCGGTGGCGTTTCTGCTCCGCCATCCCGCGAAGATCCTGCCGGTGATGGGCACCAACGCGCTCGACCGCATCCGTGGCCTTTCCGCGGCCCTGTCGGTGGAGCTGACGCGGCAGGACTGGTTCGAGATCTATACCGCGACCCTCGGCCACGAAGTGGCCTGACGCGCGGCCGCGGGCTGCGAGGCCCAAGGCCGGCCTACATCCGCAGGGTTCGTCCGGTCCCGGTGTCGAAAAGGTGGATCGCGCCCGAATTCGCGGTGAGCGCCACGCGCTCGCCGGGCTGCACCCTGGTCTGGCCGGGGTTGTGCACCGTGACCGGCGTGCCGTCCTGGAACGCGCCATAGAGGTAGCTGTCCGTCCCGAGCTGCTCCACCGCGCGGATGTCGGCATGAAGCACGCCGTCGGGGTCGGGACGCAGGTCGTTCGGGCGCAGGCCTAGCGTCACCTTCTGTCCGGCCCGCTGCGCGAAGCCCGTTTCCGGCAGGGTCACGGCATCGCCGGTGTCGAGCGTCAGGTGCGTCCGGTCCTCGCCCACCGTGCCCTTGAGGAAATTCATCTTCGGGCTGCCGATGAAGCCCGCGACGAACAGGTTTTCGGGCGCGTTGAAGAGGTCGAGGGGGCGGCCGAACTGCTCCAGTTCGCCCAGCCGCAACACCGCGATCTTGTCGGCCATCGTCATGGCCTCCACCTGGTCGTGGGTCACGTAGACCATGGTATTTCCAAGCCGCTTGTGCAGCGAGGAGATCTCGCCGCGCATGTCGACGCGCAGCTCCGCGTCGAGGTTCGACAGCGGCTCGTCGAAGAGAAAGACGCGCGGCTCGCGGACCACGGCGCGGCCGATGGCCACCCGCTGCCGCTGTCCGCCCGAGAGGTCCTTGGGCCGCCGGTCGAGAAGCTGGTCGATCTGCAGCATCTTGGCGACCTCGCCCACCTTCCTGGCGATCTCGGCCTTGGGGGTGTTGATGTTCTCCAGCCCGAAGGACAGGTTCTGGCGCACCGTCATGTGCGGGTAGAGCGCGTAGGACTGGAACACCATGGCCAGCCCCCGGTCGGCGGCCGGCGTGTCGTTGACGACGTCGCCCCCCAGGACGATCTGCCCGGCCGAGATGTCCTCGAGCCCCGCGATCATCCGCAGAAGCGTGGACTTGCCGCAGCCCGAGGGGCCGACGAAGACGCAGAATTCGCCGTGCTCCACGGTCAGGTCAATGCCCTTGATGACGTCGGCCGCGCCATAGGACTTGCGCACATCGCGCAGTTCGAGCTTCGCCATTACCGGCCCCCCGCCGTCATTTGCCACCTGTCGAGGCGATGCCGGTGGCGATGTATTTCTGCAGGAACATGAAGACGCAGGCGATCGGCAGGAGCGTCAGCACCGTCATCGCCAGAAGCGAGGACCAGTCGGTCAGAAGCTCCCCCTGGAAGGAGTTGAGCGCCAGCTGCAGCGTGAAGTTCTCCGACTGCGTCAGCACGATCAGCGGCCAGAGGAAATCGTTCCAGCGCCACATGATCGCGAGGATGGCAAGAACCGCGATGGCCGGCGCTGAGAGGGGCAGGATGATCCGCCAGAAGATCTTCCACTCGCTCGCCTTGTCCATGCGGGCAGCGTCGAGGATCTCGTCGGGGATCGTCAGCATGTACTGGCGCAACAGGAACACGCCCGTGGGTGTTGCCGCGCCCGGGATGATGACACCCCAGAGCGAGTTGAACATGCCCAGTTCCGTGACGATCAGGAACAGCGGCACGAGGACCACCGTCTGCGGGATCATCAGCGTGGAGATGACGAGGAGCAGGACGGTGGTCCGCCCCCGGAACCGGTATTTCGACAGCGCGAAGGCGGCCATCGAGTTCACCAGCAGCATGATCGCCGTGGACATCAGCGTGATGAAGGTCGAGTTCCAGAAATAGCGCAGGAAGGTGAAGCGCTCGAAAAGCTCGGTGTAGTTCTCGGTAGCCAGCCGCACGCGCTGCACCGGTTCGCGCTCGTCGATGCCGGTGCGCAGGCGCTCGCCGGGGTTGGCCGGATCGACCATCTGCGCCTGGATCCCGACGCGCCGGACCTGCGCGAGGATCATGCCCTCGTACTCGCCGCCGGTCATGCGGAAGAGGGGCAGGGGCTCGTCGTAGCCTTCGATCAGCATGGTCTGCTGCTGGTAGGGCAGGAAGGTCGGCGGATAGCGTTGCAGGTCGGCCTCGGTCTTGAAGGACGACAGGACAAGCCAGACGACGGGGCCGAACATCAGGCAGATGCCGAGGCCGAGATAGGCGTAGGAGGCCCAGTCGGTCCAGTGGAGCCGCGTGCCGCCATTGGCGCGCCCGCGCGTGCGGGTGAGGAAGGCGAAGGCGCCGCTCATGGGGCGGGCTCCGATCCTTGCAAGGATCGGGGCAGGGTCTTGCAAGACCCTGCCGAGCGCCTTGCAAGGCGCTGGGGAGGATTTTGCAAAATCCTCCCCGGATGAGATCTCACGCGCCGACTAGCCATCCACGTTCCTCCGGTTCACCCAGAGCTGGATCAGCGTCAGCACCACCAGCACGGCTGCCACCATGAGCGAGGCCGCCGCCGCCAGCCCGAAGAGCCTCGGCGCCCCCGCGAAGCCTTCTTCGTAGATGTACTGGATGATGAAGGTCGTCGCCGTGCCGGGGCCGCCGCCGGTGAAGGCGTAGATCTCGTCGAAGGTCTGCACGCCCTTGATCAGCGCGAGGACCAGCACAACCAGCATCGTCGGCGCCAGAAGCGGCAGGGTGATCCGCGTGAAGCTCCGCCAGGGCGAGGCGCGGTCCATGATCGCCGCCTCGTAGACGTCGCGCGGGATCGCCTGCAGGCCCGCCAGCAGGATCAGGGTGTAAAAGCCCATGTGCGCCCAGACCGAGATGAAGACCGACCAGGCGAAGGCCCATTGCGCATCGACGAGCCAATTGATCCCGCCCATGCCCGTCCAGTCGAGAAACGCGTTCAGCACCCCCTCGCGCTGCAGGATCCACTTCCAGATCAGCGCCACGACGACCGGCGACAGGAGGACGGGGAAGAAGAAGACCGCGCGGAAGAAGCCGCGCGCGCGGATGTCCCGGTTGAGGATGATGGCCGTCAGCAGCGCGAAGCCGACCATGAAGCCGACCTGCAGCGTCACGAACCAGGTCGTGTTCCACACCGCGCGCCAGAACTTGTCTTCGCGGCAGGTGTTCGGATCGAGGTAGCTGCCGCAATCGGTCAGCGTGACGAAGTTTCTCAGGCCGACGTCGGGCCTGTCCGCCAGAAGCACGTTGTCGCCGCCCGTCGTCGCGTAGAACAGGTTCAGGATCACCGGCAGGAAGGCGAAAAGACCGAAGAGGATCAGGTTCGGCGCAAGGAAGGCCCAGGCGAACAGGCGCATCCCCAGAAGGCGCTGCAGCGCCAGCATCGGGATCTCGATGATCCGCATGAGCGGGTTGAGGATGGCCAGGAACATCGTCTGTGCGAAAGTGCCCGGCCCCCCGCGTCGCCGCGGGAGGCCGGAGGTTCCGTTACTGGCTCTCGGCCATCGCGGCGGCGAGATCGTCGGACATCCGCCCGACGGCGTCAGCGACGCTCAGTTCGCCCACGATGGCCTGGCTGAGGCGCTCCACCGTGATGCCGAACATCGCCCGGTTGCCGGCATAGCCCTGGTAGGCGAAGGCGATCGGCGAGACGTCCGGAAGATCGGCGGCGAAGGCGTTCAGCGCGGCCTGCGCGGCGGGCGAGGCATTCTGGAACTCGACCCCGGCCGAGGCGACGCCCAGGTGCGCGGGCAGGTTGCGCGTCCGTGCCGCGACCTCGGCATAGACGTCCTCCTGCGCGAGGTAGTCGATCACGGCCGCGACGATCTCGGGATGCTCGGTCTGCTCGAAGCCGACGATGCCCGCGCCGCCCGGCATGCCGGAACAGGCACCGGCCGGACCGCAGGGCGAGCCCACGACCTGCCAGTCGAAGAAGTCGCCGACCTGCTCGTCCATGCGGCCGACCTGCCAGGAGCCGGAGTAGTAGAACACGAGCTCACCGTTGATGAACTCCTGCGCCGCGTCCTGGTAGGTCGCGCCGCCCTGGCCGGCCCAGACGTCGCGCGCCATGGTGCCATCCTCGTTCCAGGCCACGAACTGCGCCGCGAAGGGCTCGAAGCCCGCGAAGCTGCCGTTGCCTTCACCGTCGAAGTACTGCGCGCCGTAGGAGATCGCGGGACCCGCGACGCGGTGACCCGAGCGGTCGATCGCCATCGGGAACGGCGTGTCGGTGGCCGCGGCCACGGCGTTCGCCGCTGCGGCCCATTCTTCCCAGGTCGCGTCGGCGCCCGGCATCTCGATACCCGCCTGCTCGAAGAGCGTGGCGTTCACGAAGGCGCCGGTGATCGTCAGCTGCGAGTGCATCCCGTAGTAGCCCTGACGGTCGCCCACGCGATACCAGTCGAGCGTGCCGCCGAAGCTCGCATCCCAGTAGCCGGTGTCGATATAGGGCGTGAGGTCGAGGTAATACTCGTTGAGGCCGCCGAGGTCGGTGACCTTCGCCATGTCGGGTCCGGTGCCCGCGGCAAGCTGAACCGGCAGGTTCTCGAGAATGGCCTGGTAGGGCACCACGTCCACGATCACGTCGACGCCCGGATTGTCCGCCTCGAAGCGGGTGAGCACGTCGTCGTAGACTTCGCACTCGTTGCCGTCCGAGTAGCACATGAAGCGGATTTCCTGCGCCGCGGCGGCGCCTGCCAGAAGCGCAAAGCTCGTGGCGACCGCCGTGGTGGCGGCGAAACTCGTCTTGAGCACGGTCGTTCCTCCCTGATTGACCATGTATGTCACGAACATGACTGTTGGCCGTTCCGCATGATACCGGTAACGGCAGGAGGAGCATGGCGCTTATGGAACGGCGGGGCAACTCCCGAGTCGCCCGGTCACGCCCGGTTGCCCTTGCGTCAGCCGCGCGGCGCGGGATCAGAGCCGCGACAGGTGCGACGCGCAGCCGGTCAGCGCGGCGTAATCGTCGGTCACGACCTGCACGCCGAACTGCTCCATGAAGGTCGAGAAGCGGCCCTTGGACCGGAAAGCCTCGGCGAAGCCCAGCTCGTCGAGCCAGGGGGCGAAGGCCCGGGCGACCCCGCCCACGAAGTAGATGCCGGCGAAGGGCAGGTGGCCGAGCGCCAGGTCGCCGGCGACCGCGCCCATGACCCGCACGAAGAGCCGGCCCGTCTCGAGCGCTGCGGCGTCGCGCGCCTCCATCGCCGCGAGGACCTCGGCCGCCTCGGCATGCACCCCGTGAAGCGCGGCGTGCAGCGTGCCGACGCCCCGGCCCGAAAGCACCTCCTCGACGGAAGGGAACCCGTGGCTGTCGGCGATCTCGGGCAGGATCTCGGACAGGCCCGGCACCGTTGCGGGCAGCGAGACGTGGCCCGCCTCGGACGGCGGCACGAAGCGGCCCGCCTCGGTGTCGAAAACCGGGCAGGCATTGAAGCCGGTGCCAAGGCCGATGACCAGCTTCGCGGCGTGGGGGGAATGGGCGGGCTGGGGCAGGATGCGCTGGAGGTTGGTGCTCGCGATATGCCCGATCGCGTGGCCCTGGGCCTGCAGGTCGTTCAGGACCGCCGACTTGCCCGCGGTCAGCGCCCCCGCGAGGATCTCGCGGTCGACGCGCCAGTCGAGGTTCGTGAGTTGCGCGACGCCGTCCCGCACCGGCCCCGCCGCGGCCACGCAAACGCCGGTGATCTCGGTATCGCTGACGCCGCAGCCCTCCATGTAGGCCGCGATCACCGAGGCGATGCCGTCATGCTCGGCGTTGCGGAACCGCTTGACGCTTGCCCCGTCCACCAGTGGCCCCCGCGCCAATGCCACGCGGGTGTTCGTGCCGCCGATATCGGCGACCAGCGAAAGGCCGGTTTCAGGCGAGCTCATCTGGGCAATCTCTTGGTTCGTTTCGTGCTGCGCGGGTCAGGAGGCCTGCGCGCGCCACCATCGGGCGAGTGCCTCATAGGATGCTTTCGGGGTTCTTGCCAAGGTTTCGAAATCGACGTGGACGAGGCCGAAGCGCTTCTCGTAGCCGAGCGACCATTCGTAATTGTCCATCAGCGACCAGACGAAATAGCCGCTGACCGGTGCGCCCCCGGCGATCGCCTCGCGCACGGCGGAGAGATGGGCGTCGAGGTAGTCGATTCGCTCGGTGTCGGGGCGGTCGGGAAGGTCGGGGTTGGCCATGCCGTTCTCGGTCACGTAGATCGGCAGGTCGCCGGAATACTCCCGCGCGGTGCGCAACAGAAAGTCGCGCAGGCCGTCGGGATAAATCTCCCATCCCATCTGCGTCAGTGGCAGGACCGTCTCCGCCTCGGCATAGGCGGGCCAGGGGCCGTCGCCTGCACGGATGCGCTTGCGCGTGTAGTAGTTCACCCCGATCCAGTCGAGCGGCGTGCCGATCAGCGCGAAATCGTCCTGCCATCCCTTCGGCAGGTGCGGCTCCAGTCCCTCCAGCACCTCGGGCGGATATTCCCCCTTGAAGAGGCCGCCGAGGAAGAAGCGGTTGTAGATCGCGTCGTAGCGCGCGGTGGCCGCCATGTCGGCGGGATCGTCCGAGGCGGGGGCTGCCCATTCGAAGTTGCAGACCGCGCCGAGGTTCTTCATCCCGAGGCCGCGCATCACTTCGATCGCGGCGCCGTGGGACTTCAGGACATGGTGCATCGCGCGCGCGGTCGCGCGGATGTCGCGCAGGCCCGGCGCGTGGGCCCCGTCGAAATGGCTGAGCCAGCCGACGCACCACGGCTCGTTGATCGGCGCGGCGGACCAGACGCGGTCGCCGATCCGGCTCATCACGGTCTGGGTGAAGTCGGCGAACCAGTTGGGCATGTCCGCGTTCCGCCAGCCGCCCTTGTCGGCGAGTGGCTGCGGCAATTCCCAGTGGTAGAGCGTGGCCGCGGGCCGGATCCCCCGCGCCAGCATGCCGTCCACCAGCCGGTCGTAGAAATCGAGCCCTTCGTGATTGGGCTGGCCGGTTCCGTCGGGCAGGACCCGCGCCCAGGAGGTCGAGAAGCGGTAGACGTCTGCGCCCAGCCCCGAGATGAGGTCGAGATCCTCCTCGAAGCGGTGGTAGTGGTCGCAGGCGCGCTCCCCGTTCTCGGCGCGCACGACGTTTCCGGGCGTGGCGGCGAAGCTGTCCCAATGTGTCGGCCCGGCTCCGCCGAAGGCATGGCCCTCGATCTGGTAGGCGGAGGTTGCGACCCCGAAGAGAAACCCCTCGGGGAAATCGGCGCGGCTGGCCTGCATGGTCGGCTTTCCTTTCAGTCGGCGGAGGGCGCGGGACCGGTCGAGCGGCCCAGCGTCAACTCGGTCTCCCACAATTCCTGCACCGGCGCGAGGCCGGGGTTCCGGATGAGGTCGATCAGGATCTCGGCGCAGCGCCGTCCAGCCTCCCGGATCGAGGAGCGCGTCGCCGTGAAGGGCGGGCCGCCCGGCGCGGAGGCGGCATCGTTGCCGATGTAGGACAGCATGTCGTCATGGCAGATCACCGAGATGTCGCGGCCGAGGCGCATGCCCCGCTCGCCGGCGGCCCTGCGGACGCCGATCGCCGGCATGATCGCGGACACCACGAAGGCCGTCGGCGGTTCGGGCCCGTCGAGCATGGTCGCGGCGGCGTTGTAGCCGAAAAGCTCCGTCATCAGGTCGGCTTGCATCAGGTGTGGTTGCGGGGCGATTCCCCGTGCCGCCAGCGCCTCCTCGAAGCCGCGGCGTCGACGCAGGGCGAAGTCGAGGTCCTCGGGGCCGTTGATGAGTGCGATGCGTGTATGCCCGAGATCGAGCAGGAATTCGGTCGCCCGCCGGAAGGCCCGGATGTTGGCGATGTCGAGCCAGGAATAATTCGAGTGATCGCCGGTGCGGCCATGGACGATGAAGGGCAGGTCGAGCTCCTGCAGGAGGGCGATGCGTCCGTCCACGAGCCTTGGCGATTGCACCATCACGCCGTCGACCGAACCGTTCGAGGCCATCTGCCGATAGGCGCGCTCGGCCTCGCCGTTGGGCACCATGGACAGGAGCAGGTCATATCCCTCGCGGGCATAGACCTCGCCCGCGCCGACGAGGAAATCGGCGAAGATGGGGTTCACCATCTCCTCCTTCCCCGACAGCGGGACGACGTGGCCGATCGTCATGGCGCGGCCCGTGGCCAGCCGCCGGGCCCGCGAATTCGGGGCGTAGTTGGCGGCGCGCGCGGCGGCCAGCACGCGGGTGCGCGTCTCTTCCCGGACCTCCGGGTAGCCGTTCAGCGCGCGGCTGACGGTGGTCTGAGACAGACCGAGCGACTCGGACAGCTCCCTGAGATTCATCGTGAATTCGGCCCCAAAGCGCTTTCAAAACGTGGGTGAGGCTAGTCCCGAGTGCGTTGATTTGTCAAAGATTCAAAACTGCCCGCTATTGCTGCACCTGCGAAATACCCACTTATTTTACAGGGTGCCGCGATTGGCGGATTGACTTATCGGGATGCATCCTCAAGGGTGCCGCTAACCCAAAGCGCTTTGGGTGGGCGCCGTCCGGCGCGGCCGGGCGCGGTTTGGGGCAACGCCAGCCGGGAGACACCGGCACCATATCTGGGAGGATATCTCGATGAAGACCCGTCTCTTCACCAGCGTCGCCGCGCTTGCCCTCGTGGCGGGCACGGCCCACGCGCAGGACCTGCTGGTCCCCATCGGCGAGGGCGAATTCAACTGGGACAGCTACAACGCGTTCGCCGAAGCGGCGCCGGATCTGGGCGGCCAGACGGTGACCATCGCGGGTCCGTGGCTGTCGCCCGAAGCTGATCGGTTCGACAACCTGCTGGCGTATTTCGAGGCCGCGACGGGCGCCGAGGCGACCTACACCGGTTCGGACAGTTTCGAGCAGCAGATCGTCATCGATGCCGAGGCGGGTTCCGCGCCCAACATCGCCGTTTTCCCGCAGCCCGGCCTCGCCGCCGTGATGGCCGCCGGCGGACTGCTGACGCCTCTGGGCGACGACATGGCCGCCTGGGTCGCCGACAACTACGCCGCCGGCCCGTCCTGGGTCGATCTGGGTACCTATGCCGACGAAAACGGCGACGACCAGTTCTACGGCTTCTTCTTCAACGTGAACCTGAAGTCGCTCGTCTGGTACGTGCCGGAGAACTTCGAGGATGCCGGCTACGAAGTGCCCCAGACCATGGAGGAGCTGATCGCGCTCTCCGAACAGATCGTGGCCGACGGCGAGACGCCCTGGTGCATCGGCCTGGGGTCGGGTGCCGCGACCGGCTGGCCCGCGACCGACTGGGTCGAGGACATCATGCTGCGCACGCAGCCGCCCGAGGTCTATGACGGCTGGGTCTCCAACGAGATCCCGTTCAACGACGAGCGGGTGGTCAACGCCATCGAGACCTTCGGCATGTTCGCGCGCACCGAAGGCTGGGTGCAGGGCGGTCCGGGCGCGGTCGCCACGACCGACTTCCGCGACAGCCCCACGGGCCTCTTCGCGTCGCCTCCGGGATGCTACATGCACCGCCAGGCGTCGTTCATCCCGGCCTTCTTCCCCGAGGGCACCGTGGTGGGTGAGGATGCCGACTTCTTCTACTTTCCCTCCTTCGAGGGTGAAGACCTCGGCAACCCGGTACTGGGCGGCGGTACGCTGATGGCGATCACCGATCCCTCGGATGCGACCATGGCCTTCATGGAGTTCCTGCAGACGCCGTTCGCACATGAGATCATGATGTCTCAGGGCGGCTTCCTCACCCCGCATTCGGGCGTGAACCTCGCCACCTACTCGTCTGGCGTGGAGGCCGGTCAGGGCGAGATCCTTCTGAACGCCACGACGTTCCGCTTCGACGGCTCGGACCTGATGCCCGGTGCCATCGGCGCGGGTGCATTCTGGACCGGGATGGTCGACTATGCCGGCGGCGCGGACGCCATGGAGGTCGCCACGTCGATCCAGGAGAGCTGGGACGCGCTCGACTGAGCCTGCCTGCGATCAACGTCTATCAGGGGTCCGGCCGCATCCGGCCGGGCCCCTTTCCCCCCGATGACGGCGCATGACAGACGCCGCGCGGGGCTCCGGACAACAAGGGGAGGGGACACATGAATCCTGCATTGCAAGGATTGATCACGATCATCGTGGGTGTCGGCGGCTGTGTCGCTTATTTCTACTTCTCGAACCAGTTTCTCGACAAGGTTCTCTTTCCCGCCCGTGGCCCCCATGCGGGGCGCAACATCAACCGCGCCAACGCGATCCGGCCGTGGTTGTTCCTGTTTCCCGCCGTGTTCGCGCTGGGGCTCTACCTCGCCTATCCCGTCTTCGAGACGTTGCGCCTTTCGCTGACCGACCGCAGCGCGGGCGGCGCTTTCGTGGGGTTGGACAACTACGCGCAGATGTTCGGCGAGGACAAGTTCTGGGAGGCGGTGGTCAACAACCTGATGTGGCTGCTGATCGTGCCGGCCGCCGCGACCGCCTTCGGCCTGCTGGCCGCGCAGCTGACCGACCGCATCAAGTGGGGCAACATCGCCAAGTCGCTGATCTTCATGCCGATGGCGATCTCGTTCGTCGGTGCGGCCGTGATCTTCAAGCTGATCTATGACGCCCGCCCCGAGGACGTGGCGCAGATCGGCGTTCTGAACGCGGTCTACCTCCAGCTCGGCGGCGAAAGCCCGATCACGTGGCTGACGGTGCCGTTCTGGAACAACTTCTTCCTCATGATCGTGTTGATCTGGATCCAGACCGGTTTCGCCATGGTGATCCTGTCGGCGGCCCTGCGCGGCATCCCCGAGGAAACGGTCGAGGCGGCCATCGTCGACGGCGCCAATCCGTTCCAGATCTTCTTCAAGATCAAGATCCCGCAGATCGCGGGGACCATCGTCGTGGTCTGGACCACGATCACGATCGTCGTGCTGAAAGTCTTCGACATCGTCTTCGCCATGACCAACGGCCAGTGGGAGACGCAGGTTCTCGCCAATTACATGTACGACAAGCTGTTCCGCGCCAACGACTGGGGCGTGGGCTCGGCCAGCGCGATGATCATCATGCTCATGGTGACGCCGATCCTCGTGTGGAACGTCTACAATGCCCGGAAGGAGATGCGGTGATGGCTGCTCACCCCGAAACCGTCCGGCTGGGAGGAAGCCATGGATAACATTGCCGGAAGGAAGTCCTCCCTCACCTGGGCGGTTCACATCTCGGTCGCGGCGCTGGTCCTTCTGTGGATCTTCCCCACGCTCGGCCTGCTTGTCTCGTCCTTCCGGACGACGGACCAGATCCGTACCTCCGGCTGGTGGGCGGCGATGTTCCCCGCCGTGCAGAACGAAACGCTGCGCACGGCTAACCCCGATGATACGCGCGTCGACCTCGGCGAGGGCCGTTACATGGTCGACGGCAACCTCTTCGTCGTGGACGGCCAGGTCGACAGCGCCGAAGAGGTCGCCGCGGAGATCTCGGTCTGGGGGACGTCATCACGCCAGATCGACGCCTACACGGCGGGCGACACGGCGGACCTCGGGGACGGCGAGACGCTGACGGTCCAGTCCAACGGCGACTACGTCTGGGAGGGCAACGACGAACAGATCTCGGGCCGCGGCCAGCGCGTGTTCGTAACCGCCGAAAGCCCGCCCGAATTCACCTTGGACAACTACCGGAACGTTCTTTTCGACCCCGGCAACCGCGAAGGGATGACGAAGGCCTTCCTCAACACCCTGACGGTGACGATCCCGGCGACAATCATCCCGATCCTCATCGCGGCCTTCGCGGCCTATGCGCTGGCCTGGATGGAGTTTCCGGGCCGGGCGCTCCTGGTCGCGGCCGTCGTGGCCCTGCTGGTCGTGCCGCTGCAACTCGCGCTGATCCCGCTTCTGTCGCTGCACAACGCAATCGGCATCGGCAAGGGGTATCTCGGCGTCTGGCTCGCGCATACCGGTTTCGGCCTTCCGCTCGCGATCTACCTGTTGCGCAACTACATGGTCGGCCTTCCGCGCGAAGTGATCGAGAATGCCCGCGTCGATGGCGCGACGGAGTTCCAGATCTTCACCAAGATCATCCTCCCGCTCAGCTTCCCGGCGCTCGCCAGCTTCGCGATCTTCCAGTTCCTCTGGACGTGGAACGACCTGCTGGTGGCCATGGTGTTCCTGATCGACGCGTCGGGCGAGACCACGGTGATGACGCGGCAGATCGTCGAGCTGATGGGCACGCGGGGCGGCGATTGGGAAATCCTCGCCACGTCGGCCTTCGTGTCGATCGCGGTGCCCCTTGTGGTCTTCTTCACGATGCAGAGATACCTGGTGCGTGGCCTTCTCGCGGGCTCCGTGAAGTAGGCCGGATCCACCTCATGAACATGGCGAATTCGAGATGAACCTGATGCAGGACATGGCCCGCGAAAAGATCGTGGCGCCCGACAAGGACTGGTGGCGCGGTGCGGTGATCTATCAGATCTACCCGCGCAGCTTCCAGGATTCCAATCACGACGGGATCGGGGACCTTGCGGGGATTATCCACCGCCTGCACCACGTCGCCGAACTGGGCGTGGACGCGATCTGGATCAGCCCCTTCTTCCGCTCTCCGATGCTCGATTTCGGCTACGACGTCAGCGATTACCGCGACGTCGATCCGATGTTCGGCACGCTCGGCGATTTCGACGCGCTGATCCAGCGGGCGCATGAACTGGGGCTGAAGGTCCTGATCGACCTGGTGCTCAGCCACACGTCGAGCCAGCATTCGTGGTTCCAGGAAAGCGTGTCGAGCCGCGACAACCCCAAGGCCGACTGGTACGTCTGGGCCGACGCCAAGCCCGACGGCAGCCCGCCGAACAACTGGCTGTCGATCTTCGGCGGCTCGGCCTGGGAATGGTCGGGCGACCGTATGCAGTACTACCTGCACAATTTCCTCAAGGAACAGCCCGACCTCAATTTCCACAACCCCGAGGTGCAGGAAGAGCTTCTGGCCGTCGCGCGGTTCTGGCTCGACCGTGGTGTCGATGGCTTCCGGCTGGACACGATCAACTTCTATTTCCATGACAAGGAGTTGCGGAACAATCCCGCGCTCGATCCCGCGCGGCGCAACGCCACGATCGCGCCCGAGGTGAACCCCTACAACTGGCAAGATCACCTGCACGACAAGAACCAGCCCGAGAACCTTGAGTTCCTGCGCCGCCTTCGCGCACTGATGGACGAATACCCCGCCGCGACCTGCGTCGGCGAGGTGGGCGACGCGCAGTATGGCCTGCAGATCCAGGCGCAGTACACCGGCGGCGGCGACAAGGTGCACATGTGCTATTCCTTCGAGTTCCTCTCGGGGATCACGCCCACGCCCGAGCGGGTGGGAGAGGTCCTGCGCGACTACGAGCGCGAGATCGGCGATGGCTGGGCCTGCTGGGCCTTCTCGAACCACGACGTCATGCGCCATGCGAGCCGCTGGAACCTCGGCGAGGACGCGCGCAGGCTTTATGCGGGCCTCCTGTTGTCGCTGCGCGGATCGGTCTGCCTCTACCAGGGCGAGGAACTGGGCCTGACCGAGGCCTATGTCGCCTACGAGGACCTGCAGGATCCCTACGGCATCCGCTTCTGGCCGAACTACAAGGGCCGCGACGGGTGCCGGACACCGATCCCGTGGATCTCGGACAACCAGAACGGCGGCTTCTCGGACGCCAAGCCCTGGCTTCCGATGGCGATGGAGCATCTGCACCGCGCGGTCGCCAACCAGGAGGACAAGGAGGATTCGACGCTCGCCTTCTACCGGGCGATGATCCGTTTCCGCCACAGCTACCCCGCGCTCGTGAAGGGCAAGCTGGAGCTGGTGCAGACCAGCGGCGGCGTCCTGTCCTTCATCCGCGAACACGAGGGGCTGAAGCTCTTCTGCGCGTTCAACCTTACCAACGCGGCGCTGCCCGTCGCCCTGCCGAAAGGCGAGTGGCGGCAGGACAAGGGCGCCCCGTTCACCGCGATGCAGCGCGAGACCGAGGTCACGCTGCCGCCTTACCAGGCCTATTTCGGCGCGCAGGAGGCGGCCTGACGATCCGGGCGCGCAAGACTTTCAGGGAGGAGACGGGGACATGGCAAATCTGAAGCTGACCGATGTCGAGAAGACCTATGGCGGCACCGTCACGGTGCTCAGGGACATCGACCTCGATATCGAGCAGGGCGAGCTGATCGTCTTCGTCGGCCCCTCGGGCTGCGGCAAGTCCACGCTTCTGCGGATGATCGCGGGCCTGGAGAAGATCACCGGCGGCACGCTGGAGATCGACGGGATGGTGGTGAACGACGTGCCCCCCTCCCAGCGTGGCATCGCAATGGTGTTCCAGTCCTACGCGCTCTACCCGCACATGACGGTCTACGACAACATGGCGTTCGCCTTGAAGATCGCGGGTGACGACAAGGCCACGATCGACAAGAAGGTGCGCGCGGCCGCCGACAAGCTGCAGCTGACGAACTTCCTCGACCGTCTGCCCAAGGCGCTCTCCGGCGGGCAGCGGCAGCGGGTCGCCATCGGCCGCTCCATCGTCCGCGACCCCAAGGTCTATCTCTTCGACGAGCCGCTCTCGAACCTCGACGCCGCCCTCCGCGTCGCGACCCGCATCGAGATCGCGCAGCTGAAGGAGCAGATGCCGGAAAGCACCATGATCTACGTCACCCACGACCAGGTGGAGGCGATGACGCTGGCCACCCGGATCGTGGTCCTCGCGGGCGGCGGGATCGCGCAGGTGGGCTCTCCGCTCGACCTCTACCAGAAACCCAACTCGACCTTCGTCGCGCAGTTCATCGGCAGCCCGGCGATGAACCTCCTCGGCGGCAAGATCGTCGGCACCGGCGAGGTGACGACGCTCGAGCTTCCCGAGGGCGGCGGCACGATCACCTCGCACTACCCGTCGCTTCCCGAGGACATGGGCGCCGAAGTGAAGGTCGGCATCCGCCCCGAGGACATGGTCGGGACCGATGCCGCCGATTTCGCCTATCACGGCACCGTGGACATCACCGAGGCCCTTGGCGAAGTGACGCTTCTGTACTTCCGCAAGTCCGCGCCCGACCACGACCCGGTCATCGGCAAGCTCAGCGGTATCCACAAGGAGCTGCGCGGCCGTGACGTGAAGCTGACGGCCGCCCCCGAGAACGTCCACATCTTCAAGGACGGCATCTCGTTGCTCTACCGCGACCAGAAGGTTTTCCTGCCGGGGGTCCAGCCGCACTGACGAGGTCGCAGCGCGCGCCCGCCGCATCCTGCCAATTCAGGCGAGCGGGATCCAGATCTCGACCTTGCCGCGCCCGTTCACCGGATCGAAGCGGTGGTCGTAGCGCTCGAATTCCGGCGCGGTCGCGGGGGCGAGATCCGCGTCCGGCAGTGCCTTGTTCCAGATCGTGTAGATCGTTCGGGGCAGGTCGCCGATGCTGCCGTCATGGGTGAACACGGCATAGTGGCGGGCGGGGATATCCACGGCCTCCATTCCTTCGGGCACATGAGCCATTTCCATCCCGGCGAGATAGCGGAAATCGCTCCCGTCCGCGTGGTCGAAGCTGACGCCGTAGGCGGCAGTGGCGCGCTCGTTCTCGGCCTCCCAGGCGTTGAACCGGCTCCACAGGCCGGGAATGCCACTGATGTCGTGGTTCCGGCAGGTCAGGCCGTAGCCGGCGACGCGGAACGCCCCGCGTTCGCGGATCTCGGGGCGGGCGACGTCGATGATCATGTCCTTCTTCATCTCGAATGGCTCCATCAGGGTCAGGTTGGACAGGTCCCGGGCCTGTTTCACCACCGAGGGCAGAGTGCCCGTGTAGGCGGTGAAGGCCCGCGTGAAGGCCTCGTGAGACCCGTAGCCGGCGCCGAGCGCGACCTGAAGGAGGTCGGCCTCGCCCCCGGCGATGACCCGCGCCGCCTCGCTCAGGCGGCGGGCGCGGACATAGGCCATGATCGACAATCCGGTCGCCAGCTGGAACGCGCGGCACATGTGGTGCACGTTCACCGCGCAGCGGTCCGCCAGCACCATGAGCGTCAGCGGCTTGTCCAGGTTCGTTTCGATCTGCCAGATCAGCCTGTCGAGCAGGGCCATGGGTCTCTCCGATGCTGGCCGCCGTTCTGCCGCGCCGCGCGAGCCGCCGCTTGATCGCACGTGACTTTGTCGGTCGGAATGCAAACTGGACCTGTTAGCGCTAACATGCTAAATCCCCGATGACTCGAACCGGAGGGAGAGACCGGATGCCGCTCGACGCCCGCATCGCCGCCGTCACCGACCGTATCATCGACCGCTCTCGCGACACGAGGTCGACCTATCTCGACCGGATGCGCCGGCTCGCCGAAGAGGGACCGCGACGCGCGCATCTGTCCTGCGGCAACCAGGCCCATGCCTATGCCGCGATGGGCGGCGACAAGGACGCGCTCGTCTCCGCCCGCAGCCCGAATATCGGCATCGTCACCGCCTACAACGACATGCTGAGCGCGCATCAGCCGTTCAAGGACTACCCCGACCGCATCAAGGAAGCCGCGCGAAGGGTGGGGGCCACGGCCCAGGTCGCGGGCGGCGTGCCGGCCATGTGCGACGGCGTCACGCAAGGCCAGACCGGGATGGAGCTCAGCCTCTTCTCCCGTGACGTGATCGCGCTCGCCACCGGTGTCTCGCTTTCCCACAACACCTTCGACGCCGCCCTCTATCTCGGGGTCTGCGACAAGATCGTGCCGGGCCTCATCATCGCGGCGGCCACCTTCGGCTACCTTCCCGGCCTCTTCGTGCCCGCCGGTCCCATGGTTTCGGGCCTGCCGAACGACGAGAAGTCCAGGGTGCGCCAGCAGTTCGCCGCGGGCGAAGTGGGCCGCGACAAGCTGATGGAGGCCGAGATGGCCTCCTACCACGGCCCCGGGACCTGCACCTTCTACGGGACGGCGAATTCGAACCAGATGCTGATGGAGTTCATGGGCCTGCACCTGCCCGGCGCCTCCTTTGTGAACCCCGGCACCCCGCTCCGCGATGCGCTGACGGATGCCGCGACCGAACGCGCCGCCGCGATCACGGCGCTCGGCAACGACTTCCGCCCGGTCTGCGACATCCTCGACGAGAAGGCCTTCGTGAACGGGATCGTGGGGCTGATGGCCACCGGCGGGTCCACGAACCTTGTCATCCACCTCGTCGCCATGGCGCGGGCCGCGGGCGTGATCCTCGACTGCGCGGATTTCGCGGACATCTCCGCCTCGACGCCGCTCATGGCGCGGGTCTACCCCAACGGGCTGGCCGACGTGAACCATTTCCACGCCGCGGGCGGGCTCGGCTACATGATCGGCGAGCTTCTCGACGCGGGCCTGCTGCACCCCGATACCCAGACCGTCGCGGGCACGGGCCTCGCCCTCTACGCGCGCGAGCCCAAGTTGAAGGACGGCGTTCTGACCTGGGAGGACGGGGCAGGGCAGACGCTCAACGACAGGATCCTGCGCCCCGCCTCCGATCCGTTCCAGTCCACGGGCGGTCTCGTGGAACTCTCGGGCAATCTCGGCCGGGGCGTCATGAAGGTCTCCGCCGTCGCGCCCGAGCGCCACGTGATCGAGGCGCCCGCCGCGATCTTCGAGGACCAGGCCTCGGTCAAGGCCGCGTTCCAGCGCGGCGATCTGAACCGCGACGTGGTGGTCGTCGTCCGCTTCCAGGGGCCGAAGGCCAACGGCATGCCCGAACTGCACGCGCTGACCCCGGTCCTCGCCGTTCTGCAGGATCGCGGTCACAAGGTCGCGCTCGTCACCGACGGGCGCATGTCCGGTGCCTCCGGCAAGGTGCCCTCCGCCATCCACGTCGCGCCCGAGGCGCTCGACGGGGGGCTGATCGGCAAGCTGAGGGATGGCGACGTGATCCGGGTCGACGCGGGCGCGGGCGCGCTTTCGGTCCTGACCGAAGGGGTCGCGGACCGGGTCGCCGCCGTTCCGGACCTCTCCGGCAACGCCTGGGGCGTTGGCCGGGAGCTCTTCGAGGTCTTCCGCCTCAACGCGGGCCCCGCGACCGAGGGCGCGGGCGTCGTCGTATGATGAGGTGTCCGAACCGGGCCTCGGCCAGCCCCTTCATCTTTCCCCAAATACGCCCGCCGGAGGCGCTCGTGGCGTCCTTGCCCTTCCGGGGCCGGTGCGCCGCGTGCAGTCCCGCTCGCAAGGAGACGCGCCGCCCATGACGCCGCAGCATCAGTCCCGCATCGCCCGTGATATCGCCGGTCTCGCGCCCATCATCCCCGTGCTTGTCGTCGAGGAGGCGGCCCATGCGCGTCCGCTCGCCGAGGCGCTCGTCGCCGGTGGCCTCCCGGCACTGGAGGTCACGCTGCGCACGCCTGCGGCCCTCGAGGCGATCGCCGCGATGGCCGCCGTTCCGGGCGGTGTCGTGGGGGCGGGCACGCTCCTGACCCGGGAGGACGTGCGTGCCGCGAAGGAGGCGGGCGCGCAGTTCGGCGTCTCCCCCGGCGCCACCGACGCGCTGATCGAGGCCTGCGCCGCCGAGGGCCTGCCGCTCCTGCCCGGCGCGGCCACGGCCTCCGAGGCGATGCGGCTTCTCGAGCTCGGCTACGACATGCTGAAGTTCTTTCCGGCCGAGGCCGCCGGCGGCGTGCCCTACCTGAAGTCGCTGGCCGGTCCCTTGCCGCAGATCGCCTTCTGCCCGACCGGCGGCGTCTCGACCCGGAACGCGCCCGACTACCTGGCGCTGCCGAACGTGATCTGCGCCGGCGGCTCCTGGGTCGCACCGGCGGACCGGGTCGCCGCAGGCGACTGGGCCGCGGTCGAGGCGCTCGCCCGCGAGGCGGCCGCCCTGCGCTGAGGCCAGGCGCCGCGTCAAATCCGCCCGCGGGCCGCCACCGGCCATCCCTTGCCGAGCGGCTTCCCGCCATTGGGCGCCGCGCCGCTCAACACACAGGCGTGATTGGCGCCGGCGCAGGTCCACCCTCATCTGGGGATTGCAG
Source organism: Roseicyclus sediminis (assembly GCF_025515305.1). Classification (GTDB taxonomy): domain Bacteria; phylum Pseudomonadota; class Alphaproteobacteria; order Rhodobacterales; family Rhodobacteraceae; genus Roseibacterium; species Roseibacterium sediminis. The sequence goes on from NZ_JAOPHT010000008.1 coordinate 125,772, forward strand.
GGCGGATGCCGACACAAGGCATTCGTCCATCGAGCAATCGAAAGGACAACAAGTGATGAAACAGAAAACGACCGCCGCCCTGGCTGCCCTCTTGGCGATGGGCGCCTTCCCGGCGCTGGCAGGCGGCGTCGCCGAACCCGCGCCGGCCCCTGCCGTGATCCCGGTCGCGCCCGCACCGATGCCGTCGGCCGACTGGACCGGCTTCTACGCCGGTGGCCAGCTGGAATACGGCGACGTGGACGTCTCCGGCGTGGCGACCGACAATGGCACGGGCGCGCTCGGCGGCTTCTTCGCCGGCTATCGCTACGACTTCGGCTCCTACGTGATTGGCGGCGAGATCGACCTCAACCTCGCTGACATCGACCTGCCCGGGGTCGGCGGGACGCTCGACTCCGTCGCCCGTGCGGGCATCGAGGCAGGCTTCGACGCCGGCCCGGCCCTCATCTACGGCACTGTCGGCGCGGCATACGCGACGGTCGACGCCGGGGCCAACACGCTCGACGGGACCGGCTACTTCTACGGTATCGGCATGGATTACGCCCTGACCGACCGGGTCACGGTTGGTGCCGAGCTTCTGCAGCACGAGTTCCGGGATTTCGACAACACGACCGGTCTCGATGTCGATGCGATGACCTTCGGCATCAACGCCGCGCTTCGCTTCTGAACGCGACGCGGCGCTCCGGCCCGGGCCCTTCTTCCCCCGCCCGGGCCGGATGCAATCCCGCTCACGCCGCCGCGGCGCGGGCCTCGGCAAAGGTGAAGAGGCGGTCCAATGCCTCGGCGAAGGCGTCGTCCGGCAGGGTGAGCGCCACGCGCACATGGCCCGCGGCGGCCTTGCCGAAGCTTTCGCCCGGCATCACGGCGACACGCGTTTCCTCCAAGAGTGCCCCGGCGAAGTCCACGCCCGACAGGCCCGTGCCGCGCACGTCGATCATCACGTACATCGCGCCCTCGGGTGGCACCGCGCGCAGAAGGTTCTGCGCCCCGATGCGCGCCAGCACGAGGTCGCGGCGGCGCAGGAAGGGCGCGGCCACGATGCGTTCGGCCTCGGGCCCGAGGCCAAGCGCGAAAAGCGCGGCTTCCTGGATGTAGCCGGGCACGCCGTAGGTCGTGTGGGTGGCCAACTGGATCATGTCGGCGACCACGTCGGCCGGTCCCGCCACCCAACCCAGGCGAGAGCCCGTCATTGCATGGCTCTTGGACATCGACCCAACGGTCAGCGTGCGCGCCGCCATGCCGGGGCGGGCCGCGAAGGGCAGGTGCCTTCCATTCCAGACCTGGGATTCGTAGACCTCGTCCGAGATGACCCAGAGATCGCAGGCTTCCGCCGCCCCGGCGATATCGTCGAGGGTGTCGGCCGAATAGACCGCGCCCGTGGGATTGTTCGGCGAGTTGATCAGGAGGCTTCGCGCGCCGGTCTCGCGGGCGGCCGCGGCAATGTCGGCGCCGCGTGGCTGGAACCCGTCCTCGGGACGCGCGGCGACCGCCACGGGCCGCGCGCCGACCGCGCGGATCGTGCCGGGGTAGGTGGCGTAGTAGGGGTCGATCATCAGGCCCGCGTCGCCCTCGTCGAGGGCCGCGTGATGCGCCGCGAAAAGACCCGCCTGGCCGCCCGGCGTCACGAGGATATTGTCCCGCGACAGGGGCACGCCCGACGCCTCCGACATCCGTGCCGCGATCCGGTCGCGCAGGGCCGCGATGCCGGGAACCGAGGCGTATCCCGTATGCCCGTCGAGCGCCGCGCGGTGCATCGCGTCGAGGATCGCGGGGTCCGTCCCGGTATCGTGCTCGCCGATGGTCAGCTCCAGCACCGGTTCGCCCGCGGCCTTCATCGCCCGCGCCCGGTAGAAGATGTCCCATGCATCGTCCTCGCCGCCGAGGAGCGCGCGGATGCGTTTGGATCGGTCGGGCATGGACTGTCTCGCGGTCTCGGGGCGTCCTCCCCTCAGACCATGGCCGCTCGCCCACCGCAAGTCGGGGCGATCACTCCGCCTCGTCGCCCTCCGCCGGGGCGTATTCCGCGAAGGTTCCGTTGCCGTCGGACCGCACGAGGAGATAGGACGCCTCGATATGGATGCGCAGTTCCTCCGGCGGGGTCTCCCAGGGGAGAAGGACCCAGCCTTCGCCGCTCAGTTCCGGCGGCGCGGTGGCGCGGCCCTGGTCGACGAGGCGGTAGGCCGCGAAGGCGTCCATCCGCAGGCTCAGCCCGTGGCCATGGGTCGTGTAGGCCGCGAACATGTGACCCGATACCGTCCAGACGACCGTATCGGGGCCGAAGGGCTGTTCTCGCATCGCATTGGCGAGACTGCGGCATATGCGGTCTGCAAAGGCCTGGTGCATGGGATCGGTTTGCGGTCGTTACGCGCTTGTATGCAGCAGAATACAAATCATCCCGGCGCGAATCGCAACCCCGTCCGGCCGGGCGGCGCGGCGGTGGCGTCCTCGCGGTTCCCTTCGTCGTGGCAACCTGCTAGTCCCGCCCCGCGTGCAACCGGCGCGCCGGAGAGGGTCCGAGAATGGTCGAGATCAGGCTGCGCAATTCTATGACGCGGAAGGTCGAGCGGCTGGAGCCGATCGATCCCAAAAACGTGCGCATGTATGTCTGCGGCCCCACGGTCTACGACCGCGCGCATCTCGGCAATGCCCGGCCCGTTGTGGTGTTCGACGTGCTCTACCGGCTGCTCAGGCATGTCTACGGCGAGGGGCACGTCACCTACGTGCGAAACATCACCGACGTCGAGGACAAGATCATCGACCGCGCGGCGGAGCGGGGCATCGGCATCGACGAGCTGACGCGGACCACGACCGACTGGTTCCACGAGGACATGGCGGCGCTCGGCGTCGACTACTCGGGCGACCCGAACTTCAAGGAGCCGCACGCGACCGACTACATCCCCCAGATGGTCGAGATGATCGAGGCGCTGATCTCTCGCGGCCATGCCTACGAGGCCGAGGGGCATGTCCTGTTCGACGTGAAGAGCTATCCCGACTACGGGCGCCTCTCGGGCCGGTCGGTCGACGACATGATCGCCGGCGCCCGGGTGGAGGTCGCGCCCTACAAGCGGGACCCGATGGATTTCGTCCTGTGGAAGCCGTCGAGCGACGATCAGCCGGGCTGGGACAGTCCCTGGGGGCGCGGGCGCCCGGGCTGGCACATCGAGTGCTCGGCCATGAGCCGGGCGCTGCTCGGCGAGAGCTTCGATATCCACGGGGGCGGCATCGACCTGCAGTTCCCGCACCACGAGAACGAGATCGCGCAGTCGTGCTGCGCGCATCCCGAAGGTCATTTCGCCTCGATCTGGATGCACAACGAGATGCTGCAGGTCGAGGGCAAGAAGATGTCGAAGTCGCTCGGCAACTTCTTCACCGTGCGGGAATTGCTGGACCAGGGCATCCCGGGCGAGGTGATCCGCTTCGTGTTCCTGTCGACGCATTATTCCAAGCCGATGGACTGGACGCGCCGCAAGGCTTTCGACGCAGCAGACTCTCTAAGGAAGATGGCGTCGATGCTCGGCCGGGCCGGGGCTGAAGTGCTGCGGGATCTGCAACCTTCCGAACCGTTCACAGAGGTCGTTGGTGCCTTGGCGGATGACCTCAACACTCACCTTGCTTTGACACTGGTGAGGAGCACCAAGCCAGAACCAGATGACTTCGAAGATGGCCTGAAGGCCTGGGTCGCACGCCTATATGCTTCCCAGCTACTTCTTGGGTTCGATTTACGGGAGCACGCAACGGCCATTGTTTCCGGAGACAATCGAGATGCGCTTGCTGCAATCATGTCACATGCGCTCGACGGTAAGGAGGAAAAACAGATAGCATTGCTTTCCGCCAAGCTAACGCGCGAGCGCAACCAGGCAATTAGAAGTAAGGATTTCAGCACCGTAGACGCGTTAAAAGCCGCGTTGGTCGCCGCAGGTGTCGAAGTCCGCATGTCGAAAGACCACGTGGAGCTGGTGCCCGGCCCCAACTTCGACCCCGCCAAACTCGAGGCCATCCGATGAGCGCGGAACAGAGGCCTGCCCCCGGCCGCGGGCGGGGGAGAAGCCCCCGCCCGGGGGGGCGGTCGGGGGCTGGCCGTGCCGCAAGCGACACGCCCCGTCATGCTTCGACGTCGTGCGCTACGGGCAGGCGCTCGACCGGCGCCTTCGGCTTGATTCCGGTCGGGGTCCGCCCATGACCCGCGACCGCCTCACCCTCTACGACACCACGCTGCGCGACGGGCAGCAGACCCAGGGCGTCCAGTTCTCGACCCCTGAGAAGGTGCGGATCGCCGAGGCGCTCGATGCGCTCGGGATCGACTACATCGAGGGCGGCTGGCCCGGCGCGAACCCGACCGACAGCGCCTTCTTCGAGGCGGCGCCGAAGACGCGCGCCACGATGACCGCCTTCGGCATGACCAAGCGCGCGGGCCGCTCCGCCCAGAACGACGAGGTGCTGGCGGGCGTCCTCAACGCGCGCACGCCTGCCGTCTGCCTCGTCGGCAAGACCCATGACTTCCACGTGACCGAGGCGCTCGGCATCACGCTCGAGGAGAACCTCGCCAACATCTCCGCCTCCATCGCCCATGTCGTCGCCGAGGGGCGCGAGGCGCTGTTCGACGCCGAGCATTTCTTCGACGGCTACAAGGCCAACCCCGGATACGCGCTGGCCTGCTGCCGGGCCGCATTAGACGCGGGCGCGCGGTGGATCGTGCTGTGCGACACCAACGGCGGCACCCTGCCGGGCGAGATCGGGCGGATCGTGGCCGACGTCATCGAGGCGGGTGTTCCCGGCGACCGGCTCGGCATCCACTGCCACAACGACACCGAGACGGCGGTCGCGGGCAGCCTCGCCGCGGTGGAGGCCGGCGCGCGGCAGGTTCAGGGAACGCTGAACGGCCTCGGCGAGCGCTGCGGCAACGCGAACCTCACCTCGCTGATCCCCACGCTCCTCCTGAAGGAGCCATGGGCGAGCCGCTATGAGACCGGCATCACCGCCGAGGCGCTCTCGGGCCTGACGCGCACCTCCCGGATGCTCGACGACATCCTCAACCGCGTGCCCATGCGGCAGGCGCCCTATGTCGGCGCCTCGGCCTTCGCGCACAAGGCGGGGCTCCATGCCTCGGCCATCGTCAAGAACCCGGCGACCTACGAGCATATCGAACCCGGGACCGTCGGAAACGCCCGCGTCATCCCGATGTCGAACCAGGCCGGGCAGTCCAACCTGCGCCGACGTCTCGCCGAGGCCGGGATCGAGGTCGACGATCGCGACCCGGCGCTGGCCGAGATCCTGACGACGATCAAGGCGCGCGAGGACGAGGGCTATTCCTACGATACCGCGCAGGCGAGTTTCGAGCTGCTGGCGCGCCGGGCGCTCGGCATCATGCCGCGTTTCTTCGAGGTGAAGCGCTACCGCGTCACGGTCGAGCGTCGGAAGAACAAGGAAAACCGGATGGTCAGCCTGTCGGAGGCCGTCGTAGTGGTGAAGATCGGCGCCGACAAGATGCTGTCGGTCTCCGAATCCATGGACGCGCAGGGCAGCGACCGGGGCCCCGTGAACGCGCTTGCGAAGGCGCTCGCCAAGGACCTCGGTCCCTACCAGAAATACATCGACGACATCCGCCTCGTGGACTTCAAGGTGCGGATCACGCAAGGCGGCACCGAGGCCGTGACCCGCGTCGTCATCGACAGCGAGGACAGCCAGGGCCGGCGCTGGGCCACGGTCGGGGTTTCGGCCAACATCGTCGATGCGAGTTTCGAGGCGCTGCTCGATGCGATCGAGTGGAAACTGGTGCGCGACGGGGCGCCAGCCTCGTGAGGGGGCTCGCGATCCTGGCCGTGCCGCTGGTCCTCGCCGCCTGCGACAGTCGCGAGGTCGTCTCGATCTGCGCCGAGCGGGGTGATCCGGCCGGTGCAGTGACGGCGGCCTTCCACGCGGCGGACGGAAGCTGGGCGGTGCTCGCCTCGGACGGGGAGGCAGGCGCGGCCACGCTTTCGCTCGGCATGTTCGGGGAACCGGCGCTGCCACGGCTCTGGCGGTTGGCGGAGAACACGATGCGGGTCCTGCCCGAGGTCGAGCCTTCGCCCTGCGGGGACCTGCCCCTGATGGCCGTGCGCGTGGTCTTCGACGACGGAAGCGTGATCTACCGGCAGACGACCTGCACCGGCAACGCCCTGTCGCGGGCGGCGACGGCGCTCCTCGACGCGGCCGGGACCGACGGGGCGACCGAGCCGGACGCACGCGGCCCCGTCGCGCGGCTGGGCGAGGCCTGCGAGCGGCTGTCATGACCCTTCAGGCCTGCGCCGAGCTTGTCGCGCGCGGCGATCCCGAGCGGTTCCGCGCGGCCATGGCGGCACCTGTCGAGGCGCGCGCCGTGCTTCTGCCGCTCTACGCGTTCAACGTCGAGGTGACGCGCGCACCCTGGGTGACCGAGGAGCCGATGATCGCGGAGATGCGCCTGCAGTTCTGGCGCGACGTGGCCGAGGAGATCGGGCAGGGCGCGCCGCCCCGGGCGCACGAGGTGGCGGCGCCGCTGGCGGCGGTCGTGCAGCCCGGCGACGCGGCCCTTCTCGATGCGCTGGTCGCCGCGCGGCGCTGGGACATCTACCGCGATGCGTTCGAGGACGAGGCTCATTTCGACGCCTATCTCGACGCGACGGGCGGCAATCTCGCCTGGGCCGCGGCGCGGGCGCTCGGCGCGCCCGACGGGGCGGAGACCGCTGTGCGCGGCGCGGCCTGGGCGGCGGCGCTCGCGTCTTTCCTGCGCGCCGTGCCGGAGCTGGAGGCGCGGGGGCGGGTGCCGCTGCTCGATGGCAGGCCGGAAGGCGTCGTGGCGCTTGCGGCGCGGGGGCTCGGCCGGCTTGCCGAGGCGCGGGCGGCGCGGGGAAGCGTGCCGAGGCGGGCCGCCCCCGCGCTCTTTCACGGATGGCAGGCGGAGGCGATCCTGCGCCAGGCGCGTTCCGAACCGGGGCGCGTCGCGGCGGGCGCTCTGGGGCTCGGGGCCTTCGGTCAGAGCTGGCGGCTTGCCGCCGTCGCGCTCACGTGGAGGTGGTGAGCCGGGAAAGCCTGCTCTTGCGCCCCGGACTTGCCGGCAAGCCCGGACCTCAGGGGTAGACCTCGTCGCGCGGGCGGAGCGCCAGCCAGATCAGCGCCGCGCCGGCCAGCGCAAGGAACGGCACCATTGCGATGTTGACCGAGTTCCAGCCCGAAACCACGTCCTCGCCCAGGTTCATCAGGATGCCCGATGCGAGCGAGGCGATGGTCACGCAGCCGAAAACGAAGAAGTCGTTCATCCCCTGCACCGTCCCCCGTTCCTCGATCGAATGGGCCTCGGTCAGCATCGCCGTCGCGCCGATGAAGCCGAAATTCCAGCCGATGCCGAGGAGCACGAGCGCGCCGAAGAACTGGTACAGCTCAACCCCCGTCAGCGCCATGCCGCCCGCGAGCGCCAGCAGGAAAAGGCCGATGCCGACGATCCGCATCGCCCCGAATCGCGCGATCAGGTGTCCGGTCACGAAGGAGGGCGCGAACATGGCGATGACATGGGCCGAGACCACGTCGGCCGCCGTGCCCGTCGAGAACCCGCAGCCGACCATGGCCAGCGGCGTCGAGGTCATCATCAGGTTCATCAGCGCGTAGGAGACCATGCCGCAGATGATCGCCACCACGATCTTCGGATCGCGCAGAAGCTCGCGCCGGGTGCGTCCGGTGGGCGCGTCGGCGGCGGGCGGCAGGGGCTTGGGCAGGTCGAGCGCAAGGAAGAGGGCGGCGCCGAGCGTGTTGATGAGGACCGCGACCAGGTAGGTCCCGACGAAGGGCACCACCGTGGCATCGGTCGTGACCTTCACCAGTTGCGGACCGATCAGCGCGGACAGAAGCCCGCCCGCCATGACATAGGAGATCGCCTTGGGCCGGAATGTCTCGGACGCGGTGTCGGCGGCGGCGAAGCGGTAGAAACCCTGTGCCGACATGTAGATGCCGGTGAAGAAGGAGCCGACCAGGAACAGCGCGAAACTGTCGACCCACAGACCATAGGCCGAGACCGCCCCGCCGATCCCGCCGCCGAGCGCGCCCGCGAAGAACCCCGCGCGGCGTCCGAAGCGCTGCATCAGGGCCGACAGCCACGGCGCGGTCATCATCGATCCGAACACGATCAGCGATATCGGGATCGTGGCAAGCGCGGGCGAGGGGGCGATCATGAGGCCCGCCAGCCCGGCCACCACGAAGATCATCGGCATCTGGGCGCCGAGAATCGCCTGCGCCGCGACGAGGACCGCGACGTTGCGCCGGGCGCGGCGGTCGTCGCTCGTGTCCTCGGGGGTTTGGGAAAGGCTGGCGTCGCTCATTCCACGAGCGCTACAGGAACGCGCGGGCGCATTCCAGTGGAAGCGCCGCCGCACCTGGTCGCGGTCGGGAGCGAGGGGTTTGCCACCCCTCGCGCTCCCCGGCCTTGCGTATTTGGGGAAAGATGAAGGGGCGAGGCGTGGTCGGGATCATTGCGACGCAGAGCGATCTGGCCGAGGGCGCACGGCATCTTGTCGCGCTCGATCCGCGCTTTGCGCCCGTGGTCGCGGCGGGTCCGCTGCCGATGCGCCGCATTCCCGACGGGTTTCCGGCGCTGGTCTCGGCCATCGTGGGGCAGCAGGTCTCGACGGCCAGCGCGGCGGCGATCAGGGGACGGCTCGAGGCGGCGGGGCTGATGAGCGAGGCGGCGGTGGCCGGGGCGTCCGACGAGGCCTTGCGCGGCTGCGGTCTCAGCCGCCCGAAGCTGCGCTATCTCCGGGCGCTTGCGGCGGCCGGGATCGACTGGCGGGCCTTGCGCGACGCGGGAACCGAGGAGGTCGTGGCGGTCCTGACGGAGGTTCCGGGGATCGGGCGCTGGACGGCCGAGATCTACGCGAAGTTCGCGCTGGGTCATGCCGATGCCTTCGCGGCCGGCGACCTCGCCCTGCAGGAGGCGGCGCGGCGGCTTTTCGGCCTCGAGGCGCGGCCCTCGGAGCGGGACCTGCGCGCCATGGCCGAGGCGTGGCGCCCGGTCCGCGCGGTTGCCGCCCGCGCGCTCTGGGTCTACTACCGCTGGGACAGCGGCCGGGAGGGTGTCTTGTGACAAGGGTTCTGGAATACGGGCGCCGCGCGTCCGACGGTGCGGCGGAGAACCTCGTGATCTTCCTGCATGGCTATGGCGCCGACGGCAACGACCTTCTGGGCCTCGCCGATCCGCTCGCGCCGCACATGCCCGGAACGGTCTTCGTGGCGCCGAACGCGCCGGAGCGCTGCGGGATGAACCCGATGGGGTACCAGTGGTTCCCGATCCCCTGGATCGACGGCTCCTCCGAGGAACAGGCGCAGGCGGGGATGGCGCGCGCGGTCGACGATCTCAACGCCTTTCTCGACACGGTCATGGCCGAGGAGGGGATTGCGGCGGCCAGGACGGTTCTGGTGGGTTTCAGCCAGGGCACCATGATGAGCCTCCACGTCGCCCCGCGCCGGGCCCAGCCCGTGGCCGGTGTCGTCGGCTTCTCGGGCCGCCTCATGGCGCCGGAATCGCTGGCCGACGAGGTCGTCGTGCGCCCGCCGGTCCTTCTGATCCACGGCGATCAGGACGACGTGGTGCCGGTCCAGAGCCTGCCGCAGGCCGCCGAGGCGCTGCAGAAGGCGGGCTGGGACGAGGTCTATGCCCATATCATGAAGGGCACCGCCCACGGGATCGCGCCCGACGGGCTCTCCGTGGCGCTCGCCTTCATGCGCGACAAGCTGGGGATGGGCTGAGGTCTCCCGGCGCGCGCGCAGACCCGATCCCACGGCGGCAATCCGATCGCCTTTGATCAGCTGGCGTGGCCGACCGCCGAAGGCGCGGGCTTGGCCCTGCCTTGCATCGTCGCGCGACGCGGCATGAGGCGCTCTGGGATGCCGCGCGCGTGGCGCGGTCCCGCGCGTCCGCACTACGCCGCACAGATCCCGGCCCACCTGTGGATAACGTCACGAAACTGTGAGACTCGAAGGGTACAGCATGGGGCAAGGTGGCACAGTATCTGGTAAGGCTTGCCGGAAGTGAAAGCCTAGATATAGTGTCAGTCAGGCAGGAGCGGGTGGCTCCCGCTCTGGTGCCGACCGAGGCAGACAGAGCGGGGACGGAGTCACTCATGCAGGCCGCTGGCGAGATCGAATTCCGAACGAGTTTCGTGCGTGAACCGGGTGCCCTCAAGACCCACCCGGCACTGGTTCTGAACGCCGATTACCGGCCGCTCAGCTATTATCCCCTGTCGCTCTGGCCCTGGCAGGAGGCGGTCAAGGCGGTCTGGCTCGACCGGGTGCAGATCGTGGCGGAATACGACGAGGTCGTTCGCAGCCCCTCGACCGAGATCCGCATCCCCTCGGTCGTGGTGCTGAAGGACTACATCAAGCCGCAGAAACGCGTGGCCTTCACCCGCTTCAACCTGTTCCTGCGCGACGAGTTCTCGTGCCAGTACTGCGGCGCGAAGGGTGACCTGACGTTCGACCATGTGGTGCCCCGGGCGCGCGGCGGGGTGACGAGCTGGGAGAACGTCGTGGCCGCCTGCTCGACCTGCAACCTCAGGAAAGGCGCGCGCAGCCTGCGGCAGTCGGGTCTTTCGCTGCGCAAGCCGCCTCGTCAGCCGGGCGCGGAAGAGCTGCGCAACATGGGACGCAAGTTTCCGCCAAACCACCTGCACGAAAGCTGGCTCGATTTCCTCTACTGGGATGCCGAACTGGACGCGTGAGCGCGCGGGCCGGCATCCGCGGGGATGCGCAGTTCGGGAAAGATGAAGACGGGGTCGTGACAGCGGCGCGGTTCGGCGCTTAGCTGGCCGCGCGTCACGATGGAGGCGAGCGACATGAGCGAGACGGATTGGGAACCGGTATCGGGCGCGGTTCTGCCGCGCTATGCGGGGGTGCCGACCTTCATGCGGCTGCCTTACGTGCCGGAGGGCGACCCGCGCCGGTCTGAGGTCGAGATCGGCATCCTGGGCATGCCATGGGACGGGGCGACCTCGAATCGGCCGGGCGCGCGGCACGGGCCGAGGGGCCTGCGCGACGCCTCCACCATGATCCGCGCGATGCATGGCGCAACCAGGGCGACACCGTTCAAGGCGATGAAATGCGCCGACATGGGCGATGTGGCGATGAGTCCCGTCGACCAGGACGAGGCTCTGGCGGCGGCCGAGGCGGCGATTGCGGGGATGCTAAAGGACGGGATCCGGCCGGTGATGGTCGGCGGGGACCACCTCTGCACCCTGACGGTGCTGCGCGCGCTGCGGAAACAGAGGGGCAAGCCCTTCGGCCTGATCCTGCTCGACAGCCATACCGATCTTTACCCGCCCTATTTCGGCGGCAAGACGCTGACCCACGGCAACCCGTTCCGGCAGGCGATCGAGGAAGGCTGTCTCGATCCGCACCGCTGCTTCATGGCGGGCATGCGCGGGACCTCCTACAACAAGGAGGACATCGATTACGGCCGCGCCAAGGGCGTGCACATCGCCGAGATCGAGGAGTGCATGGCGCGGGGCTGGACCTCAGTCATGGAGGAGGCGCGCGCGGTGGCGGGCGAGGGGCCGGTCTACGTGAGCTTCGACATCGACTTCATCGACCCGGCCTTCGCGCCGGGGACGGGAACGCCCGAGGTCGGGGGCCCCACGAGCTTCGAGGCGCTGCAATGCGTGCGGGCGCTCAGGGGGCTCGACATCATCGGGTCCGACCTCGTCGAGGTCTCGCCGCCCTTCGATCCCTCGGGCAATACCGCCTGGCTCGGCGCCTCGGTCCTGTTCGAGCTGATCTGCGCGATGCAGCCCTGACGGAGCAGGGGGGCGCTGCCCCCCGGCCTGCGGCCTCCCCCCGGAGTTTCTGGCCAGGATGAAGGCCAGCGGTTGGAGCGATGCCGCGCAGCTTGTAGACTTGAGCGGTAGACTTGGGCGACGGAAGCGTTTAGGCCTCGCATGGCAAGGCGCCGTTAGCGCTAACACCCGCGATGGAGAGAGGCACATGGTTTCGCGTGTCATTCCGGTCGAGCCCTTCGACCTCGTGATTTTCGGTGGCACGGGCGATCTGGCGCGGCGCAAGATCCTGCCGGCGCTCTACCGGCGGTTCTGCGACGGGCAGATGCCTTCGGAGGCCCGGATCATCGGCGCGGCCCGGACGCAGCAATCGGCCGGGGACTGGCGCGGCTGGGTCGGCGAGGCGCTGGAGGAATTCGTCGCAGCGGCGCGTCGCGAACCGCAGACCGTCGCGGCCTTCCTCGAGCGGCTGGACTATCTCGCCGTGGACGCCAAGGGCGATGGCGGCTGGCAGGAATTGTGCGACCGCATGCGCGAAGGCGTGGTGCAGGCCTTTTATTTCTCGGTCGCGCCGAGCCTTTTCGGCGACCTCGCCGAGCGGTTGCACCAGTTCGGGATCGCGCGCGCCGATGCGCGGATCGTGGTGGAGAAGCCCTTCGGCACCGACCTCGCCTCGGCGCGCGCGCTGAACCGGACGCTGTCGGAGTATTTCTCGGAAACGCAGATCTACCGGATCGACCATTACCTCGGCAAGGAAACCGTCCAGAACCTGATGGCGGTGCGTTTCGGCAACGTCCTGTTCGAGCCCCTTTGGAACACGCAATACGTCGACCACGTGCAGATCACGGTGGCCGAATCCGTCGGTGTCGGCGGGCGCGGGGCCTATTACGACCAGTCCGGCGCAATGCGGGACATGGTGCAGAATCACCTGATGCAGCTTCTGTGCCTGACCGCGATGGAGCCGCCCTCGCGCTTCGAGCCGGACGCGGTGCGCGACGAGAAGCTGAAGGTGATCCGCGCGCTCGACCCCGTCCTGCCCGAGGACATCGTGCGCGGCCAGTACAAGGCCAGCGACAAGGGCCCCTCCTACAGGGAGGATGCCGAGAACGAGGCCAGCCGGACGGAGAGCTTCATCGCCATGAAGCTCCATGTGGCGAACTGGCGCTGGAACGGCACACCCTTCTACCTGCGGACGGGCAAGCGGCTGAAGTCGCGGAAATCCGAGATCGTGATCCATTTCAAGGAACCGCCCCACTCGATCTTCGACGAGGATGCGGGCAGCCGGGCCAACGTGCTGTCGATCCGGCTGCAGCCCGACGAGGGGATCGACCTGCGCGTGACGATCAAGGAGCCGGGTCCGGGGGGCATGCGCCTGATCGACGTGCCGCTCGACATGTCCTTCGCCGAGGCGCTGGGCGCGGACGGGGCCGATGTGCCGGATGCCTACGAGCGGCTCATCATGGACGTGATCCGGGGCAACCAGACGCTGTTCATGCGTGGCGACGAGGTCGAGGCGGCCTGGGCCTGGACCGACCCGATCATCGAGGGCTGGACCAAGCGGGGCGACCGGCCGTTTCCCTACGATGCGGGCAGCGCGGGGCCCGAGGAGGCGCTGATGCTGCTGCACAAGGACGGGCGGCGCTGGCGGGAGATCGGCTGATGAACCTGGTGGAATATCCCGACCGCGACCTGCTGATGCTCGATCTCGCGGATATCCTGACGAGCGAGCTTGCCGCGGCACTTCGTGTCAATGAAAGCGCCTCGCTCAGCGTTCCGGGCGGGACGACGCCGGGGCCGGTCTTCGACGTCCTCTCCGAGCAGAAGCTCGACTGGGACCGGGTGGCGGTGGTGCTGAACGACGAGCGCTGGGTGGACGAGGACAGCCCGCGCTCGAACACGCGCCTTCTGAAGGAAAGGCTCCTGGTGTCCGAGGCTTCGGCGGCGAAGTTGATCCCGCTTCACGCGCGCTTTGCCACGCCGGAGGAGGCGCTCGACGCCTTGTCGGAGGGGCTTTTGCCGCATCTGCCGCTGTCGGTTCTGCTGCTCGGCATGGGCGAGGACATGCATACGGCAAGCCTCTTTCCCGGGGCGGACAACCTGGCCGCCGCGCTCGACGATCATGCGCCCCCCCTGATGGCGATGCGGGCGGAGGGGGCCGGCGAGCCGCGCGTGACGCTGACGGCACCGATCCTGAAAGGCGCCATGAGCATCCATGTCCTGATCACCGGGGCGGCGAAGCGCGAGGCGATCGAGCGCGCGGCGCATCTCGATCCGGCCGAGGCGCCGATCCGGACGGTGCTGGGACAGGCCACGATACACTGGGCGGAGTGAGGACCATGGGGATTCTGGACGATCTGCGAAGCCACCGGGCGGCCAAGTCGGGGCGGTCCATCATGGATCTGTTCGCGGACCCCGGACGCGCCTCCGACTTCTCGCGCCGGGCCGAGGGACTGCTGTTCGACTTCTCAAAGACACAGCTCGACGCGGGCGCCCTGTCGCTTCTGATCGAGCTGGCGCGCGCGAGGGGCGTCGAGGCGCGGCGCGAGGCGATGTTCGCGGGCGAAAAGATCAACGAGACCGAGGGGCGCGCAGTCCTTCACACGGCGCTGCGCGCGCCGGGCGGCGTGGTCGAGGTCGACGGGGCCGACGTGATGCCCGGCGTGCTGGAAACGCGGGCGCGCATGGCCGAGTTCGCGCGCGCCGTGCGCTCGGGTGAGATCGCGGGCGCGGGCGGGACCTACACCGACGTCGTCAACATCGGCATCGGGGGATCGGACCTGGGGCCGGCCATGGCGACGCTGGCGCTGGCGCCCTATCATGGCGGACCGCGTCTGCACTACGTGTCGAACGTCGACGGCGCGCATATCAACGATACGCTGCAAGGGCTTGATCCGAAAACGACTCTCGTCATCGTGGCGTCCAAGACCTTTACCACGATCGAGACCATGACGAACGCGGAAACCGCGCGGGAATGGATGGGGGCCGCGGTGTCCGAACCGGGCAGCCAGTTCGCCGCGTTGTCGAGCGCGGTGGACCTGACCGGGGCATTCGGCATCGACCCGGCCCGCGTCTTCGGCTTCGAGGACTGGGTCGGCGGGCGCTATTCGCTCTGGGGGCCCATCGGGCTTGGCCTGATGATCGCGGTCGGGCCGGAGGCGTTCGGCGAGTTCCTCGCGGGCGGGCATGCGATGGACACCCATTTCCGCGAGACGGACCTGGCCGACAACCTGCCTGTCCTGCTCGCCCTTGTCGGCATCTGGCACAACCAGGTCTGCGGCCATGCGACCCGCGCGGTGCTGCCCTACGACCAGAGGCTCTTGCGGCTTCCGGCCTATCTCCAGCAGCTCGAGATGGAGAGCAACGGCAAGCGCGTGGCGATGGACGGCACGGATCTTGAGGAGAATTCCGGGCCGGTCGTCTGGGGCGAGCCCGGCACGAACGGGCAACACGCCTTCTACCAGTTGATCCACCAGGGCACGCGGATCGTGCCGTGCGAGTTTCTCGTTGCGGCCGAGGGCCACGAGCCCGGTCTTGCGCATCACCACAGGCTTCTCGTCGCCAACTGCCTCGCGCAGTCGGAGGCGCTGATGCGGGGGCGCTCGCTGGAGGAGGCGCGGGCGATGATGGCCGCCCGGGGCCTGACGGGCGAGGAGCTGGAGCGGCAGGCGCGGCACCGGGTTTTCCCGGGCGACAGGCCGTCGACGACGCTGATGTACCGCAAGCTGACGCCTTTCGTTCTGGGCCAGATCATCGCGCTCTACGAGCACCGCGTCTTCGTCGAGGGCGTGATCCTCGGCATCAACTCCTTCGACCAGTGGGGCGTGGAGCTCGGCAAGGAACTGGCCAAGGCGTTGGAGCCGGTGCTGACGGGCGAGGACGAGGGCGCCGACAAGGATGGCTCGACCCGCGCGCTGGTGGCCTTCGCGAGGGGCGAGGGACGGGGCGCCTGACCCGGGCGCCGGCGCCTCGAGGCAGGCGCCGGGATTGCGTATTTTTGGAAAGATGAAGCCGGGAGGGGCGCGGGATCAGGCCGTCTCTTCCGATGCCCCGTCGATCTCGGCGAAGGCGCGGCGGCCGGCCTCGGGGATCGGGTGGCGTCCCGGCCCGTCGCGGTTCAGCAGCACGACGATCGCCTCGCCGGTCGCGGTGCAGGCCGCGCCCGAAGGGTCCGGCAGCCAGACGGCGAAGTCCATCGTGAACGAGGTGCGGCGGAAAGCGCGGGTGCGGCCGGTGACGACGTAGTCCATGCCGTTCAGCATCTCCGAGCGATAGTCCACGAGGGCGCGCTTGATGACGAGGCGGGGGCTGTCGGGCCCGTAATCCGTGACCCCGCGCGCCTCGAGATAGGGCAGGCGGAAGCTTTCGAACCAGGTGAGATAGGCGGTGTTGTTGACGTGCCCCAGGGCATCGATCTCGCCGAAGCGCACGCGGTCGGCGATGCCGAAGCCCCAGGGCGCGGGAATGCCGAGGGCGCGCAGCGCGGTCGCGTCGAGCGGTGTCAGGTAGGTGACCATGCGCCTGTCTCGCCCGTGCGTCTTCCGCGTGCAAGGCCCTGCGCATTTGGTCGCCATGGTGTCGCGGATTGACATGCCCGGGTGCGCCGCACCGCCAAAGGTGGCCCCCGGACCCAGATGGAGGTTTCCATGCGCACCCATGCCTCAGCCGTCGTGATCGGGGGCGGCGTCGTCGGCTGCTCGATCCTGTATCACCTGGCCAAGCTCGGCTGGACGGACGCGGTCCTGCTGGAGCGGGACGAGCTGACGTCGGGCTCCACCTGGCATGCGGCGGCGAACATCCACGGGCTGCACGATGTCACCAACATTTCCCGCCTGCAGCACTACACGATGCAGCTCTACAAGGAGCTCGAGGCCGAGACCGGCCAGTCGTGCGGCGTGTTCCAGCCGGGATCCCTCTACCTCGCGCAGACCGAGGACCGGGAGCATCAGTTGCGCCTTCAGGAGGCGAAGGCCCGGCGCTACGGCATGAACTTCCACGAGGTGAGCCGCGAGGAGGCCGAACGGCTGCATCCGCTGGTGAACTTCGACGGCATCCGCTGCATCATGTACGAACCCGATGGCGGCAACGTGGACCCTTCGGGCGTCACGAATGCCTATGCCGTTGGCGCGCGCCAGCGGGGGGCGGAGATCCACCGCTTCACGCCGGTGATCGCGACGGAGGCGCAGGGCGACGGCACCTGGATCGTACGCACCGGGAAGGGCGACATCCGCACGCCCTGGGTGGTGAATGCCGCCGGCCTCTGGGGGCGCGAGGTGGCGGCGATGGCGGGGATCGAACTGCCGCTGATCCCGACCGAGCACCAGTATTTCGTGACCGAGACGATCCCCGAGATCGCCGCGATGGACCGTCGCCTGCCGTCCGTCGCCGACCGGGACGGCGAGTACTACCTGCGCCAGGAGGGCAAGGGCCTGCTGGTCGGCGCCTATGAGCGCGACATGCGCTTCTGGGCCGAGGAGGGGACGCCGCAGGGCTTCGGCCACGAGCTTTTCGCCGACGATCTGGAGCGCATCGAGGAGAACATGTTGCGCGCCATCGACCGGGTGCCGGTGGTGGGCGAGGCGGGGATCAAGCGGGTCATCAACGGGCCGATGATCTGGTCCCCGGACGCGAGCGCGCTCTTCGGGCCGGTGCCGGAACTAACGGGCTATTTCGCGTGCTGCGGGATCATCCCCGGCTTCTCCCAGAACGGCGGGCTGGGCAAGCTTGCCGCCGAGTGGATGGTCGAGGGCGAGCCCTCGCTCGACATGTTCGGCTGGGACCTCGCGCGGTTCGGGCATTGGGCGGGCAAGGCGTTCACCAGGGCGCGGGTCGCCGACCAGTACGCGCACCGCTTCAAGATCCATTTTCCGGGCGAGGAACGGGAGGCCGGGCGCCCGGTGCGCACGCGGCCGGTTTACGCCATGCAGACGGAGATGGGCGCGCGCTTTGGCCTGAATTTCGGCTGGGAGCATCCCCTGTTCTTCGACGAAACCGTGCCCGACAGCGCGGGCTTCGCGCGGCAGCCTTGGTGGGACGTCGTCGGCCGCGAGGCGCGGATGCTGCGGGAGAAGGCGGGCATCATCGACATCTCGAACTTCGCCAGGTACCGGGTCGCGGGGCCGGGGGCGGAGGACTGGCTGAATGGCCTCTTCGCCAACCGGATGCCGAAGGCCGTGGGGCGCTCCTGCCTGACGCCGCTCATCGGCAAGCGCGGCGGCGTGGCGGGGGACTTCACCGTCACGCGGCTTGGGCCGGAGGAATTCTGGGTGCTGGGCGGCGGGGCGGCCGAACGGTTCCACCTGCGCTTCTTCCGGGCGTCGCCCCTGCCGGAAAAAACCACCTTCGAGAGCCTCACGGAGGCCACCTGCGGCTTCAACGTCGCGGGGCCTCTCTCGCGCAAACTCCTGCAAAGGCTGACGAATGCGGACCTCTCGAACGAGGCGTTCCCGTTCTTCCGATCGGCCCGGATCCCGGTGGCTGGCGTCGACGTGGTGGCGATCCGGGTAAGCTTCACCGGCGATCTCGGCTGGGAGCTGCACTGCGCCGAGGCCGACCAGAAGGCGCTCTACGAGGCGCTTCTCGACGCGGGCAGGACGCTGGGCGCGGGGCCGGTGGGCAGCCGGGCGCTGATGTCGCTCAGGCTCGAGAAGGGCTACGGTTCCTGGGGACGGGACTATTCCCCCGAATACTGGCCGCAGGAAAGCGGGCTCGACGGGCTGATCAAGGCCGACAAGGACTTCCTCAACAAGGGTGCCTGGGAGGCGATCCGCGACCGTGCCCCGCGCGAAGAGATGGCGCTGATCGAGATCGACGCGACCGTGGCGGATGCCAGCGGGTCCGAGCCGATCTTCCTGCCCGACGGCACGCCGGTGGGGCAGGTCTCGTCGGGGGGCTACGGCTACTCGGTCGGCAAGTCGCTTGCGCTTTGCTACCTCAAGGTGGGCCGCGTCGCGCCGGGCGACACGGTGCACGTGGCGATCCTCGGGCGCCCGCACGCCGCCCGCCGGCTGGCCGAGCCGCCCTTCGACCCGAAGGGCCTTCGGCTGAGGGACGTGGTCCCGGCAGAGGAACCTGCGGAGTGAGCGGACGCACGCTCAAGCAGGCCGGAGGGGGGCGCACGCGCGCTCAAACAGCCCGAATGGCGGTCGCAAACGCGCTCAACCAGGCCGAAACGCGGTCGCACACGCGCTCAAGTAGCCCGAAGGGCGATAGCGCACAAAAAAAGAAAGCTTTCTGGAGCGGGTAGCGGGAATCGAACCCGCGCGTTCAGCTTGGGAAGCTGACAGGCTACCATTACATCATACCCGCCGCGTGGCGCACCGGATAGCGCAGCGCCGCCGTCGCCGTCAATCGGTTTCCGGGGCCTGTGCCGGGCCTGATCAGCCCCGCCTGCGCCGCCGCCGCCCGCCATCCTCGCCGCCGCCCGATGCGCCGAAGCGGACATTCGGCAGGGGCGCGATCTTCGCCAGTTCCGGGAACGGGTCGACCGCGTGGGGCAGGGCATTGGCGTTCACGAAATGCTCCTGGAAACGGGGCTCGACCGCCGTCTCGATCTTCTCGATCCTGCGCACGGTGCGCTCGATCTGTTCCCGCTCGCCCCGGTTGCAGAGCGCCATGCGTGCGCCATGGCCCGCGGCGTTCCCCGCACTCGTGACCTTTTCCAGCGGCGCGTCCGGGATCATGCCCAGGACCATCGCGTGCTTTGGGCTGATATGCGCGCCGAAGGCGCCGGCCAGAACGACGCGGTCGACCTTGTCCACGCCACGCTTGTCCATCAGCAGGCGCGCGCCCGCGTAAAGGGCGGATTTCGCCAGCTGGATCGCACGGATGTCGCCCTGGGTCACCAGGATGCGCGGGCCGCCCGCCTCCGTCCCGTCATGGAGGAGGTAGGCGTGCGTGCGGCCCTGTGGCTCGCTCCGCGCGGTGCCCGTGGCCTCCGCCCCGCCGATGAGACCGGAGGCGTCCACGAGGCCCGCCATGCGCATCTCGGCCACCGCCTCGATGATGCCGGAGCCGCAGATGCCGGTGACGCCGCTGTCCTTCGTGGCCTCGGCAAAGCCCGGATCGGTCGACCACAGGTCGCAGCCGATGACCTTGAAGCGCGGCTCCTTGGTTTCGGGATCAATCTCCACCCGCTCGATCGCGCCGGGGGCGGCGCGCTGGCCCGAGCTGATCTGCGCGCCCTCGAAGGCGGGGCCGGTGGGCGAGGAACAGGCGAGGACGCCGTGCGTGTCGCCGAGCAGGATCTCGGCATTCGTCCCGACATCGACCACGAGGACGAGGTCCTCCGACTTGTCGGGCGCCTCGGACAGCGCGACGGCGGCGGCATCTGCGCCGACATGGCCCGCGATGCAGGGCAGGAGGTAGACGCGCGCAGTCGGCGCGATGCCGGTGAGGTCGAGGTCGCGCGCGGCCAGCGTCACGCTGTCGGCAGTGGCAAGCGCGAAGGGCGCCTGGCCAAGCTCGACCGGGTCGATCCCGAGCAGCAGGTGGTGCATCACCGGGTTGCAGACGATGACGAGTTCGAAGATCAGCGCGGCGTCGATCTCCGCCTCGGCCGCCAGTTCGGTGGCGAGCGTGGCCATGGCCTCGCGCACGACACGCGTCATCTCGGCATCGCCGCCGGGGTTCATCATCGCATAGCTGACCCGGCTCATCAGGTCCTCGCCGAAGCGGATCTGCGGGTTCATGATCCCGGCGGAGGCCAGCACGCGCCCGTCCGAAAGGTCGCACAGATGCGCCGCGATGGTGGTGGACCCGAGGTCGATGGCCAACCCGTAGAGCCCGCCTTCATGCAGGCCCGGCCATACGCCGAGGATCTGGAATTCCTCCGAGTTTGCAGGCTGATGGAGCGCGACGCTCACCTGCCAGTTCCCCTTGCGGAGCGCGGGCTGAAGCTTCTGCAGGATGGCGAGCGGCGCGGTCACGCCCTCGATCTGCCACTGTTCCTTCAGGGCAACCTTCAGGCGTTCGAGATCGCCCGAGGGTTCGTGCATGTCGGGTTCTTCGACCTCGACCATCACGACCCGCGTGGCGGGATCCATGGTGATCGGGCGCGCCGAGGCGGCCTTGCGCACGACCTGCCGGTGGACCTGGCTTTCGGGGGGCACGTCGATGACGATGTCGCCCTGCACGGTGGCCTGGCAGCCGAGGCGCCGGCCCTCCTTCAGGCCCCGCACGCGGTCATAGCGTTCCTCGACCGCGTTCCAGTCCGAGAGCGCGCCCTCCGCGACCGTCACGCCGTGCTTCGGAAAATCGCCGTAGGATGGGGCGACCTGGCATTTCGAGCAGATGCCACGGCCGCCGCAAACGCTGTCGAGGTCGACGCCGAGCTGGCGCGCGGCCGTCAGGACAGGGGTGCCGACGGGAAACCGCCCGCGCTTGCCGGAGGGCGTGAAGATGACGAGGGGATCTGTGCTCATGCGCTCGTACGTGTTGCGGTCGTGTCAAACGGCAAGATGCCGCCCGAAGGACGGCATCCCGTGAAGGTCGAAACGGGTCACCCCGCGCGGCGGCGGCGTCGCCCGCCCGCCCGCCCGCCCTGGGGCGCTGCGTCGGGGTCCTGGTTGAACCGGATCCAGGCGCCGCCGCCCTCGTCGTGGTTCATCAGGAAGTTGGCGGCGCGGATGGCCTCCATCTCCTTGCCGGCCCGCGGTTTCGTAGACCCCATGCCGAAGAGCTTCACGAAGGTTTCGTCGTCCATGTCGGGCGGCAGGAAGATGCCCGCGGCCTCAACCTCGGCCTTCTTCGCGGCGATGGCCTTGGGGCCCACGGGCAGGGCCACGGGGTTCATGATCGCGCTGGTCATCCCGGCCTCGAAGGCCATGGGCAGGAAGGCGTTGTTGATCCCGTGGCGGTTGGGCAGCCCGAAGGAGATGTTCGAGGCGCCGCAGGTGGTGTTGACGCCCAGCTCCTCGCGCAGGCGCCGCACCAGCGTGAAGACCTGCTGGCCCGCCGTCGCCATGGCGCCGATCGGCATGACCAGCGGATCGACCACGATGTCATGGGCCGGGATGCCGAAATCCGCCGCGCGTTCCACGATCTTCTTGGCCACGGCGAAGCGCACGTCGGGATCCTCGGAAATCCCCGTGTCGTCGTTCGAGATGGCGACCACGGGGACGTTGTATTTCTTCACCAGCGGCAGGACGACCTCCAGCCGCTCCTCCTCGCCGGTGACGGAGTTGACGAGCGGCCGGCCTTCCGCCGCCTCGAGACCCGCCTGCAAGGCGCCCGGCACGGACGAGTCGATGCACAGCGGGCAATCCGTTACCGCCTGCACGACCCGGATCAGTTCCGGCATCAGCATCGGCTCGACGAAGTTGTTGTCGGCGTAGCGCGGGTCCTCGCCCATCTTGTTGGAGAAGACCGCGCCCGAGTTCACGTCGAGAACCGTCGCGCCGGCCTCGACCTGTGCGATGGCGTCGGATTCCACGCGGGAAAAGTCGCCGCGCTCGAGCTCTTCGTTCAGGATCTTGCGTCCTGTGGGGTTGATCCGCTCGCCGATCACGCAGAACGGCTGGTCGAAGCCGATGATCGTGGTCCGGGACTTCGATTCGATGACGGTCCGGGTCATGGGGCAGGGGCTCTTTCTGTTCTGTCGCGGTTCAGGCGGCGCTTGCGGGACGGGCCGCCTCGCCGCCATGGGCGATGGCCCATTCGGCATTGGCCTTGATGCCGCCGAGCGGGAAGAAGTGGATGCGTTCGATGTTCGTGGCGCGGCCCGCATCCTTCTCGGCGGCAAGCTCGGACAGGAAATCGGTCGGCTCGAACGGCATCAGAAGCTTGGTGACGTCCTTGGCGCGTTTCTGCAGCACGCCCAGGGAGTTGCCGACGCCGCAGGCGATGGCGAACTTGATGAGCGTCTGGAGCTTGGCCGGACCCGCAACGCCGAGATGAACGGGCATCTCGATCCCGGCCGCCGCCAGTCGCTCGGCCCAGGCCACGACCGGCTTGACCGAGAAGGCGAACTGCGTGGCGATGGCGAAACGGGCGTCGGTGCGGTTGGCGAAGTCCTGCTTCCACTTCAGCGCGGCCATCACCTCGGCCTCGCCGCCGTCGGGATCGATGTCGCGGTTGCCCTCGGGGTGACCGGCGACATGGAGATCGGTGAAGCCCGCGTCGTCGAAGAAGCCCGATTCCAGAAGCTGCATTGCCGAATGGTACTCACCGCGCGGCGTGGCGATGCCGCCGCCGAGGATAAGGCCCTGGCGCACGCCCGCCTCCGCCTGGTACCGGCGGATCCAGTCCGCGAGCGTCGCGGGGCCGGGGATGGAACGCGCCGGGAAATGCGGCATCGGCTCGAAACCCTCGTCGCGCAGGCGGCGCGCGGTGGCGACCATGTCGGCGATCTCGGTCCCGTCGATATGGGCGATGTAGACACGCGTGCCTGCCGGAAGGAGCGCGCGGAAATCCTCCACCTTCTCGGCGGTGCGCGGCATCACCTCGATGGAATACCCCTCGAGAAGTGCGGGAATCGCACCGCTGGCGGGCAGGAGAGCGGCGGCAGGCCGGGCAGGCTTGCGGAAGGACAGAAGGGCCATGAGGGTCTCCCGGATGGTGGCCAAGTCAGGCGCGGCGCGCCGAGGGGGCGAACCCCTCGGCCTCGATGAGCAGTTTCAGGGTCGTGTCGTCGTACTCGGCCTCGAGCCGCGCGGCCTCGGCCGCCGCGATCTCGGAGGGCTCGCCCTCCGTCTCGCCGATCTCGACGCGACGCCATTCGCGCAGATAGGCGTCCTCGTCGCGCGCGCCGATCTTCATCGCCACGCGGTCGATGGCCTGCTCGAAGCGCTCGGTCAAAGGCGCCTTCGCACCTCGGCGCCCCTTGCCCACGATCACCTGGGCGGGGATGTCTCGCCAGTAGACATGGGTCACGATGGGCACGGCTCGACATCTCCCGGTTGCTTGGCCTGGCGATGCACGGGGCACCGCGAATTCGCCGCACCATAGGCACAGCGCGCGCGCGCGCCGGTCCGATTTTCGACCTCACGCGAAGCAGGAGCGACACGCGCCGCTTTTTGATACGCGCGCGGCACGCGCGACGCGAGGGCGGGGCAGACCCAAAATTCTCATGAAGAAGTTGAGGGGGCTTCACCGCGGCGCGACGTGGCTGTTGTGATGTCGCCGCCGAGAGCCTAGATTGAGGGCAACCGCGAATGAAGGAGGCGCATCATGTCGGAGGATACCTCCGGCCGCGCCGGTCCGTTCCCCAGGCCTGTCGCGCCGACCCTTCCCGGCAGCGCGCCGCCCGCCGAACGCCACCCGGCTGCCGCCGACAGGCCCGATCCGGCCGATCTCTATGCCGCGCTGGATCTCGGCACGAATTCCTGCCGCATGCTGATCGCCCAGCCCAAGGGCAACCAGCTGCATGTGGTCGATTCGTTCTCGAAATCGGTGCAGCTCGGCCAGGGACTGGAGGTCTCGGGCCGGCTCGGCCGGGCGTCGATGGCGCGTGCGGTCGGCGCCCTCAAGATCTGCCGCAAGAAGCTCGACAAGCACCGGGTCGAGCGTATGCGCCTCGTCGCGACCGAGGCCTGCCGCCGCGCCACCAACGCCGCCGAGTTCATCGCGCTTGTGAAACGCGACACCGGCCTCGAGCTCGAGATCATCCAGCCCGAGGAGGAGGCGCGCCTCGCGGTCGTGTCCTGTGCGCCGCTTGTTTCCACGCGGACCGAGCAGCTTCTGGTCGTCGACATCGGCGGCGGCTCGACCGAGCTTGTCTGGATCGACCTCAGCCGCGTGCCGCGTCCCGACCGCCCGCGCGCGATCATGCGGCTGCACCAGGGGTTCGACCATGAGGACACGATCTTCCCCCGCGCCAAGGTCGTCGACTGGATCTCGATCCCGCTGGGCGTGGCGACGTTGAAGGACATGTATCGAGACGTGGCCGACGACGGCGCGCGGTTCGCGCTGATGAGCTGGTATTTCGAGGAACAGCTGGCCGAGTTCTCGCCTTACGTCGACGCGGCCGACCAGGCTCGCGAGGGCTTCCAGATCATCGGCACGAGCGGGACGGTGACGACGGTCGCGGCCTCGCATCTCGGGTTGCGCCGCTATGACCGCAACAAGGTGGACGGTCTGAGGATGACCTCCGACCAGATCGACTCGGTCATTTCGCAGTACCTTGCGCTCGGCCCCGAGGGCCGCCGCCGCGACCCGCGCATAGGGCGCGACCGCCAGACGCTGATCATGTCGGGCTCGGCGATCCTGCAGGCGCTTCTCAGGGCCTGGCCCACCGACCGGCTGAGCGTCGCGGACCGGGGCCTGCGCGAGGGGCTTCTCTATGCGCAGATGAGCCGGGACGGGGTGCTTGAGGAATAGCCGTTTCGTCCGCTGACGCGGCCGACCCGCGACGCCGCGCCTCCGGCCGTCTGCGACGGCCCTCGTTGCGGCGGGGCTTCGCCCTGCGTATTTGGAGAAAGATGAAGGGCAGGGTCGGATCATGACGGCAAACAGCGGGCGCGGACAGCGCGAGTTGCGGCAGAAGGTGAAAACGGCGCGGGGGCGAAAGCTCTCCTCGACGCGCTGGCTCGAGCGGCAGCTGAACGACCCTTACGTGCAGCGCGCAAAGCGCGAGGGATATCGCGGGCGGGCGGCCTACAAGATCCTCGAGCTCGACGATCGGTTCCGCTTTCTCGTGCCGGGCGCGCGCGTCGTGGACCTGGGCTGTGCGCCAGGCGGCTGGTGCCAGGTCGCGGTTCCGAGGATCAACGCGCTCGGTGAGAAATCCGGCAAGGCGCAGGGGCGCATCATCGGCGTTGATCTGAAGGAAGTCGAGCCCATCGCCGGCGCCGAACTCCATGTTCTCGACTTCCTCGACGAAGGCGCGGACGAGAAGATCAAGGTTTGGCTGGGTGGCCGTGCCGACGTCGTCATGAGCGACATGGCCGCCTCCGCCTCCGGCCACAAGCAGACGGACCACCTGAGGATCGTGGCGCTTTGCGAGGCGGCGGCCGAACTTGCCTTCGACGTGCTCGAGCCCGGCGGAACCTTCGTCGCCAAGGTGCTTGCCGGCGGCGCGGAGGCAGGTCTCCAGACGCAGCTCAAGCAGCGCTTCGAGAAGGTGGTGAACGTGAAGCCCCCCGCCAGCCGGGCCGACAGTTCCGAAAAGTTCGTCGTTGCCACCGGTTTTCGTGGCTGACGCCGTCGGCCGCTTCATCTTTCCCGAAATACGCACGGCCGCAGGCCGGGCGC
>NZ_JAOPHT010000009.1 GCF_025515305.1 Roseicyclus sediminis
TGCGGCGGTCGCGGCGCTCGAGACGGCGGCGGCGCGGGCCCCGGGCGACGCCGATATCCTCGCCGATCTCGGGCGGGCGCTCGGGCGCGACGGGCGGCCGCTTGCCGCGCTCTCGCGTCTCGACGCGGCGACGCTGGCGGTCCCGGGGGGCGCGTCTGCCGAGATCGCCCGGCGCAAGGCCACGGTCCTGCGCGACATATGCCGCGAGGCAGAGGCGGAGGCCGTCCTCACCGCCGCGTCGGGCGCGGGGCAGGCAAAGGCTCCGCTCCTGCGCGATCTCGCGTTGACGCGTGCCGCGCTGCGCGATGTGCCGGGCGCCGAGGCAGCCGCCCGCGACGCCATGCGCGCGCAACCGGCGCTGGCCCGGAGCCTGCCCGCAGACCTCGCCGCAGCCCTGTCCGAGGAAGGCGAGATCGATGCCGCGATCGCGCTTCTCGATGCCGAGATCGCGCGCCGACCCGACGATGCCGACCTCCTGACCCGGCGCGGCCAGCACCGGCAGACCGCGGGCGACCTCGAAGGCGCCGAGGCCGATCTCGTCCGTGCCACCGAGATCGCGCCGCAGGCCGCCGAGGCCTATCGCGCCTATGCGAACGGCCGAACCTCGTCAGCCGACGACCCCGTGGCCCGCCGTCTCTCCGAGCAACTCTCCCGCGTCGACCTGTCTGCGCAGGCCCGCCGTGTCATGGCCTTCGCGGCGGCGAAGTTCGCGGCCGACCGGAAGGACACCGAGGCCGAGACCGCGCATCTGGAACGGGCCAACCGCCTGATGGCGCAGGCCTTCCCCTATTCCTTCGATGCCGACCTCGCCACCGCGCGCAAGCTCGTCGCGGACTGGCCCTCGCTGCGGGAGATCCGGGCCGAGGGGCCCTCCGATCCGGTGATCTTCGTCACCGGGCTGCCACGGTCGGGAACCACGCTGGCCGAAAGCATTCTCGCGGCCCATCCGCTGGTCACGGCGGGGGGCGAGATGCCGTTCCTGTCGCGCGCGCTTGCGCCCGCGCTCGAGGGCCTGCGGGACGGTGCGCCGGATGCCGCCCGCTTCGCCGAGGCGGGCGAGCGCTACCTGCAGGCCGCGCGGCGGCGCACGGGGGCGCCTCCGGTCATCGCGGACAAGGCGATTTCCACCTTCTCGCGCATCGGCCACGCCGCGACGGCGCTTCCTGGCGCGCGCTTCGTCGTGCTGCGTCGCGACCCCCGTGACACGGGTCTGTCGCTCTGGCGGAACATGTTCCCCGAGGGATTGCACCGCTATGCCTACGATCAGGTCCAGATGGCGCGCTACATCCGGTTGCACGAGGCGCTTGTCGCCTTCTGGGCCGAACACCTGCCCGACCGGGTCCATGTCCTAGACTACGAGGCTCTGACAGCCGAACCCGAGGCCGAGACGCGGCGGCTCGTGGCATTTTGCGGCCTCGACTGGGACCCGGCCTGCCTAGCGCCCGAGGCCGCGGAGCGAAATGTCGCGACGCTGAGCTTCGCGCAGGTGCGCAAGCCCATCGGCCGCGGCTCGGTCGCGGGGTGGCGGCGGTTCGAGGCCGGGCTGGCCGACCTTCTGGCGGAGCTCGATCGGACCGGCCCGCCTGATCTGCTTGCGACCGACTGAGGACGCCGCGTCCGGACATGCGAAGGGCGGCCGTTCTGGCCGCCCCCTTGCAAGCGTTCGCATTGTTTTCCGTGCAGGCTGCGGATCTATTCCGCCGCCGCGACGCTGTCCGGCTTCACCGAGGCCCGTTTCGGGCGATGCTGACGATTCCATGCCAGCTTGATCTCGCCTTCGTTCTTCTTCGCTTCTTCGAGAACGGTGCTCATCCAACGAGGGGTCTTCATTTGCCTGTATTCCTTTGCCGTGACATGCGCCCGAGTTTCTTCCGGACTTGAGCGCAGGATGCCGCGGCAATCCGGCAGTCTTGCGGCATGAACCGCTAACCTGGGGTAAAAACTCGGGGCAAAAATGCGGCAGATTTTGCCGATCGCCGGCCTTGCTGCATTGGTCATGACCGATCGGCGTCGGGTGTTCGTGGCAGCCCCGTGGCGAATGCCGCCCGATCCTTGCCGCAATCTCCCGTCGCGGCCCCGAAACGGGCCTAGAGGCGAATCGCCGAGAGAAGCCGCCCGTAATCCGCTTCGCCCCGGTGCGTCGCCCGCCGGTAGGAATAGAACCGGTTCGCGTCGCGGTAGGTGCAGTGCCGCGTCCACTCCGCCCCGGCGATCTCGGCGTCCCTCAGCCGCTTGAGGCCGTATCCGGGCAGATCGAACAAGTACTTGCCGCTGGCGCCGTTGATGAAGAACCGCGCGTTCTCGGGGTCGTCGTCGCAGAAGCGTTCGAGGAATTCCTGCCCGACTTCATAGGCGGCCTGGCTGATCGAGGGGCCGATCGCGGCGCGGATGTTCTCACGCCGCGCGCCCTGCGCCTCCATTTCCTCGATCGTCGCCTCGAGGATGCCGTCGAGCGCGCCGCGCCATCCGGCATGGGCCGCGGCGATCACGCCGGCCTCGGCATCGGCGAACAGGACGGGCTGGCAGTCGGCGGTCAGAACCGCGATGGCCAGGCCCGGCGTCGTGCTGACGATGGCATCGGCGCGCGGCCGGTCGGCGGGGGGCGCGTCGAGCGTGACGGCGGTCGCGGAATGGACCTGGTTCACGGTCACCAGATGCGTCGGGGGCACGTCGAGGGCGCGCGCGGCCCGGTCGCGGTTCATGGCCACGATCTCGGCCTGGTCGGAGGAACCGCCGCCGCAGTTCAGGCCCTCGAATATCCCGGACGAGGCCCCCCCGCGCCGCGAGAAGAAGCCATGCCTCACGCCGTCGAGAACGGGCGAAGTCAAGATTTCAAGGCTGACGGTCACGGCGGTCATGGGTGCGCTGGGCGGTCTCCCTTCGGTCCGGCTCACTCCGCGAATCCCGGCGGGGCCGCGGCGGTGTCAGGCACAATTGCGAGCACCCGGAAGAGGTTTCCCATTTCCTCGGGGTGCGTCAACCGCCTGTGTGCGGCGATGTGAGACTCCAGCGCCGGGCCCGAAAGGCCGTGCGCCAGCGCCTGCGCCCGCGCGGTGATGCCAAGGCGTTCGAGGAACACCCCTTGCGGAACAAGCGAGGTCGCCCGCGCGGGGCGCGCTGCGCGGGCCAGCGGCCCGAAGGCCACATGCGCGGTCAGGTCGGCGCCGCCCGGGTCTGCCAGCGGATCGGTGGGCGCATGGCCCGCCATGGCCTGGAACGTGTCGCCGATGCTCTCGGCGTCGCCGTAGTCCACGATCAGCGCCGCGCCGCCGTGGTTTGCGATCCGCCGTCCGACCCCGCCCGCGATGGCCTCTGCCGGGGTGCAGGTCTCGACGATCTGGCCTTCGGCCGTGTCGGCAAGCCGCCCCTCAAGCGCGGCGAACGGGGTCGCGGGCGCAAGGCCCATGACCAACGCGCCGTCGCGGGCGCCGACGACGCGCTCGTGCCAGGTATCGCCCTTCGCGCGCTGGAACTGCCGGATCGGCAGGGCGTCGAAGAACTCGTTGGCGACAAGCAAAAGGGGGAGGTCCGGAACGGAATCCACCGTGTCGTGGAACCGGGGCGCGTGGGGGGCAAGTGCCGTCTGCTGCACCTTGCGCAGATGCGGCGAGGCTTCCACGAGGTGCAGGCGCAGGGCGTCGTGGAACCCCGGCACGCGCGCGGTGGCCCGGAGCGCGTCGGCCATCAGCGTGCCGCGCCCCGGCCCCAGTTCCACCAAGGCCACCTCTTCCGGCGCGCCCTGGTCGAGCCAGACCTGCGCGAGCCAGAGGCCGATCAGTTCGCCGAACATCTGCGAGACCTCGGGGGCGGTGATGAAGTCTCCCGCGCGGCCCAGCGGATCGCGGCGCGTGTAGTAGCCGTGCTCGGGGTGGAGCAGGCATTCCGTCATGTACTCGGCCAGCGTCAGCGGGCCTGTCCGCGCGATCCGTGCAAGCAGCCTGTCCTTGAGGTGGCTCATGCCGCGCGCCGCGCCCGCGAGATCAGCCAGAGCCCCAACAGGATCATGGGAAGCGTCAGAAGCTGGCCCATCGTCAGCCCGACCGACGGCGCGAATTGCAGGGCGAAGCCGGTCGGATTGCCGGGGCTTGCGAATTGCGCGTCGGGCTGGCGAACGAATTCCACGGCGAAGCGCGACAATCCGTAGATCACGAAGAACATCCCCGTCAGCGCGCCCGGTCGCTTCAGCCAGCCGCGACGCCACGCGAGCCACAGCAGGACCGATCCCATCAGGAGGCCTTCGAGCAGCGCCTCGTAAAGCTGCGAGGGATGGCGGGCGCAGACGGCATCGAGACCCTGCAGCAACATGCCCTCAGGGCCCGGGCAGGCCTGCGCCGCGTCGCCGGGGAAGATCACGCCCCAGGGCATGTCGGTCGGCCGACCCCAGAGCTCTGCGTTGATGAAGTTCGCGACGCGGCCGAGGCCGATCCCGATGGCCACGACCATGGACATGGCGTCGGCCACCTGCAGGGGCGGAACGCCGTTCCGGCGGCAAAAGAACGAGACGGCGACCGCCACGCCGATCAGCCCGCCATGAAACGACATGCCGCCCTCCCAGATGCGAAGGATCGACAGGGGGTCCGACAGGTATCCGCCGGGGCTGTAGAACAGCGCATAGCCGATCCGCCCGCCGAGGATGACGCCGAGAACGACAGCGGTCAGCAGGCCCTCGACCTGCTCGGGCCGCATCGGCGGCGTGTCCGCTGGCCAGAGCGCGGGCCGCTTCACCGCGCGCACGATCAGCCACCATCCAGCCACGAGACCCGCGATATAGGCAAGCGCGTACCAGCGCAGGGCGAAACGAAAGTCTCCGATCTCTATGGCGAAGAGCTCCGGCGAGATGTCGGGGAAGGGGATGGCCAGGATCATGGTCGGTCGGCCCTCCGGCCTGCGGTGTCGTTCCGGCGCCGCCCTGCGCCACAGCTTCGGGGATGCGTGGCGGCCGCGGCGAAGTCAACCTTGATCCCGGCGTGCCGCGCGGCCATATCAAGGCGGCCAGACCAGGGAGACTCCGATGCAGACGCGCAACCGCCTCATGGAAGATGTCAGCCAGTTGATGACGAACGCGATGGGCGTGGCCCAGGGCGCGCGCGCCGAAGCTGAGACGGCCGTCAACTCCATGATCGACCGCTGGCTTGCCGACCGCGACTTCGTGACCCGCGAGGAATTCGAGGCCGTGCGCGCCATGGCTCAGAAGGCGCGCGAGGAGAACGAGGCGTTGAAGGCCCGCATCGCCGCGCTCGAGGCGAAATCCGAGGGCTGACACCCGCCACACTCGTGGTCCGCCGAAACCGGCGCTCCGAGCCTGAAAACGACACGGATTTTGCCCCGTGCGTGCCTCATGGCCGCCCACCCTTTGGCCACATTCGCCTGTAAACCGAAAAGAAGTGTTTTGGTTTCCTTCGAAGGTGTTCGACCATGGGCGACAGTCTTCTGTCCATTTTGCTGGCCCCCGCCGCCATCCTGCTCGCCGTTGCGACGGTCGCGGCCATTGCGGTTGGCATGCTTGTGATGCGTGCCCGCCGGCGCCGCATGCAGCGTCGTGCCGACCGGCGTCGCCGGAAGGCCGAAACCGAGCGCGTGGAAATGGCGGCGGTCGAGGCGGTCTCGATCGAGATTCCGCGGGCCTATCCGATGCCCGTCATCGAAGTGATCGAGGAGCGCGTGTTCGACCAGCTCGACGACCTGGCGGCCCAGAGCGTGATGGGCCACCGCGTCCTGCCCCGGCTTTCGCTGAACGCCTTCCTCTACATCGGCTCCAAGGGCGTGTCCCGCGCCGAGGAGCAGGAGGCCAAGCGCATCCTGTCGTCGCGCCAGGTCGATTTCCTGGTCGTCGATGGCGACTGGCAGCCGGTCGTGGCCGTCAACCTCGAGCGTGACGCGCTGGCCTCGCAGGATGACGACGGTCTGGAAGCCGAGATCTGCGTCGATGCCGGCGTCGCCTATTTCACCGTTGCCCCGAAGGGCCTTACGGATGCGCAACTTGCGGAAATCCGGGCCTGCCTCGGTCGTGCACAGGCGGTTGCGGCACAGTAATCCCCACTCCGCAATATATTGTGGGTAACGCCAGAATTCGGCGTTGCCCTCCTTTCCGTCACAAAAATACTTCTTTACAGGTTGCCCAAGTCGCCGCACGATATCTTGTAGGGGCCGGGCGCTGTCCGGCGACCCCTAGCAAAGACACCCAGCCATTGGTGGGAGTCTTGGATGCATAACCAAGGCCCCGCACGGCTGCCGAACAACGAGGCCTGGGCAATGTCGCATTCCGAGCAGTATCTGGACGTCGAGGACATCCATCCCATCGATATCGTGGAGTCGCTCGCCACCCATCACGAGTGGGATTTCGACCGCGTCGCCGACGACCAGATCGCGATGGCGATCGAGGGGCAGTGGCGGACCTACTCGGTCACGCTGGCGTGGTCGTCCTATGACGAAACGCTGCGGATGATCTGCACCTTCGACATGGATCCGCCCGAGGCGATGCGCCCGAAGCTCTACGAGACGATGAACCTGGTGAACGACCGCTGCTGGGCAGGCGCCTTCACGTGGTGGGCGTCGCAGAAGCTGATGGTCTACCGCTACGGCCTTGTCCTGGCCGGCGAACAGCTTGCATGCCCCGACCAGATCGCCTGCATCGTCGAGACGGCGGTTCTGTCCTCCGAACGCTACTACCCGGCCTTCCAGCTCGCGCTCTGGTCGGACCGCACCCCGGAAGAGGCGATGCAGGTCGCCATTGCGGAGGGCTACGGCCGCGCCTAGTCTCCGCCCCCGGAGAAATCAGGGGGACAGAGATGGCGTTTTCGGAAATCGCGCGCCGTGGCCTCGTCATGCTGGGCTGCGGCAAGATGGGATCGGCGATGCTGGAAGGCTGGCTGGACCGCGATCTGCCGCCCACCTCGGTATGCGTGATCGACCCGCATCCTTCAGACTGGCTGAAGGGGCAGGGCGTGTCCCTGAATACCGCGTTGCCGCAAAGCCCTGCCGTCGTCCTGCTGGCCGTGAAGCCGCAGATGATGGCCGAAGCGCTGCCGACCGTGGCACGTTTCGGGGGCGGTGCCACCCTGTTCCTGTCGGTGGCCGCGGGCACACCCATTGCCACGTACGAGACCACGCTGGGTGCGGGCACGCGCATCGTCCGGGCCATGCCCAACACGCCGGCGGCTATCGGCCAGGGGATCACGGCCATCGTCGGCAACGATGCCGCCGGCCCCGAGGACCTGGCCTTGGCCGAGGCGCTCCTGTCGGCGGTGGGTCAGGTTGTGCGCCTCGATACCGAAGACCAGATCGACGCGGTCACGGGCGTTTCGGGGTCCGGTCCGGCCTATGTCTTCTACCTGATCGACGCCCTGGCTGCCGCGGCCGAGGCCGAGGGCCTGCCGCCCGCGCTTGCCATGAAACTTGCGAAGGCGACCGTTGCCGGCGCGGGTGCGCTGGCCGAAGCGGCAGCGGAGACACCCGAACAGCTGCGCATCAACGTGACAAGCCCGAACGGCACCACGCAGGCCGCCCTCGAGGTCCTGATGGATGCCGAAGACGGGCTTGCGCCGCTGATCCGGCGCACCGTCGCCGCCGGCGTGGCCCGCAGCCGGGAACTGCGCGGATGAGCGAGATTTCGTTCGACGATTTCCTGAAGGTCGATATCCGCGTGGGCACCGTTCTGCGCGCGGAACCCTTCCCCGAGGCCCGAAAGCCCGCGATCCGGCTCTGGATCGATTTCGGCCCGCAGATCGGGGAGAAGAAGAGCTCGGCCCAGATCACGGCCCATTACACGCCCGAAGCGTTGATCGGACGGCAGGTCATGGCGGTGGTGAACTTCCCGCCCCGCCAGATCGGGCCGATGCGCTCGGAGGTTCTGGTGCTCGGGGTATCGGATCCAGAGGGCGGCATCGTGCTGCTCGCGCCGGATCTGCCAGTCCCGAACGGCGAGAGGATGCATTGATGAAGCTGCTGATTTCCCGTCGCCTGCCAGAAAGCGTCATGGCCGAGGCCGCGGCGCGGTTCGACGTGACATGCCGGGCCGTGACGACGCCGATGGATCACGCGGAATGCGTGGCCGCGCTCGGGGCCTACGACGTGGTTCTGCCGACGCTGGGCGATGCCTTCCGCGCGCCCGCCTTCGCCGAGGCACCGGGGCCGCGCTGCCGGCTCCTGGCGAACTTCGGGGTCGGTTACAACCATATCGATGTGGATGCGGCGCGCGCGGCGGGCGTGGCCGTAACCAACACGCCGGGCGCGGTGACGGACGCGACGGCGGACATCGCGATGACGCTCATCCTGATGACCGCGCGCCGCGCGGGCGAGGGCGAGCGGTTGCTGCGTGCGGGTCAATGGACCGGATGGCACCCGACGCAGATGCTGGGCCTGCACCTGACGGGCAAGACCGTGTGCATCGTGGGCATGGGCCGTATCGGTCAGGCCATCGCGCGGCGCTGCCATTTCGGCTTCGGCTGCCGGATCGTCTACGTGAACCGCTCGGCGAAGGACGTGGAATTCCCGGCCGAGCAGATGGAGATGGAGGCGGCCCTGGGCCTGGCCGACGTCGTCGTGCTGGCCACGCCGGGCGGTGCGCAGACGCATCACCTGATCGGGGCCGGGGCCTTCGCCGCCATGCAGCCCCATGCGATCTTCGTGAACATCAGCCGCGGCGACGTTGTGGACGAGGCGGCGCTGGTCGCGGCGCTGGAGGCCGGCGAAATCGGCGGCGCGGGCCTCGACGTCTACGAGTTCGAGCCGCAGGTTCCGGCCGCCCTGATCGCCATGGAGAACGTGACGCTCCTGCCGCATCTCGGGACCGCGGCGCTGGAGGTGCGCGAAGACATGGGACGCATGGCGCTTGCCAACGTGATCGCATTTGCCGAAGGGCTGGAGCTGCCGAACCCGGTGTGAGGTGGGCGCGGTCGAAGGGGGGCGTCTGCCCCCCGCCGCCTGCGGCGTCTCCCCCCGAGAGTTTTCATGCCAGGATGAAGGACCGGGGCTAGGCCGGTCGGTCGCCCGTCGCCTCGCGGAAGTGGAGGCGGCACAGCGAGACGTAGCGGTCGTTGCCGCCGACCTCGATCTGCGCGCCCTCGGTCAGCGCCTTGCCGTGCTGGTCCACCCGGATCACCATCGTCGCCTTCTTCCCGCAATGGCAGATCGTGCGCACCTCGCGCATCTCGTCGGCCAGCGCGAGGAGGGCGGCGGAGCCCGGAAACAGCTCGCCCCGGAAATCCACGCGCAGCCCGTATGCCATGACCGGCACGCCGAGGTCATCGACCGCGCGGGCCAGCTGCCAGACCTGCTCGCGCGTCATCCACTGCGCCTCGTCGATCAGGACGCAGGCGCAGGGGCCCTGCGCAAGCCGCGCCTCGATCTTCGCGAATAGGTCGTCGGATTGCGTGTAGGTATCGGCCTCCGCCGCGATGCCGATGCGGCTGGCGATGCGGCCCATACCGGCGCGGTCGTCGAAGTTCGCGGTCAGCAGGTAGGTCTGCATCCCACGTTCGATGTAGTTGTAGGAGGCTTGCAGAAGCAGGGTCGATTTGCCTGCGTTCATCGTCGAGTAGTGGAAGTAGAGCTTGGCCATGGCGTGCTTCTGCCGCACGGCCGCGGCGGGGGCAAGATTGACCGGGTCGGCCAAAGCGGCTTTGGTGCCGGGAAAACGGGGAAACGGCATGACGGACGCGGCGCGGCTCTATCTCAAGCGGCATACCGAGCGGCTTATCAAGGACGTGGGCTACGCGGCCGCCTGCGAGGTGACGGGGCGGTCCAAGGCGACCTTGGGCCGCTACTTTTCCGAGGACGAGAGCCATTCGGAGCGCTTCATGCCGGTGGATGCGGTGGCCGCCCTCGAAGCCGCGGCCTCCTTTCCCCACGTGACCGCGGCGCTCGCGGAACTGAACGGCGGTGTCCTGTCCTATGGGTCGGACCGCCGCAACGCCGCGCGCGGCGGCGAGGGGGTCAATCCGCACGTGATCGCGCTCAGCCAGCGCTTCGCGATCCTGATGGCCGAGTATCATCAGTCGATCGAGGACGGTGTGATCTCCGTCAACGAGGCGCGGCGGCTACTTGCGGAAGTCCTCGAGTTGCAGAGGGTTCTCGTGGAAATGAAGCTGAAACTCGAGGCGGACAGTCGTGGGTGAGGCCGGGGTGAACGACCTGCGGACTTTCGCCCCCGACATGATGTCCGGGGCATGAGCGCGCCGCCAATGCTCACGCTCTACCATGCGCCGGACAATGCGTCGCTTGTCCTTCGCCTCGCGCTCGAGGAGGCGGGACTGGCTTACGAGACCGTGCTGGTGGACCGCGCCGTCGAAGCACAGAAGGCACCCGCCTACCTCGCGCTCAACCCGATGGGACTGATCCCGACGCTCCTAACGCCCGAAGGACCGATCTCGGAAACCGCCGCGTGTCTCCTTTGGCTTTCGGAAACCTGTCGCGAGGCCGGGCTCGGGCCCGCCCCGGGCGCACCCGGGCGCGGCGCTTTCCTGCGCTGGCTGTTCTTCCTGTCGAACACCGTTCACGCCGACCTGGTCCGCCTATTTCATCCCGAGCGCTACGTGCCCGCCGAGGCCATCGGGGCGCATCACGAGATGACGACACGCAGCCTTTCCGCACATCTGGCGATCCTCGACGACGTCGCGCAGGCCGAGCCGTCGCTGTTCGCCCCGCCATCGGCGCTCGCGCTCTATCTCGGGACGCTGATGCGCTGGTCGGCGCTCTATCCCGTGTCCGGGCCGCGCTGGATCAGAAAGGAGGATTACCCGGCGCTTCGGGCGATGCTCGAGGCGCTCGAGGCGCGGCCCGCCGTGCAGGCCGCCGCGCGGGCCGAGGGACTGGGCGAAAGACCGTTCACCGCGCCCCGGCTTCCGCAGCCCCTGGAGGGCCCAACTTGATCCGGCGGGGCCCCGATCCGGTCCGGCCGGGACGCTGCCGCGGTCAGGCGCGCCTTTCGAGGATCACGGATCCGACCGAGTAGCCCGCGCCGAACGAACAGATCAGTCCCAGGTCGCCCGGTGCCATGTCCTCGGAATGTTTCGAGAAGGCGATGATCGACCCGGCCGAAGACGTGTTGGCATAATCCTGCAGGATGTTCGGCTGTTCGCCCGGCTCGGGCTCGCGGCCAAGCACCTTCCTGCCGATATAGTCGTTCATGGTCTTGTTGGCCTGGTGCAGCCACAGCCGTCTCAGGTCGTCCGCGGCCACGCCGTCCGCCGCCATGTGATCGGCGATGTGGGCCGAGACCATCGGCAGGACCTCCTTGAAGACCTTCCGCCCGTTCTGCATGAACTGCATGTCGCGGCGGTCTTCCATCTGGCCCTCGCGGGTGCGCCGGAGAAAGCCGTTGTTGTTCCGGATGTTGTTGGAAAACACCGTTTCGCATCGGGTGGAGCGGATGCGGAAATGCGGACCTTTTGCCAGGTCCTCGCGCTCAAGAACAACGCAGGTGGCGACATCGCCGAAGATGAAGTGGCAGTCCCGGTCGCGCCATTCCAGGTGCGCCGAGCAGATCTCGGGGTTCACGACAAGGGCGCGGGCGATGCTGCCCGAGCGGATCATGTCGGCGGCGGCCTGGATGCCGAAGGTGGCCGAGGAACAGGCCACGTTCATGTCGAAGGCGAAGCCGCGCGCGCCCAGAAGGTCCTGGATCTCGATGGCGACGGCGGGGTAGGCGCGCTCGTGGTTGGAGGCGGCGCAGATGACGGCGTCGACATCGCTTGCGTCAACGCCGGCCATGGAAAGCGCCTGGTGGCAGGCATCGAGCGCCATTTCGGCCATCTGGCCCGGCTCCTCGTCGGCGCGGGCGCGCAGCCAGGGGTGCATCACCTCGGGGTCGAGGACGCCGGTCTTGTCGAGGACATGGCGCTGCTCGATGCCCGAGGCGGCGAGAATGAACTCGCTGGACGAGTGGGCCTTGGGCTCGACCTCGCCCGCCGCGATTGCCTCGGCGTGGCGTTCGTTCCACCGGTCGGCATAGGCGTTGAAGGCGGCCACGAGTTCGTCGTTGGTGATGACCTCGGACGGGGTGAAGACCCCGTGTCCGGTGATGGCTGGCTGGTGCATGTCTCTCTCCGGCGTGCGGTGCCAGATGCGCGCGAACGGGCCGATGCGTCAAGGGAGGGCGGCAGAGCCGTGGAGGACGCGCGTTTTCCGGGCCGGTTTCCCTCGTGAAACCGATGCCTTCGCGCGCGGGGTGCGATGCGCCGCACCGCGGGGTCCCCGTCCTTGACACTTGCGCGAAACTGGCCACCTTGCGCCCATCGAGCAAGAAGGAGCCAGTCCCATGGCCGCCTCTCCGCCGCCCTTCTCCGGCTACGAGTTCCTCATCGCCTGGCGCTACCTGCGCGCGCGCCGCGCCGAGGGGGGCGTGAGCGTGATGACCTGGATCAGCTTTCTCGGCATCGCGCTGGCGGTGGCCGCGCTCATCGCGACGCTCGCGGTGCGGACGGGCTTCCGTTACGAGTTCGTCGGCACGATCCTGGGCGCGAACCCCCATGTCAGCGTCTACGACGTGGCCGAGGTCGAGGCGGACGGCCGCGTCGACCGGACGCTCGAGGATTACGCCGAGGTGGCCGCGGGCGTCGCGGCCCTGCCGGGCGTCGCCCATGCCGCGGCGGTGATCCGCGGGCAGGTCATGGCCACCCACCAGGGCCGGAACGCCGGCGTCGAGGTCGTGGGCATCTCGCCCGGAGACCTTTCCGCGATACCGCTTGTGGCCGAGCCTGAAGTCGCCATCGGAGATATCGGGCGGTTCTCGGAAGGCATCGCGATCGGGTCGGGCGTGGCGCGGGAGCTCGGGGTCAATGTCGGCGACAGCCTTCGCCTGATCTCGCCCGACGGGGCGCGCACGCCCTTCGGCACGAGCCCGCGCGTCTCGGCCTACGAGGTGGTCTACATCTTCCAGGTCGGACGCTGGGACATCGACCGCATCCGGGTCTACATGCCCTTTGCCGAGGCGCAGACCTATTTCAACCGCGACGGCGTGGCCGACGAGATCGAGGTCATGCTGGACGATCCCGAGAGCGCGCGCAGCATGGTCCTGCCGATCCTAGAGGCGGCGGGGGGCGATGTCTCGATCTGGACCTGGGAGGACAGTTCCGGCGCGTTCCTCCAGGCCCTGCAGATGGAGGACAACATCATGTTCATCATCCTCTCGATCCTCGTCCTGATCGCCACGATGAACATCGTCTCGGGCCTCATCATGCTGGTGAAGAACAAGTCCCGCGACATCGGCATCCTGAGGACCATGGGCCTGTCGGAGGGATCGGTCCTGCGGGTCTTCTTCCTATGCGGCTCGGCCATCGGGGTGGCGGGGACGATCGCGGGCGTGGCGCTGGGCTGCGCCTTCGCGATCTGGATCGACCCGATCTTCGATTTCGTGAACTGGATCGCGGGCGGCGGGGTCTGGGACCCCTCGGTGCGCTTCCTGTCGAGCCTGCCGGCGCGGCTCGAATGGGGCGATGTCCTTTCGGCCGTCACGCTGTCGCTGGGCCTGTCGTTTCTCGTGACGATCTTTCCGGCGCGGCGGGCGGCGCGGATGAACCCGGTGGAGGCCCTTCGCTATGAGTGAGGCGCCGGCCCTGCGCCTCGGCGGCGTGGAAAAGGTCTACAATGCCGGCCGGCCGAACGAGGTGCGCGTGCTGCGAGGCGCTTCGGCGGAGATCGCGGCGGGCGAGGTCGTGGGCCTCGTCGCGCCTTCGGGGGCCGGGAAGTCCACGCTTCTGCACATCGCGGGGCTGCTCGACACGCCCGATGCCGGGACGGTGGAGATCGTGGGGCAGGACGTGGGCGGCGCGTCGGACAAGGTGCGCACCGCGGCGCGCCGGGGGCTGGTGGGGTTCGTCTACCAGTTCCATCACCTCCTGCCCGAGTTCACCGCGGCAGAGAACGTGATCCTGCCGCAACTGGCCCATGGCATCGCCCGGAAGGACGCCGATGCGCGGGCGGCGATGCTTCTGGACCGCGTGGGGCTGACGGGGCGCGCGGAACACCGGCCCGCGGCGCTTTCTGGAGGCGAGCAGCAGCGCGTGGCCTTCTGCCGGGCGCTCGCCAATGCGCCCCGGCTTCTCCTGGCCGACGAGCCCACGGGGAACCTCGATCCGGAGACCTCGGACCGTGTCTTCGACGTCCTGATGGAGCTTGTGCGCGATACGGGAATGGCGGCACTGATCGCCACGCACAATCCCGTGCTCGCGGCACGGATGGACCGGGTCCTGCATCTCGACCAGGGGGTGCTGGCCTGAGGGCGGGCCGGCGCGGCCTCGAGCGTCCCGCCGGGACGCCGCTCGGCCGCGCCGCGGGGGCTCTGCCCCCGGCGCCATGCGGCGCTCCCCCGGAGTTTCCGGCCAGGATGAAGGGATGGGGCCGCGCCTGACGTCAGGCGTTGGTGTCGAAATGCGCGATGATCGCGTCGAGCGACCGGCGGCGGAGTTCGGGCGCCTCCATCAGGACCTCGTGGCGTGCGCCCGACAATTCGAGCAGGCGGCCATTCGGCCAGGTCCGCATCCGCGTGCGGATCGCGGGCACCTCGACGATGCTCTCGCTGCTGCCGAAGATGGTGAGCGCGGGAACATCCGGGGCCGGCATCGCCATCAGCGCGCGCGTCTCTTCCAGCGCCGCCTTGACCCAGAGAACCGAGGGGCCGCCGAGCACAAGTTCGGGGTGCTCTTCCATCTGCCGGGACATGTAGTCGAACTGCGCCCGGTCCGTCGTCAGCGGATTTTCGGCGAATTCCATCGGCTGCCAGGGCCCGGTGGTCGGCGCGAAGGTGGTTCCGAAGCCGAGCGGCCCGGCAAGCCCCAGCACGATTCCGGCGATGGATTTCAGGAACGGGGTCATCTGGATGCCCCACATGGGCCCGGTGAAGGCCGCCCCGCGCACGGGCAGCCCGTCATGGAGCGCGCGCAGCCCGATCGCGCCGCCCATGGAATGGGCCACGATGTGGAACGGCCCGGCGACCCCGAGCGTGTCGAGCGCCGTCCGGAACGCCTCCACGTCCTGGCGGTATTCGTCGAAGCTGACGACGTGGCCCATGTCGCGGCGATGTTGCGGCCGGTCGGCGAGGCCCTGGCCGCGCCAGTCGAAGGCGACCATGCCGAAGCCCGCCGCCGCGAGGTCGGCCGCGACACGGCCGTATTTCTCGAGATACTCGGTACGGCCGGGGAAAAGCAGGACCGTGCCTTTTTCGCCGGCCGGCCAGATGCCGAGGCGCAGCCGCGTGCCGTCCGCACTCGTCACCCACCAGGCTTCCGCGCCTTCGGGCCCCTCGGCCACGTCGGAGAGGAAGGGCGCGGGTGCGGGCGCGGTCATGGCCACGGCGCTCTGCATCAGGCCAGCGCCGAGCCGAGTTTCATCGCCGTGCCCATGTCGCCGTCGAGCTTCAGCTTGCCGGACATGAAGGCGGAGGTCGGGTTGAGGTCGCCCGCGAGGATGTCCTGGAACGTGTCGGCATCGGCCGTCATCGTCACGTCCGCCTCGTCGGCATCGGTTGCCGCCCGGACGCCCGCGCCGTCAACAATCACGGCGCCCTCGCCTTCGATCACGAACTTGGCGGAGCCGTCGAAGGCACCGCCGAGCTTTGCGGAAATGGCGCCCACGGCGGCGTCGATCACACTGCTCATATTCCTGTCTCTCCCGTTTCGCTTCTGCCGTTCCGGATGGGCAAGCGGCGATGATCACTTCGCTTTGATATGGAATGCCGCACCGGGAATGCTACACTCCCCAACATGGCTTTTCGCGCATCCATTCTCAATCTTGTCGTCGCGGCAGCGATGTGCGGGATTCCCGCCATTGCGGCCGCCCAGGCAAGTTCCGACGAACTGCTCGACCGGCTCGCCCTGCCGGACTTGCGCAACTGGGACGTGGTGGAGCAGCAGCTCTACCAGACCTGGTCGCGGTCCGGGTCGGCGTCCGCCGACTATCTCCTGCGGCGCGGGCGCGAGGCGCTGGAGGCCGACGACCTCGAAGCGGCCTACGATCACCTGACGGCCCTAACAGATCACGCGCCGGAATTCGCCGAGGGCTGGAACGCGCGCGCGACGCTTCTTTACCACATGGGGGCCTACGGGCCGTCCATCGCCGATATCCAGCGCGTGCTCGCGCTCGAGCCACGGCATTTCGGGGCGCTGACGGGCCTCGGCATCATGCTCGAGGAGATGGGGGAACTCGACGCCGCGCTGGCGGCTTTCCGCGCGGCGCATGCTATACATCCCCACCGCCCCGACATAGAAGACGCCATCGGCAGGATCGAGCAGGAACTGGAGGGCCGCACGCTCTGACAGGGCGCCGCGGCCGCCGGAAGGGGGAGCGATGAGGGACTTCAGTCCCGCCACGCGCGGTCGTGTCGCCGCCGTCCTCGGGCCGACCAACACCGGCAAGACCCACTACGCGATCGAGCGGATGCTGGCGCACAGGACCGGCGTCATCGGCCTTCCGCTGCGCCTGCTGGCGCGCGAGGTCTATGACAGGATCGTCAGCCTGCGGGGGCCCTCCGTCGTCGCGCTCGTGACGGGCGAGGAGCGGATCGTGCCGGCGCGGGCGCAATACTGGGTCTGCACGGTCGAGGCGATGCCCATCGGCAATGGCGCCGACTTCCTCGCCGTCGACGAGATCCAGCTATGCGCCGACCTCGAGCGAGGGCATGTCTTCACGGACCGACTGCTCCATGCGCGCGGGTTGCACGAGACGCTGTTCCTCGGCTCGGACACGATGCGGAACGCCATCGCCGCACTGGTGCCGGGCGTGCAGTTCATGCGGCGCGAGCGGATGTCGGAACTCACGCATACCGGCTCGAAGAAGGTGAGCCGGATGCCGCCGCGGAGCGCCATCGTCGGGTTCTCGGTCGAGAACCTCTATGCGATGGCGGAGCTTCTGCGGCGCCAGAAGGGCGGGGCGGCGGTTGTCATGGGGGCGCTGTCCCCGCGCACGCGGAACGCGCAGGTGGAGCTCTACCAGAACGGCGACGTGGACGTGCTGGTGGCGACCGACGCGATCGGCATGGGTCTGAACCTCGATATCCGGCATGTGGCCTTCTCGGGACTGAGGAAGTTCGACGGGCGGCGGATGCGGGACCTCGCCCCGCACGAGTTGGCGCAGATCGCGGGGCGGGCCGGGCGGCATACGAATCCCGGCAGTTTCGGCGTGACCGGCGAGGCGCCTCCCCTCGCCGACGACGTGGCCGAGGCGATCACGAGCCACCGATTCCCCCCCGTC
Source organism: Roseicyclus sediminis (assembly GCF_025515305.1). Classification (GTDB taxonomy): domain Bacteria; phylum Pseudomonadota; class Alphaproteobacteria; order Rhodobacterales; family Rhodobacteraceae; genus Roseibacterium; species Roseibacterium sediminis. The sequence goes on from NZ_JAOPHT010000009.1 coordinate 17,185, forward strand.
CGCAGGCTGCAGTGGCGGAATTCCGAACTGGAATTCGGAACCGTGGGGCGGCTGATCGGCTCGCTGGAGGAGCGGACCAACAACGAATGGCTGAGCCGCGCCCGCGAGGCCGACGATCTCATGGCGCTCAGGGCGCTGTCCGATCGCGAGGAGATCGCGGGGCGCATCCTGTCGGCCACGGATGTCCGGCTTCTCTGGGACGTCTGCCGCATCCCCGATTTCCGCGGGATCAGCCATGCCGAACATGCCGATCTTCTCGGCCGGATCTTCGGCTTCCTGAATGACGGGACGCGGGTCCCCGACGACTGGCTCGCCCGGCAGGTCAAGCGGATCGATCGGACAGAAGGCGACATCGACACATTGTCGAAACGGTTGGCATATATCCGCACATGGACCTACGTCGCCCAGCGCACGGGCTGGGTCGAGGACGAAATCCATTGGCGTGAGGCGACCCGTGCCGTAGAAGACCGCCTGTCGGATGCGCTTCACGGAGCGCTGACCCAGAGATTTGTCGACCGCCGCACCAGTGTGCTTCTGCGGCGGTTGAAGCAGAAGGAGAGCCTGGTGGCCGAGGTGACAGAGAACGGCGACGTGACGGTGGAAGGTCAGGTCCTTGGCCGCATCGAGGGGTTCCGGTTCCAGCAGGACGATACTGCGGGCCCGGACGAGGCGCGCACTCTGCGCCAGGCCGCGATGGCCGCGCTCCGGCCCGAGTTCCATCTGCGGGCCGACCGGATGTACAACGCGCCCGACACGGCTTTCGAGATGAACGAGGCGGGCGGGTTGAGCTGGAACGGCATCGCCGTCGGCAAGCTCGTCTCCGGCCCCGAGCCCATGAAGCCGACCGCCGAGGCTTTCGTCGAGGACGATGCGGGCGCCGAGGTCATCCAGAAGGTGCAGCGCCGGCTGCAGCATTTCGTTGACCGCAAGATCGCGGCGCTGTTCGAACCGCTCCTCGCGATGTCGCGCGACGAGGCGATCGGCGGGCTCGCCCGCGGCGTCGCCTTCCGTCTTCTGGAGGGCTACGGGATCGTGCAGCGCGCCGAGATCGCCGACGACATCAAGTCGCTCGACCAGGAGGCGCGCGGACAGCTTCGCAAGCATGGGGTGCGCTTCGGGCAGTTCACGATCTTCCTTCCGGCTCTGCTGAAACCCGCGCCGACGCGGCTGAGGTTGGTGCTCTGGTCGCTTGAGAAAGGGCTGGGCGAGGTTCCCGAAAGCCCGCCGCCGGGCCTCGTGACGATCCCGCACGAGACCGACCGCGCACCGGGCTATTACACGATGTCGGGCTACCGGCCCGCCGCATCGCGCGCGATCCGCATCGACATGCTGGAACGGCTCGCCGACATGCTCCGTGGGCAGGATACCCGCGGCGGCTTTGAGGCGACGGCGGACATGCTGTCGATCACCGGCCTGACGCTGGAGCAGTTCGCGGACCTCATGGGCGGCCTCGGCTACCGCGCGGAGCGTGGCGAGAGGCCAAAGGTCAAGGCCGACCCCGCCCCGGCGCCGGAACCGGCGGCCACGGACGCGCCCGAAACCGTCGACGAGACGGCACTGGGCGAGGCGCCGCCGACCGGCCTCGAAGGGTCCGACACGCCGGACCCGACACCCCAGGAAATGCCGGTTGAGCCGCCGTCCGAGACGCCGCCGACACCGCCGGCGGAAACACCCGCCGACATGCCCGACGAGGCCCCGGTGGAGACCCCGTTCGAAGTTCCGGGCGGCATGCCGGGCGAGGAGGCCGTCGCGTCCGATCCGGTCGAGACCGAGGTCTTCTACACCTTCACCTGGGCGCCGCGGCGCCGCGGGGGCGGCGGGCGTGACGCGGCACGCGAGGGCGCGCGCGACACCAACCGCCAGCCGCGCCGCGCCGAGGGCGGAAAGCCCGGTGGACGCAGGCCGCGCGACGGCAAGCCCGGCGGGAAGCCCAAGGGCAAGGGTGGCAAGCCGGAAGGCGACAAGCCGCGCACCTACAGCGCCCGTCCCGAAAAGCCGGCGAAGATCGATCCCGACAACCCCTTCGCCGTGCTCGCGGCTCTGAAGGACCGGACCTGAGGGCGCCCTGACCGATCCCGGCAGGCCAACCGACCGCATCGACCGCTGGTTGTGGCAGGCGCGGTTCTTCAAGACCCGAAGCCTCGCGGCGCGTGTGGTGGCCGGCGGCCTGCGTGTGAACGGCGCACGCATCACGAAACCTGCCGCTCCGGTTGGTCCGGGCGATGTCCTCACCTTCACGCAGGGGCGGGCCGTGCGTGTCGTCCGGGTCCTCGCGCTTGGCCAGCGGCGCGGCCCGGCCTCCGAGGCGCAGGCGCTCTACGATGACCTTGCGCCGCCCGCGGCCGGGGACGGTGACGACCCGGCCCCCTCGACCTCCCGGACGGGCCCTCGCCCGACCAAGAAGGACCGCCGCCGCATCGACGATATCCGGGGGGGCGAATCCGAGGGATGAACCTGCGGCGAAAAGGTCCTTCCGATGGCGCCATCGAGGGCTTGCAAACTGTCAACGTGGATTTACACTTGGCTTACAGACCGCCCGAAAGCTGCGGCAGGACCTCGCCTTGCATCGCGCGAGGCCCTCGCGTAGCAGACGGGCAGAACGACCAGCCGAGGAGCGCTCATGACGTATGTCGTGACCGAGAACTGCATCGCCTGCAAATACACCGATTGCGTCGAGGTGTGCCCCGTGGACTGCTTCTACGAGGGTGAGAACATGCTGGTGATCCACCCCGACGAGTGCATCGATTGCGGGGTCTGCGAACCCGAGTGCCCGGCCGACGCGATTCGCCCCGACACCGAGCCGGACATGGAGAAGTGGGTCGAGTTCAATCGGAAGTATTCCGAGATGTGGCCGGTCATCGTGACGAAGAAAGATCCGCTTCCCGAAGCGGACGCGCTTGACGGCAAGCCCGGCAAGATGGACATGTTCTCGGAGGCGGCGGGCGAAGGCGGCTGATCGGGCATCGCGCCGATTCGCCGGCGACACGGATCGCATGGCCGCCAGTGCACTGCCGGGCGCAGGGATTGCGCGGAAACCCCCCAGGATTTGCGGGGCCCTTCGCCTGTGGCGCGCGAATCTTTGAAACTTGGCGATTTCGTGCTATATGTCTGTCACATAGTTGACTGTCCGAAGCACCGTGCGGGTCTGCCAACCCGCCCTCCGTTCAGCGCGAATCGAAATGCACGTGGAAAACGATGGTTTTCCGCTCGCATTTTTTTCGCCTGACAGATGCGGCGCGCCCATCGGACCGGGGAAAAGGAAGTGCATATGTCGAAGTCGCGGAAATCGCAGGAGTTCAGCCCTAACGATTATGTCGTTTACCCGGCGCATGGCGTGGGCCAGATCGTCTCGATCGAAGAGCAGGAGATTGCCGGCCTCAAGCTGGAGCTGTTCGTGATCTCGTTCGAGAAGGACAAGATGACCCTGCGTGTTCCCACCGCCAAGGCGGCAGAAGTCGGCATGCGCTCGCTTTCGTCGCCCGACATCGTGTCCAAGGCGATGGAAACCCTCAAGGGCAAGGCCCGCGTGAAGCGTGCCATGTGGTCGCGTCGTGCGCAGGAGTATGAACAGAAGATCAACTCCGGCGACCTGATCTCGATCGCCGAGGTCGTGCGGGACCTGCACCGTGCCGACGACCAGCGTGAGCAGTCCTATTCCGAGCGCCAGCTTTACGAAGCCGCGCTTGAGCGGCTGACGCGTGAACTGGCGGCCGTCAAGGGCATGGACGAGGCCGGCGCGCAGCAGCAGGTCGATGCCGTCCTGACGGCCCGCGCCGCCTGAGCACGTAAATTCGCATCGGCAATTGTTGGCCGATGAGAGAATTGGCCCCGCACACGATTTTCGTGGCGGGGTCTTTTCATGTTACCATAGGCGTTCGCCGGTCCGACTCTGCGAGCCGACGCAATGCCCATGGGAGATTTTCAATGCACCGTGTGACCGTTTCCGCCCTTTTCGCCGCCGTACTCGCGCTTGCCGGGTGCCAGAACATGACCCAGCAGGACCAGTCCGAATTGTTCGGCGCCGCGCTGGGCGCGGGTGCCGGTCTGCTTCTGGCCGATGCCTTCGACGCGAACCCGCAGTGGACGGTCGTCACGGCGCTTGCCGGGGCCGCCGTCGGGCAGCAGGTGGCCCGCAACAATTCCACCGGGGAGTGTGCCTATTACGTCGGGCGGGATTCGCTTGGCCGGCCCGTCTACCGCACCGGCCCCTGCTAGGCGACGAGCGACACGACAGCCAGCAGCGCCGCGATCTCCGCGGCCTGCTGCGATGCCCCGAGGACGTCGCCGGTCTGCCCGCCAAGCTTTGCCCGGGCGACCGCCGCGACGGCACTTGCGGATGCGCCCGCCGCAAGCGCCGGGACGAGTCCCGCGCCACCGAGCGCGACGATGCTCCCCCCCAGGGCCACCGCAACGCCAAGGGCGACCGCCGCGATGGGCGGGTGGCCGACATGGACGGCCAGCCCATCCTGCCGCGCGAAGGGCAGCGAGCCCATCACCGCCGCCATCGTGGCCCGTGACAGCATGGCCGCGGCAAGCATCGCCGGAAGCGCGAAATACGCCTCGTACAGGAGCGTCATCGCGGCCCATCGCATGCCGAGACCGAGCACCAGCGCGATCACCCCGTAGCTTCCGATGCGGCTGTCCTTGAGGATTTCCATCCGCCGGGCGCGCGTGTGGCCGCCCCAGAACCCGTCGGCGCAGTCCGCGAGGCCGTCCTCGTGCAGCCCGCCCGTCAGCACCACGAGGGTCGCCAGAGCCGCGCCCGCGGCGACCACGGGAGGCAGGCCGAGCGCCTCCAGTGCCGCCCCCGCCGCCCAGGCCAGCGCCGCGACCAGCGCGCCTGCAAGCGGCCATGCCCAGGCTGCCCGCGCACCCCGGTCGGAGGCGAACGCCCCCGGCACCGGCAGTCTTGTCAGGAGCATCAGCGCGGCCCCGGCATCGCCGGGGTGGATCAGGGCGGTGGAGGGGGGCGAACTCGGTGCCATCGCGGGTGGGCCTTTCTGCCGCACGGGCAATCCCGGTTTGACTGGCTAGACACCATGAAACGTCGACCCAGGCAATGGAGCACGACCCGCCATGACCGATGCCGCCTCCGGTCCTCTCCCCCGTACCTCCGCCGACCTGCGAGATCTCCTGCGGGCCGCGCCGGCGCCGGACGCCACCGCGCTGGAGGCCGCGCTGGCCCGCAATACTCAGCTCACCAAACCACCGGGCGCCCTCGGGCGGCTCGAGGATCTGGCGACCTGGTATTGCAGCTGGCGGCGGGATCCGCGCGCACGGGTCGAAGCGCCCCAGGTCGTCGTCTTCGCCGGAAACCACGGTGTCACGGCGCAGGGCGTCAGCGCGTTTCCACCGGAAGTCACGGCCCAGATGGTGGCGAATTTCGCCGCCGGCGGCGCCGCGATCAACCAGCTGGCCGGGCTGGCCGGGGCGCGGCTGGACGTCCACGCGCTCGACCTCGACCGGCCGACGGAGGATTTCACCACTGGGCCCGCGATGGATGAGGCCGCCTTCGCCACGGCGCTCGCCGCGGGCTGGGAGGCGGTCGACCCCCGAGCCGACCTGCTCGTGACGGGCGAGATGGGGATCGGAAACACCACCGCCGCCGCGGCGATCGCCCATGGGCTGTTCGGCGGAACCGTGGGCGAATGGACCGGGCGGGGCACCGGCGTGGACGATGCGGGCCTTGCGGCCAAGACGCGGGCCGTCGCGGCGGGCATCGCGGCAAATGGCGCGGCGCTGTCCGATCCGCTGGAGGTCCTGCGCTGCCTCGGCGGCCGCGAGATCGTCGCCATGGCCGCTGCGATCGCCCGCGCGAGGTGCCTCGGCATCCCCGTCATTCTCGACGGGTTCATCTGCACGGCCGCGGCCGCCTGTCTGCATCAGGCCGTGCCCGGTGCGCTCGACCATGCCGTGGCGGGCCATGTCTCGGCCGAGCACGGGCATAGCAATCTTCTGGAACGCCTGGGCAAGGCGCCGCTTCTGACGCTCGGCATGCGGCTTGGCGAGGGGTCCGGCGCGGCGCTGGCGATCCAGGTGCTCAAGGGCGCCCTCGCCTGCCATTCCGGCATGGCGACTTTCGCCGAGGCGGGTGTCGCGGAGGGTTAGCCGCCGCCCGGTCGCGGTCGCCGCGCCGCGGTCGAGCGCTGAACGCCCGAAAGCGCGCTTGCGTCGCCGCGTGGGCGCCACCCGGTTTCCGGCGCTTCCTCCGACGTGGAGTCGAGCTGCGCCATGAGCGCGGTCTCGAGGTTGTTGTTCAGCTCGCGCGCCCGTTCGACATAGGCCTCGTTCTCCGAGACCGGCACGCCCGGTTTCCATAGCTCGGCCAGTTCCCGGAGGTTCTGCCGGTCGTGCCGGTAGAAGGCCGTCTCCATCTCGTGGGCTTCATAGTCCGTAAGTCCCACATCTTCGAGCACGTAGCGCGCCGCGCGAAGGCTCGAGTCGAACATCTCGCGCACGATGTGGTCGGCGCCCGCGTCATAGAGTTCGTAGACATGCAGCCGGTCATGGGCCCGGGCCGTAATGGCGATGTCGGGCCGGAGGCGACGGGCGTAGCGCACGAGGTCCACCGCCGATTTCTGGTCATCGACCGCGACGACGAGCACCTTCGCGGTTTCCAGCCCCGCCGCCTTCAGAAGCTCGGGGCGCGTCGGATCGCCGAAATACCCCTTGAAGCCGAAGCGCCGCATCAGCTGGATCGTGGCAAGATCGTTGTCGAGGACCACGGTCTTGTAGCCCGAGGCCTGCACCATCCGGTTCACGACCTGCCCGAAGCGTCCGATCCCGGCAATGATGATCGAGGCGTGTTCCTCGATCTCGTCGGGGCTTTCGTCGTCCTTGTGATTGTCATGCGAAAGCCGTTTGCCGATCCAGTCCGAGGCGATGAAGGCAAGCGGCGTCAGCAGCATCGAGAGCGCGATGACCAGCAGCAGGATCTCCCCGATCCGCACCGGGAACACCGCCTGCTGCAACCCGAACGATACCAGCACGAAGCCGAATTCGCCCGCCTGTGCCAGCGACAGCGTGAACAGCCACTTGTCCCGCCCCTTCAGCCGGAACACGAGCGCGATACCGAACAGGATCAAGCCCTTCAGAAGCATCAGCCCCAGCGTCAGTCCGAGGATCGTGAAGGGGCTGCCGAACAGCGTGCCGAAGTTTATGCCCGCACCGACGGTGATGAAGAACAGGCCAAGGAGCAGGCCCTTGAAGGGCTCGATGTCGGCCTCGAGTTCGTGGCGGAATTCCGAGTTCGCCAGAACCACGCCCGCGACGAAGGCGCCGAGCGCGGGCGAGAGGCCCACGAGGATCATCAGGAAGGCGATGCCGACCACGATCACCAGTGCCACGGCCGTGAACATCTCGCGCAGGCGGCTCTGGTGGATGTAGCGGAACAGGATCGGCGACAGATAGCGCCCCGCAAGGATCACCACGACGACGGCGCCCAGCGTGACGAGCGTCACGCCCCAGGCGGGCAACCCCTCCACGAGCGACATGGTGTGATGCCCGTCATCCACCGCTCCGCGCTGGATCGAGCCGTCTTCCGAGAAGGCGACGGCGGTCGCGGTGGCCAGAAGCGGCAGGATCGCGAGCGCCGGGATCACGGCGATGTCCTGGGTCAGAAGGACCGAGAAGGACGACCGCCCTCCTTCCGTCCGCATCAGCCCCTTTTCCGTCAATGTCGTCAACACGATGGCGGTCGAGGACAGGGCCAGCGTCAGACCGATGGCGAGCGATGTCTGCCACGGCACCCCGAACGCGTTCGCCGCCATGGCGATCGCTGCCGCCGAGAGGACGATCTGCGCCCCGCCGATGCCCAGGAGTTTCTTGCGCATTTCCCAAAGCGCCTTGGGGTCGAGTTCCAGGCCGATCAGGAACAGCATCAGAACGACGCCGAATTCCGCATAATGCTGAAGGTCCTGCGTCTCTGACCCGACCAGCCCGAGGATCGGCCCGATCGCGATGCCCGCGATCAGGTATCCGAGCACGGACCCGAGGCCGAGCCTCACCGAGAGCGGCACGGCGATGACCATCGCCGTCAGATAAATGGTGGCCTGTAGAAGGACGCCTTCCATGATGCTCCCGTAAGTTTTGCGCGCCCCCCGAGCCTAGTCCCCCGGCCCCCGCGAAGTCTACGCGCCTTCGCCGCGCAGGCGGCGTCAGAGGGGCAGGGGCGCGTCGGGCTTGATCCGGTCCATGACGATCTGGCTCTGGACCCGGCTGACGGCAGGATGCGGCAGGAGAACGGCCTGCACGAGGCGGTTCAACGCCTCGAGATCGGCGCAGTAGACCCGCAGGAGGTAGTCGGCCTCGCCGGTCAGGGTCCAGGCGCCCACGATCTCGGGCTGCGTGCGGGTGAGGGCGGCGAAGTCGCGGGCATTGGCCTCGGTGTGGGTCGCCATGACGACCTGGATGAAGGCCTGCACGTTCAGGCCGACGCGCTGAGGGTCGATGACGGCGCGGGTCGCTCGGACATAGCCCTGCGCCTCCAGCCGTTGCCGCCGCCGCGCGGCCTGGCTCGCCGAGAGGTTCAGCCGGTCGCCCAATGCCTGCGCCGTCAGCGTCGCGTCTTGCTGGATCAGCGCGAGCAGCCGCCTGTCGGTGCGGTCGAGAACGTGCGTTGAGTCTTCGGCCTTGGGCGTCATGATGCGGAATTATCGCGTAGATGGATCGAGATGACCAGAACAACGCGCGGAAAACGCGCTTGCAATGCGGTATCCATGTCGCAGAACGCACGCAGGACTCAAGGAGACGCAGGCATGGGCCCCTTCCCGCACGACGCGCCACGCGCCACGATCACGCCCGAGAACCCCGCCGGGACCGACGGGTTCGAGTTCGTCGAGTTCGCTCATCCCGAGCCGCAGGTGCTGCGCGACCTCTTCGCGCGCATGGGCTACACCCACACCGCGACGCACAAGACGAAGGCCGTCGAGCTCTGGCAGCAGGGTGATATCACCTACGTCCTCAACGCCGAGCCCGGAAGCTTCGCCGCCCGCTTCGTGGAGGAGCACGGGCCTTGCGCGCCCTCGATGGCCTGGCGCGTGGTCGATGCGGAACACGCCTACCGGCACGCCATCTCGAAAGGCGCCGAGCCCTACGAGGGGGCCGACAAGACGCTCGACTGGCCGGCGATCAAGGGGATCGGCGGGTCGCTCATCTACTTCACGGACCAGTACTGGGATGCTTCGCCCTACAACGCGGAATTCGATTGGGTCTCGAACGCCCATCCCGAGGGGGTCGGCTTCTACTACCTCGACCACCTCACCCACAACGTCTTCAAGGGCAACATGGACACGTGGTTCCGCTTTTACGGGGACCTCTTCAATTTCCGCGAGATCCGTTTCTTCGACATCGAGGGCAAGTTCACGGGCCTGTTCAGCCGGGCGCTGACCTCGCCCTGCGGGCGCATCCGGATCCCGATCAACGAGGACCGGGGCGAGACCGGACAGATCGTGAATTACCTCAAGAAATACAACGGCGAGGGCATCCAGCACATCGCGGTCGGGGCGCGCAACATCTATGACGCTGTCGATGCCATCGCCGAGCGCGGCATCCGCTTCATGCCCGGTCCGCCCGACACCTACTACGACCTGAGCCATAGCCGCGTGACCGGCCACGAGGAGCCGGTGGAGCGCATGAAGAAGCACGGTATCCTGATCGACGGCGAGGGGGTCGTGGATGGCGGCGAGACGAAGATCCTGCTTCAGATCTTCTCCAAGACGGTGATCGGGCCGATCTTCTTCGAGTTCATCGAGCGCAAGGGCGACGACGGTTTCGGGGAGGGCAACTTCAAGGCCCTTTTCGAGTCGATCGAGGCCGAGGAGATCGCGCGGGGCGATTACGACGACGTGGCCGCCCAGTAGCCGCGCGGCTAGCGCGGTTCGTCTTCGAACGTGACGGTCCCCGCCAGCAGCTCGCCGATGAGGTCGCATCCATGCCCGGGCGCGGCGAAATGCAGCCAGGCATTGGCCGCGAAACGACGGGGTGCGATGCGGTAGATCCAGATGTTGATCCGTCCCGTCGCGGGGGCGTCCAGTCCGGCATAATCGAGGATCGCGCCGCGCCACTCGGGCGGCAGGTGATCCAGCTCCATGGCGGCCGCGATGTATTCGTGATCGATGAGCGGCACCTCGCGCCCGGGCGTATTCTGTTCGACGAGGGCGTGAGTGATCTCGTGGGTCAGCAAAGTGCCGTGCAGCACGTCGCGCGGCATGGCCGCGTACGGATCGTCGGGATCGACGAGGTCGGAATAATCCTCGCGCAAGACCAGGCGAATGCGGCTGTACGCGCAGTCGTAGGCCGCAAGGCAGGTCCCGAACGGATGCGCGATCTCGTCCACCACCTCGATGGTGAGCGGGCTTCGTTGCGGCAGGTTGCAGGCCTCCAGTGCTGCCGCCGCCTCCTCCGCCGCATGGCAGAGCGAAACGGCAAGGGCAGGGTGGGCGCCGGTGATGTCGAAGCCGCCGGCGGGACACGCCACAGGTTGCGCGGCGAGGGGCGCCACCAAGGCGCAGGCCGCCAGGATCGACAGGATGGCGGTGGGCCGCACCTAGTGGGACCCGTCCGCCCAGGGTGGCGGAACTGGCGTGCCGTCGACCCGCACCTCGCCGACCTCGTTGTCCAGCACGACCGGATTGTCGAAGATCGTGAGTGTAGGCCGGACGCCGAAACGTCCTTCCATCCAGTCGGCCCAGCCCTCGTTGAACCAGGCCTCGGCGTCCTCGCGGGTCGCGAACTCGTAGATGCCGCCGCCGCCCGCCTCGCTGTTGAGGTAGTATTTCCGCCGCAACCCCTTGACGCTGTGAAATATTTTCGTGGAAGCCACGGATTGCTCGACCACGAAGTCATGGGCTCGCTTCGGCCCGTCGAGCGGAATCTGGACAAGTGCGACGATCATGAGTGCCTCCCCGTGTGCGCGTGAAGGGTAGGGCAAGCGGACGCCCGGGCAAAGCCCGCCCTTGCCAGCGGCCCCGCCATGGCCGATGACAGGGCGCGGAAAGGGAGGTCCTGCGATGAAACGTTCCGAGATCAACGAGATCATGGCGGAGGCGGATGCCTTCATCCGGTCTTTCGGGTTCGTCCTGCCGCCCTTCGCCTACTGGACGCCGGCCGAAATGCAGGCGCGGCGCACCGAGATCGACGGCATCGTTTCGGGTCGCCTCGGCTGGGACATCACCGATTACGGGCAGGGGAAATACGACGAACTGGGCTTGTTCCTGTTCACGCTCCGCAACGGGCGGCTTTCCGACCTGCAGCGTGGCGGCGGCATGTGCTATGCCGAGAAGCTTCTGATTTCCAAGAAAAATCAGCTAAGCCCGATGCACCGCCACTACCTCAAGGCGGAGGACATCATCAATCGCGGCGGCGCGACGCTGGCGATCGAGCTGTTCGGATCCGCCCCGGACGGAAGCTTCGACGAGACCGTGGGGGGCACGGTGTTTTGCGACGGGATCGCGCGGGACTTCGCGCCCGGCGAGGTGCTGACCTTCGCGCCCGGCGAAAGCGTCACGCTGATGCCCGGCGACTGGCATGCCTTCTGGGGCGAGGGGGGCGACGTCCTGATCGGCGAAGTGTCCACGGTCAACGACGACGAGACCGACAACTGGTTCCGGGAACCCATCGGCCGCTTCGCCGAGATCGACGAGGACGTGGAGCCCACGCATCTCCTTGTGTCCGACTACGCAAGGCGGCTGGGCTGAAGCCCCTGTTATCGCGGATCAATCCAGCGCGCGCCAACCGATATCGGAGCGATATATGCCGTCGGGCCAGTCCACGGCCTTGACCATCTCGTAGGCCCGGTCACGCGCCTCCCTCAGCGTCGCGCCGCGTGCGGTGGCGTTCAGGACGCGGCCCCCGTTGGCGACGAGGCGGCCGTCGGACATCGCGGTGCCGGCATGGAACATCATGTGGAACGCGTCCTCGGGCAGCGCGTCGAGGCCGCGGATCTCCGTTCCCTTGACGTAGCTGCCCGGATAGCCCTCGGCCGCCAGAACCACCGTCATGGCGTGGTCGTCCGCCCAGTTGACCGACATTTCTGCCAGCCGTCCCTCGGCGCAGGCGAGCATCAGGTCGAGCGCCTGGCCGCCGAGCCGCATCATGAGGACTTGCGCCTCCGGGTCGCCGAAGCGGACGTTGTATTCGACCAGCCGCGGTTCGCCATCGGCGATCATGAGCCCCGCATAGAGGACACCGGTGTAAGGCGTGCCTCGACGGGCCATTTCGGCGACCGTGGGTTTCACGATGCGCTCCATCGCGGCCTCGAGGACCGCGTCGGTCATCACGGGCGCGGGGGAATAGGCCCCCATGCCGCCCGTGTTCGGGCCCGTGTCGCCGTCGCCGACGCGCTTGTGGTCCTGCGCGGTACCGATGGGCAGGACGTCCGTGCCGTCGCACAGAACGAACAGGCTCGCCTCCTCGCCTTCCATGAACTCCTCGATCACGACCGAGGCGCCGGCGGCTCCGAAGGCACCGCCCAGCATGTCGTCGATGGCGGCTTCTGCCTCGGCGCGGGTCATGGCGACGACGACGCCTTTTCCCGCGGCCAGTCCGTCGGCCTTGACCACGATCGGCGCACCGGTTCGGTCGAGGTATGCCCTGGCTTCGGCCGCGTCCTCGAACCGGGCCCAGCCTGCGGTGGGCGCGCCGCAGGCGTCACAGATTTCCTTGGTGAAGGTCTTGGAGGATTCGAGCTTCGCGGCCTGCGATCCCGGACCGAATATCAAAAAGCCTGCATCTTTCAAGATATCCACAACGCCAGCGGCGAGCGGGGCCTCTGGCCCCACAATGATGAAATCAATGCTGTTTTCTTCACATATCCCAAGTATTTCCACAGGGTTAAGGATATCGATATCCGAACATTCCGCGATCTGGGCGGTTCCCGCGTTCCCGGGTGCGACGATCAGCCGGTCGCATTTCGGATTCTGCATGACCGCCCAGGCGAGGGCATGTTCGCGACCACCGCCGCCGAGGATCAGGATGTTCACCTTTGTCGTCCCCCTTGCTACCGTGCACCCGCATTACAAACCGGCACGGGCGGGCACAACATGGCAGAGAAGAATTTCCGGATGCGGGGCCAGGGCTTCATCCGGTCGGAAGCCGGCTCGGGGGGGATCTCCTCCGCGCTCTTCGTGATTGCACTGGTCTGCGCGGGCATCGTCGCGATCCTCGGAGCCATCGGCGTTGTCAAGGCGCCTCTGCTCGTCTACCTCGTCTTCGGCGTCATCGTCCTTGCCGCCGGTTGGGATGCCCCGCGCGAGCGGCGCAAGGGTGGGGGGCGCTAGGCCTTGGACGACCTGATCGACGAAGACGCCGGCCCGGGCAACATGCCCGAATTCACCGTCTCGGAAATCTCGGGCGCGGTGAAGCGCACGATCGAAAGCGGCTTTTCCCATGTCCGCGTCCGGGGCGAGATCGGGCGGCTGTCGCTGCCGCGCTCGGGGCATGTCTACCTCGACCTCAAGGATGATCGCAGCGTCCTCGCCTCGGTCATCTGGAAGGGCGTGGCCTCGCGGCTCGCGCATCCGCCGGAAGAGGGGATGGAGGTCGTCGCGACCGGCCGTCTGACGACCTTCCCCGGGCAGTCGAAATACCAGCTGGTGATCGAGGATCTCGTGCCTGCGGGCGCGGGTGCGCTGATGGCGATGCTGGAGAAGCGCCGCATGGCACTGGCGGCCGAGGGGCTGTTCGACGAGGCGCGGAAGAAGCCGTTGCCGTTTTTGCCGGGCGTCATCGGTGTCGTCACCTCGCCCTCGGGCGCGGTGATCCGCGACATTCTCCACCGGCTGCGCGACCGCTTTCCGCGGCGCGTCCTGATCTGGCCCGTGGCCGTGCAGGGGGCCGCCTGCGCGCCCGAGGTCTCGCGCGCGATCCGAGGCTTCAACGCGCTGCCCGAGGGCGGGCCGATCCCGCGCCCCGACCTCCTCATCGTGGCGCGTGGCGGGGGAAGCCTCGAGGATCTCTGGGGCTTCAACGAGGAAATCGTCGTCCGCGCCGCCGCCGAAAGCGCGATCCCGCTGATTTCCGCCGTAGGCCACGAGACGGACACCACGCTGATCGATCATGCCGCCGACCGGCGCGCGCCGACACCGACCGCGGCGGCGGAGATGGCGGTGCCCGTGCGTCTCGACCTTCTGAACTGGCTGCGGCAGCAGGACGGTTACATGACGCGCGCCATGGGGCAGGCGGTTTCATCGCGGAAACAAAGGCTTGGCGATCTCGCGAGGGGGTTGCCCCGGCCCGAGGCCCTGCTTGACGCGCCGCGCCAGAGGCTTGACCGCGCCACGCTGCAACTCGGGCCCGCTTTGCGCCACGCGACGCAGATCCGGCGCCAGGCACTCGACCGGCTCTCGGCGCGCCTCCAGCCCGCGCTGGAGCGCGCCGTGGCCGCGCGGCGGCTGGAACTCGGGCGGATCTCTGCGGGTCTCCGGCCCGCGGCACTGCGCAACCGGCAAGCGGCGGACCGCGAACGGCTGGCCGACCTCGCCAGGCGTTTCCAGCGCGCCACGGCCGACGACACGCGGCGGCGGCAGGACCGGCTGGAAGGGCTAGCAAGGCTCCATGCCACGCTTGGCTACGAGGCGACGCTGCGGCGGGGCTATGCCGTCGTGCACGGCGACTCCGGCGTCCTGACGCGGAAGGTCGATGCGGCGGGGCAGTCGCGGCTCGATATCGAATTCGCGGACGGGCGGCTTGCCGCGATACCGGCCGATGGTCCGGCCCGGCCCACCCAGAAAGCGCGGGCCAAGGGCGACCCGCCGGATCAGGGTTCGCTGTTCTAGGCCCGCCTCAGAACACGAACCGCACCCGACGCGACAGAGGCAGGTCGCGGATGCGCTCTCCCGTCAGGTCGTAGACCGCGTTGGCGAGCGCGGGCATCGCAGGCGGCGTGGCGGGTTCGCCCACCCCTCCGAGGTGGTCCTGCGTTTCCAGGATCCGCACCTCGATCTCGGGGCAGGTGTGGATGCGCAATGCGTCGTAGTCGGGGAAGTTCCACTGCTGCACCTCGCCATCGGCGAAGGTGATCTCCTCCATTGCCGCTGCGGAGAGACCATAGACGAGTCCTCCCTCCATCTGCTGGCGGATGATGTCGGGGTCGAGCGCGGTCCCCACGTCGCAGGCGACCCAGGCCTTGTCGATGGACACGTCGCCGTCCCGGTCGCTGACCTCCACCACCACGGCGACGGGTGTATGGAAGGAATAGGTCATGGCGACGCCGCGCCCGACGCCGCGGCGGGGGGAACCGGTCCAGTTCGACATCTGCGCAACGGCCTCCAGCACGCCCGCCGAGGGGGCGTGTTCCCGCTCGGCGAGGTCGAGGCGGAAGGCGAGCGGGTCACGCCCCGCCGCGCGCGCCATCTCGTCGATGAAGCTCTCCATGAAAAAACCGTTGAAGGAGTTGCCCACCGACCGCCAGAACCCGACCGGCACGGCCAGGTCCGTCAGGTGCCCCGTCACGCGGTAGTTCGGGATGGCGTAGGGCTGGTTGAACATGCCCTCCACATGGCCCTTGTCAGGGCCGGGAGGGGCTGTGCCGGAAAGGCGCTTCGTCGACTGCCGCGTGACGGACGGGGCCGCGACCTTGCCGTCGAGCGCCTGGGCGAAACCGCCGCGGATGATGCCGCGCATCCGTGCCACGGCGGCGGGGCGGTAGAAGTCATGGCGCATGTCCTCCTCGCGGGACCAGGTGACCTGCACGGGCGCGCCCGGCATCTCGGCCGCGACGCGCGCGGCGAGGACGGCATAGTCCACCTCGCCCCGGCGCCCGAAGCCGCCGCCGAGATAGGTGACGTGGCAGGTCACGGCGTCGGCGTCGAGGCCCACGGCTTCGGCCGCCGCCTTCTCGGCGAAGCCGGGCGACTGGCTCCCGGCCCAGATCTCCAGCGCGTCGCCGGTGAAAAGCGCGGTGGCGTTCATCGGTTCCATCGTGGCATGCGCCAGCCACGGCACGGTGTATTCCGCCTCGACCACCCGGTCGTCGCCCGAGATCTCCATTCCGTCCACGTCGCCGTCGTCGCGCAGCGTGGAATTCGGCGCCTCGTCGAGGCTCGCTCGGATCGCGTCCAGCAGCGCCTCGCCCGTTTCCGGATAGGGCGCCGGGCCCCACGCGATCTCGACCGCGTCGGCCGCGCGGAAGGCGAGCCACGTGTTCGTCGCCACGACCGCGATCCCGGTGCCGAGGTCGATCACCCGCTCCACCCCCGGCATGGCCAGCGCCGCGGTGGCGTCGAAGCTCTCCATCGTGCCGCCGAGGCGGGGGGACATGCGGACGGTCGCGAACTTCATGCCCGGCAAACGGACGTCGATGCCGAATTCCGCGGTCCCGGTGACCTTGGCGACCATGTCGGTCCGCGGCATCGCCCGCCCGAGATAACGCCATTCCGAGGCGGGTCGGAGCGGCACATGGCGCGGCGGGTCCATCGTCGCGGCGGTCTCGCCGAGGTCGGCATAGGGTACCTCGATCCCCCCCGGCGCGATCACGCGGCCGTCGCGGGTGGCGAGGTTGGCAACCGGGATGCCCAGCCGTTCGGAGGCCGCCTGCTTCAGTGTTTCGCGCGCAGTGGCCCCGGCCATGCGCAGCTTCTCGTAGGCGTCGATTGTGGAGGTGGACCCCCCCGTGACTTGCAGCCCGAGGGTCTTGGGCAGGATCGTCAGCGCCTCGATCATCGCATCCTGGAAGCCGGTCCGCTCGTAGTCGTTGACCGGCAGCGCATGGGTCATCAGCGCGCCGTTGTAGTAGGCCTGTGCGGCGGGGCCGTGCATCACGCGGATATCCTCCCACGCGACGTCGAGCTCTTCGGCGATCAGCGCGGGCAGGGTCGTGTAGACGCCCTGTCCCATCTCCGCGCGCGCGGCGATCAGGGTCACGCCCTCCTGGTCGATCAGGATCCACGGGTTGAGCGTGGCTTGCCCCTCGCCGGGCTCCAGCGGGTTCGGCAGTTCCCTCCGGTACTGCCAGACGCCGAATGCCACGCCGCCGGCAATGGCGGCCGAGCCGATCAGGAATGTCCGCCGCGCGATCCTGCCCCAGTTCGCCATGGCTCAGGTCTCCCTCAAGGTGCGGGCCGCGGTGTGGATCGCGGCGCGGATGCGCGGGTAGGTGCCGCAGCGGCAGAGGTTTCCGGACATGGCGGCGTCGATGTCCTCGTCGGTCGGATCCGGCGTCTGCGAAAGGAAGGCCGCGGCCTGCATGATCTGCCCCGACTGGCAGAACCCGCATTGCGCGACCTGGTGCTCCACCCATGCGGCCTGCACGGCGTGGAGCGCGTCCGGCGTGCCGAGCGCCTCGATCGTGGTGACCGTGCCCCAGACGTCGGCCAGCGCAACCTGGCAGGAGCGCACGGCCTCCCCGTCGATCTGGACGGTGCAGGCGCCGCAGGCGGCAACGCCGCAGCCGTATTTCGTGCCGGTCAGCCCCAGTGCGTCGCGCAGCACCCACAGAAGGGGGACATCGTCGGGAAGATCCACCTCGTGATCGACTCCGTTCACTGTCAGACGCGTGGTCATGCTTCTGCTCCTCGTCCGTGACGCCGCACTTTGACAAAATATTCTCAGATCGTCAGGGCGTAAATTGACAGAACGGACGGGCGGTGTCATCCCGTTTCAATGGACGCCGTCGCCTCTTCGCCGAGCCTGACCGCGCGCATCCGCGCGCGCGTGGTCGACCCGCGCGCCTGGGCGGTACTGGAAGCGGCCTATTCCTCGTTCCTTCAGTTCGGGCTCAGGCGGACCTCGATGCAGGATATCGCGGATCGCGCGGGGATGAGCCGTGCGGCGCTCTACCTGCACTACCGCAACAAGGAAGACATCTTCCATGCGCTGATGGAGGCCTACTTCGCCGCCGCGGCAGAGGCCGTGGCCGAGGCGCTGGCGTCCCATGACGACCCGGTCGAGGCGATTGCCGCGGGGTTCGCGGCGCAGATGGGTGACGCGGCCGAGATGATGATGCAGTCGCCCCATGCCGACGAACTTCTGTCGGCCAAGCACGGGGCCGGGCGAGACATCGTTTCACGCGGTCAAGCACGGCTCGTGCAGGTCTACGGCGACTGGTTGGCGGGTGAACTGATGGCGGGGCGGGTCGCAGTCGACGCCGTTGGCGCGCATCCGCACGAGACGGCCGCAGCGATGCTCGCAGCCTTTGACGGATTGAAGCAGGCGGGGCTGGACTGGCCCGGTCTTCTCGCCGCGCGGGACAGGCTCGCGCAGCTTTTCGGCCGCGCGCTCCGGCCCTGAGCGGCCGGAGGCGCGCAATCTTTGCCGGGCGTCTAGCGGCCCCGGATGCGCGGATCGAGCGCGTCGCGCATGCCGTCACCCATGTAGTTGACCGACAGCACGGTGAGCGAGATCAGCACCCCGGGGAAGATCACCATCCAGGGCGCACGCTCGGTATACTGCACCGCGTCGATCAGGATCTTGCCCCATGTCGGGAAGTCCGAGGGGAAGCCGAGGCCGAGATAGCTCAGCGCGCTTTCCGTGATGATCGCGTTGGCGACGGCGAGCGTGCCCGACACCATGATCGGCGACAGCACGTTCGGCAGGATGTGCAGCAGGATGAGCCGCCGGGGCGGCGTCCCGATGGACCGCGCGGCGAGGATGAACTCGCGTTCCTTGATGGCGAGGATGTCGCCCCGCACGATCCGCGCAACGGGCATCCATGACGTGATCCCGATGACCGAGACCATCAGGATGAAAATCCCCGCCTCCGTCCCGAAACGCTGACTGAGCGGTTCGCGGAACAGCATGATGATGACCAGCAGAAGCGGCAGCACGGGAAGCGCCAGGAACAGGTCCGTCAGGCGCATCAGGATGCCGTCAAGCGAACGGAAAAAGCCCGCGAGCACCCCGATCAGCGTTCCGAGGAGCAGCGTGATCGCCATGGCCACGAGGCCGACGGCAAGCGATATGCGCCCCCCGAACATGACCTGGGCCATCACGTCCTGGCCAAGCTGCATCGTGCCCATCGGATGGGCGAGGCTCGGCGCGGCGAAGCGGTTGCGGGTGTCGAGCGCGCCGGGATCCACGCCCCAGAGCCACGGTCCGACCGTCACGAAAAGGATGATCGAGACGAAGCAGAACAGCCCGGCCATGGCGCCGCGATGGTGTCGGAATTGGTCCCATGCGTCGGCCCATTGGCTACGGGGCGCTTCGGACAGGATCTCGGGGGCCGCGCCCGCGGGCGTCGCGCCGGAGACGGCGGCCAGTTGAGGACGGTCAGTCATAGCGGATCCTCGGGTCCAGGATGCCGTAGAGCACATCGGCGATCAGGTTGAACATCACGACGAGCACCGCGAAGATGAAGGAGATCGTCTGCACCATCGGCACGTCGGCGCCTCGGATCGCCTGGATCAGCTGATAGCCGATGCCGTTCACGCGGAACACCTGCTCGGTGATGAGCGCGCCGCCGAAGACCGCCGGCACGTTCAGCGCGATGACGGTGACGACGGGAATGAGCGAGTTCCGGAGAACGTGCTTCAGCACCACGGTGCCTTCGCCCATCCCCTTGGCGCGGGCCGTGCGCACGTAATCCTGCTGCAGGTTGTCGAGCATCGAGGCGCGCATGTAGCGGCTGATCTGCGCGGCGTTGTAGAGGCCGAGCACCATCATCGGCATGACCATCTGCTGAAGCTGGAACACGAAGCTGTCCCAGTCCTCGACGACGTGGGTCGTGTCGTAACTCGATGGCAGCCACCACCACGCGTCGGTCGGGGTCCAGACCGAGAAGATGATGATCGCCATCGTGCCTGTGAAGAATGTCGGGATGGAGAAGCCGACCATCGAGAAGAAGGTCGCCCCCTGGTCAACGAGGGAATACTGCTTGTAGGCCGAGACGATGCCGAGCGGCATGCCGATCAGGATGCCGATGATGTAGGAGGTTCCCACCACCCACAGCGTCTGCGGCAGCGAGATCGCGATAAGGTCGAAGACGGGGCTGCGCGTCTGGTAGCTGATGATGCGGCTCGTGTCGGGCGGCACCATCTGCCAGCAGCCGTCCGGCATGGAGCGGTCGGGCAGGCGCGGTGCGCTGCAAAGCGCATCCTCAAGCATGATGAGCGGCTCGGTGATGAACATCATCCGCGCCCAGCGGAGATACTGTCCCACCAGCGGTTCGTTCACGCCGAGGCTTTCGCGGATCTGCTCGCGCACCTCGGGCGGGATCGTGAGGGGCAGGTTCGCGGTCGGGTCGGCCGGCGACAGCTTCACGATCATGAAGATGATGAAACTGATGAAGATCAGTGCCGGCACGGCAAGGATCAGGCGCCGGATGATGTATGTGACCATGGCTGCGCCTCGCTGTGAGTGTCTGGTCGGCTGCGGGTCGGGGAGAAAGGGGGGGCCTCTGTCCGGGACCGGGATGCGGCCCCCGCCCGGCGGGGCGGGAGCCGCGATTTCAGGTCAGGCGACCGCGATCACTGGCGTTCCATGCCAGGCGTGCGCGTCCACTCGGCGATGTTCCACAGCTCCGAGTCCCAGTCCGACATCTGGATGCCCTCGATGCTCACCGCGTGCGCCGAGACGCCGCCCCGGTGGATCAGCGGGATGATCGAGTAGCTCTGCACGAGCATGTCGTTCATGGCCCGGGCCAGACGGCCACGCTCGGCGAGGTCCGCGGTGCCGGCCATTTCGGCCACCAGAGCGTCGTACTCTTCCGAGCAGAAGCGCTGGATGTTGGCGCCCTGCCACTGCGTTTCGGGACGCGGCCAGTCATCGCACAGCCAGTTCGCCATGTAGGCCTGGGGGTCCACACCGGCGAAGTTGTTGGTGTACATCTCGATGTCGGCATAGAACTTCTGGAAGGTGTCCGGGGACGCCGGGTCACCGCCGAAGAAGACCGACGCGTCGATGTTGCGAAGCTCGGTGTCGATGCCAAGCTCGGCCCACCATGCCTGCACCAGCGCCTGCGTGTCCTGGCGGACGGCGTTGGTCGAGGTCTGGTAGAGCACACGCAGCGGCGTGCCGTTGTACTCGCGGATGCCGTCGCCGTCGGTGTCGACGATGCCGGCCTCATCCAGAAGCGCGATCGCGCCCGGGATGTCCTGCGTGAGGCAGGCGTCGTTGGCGGTCGAGGCATAGAGCTCGGGCGCCGGGAGCACGTTGCAGGTCGGCTGGCCGCCTGCGCCGTAGCCCACTTCGACGAGCAGCGCGCGGTCGATGGCCATGGACAGGGCCTGACCGATCACCGGGTTCGTGAGGAAGGGGTGTTCGCCGGCCTGTGCGGTCGAGCGGACATCGCCGAGCGAGGGATCGGGGTTCGTCTGGTTGAGGTGCAGACGCTCGACCGAGGTGCCGAACGCGGTCACGACGTTGCAGTTACCCTCGGCTTCCATGTCGGCCAGGATCTGCGGGTCGATCTGCAGGTTCCAGGCGTAATCGAACTCGCCCGTCTGGCAGACCGAGCGCGCCGCCGACACGGCATCGCCGCCGCCCCGGAACGTGACCGTGGCAAAGCCGGGCTGGTCGGGGTTGCGGTAGTTCGTGTTCGCGGAGAACTCGATCACGTCGTTGGGACGGAACTCGTCAACGACGAAGGGACCGGTGCCGATCGGGCCGAAGTTGGCGTCGGTGCACTCGGGCGCGCGGGCGCCGAGGCAGTCGGCGAACTGTGCGGCCTGGATCACCGGGCTCTCGGAGCCGACGAAGGCGGTGTAGGGGAAGGGCGTCGGTGCGCCGAAGGTGATCCGCACCTGGTTGTCGCCCACGGCCTCCACGCTGGTCACGCCGTCATAGGAGCTCGCTTGCGCGCAGCCGCCCTCGGGGTGGGTGCAGTATTCCCAGGTGAAAATGAAGTCGGCGGGCGTCAGCGCGGAGCCGTCGGACCAGACGATACCGTCGGCGATGGTCCAGGTGATCGAGGTCAGGTCCTCGGACACGCCGCCGTTCTCGACCGTCGGAATGTCCGCGGCGAGCCACGGAACCATTTCGCCGTTCTGGTCGAAGCGGGCCATGGATTCCAGAACCAGCGAAGCGGATTCGATCTCTTTCGTGCCGCCCGAGAGATACGGATTCAGCGTCGAGGGCGCCTGCCAGTAGATGATGTTCAGGTGCCCGGACGAGCCGCGTTCGGCCAGCGCGGCCGCAGGGGCCAGCGCCAGCGCCGCAGCGCCAAGCAGAAGCGATGAGCGTTTCATGAGGTCTTCTCTCTCCTTGTTGAACTCACTTTTGACAGTGATGTGTTGCCGGTCGCTCAGACCGGTCCGTCTTGGTCGAACGGGACAGATCGATGTCAGGCTGATGCGCTGCCAGAAGTCTACCCCGCCCCGCATCGAACGCGGATCATGGCCAAAAAGCAAGCCTGATGCCGCAACGGAATGCCCGGAAAATGGGCGGCCGCAGCATTTGACAGCAGATGTGCTTCGGTCTTAGCGTCGGTGGGTCTTTCCTTCGCCGCACATGTTCGCGCAGGTGGGACACGGGATGTCTTGACAGGGGTAGGTGGTCACATGCTCGACCGGCCGATTGCGCAGGTCCGCAACCTTCGCGTGGAATTCGAGACCAAGGGCGGCACCGTCGTCGGCGTCGAGGACGTGTCCTTCGAGGTTGGCGCCGGCGAGACCGTCTGCATCGTGGGCGAGTCGGGCTCGGGCAAGTCGGTGTCCTCGCTGTCGCTCATGCGGCTGGTGGAATTCGGCGGCGGCGAGATCACGGGCGGACAGCTGATGTTCGACCGCAAGGACGAGGAGCCGATCGACCTCGCCAAGGCCGACAGCGGCCTCATGCGCGACATCCGCGGCAACGAGATCGGCATGATCTTCCAGGAGCCGATGACGGCCCTGAACCCCGTGTTCACCGTCGAGCGGCAGCTGACCGAGGGGCTGATCAAGCACAAGGGCATGTCGAAGAAACAGGCCCGCGCCCGCGCTCTCGAACTGATGCGCCAGGTGCGCATCCCCGAGCCCGAGCGCCGGCTGCAGCAGTATCCGCACGAATTGTCGGGCGGCATGCGCCAGCGTGTCGTCATCGCCATCGCGCTGGCCTGCGAGCCGCGCATCCTGATCGCGGACGAACCCACGACCGCGCTCGACGTGACGATCCAGGCCGAGATCCTCGCGCTGATCGACCGGCTCAAGCGCGAGACCGGCACGAGCGTCATGTTCATCACCCACGACATGGCCGTCGTGGCCCAGATCGCGGATCGCGTCGTGGTCATGTACCGCGGCAACAAGGTCGAGGAAGGCCCGGTCGAGCAGATCTTCGCCAACCCGCAGCACCCCTATACCAAGGCGCTTCTGTCGGCGGTTCCGAAGCTTGGCGAGATGCATGGCAAGGCGTTGCCCGAACCCATGAAACTCATGAACGCGGCCGCGGACGCACCGCTTCCGCAGCCGATCGCCGGCACGGACAAGGTGCTTCTCAGGGTCGAGAACCTTGTGACGCGGTTCCCGGTCAAGGGCGGGCTCCTTCGGCGCACAGTGGCCAACGTCCACGCCGTCGAGGACGTGTCGCTGACGATCAATTCCGGGCAGACCCTCAGCCTCGTGGGCGAATCGGGTTGCGGCAAGTCGACGGCGGGCCGGTCGATCCTCCGGCTGGTCGAACCACTCTCGGGCAAGATCGACCTCGACGGGGTCGATATCATGGCCCTGAACCAGGCCGACCTGCGCAAGGCCCGCCGGCACATGCAGATGGTCTTCCAGGACCCCTTCGCCTCGCTCAACCCGCAGATGAAGCTCTCCCACCAGGTGGCGGAGCCGATGATGAACTTCGAGCACATCCCGGCGGATGAGCGGCAGGACCGCGTCGCGAAGCTTTTCGACCGGGTGCAGCTGCCGCGGGATTTCATGTCCCGCTACCCCCACGAGCTTTCGGGCGGCCAGCGGCAGCGCATCGCCATCGCCCGCGCGCTCGCGCTGAACCCCAAGCTCATCATCGCCGACGAGGCGGTGTCGGCGCTCGACGTGTCGGTGCAGGCGGAGGTGCTGAACCTGATGATGGAACTGCAGGCCGAGCTTGGCCTCAGCTACCTGTTCATCAGCCACGACATGGCGGTGGTCGAGCGTGTAAGCCACAACGTCGGCGTCATGTACCTCGGCCGGATCGTCGAGATCGGGCCGCGCGCGCGGATATTCGAAAACCCCCAGCACCCCTATACGCAGGCATTGCTGAAGGCGGTTCCGATCGCCGATCCGACGCGGCGGAAATCGGAGAAGGACCTGAACTTCAAGCCGATCCCGTCACCTGTCCACCCCATCGGCTACGAGCCCGAACCCTCGCGCTACGAGGAGGTCGAGCCGGGCCACATGATCCTCACCACTGACAGCGGGTACTGAAAAAACAAATGCCTGACCCCCTCAGTCCGCGAGAGCTTCTCGACAAGCTCGTTTCTTTCCCGACCGTAAGCCGCGACACCAACCTGCCCCTTGTCGACTGGGTCGAGGACTACCTCGGCAGCCATGGCATCGCGTGCTTCCGCGACTACGACGAGACCGGCACCAAGGCGAGCCTCTTCGCCCATGTCGGCCCCCGGATACCGGGCGGCGTGGTCCTGTCGGGGCATACCGACGTCGTGCCCGTGGACGGGCAGGCATGGGACACCGATCCTTTCACCGTCGTGGAAAAGGACGGCAAGCTTCATGGGCGCGGAACCTGCGACATGAAGGGCTTCGACGCGCTCGCCATCTGGGCCACGGTCGAGGCGCACCGGCGCGGGGTCGCGCGACCCCTCCAGCTCTGCCTGTCCCGCGACGAGGAGATCGGCTGCACCGGCGCGCCGCCGATGATCGAGAAGATGCAGGACCATGTGCCGAAGGCTTCGCTCGCGATCATCGGCGAGCCGACCGAATGGGGCATCGTCAACGGCCACAAGGGCGGCGTCGGTTTCGACCTGCATTTTCATGGCTTCGAGGTGCATTCCTCCATCGCCTACAAGGGCGTCTCGGCCATCATGGAGGGCGCGAAACTCATCGACTGGGCCAACCGCCAGAACGAGGAGAACGCCGCCAAGGCCGACCCGGCGAACGCCTATGACCCGCCCTACACGACGCTCCATGTCGGCATGATCCAGGGCGGCACCGCGCATAACATCACGGCGAAGGACTGCACTTTCGTCCTTTCCGCGCGCTGCGTGCCGGAGGAGCCGAACGCGGAATGGGCCGCCCGGATTCGGGCCGAAATCGACCGGCTCGAAGCGGGGATGAAGGCCGTGCGGCCCGAGGCGCATATCGACGCCAACCCGAAATGGGACGTGCCCGGCCTTGTCGCGGAACCCGATGGCGAGGCCGAGGCGCTCGTCCGCCGCCTGACCGGAGAGAACGGGAGCGCGGTGGTCAGCTACGGCACCGAGGCCGGGCAGTTCCAGGCCGCCGGATACTCCGCCGTGGTCTGCGGGCCCGGCAATATCGCCCAGGCGCACCAGCCGAACGAATGGCTCGCCGTCGAGGAACTGAAGAAAGGCGAGGCCTTCATGGCCCGCCTTCTGAGCATGCTGCAGGAACGCTGATGCCGATCAAGAACCGCCTTGCGGAACTGATGCCCGAGATCGCCGAGTGGCGCCGGGAAATCCACATGAATCCCGAAATCATGTTCGACCTGCCGAAGACCACGGCGCTCGTCGAGGCGAAGCTGAAGGAATTCGGCGTGGACGAGATCCACACCGGGATCGGACGCTCGGGTATCGTGGCGCTGATCCGGGGGAAGTCTGACACGCGGGGGCGCTGCGTCGGCCTCAGGGCGGACATGGACGCGCTGCCCATGACCGAGATGACGGGACTGCCCTATGCCAGCCAGACACCCGGCAAGATGCACGGCTGCGGCCATGACGGTCATACCGCGATGCTTCTGGGGGCGGCCAAGTATCTTGCGGAGACGCGCAACTTCGACGGGACCGTCGCGCTGATCTTCCAGCCCGCGGAAGAGGGCGGCGGCGGCGGCGAGTTGATGGTCAAGGACGGCATGATGGAGCGCTTCGGCATCGACGAGGTCTACGGCATGCACAACGAGCCCGGACTGCCCGTGGGCGAGTTCGGCGTGTCGCCCGGCCCGATCATGGCGGCGGCGGACGAGTTCGAGGTGCGCATCGTCGGCAAGGGCGGGCATGCCGCCCGTCCGCACATGTGCATCGACCCGACACCCGCGGCCTGCAACGTCGTCATGGCGCTGCAGACCGTGGCGAGCCGCAACACCGATCCGATCGACCGGATCGTCGTTTCCGTCTGCACCATCAAGACCGCGTCTGAGGCCTTCAACGTCATTCCGCCCGAGGTGCTGATCCGTGGCACGGTGCGCACGCTCTCGGACGAGGTGCGCGACATGGCCGAACGGCGCGTGACGACCCTGATCCATTCCACCGCCGAGGCCTATGGCTGCGAGGCGCGCCTCGAGTATCACCGCGGCTACCCAGTCGTCGTGAACCACGACGAGAATGCCGAGATGGCCGCCGAGATCGCGCGGGCCGTCGCGGGCTCCGACAAGGTCCGCTGGGGCCGTCCGCCACGCATGGGCGGCGAGGATTTCGCCTACATGCTGAACGCGCGCCCCGGCGCCTTCATCAACGTCGGCAACGGCAACACCGCCGGCGTTCACCACCCCGAGTACGATTTCAACGACGAGGCCATTCCCTACGGCTGTTCCTTCTTCGCGGAACTCGTCGAGCGCCGGATGCCCGCAAGCTGAGGCTTGAAAGACCAGGAGACGCCCCATGCCGATCCGAAACCGTTTCGCCGAGATGCTGCCCGAGATCATGGAATGGCGGCAGCACCTGCACCGCAATCCCGAGATCCTCTACGAGGTCCACCAGACGGCGGCCTTCGTGGCGGAGAAGCTGCGGGAATTCGGCGTTGACGAGGTCGTAGAGGGTATCGGCAGAACCGGCGTCGTTGGGGTGATCCGGGGCAAGGGCGAGGGGACGCGCGCCATCGGCCTCAGGGCCGACATGGACGCGCTCCCGATCCACGAGGAAACGGGGCTCGACTATGCCTCGGAGGTGCCCGGCAAGATGCATGCCTGCGGCCATGACGGGCATACCTCCATGCTGCTCGGGGCCGCGAAGTACCTGGCCGAGACGCGGAATTTCGACGGCAGCGTCGTCCTCATCTTCCAGCCGGCCGAAGAGGGCGGGGCGGGGGCGGACGCGATGCTCCGCGACGGGCTGATGGAACGTTTCGGCATCGACGAGGTCTACGGCATGCACAATGCGCCGGGCGTTCCGATCGGCAGCATCGTCACCCGGCCCGGGCCTCTGCAGGCCTCCGCCGACGAGTTCGAGATCGTGGTGACGGGTCTCGGCGGGCACGCGGCCGAGCCGCACAAGGCCATCGACACCACGCTCGTCGCCGCACAGATCGTCGTCACGCTCCACACCGTGGTGTCGCGCAGCGTCGATCCGCTGCATTCCGTGGTGCTGACCGTGGGCACGTTCCAGACCGACTCGGGCGCGTCCAACATCATCCCGCAGACGGCGCGGATGCGCGGCACGGTCCGCTGCCTAGATCCCGCCGACCGCGAGATGATGGAGGCCCGCGTGCGCCGCGTGGTCGAGGACACCGCGAGCGCCTTCGGTGCGAAGGCCGAGCTGGCCTGGGAGTACGGCTACCCGGTGACGGTCAACGACGCCGAGGCGACGGAATGGGCCGTGGAGGCCGCGCGCGCGGTGGCCAACGAGGTCGCCGACGATGTCGACCCCATCATGCCGTCGGAGGATTTCTCCTACATGTTGAACGCCCGCCCGGGCGCCTATCTATTCATCGGTAACGGGGATAGCGCGATGTGCCATCACCCCAAGTACAACTTCAACGACGAGGCCATTCCCTACGGATGCAGCTTCTTCGCCGAAATCGTCGAGCGCCGCCTGCCCGCGCGCTGATACCCGAAGGTCCGAACAGGAGACGACAAGAATGCCAGTCAAGAACCGTTTCGCCGAGCTGATGCCGGAGATCGCGGAGTGGCGCCGCGACTTTCACGAACACCCCGAGATCCTTTTCGAGACGCACCGCACCGCCGGGATCGTCGCCGAGAAGCTGCGCGAGTTCGGCTGCGACGAGGTGGTCGAGGGGCTGGGCCGTACCGGGGTCGTGGGCATCATCAAGGGCAAGTCCGACACGAAGGGCCGCACCATCGGCCTGCGCGCCGACATGGACGCCCTGCCGATCCACGAGGAGACGGGGCTGCCCTATGCCTCGAAGACCGACGGCGCGATGCATGCCTGCGGCCATGACGGGCATACCGCGATGCTGCTCGGGGCGGCCAAGTACCTCGCCGAGACGCGCAACTTCGACGGAACCGTGGCCGTGATCTTCCAGCCCGCCGAGGAAGGCGGCGGCGGCGGGCGCGAGATGGTCGAGGACGGGATCATGGAGCGCTGGGGCATCGACGAGGTCTACGGGATGCACAACTGGCCGGGCGTGCCGACGGGGACGTTCGCGATCCGGCCCGGCCCCTTCTTCGCGGCGGCCGATCTCTTCACGATCCACGTCAAGGGCAAGGGCGGCCATGCCGCCAAGCCGCAGGAAACGATCGACACGACCGTGATGGCCGCTCACATGGTCCTCGCGCTTCAGACCATCGCCAGCCGCAACGCCGATCCGGTCAAGCAGGTCGTCGTCTCGGTCACCAGCTTCGAGACCGGGTCCAAGGCGCACAACGTGATCCCCGAGACCGTGACGCTGAAGGGGACTGTGCGCACCCTCGACCCGGATATCCGCGATCTTGCCGAGCGGCGCATGAAGGAGATCGTCGAGGGCACGGCCGCCACCTTCGGCGGCACCGCGCGCCTCGAGTACAAGCGCAACTACCCCGTCATGGTGAACTCCGATGAACAGACCGAGTTCGCCGCCGACGTGGCGCGTGCGGTTTCGGGGCAGTGCGAAGAGGCCCCGCAGGTGATGGGCGGCGAGGATTTCGCCTTCATGCTGAACGCCCGGCCCGGTGCCTACATCCTCGTCGGCAACGGCGATACGGCGATGGTTCATCACCCGCTGTACAACTTCAACGACGAGGCGATCCCGGCGGGCTGTTCCTGGTGGGCGGAGATCGTGGAGCGGCGCATGCCCGCGGCCTGACACGCGGGAGGCAGGCGGCGCGGCCCTTGCCCGCGCCGCCGTTTTCTGAGACATCGGCGGGCCTCATGCCCCGACACCGATGCCGATGCCGCTGTTTCGCCGCCTCTACGACCTCGAACGCCGCTGGCGCGCCCACTACAACGTGGTGCCTGTCGACGACGAGACGTGGCGGCGCGCGCGCATCTACAACGCCTGGTTCGATCACGCGATCCTGCGCACCTTCTGGACCAACGAGGCCGAGGTCGCTCCGGGCGTCCTGCGCTCGAACCACCCCACCAAGCGGCGCCTGAAACGGCTGAAGGCCGCGGGTCTGCGTTCGGTTCTCAGCCTGCGCGCCAGCCCCGGCGCGGCGCACAGCGCGACCGAGCGGCTGTGGTGCGAGGAACTGGGGCTGACGCTGCGGACCGTGGCGATGACGGACAAGGCGGCCCCGACGCCCGCCTCCCTGCTTGCACTCATCGAGACCTTCCGCGAGATCGAGCGGCCCTTCCTGATCCATTGCAAGGCCGGTGCCGACCGCGCGGGGCTGGCCTCGGCGATCTATCTCATGGTGTTCGAGGGGCGGCCGGTGGCCGAGGCGCGCAAGATGCTGTCGGTCCGTTTCCTCCATCTCCGGTCCTCGCGGGCCGGCGTCCTCGGCGCGGTGCTCGATGCCTACGAGGCCGATGGCGCCGGAGCGGCGATGCCCTTCGAGGCGTGGGTGGCGACCCGCTATGACCCTGCCGCCGTCGCAGCGGCCTTCGCGGCCGGGCGTGGCGGCAAGGGGTGATCGCCCCGACATTCTGGGTTATCCTGCCCCGGTCCGATCCAGAAAAGCCGAGGCGCCTGACCGTGACCCGATCCCCAGTCTTCCGCACCGCCGTCGCGCTGGCGATTGCCGCGCTTGTCGCCCCCGCATCCGCGCAGGACACGCGCGAACTCGGCGGCACGGCGAGTTATCTCGCGCGCATCGCGCTGGGCCCCGATGCTGTCCTGATGGTGGAAGCGCGGGGCGTCGGCGGGAGCGACCTCGGCCACCTCGCGCAGCCCACCGGCGGGGAGCAGGTGCCGCTTTCCTTCGCGCTGTCGGTTCCCGAAGGCCTCGATGTGACCCTGATGGTCGGGATCGCCGAACGCGGCGAGATCGCCTGGCTGGGCGACCCGTTACCGGTTCCGGCGGGCAATGAGGACGTCGCGCTCGGCGAGATCCTTCTTTCCCCATACACGGCCATCGGCTTCACCTCCGTGTTCCGCTGCGGCGACTGGGTGGTCGAGACCGGCTTCGCGGGCGAGGACGTGATCATGGATACGGGGCAAGGGCGCGTGCGCCTCGTCCCCGTTGCCGCGGCCTCCGGCGCGAAATTCGAGGCGCCCGGCGATCCCGGAACCTCGTTCTGGAATCACGGCGACAACGCCCTCGTCACCCTTGCCGGCGTCCAACTGCCGGAATGCCGCCTGACGCTTCCGGCGGATCGCGACGCCTACACGGCCCGCGGCAACGAGCCGTTCTGGAGCGCCAGTGTCGAGGACGGCCGGATGCGCCTCGTCCGGCTCGGCTTCGACGATCTCGACATGGCTGTCAGTGCCTCGAACCTCACCCCGGAGGGCGACATCGTCGTCGAGGCGACCGACCCCGCGCAGGCGCTGCGCGCGGTGCTGGTTCGCCGCCAAGGGCTCTGCCACGACGACATGAGCGGGATGGCCTATCCCGAAGCGACGGAGCTTGCCATGGGCGACAACGTGATGCGCGGCTGCGGTGGCGATCCGCGCGATCTTTTCGCGGGGCGTGAATGGGTCGTCGAGGACATCGAGGGCATGGGCGTGATCGACGCCAGCCGCGTGACGCTCCTGTTCGACCGGGAGGGCCGCGTGGCGGGATCGGGCGGCTGCAACCGCTGGTTCTCGAGCTACGAGCTCACCGGCGAGGGATTGAGCTTCGGGCAGGCCGGGTCGACGATGATGGCCTGCCCCGATGCGCTCATGACCCAGGAACGCCGTTTCTTCGACGCGCTGGGCCGGGTCATCCGGCACGACTTCGACGAGACCGGCGCGCTGGTGCTTCATGCGCCGGAGGGCGCGGTGATCCGGGCACGGGCGGAGTAGGTGATTTTCCGGAACCGGATGCCGGGGGAGAAGGCGTCGCCGCAAACATCCCGCTCCGGGAGAGGGCGAAGATTTGCGCGCGCCGTGCTGGCCGCGGCATGGTCCGGACCTTTCGCCATGTCGCCGCATGCGGCTGGCGCAGACGCGTCCTTTCACGGGCCGTATTCGGGTGAGGTGCTGCGCGTCATCGACGGCGACACGTTCGAGACCCGGGTCGAGATCTGGCCGAATATCGAAGCCGTCGTAAGCGTGCGTCTGCGTGGCTTCGACGCGCCGGAACTGTTCCGCCCCGATTGCGAGGAAGAGCGCCTTCAGGCGACCCTTGCCAAGGCGGTGCTGGAAGAGTTGCTTCCGGTCGGGCAGGAGGTGCGCCTCGAGGACGTGGAGGCCGGCGCCTTTTCCGGGCGGGTTGTCGCGACCGTCGATCGGGTGGCCGAGGCGAACGCGGTCAACCTCGGGATCCTTCTGGAGCGCAGGGGCTTTGTCCGGTGGGAGCCGGGAGATCCCGACATAGACTGGTGCGCAGGGCGCGGGGGCGACTGACCGTCAGCCCCCCGTATGGCTCATGTGGCGGCTGACCTGGCCGCCCACTTTCTGCCGGGAATAGTCGAAGTCGTGCCCCTTGGGCTTGCGTTCGATGGCGGCGCGGATCGCGTCCTCCAGCGGGGCGTCATCGCGCGACGCGCGGAGCGGCGCGCGGAGGTCGGCCATGTCCTCCTGCCCGAGGCACATGTAGAGTTCCCCGGTGCAGGTCAGCCGGACGCGATTGCAGCTTTCGCAGAAATTGTGCGTGAGCGGCGTGATGAAGCCGATCTTCTGCCCCGTCTCCTGCAATTGCACGTAGCGCGCGGGACCGCCCGTCCGCTCGGCGAGGTCGATCAGCGTGAAACGCTCGGCCAGTCGCGCGCGGAGGTCCTTCAGCGACCAGTACTGGTCCAGCCGATCCTCGTTGCCGAGATCGCCCATCGGCATGACCTCGATGAAGGTCAGGTCCATGTCGCGTGTCCGGCACCACTCCTGCAGCGTGAAAAGCTCGTCCTCGTTGAAGTCCTTCAGCGCGACGGCGTTGATCTTGACCCGAAGCCCGGCCGCCTGCGCCGCGTCGATCCCCTTCAGCACCTGCGGCAGGCGGCCCCAGCGGGTGATGTCGGCGAACTTTTTTTCGTCGAGCGTGTCGAGCGAGACGTTCACGCGCCGCACGCCGGCATCGAACAGCTCGCCCGCGAACCGCGCGAGCTGGCTGCCGTTCGTCGTCAGCGTCAGTTCCTTCAGCGCGCCGGAGTCGAGATGCCGCGTCATGGCGCGGAAGAAGGTCATGATGCCCCGCCGCACCAGCGGCTCGCCGCCGGTGATCCGCAGTTTCTCGACCCCGAGCCGCACGAAGGTCGAGCACATGCGGTCAAGCTCCTCCAGCGTCAGAAGCTCCTTCTTCGGCAGGAAGGTCATGTTCTCGGACATGCAGTAGACACAGCGGAAATCGCAGCGGTCGGTGACCGAAACGCGCAGGTAGGTTATCGCACGCGCGAAGGGGTCGATGAGAGGGGCGTCTCTTTCCATGGTGCGGAAGGTATGTAGAGGGCTCGCTGGCCGCAAGCATTCTGTTGATCGCGACAAGCAAATGCGCCTAGGCTCCCGACCATGATGAAACATGCGATTTCCATGTCACTGGTGCTGGCGCTGGCGGGTTGCGGCGGGGGCATCGGCTTCGGGTCGGGGGGAGGCGGGCTCTTCGGCGGGGATGGCGGTGGGGGCCTTTTCGGCCGCGACCGCACCGCGCCTTCGGCTGCCATGACGCCCGGCGAGGACACGCTGCGTCCGGAGGAGCGCCCAGGCGGCGAGGGCGCGGCGGAGCCGAGTGAAGGCGGGCTGATCCTCGGCTTTGCGGTGGCGAGCCTCGGAGATGCCTCGGTCCCGGGCCTGTGGCTGGAGACGCCGCTTGTCTCCGCCGAAGGCCCCGGTCGCGTGATCGGTCCCGACGGCCGCACGATCGTGGTGACGCTCAGGCCCTCGGGCGGCGGCCCCGGCACGGGGTCGCGCCTGTCGCTTCAGGCGATGCAGGCGCTGGGCCTCGACCTTGCCTCGCTTCCGACGGTGACCGTCATCTCGGATGCCTGACCTGCGATCCGCGCGGAGGCTCCTGCCGCGCCCCGCCTCCGGGCGGGGCAACTGGGAGAGACTTCGCGCGGGCTTTGCATGGGACATCCCCGACGCGGTGAACATCGCGCATCTGTGCTGCGACCGCTGGGCGGAGGCAGATCCATCGCGCGTCGCGGTGATCCATCTCGGCGCGGACGGGGCACGGTCGGAATGGACCTACGGCGACCTCAAGCGCGCTTCGGACCGGCTCGCGGCCGCGCTGGCGGCACAGGGGATCATGCGCGGCGACAGGGTCGCGGTGCTCATGGCGCAGAATCCCGCCGTCCTCGTGGCGCATCTCGCCGCGATGAAGCTGGGCGCGGTGTCGCTCCCGCTCTTCACGCTCTTCGGAGAGGATGCGCTGCGCTACCGGCTGCGCGACTCCGGGGCCCGTGCGATCGTGGTGGAGGCCGGTTCGCTCGACCGGGTCATGGCGCTCCGGCCGGACCTGCCGGAGCTCGAGGTCGTGGTGACGACCGGTCTTGCCGCGCCGCCGGTTCTCGCCTTCGACGAGATCCTCGCCACGCCCGCGCCGGGCTTCGTCTCCGTGCCGACCGACGCCGAGGACGCGGCGGTGATGATCTACACCTCCGGCACGACGGGTGATCCCAAGGGCGTGCTGCACGCGCACCGGTTTCTCTACGGGCACCTGCCCTGTCTCGAGCTTTCGCTGGGCTGGTTCCCGGGCGAGGGTGACATCGGCTGGACCCCGGCCGACTGGGCCTGGATCGGCGGGCTGATGGACATGGCGCTGCCCTGCCTATACTACGGTGTGCCGCTCGTCTCGCACCGCTTCGCCAAGTTCGACCCCGAGGCGGCGCTGGCGCTGATGGCCGCCGAGGGGGTCACGTCCGCCTTCATTCCGCCCACCGCTTTGCGCCTGATGCGTCAGGCGCCGGTCCCGAAGGGCCTGCGCCTGCGCGCCGTCGGGTCTGGCGGCGAGGCGCTGGGTGGCGATCTCCTCGACTGGGGGCGCGGGGCGCTCGGATGCCCGATCAACGAGTTTTACGGCCAGACAGAGTGCAACCTCGTGGTGGCCTCCGTCGACCGCGTGATGGAGCGGGTTCCGGGCGCCATGGGCCTGGCCGTACCCGGCCACGACGTCGCGGTTCTCGGCCCCGGCGACCGGCCCGTGGGCGCGGGCGAGGTAGGCGAGGTCTGCGTGCGCGCGCCCGATCCGGTCATGTTCCTCGAATACTGGGGCAAACCACAGGCGACGGCGGACAAGGTCGTGGACGGTTGGCTCCGCACCGGCGATCTCGCGACGATGCGCGACGATGGCCAGATGGTGTTCCACGCCCGCGACGACGACGTCATCACGAGCGCGGGCTACCGAATCGGCCCGGTCGAGATCGAGCAGGCGCTGGCGACCCATCCGGACGTTGTCATGGCGGCGGTGGTGGGGGAGCCCGACCCGATCCGGACCGAGGTGGTCGTGGCTCACGTCGTGTTGCGCGAGGGCGCGGACTGGACCGGCCTGCCCGAGGCGTTGCAGGCCCTCGTGCGCGACAGGGTCTCGGCCCATTGCGTGCCGCGCCGGGTGGTTCGTGCCGAAAGCCTGCCGATGACGGCCACGGGCAAGGTTCTGCGTCGGGCGTTGCGAGGGCAGTGAGCGCGGATTGCGGGGGCGGGCACCCCGCCTTTTTCAAAAGGCGGGCGAGGGTCTTGCAAGACCCTCGCCAAACTCTTGCAAGAGTTTGGCGTCACTTCTCCATCGAGCGCCGGATCGAGTGCACCGTCAGCCAGACGGCGAGGATGGTCGGCAGGACGGCCCCGGCGGTCAGGATGGTCTTGGAGACCCCGAGCGGTTCGGCCAGCGGTCCGAGGAGATAGACCACGAGGTTGACCGCGTAGTAGCTGATGGCCACCACCGACAGCCCCTCGACCGTCTTCTGCAGGCGAAGCTGCAGGTCCGAGCGGCGGTCCATCGAAGCCAGAAGCTCCTGGTTCTGCGCCGAGCGGTCGACATCCACCCGCGTCCGCAGCAGGTCGCCCGCCCGGATCGCCCGCGTCGTCATGGTCTCCAGCCGCGCCTCGGTCGACTTGACCGTCCGCATCGCGGGGTCGAAGCGGCGCATCATGAATTCCGCGAAGGTCTGCCGCCCGCGAAACCGCTCCTCGCGCAGAACGGCGACACGCTGGTTCACGATGGCGTCGTAGGCCGCCGTCGCGCCGAACCGGAACGAGCATTCGGTCTGAAGCTGCTCCAGTTCCGAGGCGATGGCGAGAAGCTGGCTCAGGGTCTCGTCCGGCTTCGCAAGATCGCCTGTCATGTCGCTGACGAGATGCGACAGACGCTCGTCGATCACCCCCAGCTTGGACGAGATGTGCCGGGCGCGGGGCAGGCCCAGCATCGACATGGTCTTGTAGGTCTCGATCTCGCAGACCCGCTGCACGATCCGTCCAAGGCGGCGATGGCCGGTGTCGGGCTGCGCGAAGACGGCGAACCGCAGATGGCCCGCCACGTCGATCCGGAAATCGCCGCCGATCACCGCGGTGTCGTCGAGCACGCGGGACACCGCGAGGCTCTCCGGCACGAACCAGTCGTGCATCAATTTCTCGACCTCGCCCTCATCCTCGGGGATCAGGGTATAGACGATGTGAGCCGAGGTGATCCGGGCGCCCGGTGCCTCGGCCAGCCATTCCTCGGGAAAGACCTCCCATGCCGAGGGATCGAAAGGCCGCGCGAGGCCGTTGTCGATGAAGGCCGTGTAGGTGACGAACTCCGTATGCTGTTCCCATTTCAGGCGGAACTTGCCGAGATCGCCGAAATAATGCGTTGCGTCGGGCTTGGGGTGCTGGACGCCGAACCGGTCGAGGAGCGCGATCAGGTGCGCCCGGTCGCGAGCGCGGTCGCGTTTCGCGGCCTGCTTGGGTTCCTTGATCGCAAGGTAGATCGCCTGTCCCGGCGCGGTGAGCGAGGGAAAGGGTCGGGCGTGCAGCTCGTTGGTGAGAGCGTAACGCAGCGGGTGGTCTTCGAGCGGCATCGCGGGCGGGCTCCTGAGGTGCCTGGCAGGATAGACCTATGCGGCCGAAGGTAAACGGGAAAATGCATTGAATTCCGGGGGCTTGCCGGGGTGCCATCGTATACGTACCGGCCAAGTCACTGGCCGGACGCGCAAAAAGCCCGCGCCCCATGCTGCACTGCGGCAAAAATTCGCCGTCTCGGCAGGGGCGCGTCCGGATCTCAGGTCGCCCTCAACTCGCCCTCAGGTCACCCGAGCGCGCGCCCGGAACTCGGGCCGCAGGTACTCACGGTCCGAAAGAACCTGCTCCAGGTGGGCCACGGCGCCGTCGATGTCGGCCTCGGTGACGTAGAGTGGTGCGATCCCGAAACGCATGATGTCGGGCGCGCGGAAATCGCCGACGACGCCCCGCGCGATCAAAGCCTGCATCGCCCCGTAGCCCTCGGCGAAACGGAAGGAGACCTGGCTGCCGCGCATCTCCGGATCGCGCGGCGAGGCCAGTTCGAGGCCCGGGCATCGTGCTTCCACGGCCCCGATGAACTGCTGCGACAGCGCGACCGAGCGCGCGCGGAGATCGGCCAGCGACACCCCCTCCCAGCAATCGAGCGCGGCCTCGAGCACGCGCATCTGCAGGATCGCGGGCGTGCCCACACGCATGCGTGCGATGCCCGGTGCGGGGCGGTATTCCGGCTCGAAGGCGAAAGGGTCGGCATGGCCGAGCCAGCCGTTCAGCACAGTGTGGGCCGTGTCGGCATGGCGCGGGGCGACGTAGATGAAGGCCGGCGCGCCGGGGCCCCCGTTCAGGTACTTGTAGGTGCATCCCACGGCGAAATCGGCGGCGGCGCCCGCGAGGTCCACCTCGAAGGCGCCCGCAGAATGGGCGAGGTCCCAGATGGTGACGATCCCGAGTTGATGGGCCCGTGCCGTCAATGCCGCCATGTCGTGGCGCCGGCCCGTCCGGTAGTCCACCTGCGTCAGCATCAGGACGCCCACGTCCTCGGTCAGGGCCTCGTCGACGGCATCGGGTTCGACCACGCGCAGGGTCATGTCGGACCGGAAGTTCCGGAGAAACCCCTGCGCCATGTAGAGGTCGGAGGGAAAGTTGCCGCTGTCGCTCAGCACGACCTTGCGATCCGTCATCGCCACCGCCGCGGCAAGGGCCTGGAAGACCCGGATCGAAAGTGTGTCACCGACCGTGACATGGCCGGGTTCGGCCCCGATCAGCGCGCCGATGCGGTCACCCAGCCTGTCCGGCAGACCCATCCAGTCGGCCCGGTTCCATCCCCCGATGACCATCTCCCCCCATTCGGTGAAGAGAGTGCGGCGCATCATCGCCTCGGCGCCCTTCGGCAGGGGGCCGAGCGAGTTGCCATCGAGGTAGATCTGCCCCGGCGGCAGGTGGAAACGCTCCCGCGTCGCTTCGAAGTCCGTCCTGCCCGGTGCCGTTGCGTCTTTCATCTCACCGTTCCCAACCCGTCCGCTTGTCGAAATGCGCCGGCACCGGCCCGCGCTGGGCCCCTGCATCGGCGTGGGCAGGCCGCGCCGTCATGCGACCTGTCCCCCCGCGACCTGGATCGCCTGGCCGTTCACGCTGCGGGCCGCGTCCGAGCAGAGCCAGAGCGCCACGGCGGTGACCTCGTCGGTCTCCAGCAACCGTTTGTGCCGGTTCCCGCGCGCAAGATAGGCGCGCGCCTCCTCGTCCGGAATTCCCTTCATTTCCGAGATCTCGGCGGCGTTCCGGTCGACGATGGGCGTGTCCACGTAGCCGGGGCAGATCGCGTTGAAGGTGACCGGGCCGCCCATGTACTCCTCGCTGAGACCCCGGATCAGGCCGATCACCCCGTGTTTGGACGCGGTGTAGGCGATGGCGTTGCGCAGGCCTCTGAGCCCCGCGATGGACGAGATGGCGATCATCCGCGCGGATTGTCCCGGCTCCAGCGTGGCCATGGCCGCCTGCAGCGTGAGAAAGGCGCCGTCGAGGTTGACCGCCATGATCCTGCGCCAGTGCTCGGCCGTCTCGCGGCGGAACGGCGCGGCTTCGGCGATGCCCGCGTTTGCCACGCAGATCGTCACCGGCCCGCGCGCGCGCGCGGCCGCGGCGATGCCGTCCCGCACGGAGGTCTCGTCGGCTACGTCCATCTGCAGCGGATGAAGTCGCGGGTTCCCCGCCGCCACCCTGTCCAGCCGTGCCAGGTCCCGCCCGGTGATCGTGACCTCGGCGCCCGCGGCGGCAAGCGCCTCGGCGATGCCCAGTCCGATGCCGGTGCCGCCGCCCGTCACCAGCGCGTGTTTGCCCTCATGTTCCATTGCCTGTCCTCCCGGCGTGACCCTTGGTCTTCTGCGGCCAAGGGCCGGATCCGTCGATGGATCCGCTTCCCCGAGGCAACCCTAGCGTGCGGCTCGGCGGGCGCAATCCGGCACGCGTTCGGGGCCCCCCGGACGTCGCGTTGCGGTTATTGCGTGGCATACCAATGCATACGAAATATTATGTCGAGCTGTGGGGCGTTGTGGTGCGGGGACGCTCTTGCTATTGGGGCTGTCGGACCTGCTCGGACATGAGGGGAAGTGCTTTGAAAATTGGGGCTCCGAAGGAGATCGAACCAGGCGAATCGCGGGTTGCGATGACGCCCGACAGCGCCCTGGCGCTGCAGAAGCTTGGCTACGACTGTTTCATCGAGGCCGGCGCGGGCGCTGCGGCGGGCTTTTCCGATGCCGCTTACGAGGCCGCGGGCGTCGAGGTCGTCAAGACCGCGGCCGCGCTCTGGAAGGCGGCCGATATCGTCGCCAAGGTGCGCCCGCCGACCGAGGCCGAGGCCAAGCGCCTGACCGAGGGGCAGCTCCTGATCTCCTTCTTCTGGCCGGGCCAGAACGAGAAACTCATGGAACTCGCCAAGTCCAAGAAGGCGAACGTCATCGCCATGGACATGGTCCCGCGGATCTCGCGCGCGCAGAAGATGGACGCCCTGTCCTCCATGGCGAACATCGCGGGGTACCGCGCGGTGATCGAGGCCGGCAACAACTTCGGCCGCTTCTTCACCGGGCAGGTGACGGCGGCGGGCAAGGTGCCGCCCGCGAAGGTCCTCGTGGTCGGTGCCGGCGTCGCCGGTCTCGCCGCGATCGGCACGGCGACCTCGCTCGGCGCGATCGTCTACGCCTTCGACGTGCGGCCCGAAGTGGCCGAGCAGATCGAGTCGATGGGTGCCGAGTTCGTCTTCCTCGAATTCGAGGAGACCGGACAGGACAGCGCCGCGACCGGCGGCTACGCCGCGCCCTCCAGCCCCGAATTCCAGGCCAAGCAGCTTGAGAAATTCCGGGAGATGGCGCCGGACATGGACATCGTGATCACCACCGCGTTGATCCCGGGCCGGCCCGCGCCGAAGCTCTGGACCAAGGACATGGTCGAGATGATGAAGCCGGGTTCGGTCATCATCGACCTTGCCGCCGAGCGGGGCGGCAACTGCGACCTGACGGTGATGGACGAGCGCGTAGTCTCCGACAATGGCGTCGTCATCATCGGCTACACCGACTTCCCCAGCCGGATGGCCGCGCAGTCCTCGACGCTCTACGCCACGAACATCCGCCACATGATGACCGACCTCACCCCCGAGAAGGACGGGCAGGTCGTGCACAACATGGAGGACGACGTGATCCGCGGCGCGACCGTCACCTATGACGGCGAGATCACCTGGCCGCCGCCGCCGCCCAAGGTCGCGGCCATCGCCGCCGCACCGAAGAAGGAGAAGCCGAAGGAACTGACGCCCGAAGAAAAGCGGGCGCAGGAAATCGCGGCCTTCAAGGCGCAGACGAAGAACCAGGTCACGCTGCTCGCCATCGGCGCGGCGCTTCTGCTCGGCGTCGGCCTCATCGCGCCGGCGACCTTCATGCAGCACTTCATCGTCTTCATCCTGTCGGTCTTCATCGGCTTCCAGGTGATCTGGAACGTGGCGCATTCGCTTCACACGCCGCTGATGGCCGTCACCAACGCGATCTCGTCGATCATCATCCTCGGCGCGCTGATGCAGATCGGCTCCTCCTCGGTGCTGATCACGGTTCTGGCCGCCCTCGGGGTATTCATGGCCGCGGTCAACATCTTCGGCGGCTTCCTCGTGACACGGCGCATGCTCGCCATGTTCCAGAAATCTTGAGCGGGCAGGGGTAGGACAGATGGATTTCGGATTCACCATTGCGGCCTACGCGGTCGCGGGCGTGCTCTTCATCCTCTCGCTGGGCGGCCTTTCGGGGCAGGAAAGCGCGAAACGCGCGGTCTGGTACGGCATCGTCGGCATGGCCATCGCGGTCATCGCGACGCTGATCGGGCCGGGCTCGGGCCTTGCTGCCATGTCGCTGATCCTGATCGCGGCGGGTGCGGCGGTGGGCTACCAGCTCGCCACGCGGGTGCAGATGACCCAGATGCCCGAGCTGGTCGCGATCATGCACAGCCTCGTCGGCCTCGCCGCCGTCTTCGTGGGCGTCAACGCGCATATCGAGATCGGCCGTGTGGCGGAAATCTTCGCCGCGGGCGGTCTGCCGTTCCCGCAGCCCGAGGGACCGCTCTCGGCGGAGGCCTACACGCTTCTCGGAACGCTGTCGAACTTCGCCGAACTGATCGGCAAGAAGACCGCGGTCGAGATCGGCATCCTGCGCGTCGAGCTGGTGCTCGGCATCTGGATCGGCGCCGTGACCTTCACCGGTTCGGTCGTGGCCTACGGAAAGCTTTCGGGCAGCTCCAGCCTCCTGCCGTTCAAGATCGACACGGCGGCGAAACAGCTTCCCGGTGGCCACATGCTGAACGCCGCGGCGGCCGCGGGCTCGGCCGTCCTGCTGATCATGTATCTCGGGGGCGCGGGCACCTGGTCGCTCGTCCTGCTGGCGATGCTCGGCTTCTTCATCGGCTACCACCTCATCATGGGGATCGGCGGCGCGGACATGCCCGTGGTCGTCTCGATGCTGAACAGCTACTCGGGCTGGGCGGCGGCGGCGATCGGCTTCTCGCTCGGCAACGACCTCCTGATCGTGGTGGGCGCGCTCGTGGGCTCGTCGGGTGCGATCCTCAGCTACATCATGTGCAAGGCCATGAACCGGTCCTTCGTCAGCGTGATCCTCGGCGGCTTCGGCGGCGCGACCGGCGAGCAGATGGCGGTCGAGGGCGAGCAGGTGGCGATCGATGCCGACGGTGTCGCGACGGCGCTGAACGAGGCCGACAGCGTCATCATCGTGCCGGGCTACGGCATGGCGGTGGCCCAGGCGCAGCAGTCTGTCAGTGAGCTGACGCGCAAGCTGCGGGCCGCGGGCAAGGAAGTGCGCTTCGCCATCCACCCGGTCGCGGGCCGTCTGCCGGGGCACATGAACGTGCTTCTGGCCGAGGCCAAGGTGCCCTACGACATCGTGCTCGAGATGGACGAGATCAACGAGGACTTCCCAGATACGGACGTCGTCATCGTCATCGGCTCGAACGACATCGTGAACCCCGCCGCTCAGGACGACCCCAACAGCCCCATCGCCGGTATGCCGGTTCTGGAAGTCTGGAAGGCCAAGCAGGTCTTCGTCTCCAAGCGCGGCCAGGGCACCGGCTATTCCGGCATCGAGAACCCGCTGTTCTACAAGGAGAACACGCGCATGTTCTACGGTGACGCGAAGGCCTCGATGGACAGCCTCCTGCCGAAGCTCGGCTGAGGCGAAAACGCCGAAGTACAAGAGGGCCCCGGCGATGACGCCGGGGCCTTTTTCGTTGCCTCGGGCGCAATGAGCGGCAAGTCTGGTGAAAAATGTGCCCCACAGGTGCGAGTGACCATGGCGAGACTATTGTTCGCGTGGCTGGTGGCCGCGTTCCTTCTGCCGACCCCCGCCGCGGCGCAATGGCAATACGAGGAAGGCGGCGGCGAGGCGCGGGCCTATGTGATGGGCCAGAACGGGACGTCCTTCGGTTTCCGGTGCACCTCGGAAGCCGTGGACCGGCAGAATATCCTGCTCGACCTGATGGTCATTCCCTCGGCCGGCATCGAGGACGTGGAGGATGTCGTCCAGTTCGAGATCGGAACCTGGACCTTCAACGTCGAAACCGTCCGCGCCGCGATGAACGGACGCCTCGCCCGGTACCAGTCGAGGTTTCCCTTCTTCGATTCCGTCACCGAGAACATGCGCCGGCAGGTTAAGGGCGGGAGTGCCGTGCGCTTCACGCGGAGTTTCGACTTCGCGCTGATGAGCTTTTCGCTGCGCGGTTCCAGGAACGCCATGGAGCGACTGGAGGCGGCCTGCCCGAGGCTCTGGGCCGGCGGGGGCACGGGCGGCGGGACGGGCGTGCCCCTGCCGCAGGCGTCCGCGCCGCCGGTCGGTGCCGGGTCCGGCTTCGTGGCGACCGACCTCGGCGCAACGCCGATCGCGCCCGGCGGCGGGGGCGGGAGCGGAGCCGACCTGACGGCGCCGGCATGGCAGTTCTCCCGGACGGCTGGCCGGTCGGTCTCGGCGCTCATGCCCGGTGGAAACGATGTCAGCCTGATGCTCAGTTGTGACCCGGACCGGGTCGGAAACGAGCTGGTCTGGGTGATTTCGGCGCGGACGCGCGGCACACCGCAGGCGTTCGGCGAACTGCCTGTCCGAATGCTTCTCGATGGGGATCCCTTTCCGCTGCAGAGCGTCCAGCGCGACCGGCTGACGGCGCAGCACACGGCCTTCATCGTGCCGATGGACCTTGAGCGTCATGGCGGCCTGATCGCCGCCTTCGCCCATGGCTGGAGCGTCGAGTTGCCCGACCAGGACCTGATCTCCGGCGGCCGCTTTTTCTCGGGCGGCTCGACCGAAGCGCTCGACCAGGTGCTCGGAGCCTGCGGCGCTCCGGATGTCGTGCACTTCACGGGGCTTCATCCGCGTGACGGATCTCCGAACTCCTCGGTCAACACCTGGCGCGCCTCGCGGTCGAACGGGCTGCAGTCCCGCATCTGGCTCGTGTCCGCGGATGGTCATTGGGTGACGCTCAGCTGCGCCGGGCAGGGCAACCTGCAGTTCGAGATTTCGCTGTTCCGGCGGGAAGGCGTGACCTGGCCGGACAGGATCGATGTGGCGGTCACAATCGGCGGCAGGAATTTCCCGTTGCCGGACGGGGCGAGCGGCAGGCCGGACACGGGGGCACGGCAGTACTACTCGTTCGTTCTGCCGCCCGACGCGGCCGCCCCGCTGCTGTCTGCTCTGGCCGTGCCCGGCGCCCGCGCCGAGATCCCGGCCACCGAGCTGATCGAGTCCGCAAGCTTCGCCTCGCTCGCCGGCGCCGAGCGCGTTGCGGAGCTTTCAACGACCTGCAGCGGCGGTGCGCCGCCCGCGTCGATCCCGCCGCAGGCGCTCGAGGTGCTGGGGGACTACATCGCCTCTCTCGTCGCCCCCCAATGCGCGCCCGGCAGCACGCCCGAGGTCTCGGGAGGGTCGATGATGATGCAGGGGGCGCGCGTGAGTGCGTTCCCCGGTCGGACCGGATGCGCATGGGCATCCGGCGTCAATCCCTATTGCCGGGGGCAGGTCTGCCAGATGTGGGTCTACGAATTCGACGGTGCCGCCTTCACCCTTGTCGAGACCGGCGAGCGATAGCGGCTTGCGGCCGGCGGTTGCCCCGCCGGCCATCCGCGATGCGTGGCTTCAGGCCGCGGCGACCGCGTTCACCCTGTGGCGCGGCGGCTGCATCGTGATCTCGCCCAGCGTGAAGCTCGAGTAGTGGCAGGTGAATTCCGTGCCGGCGGGGATGTCCCGGCGTGCCACGCCCACCGCGGGATCGGAGAAGTCGAGGTTCGGTTCGTCCGCGTGGTTCATGAAGCGACCCTCGTCGCTTTCCAGGACGACCTGGGAAAGGTCGTTCCAGTCGGGATAGGTGTAGCGTTCGAGGAATTCCCGAACATGCGGTTCGGCGGCTTCCACGAAGCTTACCGGGATGCGTACGTCCAGGACGGGCTCGGCGCGCCAGACCACCTGGCCCTGCTTGATGTCGTCATGGCAGAAGACGCCCAGTCCCTCGATGTCGGACGGGGCGAGGTAGCAGCGCACTGTCATCATGCGCCTGTTCCTTCTGAAAGGCCGGTCCGCCCTCCGGGGATGTTGGGACGAGCCGATGGGCTCGACGCGGGCGGTCGCGTGAAACGGGAAGATGCGCGCTTCGTGGCGTTTTGCAAGATGGCTTCGCAGCAGACTACACGATGCGCGGAGCGAGGTCTC
Organism: Roseicyclus sediminis; assembly: GCF_025515305.1. Lineage (GTDB taxonomy): Bacteria > Pseudomonadota > Alphaproteobacteria > Rhodobacterales > Rhodobacteraceae > Roseibacterium > Roseibacterium sediminis. The sequence continues at coordinate 61,544 of NZ_JAOPHT010000009.1, forward strand.
CCGGGTCCGCGTCGGGAAGGCTCCAGATCGCGGCTGCGCCGTCTGGAAGGGTGGCGAGGACGCGCTCCAGATCGGCATGGCGAACCGAACGCCAGAGCGCCCGCGCGGTGGCCTCGATCGCGTTGTCCGGCGTCAGGTTGTGGTGCGGGCGCAGCGCCTGCGCCTCGCGCACCAGATCCTCTTTTGGAAGGAAGGGCGGGGGCGGGTCGGAGGGTGTCCATCCTGCCACGAAGATCGCGCGCGGCACCGCCGGCAGGACGGAGGCGAAGCGCAGGCCCTCCTCCGCCGTCAGGCGCGCGCGGAACACGTGGAACACGCCATCGATCGCCGTATAGGCCATGTTGTCCGACGTGAGGCCCGTCGCCTCCTTCACGTCGTCGAGGAAGGCGCGCCATTCGCGGCTGGCATGGCGGTAGGTCCAGGGCATCGGCATGGGGCCAGCCTCGCGCGCGCGCCGCGGACCCGTCAAGCGCCGCTCACTTCGTCAGGATCAGCTTGCCCGCCCGCGTGATCCGAAGCGTGTAGGTCTTGCCATCCAGCATGATGAAAGCCGTGCCTTCGTCCCCCGTTAGGCGGCGGGCGTCGTGGATCGGCAGGGTCGGGCCCGGGACGGGCTGCGCTTCGGACGGGGCATGCGAGGACAGGTAGCTCATGGCGGATCTCCCGGTTGGTCTGTCGCTGCCTGCAATCCTGAGCAAAACACTCAGCCTTGTCAATTCCGAGTTAATTGATCGGAATGGTCCCGCGCATCACTGCCCTTGCCGCGAGGGTCCTGATCCGGTCACGGATTTCCGGACGCACTGGACCGGGACGCGGCGCGTCGCGGAGCGTGGTGAACCAGTGCCCCGGCGGGTTGCGCCCCGCGCGCGCGTTCTCCCAGTGCAGGGCGCGCAGGACGGCCTCGGCCTCTGCCGGCAACCGGTCCGGTATCTCGCGCCGGTTGAGCGTCGCCCAGACGCCGGTCCAGAGCCGTCCGACCGACCAGGGATTGTAGCCGCCGCCCCCCAGCACGAGGAGCCGTGGCGCCCCGAGCTCCATCAGCCCCGAGAGAACCTCCCAATGCGCGTTGTTCGAGAGCGAAAGGCGCGACAGCGGGTCTTCCTCGACGGCGTCGGCACCGCATTGAAGCACGATGGCCTCGGCCCCGAAGGCCGCGACGGCGGGAAGGATCAGGCGGTCGCGGATCTCGGCCATCTCGCGGTCGTTCAGGCCGCGCGGGACCGGAAGGTTCAGGCAGTTGCCGCCTCCGTCCTCTTCCAGCGCGCCCGTGAAGGGCCAGCGCCGTTCCTCGTGGACCGAGATCAGCAGGGTTTGCGGGTCGCCGGCGAGGCCATGCTCCACCCCGTCGGAATGGTGGGCGTCGATGTCGACATAGGCGATCCGACCCACACCCGCCCGCCGGAGGGACAGGATCGCGAGGACCGGGTCGTTGAGGTAACAGAAACCGCCCGCCCGGTCGGGAAAGCCGTGATGCGTGCCGCCGCCGGGATGGTAGACCACGCCGCCCTCCCGCAGCAGTTCCCCTGCCAGCAGGGAGGCGCCCGCCGCGGTGGCGGGGCGCCGGAACATCTCGGGGTAGATCGGATTTGAGACCGTGCCGAGACCGTGGCGGGCGCGAACCTCGTCGCTGACGGCCTGTGCCCGCTCGGCCGCCTCGAGCGCGGCGACATACTCCGGCGTATGCCAGATCGTCAGTGCGGCCGGCTTGGCGCGCGGGCTTGGCCGGTACTGGTCGGAGCCGAGCCATCCCAGCGCCCGCGACAGGTCCATCACCGTCGAGACGCGCGGCACACGCAGGGGATGCCGCGCCCCGTAGGACGAGGCGCGGTAGATCTCGGAACCGAGGAACAGGGGCGCATCCATCCCGGTGCCAGCTATCTTCTCCTGCCGGGCGGTCAAGGCGCCCCGATCGCCTGACCGTTGATCGGTGGCGCACGTCGTGCGATACGGGGCGGCCATGACGAAGAAACCCGCCATCCAGACGCCGCTGCGCATAGGCGCGGCCGCCAAGCGCGAGACCCGGACCCAGTTCGGCGCGCTCTGCTACCGGCGTGCCAAGTCGAAGAAGTCCGGCTTCGAGGTGCTGCTCGTTTCGTCGCGCGATACGGGGCGCTGGATCATTCCCAAGGGATGGCCCGTCGACGGCGAGACGCCGGCTGCCGCCGCCGCGATGGAGGCCTGGGAAGAGGCCGGCGTCCGCGGGCGGGCGCATGAAACCTGCATCGGGCATTTTTCCTACCACAAATGGATCGACGAGGAACTGTCGCTGCCCTGCATTGTCGGCGTCTTCCCGGTCGAGGTCCTGCGGCTCGACGACGATTACCCCGAGGCCCAGGAGCGCAAGCGCAAGTGGTTCTCGCCGAAGAAGGCCGCGCAGCGCCTGAGCGAGCCCGAATTGCGCCAGATCGTCCAGAGCTTCGATCCCGCGCGTCTGCCGGGCTAGGGAGACGCCGCGAAACCGGGGCATGCGGCGCTTGAAGCGGCCGGTGGCTCGCATATCTAGTTTGTCGGCAACCGAATGAACGCATGATCCGCTACGCTCTCAGATGCGCCGCCGACCACCGCTTCGAAAGCTGGTTCCAGTCGGCATCGGCATATGACGGCCTCGCTGAACGGGGCCTCGTGTCGTGCCCTGTCTGTGGCGGCAACGACGTGACCAAGGCCATGATGGCGCCGCGCGTCGCCTCGGTGGACGCTCCGGAGGGCAAACGGGTCGCGGTCGATCAGGCCGCGGCGCAGAACCGGCCGCTGAGCGGCCCGGCGCATCCGGCCGAACAGATGCTGAAGGCGCTGCGCGACCATGTCGAGAAGACGTCCACCTACGTGGGACGCCGGTTCGCCGCCGAAGCGCGTGCGATGCATCTCGGCGAACGGGACGAGGGTGCGATCCATGGCGAAGCCACCCCCGAAGAGGCCCGCGCCCTGATCGAGGAAGGCGTGCCGATTGCGCCCCTTCCCATGCCGATCCGGGGCAAGAGCAACTGAAGACCCCCATTTTCGCCACAATTGGCGGCGCGTCGAAACACCGTTTTGCTTCCTTGGCAACAAACGGTGAGGCCGTTCATATATCTCTGATAAGTAATCAGAAAATTTCCCGCATGGTCCCGTGACGGGACGCTTCGCGTTCTCGGGCCGTGGTGCCGCCAATGTCCGTCATGGACACGGCGGCGCCGATTTGGCATTCGTGTGACATAAATATGGCGCTTCCCGTCCAGGCATTTTCGCATCTCACGCCGGGAAGCTTTTTCGCCAAAAGCATTTGATATCGGGAATACGATAATGTTCAGGAAATTGGCAGGAATCGCGCTTGCGGCGGCGTTGGGGCTGGGGGCCCCTGCATCCGCTTCGACCGTGATGGATTTCTCACTCGATGGGTCCGGCTCCAGCGCAAATGTCCTCAGTGTATCGGGCAGCTTCTGCTCGATACTGGCAACGTGCTTTGACGTCGGCATCGCGCCGGGCTTCGGCGGGTCTTCGAATTTCTCGCTCGCGGAAGGCGCGTCGCGCACGTTCGACTTCATCAGGTTCGCGTTCAACGGCGACCTGAACGGCAGCTACCGCCTCAGTGCGACGCTGGCGTTCACGCAGCCCGTTGCGACCTCCGTCACCGATACCGGTGGCGGGCAGTTCATGGCGGTCTCCGGCGTGTTCACCGGCGGCAGCCTGACCTGGGACCAGACGTCGCCGACCGTGGTGACAATGGGGGACGGGTCGTCCTTCTCGGTCGCATTCAACAACTTCGCCTACGGGCAGGGCGCGATTCTGAACGGTCCGGTCATGGGAACGGCCACCGTGACCGCGCTGAGCGTGGCGCCGGTTCCGCTCCCGGCGACGGGGCTCTTGCTGGTGGGCGGGCTCGGTGCCATCGCGCTGGTGCGCCGGAAGGCATCGCGCAAGACCGCCTGACAGCACCTGGCATCTCTGCAGCGAAACGGCGGTCCGCAAGGGCCGTCGTTTTCCATTTCGGGTCTCAGGTTCGGGAACCCGTGTCCCGTGCTTCGAGTTCCGCCCGGTCGCGCGCGTCGCGCTCCGCCTCCAGCTTGGCGACCGAGGCCGCGACATGCTTCGCGATGGCATCGGGGGGCATCCCGTCGCGGAGCATCTTGTCGACGATCGCGCGCCCTCTCGGCCCGAGCGGCTGCGTGAACAGGAGATTGTCGAGCCCCTCGTAGGGCACGCCCGCCATGTGATCGAGGCGGTTCATGCGCCGGGGATGTTCGCGCTCGGCCCGCAGCCGTTCGATCTGAACCGCGTGCCATGCCAGCCCCTCGGACAGGAGCCCCGACAGCACGGGGTCGCGCAGGTATTCCTCCATCTTCTCGCGGACCGCCGGAACATGGGACAGGAGCGCGGCGCGCTCGGTCTCGTTGCGGTCGAAGACGCCGAAATAGGTGGCGTCGTACTTGTCGGGCTTGGCGTTCACGTTGCCGCGCAGCTGCCGCAGCAGGAACGCCTCCCGGCTCTTGACCGCGAAGTGGGCGAGCTCGACGAGATCATAACCCAGCGTCGCCGCCGACGAGCGCCACATGCCTTCCATGAACTGGCGCGTCATCGGCCGCCCCGAGCCGTTGACCCAGGCCATCTCGGCGAGCCGTTCCATGCGTTCCGGCTCGCGGCCAGCGCCCTTCACGGTGGGGCGATGGATCCCGAGTTTCATGTCCGCGAAGGGCCGGAACAGCGTCTTGACGCCCCATCCCTTGCGGAAGTCGTCCGGCGCGCCGCGCGTGTAGCTCTCGATCACGAGGCCCGGGTTCCAGTCGGTCAGCCCGTTCGACCCCATGATCCGCCATGTGATCACGATCCCCTCCGTCCCCGCCGGCACCGCGGCGACGAGGTCCGGCAGGCGCCCGTCTCCCACCTTGATCGACAGGAACTCGTCGGCGTCGAGCACGATCAGCCAGTCGGTATCGAGGATCGAAAGGTCCTTCTGAGCGGCCCGGAGTGCGAGCGGCTGCGGCTTGCCGTCGGGCGGCACGGGGTTGTCGCGTCGGGTCACCGGCGCCCCGATCTGCGTCAGCCGGTCGAGCATCGCATCGGTGCCGTCCCGGCAATCATTGGTGTAGACGAAGATCCGGTCGAAGCCGATCACCTGCTGGAAAGCGACCCATTCGAGCAGCGACGGCGCCTCGTCGCGCATCATCGTCAGAGCTGTGAAGCGCTCGGTCATGGCCTCAATTCAACCCGATCCGGGGCATCTCCCGCAAGAGACCGCCCGCAGTCTCGAGCGCCGTCTCGTCCTCTTCCGTCAGCCAGTGCAGCCGCGCGTAGAGCGCTCGGTACCCTTCCTCGGGGTCAGCCGAGGCCGCGATGTCCGCGATCCGCGCCTTCAGGGGGCCGGCGAACCCATGGGCACCGGCGCGCCAGTCGAGCTTCGCGCGCCACCGGTCATAGCCCGGGGCCACGTCATGCACGAGGTGGGCGCGGTCGGCGGGCCCGAGCACCGGGCCGGGCAGGGGATCGCCCGCCCTGTCCTCGGCCCAGTGGAGCCTCAGCCGGATCTCCGAAAGGCCCGCGCGGTGAAAGGATTTCCCCTCGGGATGGCCGACCAGTCCGAAACGCATGCGGAAGAGGTCGGCGTCGGGTCCGTACACACGGTCGACCTCGCCGCGATCGATGGGAAGGCGCAGGGCCTCGCCGCCTTTCGGCAGCGCCACCGTCTCGGCCGACCTGACCCGCAGGCTGAGCGCATCGTCGGGCAGCTCGCCCAGCAGGTCCGGTATGGAGCGATCGCGGATCCACATCCGCTCGTCGGCGTCGAGCACGAGGACCCAGTCCGTCGCGGCATCGGAATAGGCCAGCGACATCGCCGCGCGTTGTCGGCGCGTGAAGCGGGCCGTCGGGCTCATGCGCAGGCCGATCCAGAAGGAGGCGGTGCAGGGCCGGATATCCAGCCGGGGCTCGCCCGAGAACACCCGGACCGCCGGGTCGTCGGGATTGTCGAAGAAGAGCACGATCCGCGCCGCACCGCAGGCGAGATGCCATTCCACGAACCGCCGCATGACGGGCATCGGCTCGCGCGCGATCGTGGCAACGGTGAAGGTCGGTGCGCCCATTGCTCCGCGCCCGCCTCAGACCAGTCCGAAAAAGCGATCGGGGATCTCGACCGGCAGGCCCTGGTCGCGTGCCGCGGGATGGCCCGAGGGGCGTGGCCGCTTGGCCGGGCTGCCATCCGGCTCGACGGGGAAATCGCGGTGGGCGACGGCGCTGGCCTGGGCGAAGTCGAGCGTCTGCTCAAGGCCTTCGTCGGCGATGGTATCCAGCCGCTCGGTCTGGTGCTCCACGAAGCTCGAATGCTGGGCGGTGCCGCCGCGCGCGGCCAGCCGTTCCTCGGCGATGCCCTTGTCTGCCAGCGCCATGTGAAAAAGCGTGAAATGCCGCGACATGACCACCGGGCGGTTGAGGAGACGGTGCGCGCCCCCGGCCCAGTTGTTCCAGCGCGAGATCACGAAGGGCTTGGTGTAGCGGTCGGCGATGAACCCGTGGCGTCGCTGGCCGAGAATCGGCGCGGCCCGGTCGATCGGCCCGGTCTCTCCCGCGTGCTGCACCACGTCCACGCCGAGGGCGAAGATGTAGCCCTCCTCGGTCAGTTCCTGAAGCGCTCCCGGCCAGTCGAGCCCGCTGTCGGGATCGATCGTCACGTATTCGTCCACGTCGCCGCGGATGACATGATCGTAGCGCTTGCGCAGCTTGTTGGCGCGGGCCGACATCTCCTTTGCCATGAAACGGTCGTTCTTGATGCGGCGGCGCGGCGCGTCGTGGATGACCTCCGTGGCGATTCCAGTGAGATCGGTGGACGGCTCCCAGTCGTCGCCGTCGATCACCACGAAGAGGTTCTCGCGCCCGACGATGGCGCCGTAATGGGCGATCCACTTCTCGAGGAAGAAGTCCTCGTGGCGGACATGGGTCAGGGCGCAGGCGAAGTCCTTGGCCATGGGGTCCTCAGATCTCGTAGCGGGCCAGCGGCTGGCCGATCCGGTCCTCGACCTCCGCCGCCGCCAGCGCGAGGTCCGCGTCGGACGGAGCGGTCCAACCGGTCATGTCGGGAAGGAAACCCGCCTCGGCCAGTGCCGCGCCGATCAGGGGGAAGTCCAGCATCGCATGCGTTTCCCGCTTCACCACGCGCCGGCCGGCGCGGTGGAAGAAGCCGCTGACGGCATCGATCCGGAGGGCGTCGATTCCGGCGAAATGGCGGAACTGGAGGAGGTAGTCCTCGATATTGTGGGAGGGACCGCGGTTGAGGATGGCGACATGCGCCCCGTCGGGCACCAGCATGGCCGCCAGGTGCAGCGCCGAGCCGTCGAGCGAGACGATGCGGCGCGCGGCCTTCCAGCGCGCGATCTGGGTCGCGAGGTCATGCTCCTGCGGGTGAAAGACGGTGTAGCCCGCGGCTTCCATCAGTTCCTCGATCCTGCTTTCCAGAAGGACCGACCCGCGTTTCGACGGCAGCCGCGTGCGCGAGACGTAGAGATCGGCGGGGCCGTCCGGGGCGATCTCGGCGCCGAGGCGGCCGCGCATGAAGTCGCGGTATTCGGGGCGGCCTGCGATCATCTCGCCGATGCCGAAGGCGGGCGGGGGGAGGGCGAGGCGTTCGACCGTGACGGGATGCTGCGGCGCGCGGATCTCGAGGTGCGACAGTCCGAGTTTCTCGAAGAAGCCCAACTGGTGGCGGTATTGGCGCCGCTCGTGCGTCAGCCTTTGCTTGGGGAAGAACAAGATGCCGTCGAGATCTCCGAGCTTCTCGGTCGCCCAGAGCCGGCTTGTCGTCTCGCACAGGAAGTGGCCGAAATGGCCGTAGAAGAGCCCGCCGAAAAGCCAGTTCCCCTCGAGCCGTTCCACGGGGTCCGGCCAGGGCTCGTCGGGCGCGACGGTGATCGGCCCGCCGAGGTAGCGATGGCAATGCCCTTCGGGAAGAAAGGCGCCCGATCCGTCGAAGAGACCCGCCGCCCGCCGCGCCCCGCCGGGATCCTGCGCGCCCCAGGGCACGAGCGTGATGTCCTCGACAAAGCCCGGGGCCCAGCCGGTCGCGCCCTCGGGGTCGAAGGCGAGGGGCCCGCCTTCGCGGGGGTCGGGGGTTATCGTGGACGGGGGCATCTGCAGGCTCACGTCTCGAGCGCGTCCTCGGGACGGATGCCGACCTCGCGTGCCATGCGCCAGGCGTATGAATTCTCGAGCGGCGCGTTGTTGCGCCACCAGGGCTTCGTGCCGTTGGTGTAGAGGTGGACCGACACGGTGGCCTCGGTGAACCAGCCTTCGACGCGCCCATGGGGGTCGTAGAAGATGTCGTTGAGCTGGAACGGCACCGGATAGAGCACCTCGTGCGGTTTTCTCAGGTCGAAAACGCCGGTCTCCTTGGCGTAATGGGTCAGCGCCTGTGGCCCGAAGGCGGTGCGCTCGGTCTTGTAGATGCGTGCGGCGAGTGGCTCGTCCGCTTTCTGGCGGTCCATCTTCTTCTTCTGGCGCGGGTTCCACCAGGCGGGGTAGTCCGGCAGGTTGTCGTAGTAGTCGAGCAGCGCGTCGAGCAGCGCGCTGTCGGACGGCATGCCCAGAACCCCGTTGTTCAGCGCCCCGCGAAAGCCATGCTCGCCGAAGATGTAGTCCCAATCGTCGGGAAAGGGCGCGTGGCAGAAGGCATCGCAATCGACCCAGATCGCGCCGGTCTGTTTTATCATGCGGCAGCGCCAGACATTGGCCACGAAGGCGGGCGAGGTGCCCTCGACCAGCGTCATGTCGATGTCCCAGATCTCGGAGGCGGGACGAACCTCGACACCCTCGGGTGCGTTGCGCACGTCATGGGTGCAGTAGAGCGTCACCGGATGGCCGTGGCGCAGGTGCGAGGCCAGGCAGATCTGGTTGAGGTAATGCAGCCGCTCTCCGATCCACAGGGAGGCGACAGGACGGCGGGAGAGCTCCATGACGGGTCCGCTTTGCTCGGGTTTCCTGCTCGGCCGGCGGTTCTTGTCTGGTTGCCGGTTCCGGGGCGGAGTCTCGTGTATTTGCCCCGGCTTGGCAAAGGCTTTCGGGGAAGGGGATGGCCTCTGTTGCAGATTTGCGGGTGGGGATTGCGCCGGCTTCGCCGTCGCCCGGGCAAGCGCCGCCTCGGGACCTGAAGGCCCCTCCGCGGCGCTGCTGCCTCCGGCGGGAGTTTTCCGGCCAGGATGAAGGAGGGGTCAGGTGCCCTTCGTTCGCAGTTGCGGGCCGATGTCGTGGTCCTCGGGAACATCCGAGATATCGACGATGGCGAGGCCCGCGCGGAGGCGGACCGTTCCGGGCGCAGGCCGCGAGATCCGGGGCGGGGCGGGCCATGCTGAGAGGTCGTAGACCTGTTCGGGCGTCCAGCCGGTCAGCACCGTGACGCCGCCCCAGCCAATGCGGAAGGTCTTGGCGCCTTCCTCGGCCGTGATCCGCGTGATGCCCGCGCCGGTCGTCACCTCGTGATCGCCGGGTCCGAGCGTCACCGTGTTCCGCCCGGGGCCCGGATCGATGGTCGAGGCGCCTTCGCCGTCATGGATCACGTCGTTGCCGTGCCCGCCGCGGATGTCGTTGCGCCCGGCATTGCCGTAGATCACGTCATCGCCGGTGCCGCCGTCGAGCGTGTCGCGCCCGGGCCCGCCGTGCAGCGTGTCGTTGCCGGCCTCGCCGTAGAAGGCGTGGCGGCGGTTGCCCTGCTTGGCCCTCGCGATCATCAGGTCGTTGCCGGCACCGCCGTAGAAGGTCGCGCTTCCGTGCTTGGGTCCGATCATCACGTCGTCGCCATCCGATCCCGTCAGGTCGATCTCCACGCGCTCCGACGTTTCGAACTCGATCGGGCTGTCTGGGTGGGCGACGATGCGGATGCGCTTGCCGGTCTGGCCGTCGGCCTCGGAGCGGGAGACGACGGTGGCGATGCGGATCTTCTCGACGTTGGCGGGGCAGTGCAGCACGTAGTCGTCGGGTCCCGCCATGTACCAGAGCGTGTCCGTGCCGCCGTCCTTCTCCTCGCGGATTTTCTCGGCGTCGCGCCCGTATGCCCAGTAGTGGTTGTCGGCGCGCCCGCCCTCAAGCATCACGGTTCCGTCCACGGCCATCATCGCGTTGACGCCGTCGGCCGGGTTCTCGTGGCCGCGCAGGTCGAGGCCGAGCGCGAGAGCGCCGCGCACGAGTTCGTCGCGCAGCGTCTCCATCGGCGCCGTGTCGACGAGGTTCTCGGTCTCGCCGGGGTCGTTCTCGATGTCGTAGACGTGCTCTTCGCCGTTGGGGTAGCGGAAGTAGCGCAGGTGGCTGAGCCCGGCCGTCGATGGCCGGACGGAGAGCGTGCCGAAGACGCTGGTCACGGGCGACTGCGTCTCGTCATAGTCTCCGAACTCCGGATCGATCAGCGGCAGGAGCGACTGGCCCGAGGTCCAGTCGGGGCGCGGCGGCAGGCCGGCCAGCTGCATCACCGTCTTGGGCAGGTTGTGGAGCGAGACGGGAAGGTCGATCTCGCGCCCCTTCGTCTGGCCGGCGAGGCGGATGGCGAGCGGTACGTGGGCGGCGCTGTCCCACTGGCTCATCTTGTGGAAACTGTCGTGGTTGCCGAGGTTGAAGCCGTTGTCCGAGAGGAAGACGACGCTCGTTTTCGCGCCGAAGGGCGAGGCGTCGAGCGCGTCGAGGAAGCGCCCGATCTCGTGATCCACATGGGAGCAGGCGGCGAAATAGGCCCGGACGACCTGTCGCCAGGCCTCGTCCCCGGCCTTCTCGGGCGTCCACTGGCCGTTGGCGATGTAGGCGGCCTCGTAGACGGCGAAACCGGGTTGCGGGCCGTGGTAATCGTCGGCGTGGGCGATGTCGGGCCAGCGGATCCGGGCGGGATCGTACTGCGCGTAGAACCGGTCGGGGCAGATCAGGTTGTAGTGCGGATGCTTGAAGCCGAGCTGGATCAGCGTCCTGCGCGAGGGGTCCGCCCGGCCGAGGAAGTCGATGGCGTTCTGCGCTACCCACCAGTCGTAGAACCGGTCGTCCTGGGATCCGTCGTCATCGGGGTGGTTCACGCCCTTGATGCCGGGGCCGCGGTCGAGATAGGCGTGCACGCCCCGGCGGCGGCCGCGGTCGTCGGCCTCGGGCTCCTCGTGGAAGAGGATGCGGCGGTACTCCTCCGGCATCGGCTGGTAGTTCGAATCCACCTTGCCGGTGGTGAAGGTGTAGAACCCCGCCCGGCGCAGGTCGTATTGCCAGGCCTTCTCGGGCCGGTGCACGTCGCGCCAGAAACGGTTGAGGTCGACGAGACCCGAGCGGAAGGGCGAGATCCCCGTGGCCAGTTCCGCCCGGCAGGGGGCGCATAAGGGGACCGTGGCATAGGCATTGGTGAAGCGCGTCGCCCGCGCCATGAAGCGGTCGAGGTTCGGGGTCTCGATGCGCAGACCGAAGGCATCGCGCCAGGTGTAGACGTCGATGAGGTCGTCGACCCAGATGAGACAGATATGGCTGTCGTCCAACTTGCCGGGGGCCATCCGCTCAGGCCTCCGCCCAGAGATGGTAGCGGCGCAGCGCGTTGAGGATGCCGGGATCATCCTCAAGAAGGAGTGCGCGGCCCGGCCAGAGCCAGACATCGAGAATGAGGGCCGAGCCCAGGGTCTTGAACAGTTTCGGACGCTGGTTGCGCGCCGCGATGAAGAGGCTCGCCGTCCCTTGCAGGACCGGCGCGCCGGCGCTGGCGCGTGTCTCCTCGCCGTCGAGAAAGAGCGCGAGGGTATCCGCTGCGAGGCTCGCCACCGCGAGGTGTGGCCCCTCGCCGGTACAGGGCAGTTCGGCGGCCACGAGGCCCGCGTCGTCCTTGGCGCTCAGGATCCCCTCCGTCTCCGACAGGAAGAGATAGTTCTCGCCCTCCGCCTTCCGCGCCGCGCCGCCGGTGTTCAGCGTCAGGAGCGTGCGCGCCTCCTCGCCGTGCGGCGTGGCCCAGCGGACGGCGAGCGTGGCCGTGCTGGCCTCGGGTGCCGCGTCGGGCGCGACGAAGCCGCAATGGGTTCCGGCCCGGCATTGCAGGCCCGCGCCTGCCTCCGTGCGCAGGCGGGCGCCGTTTCCGGCATTCGGGTCGGTCGGGATCGCCGGAAGGGACCCATCGTGCGTGGGCCAGGAGAGGGGCGTGGACTGTCCGAGGTCTGCGCCATGCCACCAGAGCGCCCCGGACCCGGCCAGATCGGCGCCGAGCGTCGCGGCTGGCGCCGTGCAGAGCGCGGCGGCCGGAACCGGCTCGGACAGCTCGATGGGAGCTTCCGGCACCGGTGTCGCGTCACCGGCCAAGACGCCCTCCGGTCACCGGCAGGTGCGCGGGCAGGGCCCAGCGGCGGAGCATGACGCCCGTGGCGCTTTGCAGCGCCCAGTCGTCCCGGAGCGCGCCGGTGGCGCGGTCGCCGTCGTCCTCCCGCGTGACGGCGTAGGCGAGGTGGAGGGCCTTGCCCCCGGGTGGCCGGTCGCACTGCACGAGGATCGCCCTGGGGTCGTCGGGGGCGATCATGACCCCGGTGATCGCGGCGCCGGTTTCATCGCCGCTGAGACGGAAGCCGAAGGCGGGACCGGCCCCAAGCGGATCGGCGGGGTCGAGGACGAGATCGCCTTCGGCCTGCGCGATCACGCGGATCGTGTCGCCCTTGCCCGGTTCCCGCTCGGCGAGATGAAGGACGGGGCAGCGCCAAGTGCCGTCCTTCGCCGCGCTTGCGGCGATGGCGGCGGCGGTCATCTCGGCCATCTGGCGACGCGCCCCGTCGGTCGGCCGGTCGTAGCCATCCAGCGCGAACATGTAGCCCGGCGCGGAATGCACAAGGCGGTGCTCGCCATGGTTCCACGACAGCTCCCACTGGCCGTCCAGCGCGGCCTTCGGGGCATTGCCCGGCAGGCCGTTCTCGAAGCGGCGGACGAACAGCGGATTGTCGAAACCCTCAGCAGCCAGAGCGCGTTCGACGGCCTTCATGCAGGCCAGCATCCCGTCACGGTAGGCGGTCGCGCTGTCCGACAGGTCTTCGAGCGCGTAGTCGAGACAGACGGCCGCGATCTTGGCGCGGCGGCCCATCAGCGTCGCGGCGGCCCTGAGATTTCTTGCCGCGATGCGCAGGTTTTCGATCGCGCGACCTGCGGACAGGTCGGCCGCGGTTGGGGCGGCCTCGGTCTCGGCGCGGGTCACGAAGAGGGGCAGGGGGGCGAAGGCCTCCATCCGCCAGTCGAGAAGCGTTTCGGCCACGAGCGCCTCGTGGGTGCACTCGCGCAGGGCCTCCAGCCGGTCGGTCTCGGGCGCGGCCTCGATCCCGGCCATCCCGACGGCCCCGATGTCGTCGGCGGGGGCGACGACATGATGCGGGTAGACCGGTGCGCCGGGCGTGGCGAGCGCCGCCGAAGGCCCGCCGAGCGCGAGGAGCCCCAGGACCGGCGCCGGCCCGTCCCCCAGGATCGTGCCGCCGTCGCGGTGGCGGCAGAAGCCGCGCGCGCCCTGGCGACCCGGCATGCGGGCGGAAAAGCGCAGCCAGTCGCCTTCTGCCCGGATGTCCCAGGCATCGACCCCGTCGAGGGCCGCGTCATCGACAGGCGGCGCTGCCGGGGCCGGACCCGCCGCGGCCGGCACGGTGCCGAGGCGCAGCGCGATGTCCTCGATCACCCGGTCGGAGAGCCGCATCACGAGGCCCGACGGGTCGTAGCGGATCACGTCGCCATTGGGCGCACGCACGACGACGCCGTGGCCCGGCTTCTCGCCCGTGCTGCGATCGGTTTCGCTCACCCGCCCCTCCATGCGTCTTTCGCGGCAGGTTAGCGATGCCTCCGCGCGGGGCCAAGGGCGCTTGTCAGGGGGCGGACCTGTCGAACTGCAGGGTGCCGCTGCCCGCGCGCTCTTGCTCCTCGGCGAAACCGGCCGCCTGCAGGACGGGACCATAGGCCTCGCGCAGCCGGGCGGCGTGCCGGTCCGAAGCAAAGGGCAGCAGGACACGCGACAGCCCGGACAGATCCTGGGCGGCAAGGGTCTCGGGCGGCGCGTCCGATGCCCGCGCAAGGCGCAGCACGTCGGGCCGGAAATCGCCAAGGAGCGCCCCAAGCCCCCCCGCCGACACGCCCCTGTCGCCCGGAAGGTGCAAGGGGCCGTCGGTCAGCTTCAGCCGCGCGCTGTCGTGGATGCCCGCCCGCTCGGCGATCCCGCGCGCCGTGGCGATCAGAACGGCCCGTTCGTCATGGGCCATCACCTTCAGGCCGCCACAGGCGGTGAGCGCGCGCATCGGCAGGAAGGCGACGCCCGTGCCGATCTCGAGCATCCGCGACAGGCCCGAAAGGTAGCCTGCGATGTTGCGGGCGTGGCGCCGTTCGAACCGGCCGGTCAGGACCGCGTTCAGCGCTTCGGGCGCGAAGAGGCGCGCGTCTGCGGGCAGGGCGATGCCGTGGTTCTCGACCCAGTCCACCGCGATGTCGCAGGAGAGGTCGATCTCGCCCGGCAGGTAGGGATCGCCGTCCTCGGTGGCCCAGCCCGCCACCGCGGGGGCCTGACGCTCGTCCTTCGGGCGCTCGTTGGCCTGCTTCTCCACCCGGCTCATGAGCGCGGCGATCTTGGCGGGATCACGGGCCTGGGGCGGTTTCGCCTCGACCTTCGTGATCGGGACCTTCGATGCCTCCACAAGGCTCTCGCGGAGCGCGGCGTAGTCCGGCGTCGTCTTGAATTCGGCGAGCCGCGCCTCAACCCGGTCGAGGGCCTTCTGGTGCAGCTCAGAGAGGACCGGATCGGTCAGGAGCCCGGCCATGATCGCGGCGCGCGCCTCGGCATGGCGCAGGATGGCGCGGTCCTCGACCTCGTTGCGGTCCTGCAACGACCAGTACTCGGCGTTGTACTTGTTGGCCTTGTTGTTCACATTGCCGCGGAACTTCCGCACGGCATAGGCGTCGACCGATTTCACCGCGTAGTGGTTCATCTGCGCCCAGTCGTAGCCGAGCGTCCGCCGGATCGAGCGCCAGCCACGGAACTTGAAGTAGTCCTCCATCGGCTGGCCCGAGCCGTTCAGCCACTTCACGCTGTCGGGGAAGTCGGTCTCGAGCCATTTATTCTTGATGGAGGGGCGATGGATGCCGAGCTTCCAGTGGTCGGGATCGTAGCGGAACAGCGTCTTGACCCCCCACCCCTTGTTCCACAGCGGCGGCGCGGCGCGGGTATACTGTTCGGTGACGGGCGCGCGGGACCACTCGACGATCCCGCCCGAGCCGAAGATGCGCCAGGTGATGACGACACCGTTCGCGCCGCGCGCCACCGTGTCGTCGAGCATCCCCTCCAGCGTGCCGGATGGGTGGTTGATGCACAGGAACTCGTCGGCGTCGAAGACGAGGAGCCAGTCCGAGGTGGCGACGAGCGGTTCCTTCTGGGCATGGTTGAGGGCGGAGGGCTGCGGTTTCTGCCCCTCGGGGATCACGTTCGGGCGGTGATGCGCGAGGCCGAGCTCCTCCAGCCGCTGCAGCATCTCGACCGTGCCGTCGCTGCAATCGTTGGTGTAGACGAGCAGGTCGGTGAAGCCGACGGCGAGGTGGTGGGCGACCCATTCGAGGAGGTAGGGCGCCTCGTCCTTCATCATCGACACGGCCATGACGGTGCCGTGTTTCGAGCGGGGTTTCAGGTGCTGCACGTGCCCATGGCCCCTTGGACGGAGCGATTGTCTTTGCGCAGGGATAGCATGGGCGCAGGGTCCGGGGCCAGTGGCAAGGCGGTGCGGGGCCGGCGGATGCAGGCGGGCGCCGCCCCCGGGGGCATCGAGCCCCCAGGGGCGGCGTGCGTTCCGCACGTGCGCACTTGAAGAAAGATGAAGATCGCGCCGTCAGAGAAGACTGTCGGGCAGCTTCTGCTCGGCGGCCGTATTGGCCCTGCGGAAGACGAGCGTGACGAGGGTCGAGACGATCACGATGAACAGCGAGTAGAGCGCTGGCACCGCCATGTAGCTTTGCGCTTCGTCGCCCGCGAAGGTGAAGGCGATGATGGCGATGGCGAGCGGGCCGTTCTGGATGCCGGTCTCGAGCGCCACGGTTCGGGCATTGCGCGGATGCAGGCGCAGCGCGCGGGCGAACCCGTAGCCGATGGCGATGCCGAACAGGCCGAGCCCGATGGCGGCGACATAGGTCGCGGGCGTCGTCGTCATCAGGAACTGCCAGTTCCGCGGCACCCAGGAGATCGCGATGAAGGCGATGAAGAACAGCGCCAGCGCCGAGCCCATGAACTCGGTCACCGCGCCGATATTGGCGTTGAGCTTCCTGAGCCCCATGCCGATGGCGACCGGAACCAGCAGCAGGATCAGCGTGATGATGATGTTCTCGCGCGGGATCTCGAGCTGCAGCGCCGTGGCGTAGATCAGCAGGATGATGGGAATGAGGATCACGCCCGTCACCGTCGAGGTCACGGTCATCAGGACCGAGAGCGCGAGGTTGCCCTTGGAGAAGTAGGTGAAGATGTTCGAGGTCGTGCCCCCGGGCATGCAGGCCATGATGAGCACGCCCACCGCGATGGCCTGGGGCAGGGGCAGGAACGTGATCAGCAGGAAACCGAGGAACGGCATGATGCCGTATTGCGAGATCACCCCGATGGCGAGGCCATAGGGCCGCTTCAGCGCCAGCCAGAAGTCGCGGGGCGTGAGCGAGGCGCCCATCCCCAGCATGATGACGAAGATCATGAGCGCGAGAAGCGCCTGTTCGAAGGCTCCGATCATCTGCCGTTACTCCGCCGCGCTGGGGGTTGCGATGCGCGCCAGTTCCTCGGCGCGGAGGTCCTTCCGCAGGATCTTGCCCACGTTCGACTTCGGAAGCTCCTCGCGGAACTCCACCCGTTTCGGGATCTTGTAGGCGGTCAGGTGCTCCTTGCAGTGCGCGCGGATCTGGGCCTCGGTCAGGCTGCGGTCGCGGACGACCACGAAGGCCTTCACCGCCTCGCCGCTCGTTTCGTCGGGCACCCCGATGACGGCGGATTCCAGGATGCCCGGATGGGTGGCGAGGCAATCCTCGATCTCGTTGGGATAGACGTTGAAGCCCGAGACGACGACCATGTCCTTCTTGCGGTCGACGATGCGCACGTAGCCGTCCGCATCCATCACGCCGATATCGCCGGTCAGGAACCAGTCGCCGCGCATGACCTTGGCGGTCTCGTCGGGGCGTTTCCAGTAGCCCTTCATGATCTGGGGGCCGCGCGCGGCGATCTCGCCGGCCTCGCCCTGCGGAACGGGGGTCCCGTCCTCGCCCATCAGCATCACCTCGGTCGAAGGGACCGGCACGCCGATGGAGCCCGCGCGCGTCTTGCCGAGCGGGTTGAAGGTGAGGACCGGCGAGGTCTCGGTCAGGCCGTAGCCCTGGAGGACGGGGCGCCCGGTGATCTCCTCCCACCGCTCGGCCACGGCGGCCTGAAGCGCCATGCCGCCGGCGGAGGCGAATTTGAGGTGCTTCGGCGGCGAGTCGAGGAACCAGGTCTCGTGGGTCAGCCCGTTGAAGAGCGTGTTGACCCCGCTCATCCAGGTGATGCGGTAGTTCTCGAAGGCGCGCTTTAGGTTGGTCAGGGGGCGGGGGTTCGGGATCAGGAGGTTCCGCGCCCCGAGCGCCCAGAACCCCAGCAGATTCACCGTGAAGGCGAAGATGTGATAGAGGGGCAGGGCGGTCAGCGCGACTTCGTTTCCCTTTTCCAGATCCTCGATCAGTTCGAAGGTCTGTTCCATGTTCAGGATCAGGTTCGCGTGGGTCAGCATCGCGCCCTTCGAGACGCCCGTGGTTCCGCCGGTGTACTGGAGGACGGCGACGTCGTCGGCCTCCACGTGCCGACTGTAGTCCGACACCTCGACATGGTCGCCGGCCCGGTGGGCGCGGCCTGCCGCGATGGCGTCGGGAAGCCGGATATGCGCCAGCTCGATCGGTTTCACCGAGCGGTCCCAGTATTTCTGGACAAGGCCCACGATGCCCCGCGGCATGGCCGGCAGGAACTCGGCCACGCGGGTCACGATGATGTTGGGGATCGGGTGGCCCCGGGTCGCGGCGGGGATCTTGTCGGCGAACATGTCGACGATGATGAGCGCGTGGGGGGCGGCATCTTCGAACTGCTTGCCCATCTCCTCGGCGGTATAGAGCGGGTTGACGTTCACGAGGACGCAGCCTGCCTTGAAGACGGCGAAGGCCGCAACCGGGAAGGACAGGCAGTTGGGCATCTGCAGCGCCACGCGGTCGCCCGCCTTCAGCCCCGCGACCTCCCGGAGGTAGATCGCGAGCGAATCCGACATCTCGTCGACCTGCGCGAAGGAGAGCGTTCCGTTCATCCCGTTCGGCAGCACGCAGGTGAAGGCCGGAGCCGAGCGGTAGGTCTCGGCCACGCCGCCGATCAGGTCCGGCAGGATGCGGTGGCTCGCGGTCTCGATCTCGGCCCGGACATGCGGGCCGTAGAACGCCGTCCAAGGACGCGCAGCGTCTGCCATGAGTGTCCTCCCCTGAACTCCCCTTGGCGCGGCAATCTAACCGAACTCCGGTTTCAGGGAAGCCGGACGTTGCGGAAGCGTGCAGGTTCAGGACGTGGACGCGATAGGATTGTACTATCAGCTGCCGCGATAGGTCGAATAGCCGTATGGAGAAAGCAGGAGCGGCACGTGGTAGTGGGTCTCTTCGGCCATGCCGAAGCGGATCGGAACCTCGTCGAGAAACAGCGGCTCGAGCGCGTCGAGACCCTGTCGGCGCAGGTAGTCGCCCGCGAAGAAGACAAGCTCGTAGGTCCCCGTCCGGAATTCCCCCTCCGGCAGGATCGGACCGTCCGTGCGACCGTCGGCGTTCGTCACCGCCTCGGCGATCTTCCGGTGGCTGTTGCCCGAGACCCTGTAGAGCACGATCTTCAGCCCCTCGGCAGGGCAACCGCGCGCGGTGTCGAGGACATGCGTTGTCAGAAAACCGGGCATTTCGTGCCTCCCTGCTGTCCGCGAACCCTTCCCGATGCCCCGACCCCTTGCAACCCCCCGCGTGCTTGGCCAAGCCTGAACGCACAGGATCCGGAGGCGCCGATTGATGGACAGATATCCCCGCGACATGACCGGCTACGGGCCGACGCCCCCCGACCCGAAATGGCCGAACGGGGCAAGGATCGCCGTGCAGATCGTCCTCAACTACGAGGAGGGCGGCGAGAACAACATCCTGCACGGCGACATGGCCTCCGAGGCCTTCCTCAGCGAGATCGTCAGCGCCCAGCCCTGGCCGGGGCAGCGGCACTGGAACAAGGAATCGATCTACGAATACGGCGCGCGTGCGGGGTTCTGGCGGCTCCACCGGATGCTGAAGGACACGCCCGTGACGGTCTACGGCGTCGCGACTGCACTCGCCCGCGCGCCCGAACAGGTGGCGGCGATGAAGGACGCGGGCTGGGAGATCGCCAGCCACGGCCTGAAATGGATCGAGTACAAGGATTACTCCGAGGCCGACGAACGCCACCACATGGAGGAGGCGATCCGCCTCCACACGGAGGTTGTCGGGGAACGCCCGCGCGGCTGGTATACCGGGCGCTGCTCGATGCACACGGTCGCGCTTGCCGCCGAGGAGGGCGGCTTTGCCTATGTCGCGGACAGCTACGCCGACGAATTGCCCTACTGGGAACGCTTCGGCGATCGCGACCAGCTGATCGTGCCCTACACGCTCGATACCAACGACATGCGCTTTGCCACGCCGCAGGGCTTCAACTCGGGCTACCAGTTCGAGGCTTACCTGAAGGACAGTTTCGACGTGCTCTATGCCGAAGGGGTGGGGGGCGCGCCGAGAATGCTGTCGATCGGGCTGCATTGCCGCCTTGTCGGGCGGCCCGGCCGCGCGGCGTCGCTGAAGCGCGCGCTCGACTACATGGCCGCCCATGACGGCGTGTGGTTCGCGACGCGACTCCAGATCGCGGAACACTGGGCGGCGACGCATCCGCCGTCCCACCGCGCGCGCCCGTCCGAAATGAATCTCGAAAGCTTCGTCGCGGCCTTCGGCGGCATCTTCGAGCATTCGCCCTGGATCGCGGAGCGCGCCCATGCGCTGGAGCTCGGGCCGACGCACGATACCGCACGCGGCGTCCACTCCGCGCTCACCCGCGTCTTCCGCAGTGCCACGCAGGAGGAACGCCTCGGCGTCCTTCGCGCCCATCCCGACCTAGCGGGCAAGCTTGCGGCCGCGAAGCGGCTGACACCGGAAAGCACGGCCGAACAGGCGTCGGCCGGGCTCGACGCCCTGACCGACGAAGAAAGGGAGGAGTTCACGCGATTGAACGACGCCTACACGGCGAAATTCGGCTTCCCCTTCATCATCGCCGTGCGCGACCATGACAAGGCGGGCATCCTCGCGGCTTTCCGACGCCGCCTCGACCAGACCCGTGAGACCGAGTTCGCCGAGGCCTGCCGGCAGGTCGAACGCATCGCCGAGTTGCGGCTACTGGAAAAACTCAGATGAGCCGCGAGATCGTCACTGAACCGCTGACGGCGAAGGCCTTCGCCCCCTTCGGCGAGGTGCTGGAAGCCACGGGCGATCCCGACCGGATCATCAACCAGGGCCTTTGCGGGCGCTTCCATGACCGCGCGGCGCTCGATTTCACCGATGGTCGCGCGGGGATCAGCCTCTTCCGGTCCGAAGCCCGCACGCTGCCCTACACGCTCGATATGGTCGAGCGTCATCCGCAGGGCTCGCAGGCCTTCCTGCCGATGTCGATGGATCCTTTCCTCGTCATCGTCGCGCCGGACGAGGAGGGCGTGCCGGGCCGACCGCTCGCCTTCGTCACCGCGCCGGGGCAGGGCATAAACTTCCGCCGGAACACCTGGCATGGCGTCCTGACGCCCCTGTCGGCCCCCGGTCTCTTCGCTGTCGTCGACCGTATCGGTCCGGGCGACAATCTTCAGGAACACTGGTTCGACATGCCCTGGCGCGTGGTCGGGCCCTGACGCCCGCTTCATCCCGGCCCGGAAACTCCCGCCGGAATCACCCTCGGGCGGCAAGCACGCAGGGCCCGGAACAAAAAAAGGGGCGGCCGAGCCGCCCCTTTTCAAGGTCCCCGACACCGCCCTCAGAGCGGGACGACCGTCGCGGTCCCCTGCGCGAGGGCGGTCTCGACGATGGAGGCCGCCACGGCCAGGTCCTGAAGGCCCACACCTGTCCCGTCGAACAGCGTGATCTCGTCGGCGCTCGTCCGCCCGGCATGTGTGCCGTTGATGACCGCGCCGATCTGGGTGATGTCACCCTCCGCGATCAGGCCGGCGGCGACGGCGTGCTGGGCCTCGCCGATCGAGACCGACTGCGCGACCTCGTCGCAGAAGACGGTGGCTCGGCCCAGTAGGGCCGCTTCGACCTCCTGCTTGCCCTTGGTGTCGGTGCCCATGCAGGCGAGGTGCGTGCCCGGGCTCACGTGTTCGGCCAGCAGCGTCGGCGCGAAGCTCGAAGTGATGGTGATGATCACGTCGGCTTCCGCCATTCCGGGCAGGTCGACCGCCTCGAAGGGCAGGCCTATCTCTTCCGCGACCTCGGCGAGACCGGGCAGCATCTCGGGATGCATGTTCCAGCCGATCACCTTCTCGAACCGATGCGTGTCCGCCGCGGCGCGCAGCTGGAACTTCGCCTGGTGGCCCGCGCCGATCATGCCGAGCACTTTCGCATCCTTGCGCGCGAGATGCCGGATCGACACGGACGAGGCCGCAGCCGTCCTGAGCGCGGTCAGGTAGTTGCCGCCCACCATGGCCTTCACGCGCCCTGTGTCCGGGTCGAACAGGAAGACCGTGGACTGGTGGTTGATGATCCCCCGCCGCTCCAGGTTGTGCGGCCAGTAGCCGCCGGCCTTCAGGCCGAGAACCCCGCCGGCCCGGTCGAAGCCGCCCTTGAACCCGTAGAGCGCGTCTTCGTGTCCGATCGCTTCGCGCACCACGGGGAAGTTGTAGGCATCGCCCGCTGCCATGGCGGCGAAGACCTTCTCCACGGCATCGAACGAGGCCTCGCGCGTCAGGATGTCGGCGATCATCCCCTCGGGGACGATCGCCAGTTCGTTCGCGGGCGCCGAAGCTCCGTCTGCCATCAGTAGGCCTTCCCGCGCGCCGAGACCGGCCACAGGGTTTCGACGACGCCGTTGCGCACGCCGACATACCAGTCGTGCACGTTGCAGGTCGGGTCGCAGTGGCCCGGCACGAGGCGAAGCTTGTCATTCACTTTCAGAACACCTTGAGGGTCCATGACAACGCCATGTTCGTCCGAACATTTCACATATTCGACATCTGTCCGCCCGTAGATCACAGGCAGGCCGCTGTCGACCGACTGTGCCTTGAGGCCCGCGTCGACGATGGCCTTGTCGGCCTTGGCGTGGCTCATCACGCTCGTCAAGATGAACAGCGCGTTCTCCCATTCGCCCTGGTCGATCCGCTTGCCGTCCTTGTCGAGGATGCGCCCGTAGTCTGCATCCATGAACGCATAGGAGCCGCACTGGAGCTCGTTGTAGACGCCCGAATTCGACTCGAAGTAATAGGAGCCGGTGCCGCCGCCGCCGACGATGTCGCACTCGATCCCTTCGGCCTTCAGCGTGTCCACGGCGTCCTTCACCATGGCGACCGCGACGTCGATCTTCGCCTTGCGGTCTTCGTAGTTGTCCATGTGCTGCATCGCGCCCTGGTAGGCCTGGATGCCCGAGAACTTCAGACCCGGGGCCGCGTCGATGGCCATGGCGATCTCGACGACGGCGGGCGTGGTCGTCACGCCGCAGCGGCCGGCGCCGCAATCGATCTCGACGAGGCATTCTATCGTCGTGCCGTGCTTCATCGCGGCGGCCGAGAGGTCGGCGACGTTGGCGAGATCATCGACGCAGCAGATCGTCCGCGCACCGAGCTTCGGCATCCGCGCGAGGCGGTCGATCTTGGCGGGGTCGCGCACCTGGTTCGACACCAGCACGTCCTTGATGCCACCGCGGGCGAAGACCTCGGCCTCCGACACCTTCTGGCAGCAGACGCCGCAGGCGCCGCCCAGCTCGACCTGAAGCTTCGCCACGTCGACCGACTTGTGCATCTTGCCATGCACCCTGTGGCGCATGCCGTGCGAGCGGGCGTAGTCGCCCATCTTCTTGATGTTCCGCTCCAGCGCGTCGAGGTCGAGGACCAGGCACGGCGTCTGGATCTCGGCCTCGGACATGCCGGGGGCCGCGGGGATGTCGTAGCCCACTTCGAGGGCGTCGATGTCGATCACGTCTTTCATTGTGTCACTCCCGTTCGTTCGGTTCGGCCCGTGGCGGTGATGGGCGGATCGCCCACCCTACGGGCGCCTATCGGGTGGGCGATCCGCCCACCGTTCATTGCGTCATGCCATCCAGGGCAGCTTGTCGAGGTCCACGTTCCCGCCGGTGATGATCACGCCGACGCGCTTGCCGCGGAAAACCTCGGGGTTCTTCAGGATCGTGGCCAGCGGTACCGCGCAGGACGGCTCCATCACGATCTTCATGCGCTGCCACGTCAGCTTCATGGCATCCACGATCTCCTCTTCGGAGGCCGTAAGGATATCGGTCACGTAGTTCGACACGAAATGCCAGGTGCGTTCCTTCAGCGGCACCTTCAGCCCGTCGGCGATCGTCACCGGTGCGTCGTCGGCGATGATGTGACCGGCCTTGAAGCTGCGATAGGCGTCATCGGCCTGCTCGGGTTCGGCCGCGTAGATCTCGACGTTGGGGGCGATGTTGCTGAGGGTCAGGCAGCAGCCCGACACCATGCCGCCGCCACCGATCGGCGCGATGACGGCGTCGAGCCCCTCGACCTGCTCCATCAGCTCGCGCGAGCAGGTTGCCTGGCCCGCGATCACGCGGGGGTCGTTGTAGGGATGCACGAAATCGGCGCCGGTGCGTTCATGAACCTCGGCGAAAACAGCTTCCCGCGATGAGGTCGAGGGCTCGCATTCGGTGATCGTGCCGCCATAGCCGCGGACGGCGGCCTTCTTGGCCTCGGGCGCGGTCTTCGGCATCACGACGTGGCACGGAATGCCCCGGCGGCCGGCGGCATAGCTCAGCGACAGCGCGTGGTTGCCGCTGGAATGCGTGGCCACGCCTTTGGCCGCCATCTCGTCCGACAGGCCGAACACCGCGTTCGTCGCACCGCGCACCTTGAAGGCGCCGGCCTTCTGGAAGTTCTCACACTTGAAGAAAAGGTCCGCCCCGGTCAGCTCGTTCATGAACCGCGAGGTCAGAACCGGCGTCCGGTGGATGTAGGGCGCGATCCGCTCATGCGCGGTCAGCACGTCGTCCCAGCTCGGCAGGTCCAGTCCGATGTCCTTCATGTCCTCACCTTTCATTCTGCTGCCAGCGCGACGGGCGCGGCGGTCTTGCGATAGACCTCCTGCGCCGCGGCGACGCCGGAGCCCAGTTTCACGTTCAGGCCGAGGTCGACCATCGCCATCTCGGCGGTCGCGATGCCAGATAGCGCGAGAACGTCGGTCAGCATCCCCAGGTGCCCGATGCGGAACACCTTTCCCGCGACCTCGCCCAGTCCGACGCCGAAGGCGACGCCGTAGGTTTCGGCGGCATGGGTGACGATGCGGGTGGCATCGAAACCCTCGGGCGTGCGGATCGCACTGACCGAGTTCGAGTAGAGCTCGGGCCGTGCCGCGCAGAGTGTGAGGCCCCAGGCCTTGACCGCCGCGCGGACGCCTTCGGCGATGCGGGCATGGCGGGCGAAGACGTTGTCCAGCCCCTCGGCCTCGATCATCCCGCAGCTGACCTTGAGGCCATGCAGAAGGCCGACGGCCGGCGTGTAGGGGTAGCCGTTCGCGGCATAGGTGCGCGCCATGTCGCGGATATCGTAGAAACAGCGGGGCAGGCCGGCGGTCTCGACCGCGGCGAGCGCCTTCTTCGAGAAGCCCGTGATGGCGAGGCCCGCGGGCAGCATGAAGCCCTTCTGGCTGCCGGTGACGGCGACATCCACGCCCCAGTCGTCGAACTCGAACGGCATCGAAGCGATGGAGGAGACGCCATCGACGAAGAGCAGGGCGGGGTGATCCGCGGCGTTCATCGCGCGGCGGACGGCGGCGATATCGGACAGGACGCCCGTCGCGGTCTCGTTGTGCGTGGCAAGGACCGCCTTGATGCGGTGATCCTTGTCGGCCGTGAGGATTTCCTCGAAGCGGTCGGCGGGGATGCCCTCGCCCCAGGGGGTTTCGACAACCTCGACCTTCAGGCCGTGACGCTGGCACATGTCGATCCAGCGGTGGCTGAACATGCCGTTGCGCGCGGCAAGCACCGTGTCGCCGGGGTTCAGGGTGTTGGTGATCGCCACTTCCCAACCGCCGGTGCCGGTGGCGGGGAAGATGTAGACCTCGGCCGTTTCCGAGCGCAGGACCTTGCGCACGCCGTCGCGGGCGGGGTGCAGGATGTCGGCGAACATCGCCGACCGGTGGTCCAGCGTGGGCATGTCGCAAGCCCGGCGCAGGCTTTCGGGCATGTTCGTGGGGCCGGGAATGAATACGGGGTTCTGGAAGCTCATCGGGGCCGTCTCCTCATCTCTCGTGCTGCAACCTAGGGCGTTGCGCCGCGCTGCACAATTTTTTTGAAATCGTTTTTCAGAAATGATAGAGTGCAGTGAAGTTAAGATATTTCATATGGTTAGAATTTTTCACCCTATGAAAGCGTTTTTCACTGCACTGCAGCAATGATCTGGGAGCCACCGATGCGCGACGACCTGAACAGCGAATCCTCCGCGCGCGCGGAGGGGAGAGGGCGTGGCCGGGGGCGGCCCAAGGCCTGGGATGACCGCACCGAGCAGAACACGATCAAGTCGCTCGACAGGGCGATGGAGGTGTTCGAACACCTCTCGACCACGTCGGGCGCCACGCTGTCGCAGCTTGCCGCCGACACGGCGCAGGCGCCGGCCACGGTCTACCGCATCCTCGTGACGCTCGAGGCGCGCGGGCTGGTGGAGTTCGATGCCGGTCCGCAGCTCTGGCATATCGGGCCGCGTGCCTTCCTGATCGGGGCGCGCTACCTGCGGCGCACCTCGCTGGTGGAGCGAGCACGCCCCGTCCTGCGCCGGCTGATGGAGGCGACGGGCGAGACCGCGAACCTCGGTATCGCGCGGGGTGCGGACGTGCTCTTCGTCAGCCAGGTCGAGACGCATGCCTCGATCCGTGCCTTCTTTCCCCCCGGAACGCTGTCGCCCATGCACGCCTCCGGCATTGGCAAGGCGCTTCTGGCGGAGCTTCCGGCCGGGCGGCGCGCCCAGCTCATGGCGACACGGCCGCTGGAGCGGTTCACCTCACGCACCCTGACCGACAGCGAGGCGCTGGCCGGAGATCTCGCGGAGACACGCGCGCGGGGCTACGCGATCGACGACGAGGAGAAGACCGAAGGCATGCGCTGCATCGCCGCTCCGGTCTTCGATCTTCACGGCGAGGCCGTCGCGGGATTGTCGGTGTCGGGGCCGTCTGGCCGTGTCTCGCCCGACCGGGTGCCGCGGCTGGCGCAGGCCGTCATGGACGCGGCGCGCGAGTTGTCGGCGGCGATGGGCGCAGCGGACTGAGGGTATCAGAAACGCAGGCCGCCCCGCAGGCTGAGCGTATCGATCTCGGTCTCGAACGTACTGAGGGCATTCGAACCGCCGAGGTCGCGCCTCGTGTAGTCGGCGCCGAGGAAGATCCGCTCGGTGACGTTGTATTCCACGCCGATGCCGAAATTCATGCCGTCGGTATCGACCGGGTTCGGCGCCGTGGGCGCGACCGTGCCCCAGGAATAGCCGAGCGCGCCGTAGACCATGAAGCCACCCACGGCGTACCCGGCGCGGCCGCGCACATCGAACAGCGACTCGTATGCGGCAATGCCGCCACCGGCGGGCCACGCGAAGTCGTTCGACCGAAGGAACCTGACCTCGCCGCCGAAGACGAGGCTTCCCGCCTGCCAGTTGTAACCACCCGAAAGGCCGAGCGTGGTGCCCGCGTCGAACGCCGAGGTGAGCGGCGCGTTCGTGATCGACCCGTCGATGGTGCCGAACTCAAGGGCGCCGTAGAAGCCGGAAAACGCGTCAGACGAAGGTGCAGGCGATTGCACGACGGCAGCCGGAGGTGCCGGGGGCGCGTCAAGCGGGCCCGCGACAGCGGACCCTGCCGCGCAAAGCAGCGCAACTGTGGCGATGATGCTCGATCTGGGCAACGCGATTATCCCTCTTGTGCGCTTGCACTGTAATTATATCGCAACTGCCTTGTCGCAAAAAGGGCTTTAGGATTTGCGAACGTTCCCGGTGGCCCGGGCACAACACGCGTCCCCGGTGTCTATCCGCCCGTTCGGTCCTTGACCGCTTCCATCGAGACATGGGTCGAGGTGCTGGCGACATGGGGCAGGGCCGAGATCACCTCTCCAAGCACCCGGCGATAGGCGTCTATGTCGGCGCTGCGGACCTTCAGCAGGTAGTCGAAGGCACCCGCGATCATGTGGCACTCCTCGATCGAGGGCACCTTCCGGACTGCTGCGTTGAAGGCCCGCAGCGCGGCCTCCCGCGTGTCCGAGAGCTTCACTTCGACGAAGGTGACATGACTCCGCCCGAGCTTGGCGGGGTCGAGCACCGCCCGGTATCCGAGGATGTAGCCCGCCGCCTCAAGACGCCGGATCCGCACCTGGCAGGGTGTCTTCGACAGGCCCACGCGCCGTGCGATCTCGGTGACCGGAAGACGCCCCTCCCGGGCAAGCAGATCGAGGATGCGACGGTCCGCGGCGTCGATCAGACCGGAATCGGCGGATTTCATGGGCATAAGGTCTAAAGGTGTACCAAAAATTTAGGCGATTGCTCGGAAATCTGCCACAAAATGGGAAATTCGACCACTGAAAATCGGTTATGGTCCTGCCATGACCGACCTGAGCGCCCTCGCCCCCGACCTCCACGCCCGTCGCAACGCGATCCGGGCCTTCCACCGCGCCCCCGAGGCCGAGGTTCTTGATGCCTTGACCGCACTTCCGCCGATGACCGCGTCCGCGCGCCTTGCCGCCGCCCGGCGCGGGGCCGACTACGTGTCGCGCATGCGCGGCGGGTCCCGCCCAGGGCTGATGGAGGTGTTTCTCGCCGAATACGGCCTGTCGACGGAGGAGGGCATCGCCCTGATGTGTCTTGCCGAGGCGCTCCTGCGGGTGCCGGATGCCGAGACGGTCGACGCGCTCATCGAGGACAAGATCGCGCCGTCGGAATGGGGCGCGCACCTCGGCCATTCCTCCTCGCCGCTGGTCAATGCCTCGACATGGGCGCTGATGTTGACGGGGCGCGTCCTGCGCGAGGGCGAGGGGCAGGGCGTCGCGCGCACGCTCCGTGGCGCGGTGAAGCGGCTGGGCGAACCAGTGATCCGCACCGCCGTCCGCCGTGCGATGCGCGAGATGGGCAACCAGTTCGTCCTCGGCGAGGATATCGGCGCCGCAATGGCGCGGGCCGCGGCGCAGGAGGCGCGCGGCTACACCTATTCCTACGACATGCTCGGCGAGGCCGCGTTGACGGCGGCAGACGCCGAGGCGTTCTTCCGGTCCTATTCCGATGCGATCGCGCGGCTGTCGCTCAGGTCGCGTTCGGCGCTCGTGGCGGACAATCCCGGCATCTCGATCAAGCTGTCCGCGCTGCACCCGCGCTACGAGGAGGCGCAGGCCGCCCGCGTGATGGCGGAACTCGTGCCCCGCGTCCGCGATCTGGCACGAGCCGCGCGCGCGGCGAACATGGGCCTGTCGATCGACGCGGAGGAGGCCGACCGCCTGGAGCTGTCGCTCGACGTGATCGAGGCCGTCGCGCGCGACCCCGAACTCGACGGATGGGAAGGTTTCGGCATCGTCGTGCAGGCCTATTCGCGCCGCGCCGCGCCGGTGATCGACTGGACCGCGGCGCTGGCGCAGACGCTCGGGCGGCGCATGATGGTGCGGCTCGTCAAGGGGGCCTACTGGGACACCGAGATCAAGCGCGCCCAGGTGGACGGGCTGTCCGACTTCCCGGTCTTCACCCGCAAGGCCGCGACCGATGTCTCCTACCTCGCCTGCGCGCGGAAGCTTCTGGACGCGGCGCCGCTTCTGTTTCCGCAATTCGCGACCCACAACGCCCACACCGTGGCCGCCATCCTGGAAATGGCCGCGGCCGAGCGCATGGGCTTCGAGTTCCAGCGTCTGCATGGAATGGGCGAGGCGCTCCATGACACGGTGATGGGCGAGGAAGGCACGCGCTGCCGCATCTATGCGCCGGTGGGCGCGCATCGCGACCTGCTCGCCTACCTCGTGCGGCGGCTGCTCGAAAACGGGGCCAACTCGTCCTTCGTGAACCGGGTCCTCGACACCACGGTCCCGGCCGAGACGGTGGCCGCCGACCCCTTCGCGGCCGAGGGCCTTGGCGCGCCGCATCCCGCGGTCCGCGCGCCGGCCGATCTCTTCGCGCCCGAACGGCCGAATTCGGACGGCCTCGACCTTCACGACCGGGTGGTGCTCGGCGCCTGGAACGACGAACGCGCACCGTTCCGCACCGCGACGTGGGAGGCTGGCCCGATCCTTGCAGTGACGCCCGAGGCGGGGATGACCGAGGAGGTGCGCAACCCCGCGGACCCCGATGACCTCGTCGGGCGCGTGCGCCTTGCCACCGCCGCGGACGTGGCCCGCGCCGCCGAGGCCGCTCGGCCCTGGGACGCGGATACAGGCGCGCGGGGCGCGATCCTCGCGCGCGCCGCCGACCTCTACGAGGCCCACGCGCCGGAATTGCATGCGCTTCTCGCGCGCGAGGCCGGCAAGACCCCGCGCGATGCCGTCTCGGAACTGCGCGAGGCGGTGGACTTCCTGCGCTACTACGGCGCGCAGGCCGCGACGCTGACCGATCCGCCCCAGGGCATCTTCGCCTGCATCAGCCCCTGGAACTTCCCGCTCGCCATCTTCACGGGGCAGCTCGCGGCAGCTCTCGCCGCCGGCAACGCGGTTCTGGCAAAGCCCGCCGAGGCGACGCCGCTCATCGCGGCACGGGCCGTCGCACTCCTTCACGAGGCCGGCGTGCCGCGCGGGGCGCTCCAATTCCTCCCGGGCACCGGGGCCGAGGTCGGCGCGGCGCTGACCGCGCACCCGGCGGTCTCGGGCGTGGCCTTCACCGGCTCGACCGCCACCGCGCAGGCGATCAACCGGACCATGGCGGCGTATCTCGACCCTTCCGCGCCGCTCATCGCAGAAACCGGCGGGATCAACGCGATGGTGGTCGATTCCACCGCGCTTCCCGAACAGGCCGTGCGCGACATCCTCGCCTCCGCCTTCCAGTCCGCGGGTCAGCGGTGTTCGGCGCTTCGCGTCCTCTACCTGCAGGAGGACATCGCGGAGCCCTTCCTTGAGATGCTCTTCGGCGCCATGGACGAACTTCGCACGGGCGATCCCTGGCTGCCCGAGACCGATATCGGCCCGGTCATCGACGCGCGCGCGCGGCAGGGTATCCTCGACCATATCGACGCCGCGCGGGCAGAGGGGCGTGTCCTCCACGAGATCGCGGTGCCGGAACGGGGCCATTTCGTCGGCCCGACCGTCCTGCGCGTGGGCGGAATGGCCGATGTGACGCGCGAGGTCTTCGGCCCGGTTCTCCACCTGGCGACATTCGGCGCGGAGGATCTCGACGCGGTGATCGGCGCGGTGAACGCCTCGGGCTACGGGCTGACCTTCGGGCTGCACAGCCGGATCGACGCCCGCGTCGAGGAGGTCCGCCGGACCGTCCGCGCGGGCAACCTCTACGTCAACCGCAACCAGATCGGCGCGGTCGTCGGCAGTCAGCCTTTCGGGGGTTGCGGCCTCTCCGGGACAGGGCCCAAGGCCGGCGGTCCGCGCTATCTGCCCCGTTTCTGCAAGCCGGAGGCGGCGCAGGGCAGGCCCGGCGAGGGTCCGGTCCTGTCGCCTGAAACGGTCGCTGCCCGCATCGCGAGCCTGCCGCCGCCCGCCGCGCCGTCGGAGGCCGTCAGCCTTCCGGGGCCGACCGGCGAGTCGAACCGCTACGTGACCGCTCCGCGCGGCATCGTCCTCTGTCTCGGGCCAGGGCGCGAGGCGGCGCTGGCCCAGGCGGCACAGGCGCGCGCGGCAGGGTGCCCGGCGCTTGCCGTGACACCGGGGCTTGCGCCCGGGGAGGGGCTCGACGGAACGCTCGATCCCGGCGCGTTGACACGCCTGTCCGGCATCGATGCCGTCGCCTATCGGGGCCGGGACGAGACCGCGCGCGCGTTTCGTGTCGCGCTGGCGTCGCGGGAGGGGGCGATCGTGCCCCTGATCACGGCGGCGGACATCTCGCCCTACTGCCTGGAGGAGCGGCACCTGTGCATCGACACCACGGCCTCGGGCGGCAACGCGAGCCTGCTGGCGCGCGCCGGCTGACGGGGCCCCCCTTCATCCTGGCAAGAAACTCCCGCCGGAGGCATCAGTGGCGCCGTGGGGCTCAAGGCCCCGCGGCGCCGCTTCACGTTCTAGACCGTGTAGTTGAGCGGCAGCCGGCCGCCATCGACGTAGATCGTCTCGCCGGTGATGTAGCTGGCCTTGCCCGAGCAAAGGAACGCCACCACGTCGCCGATTTCGCGCGGGGTGCCGATCCGCTTCAGCGGCGTCCGGGACATGACGCGGGCCAGCGCCTCGGGGTCGGCGTTGATGCCGGCCATCATCGCCGTGTCTATGGAGCCGGGCCCCACCGCGTTCACCCGGATGCCATGCGGCGCCAGCGCCAGCGCGGCGGCCCGCGTCAGCTGCAGGACCCCGCCCTTCGAGGCGCAATAGGCCGGGATCGCGGGGATCGCGACCTGCGCGTTGATCGAGGACATGTTCACGATCGCCCCTTCGATGCCGTGCTCGACCATCGTCCGTGCCGCGCGCTGCAGCGCGACGAAGCTGCCGCGAAGGTTCACCGCGATGACCTTGTCGAAGGCGTCGAGGTCGTAGCTCAGGAAGTCGCCGGGCATCGCGATCCCGGCGCAATTGACCAGCGCGGTCACCGGGCCGTGCTCCGCCTCGATCCGGTCGAACATCGCGCCGACGGCCTCCGCGTCCGCCACGTCGCAGACCAGCCCCGCAACAGCGCCGAGCCGTTTCGCCGCGTCGGCCACGCCCTCGGCGTTGACGTCCGAGAGGATGACGTCGAAGCCGTCTTCCTTCAGGGCCTCGCCGCAGGCATAGCCGATGCCCTGCGCGCCGCCTGTCACCAGCGCCAGTTTCCGGTGTTCCATGTCTCGCTCCTTCTATGTCTCGTCGTATCCGTGGACCCTGTGGGCCTCGTCCGCCGTGATGTACCCCGCCGCGATGCCGCGGGCCACCGCTTCGCGCGGGCGGTCCTTCCGGGTCGCGTGCCCGTGCCGCAGGGATTGAACATCGGGATCCCGGCGGGGGCGCATCCTCAGAATCCCTTCACGATCTGGTTGGCCGCGAATGCCGCACGGTAGAGCCGCGCGCGCAGGCCCGTGGCCGGAACGTGCCGCACGCCGCTCATCGGCAAGGGCAGGTCGGCGGGATCAATGCCGGTGAGCAGGTCGACCATCGCCTTGCCGAAGATGGTGCCCGTGGTGATCCCCCGCCCGTTGTAGCCGATCGGCGTATAGAGCCCTTCGGCCAGCCGGTGGATGCGCGGCAGGTGGTCGGGTGTCAGCGCGATGTCGCCGTGCCAGGCCTCCTCGAATTCCACGGGACCGAGATCGGGGTAAAGCCGTGCGAGCGTCCTCGCGGCCCAGCGATGCGACAGGCCCGATCGCGCGTCGCCCATGACCCTGCCCATCGAGCCGAGGAACAGGCGGCCGTGCACATCCTTCCTGAGGCTCGTCATGATCTGCGCCGTATCCCACATGCCATGGCGTCCGGGCAGAACCGCCTCGGCCCTCGCGCCCAACGGAACGGTCGCGAACTGGAAATAGGGGATCAGCGTGAAAACACGGTCGAGCCCGGGCCAGAGCTGGTCGGTGTAGGCGTTGGTGCCCAGCACGACGAAGCGGGCCTTGACCGGGCCGCGGTCGGTCTCGACGATCCAGCCCCCGTTCTCGCGCCGGAGGCCCGTCGCCCGCACGCCGGTCGCGATCCGCGCCCCCGCACCACGAGCAGCCCGGGCAAGGCCGCGGACGTAGCCCATCGGGTTCACGGTGCCGGCCCGCCGGTCCAGCATCCCGCCGAGGTAGCGCCGCGTGCCGGCGAGTTCGGCAATTCGCTCACGGTCGAGCATCTCGACAGGGGCGCCGAGCCGGCTCCAGTCCGAATGCCGTCCCTCCAGCCCCTTGAGGCCCGAGGCCGAGTGGGCGGCGTGGATCGTGCCGTTCCGCGTCGCCTCGCATCGGATCTGGTGGTGCTCGATCAGGCTGAAGACGTAGTCCGGAGCCGCGCCGAAACGTTCGATGAAACGGGGTCCGAAGGTCGGGCCGAGCGTGGAACGGACCGCCGCGGGCGGATGCCAGACGCCCGCGTTCACAAGGCCGACGTTCCGTCCCGATCCGCCGTGGCCGATGCGTTGCGCCTCCAGCACGAGGCAGTCGAGCCCGCGCTCGGCCCCGTGGAGCGCCGTCGAAAGCCCCGTGAATCCGCCGCCGACGATCGCGACATCGGCCGTCGCGCCCGGGGGCAGTTCCGCCTCGTGGTCCGGTTCCTCCGCCGTATTGTCCCAGAGCGAGACCCTTGCCGCCATCGTCATGTCGCGACTCTCCCCCGACCCGGTGCGGGCCCGCGAGACGCGATGCTGCACCGGCGCTCCGGCGGGGTCAATTTGCGCCATGGTTCAAGCCGTAACGTCGCGTAGTCCGCGCCGGTTTGCCGTGGCCCCCGCCGGCCGCTGCGCATAAGCTTCGCCCCGACATGTCCGAAGGCGCAAGGGAGGGACGCCATGAGCCTCACCGTGGATTTCAAAGGCAAGACCGTGGTCGTCGTCGGCGGCACCAGCGGCATCAACCGCGGCATCGCCGAGCTGTTCGCCCGGCACGGAGCGCGCGTCGCCGTCGCCTCGCGCAAGGAGGCGAAGGTCACCGATACCGTCGCCGCACTGGAAGGCCACGGGGCAGAGGCGATGGGCTTCGTTGCCGACGTGCGCGACCTTGACGCCGTGGAGGCGGGGCTCAAGTCCGTCCATGAGGCATGGGGCGATTTCGACGTGCTGGTGTCGGGCGCCGCCGGCAACTTCCCCGCAAGCCTCAACGGGATGTCCGCCAACGCCTTCCGCAGCGTGGTGGAGATCGATCTGATCGGGACGGTCCACGTGATGAAGGCGAGCTATCCCTACCTGAAGAAGCCGGGCGCCAGCGTGGTGAACATCTCGGCCCCGCAGGCCTTCCTGCCGATGCCGGGCCAGAGCCATGTCTCCGCCGCAAAGGCCGGGGTGGACATGATAACCCGGACGCTCGCCATCGAATGGGGCCGCGACGGTATCCGCGTGAACTCCGTCGTGCCGGGACCGATCGGCGGGACCGAGGGGATGGCGCGGCTGGCCCCGACACCCGACGCGATCGAGAAGGTCGCGGCCTCGGTGCCGCTCAACCGGCTTGGGACGCCCGACGACATCGGCCATGCCTGCATGTACCTGTCGAGCGACATGGGCGCCTATGTCAGCGGCGCGGTTCTGCCCGTCGACGGCGGCTGGGCGCAGTCGGGCTGTGGTGGCATGGGGGCCTTCCTCGGCAAGCTGGTGGCGCAACTCGAAGGGCGCTGAGCGACGGCTCAGACCGGCCCGAGCCTCGATGCGATCGCGCGGATCGTGTCGAGCATCAGCCCCTGCGCCGCGGTGGGTATCCAGCCCGCCCTCGTCGTCATCCCGATGGCGCGTCCCGGCCAGTCGGCCTCGGTCTGCAGTCGCACCACAAGACCGTTTCCGACCTCGGCGGCGGACTGGTGCCCGGAAATGCAGCCAAGCAGATCGCTGCGCGCCAGCAGCTCCCGCATCAGAAGGATGGAGCCGCATTCGACGATGCTGTCGGGGAGTGCGAGGCCGCGGCTTTCGAAAAGCGCGTCGAACTGCGCGCGGGACGGGGTGCCGGGCCGCGGCACCGCCCAGGCAAAGCGCATCAGCGTCTCCAGCGGCACGGTCCCGGACCCCGCAAGCGGATGGCCGGGCCGTGCCAGAACTGCCAGCCGGTCCGTGAAGAGCGGCTCCTGGACGATGTCGCTGACCGGGGCTGGATCGCGGAGCGCGCCGACGATGACGTCGATCTCGCCGCGCCGGAGCCCGCCCAGCATTTCGTCATAGGGCCCATCGATCACCGTGACCCGCTGTTTCGGGCGCTGTTCTCGGAACCGGGCGAGGGCTTCGGGCAGGATGACTGTCCGGGATAGCGGCAGCGCGCCGATGACGACGGAGCCCGCCTCGCGGCCGTCGAACTCGGCGAGATCGGCCTCGGCCTGTCCGACCTCGCTGAACGCAAGCCGCGTCGCCCGGACCAGCGCCACGCAGGCGCGTGTCGGGACGACGCCGAAGGACGTGCGCTCGAACAGGGCGCGCGCCGCCTCCTGTTCCAGCTGGGTGACCGCGCGATGAACCGTCGGTTGTGCAAGGCCGAGGTTGCGCGCCGCAAGCGTGAAGTTCTGTGCCTCTGCCACCGCCACGAGCGCCTGAAGCTGCGGCGCGGTCGCCGTCAGGGTCAGCCGCGGAGAGACTTCGGCCAGTGCCGTGTCGAGCCGCTCCATCGCCCTGCGGATGCGGGGCGCGAAGACTTCGCCGCGAGCGGTCGGAAAAAAGCCCTGTCGCGTCCGCTCGAACAGGGCGCCGCCGCTTTCGCGTTCGAGTTTGGCCAATGCCTGCGTCACGGCTGGCTGCGACACGCCGCAGCGCGCGGCCGCCTGTCCCACGGAGCGGGTGTCGGACACCGCGAGAAAGACGCGGAAGTGCCTGAGGTTGCGCGCGGTCACAGGCGGTCCAGGATGCGGTCCGCACGGGTCTCGAGCACGGCCTCCCCGGGCTCCGCGCCGAGTGCACCGACAGAAGCCTGCCACCGCGTCGCGGCCCGGCTCATCGCGTCGGGCAGTCCGAGGGCGGCGACGGTCTTCGCGACTTCCTCCATCTCGGCGGCGCGCCGGGTGCCATGCACCATCATCCGCTCGAGGTTGTAGGCCGCGCGCGTCCGCCATGCGATATCCGGGTCGGACGCCTCGAGCGAGGCGAGCACCTCGGCCTCCACGCCCGCGCGCCGCGCGGCGAGAAGGCATTCGGCCGTCAGCGCCTCCAGCCCCTTCACCATGACGGACCGCATCATCTTGACCGAGGAGGCCCGGCCGACCTCGCCCCCCGAGATTTCCGGGCACATGCCGAGACCGCGCAGCACCTCGGCACCTCTGTCCGCATGGGGCCCCGACAGAAGCATGGGCACGCGGTGCAGCTTGGGCCGCACCGGCGCCATGACCGCGACGTCGACATATCGTCCACCGGCCGCTTCGATCAGCTCGGCCGCCTCCCGCTTCGTCCCCGGCGCGCAGGAGTTGCAGTCGAACCAGAAGCAGTCCGCCTGAAGGAATGCCGCCGCCGTCCGTGCCGCCTCCAGCGCCTGGTCGGCCGTCACGACGCAGAAGACCGCGCGGGCATCGGCGAGCGCGCCTTCGGGGTTCGCGGCGCCCGTGACGCGACAGCCCTCGTAGCGCGCGCGCATCGCGTCTTGCGTCGCCGCGCTGTCGGTCTTGATATCGTAGGCCGCCACATCGCCCGAACGCTCTGCGCCCCAGCCTTCGAGAAAGGCCATGGCCGCCTCGCCGAAGCCGATGAATGCCAGTCTTCCCGCCGTCGCCGCCATTGCGAAACCTCTTTCCGCAGGGTCGATCTCACCAGGTCCAGCCTGTCACGATTCCCTCGGTCCGCCGATATGCTATAGCATGAACTTATCTTGCATGACGGGCTTCGGAATTGTGGGCAGGCCGCGTCGCATGGGACACTGTCGCCACCAGAAGGAGGGGAGGTTTCCATGGCCGATCGAAAAACCGCGCTCGTGATCTCGGCGCATGCCGCCGATTTCGTGTGGCGCGCCGGCGGGGCCATCGCGCTCCATGCAGCCAAGGGCTACGAGGTCACTGTCGCCTGCCTCAGCTTTGGCGAGCGCGGCGAAAGCGCCAAGCTCTGGAAGGAGGGCAAGAGCCTCGACGAGGTCAAGGCCATCCGGCGGGCCGAGGCCGAGGCGGCCGCCGAGGTGCTGGGCGTCCACCGGCTTGAATGCTTCGACCTTGGGGACTACCCGCTGCACCTTGAGCGCGAGGACAAGTTCCGGCTCGTCGACCTCATCCGGGCCGTGCAGCCCAGTTTCATGATGAGCCACAGCCAGTACGACCCCTACAACACCGACCACATGTACATGACGCAGGTGACGCTGGAGGCGCGGATGATCGCGCAGGCCTGGGGCCACAACCCTGGCGAGAAGGTCCTCGGCGCGCCGCAGCTCTACCTGTTCGAGCCGCACCAGACCGAGCAGATGGGCTGGAAGCCGGACGTGTTCCTCGACATCACGCCGGTCTGGGACAAGAAGCGCGCAGCGATGGAATGCATGAACGGGCAAGTCCACCTTTGGGATTATTATACAAGAGTTGCCCAGCAGCGGGCGAACCACTTCAAGCGGAACTCGGGCGGTCAGTCCGGCGGGCGGGACTGCAAGTATGCCGAAGGCTTCCAGTCGATCTTCCCGCGTACCGTGGATGAACTCTGATGGCTGTCGTGGTGCAGAATATCGACCGGGCCGACCGAGACGTCATCGCGAAGCTGGGGATGGCGGGCGTCGCGACGGTGCACGAGGCGCAGGGGCGCACCGGCCTGATGAGCGCGCGGATGCGGCCGATCCAGCAGGACAAGGCCATCGCGGGAAGCGCCGTCACGATCTCCGCCCCGCCGGGCGACAACTGGATGCTGCATGTCGCCATCGAGCAGCTGCGGGAGGGCGACATCCTTGTCCTCGCGCCGACCGCGCCCTGCGACATGGGCTATTTCGGCGATCTGCTCGCCACATCCGCCATGGCGCGGGGATGCCGCGCGCTGGTGATCGATGCGGGTATCCGGGACACGCGCGACCTCCGCGCGATGGGGTTCCTCGCGTGGTCCACCGCCGTCAGCGCGCAGGGCACGGTGAAGGAGACGCTCGGCTCGGTGAACGTGCCGGTGGTCTGTGCGGGTGCTTCGGTGGCGCCCGGCGACGTGATCGTGGCAGACGACGACGGGGTCTGCGTCGTGAAACGCGAAGAGGCCGGCACGGTGCTTGCCGCTGCCGAGAAGCGCCTGGCGGCCGAAGAAGCGAAACGGGAGCGGCTCGCCGCGGGCGAGCTTGGCCTCGACATCTACGACATGCGCGGACGGCTTGCGGAGAAGGGCCTGAAATATGTCTGAGGGCATCCCCTGCCTATGGATGCGGGGCGGGACCTCGAAGGCGGCGGTCTTCCTCGCATCCGACCTGCCGGGCGATCCGGCGGCGCGAGACGACCTTCTTCTGCGGGTGATGGGCGCGCCCGATCCGCGCCAGATCGACGGGATCGGCGGCGCGGACCCTCTCACGTCCAAGGTCGCGATCCTCTCGGCCTCGGCGCGGCCGGGTGCGGACGTGGATTACCTGTTCCTGCAGGTCTTCGTGGATCGGCCGCTGGTCTCGGATGCGCAGGGCTGCGGCAACATCCTCGCCGCCGTCGGGCCCGCCGCCATCGAGCGCGGACTGGTGCCTGCCCTCGACGCCGAGACGCCGGTCCGTATCCACATGGTGAACACGGGCGAGGTGGCTCTCGCGCGGATCGCCACGCCGGGCGGGCGCGTCTCCTACGAGGGCGAGGCGCGCATCGACGGGGTGCCCGGCCACCACGCGGCGGTGCCGCTGATGTTCTCGGGGCTGGCCGGGTCGATGACCGGGGGCGCGATGCTACCGACCGGAAACGCCGTCGACGTGATCGAGGGCGTGGCCTGTACGCTTGTCGACATGGGAATGCCGATCGTCGTGATGGATGCGGCCGACCTCGGGATCACCGGGCGCGAAGACCGCGAGACGCTCGACGCAGATGCCGACCTCAAGGCGCGGGTCGAGGCGATCCGTCTGGCGGCGGGGCCGCTCATGAACCTTGGCGACGTCACGGACAAGAGTGTGCCGAAGATGACGCTGGTCTCTTCGCCCACCTGCGGTGGCGTCATCTCGACACGCAGTTTCATCCCCCATCGCTGCCATGCGACCATCGGCGTCTTCGCCGCCGTCAGTGTCGCGGCGGCCTGCGTTCTTCCCGAAGGGCCGGCCGCGCGGCTTGCGGTATTGCCGAAAGACGGCGTGTTCCGGGTGGAGCATCCCACCGGCGCCGCGGAGGTGATGCTGGAGCGTGACGCCGACGGTGCGATCACCGCCGCCGGCACGGTCCGCACGGCCCGCAAGCTGATGGACGGCCGCGTCTTTCCTAGCCCGTCAGCGCCGACCAGATCAGCCTGAGCGCGATCAGCACCAGCAAGATGTCCAGCGCGCGGCGGAATCCCGCGTCGCTCATCCGTCCGAGCACCATGCGCCCGGTGGCCGTGCCCAGAAAGCCCGCGAT
This sequence comes from Roseicyclus sediminis, assembly GCF_025515305.1. GTDB lineage: Bacteria > Pseudomonadota > Alphaproteobacteria > Rhodobacterales > Rhodobacteraceae > Roseibacterium > Roseibacterium sediminis. The sequence goes on from NZ_JAOPHT010000009.1 coordinate 100,929, forward strand.
GCTCAAGGCCACGACGACCCAGAGCCAGGCCCCGAACGCGAAGCCGAGGATGCCGAAGACCACCACCTTCAGGCTGTGTTGCAGCGTCATGAGCGCAGCATGGGTGGCGACGTGGCCGTGGCGGGGCAGGTTCTGCGCCTTGGTGTAGCCTGCCACGAAGAGGCCGGTGGCGCCGAAGAACATCGTCAGGAAGCTCGAAATGCCGCCGGTCAGCACCGGAAACCGCGACAGCCATTTCGGCGGGTGCGCGAAGACCGACCAGATCACGAACAGACCGACGGCAAGCTGGATGATCCAGGGCGGAAGCTCGACCGCGACGAGGCCGCCGAGGACGGCGCCGATGGCCGAGCCGAGCGCGAAACCCTTCAGCGCGGGCCAGTGGACATGCTCGAACATGAGTCCCATCCGCCCCGCATTGGACGCCAGCTGCACCGCGCCGTGGACCGGGATGAGAGCGGCGGGTGGCACCAGGCTCGCCATCACGGCCAGCAGGAGCGCGCCACCCCCGATGCCGAGCGCGGCGGTGATGAGCGAGGCGATGAAGCTGACGCCCATCAGCCCCCAGAACGACGCGAGCGTCAGTCCTTCGGGCAGCGTGAAAAGCATATCAGCCATGGCTCCGGCCTCCGGCGCAGTCTAGGTTAAGGGAAACAGGGGAGGGACGCCGATGTACGTGACCTGCGATCTTTGCGACGAGCATGGCGAGGCGCTGGGCGTCCTGCCATCGGGGCTTGTGCATTTCGGTGGCCGGGTGCGGTTCCACGGGCCGGCCGAAACGGTGAAGACCTTCGAGGTCAACTCCCGCGTCAGGGAACTGGCGCACGAGCCGGGGAACGGACGGGTCATGGTCGTCGATGGCGGCGGATCGGACCGGCGTGCGCTTCTGGGTGATGTGCTGGCCGGGGCGGCGCTGTCGAATGGCTGGGCCGGGGTGGTGATCTGGGGCGCCGTGCGCGACATCGCCGAACTTGCGAAGCTCGACCTCGGCGTCATGGCGCTCGCCCGCACGCCGGCGCGGTGCGACCGGAAAGGCGAGGGCGAGACCGGTATCCCGGTCACGATCGGTGGCGTGCGCATCTCGCCCGGCGACATGATCGTCGCGGACGAGGACGGCGTGATCGTCGCGCCGCCCGGGCTGATCGGCGGCTAGGTTCAAAGCCGCTCCAGCGCTTCGGGGTTGATCATGTGGATCGGCGAGCCGGCGGCAAAGGCGTTGATCTGGTCGTAGATGTCCGAAAACTGCAGGTCGAACTCGTCCTCCGTGACGTAGCCGATATGCGGCGTTGCGATCACGGCGGGGTGGTTCACCAGCGGATCGCCCGGTTTCGTGATCGGTTCCACGTCGAAGACGTCGAGTGCGAGCCGCCCGGGCCGGCCCGCCTCAAGGGCCTTTTCGAGGGCGCCTTGTTCGACGAGAGCGGAACGCGAGGTGTTCACGAACGTCGCAGAGGGCTTCATCGACAACAGGTCTTCCGCCGTCACGATGCCCCGCGTGGCGGGCTTGAGGCGCACGTGGACGCTGACGAAATCGCTTTCCGCGAAGAAGGCCTCGCGCGTCCGGGCGACGGCCTCGCCAGCGGCCACGGCACGGGCGCGGCCTTCGTCGGAGCTCCACCAGACGACATCCATCCCGAACGCGCGTGCGTAGTCCGCGACCTGCCGTCCGATGCGACCGTAGCCATAGAGGCCGAGCCGACGTCCGGCCAGCGTCTGACCGGGGGCAAGCTGCCATGTTCCGGCGCGGAGCGATGCCATCTGCTGCGGGATCTGCCGGGCGGACGCGAGGATCAGCGCGAAGGTCAATTCGGAGGCCGCGATCGACGGCGTGTCGGAATGCATGTTGGACGATAGGAGCACCCCGTTGCGGGTGCAGCCCTCGACATCCACGTGCGGATAGACCGAGCGCTGGCTGATCAGCTTCAGCTTCGGCAACCGGTCGAGGAGGGCGCCCGGGATCACGGTACGCTCGCGGATGAGGACCAGCGCCTCCGCCTCGGCCAGGCGTTCTGCGAGGATGGTGCGGTCCTCCACGTGGTCGTTCCAGACGGTGACCTCGTGGCCGTCCAGTTTCGCAAAGCTCGGCAGGGTCCGCAGCGTGTCGAACCAGTCATCGAGGACATGGACCTTCATCGCCTTTCGACTCCAGCGGCGGCACGGGCTTCTTCAAGGTCGGCGACCATGCCTTCCCTCCTTCGTCACATTTTGCATACAACGGTATACTGAATTTCCTTTCCGTCAACGCCGTTTCAATGGTCTCTGGGCGGATGGGCGCGGGCCATCAGGCCGAGCGCCAGGGGCGTCGAGACGCTGCCGCCGGTCGAGGTCGATGGCACGCTTCTGCGCGAGGCGCCGGCCAACCTCGTGGGCAATGCGCCGGTCCATGGCGGCGCGCTCAGCCGACCGTCCCGCGACGGCGGACTGAGCGTCGCGCCGGACCTGCCGCTCGCGCCTCAGCGTCCGACGGCATAGGCCTGCATGAGCCGGGGCGTCGCGGCCCCCTTGACCACGCCGTCAGGCCGCAGCGCCACCGCGCAGAGGCGCCCGGCCGACCATGGGGCCGACACTTCCAGCCGGTGGCCGCGCGCGCGCAGATCCTCGATCGTCGCCGCCGGAAACGCCGGTTCGACCAGAAGGTGTCCGGGCTGCACGGCGCGGGGAAAGAAGCTCGACTGCAGGTGCCCGGTATGGAAGAGCGGCCCGTCGATGGCCTCCTGGAGGTTCATGCCGTGGTGGATGAGGCGCAGGAGGAACGTCACCTGCCACTGGTCCTGCTGGTCGCCGCCCGGCGTGCCGAAGGCATATGCGGTTCCGTCCGCTCCCCGCGCCATCGAGGGCGACAGCGTGGTGCGCGGCCGCGCGCCGGGCATCAGCGACGTCGGCAACCCCTCGTCGAGCCAGAACATCTGCGCCCGGGTGTTCAGCGGAACCCCGAGACCGGGGATGACCGGGTTCGACTTCAGCCAGCCGCCCGAGGGCGTCGCCGAGACCATGTTGCCCCAGCGGTCCACCACGTCGATATGCACCGTATCGCCACGCTGATTGACGAGGTGCGCCATGGTCGGTTCGCCGGCCCCCACGCCGGCCTCCGGGGTCCGGCGGGCCGTGCGCTCGAGGAAGGCCGCGACCTGGTGCTCGAGGCCCTCGATGGCGCCGGGGCGCATGTCGAGGCTGGCCTCGGTGCCGATGTCGGCGCGATGCGCGGCGTTGTGGGCCGCCGACAGGAGCGTGTCGATCGGGATGTCCGACAGCGCGGGATCGCCGTAGTAGGCCTCGCGGTCCGCGAAGGCCCGCTTGAGCGCCTCGGTCACGAGATGCACCATCTCGGGCCCGGTGGGATCGAGCGACGACAGCGTGTCGCCCGACAGCATCTGCAGGACCTGCAGAAGGACGGGGCCCTGTGTCCATGCGCCGGTTTTCCAAACCGTCCAGCCCGCGTGATCGACCGCGAGCGGCGCTTCCCAAGTGGCTTCCCAATTGGCCATGTCCTGGCCGGTCAGGACGCCCTTGCGCCGTTCGCCGGTGGCGTCGAGCGTGCAGGCGTCGCGCAGGTAGGCGTCGATGGCCTCTGCCACGAAACCCTGCGCATGGGCGCGGCGCGCGGCCTCGATCTGTGCGTCGCGATCCGGGCCGGCCGCTTCCGCCTCCTCCACCAGGCGCCGCCACATCGCCGCGCAGTCGGGATTGCGGAACAATTCGCCCGCCTTGGGCGCCTTGCCCCCGGGCAGCCAGACCGGCGCGGAGGTCGGCCATTCCTGCTGGAACACCTCGGCAAGTCCCGCGATGGCGGAGGCGACGCCAGCCAGCATCGGGTGCCCGTGCTCGGCGTAGTGGATCGCCGGGGCAAGCACCTGTGCCAGCGGCAGTCTTCCGTGGTCGCGCAGCATCAGCATCCAGGCGTCGAAGGCGCCGGGGGTGACCGTCGCGAGAAGGCCGGAGCCGGGAATGATGTCGAGCCCCTCGTCGCGGTAATGCGCGATCGTCGCCCCCTCCGGCGCCACGCCCTGGCCGCAGAGGACAAGGGGCGTATCGGCCCCGGCGGGGAGCACGAGGGCGGGCACTTCCCCGAGCGGGCCGTTGAGGTGCGGCTCCACAACGTTCAGGACGAAACCTGCCGCGACGGCGGCATCTGCCGCCGTGCCGCCATCCTCCAGCATCTTCATGCCCGCCTGGCTGGCCAGCCAGTGGGTCGTCGAAACCATGCCGAAGGTTCCCATCAGTTCGGGCCGCGTCGTGAACGTCATGTGCCGTCTTCCTTTTTTCTGGTCCTGTCCCTGTCTTGCGCCTGTCGCCGGTCGAGCCGCATCAGCCGCGCCGCAACCGGCGCTCCCGATATGACGAGCAGGACCCGTGTCAGGTGATGCACGATGATGTAGCCCAGATCCGCGCCGACGATAATGGCAAGAACCGTCATCTCGGCCTGACCGCCGGGCGCGAAGGCGAGAAAGCCGTCGACGGGGGCGGCAAGGCCGAAAAGAACGACGATTTCGGTAAAGAGCGCGGCGAGCCCGGCCAGCAGAAGGACGAAGACCACGCCCGCCGATACGTCGCGGCGGATCTCCTGCAGCGTCACGCCCACGTAGCCCACGCCGATCCCGATCCCGATCATGAACTGGGCGGTCAGGATCGCCTCGGCGGGCGGACGGAAGTGGATCACGTCGAGCATGGACAGGGCGCCGGTGACGATCATCGGTCCGAGGATGGAGGCGCCGAACAGGCCGATCTTCTCGCCGCCCTTCCATCCCACCAGCGCGGCGGCGACCATGATCAGCATCTCGTCCAACGGAAGCTCCGAGGCGGGCACGCCGATCGGGTTGTCGAGCGTCACGCCGAAGCCCAGCGTCAGGATCAGCGGGGCGACGGTGACGATGATGAGGACCCGGGTCGCGTGGATCAGGGACAGGGCCCGGATGTCGCCGCCCGCCTCCTGTCCGAAGATCACCATGTCCTGCAGCCCGCCGGGCATCGCGGCGTACCAACTCGTCGCCCAGTCGAAGCCGTAGACCTTGCGGAAGAACGGCACGCCCACGAGGCCGATCACCGCGATGTAGAGAGGGATGAGCGCGACCGAGGCCGCCATTTGCGGGATCCGCGCCACCACGTCAGGGGTCAGCGATGCGCCGACCGCGACGCCGAGGATCGTCCGTGCCGCGACCGAGATCGTCCCGAGCCCCCGGAGCGGAGCCCCCGCCAGCGCGGCCAGCAGGCAGGCCGTCAGAGGGCCGAAAAGGAAGGGCAGCGGCAGGCCGAGTGCCCAGAACACCACTGTTCCCGCCGCCGCGAGGCCCAGGGTCAGGGCGCGGCGTTTCAGGAGGGTGACGTCGGGGCTTGGCATCGGGCTTGGGTCTCCAAAGACTTGCATATGCATGTATCCAGCCGTATGCAATCGGAAACCCGCAGGGAGCCGATGGCCCAGGACACGTTCCATACCGATGCCTCGCAGGGGCACGACGCCTATACGCGGCTGTTGTCGGAGATCCGGCAGGGACGCCTCGGTCCCGGCGACCGGCTGACCGAGACCGAGCTTGCGCAGCGGCTCGGCACGTCGCGGACACCGGTGCGCGAGGCGATCCGCCTGCTCGAGGCAGACGGGCTCGTGACCCACACCCCGCGCGTCGGTGCCGTGATCCGTCAGCTCGACTATGCCGAGATCACCGAGCTTTACGAGATGCGGGCCGTGCTGGAGGGAACGGCGGCGCGTTTCGCCGCCCGTGCGGCCTATCCGTCCGAAATCGACGAGATGGCCGCGATCAACGCCGAGATGGCGGCGGCAAAGGGGGACGTGGAGCGTCTCTACGAGGCGAACCGGCAGTTTCACGACATCTTGCGGAACGCCGCGCGGAACCGGTTTCTGCTGAGCGCGGTCCAGGCGGTACAGAAGACGCTTCTGATCCTCGGGCCCTCCACCATGGAGGAGGGCGGCCGCGCCGAGGCCGCCATCGCCGAGCACGAGGCCCTGATCGCCGCTCTGCGCGCCCATGACGGGGACGCGGCCGAAGCCGCGATGCGTGCCCATATCGAGGCCGCGCACCGGGCGCGGCAGAGGCAGCTGCGCAAGCGGGGCAGGGAATGAGCGCGCCTGAAACCGTTACAAGGAGCATCACCATCGGGGGGCAACCCGGCTGCGCCAAGCCCGCAACTTCCGCAGTCTGCATGAGGGGCCGCTTTCGGCGCCGACGCGCAGCTGCAAGGAGGACGAGTATTTCGCTGACCTCCTCCGCGTGACCATCCAACTCGGCCTCAAGTTCGACGAGGCCGCCCGAATCCCGGGACCGGCCTCGCCTTCTTCTTCACCACGCCCTGTTCCAAGACGGTCCATCGCCTCGCGGCTCTCGTCCGAAAGGCGCAAGGCAAGGTCGGCTAGTCGCGCGGCCTTGCGCCCTGGCCTGTCTTTCTCCGCCGCACCTCCCCCGGGGCGACTTCGCCAGCGCATGCGGCGACGATCTGATCGCGGAGCCAGGCATGAGCCTGGTCGCGCTCGAACCGGCGATGCCAGATCAGGTGGTTGGCGATGGGCGCGACCTCCAGTGGCACCGGCACGAGGGCAAGGGGGTAGCGGGCCGCGAAATACTCGGCCGTGCGGTGCGTGAAGACGCCGACGAGGTCCGACTGCTGCAACAGTTCGGGCACGATGGTGAAGCTCATCAGGGTCGCGGCGATGTTGCGGCGATGACCATGGCGCTCCAGCACCGCGTCGAAGGCGGCCCGGCGGTCCCCGGTGGAACTGACCACGAGATGGGAAAATCCGAGAATGTCCGCCAGGGCAGGCCGGTTGCCGTGGTCGAGTAGCGGGTGGTCGCGTCGGCACAGGCAGACGAAGCGGTCTTCGAACACCAGGCTGCGTGCGACATGGGGTGGTGTGCGGTCGAACCAGCCGATGGCTAGGTCGATCTCGTCGGCCTCGATCAGCCGGATCGCGTAGTCGCGGTCGGTGGTGCGCAGGTTGATGACGATGCCGGGCGCCACGCGGCCTAGGTGTTCGAGCAGCGGAAGAAAGACCGGCAGGTTGAACCGATCCGGCGCGCCGATGGCGTATTGGCCCTCGGCCGTGGCGGCGTCGAAATCGCCGGGCCGGGCGATGCAGGCGCCTGCGTCCTCCACGATCCGGGCCACCACGGGGGCAAGTTCCGCCGCGCGGGGCGTCGGGCTCAACCCCTCGGGCGTGCGGACGAGAAGCGGATCGTCGAGATGGTCGCGCAGACGCTTGAGCGCGTTCGAGATGGCGGACTGCGTCCGGCCGAGTCGCGCGCCGGTGCGCGTGACACTGCGCTCCTCGAGAAGGACATGCAGGACGATCAGGAGATTGAGGTCAAAATTCAAAAGCATTTTCAATCCCGGATCATCACAGGTGATGTTCTAGAACACGAGTATCCATTTCCAAAATGAATTCTCATCGGTCACGCTCGGGCGGCAGAGGGAGGGACCTGCCATGACATTGAGCGAGGGGGTATCGCATGCCGGCGCGACCGCGCCCGTCGCCGATCCCGACTACCTGCCGTTCCACCCGGCACCCTCGCGGCCTGTATTCCGGCCACCTGCGGGCGCCGTCGATGCCCATTGCCACGTCTTCGGGCCCGCTGCCGTCTTCCCTTTCTCGCCACGACGGAAATACACGCCGGTGGACGCGCCTGCCGAGACACTCTTCGCGCTGCGCGATCATCTCGGGCTGTCGCGAAACGTCATCGTACAGGCGACCTGCCACGGCCCCGACAACAGCGCGATGCTCGATGCCATCGCCCGCTCCGAGGGTCGGGCGCGCGGCGTCGCGGTGGTCGACCCCGACATCGCGGAAGAGGATCTGCGGCGCCTTCACGACGGCGGTGTGCGCGGCGTGCGCTTCAATTTTCTCAAGCGCCTCGTCGGGGACGCGCCGAAGGACGACTATATCCGCATCGCCGCGCGGGTGACCGAACTCGGCTGGCACATCGTCGTCTATTTCGAATCCGCGGAACTGGCCGATCTTGGCGGGTTCGTCCGGTCCCTGCCGGGGACGATCGTGATCGACCACATGGGGCGGCCCGATCTGGCGGAGGGTCTCGCCGGGGAGGGGTTCGCCCGGGTCCTCGCGCTGATGGAGAGCGACGCGCGCTTCTGGATCAAGGTATCCTGCCCCGAGCGCCTGACGGTCGCGGGGCCGCCCTATGACGATGTCGTGCCCTTTGCCCGGACCCTTGTCGAAGGCTACCCGGACCGCGTACTCTGGGGCACCGACTGGCCGCATCCGAACATGCGTTCGCACATGCCCGACGACGGGACGCTCGTGGACATGATCCCGCGCATCGCGCCGACGGGCGCCCTTCGGAAAAAGCTTCTGATCGACAACCCGATGCGCCTCTACTGGCCGGAGGAGGCGGGCGCATGAGCGACGCCGCCGCAGGACCGCGCTGGGTGGCATTGACGGTCGCGGCGCTGGCCACCGTGATGTGCGTGGCCTGCATCCTGTGGAACCTCGAGGTGCATACCCGCCTCGGTTTTGCCGTCCTGCGCCAGCAGTACATGGCGCTTCAGCTGGGCCTCGCGCTCACCATCTGCTTCCTGCGCTTCGGTCCAAGGGGCGGCGCGGTGGCGCGGCCGAACCTTGTCGATCTCGCGATCGCCGTGACCTGCCTCGGTGTCCTGATCTACGCGGCGACGGATTTCGTCTGGCTGCTGCAGGAGCAGTTCTATCGTCCCTGGCAGATCACGCTGGTGGGCGCCGTCGTGGTGATCGGCGTGATGGAGGGCATCCGCCGTCGCGCGGGCCTGATGCTGTTCGGGATCGTCGCGGTCTTCCTTGTCTACGCGCTGTTCGCGGACCGGGTGCCGGGGCGGCTTATCGGGCGCGAGCTCTCGCCGCAGCGGCTGGTCGACTACGTGGGTTTCGACAGCTCCGCCGTCTTCTCCTCGCCGCTTGCCGTGGGCACGATCACCGTTCTGCTCTTCGTCTTCTTCGGCCAGCTTCTCTTCGCGGCCGGTGGCGGTGCCTTCTTCACCGATCTCGCCATGGCCGCCACGGGGCGCGCGCGGGGTGGTTCTGCGAAGATCGCGGTCGTCGGCTCTGCCCTGTTCGGCTCGATCTCGGGCTCGGCGGTGTCGAACGTGGCGACGACCGGCGTCATCACGATCCCGCTGATGCAGCGGGGCGGATACCGGAAGGAGGATGCGGGCGCGATCGAGGCGGTGGCCTCGACCGGCGGGCAACTGACACCGCCCATCATGGGGGCTGCGGCCTTCCTGATGGCCGAGTTCCTCGACATCCCCTATGCGACCGTGGCCGCCGCCGCGCTGGTTCCTGCGATCCTCTACTATCTCGGCGCGTTCCTGCAGGTGGACCTCATCGCCGCCCGCGACGGGATCGCCGCGCCCGAGGATGCCGAGCTGACCGTGCGCAAGGTCCTGGCGAAGGGTTGGCATTTCCTGATCCCCTTCGCCGTCCTGCTCTACGCGCTCTTCGTGATGCGGCTCGATCCCGAGGACTCTGCGCTTCTCGCTTCGCTCGCCATCGCGGCGGCGGGGTTTCTCAGGGGCTACGACGGCACGCGCCTGACGCTGCCGAGCTTCGGTCGGGTCTTCGTGGACACGGGCACGTCGATGGTCGACCTGATCCTCGTCGTCGCCGCCGCGGGCTTCGTGATCGGGGTCCTGAACGTCACCGGCCTTGGTTTCGCGCTCACGCTGGTGCTGGTGGACGCGGTGGGGTCCAGCCTGATCCTACTCCTCCTGATCTCGGCGGTGGTCTGCATCATCCTGGGAATGGGTATGCCGACCTCGGGCGTCTATGTCCTGCTGGCGAGCCTCGTCGCGCCGTCGCTCGTCGAGGCGGGCGTGCAGCCCATCGCGGCGCATCTCTTCATTCTCTACTTCGGCATGATGTCGATGATCACGCCGCCCGTGGCGCTCGCGGCCTTCGCGGCGGCGGCGATCTCGAAGGCGGGGGCCTTCGCCACCGGCATGGCGGCGATGCGGATCGGCTGGGCCGCGTTCATCCTGCCTTTCGCCTTCGTGTCGACGCCCGCGCTCCTGTTCGAGGGCACCATGCAGGAGGTCGTGACCGCCGCTTGCCTCACGGCGGCCGGCATCGCCGGGGTCACCGCGGGCATTGCGGGATACTGGGGCGGGCGCCTCGGTCCGGTGCTGCGCATCGCCTTCGTGGCGCTCGGCGCGCTGGCCCTGCCGCTCGGCTTCCTCGACGTGTCGATGGTCGCCCACGCCATTGCCGCCGCCGTCCTGATCGCACTTGCCGCCGCGCTCATGTTCCGGCGCGCCGGAGCCACCCGAAACGACCAACCGACGTGAGAACGCGCAGCATCCAAGGGAGGATATCATGCTCGACTTCAGAACTATCGCGGCCGCAGGCTTCGCCACATTGGCGATCGCCGGCACGGGGCACGCGCAGGTGATCTCGATGGCCACCGGCGCGCAGGGCTCGCTCGCCTACAACGCCGGTCAGGCGGTTGCGGTCGTCGCCAACGAGAACGGCCTGACCGTTCGCACGCAGCCGCTCGTCGGCTACATGCCGCTCCTCAACAGCGGGGAGGTCGACTTCGGCTACGTCAACGGCGCCGAGGCGGCATTCGCCTACACGGGAACCGGAAACTTCGACCGCGCGCACCCCGATGTCCGGCTCGTCGGCGTGATGTTCCCGCTGACCACCGGCGTCATGGCGCCCTGCGACCTCGGCCTGCAGACCGTGGACGACATGGCGGGACGGAGCGACCTCAGGATCGCCTCTGAATACACCTCGTCCACGATCATTCCCTTCTACATCGAAGGCGTGCTGGCGACGGGCGGCATGTCCTACGACGACTTCACGCAGGTTCCGGTGTCGAGCTTCGTGGATGGGATCAACGCGCTGGGCGACGGCCTCGTGGACGTGGCGCTCGTCAGCCTGAACGCGGGCGCGGGGCAGCAGGCGGCGGTGCAGCTGCAGGATCGTGGCGGGCTTTGCTACATCTCGATGAACGACGGGGAGGAGGCCTTCGCCGCCTATACCGCCGTACTTCCCTCCGGCACGATCCGCGCCATGCCTCAGAACGAGAGCATCAACGGTCTGCAGAGCTGGGGTGCGAACCTCGTCGCGGTGCCGTGGATGCTGCTGGCGAACGCGGGTGTCGACGAGCAGGTGGTCCATGACCTCACGCGCGTCATCCACCAGAACCAGGAGGCGCTGACCGCGTCCTTCGGCGCCTTCGGCAATGCCGACTTCAGCGCCATGGCTCCGGCCAACGCGATGCCCTACCATCCGGGCGCCATCCGCTACTACGAAGAGGCCGGCATTCCCGCCGGCGAGTGACACCTTGCGGCCCGCCTCGTCTGCGGGCGGGCCGCTCCGATTTCCGAGGGGACAAATCGCATGATGACGACACTGACGGCAGTGGATGGGCACGAACTGCAATGCTGGATGGCCCCGGCCGTCGGCACGCGGCGGGGCGGGATCGTGATCCTGCAGGAGATCTTCGGCGTCACCGACCAGCTCAAGGGCGTGGCCGAGCGCTATGCACGGCTTGGCTACGACGTCGCGATCCCGGCGCTGTTCGACCGCAAGGAGCGGGGCGCAGTCATCCCCTTCGCCGAGGGCCCGCGCGGACGCGACCTGATGCTCGCGTCAGACCTGGACCAGACGGTGCTCGATATCGACGCCGCGGTTCAGGCGCTGGCGGCGAAGGGCGGCAAGGTGGGCGTGATCGGGTTCTGCTGGGGCGGGGGGCTCGCGCTTCGGGCCGCACAGGTTCTCGACGTCGCCGGCGCCGTCGCGTTCTACGGAACGCGTCTTCCGACCTATCTCGACCGGCCCTTGAAGGCCCCTCTTCTGGCGCATTTCGGGGCCGAGGACGATCATGTGCCCCCGGAGATGCGGGCCGAGGCGCAGGCCTATCTGCCCGAGATGGAGATGCACCTCTACCCGGCCGGCCATGCCTTCGCCAATGACGCGCGGCCGAGCTACGTCGCCGAGGCAGCGGACCTCGCCCATGCCCGGACGGAGGAGTTCCTGGCCCGACACGTCGGCTAGGGCAGGGCGGCGGCCTCAGAGGAGGCCGCGCTCCTCCAGCACCTTGCGCGCGCTCCGCAGGCATTCGTGGGCCTGCGGCACGCCGCAATAGATCGCGACGGCGTGGCAGGCCGCGCGGATCTCCTCGACCGTGGCGCCGTTGTTCAGCGCGCCTCGGCAATGCAGTTCCCACTCGTGCATCTTGCCGAGCGCGCCCAGCATGGCGAGGTTCATCATGCTGCGGGTCTTGGCGTCGATCGCGTCGTCGCCCCAGCCGAAGCCCCAGCACCAGGCGGTCATCGCCTCCTGGAAGGGGCGGGTGAAGGCGTCTGCGCCCTCGAGGCTTCGTGTCACGTAGTCGTCGCCGAGCGTCGCCTTGCGCCGCTCCAGCCCCTTCTCGAACAGGTCCTCGTCGAAGGTTCCCATCTCGCACTCCTCTGGTTGCGCCCCGCAGGGGCAGGTCATTCAGCGCGGTTGCCCCGTGAGCGTCGCGATCAGCGCGGCGGTCTGCGGGGTGACCGTGCCGGGGTTCCGCACGGCGATCAGCAACTCGCGCGTGGCCCAGGGTTCGTTCAGCGGCACCATCGCCAGGCGCGCCGCATCGAGGTAGGGCTCGACCGCGCCGTAGGGCAGGATCGCGATCCCGAGGCGCGCCTGCACCATGCGGCGCACGCCGTCGAAGCTCTGGACCGCGACCTGGGTCCTGATATGCGCGCCGAGGTCCTCCGCCCGGCGGTCGAGGAAAGCCTGGATCGAGCTGCCCGTCTGAAGCGCGACAAAGGGCTCATGGACCACGTCCGCCAGCTTGAGCCGCCGCCGCTCGCTCAGCGGGTGATCGGCCGGCATCACGACGACCAGAGTGTCGCGGCGATAGGTTTGCGTCGACAGGCCCGCGGCCTCCGTCATGCCGCTGAAGACGCCGACATCCGCGCGGTCCGATCGCACCGCCTCGATGACCTCCACACTGGTCATCTCGGTGAGATGGATGTGCAGGTCCGGTTCCGCGGCCACGAACTCGGCCAGGTCCTCCGGCAGAAACTGCGAGATGGCGCTGCTGTTGGCCGCGACCCGGATCGCGCCGCGCCGACCGGTGGCATGGGCCGCCATGTCCGCCGACATGCGCTCGACCGCGTCGCGCAGCCCCTCGGCATGGCGCAGCAGTTCCTCGCCCGCGGGCGTGAGTTCGACGCCGCGGCGAAGGCGGCGCAGCAGGGGCGTGCCCACCAGTGCCTCGAGGTCGGCGATCCGCTTGCTGACGGCCGATGGCACGAGATCGTGGAGTGCGGCGGCGTGCGCGATGCTCCCGGTCGCAGCGATGCTTCGGAACAGCGCCAGGGTCACGAGATCATAGCCGGCGCCGCCGCGTATCCTTGGTCCGCCCTCTGTCACCCTTCGGTCAGGCGTTCGGCCTGGCTCTGGCGGTGGTCGCGCAGCGCGAGCCACACCGACAGGGCGAGGAAACCGGCGGTCAGGATGTAGAGGACGATGGAGATCGGGCTTGCGATCAGGATCGACCAGTCACCGTCCGAGATCGACATCGCGCGGCGCAGGTTCCGCTCCATGTCGCCGCCGAGCAGCAGGCCCAGGACCAGCGGCACGAGGCTCACGTCGAGCTTGCGCAGGATGTAGCCGACGACCCCGAAGAAGACCATCATCTCGAGGTCGAACACCGAGTTCGAGATGCCGTAGACGCCCACGAAGGTCACGGCCGCCACGACCGGCATGAGCGCCCAGGTGGGCGTCATCATCAACCGCGTGAAGATGCCGATCATCGGCAGGTTCAGGATCAGGAGCGCGACGTTCGCCATGTAGAGCGACGCGACGAGGCCCCAGACCAGGTCCGGCTGACGTTCGAAAAGGAGGGGGCCGGGCTGCACGTTCAGCGAGACCAGCATGGCGAGCAGGACGGCGGTGGTGCCGGAGCCGGGGACACCCAGTGACAGCATCGGAATGAGCGCGCCGCCCGAGGCCGCGTTGTTGCCCGCCTCGGGGGCCGCGACGCCACGCGGGTCGCCCTTGCCGAAGGTCCCCTTCTTGTTCGACCACTGCTTTTCCGTGACATAGGCCATGAAGGAGCCGAGCGAGGCACCCGCGCCGGGAAGAACGCCCGCGACGAAGCCCACGCCCGAGCCGCGCAGCATCGCCGCGCGTGTGCGCCAGATCGCTCCCCATTGCGGCAGCCAGCTTCCCACCGGGATGGCCTTCGGCCGGTCCCTCACGTGCTTTTCCAGAAGCATCAGGATTTCCGAGATCGCAAAGAGGCCGACGAGGGCCACGATGGGTTCGATCCCGTCATAGAGGTGATAGTTGTCGCCGGTGTAGCGCGGCACGCCCGAGATCGGGTCGATGCCGACCGTGGCCAGCAGAAGGCCGATCAGGGCCGACAGCAGCGTCTTGCGCGGGTCGACGCCGGCGATGCCTCCGATCGTGGCGAAGGCGAGAATGTAGAGCGCGAAGTAATCCGCGGGGCCGAAATGGATCGCCGCGCGCGCCAGCACGGGCGCAAAGAGCGACAGGCCCACGACCGCGATCGTCGCGCCCACGAAGGAGGCAACGCCCGAGATCGCCAGCGCGTTCGCGGCCTGCCCCTGCACCGCCATGGGGTAGCCGTCGAGCGTGGTCATGATCGCCGGTTCGTCGCCGGGGATGTTCAGCAGGATCGAGCTGATGCGCCCGCCATACATGCACCCGAAGTAGACCGCGCAAAGCAGGATCATGGATGAGGTGGGGTCGAAGCCGAAGGCGAAGGTCAGCGGGATCAGCACCGCGACACCGTTCACCGGCCCGAGACCCGGAAGCGCGCCCAGCAGGGTGCCTATGAAGCATCCCAGCAGCAGGAGCGCGATGTTGAGTGGCGTCATCGCGACCGCGAAGCCATGGCCGAGAAGCGACAGGATTTCCATGAAAAGTTCCCTCGCGCGCCCTCAGCCCCGGCCGAAGAGCGTTCCCAGAAAGTCGAGTGGCAGCCCCAGCACCTTGTCGAACAGCGCCCAGAGCGCGGGCGCCATGACCGCGCCAAGCAGCGCGGCGCGCCAGGCAGCGCCGCCCAGGATGATCCCGATCAGCGCGATCAGTGCGAAAGTGGCAAGCGGAAAGCCGAACGGCTCTAGCGTCATCGTGTAGCCCACGAGGACCGCGAGTGCCGCCGCCTGACGCCACATCCGCTGCGGGGCAGGCCATTCGACCTGCCCCGTCGGAAACACCACCAGCGAAGCGGACAGGATCATCATCGGCACGCCGACGATGACCGGGAACACGCTTGGACCCAGCACGTCGCCGAAGTTCACGACGTAGTTGCCCGCCTGCCAGGTGTAGAGCGCCGCGATCACGAAGATCGCGACGCCCAGGATTCTGACGCTCATTCGATGACGCCGATGTCCCGCGAGATCTGTTCCATGACCTCGGCCTGCTCGCGCACGAAGGCTTCGAACTCTGCGCCACCGCGCCAGATCGGAACGAGGCCCGACTCGGTCGCCGCCGTCTGCCAGTTCTCCGAGTTGTAGAGCGTCTCCAGACGCTCCACCCACGAGGCATACTGCTCGTCGGTGACCTGTCCGCCGGTGTAGAGGCCGCGCCAGTTGTAGCCGGTCACGTCGATGCCCTGCGAGATGGCGGTCGGGATGTCGGGGAAGGCCGGGATGGGATCGTCGCTGAGCGCCGCGAGAATGCGGATGTCGCCCGATTCGACGAAACCGGCGATTTCGCCGAGGTCGGTCGAGACCACGTCGATCTGGCCGCCCATCATCTGCGTGACGGCATCGGTGCCGCCGTCGAACTGCACCCAGCGGATCGCGCCGAGATCATCCACGCCCGCGGCCTGCGCGACCATGAGCAGGCGGATGTGGTCCCAGCCGCCCGCACCCGAGGAGCCCGCGGTCACCAGCGCGGTCGGGTCCTCGACCATCGCGGCGTTCAGTTCGGCGAGGGTCTGGATCGGGCTGTCGTTGTCCACCGCGATCACGCCGACATCGGCGCCCAGCATCGCGAGGTAACGCATCGCGTCGAGCGGCGCGGGGTAGCGGCCCTGCGCGATCTGCGTGATGCCGACGGTCGAGGTGGCCACGATCAGGTCCGCGTCGTCGGGCCGTTCTGCGGCGACCATCGCAAAGGTCACGGCGCCTACGCCGCCGGGCATGTTGGTGACCTGCACGTTGCCGTCCACGAGGCCGAGCTCGCTGAGGATGCGGCCGATCGTGCGGCAGGTGAAGTCCCAGCCACCGCCGGGGTTCGAGGGCGCGATGCACTCGGTCGCCGAGGCCGGGACCGCGGTGACGGTCAGCGCCGCGGCGAAGGCGGCCCCGAGTTTGACGCTTGTCAGTCTTTGAAAGAACATCGGTTTTCTCCTCCCAGTAAAAACCCACGCCGAGGGGATGCCATCGCGGTCGGTTTTTCAAGTGTCCTTGCTGGCGGATCACGGCACACATCACGAAATTTCATGCCAAAAGGACGATGCGCGATGTCACGCGCGCCCTGACCGCGCCGCAGCGCGCCCGCCCCTCAGTGCCCCGCGGCCCTTGCAGGCAAGGTCGGGACCGCGTCGAGGCCGGCCCGTGGACAACATCGCGCGCGCCCTCCTCCGACATCCGCCCGTCCACGCCTTCGATGCCCCTGCACGCGGCGGGCGCCGCTGCGGGCCACTTGCGGCGCGGTTTTCCGGCGAGGCAATATGTGGGCGCCGACGCGCTTTGCGGCGCGACAAGGAAAGGACAGGACATGGCCGCCAACGCACCGACCGCCCCCGTGCCCGAAGGCGCCCGCATAACCGTCTGCGAAGTGGGCCCTCGCGACGGGTTCCAGATCGAAGCGACCTTCATCCCCACCGACCGCAAGATCGCCATCGTCAACGCGCTCTTCGCGTCGGGTCTGAGGCACATCCAGGTCACGTCCTTCGTCAGCCCGCGGGCCGTACCGCAGCTGGCCGATGCCGAGGCGGTGCTCGCCGGTATCGACCGGCCCGAGGGCGCCGTGGTCTCGGCACTGATCCCGAACCTGCGTGGGGCCGAGCGTGCCGCCGGGGCGGGCGTCGATGCGGTGCACAGCGTCGTCTCGGCCTCCGAGACCCACAACCTCAAGAATGTGAACCGCCCGATCGAGACCTCGCTGAAGGATTTCGAGGCCGTCTTCGCGTTGCTGGACAGGGCCGGCGTGGCCATCGAAGGAGGCATCGCCACCGCCTTCGGCTGTCCGTTCGAGGGCATCGTCCCGCCCGAGCAGGTCGCCCGTATCGCGCGGCGCTACCAGGAGATGGGCGCGCGGTCCGTCGGCCTTGGCGATACCACCGGCATGGCCACGCCCAGCACGGTCCGCGCCGCGGTCCAGGCGATCCGGGCCGAGGCGCCGGGCCTCGGGATCGGCCTTCACTTCCACAATACCCGCGGCGTCGGCCTTGCCTGCGTCATGACGGGCCTTGCGGAGGGCGTCACCCACTACGACGCCTCGGTCGGCGGGCTTGGCGGCTGCCCCTTCGCCGCCGGCGCCACGGGAAACATCTGTACCGAGGACCTCGTGTACCTGCTGAACGAAAGCGGCTACGAAACCGGCGTGAACCTCGACGCGCTGATCGATGCGGCAAGGATGACGCAGGAGGTGATCGGCCGCGACCTGCCCGGCCAGGTCATAAAGTCGGGCCCGCGCCTGCGCCGCTACGATCCCGGCCTGACGGCGACGGCCGCGGGATGAGTGATCTTCCGCTGTCCGGCGTTCGGGTCATCGACCTGACGCGCATCCTTTCGGGCCCTTTCTGCTCGATGATCCTCGGCGATCTGGGCGCGGACGTGATCAAGATCGAGTCGCCGCGCGGCGGCGACCCGGTGCGCGGGCAGGGACATATCCGGGATGGCCTGTCGTGGTATTTCGCCGGTTTCAACCGAAACAAGCGCTCCGTCGCGCTCGATCTGCGCAAGCCGGAGGGAGCGGCGGTGCTGGAACGGCTGCTGGCCGATGCGGACATCTTGACGGAGAATTACCGACCCGGCGTGCTGGACGAGATGGGCCTGTCCGAGGCGCGACTGGCCGAGATCAACCCCCGCCTGATCGTGGTCAGCGTGAACGGCTACGGATCGACCGGACCCTATGCCGACCGCCCGGCCTTCGACTTCATCGCGCAGGCGATGTCGGGCTACATGGCGACCAACGGGACACCCGAAACGGGCCCGCTGCGCACCGGCCCTCCGCTGACCGACCTCATCGCCGGGCTCTATGCCGCCCTCGGCGCCGTCTCGGCCCTCAGGGCGCGGGACATGGGAGGACCGGCCCAGAGGGTCGAGGCCTCGATGATGATGTCGATCATCTCGATGATGGCCTATCTCTCGTCCGGCGCGCTCGCCACCGGCCGCGACCCGGTGCCCACCGGCAACGACCACCCCATCGTCGCGCCCTACGGCCTGTTCCGCGCGGCGGACGGAGACATCGCGGTCGCGCCCTCGACGGATGTCTTCGTCGCGCGCTTTCTCGGGGAGATCGGGCTTGCGCATCTCCTCGATGACCCAAGGTTCGCGGACAACGCGCGGCGCGTCGAGAACCGGGCCGAACTGAACAGGCTGGTGGACGGCGCCCTGGCCCATGGCACGCAAGCCCACTGGATCGAGCGGCTGAACCGCGCCGGCGTACCCTGCGGCAAGGTCCAGAGCCTGACCGAGGCGCTTGCCGATCCGCAAGTGGCGGCACAGGACATGGTCCTCGACGTGGAGCACCCGGGCCATGGTGTGCTGAAGATGACGGGCTTCCCGGTCAGGTTCTCGCAAACGCCCCTGAGGGTTCGCCATCCCACTCCGGACCTCGGCGCCCAGACGGAAGCGGTGCTGGTCGAGGCGGGCTACGACGCGGAGGCACTCGCCAGATTGCGCGATGCCGGAGCGATCGGCTGAACGAGTGCATCGGGGAATTGGGGAGGTGGAGGCGAGTACCGGAATCGAACCGGTGTGCACGGATTTGCAATCCGCTGCGTAACCACTCCGCCAACTCGCCAGCGATGCGCAGGGGTAAGGTGTTGGATGTGGTGCGTCAAGGCCGCATCGGATGAAATCGGCATCGACTTATTGGACATCAAACAGCTGTTCGCCGAACCGACTTATTTCCGGTCAAATGGGGGCCTAGTTTGTGCGGGTTTCCGTCAGCATCTGACGCTTTTGGGCTGCAGTGCGCGCCCTCATCACCTGGCGCGCCTCACCTGCATACTTCCGGATCATTGCTATCGAGGCATGACCACTGAAGGCTGCAATCTCGTCATCCGTGCATCCGGCCCAGGCCAGCTCCTGCACACCGCGGTACCTCAATGCGTGAAGGTCGAATTCTACTAGGCCAAGCCTTTTGCGTTCTTCACGCATGATGCGCGCCATCTTGAAGTAGCTGAAGGGCCGGCCGTCTGCATCTGACAAGATGCTGACGCCGTGCCTTCTTGTTGCATCAAGCATGCGCTTGAGTTCTTGCGAACAGGGCAGCCAGAGGCTGATCCCGGTTTTTCCTTGAGTGATGCGGAGCGCCTCTCCGTCGTAATCCGACCATCGGAACTTCGGCCAGTCGCCGGGACGCTGCACGCTTCCGATCCCGAGCTCGAAAATCAGCCTGGCGGTTGCATTGGCGCGCGCCCGGAAGATAGCAATGGCCGCGTCGGTCCAGGGGCGATGCGGCGCGCGCCGCTCCGCCGGTGTCTTCAGCTTGCGGACGGATTTTGCGGGATTGTGGTCGAGCCAGCCCAAATCGATCGCGTGCTCGAAGAGAACGCTCAGGACCTGCTGCACGTAGTTGGCAAAGCGCGTGCGATGGGCATTCGCCTCCATCTGCGCGATAACTTGAGGTCGCTTGATGGAGGCGACTGCCACCTGGCCGATGGTTCCTTTGAGATAGTCGAGCACCTGGTCGTAGTCGCGGCGGGTGCGTGCACGGAGACACGTGTAACGGGAGGAAGCGCGGTAGCTTGCGATGAGATCGGCCAGGGTCTGGTGCGCGGGCTCCTGCCACGGCGGTGACGTGGTGTCGAACATGATGCGTGCTCCCGTCTGCGGCGTCCGCGAGAGCAAGTTCTGACCCGATCGGCCGCGCGATGCTGCGGGTCGGGCAGACGTTAAGGGAAAATCCTCGCGGAGATCAAATTTTCCACGAAAACAATAGCATAAATCGGCCAAGCCAGGAAGGGATTCGCAGGTTCTTCCGTCCGAATCCGCAGAAAAACGCGCTGTTTTTTGTGGCGCGTGGTGGGGAACCTGGAGACCATGGCTTTGTTTAGAGAACCCGAAGCTCAGGCGTCGCGGGGCTTGGCTTTGTTCTGGAAATTCAGGTCGCATGGTCGGACCCGATTGGCTTTGTTTTGGAATTCGGGACATCCTTGAGATAGCCGATCCACTCCTTCAGGGCACGGTGGCGGCGGACTTCGGCCTCCCGACGGTAGCGCAGGAGACGCCGCAACTTACCGGGCGCATCCATGATCTCGAAGGCATCCGCTTGCGGAACGGTCGTGTCCTGAGATCGAAGAAAGGTGGCGATCAAGTTCCTCTCCAAAGGGTCGCGCAACCCCTCCATGGCGCGGTAGGCCAAAGCTAGTTCCGGATCCGACGTGACATGCGCAGGTCGCTCCGTCCTGTGCTCCGTCGCGGATATCCTCTCGAGGATCGTGAATTCGCTGTTGCGTACGCGCTCTAGCTGCGCCTCCGCATCCGCAAGGCTCCATGCAAGGGCAAGACCGACTTCTGACAAGTGGACCGGCTCCAGACACGGATCGTCGAGAATGATCGAAGCGTGATATTGCACACGGTCCGGCAGAGGCGGTGTCGAAAGTCCATGCCGCAACGCATTCCGGGAAACCCGCCGACGTCCAGCCTCCGTCCTGGGGCCGGTGCTTTTCCTCGCATTTGCCCGGTTGGCCGCGCGGCGGCGTTCGCTCGACACTGGACACTACCGCATCACTTCGGCGTCTTCGACAACGCGGGCATGGGTCACTTTCAGCTCGTCGTAGTCTTTTCGGAGGGCGCGACGGCGACGTTCGAGGTCGGCGATCTTCGTGTCGTGATGCTTGGCCTCCTCAGAGCTTCCCGAGGCGAGGGCGAGAAGCTGGTGCGGATGCCATTGTGTTTCCTGCAGGAATGCCGCTTCGGCCTCCTGTCGCGTTTGCGGATCCTTCGAGGTGAGATCGAGGGCAAAGAGACGGGTCTCCTCGTCAATCTCGCTCACCCAAGCATCGTGGTTTGGATCACCCTCCATGATCACGTTGGTTGCGAGGCGCTGATACTTCAGAAGGACTGTGGCGTCCCGCATCCGGCGATGTCGCATGATCTCCCACTCGTAGTTCGCCAATTGATCGGCAAGCGACCACTCGTACGCCGTTACGGGGTTCAGCTCTTCGAGATATGCCTCCTTCAGCTGCTCCCGTGCGACAAGATCTTCGCCGGGCAAGACGTCTTCCATCAGGACGTGTGAGGGCGGTTCATCGTCGTCATCATCGACCAGTGCCAGATCTGAGGCGTCAGTCATCTTCCGGTGTTCCTCGTATTGGGGCCAGTCATCACGCAAGATCATACTCGGGAAACGATCGGCGGAGAATGATAAATTGCGTGGCGCCCATAATGAATATGAAATAGTGTATATCATATTGAAAAAGGGAGAAAAAATACAAGACAGATGAAATGAAGTGCACAATAGGGTTGCGTCAGCATCTGATAAAAAGCGTCAGATGCTGACAATAAACGATCGGTTTCTGGGTAATGAAAACAGGTGAATTTCGAATCGCATTCTGCGCAGGGAGGGGGCCAGGAGAGCGCCTCTTGGCACCATGTGATCTCACACCCCGGGTGTGGCGCGCGACCGGACCAATCCGCGCGCAGCACGGGCAGTTCGGTCAGGTTGGCTTTGAGGAGGACGTCTCCCGCGCTGCCGCAGGACCACGTTCTTTTGCCATGTCGTCGGTCGCCGAACCGCGCTGCCAGGCATGTGCCCAGCCCACCCCGAGGATAAACGCAAACATCGCCGCCGTCGCCGGCATCTGCAGGCTGAAATCCACCAGCGAGTGCAGCGCGCCCGCGACTAAGCAGGCCAGCGCCACCACCGGAAACACCCGATTTCGCCGCCGCTTGACCGCGCCCCGGAAGATCACCGCCGCCACCCAGGCCAGCGCTGCGTAGAAGGCGAGGGCGGCCGGGATCCCCATCTCCCACAGGTTCTCGAGATACGTGCTGTGGGCGAAGTCCCATTCGCCGCTCGCGGCTTCCAGCGGCACGAAAGGGCGGAACGTGTCGTGGAAGGCGCCGAAGCCGTGGCCGAGCCAGAAGCGGTCGCGCAGGTGTTCGAGGATGACCGGGTAAATAACGAAGCGCAGGTCACTGGTCTGTCCAAGCAGGCGCGTCAGCACGTTTTCCGACAGAACCGTGAGAAACGCCCCGAGGAGAATGGCTGCAAGCAGCCAAACGATCTTGGATGAGCCGCTGTCTCGACGCAGCATGACGAACAGGACGATTGCTGCGACCAGGCCGGACGCGACGCCAGCACGGCTCGCCGTGAGGAGAAGCGCCGAGAGGCAGATCACCGCGCCGAACAGGAAGATCCAGGCGACCGAGAAGAACCGCTCCAGGAACCCGCGGAGCGCGCTGCCGCGAGATCCGCTGGGCGGCACGTTCGACCGCACGAGGTGCAGATAGAGGCCGAGGTTCGTCGCCAGACCCATGGCCGCATAGGTTGCGTAGGAATTGCGGTTGACGAAACTCGCCGAGACGTTGCTGTTCGCCTGCTCGCCGAGGATGAAGTTGTTTCCAGAGATCGCGGCGTAGAGCCCGAAGAGCGCCAGCGCCGTCGACCAGAGCGCAAACGCAACAAGGAACCGCTGGGCGCGCTTGGCATTCATCGAGGCCTGTATGGCGATCCAGAAGATCATCGCGTAGCACGCAAGCCTGAGGACGCCGTGACCGCCGGAGACGGGTGTGGCCGATACAGTGGCCTCCGCCCCAGGCACAAGTGCCCAGAAGGGATGCGCCCAGGCGTCCGGCAAGGATGGCAAGGTCTGCAACATGCCCCAGGCGAGGACCCCGAGATAGAGCAAAGCCGGCCAGAACAGCCGCGCGTTCGTCCAGTGCCCGCCGCGCAGCATCGTCAGCCCGCATTGCAGGACGAAGAGCGCGATGACGACGACCCCGAAAAGCGTCCAGTATGCGGGTGAGTTGCCCCCGTAGAGCAGCACGAACAGGAGCGTCAGGACCAGCGTCGACCAGCCGATGATCCCCTGGCTGATCGATGCGATCGGGGATCGCCGGACGGCGTGTTCGACCATGACCCGCTGCCCGTCCCGTCAGTCGACGTAGTAGTTTCGGTACCGGCCCCGGTAGGAGCTGTAGCCCTCGTAGGCGTAGCGCGACGCCTTGGCCTCGTTCAGCATCGACAGGACGACACCGCCGATGGGCGCGTTGATGGTCCGAAGCTCCTTCAGGCCCTCCAGTACGGCACCGCGCGGCGTGCTGTCCCAGCGGACGACGTAGACCACGACGTCCGCGTGGGACGACAGGATCCGCGGGTCGGCGACGGCGAGCGTCGGCGGCGTGTCGAGGATCACGAGGTCGTAGGTCCGTTTCAGTTCCTCTATCATGTCGTCGAAACGTTTCGAGGACAGGATGTCGGCCGCGTTCACGGTCGAGCGGGGCTCCGACGGCTTGGTCATCAACACGTGCAGGCCGGATTCCTCGTCGCGATGGATCGCCTCCTCCAGCGTCGCCGTGCCCTCGATGGCGGATAGAAGGCCGGGGCCGTCCGTCTTGGCGCCGAGAAGGTCGGCCAGCGCCGGCAGGCGGAGGTCGCAATCGACGATGATCGCCGACCGGCCCATCTGGCGGCTCGTCATGGCGACCAGCGTGGCCGTCGTTGACTTGCCCTCGCGCGGAACGGAGGAGGTGAACATCACCACCTTCGGCGGCTTGTCGACATTGGAAAAGAGGATGCTCGTGCGCAGGCTTCGAACGGCCTCGGCGAGCGCCGATTTCGGCTTCTCGCGGAAGCGCTGCAGGACAGTCTTCCGCCGCAGTCGTTTGCCGACGACCGGGATGACGCCGAGGACGGTCTCACCAGTCATCTGCTCCAGCTGCGGGGCCGAGCGGAAAGTGTTGTTGAGCTTGTCGAGGAGGAAAATGATGCCAATCCCCGCCAGCGCGCCGGCGATCAGGGAGACGGCCAGCGTCCGGTTCTGCCGCTGGGTTTGCGGCGAGAAGGGCGGCTCGGCGCGGGTCAGTATACGGGCGTCGGGCTCCTCCAGCTGCTCCTGCTGTGACGTCTCCTGCAGGCGGGACAGGAAGTTTTCGTAAAGGATGCGGCTGGCTTCCGCCTCGCGCTCGAGCTGGCGGATGGTCACGGCATCGCGGGACTGCTCCAGCGCCAGCGTCTCAAGGGCGCGGACGTCGGCCTCGATTTCTGTCTCTTCCTGTTGCAGGGACTGCCATTCCAGGCGCGATGCCTCCACGATCTGCTCCGCCTCGTCGCGCATGGTGCGGGACGCCTCTTCGAGAAGTGTGTCGACGCGCTGAACGGCGGGGTGTTCCTCAGTCACCGTTTCCAGAAGGCTCGCGCGTTGCGACAGAAGCTCCGTCCGCCGCGTGCGCACCTGGTCGATCAGGGGCGAGTTGCGGAACTCCGGGATCGCGCCGTATTCGGTTTCGTCCTCCAGCGCCGCATTCAGCCGCTGGAACGTCGCCTCGGCCGTGCGCGTCGAGTTCCGCGCGACAGACAGCGTTGCGTTCAGCGCCTGCAGCTGCTGCTGGGTGATCTCGAGGCTTTGGCCCGCCTGGAAGGACTGCGCCGCGCGTGCGGTCTCGACGGCCTCTTCAGCGACCTGTAGACGTTCGCGCAGCTCCTCCACGCGGCCGCTGAGCCACCCGGTCGCCGTGCGCGTGGCGTCTAGCCGCGCCTCGAGCTGGTCGAAGATGTACTGCTCTGCGAAGGTATTGGCGACGAGCGCGGCAGTGCGCGGGTTCTCGGAAAACACCCCGATCTCGATGACGCGCGAATCCGGCACGGGCCGAATTGCAAGTCTTGCCAGTAAGGCTTCCGTCACGATCCGACGCTCCAGCGCGGCCACGGCCTCGGGGTCGGGCGGCGGGCCACCGGCGGATGGCGGCTCCATGATGCCGAGATCGCGCAGGCTGTCGCGCGCCCACTCCGGCACCGTCACGAATTCCCGCACGCGGTCCATTACGGTCACGACCGGCGGGCGCAGGCGCGGGTTGAACTCTGCATTCTCGACGAGGCGCAATTCGTCCACCACCGCCTCGGCAAGGTTCGTCGACCGGAGGATCTCGATCTGGTCCTGCAACCCGTTCCGCGCCGTTGGCGTCACGGGCCCTGCTCCAATGTCGATAATCTCCCGCCCCGGCGCGTCGAACATCACCTTCGCCGTCGCCCGGTAGATCGGCACGTATTGCGTTGCCGTCAGGTAGCCGAAAGCACCCGCGAACAGCGTGCAGATCAGGATGATCCACTTGCCGCGCCAGAGCCGCGCGAAGATCGCGCGCAGATCGATGACATCGTCATCGTCGTCCGGCGGCGGGTGACCCTGATAGGCCCCGACCGGCTGCATCGACCCGAACTTGTTTTCCTTCACCACGCACTCCACCCGCGGAACACAACCAAAGCCCCGGCCTTATCGCCCATCGCCTGTGCAAAAAACAGGGGTCAGTTGCCAACGTTCGCAATCCAGCGACAGTCTCGGGCATTTCGACGCCACAATGCCCAATACTTGGACAAGCACAATCCGAAGGCCATTCGGCGTTGAAAAACGACGCCCGAGCGGGTACGGAAAGGAAGTATGTTCGTGATCGGGGGCTCGAAATGCGACGTGTGACTGCCGCAGCCATCCTTCTTGGGGCCAGCATGTTTTCTGCGCCGGCCTATGCAACGGGCGATTTCATCGTCCGTTTCTGCGAGAGCTTCCTGGAACGCTACGACGCCGCCGTCGCGCAATACGAACAGGAGAGGGTAGCAGGGCACCGGATTTATCAGGCCCGCTACCACTACTATTGGCACTTGCGCACGAAGACGCAGCGCACAGCCGATTTCTGCCGGCATTTCCTTGCTGATGATGATGATCCAGTAAGCGAGGCATCGCAGCACCAGGACGTCGTCTACGTCAACGAGCTCCGCTACGGTGACTGGTTCGACCGTGACGACGACGACTGAGGCGCCGCCGCATTCCGGCTACTCCGAATAGAAATTCAGATCTTCGGGCAACCCATCAAGGTATCCCGGCGCAAATCGGTTGAGAACGAGCAGGTCGTTGTCGTTTGCGTGCGTCGCGAAATCATCCGCGCTCCAACCTGCTTCATGAAAGTCGTCAAGCGCCGCGACCAGCGCAGTGCGTTCCGTTGCCTCACTGGCGTTGAAAGGCGCCAGGGACCAGGAAACCCGAAGCGCGCGCTCGGCGGCATCTGTGTCGTCCCTCAACAGGGACGCCCAGGCGAGACTTGTCCAGCTGTCCACGCGCCCCGGCGCATAGGCCAGACTCTGGTTCAACAACGTCTGCGATCGTTGCATCTGGGCGTCGAATTCCTCGAGCGACGGCAGCTGATCTTCGCCCATGATCAGCGTCGCGGTATCGGCCTGAAGGAACCCAAAGCCCAGTTGAAAAAAGTACCGGCTCTTGTCGAAGAGTGCGGCCGCCTGCACGACGCGCCAGTCGCCCAGCACGCTTTCCTCTCGCAGGCTCGGCGAAAACGCCGGCGCATTCGCGGCCACCTGCGCAAACGATGCCACGCCGATCCCCAGCAAGGCCGCCACCGGAAGGCCGACGGTGAAAACCGCCCGCCTCACCGCCCGGCCCCAACGTTTGTCACCGCCAGGAACTCGACCCCCTCGTCCAGCCGCACCGCCGTCAAACAGCCGCTGTAGTAGGCGCCAGTGTCCACACAAATCCGCCCGGGACGGTCCACCGGATCGGCAGCATCGTAGTGGCCATGGACGAGAAGTTTGCCCGGCGCCGGCCAGTCCCCTTCAGAGCTCTCGTGCCCCCACAGCATGGCGCGCGTGTTGCGAAGCGCGTCAGCGTCGCCCGGGGCCAGGCCGGCATGGGTGAACACGACATCCCCGCTCGTCGCGTGGCAGGGCAGGGTTCGCAGGAAGTCGAGGTGTTCGCCCATCGCTACGGCCAGTGCATCGCGCAACCCCATCAGGTCGTCGTCGCTCGGGCGTCGAGGTGGCATCGGCACGCCATAATCCGCGATCGTCTGCCGCGCACCGAAGTCGAGCCAGGCGGAGTTGCGCAGTGGATTGTCGATAAAGTCGAGCAGGGCGGCCTCGTGGTTGCCGCGCAGGGCGATCACGCCGCGCGGCGCGCCCGACATAAGGCGCATCAGCGACGTCAGGACCATGCGAGAATTGTCTCCGCGGTCGATGTAGTCGCCAAGAAAAACGATTTTACAGCGCCGCTCGTCCGGCTCGCTTTCGTAATCGTCGGCAATCCGCCCCAGCATCGACAGCAACAGGTCGTGCCGGCCATGCACGTCGCCGACGGCATAGATGCGGACGGCCGGGTCCACCTTCGGGCGCTCCGCAGCCCCGGAAAAGAAAGATCTGCCGATGCCAAGGTTCATGCACGTGATGTAGCACGGACCCAATTCGTCCGCCACGTCCGATCCGGCCATTGGAAGGCCCCACAGGAGTGTTGCCGTCTGTCAACAGGCTGTGCATCAAATTAAAATCTTACTTGTCGTGGCGCATGGAATAAAGCCATGAAGCAAAAAAACAGGGGCAGTTCCTTGATCCGCACCGTTGCTTTTGGCTTGATGGCGTTATCCCTTTCGGCATGTGCTGGAGGGGGCCCCAGTGCACGTGCCATCGTCGGTGGATCGGAGAGCACCGTCGCCTCTCGCGCGGAAACGCTACCTTATATCGTGGTCGATGTTGATGAGAGCATCGCGACCATCGTGTCGCGATCCCTCGACGTTGCCCCGCAGTTCTTCGGCGACCAGGCGCCCACTCCGGTGATCATCGGTGTTGGCGATACGGTCCAGATCAGCATCGTGAGCTCCAGCGAAACGGGTTTTCTCGATTTCACGACGGCCTCGATTTCGCCGATATCCTCGACCTCGCTTCCGCCGCAGACCGTTCGTGAAAGCGGAAACATCAACGTTCCGCCAATCGGAAGGCTGCGCGCCGCGGGACAGACAATCCAGAGCTTCGAGACTCTGCTTGAGCGCCGCCTCGGCGAGGTCCTGATCGAGCCGTCCGTGATCGTCGAACTGGTCGACCGGCAGAGCGCGCGCGTGAATGTCGCGGGGCAGGTGGCCGCCCCAGGCGCAGTGCCTCTGACCGAGGTCAACACGCGCCTGATCGATGTGATCCTTGCGGCCGGCGGTCCCTCGGGAAGGACTGAAGACTACATGGTTCGCCTCAGCCGCAGCGGCAGCACGCATGCCGTGTCGCTCCAGCGCCTATACGAAGATCCCCGCTTCAACATCATCGTGCGGCCGGGGGACGTAGTTGCCGTCGAGCCGGCCGATCGGAAGTTCACCGTGCTCGGTGCAACCGGCAACCAGACCTTCCGCTTCGACGAACAGGAAGTCTCGCTTGCGGAGGCTCTGTCCCAGGCCGGCGGCCTGCAAAGCCCACGGGCAAACCGGACCGGCGTGTTCCTCTACCGTCGTGTTCCGCGCGACGTCCTCGCCTCGCTCGGCGCGGATATCGCGCACATCCCTGGCAATGAAATCACGACCATCTTCCGTTTCGACTTCACAGAACCGTCCGTTCTCTTTACGGCCAATTCCTTCGACGTCGCCGATGGTGATGTCCTCTACATCGCCGACAGCGTGAATGCAGAAGTCACCAATGTGTTGTCGGTTCTGACGAATTTCCTGCCAGCTCCTGTCGAGTTTTCTCGAGACGCAATCTTCGGCCAGGATTGATCCCCTGTGGATAATTCGAGGCTTGGCGATTCGAATCTGGAAGCCTGACATCCAATCGTTTTGGTGGGAAAATCCTAACGTGGTGATTGGCGCAGCCTATGGCTCGCGGCGGGCCTTTAGCGCATGCTCAATTATTGGGCGCGTTGCCGGATATTCGATCACTCAGTGACGCATCGCGGTGGAAACAGTACGTTTCCGCCACCTGTCCATGTTTGACATGCACCATTGATATCAAAATTGTGTCATGAGGTGTCGAAAGTATGGCTGGAGTGTGGCAAGCGGCGTGTTGTGCCGTCGGTCACGAACAGCGCGAGTTTGATTTCAGTGCCGAATTCTATGCGGGAGTAATTTGATGTCGTTCCAGGATACGAGTGTGCCGTCCTTCGCGTCAGCTGGAGTTGTAGCTTCAGAAAAGACGCGTTTCTCGGTTCCCTGGACGCGGAGTTTCGTGGTGTTCAAGCGCGCCTGTGACATCTACTTCGGTGTCGTGGCACTTCCGTTGGTCGTCATTCTCTCGTTCGTTCTTCTGATCCTGAACCCGTTCTTCAACCCCGGACCACTGTTCTTCCGGCAGGAGCGCATGGGCCGGGGCGGCGTTCCATTCCAGATCTGGAAGTTTCGCACGATGGCGCCGGCTAACGGGGCTCGGCGTCGCCACGACGAGGGCGTCGAAGAGGACCGTATCTCCCGGCTCGGCGGGGTGTTGCGGAAGTCGCGGCTCGATGAGTTGCCCAACTTCATCAATGTTCTTCGCGGCGACATGAGCGTGATCGGCCCACGCCCCGATATCGTCGAGCACGCCCTCGCATTCTCGGTGTCCGTTCCACGCTATCGTGACAGGTTCCGCGTGAAGCCCGGCATCACGGGACTGGCGCAGGTCCGGCACGGATACGCGGACAATGCCAGCGCCGTTCGCAGGAAAGCCCGCAACGACGCCATCTACATCGAACGTGGTTCCATCGGGATGGATCTCGCCATCATTGCGCGTACCGTCCAGGTGATGCTGACCGGGTTCGGAGCGCGCTGATCCATGGATGGAAATTCCTGTGTCGCCGCTCAGGCGACGAACTCGATTGATGTGCCTTCGCACGATGAGGCCTGGTACATCGTCCGCCTGAAGCCGGGAGGGCTGAGCCGCGCGCAGCAGAACCTCTCGCGCCAGGGGATCGTCAGCTTCTGCCCGCACCGCCGCCGGACCGAACGCCGCAATGGCCGGCTGGTGACGGGGCTCAAGCCGCTCTTTCCCGGCTATCTCTTCATCTGCGTTCCGAGTGAAGGCGCCAACTGGCGCAGCATCAACGCCACCTATGGCGTTGCGAAAGTCGTCTGCCTGGAGCCGGGGCGTCCTTCGCGCGTCCCGACGGACCTCGTGAAGGTTCTCATCGACTTCGAAACGGCCGAGGATGGGGCTGTCGAAGTCTTCTCTCCTGGAGAGGAGGTCCGCGTCATCGTCGGGCCTTTCGCTGAGATCATTGCCCGGGTCGAGGCCGCTCCCGAAAAGGACCGGGTCCTCATCCTCCTCAGCATGATGGGACGCGCCGTGCGTACCGAAGTTCGAACCGCAGACCTCGAAAGAACCTGACTGTTTCCGGTCAGAGCCCATTCCAACCTTGACTTGCAGGCCCGGTCGACCAAGGTGTTCAGAGTTGAACGCCATGGCGATTCAAGACTTCATCGCGATCTCATCCGACCCCCGGCGCTCCCTTTGCGAGCCTCGGTGCGGTAGCCGTGGCAGGCCCGTTCCTTGCGCCTAGACGACGACGCACGGTTTCGCATCATGCGACTGATAGAGGCCAATCCTGACATCAGCCAAAGAAAACTGGCGCGGGAACTCGGCATCAGCCTCGGAGGCGTGAACTATTGTCTGAACGCCCTGATCGAAAAGGGCCTCGTCAAGATGGAGCGGTTCCGGGTATCCGAGAACAAGCTCGCTTACGTCTACGTCCTGACGCCTAGGGGCGCATCCGAGAAGGCGATGCTCACCCGGGGCTTCCTGGCACGCAAGATGGATGAATACGAGTTGCTCCGCGCCGAGATCGAGAGCATTCGTCAGGAGCTTTCAGCGGATGCCGCAAGACCCGATGAGAGATTGTCGTGACGATCGATTTCGATTGTTTTGGTGTAAATGCTTCTTCTGGCCCGTTCGAAGTGGCTGACGGCCGGTCAGCTGGTCAGGCAGCGGCAGGACGAAGCGCTATTCGCTTGATTGGATCGTTGGCTGCATCGGCCGATGATCGTGCGCTGAAGCGAAATGATCTCGACGCAGGATCCTGGGCAATCGGACTTAACCCTACGCTTACCGAGACTTTGCGTTATCGGGCGCTTAGATGGAGCAGGTTTTGTGGTGTTATGAACCCCGGCTGATTTGCCGAACGGTGTTTTGTGCGAGCAAAGCGGCCATTGTTTCAGTTTCGAGGGCTGCGTAAAGGTTGGCTTCGGCTGTTGCCGGCGGAATGCTCCCGTGGGTTACAGCGCCTTCGTTTTCTCTATCATAATGGTCGGGAAGACCGTGCGTGGCTGCTGTCACCTTCAGCCTTTTTGCCCCAGTCGTTCAGAATTTGCGCGGAGCGGCCAGTCTTGGCCGCGATCGGCATCACCGCCTGTCAGCTTAATGCATGCTGACCGTCGGTCTCGAGAACCGACCACACGACGCGAATGCACACATCAGGGGAAACTTGTTCGTGGACATGTTCATGTTGCTCCTCCCTTGTTTGTTTAAGGTCCGACATACTGGCAACGCAGGTGGTACCCCGTTTCATCCCGGCGGCGTTCAAATCCAATGAGAGTACAATGAAAAAGATCCTGTTGATCAATCAACACTCGTCCAATCATGGAGATGAAGCCGCCGCTCGCGCACTAACGTCGAAACTTAAGGAAGTAAGAGCTGAATTTAGCATTCTTTACAACGCTTCTGGAGAAAGTTTCGAATTAGATTTGCCGCTGGAGTTCCGAGAGGTGCGCAATACGCGTGCCATTACAAATCTTGAAAAAGCCCAAATCATGGCTTCGCTAAATGTACCGAGCCAACCTTTTCGTGGATTATTCTCGCGCGATGCCCGAGCCGAATATGAAATGATACGCAAATCGGACTATGTGATCTCGATGCCGGGAGGGGCGAACCTTGGACTATACGAGGATTGGCGCTACCTGTGGCGCCTAATGATGGCTCAACGCCTCGGAAAAAAAACTGCCATTTACTCAACCTCTATCGGCCCGTTCCGCGACAACCGGTTCAAAAAAATGGCGTTCCAGGTGCTAAAAGGTGCCGATTGGGTCTCCTTACGTGATGCCGCCAGCATTAAATATGGACGTGATGGCCACGTAAATTTTGAAGAATCCATCGACACGGCTTTTCTGGTTCAGGATTTTGTCAGCACGACGTGGCAAGGAAAAGATCTGGGTGACTTTGGCGTGCCCTTTGCCCCCGACTGCTACTGCGTTTTCGTTCCAAACAACCTCACGGCCGGGCACAGGATATTCCGGAATGTACCTAAAGCACACTTGGATGCGCTGTATTTGGCACTTCTGAACAGGGCTCTGGCAACGGGCATGAACGTAGTGATGCTGCCGCAGCTTTTTGGAAACGGAAACGATCGAAGGTATTTCGCCGAGTTGGCGGCGAAATCCGATGATCCCTCGCGTATCTTCGTCGCCGCCGAGGACATCCTGTCGGATCACCAGCAGTTGATTATCAGCAAGGCGCGCTTTGTTGTTGGGGCTCGATACCATTCTGTCATTTTCGCGATCAACATGCGCACACCATTCCTGTGCCTGTCGTATGAGAACAAGATGCGTTACACTCTGGAGCTGCTGGGCCGCTCAGAGATGGGCATCGACCTGACCGAGCTGTCGAATGGAGCCTCGCATGAGGAAATGATTTCGACCGGCGCCGCGCATGTCGATAAGCTGGCCAAAGGCGACGTCGCGCCCGCGGACCAGACCAAAGCCCAGGCAATTGCCCAGAACACCTATGAAAGTTTCCAGCGCCGCTTTTTGATAGCGGTCTGAGGCCAACAAGGTCCCACGCGTGAAGAATCAATTTCTTTTGTCACTGACGGCCAATGGTGGCCGAGTGTTCCTGGGCTTTGTGTTCTTCTGGCAGGTGTCGCAGGCGCTTGGCCTGAGCACGCTTGGGGAATATCTTTATATCTCAGTGGCAATTGGTTATTTCGGTACGCTGGTCGATTACGGCTTCAACCTGTTCGTGCTGAACACCGCGCCACGCGCTCCCGGAGCGGTGCGGGCACTCTTAGCACGCGTGGTGCTTTCCAAACTAATCCTAACGGGGGCGGCCTTTTTCATTTTGGCTGCGCTTTACGGTGTGGCCTTCGCCACGCAGGGCGCCCTCGTGACGGCGCTTTTTTTCGCCGTGGTGATCCTGCAGTCCTTTTCCGGCCTTCTGGTCCAGTTCTTCAAGGCAATGGATCGGTTCGATCACGAGTTCACCTCCATTATGCTTGGTAGCCTGATGCCAGTGGTGATCCTGTTTGTTCTGCAAGGCAACGTAACGCTGGTGGAGCTGGGCTGGGTCGTACTGAATGTACGCCTTGCAGTTCTGCTGTTCCAACTGGTGGTATTTTTTTATATTAGCCAGGGTCAGGGATGGAAGGAAGTCGAGGACATGGCGGGCCGCCGACTGCCCCGAGCGGTCAAAGACATTCAGAGCAATTTTAAATACGCAATCTTTTCAATCCTTGGCGCCGTCTTTCTGAGTGTAGATCTTGTGGTAATGCGCTTTGTGCTGGGCCCAGAGGATGTGGCGATATACGGAACCGCGATGAAGGTGATCATGGCGGTCATCCTTTTCTTTGAGGTTTTGACGGGTGTGTTTGTTCCCCGCTTGGCGCGATTGCATTCCAACGGTTCAACCCTTCTTGCCAGCAATATGAAACGCTTCACCCTTGTGATGCTGGCTGGCGCTCTCATGGTGTCGGCTGGGCTATTGAGCTTTGGGTCGCTGACAATCTTGTGGGTTTTCGGGGCCGAGTTCGCAGCCGCAGGCCAGGTGTTGCAAGCGCTTAGCATCGTATTGGTTTTCAGGGTCATGACAACAATCAGCGGCACGTTTCTGACGATTCATGGGCAGCAATCTCTGCGCGCGCGTATCATCAGCATTGTTCTTCCTGTTCACGTGGGCCTTAATCTTGTGCTACAACCGCAATTCGGAATTTGGGGGGCCGTCACTGCCATCACAATTTCGTTCTTGCTGTGGTTCGGCTTAAATTTGCTTGGCTTCTGGCGTTACCGCTCCTTGCGGGCAGCATGATGCCCCAAATACCGGGGATCATAGCCAGCGCCGGCGAGCCCCCCCCCTTTCTCTCTCTTATGAGATGAGGTTTTCTAGAGATGATTGATACACCCGTTACTACTGCTAAGTCTCTCTCAAAAGTCGTATACAACGGATATTGTATTGGCTGTGGCGGCTGTGCGGCGGTATCTGACGGTATTTCCATTGAAATGGGTCCGGACGGACAGTACATTCCGAACATAGATCCTGGGGCAGCTTTGTCCGAAAAGGCAACATTTACATGTCCGTTTACAAATGATGGGCCGAACGAAGATGTGCTGGGCAAAGCACTCTTTGGAGAAGCCTGCACGCATGACACACGTCTCGGATGGTACGGGGATCTGTATGCCGGACACGTCGCAGAGGGGTGCTTTAGAAAAAGAGGCGCATCCGGTGGAGTAATCACTTGGATTGCCGCGCAATTGCTGGAAAGCGGCTTGGTTGATGCGGTGGTGCATGTTGGGCAGTCAGCTCCAACTGACACCAAAGTGTTGTTCCAATACTCTGTTTCCCGAACCTCGGCCGAAATCGTGGCCCGGGCAAAATCCCGATATTATCCAATCGAGATGTCTCAGGTCATGGAGGAGGTGCGCAGCAAGAAGGGGCGGTACGCCTTCATCGGGCTACCCTGTTTCGTCAAGACGGTTCGAAGGATGGTTGAACAGGATCCTGTGCTCAAAGAACGGATCGCCTATACTATTGGCTTGGTCTGCGGACATCTAAAAAGTGAGAATTTCTCAAATTATCTTGCATGGGAAAAGGGCATCGCCCCAGGCGATCTTGAAGAAATCGACTTCCGGATCAAGCTACCGGACCGCCGCGCCAGCGATTATGGCATCTATGTTCGCTCTGCGACAGTCGAGAGCACAACGCCTGTTCGGCAGTTCTTAGGGGGCGACTGGGGGGTCAATTTCTTCCGCTATAGCGCCTGTGACTACTGCGACGATGTCTTTGCCGAAACTGCAGATGTGGCGGTTGGGGACGCGTGGTTGCCAGACTATAGTCAGGATCCTGCCGGTGGGTCCGTGGTGCTGGTTCGCTCCAAGGAGATCGCCAACCTCATTTCGCAAGGCCGGTTGGACGGCAGCCTGGCCTTTGACGAGATCACAGCAGATCAAATGGCCCAATCTCAAGCTGGCGGATTGCGCGACCGGCGACAGGGGCTTGCGTATCGTTTGTTCTTGCGAAAACGAGACGGTATCTGGGTCCCTAATAAACGCGTAACGCCAAACGCTAACGTGGGCAAAAAACGGCAAAAGATTTACCGGCAGCGGCTCAAACTAAGGGAATTAAGTCATTCAGCCTGGCACCGGGCCCGTACCGCCAACTCGTTCAAGATGTTCACGGACATAATGACTCCCGAGGTCAAACGTATGCGTGCATACTACCGTCGCCCCTTTATCACTCGTGCTGTCAGCAAACTCAGCCGACTCCTACAGGGAAAATCCTGAAGGCATCCGGAGAGAGACGCCTGGCGGTTAAGAGATGGCGTCGCATCGCGGATTTTAGGTGTGCACGAGCCGCTATCATTATAGAGAGACAACGCCGTGGATTGCCCTTCAAGCGCGCAAAATTTTTGCGTACGAAACAGAACAGTTCTTCTTGTTTTGAACTATAAAAAATATTCCGATAGCGTGAATTTACTGCAGTCGCTACTCGGCACGGGGTTGAACGGTGCCGACATCGTCATCCTCGACAACGCGTCAGGAAATGAATCCTTACCGGAACTCCGCGCTTGGATTGAGGCGCATTTCCCTACCGAGTGCGAAGATATCATTAACACTGACACGTTCACACTGACAGAGCCGCGCTTTGCCGAAAGCCTGCGGGTGGAATATGTCAAAGGACGTTTGGCTTTGTTCTCTTCCACGGAGAACTTCGGCTTTTCCGGCGGCAACAATGCGCTCGCCCATATCGGTCAGCGACTGGGCTATGAGTTTCTCTACCTGCTTAACAGCGACATCCTGTTCACTGATCCTTTGTCGGTGCGGAAGTTGGAGGCGCTTCACGACTCCGATCCAAAGGCTTATGCCTCAGGTCCTTGTATCATCAATTATGATGGAAGCTTTGATAGCCCGTTCCGGCGTGACAGTTTCTGGGGTGACGCAATTTATTATGGTCCAGTGAACCGCATTCGGCGGCTCTTTGGTCTTCCCATGTTGCAGTTTGACTTCCGCGCGCTATCGCAGCCTCGTGGAACCCAAGTTTACAAGATCTCGGGCGCGGCTATGTTTTTTCCCACGGATCGGTTCTTTGATTTGGGCGGTCTGGATGAAGGTGTCTGGCTTTCGAGCGAGGAGGCCATTCTTGGGGAGAAAGTCCTCAAGGCTGGTGGCAAGATAATGTATTTGCCGACGACGGTTTTGTTGCATGTTAAAGCATCTGCCCCGCGGCCCAAATCAAAAAAGGCTGAAATTCTTTCCAACCATTTCCGACAGCGGAACTATTACTACCGTACTTATCGTGGCATCACTGGCTGGCGGATGGCGCTTCTGCGCGCCGGTCAGTTGTTGCGGATCGCGCTGGCAAGGCTTTGAATGGCGAGTGAAAGGCGCAAAAGGATTGCTGTCGTTTGCTCGACGGATTACAACACGTATCCCGTCGGCGGTATGATGTCCTTCATAAAGGACTCGGCGCCAGGGCTTGCAAGGCGGTTCGAGGTGGATTTCTGGGGCGTTGATGCCGGTGCTGGCGTGGACACATTCGTAGCCCAGGGTCAGACGTTTCCAGTGCGCTTCTTCGGTAAGGTTAAAACCGGTCGGAAGTTCGTGCCAAATGTGCTTCGGGTCACTTGGCAATTGCGAAGCGTCCGTCGGACGCTTTTGGAGGCGGGCTACGATGGGATCTATATCCACGGTGTACCTCTGAACGCGGCCTTACCTCGTCAGGCCAACGGTCCCAAGCGTATCAATCATGTGCATGGTCTGACAAATCCATTCCTTATGCATGGCGAGCCCGGTCCGGTCATGCGGCGGTTGGCTCGGTCCTACGAATCCTATCGTCGGCATGTTGTGGCGATGAGCGATCTGGTTCTACTGGCGGCTGATCACAAGGGAATTGACCAGTTCCGCAGTGATCACCCTGGCAACACCCGAATTGAGAAAATTGAAAATTTCTGTGATACTTCGGTGTTTGGCGGTAATGTGCCCTCCGCTGATCGCATGACCTACGGCTTGCCAGAGCTCGCGCGTCTGATCGTGCATGTCGGGCGTTTTGCCTACCAGAAAGATCCGCTCTTGGCGGTTCGCGCCTTTAGCGCCTATCTCAGCACTGAGGGGACATCTTCTGGTGACCGATTGGTTATGATTGGTGACGGCCCGCTTCTGCCGGATGGGAAGGCGTTAGCCCAGGAATTGGGCATTTCAGACAGCGTTGTGTTCTTGGGCCACCAACCGCGTGAGGCCATCGCGACATGGTTGGCGGCTGCCGACCTGTACCTTTATACCTCTCATGCCAATGGCTACCCGATCTCGCTGGCGGAAGCGGCACAATCGGGCCTGCCAATTGTTAGTACCGCCGTGAGCGGCGTAAATGATCTTGTCATACCGGGGAAGACTGGCGTTTTGGTGCACGACCGCGAGCCGCAGAGCTTTGTAAAACCTATCGAAGAAGCGCTGGCGAACCGCGCTGCCTATGGAAAATGCGCGCGCGAATTGGCTGCCCAATACACGCCGGAGCGCATCGTGGATCGATTGTGCCAGGCAATTGCCGATGCCCTTTGATAAAAACGGCAAGATCATCGCGTTCCTAGGCCCCGATGGTGCGGGTAAATCGACTGTGATTTCCTTGGTTAAACACGAACTGACCCAGCGAGGCGAGGATCCTTGCTACCGGTACTTCGCGCCGGGATTTCTTAAACGCTATCGGCCGAAGGGCGACGGATCGATTACAACCAAACCGCACGAGGGGCGACAATACGGCACTGTACTGGTCCTGGCGAAGATCATGCTCATGCTGTTCGAGTTCCGGATGGGCGTGCCCAGGCTCCGCCGCGAAACGAAGCTGGCGTTATTCGATCGGTACATCCACGACCTGTTGGTGGATCCCCGGCGTTACCGGATGGATCACCTGCGGTTGTGGATGCGCGCAATGCTGAAAATCGCACCCGAGCCTGATCTGGTTGTGATAGTGAGTGCGCCAGCCGATGTGATTCAGGCCCGCAAACAAGAGGTGCCACCTGAGGAAACCGTCCGCCAAGTCGCCGCTTACGAGGCATTGGGTCAGTCGTTTTCAAATGCCGTCGTTGTCCGCAACATCGGGGCGCCCGAGGCGGCTGCACAGACGGTGCTGGACCGTTTGGACGCGTTGGGTTGATCGATCTGTCCCCCCTCTTCGGCCGGGAGAACACGCCGGGCGCAGAGCACCTCGCGTTTCGGGTTTTTCCGAAGACCGGTACCGAACGTTGGATGCTGGACGCGACCGAACGCTTCCCGTGGCATCTAAAAACATGGCCGCGCGCCAACATGAGGGCTCGATGGATTTACCGTGCGGCGTGGGCACTTGGTTTTTTGGGATTGCATTTGCCATCGCGTGTCTTAAGCTTTCCCATCGCGGCTAATTCGCCTTATGCGCAGCTTCGTACGGAATTTGACCGGTTGGGCATTTTCTTGGGCACGCCGGGCCCCAACAGAAAGATTGTCGTCTATGCGGGGCGTCCGGAGCGCTCCGTTTTCGTCAAGATTCCGCTGGGACCCGCCAGTTCAGCGCTGGTCGTCCAGGAAGCCGCAGCGCTGGACGACCTCGCGCAGGACCCCGATCTGGCGCCATTGGTGCCGCGGGCATATCGGATTGCTGGACACCTCGCTCTGGAGAACATCGACACGCATGATACCCGTCATGCGGCGCTCGACCTCACCGAGCTGGTCCGCATTCATGATTTGCTGGAACGCCGCTCTGTCACAGTTCGACCGCTGTCAGAGCTGCGCCGGGATT
This sequence comes from Roseicyclus sediminis, assembly GCF_025515305.1. Lineage (GTDB taxonomy): Bacteria > Pseudomonadota > Alphaproteobacteria > Rhodobacterales > Rhodobacteraceae > Roseibacterium > Roseibacterium sediminis. Next base: position 139,972 of record NZ_JAOPHT010000009.1, read on the forward strand.
GGGAAGCTGAGACTGGCGCCAGTGAGGCACCGATGAAATGCAATGCGCAAATAACAGCGGCCATCGAAGGCACACGTGAGGCGGCATATGCTTTTCTCGACAGTCTGCCTCAGGACCTCGCAGTGCCCTGTTACATGGCCCACGGCGATTTCACCCGCTGGAACGTACTGCGGGCTGCAGACGGTTCGGCGCGGATCATCGACTGGGAACTCTACGGCCTGAGGCCGCGCTGGTTCGACCTCGTACATTACTTCGTGTCTTATGATCTGTTGGTGGCTAGGATCCCTGCCGCGGGCGTAGTGATGCATCTGGGTCGGGTAGCAAAAGAGATTGGGGTGGAGACTCCGGAGCATGGGTGGTGGCGCCAAGTGGGCTTGTACCTTGCATGCCATGGTTTGTACTACTGCTCCGTCTATGAGCGCCAGGAAGACCCATACCCACAAGCGGTATGGCAGCTATCAGCATGGGCGGACATCCTACGTATGCTCTCCATGTCTGACCGGATCGAAAACTAAAGGGGGGGTAGGGGTGCCTTAGTGGACTTCGCCGGCTACCAATATGTCGCGACGCTGATCGTGCTAGCGGAAATCGCCATCATTTCCCTGACCTATAGGCGCAACCCCAAACTGGCCATATATGCCGCTCTCCTCAGTCTCATGCTCAAGGGACAATATCTCTGGGTAGGGAGACCGATTTACGCGTGGCAGATCGCTGCGCTGTTCGGATTAATTTATCTTGCGAGAGGCCAGGCCCGCAGTGTGGTGCTGCCCGCAGGGCGAGGGTTATCTGCTTTCCATGTGTCGATGCTGCTTTATTTCATTTACACGTTTTCAATTTCAGTACCGATGTGGCTTCTCTTCAGCCTCGAGGAGTTGGGAAACTCTGGAACGCAGGTTTCGATCTCGCGGATTGTAACGCAGACCTTCTACTTTTTGTTCCTAGTAGGCCTTTACGGATTTGGTGTGCGGGCAGGACGATATCTAGACACATTCGTCCTGCTGCGGGCCATAATCATGATTGCGACCGTGGTCGCATACGGCGCCATTATTCAGACGCTTATTGTGCGTTACGCGGGCATCAACATCTTTCCGATCATCGGGTCGGACGGCACGCTTCGGTCAGCCTTCATTCTCGATACAACTTTCCGCGCAACGTCATTTGCGGGCGAGCCTAAGCATCTAGGGTTGGCTATGGCGATAGGGCTGATCGCAATATTTCTAACTCGGCTGTTCCGAATCCCTATCGGTGGTTTTCTTGCCATCCACAAGCCTATGTCCATGCTCGTCGCGCTCCTCTTGAGCCTCTCCAGCACCGGGTACTTCATTGCCATGGGTGGTATCGGGCTCGCGGCGGCGCTCTTTTTCCGTCGCCTCCGCCGCACGGATCTAGTCGTTATCAGTCTGCTGGCTACAGTACTGCTGACACAGGTGATTGGCTCGGGAGGGAATTTTGGAACTACGCTTGAGCGCCAATTGGACAGGACCGAGTTCGAAGTGCAAGATCAAAGCGTGCGAGATGGGTTGCTCGCCAATCCGGCATTTTTATTCACGGGAACGGGGCTGGGAAATATTCACCTGATTGCGGTTGAATTTCTTCCGTCTAATTTTCCGCTCTTCCGCACCTACGGATACAAAGCCAATTCTGGTCTATTCTTCGTGCTAGGGGACAGCGGCCTGATTGGGTTACTCCTATTGATTTTGGGGCCACTTTTCGCCGCGAGGAGCTATTTCCGAATGCGCAAGTTCCTGACACCTTGGCAACGAAAGGAGGCGCTCTCAACGTTGGCGTTGATTGTCGTAGCCGTTTTTAGTTTTGCGATGCGCTTTGACGTGATTTTCTTTATGTTCTCCGGTTTCGTGTTCACCCGCTTGGCGCTGTTACGCGCGCAGGTGGTTGCTGTGCGGCAACCGATGGTATTCCCACAAGCCGATTGGCCCAAGAGTGAGCCTTCATCTCTCGCTGTCCCGACGTGAGGTTTCGAGGATAATTGAACCCGATTTTTTCTTGGTGCCGTTCCGGCGAGCAGTGTTGGAAGAATTTTGACAACTCATTCTGATATACCACTTGGTGAGCCGACGGGTTCGTCGTTGTTCATGAGATGTGGCTTGAAACGCGGTCTGCTTCTGACCCGTAGGTGCTTGAAACAATGTAGAGGTGCCCGCATTAGCTATCCGCGGCGTCTTCGAACCGGAGGTGGGCAGCTGTCGATTGGTGTCATAAGGCTCGCTGAATGCAGATTGTTTAAAAGTATTGTTTTTGAGCGCAACCTCAAGCTCGGGTACTTTTCACGGAAGATCTCAAATGAAACCTTCAGTGATATCGGCCGCGATACCGTCGCAAGCGACAAAGTATGTATCGGGGAGATCAGCGATATCGGCGGCGCCGGTAGTCTGCGAATTGGCCCCAATACCATTATTGGCCAGTACTCCAGTACATATGCAGAAAACCACGGCTTCTCTGCTTCCCAGCGCCCAACCCGCGAACAATGCGTTAGCCGAAAGAGGACAGATATTGGACGTGACTATTGGATCGGAGCAATGTTTGCCATCATCGACGTTTCCACTCTGGGTCGAGTGTGTGAGGTGGCGACTTGCAGCATATTAAGGGACAGCTTCTCCGACCGAGCCGTCATCGACGGGGTACATGTGCACTTCCTGAGAACGCGGGGTGAGGTTGGTTGTGTCTGTGACTAAGCAATTACCTGTGGCCGCTCCGAAACTCACGCCGCGTTCGCGCTTGGTGTCGGATTTCTTTGATCACTTGGAAAATCAGGATGTCTCTTGGGTGGTGATGAACAACTACGAAGATCTGCCTCAGATCATTCCATCGGACATCGACTTTTCGATCCCACCTGAGTTGTTCCGCAGGCTTGATGGCTTCATATTTGATTTCGCCGAGGCCAAAGGCGCGGAGATTGTCCAGAAGCTGTGGCACGGCAACATGAAATGCGCCTATATTTTGGCTACCGGCCCCGGGCGGGCTCGAGAATTTGTCCAGTTGGATTTCTTTACGGCGTTTTCTACCAAAGGCTGCCCGAGCCTAATCCCTCATGAAGACTTGGTGGCCGATCGAAAAAGATTGCGCAATTTCTACGTGCCGCGGCCTGAGGTCGAACTTCTCTTCACAGCCATGCGCCGTCTCTTCAAGAACGACTGGTCCGCGCGTCACTGTGCCCGCATTTCTGAACTTAGTGAACGCATCAGGGATACTGGCTGGCTGCCCGACCGATATGCGTGGATGAAGCCCACGCTGGAAGCCGCCATCAGGGGAGAGGTAGAACGGGTTGCGGAACGGCGGCCGCAGGACTGGGCTCGTCTACGTAGTACGGCCGTAAGCAACTTATTGCTGCCAGAACGGGTCGCTCACATCTGGGTACAGACCAAGCGAATCTTCGTGCGCTTGCGCGACGAGACCGGCCAGTTGCTCGTTTTGGCCGCCCCGCGCGAGAGCATTGGTACCTCTGCGCTTGAAACGCTGGAACTGGTGTTTCACCGACGTCTGTTCCTCGAAGGCAGGGCATCGCTTCTTTCATTTGCCAAGCTGGCTCTGCTCAAACGCCGCAAGGGCCTGATCATTGTTATGGCAGGGCCTGACCATCCGGAAGGTCAGGCGTTAGCAAAGCGGCTCCGCCGTTTTGGTTTGCTTGATCAGATGCTCTTCAGCGATAACAAACTGCATCCGCTCGATCGCGGTATGGCGGGCACGGCGTTTGCTGATGACTCGGGGTTTATAGATGCCATAGTGCGCGTCCAGGCAGCTAAGGCCGCGCGTGCCATTGCCCGCGGAGGCACTCAGACCAGCGAGGGCCTTTCATGAACGATAGGCGTGCAAAGGTGTTGATCATAGCGTATGCCTGCCGTCCGGGTGAAAGTTCTGAACGGCAGGTGGGCTGGCATTGGTCCAGGTTGATCCAGCAAAATCACGATGTAACAGTATTGACCCGCGAAACACATCGCCGCCATATCGAGGCTTGGATCGCGGGCGGCAAGGAAGAAGGTCCTTTCCCCGAATTCCTGTATTATGATCTGCCACCCTGGCTCGCCAAATTTAAAAAAGGCGAGCGCGGTCTGTACCTTTACTACACGCTGTGGACGCTCCTCGCCGTACTATGGTGCCGACGATTGAATCGTGATGGGCGTTGGGAGATCACGCATTTCCTGACATTTGGGACCTTGCTCTGGCCGCAGTTCGGTTTCCTGATGAATACGCGTTATCTGCTTGGTCCGGTGGGAGGTGGCGAGCGTGTTCCTCTCGCTCTGCGAGGCTCATTTGCCACTGCGGGACAGCTTAAGATCTTGGTGCGGCACCTCGTACAGAGGCTTATGCTCGTCAATCCCGTGTTCCTCGCTAATCTGTCCCGGGCGGACTTGATCCTTGCGCGCACCGAAGAGACCTTGGACATGATCCCGTCGCGCTATCGTCACAAGACGGAGCTTCTCCTGGAAACGGCAATCGGTCCTGATATGCTCCTGCAGTCCGCACCGGAACGTGCCAACGCGACGCTTAGAATCGTGTCCGTCGGGCGGCTCATCACCAGCAAGTTCAACCCACTGCTTCTGGAGGCACTTGCAGAGTTCAAAGAACGTTGGAAACGACCTTTCCGCATGACCATCATTGGCGACGGACCGGAACGCGCCAGGCTGGAAGTGCTGCGTGATCGACTGGGCCTTACCGAAGTGGATTTCGTCGGTTCCAAGACGTCCAAGGAAGTCTATGAGGAGTTGCGTGCAAGCGATATCTACTTCTCCACGACCATGAAGGAAGGTGGGACGTGGGCATTCTTCGAGGCGATTGCACACCACTTGCCGGTGGTATGTCTCAAGGTGAATGGTCCTGACATGATCGTTGGCGACGGGTGCGGCATCAAGGTGCCTGCAGTTAGTCACGCAGCTGCCCGTTCACAGTTGGCAGATGGGCTTCTGCAACTGGCTGGCAGTCCCGACTTGCGCAGCAAGTTCGCTCGAGACGCGCTGTCACATCTAGAAACGAATTACACTTGGGACCGCGTGGCGCAGACGATCGACCGTGTCTACGCGGGTCTATTGGCTCGGCCAAGACAAGACGACAGGTTTCCCGCGCAGTGATCGCCTTTTGTCACCTGCTCAACGACAATTCCGGTAGCCCAACGGTGCTGCGCCAGGCAATCCTTGCATTGAACGCCCGAGGCGAAGAGGCCGTGCTGTTTGTCGGTAGCGAGGGGCGTGGCTGCCTCGAGACGGCGGCAGTGCCGATTCATAGGTATTGGTACCGCCGAAGCCGATTCCGGATTGTGACCCTGTTCACCTTCTTGATCAGCCAGTGGATGCTCTACCGGGCCTTGTCACGCAGTAGGCTGCCCGAGGACGCCATCATCTACGTGAATACGCTCCTTCCCTTCGGGGCGATGATTTGGGGGCGGCGTAACGGACGCGCTGTACTGTGCCACATACACGAGGTTTCAATCTCCCCAAGTCCTCTGAAACGCTTCCTCGTCAGCGTTGCCGCCTGGGCGGGCAGCCGGGCAATCTACGTGTCAGAGGACAATCTCTCGCGCCTGCCAATCCCAGGATTGCAATCTACGGTGGTTGCCAACCCGGTGGCGCCGGAGATTGCGCGCGCCGCAGCCGCCACGCCTTACTCTCCGCGTCGATCAGGGTACTTCGAGGTGCTGATGCTTGCATCACCTCGAGACTTCAAAGGCGTGCCTGAGTATATCGAACTTGCGCGCCGGCTTGAGGCGCGCACTGACATTGCATTCACCTTGGTATTAAATGGTAACGCTCAGGAGGTGGCTCGTTACCTGCCCGCATCGCAACGCCCCAAGAATACAAAGGTTCACGCGCGCACTGACACGCCCGGCGATTTCTATGCCACGGCCGATTTACTGTTGAACCTTTCGCGTCCGGACCAATGGATCGAAACGTTCGGTCTCACGCTGATTGAAGGGATGGCATTCGGTCTGCCGGTTATTGCTCCACCGGTCGGCGGGCCGACGGAGATCGTCACTGAAAATCAGGAAGGCTACCTGTGTGACGGGCGCGATCAAGACCGGTTGGCAAACATTGTTGAAGGTCTGGCAGACAACCCGGATGTGGCGAACCGGTTGTCGCAGGCTGCTCGGCTGCGTGCAGCGGAATACACATTGGAGAGCTTCGCTACGGGCCTCGCTGCTCAGCTTGCTGTGCTGCGGACGACGGAGCGGGCAACATGAAGCTGGCAATTCTCGGCAGTGTTGGCGTACCCGGCCGCTACGGTGGCTTCGAAACACTGGCCGACAATCTCGTTCAGTACCATTCTCGCCGTGCTGCACAGTGTTCGGACATGGGCGTAGTTACGGTCTACTGCAGTGCACAAGCCTATCCTCAGCGCAGTAGCAGCTATCTTTCCGCAGAGTTGCGCTATTCGCGTTTCAAGGCGAATGGCGCACAGAGCGTAATTTACGACATCGTGACGGCGTTGGATGCGGTCAGGCGTGGGCACAGGGAACTCCTGTTTCTAGGCGTTTCTGGTGCGGTGGTGGTGCCGCTGATAAGGTTGATCGCACCGCGCTGCTGGATCGTAACCAATGTCGATGGAATCGAGTGGAAGCGCGAAAAATGGAGTGGCCTCGCCAAGGCTTTTCTCCGCCTGTCGGAGGCATTGGCCGTACGTTGGTCCCATGTGGTGGTGGCCGACAATCAAGCCATAGCGGAGCATATTCTCGAAAGCTACGGCGCGGATTGCGACATCATACCCTACGGGGGCGATCACGCGGTCCTTCCTGTGTCGGCCAGCCCGAACGTGGATATGTTGTCGCGATTGCCCGAAAGCTACGCCTTTGGCCTATGCCGCATCGAGCCTGAGAACAATGTCGAAATGATTCTCGAAGCCTTTTCGGAGACCACCGCGCCCCTGGTCTTTGTGGGTAACTGGGACAACAGCGAATTCGGCCGTAGCCTTAAGGCCCGCTTCAACGATCAACCAAATGTTTGGCTGCTGGACCCCGTATATGATCCGGCAACTCTGCAGGCGCTCCGGCGGCGGGCGACCGTCTATGTGCACGGGCATTCCGCAGGAGGCACAAACCCGGCGCTCGTCGAGATGATGCATTTCGGCATTCCTGTTTATGCCTTTGACTGCAGTTTCAATCGCCACACGACGCAAAACGCCGCCGTGTACTTTGGCAGCAAGTCAGATTTGGCCAAGAATATCGAGGCTGATGATGGGATGGCAGGCGAAAGCGGGCTGAAAATGCGAGAAATCGCACAGGCCAACTACACCTGGAGCCTTGTCAGCGAGCGGTATTTCGATCTGATGTCCCGTCCTAGCCGCCCGAGAAGTATGGATAAATGACCCGTATTCTTGTCACAGGGGGGGCGGGCTACGTAGGCAGCCACACAACCCTCCATCTGCTTCGAGCGGGACATGAAGTCCTGTCGTACGACAACTACGCCAATAGTTCGAGTGAAGTGCTTCGTCGCGTGGCAGAGCTGGCCGGACGTGCGCCCGAAATCGTTGAGGGCGACGTCTGTGACCGAAAAACTTTGGATGCGGTCATGGCACGCTTTGACCCCGAGGCTGTGATCCATTTCGCTGGGCTGAAGGCGGTCGGACAATCTGTCAAAAAACCGCTATCGTATTATTGGAACAACGTCACCGGCACGCAGAATTTGCTGGAGAGCATGCAAGAACACGGCTGCAGGAGGATTGTCTTTTCTTCGTCGGCCACGGTTTATGGCGAGGCGCGCTATCTGCCTATTGACGAAGACCATCCCATCGCTCCGACCAATCCCTATGGCCGAACAAAGGCTTTCGTAGAGGGAATAATAGGGGATTGGTGCCACGCGTGGCCCGAAGCCAGCGCGGTACTCTTGCGATATTTCAACCCCGTTGGCGCAGACGCGTCAGGGCGGATTGGCGAAGATCCTAATGGTACTCCCGAAAACCTCGTGCCCTATATCGCGCGCGTAGCCGCAAATCGTCTTGAGAAATTAGGCGTCTTTGGAGACGATTACGATACACGCGATGGAACGGGTGAACGCGACTATATTCACGTGAGCGATCTCGCTGAAGCGCATTTGTCGGCTCTGACATATGCCTGTCGGAGTTCGGGTTGCGAAGCTATCAACGTTGGCACTGGGCGCGGAGCTACTGTGTTCGAAATGCTAAAGGCTTTCGAGGCTACCATCGGAAGAGAGATTCCTTATGAGGTTTTGCCGCGCCGCTCGGGAGACGTGGCGCGTAGCCTCGCCGCCGTGCAGCGTGCTGAAAGCCTGCTGGGTTGGCGTGCCCATCATGACATCGCAGACATGTGCGCCTCAACTTGGCACTGGCAGTCGTGCAATCCAGACGGGTACGGCGCCTGAAAGGTTAACACATGCAGCATCGAGCACACGACAAAAAGGGGTGGTCTGATCGTGTATGCCGGCCCTTTCTCTTGGTACCTTCGACCTGGCGTAGGCCGCTTGCTCATTGAGTTCCTCGCTATTGCTTTCGAAGAGAAGCCACCTTGGCGAGCTTGAACGTGCTGAGTACTTGGAATGGGTTGGAACGGGTGTAGCGCAACCCGTGATGCTGGGGCTTTTCTCTAATGGTTTTGCTCAGACCGGCAGAATACGGGACTTTTCCCCATGCATGTAGAACAGACCGGGATACCCGGCCTTCTTGTCCTGACGCCCGCCCGTTTCGGTGATGCCCGCGGGTTCTTCTCGGAAACCTGGAACCG